>NZ_JBIDDQ010000002.1:0-1237825 GCF_043195415.1 Streptomyces sp. Y7
CATCAGCAACAGACACCACCCCACGTCAGTGACCCCGCCCCGACCTCAACACCCCACCAGCACAAACACCGCTACCTGACACCCCGTCACTGACACCCACCCACGGACACCAAACCGGCACATCGCACGGAGAAGTGCTATGACATCGACGGCGTGCATGTGGTGCCCTTCCCGCAGGGACTGGACTTCGCCGCCCGGGCCCAGCGGGCCGACGTGCTGCTGTCGCACTTCGAGAAGGTGCCCCTGGTGGCCGGTCTTGCCCGGGACCGCCGGATCCCGCTGGCGGTGATCTGCCACGACAACTTCGCCGTCAGCTTCCACAACGCCGCCGGCGCCGGCCTCGTCGTCTACAACAGCGAGTGGATCCGCCGCGACGGCGAGATCTTCTACGCTGGCTACCCGCGCGAATTCCTGCCCCGCGACAGCATCGTCGTCCGCCCCCCCGGGTCCTCGCGGACGAGTACCGCACCCAGCCCGGTGACTGCGCGCGGGTCTTCTCCCACTTGCCACCACCGGCGAAAGACTGCCGGGGGAAGGCGTGGCGGACGGTCGCGGCGGCGGGCAGGTGGCGAGGGACGACGGGGCGCCGGTCGATGCCGCGGGCCCGGTCGCAGCCGTGCGGCCGGCGCGGCCGCCCAGCAGACGCTGCACGGTGGCGGGCGGGACGGCTGCGAGCAGGCCCACGCTGTGGATGCCGTAATCGGTTAGGACCGCGGCCTGGCGGGACCCGATGCCGTGCAGGGCCTCGACCGGCAGCGGCGCCAGCCATGTGCTCGCCTCGTTGGGTTCGACGGCGAGGACTCCGCCGGGCTGTGGGATCTGGGCGGAGGCGGTGGCCGCAACGGTGATCGAGGGGCCGATGCCGACGCGGACGTCGACGCCCAGCCGCGAGAGGGAACGGACGCGCAGGACCTCGCCCAGGCGGCGCGTGTCCGTGCCGTGGTAGCGCAGCGCGCCCTTCAGTTCCACCAGGGCCGCCGTGGGCGGCAGGGCCTGCACTACGGGGGGGGAGAGCTCCGCGAGCAACTCCAGGACCTGCCGGTAGGTTTCCTCCCCCAGCCGGTCCGGGCAACGCACATGCATCACCGTCGACACCCGGCGAGCCGCTCCGTTCGTGGTCATCACCCTCACCTCCCAACACGCTGACCAAGGCATATGAGGACGCCGGGTACTTCGCCCGCACCGTACGCACCATCGAGGTCCTCGTCGACCGCGACGCGGTCACCTCCGGCGCTGCCGCGGCCGGCGAGCCCTGGCAGCACTACGACCTCGGGCACGGCTACTGCACCTACACGTTCTTCGAACAGTGCCAGCGCCGTATGGCTTGCGCTCGCTGCGACTTCTACTCTCCAAAAGACTCCACAAGAGCCCAACTCCTTGAAGCCAAAGGCAACTTGCAGAGGATGGCCGTCTCGATCCCGCTCACCGAGGACGAACAAGCCGCTATCACCGACGGTCAGACCGCGATCGACGAACTCCTCGGCAGACTCGCCGATACCCCGACTCCGGCCGGGCCAACACCCCGGCAGATCACGGCACCCAGCACAGCTCAACTCTTACCGATCGTCGGCGTCCGACAGGGCAAAGCAATGCAAGCTTGACAAGTCTGATTCCGCAGAAGAGTCGTTCATCCGACGGGCCCTGTCGCGTGCGTGTCGTTTACCGGTGCGTGCGGAGTCCGTCGAGGATGAGCGCGAGCATGTGGGGTGCCCGGTCCTCGGGGCTGGACGCGGCGCGCCACAGTGCGCCGGTGAGTTGGAGGAAGTCGCCTGGGTCGGCGTCCGGGCGGATACTTCCGTCCTTCTTGCCGGCGTCGAGTAGTTCTGTGATCGCGGCGATGACCGGCCCGTAGCTCTGCTCGCTGATCGCCTGGTGCGCGCCCGGGCCGAGAGCGTCGCCGAGGCCATGTTTTCTGCGCATGGCCTCGACGAGGTCGGTCGTCCAGTGGCGGAGCGCTTCCAGTGGAGGCATCCGGGCCAGCAGGTCAGGCACGGTGCCGGTGATGCGTGCCACCTCGTCCTGGTAGACGGCCAGGACCAGCGACTCTCGCGTGGGGAAGTTGCGGTACAGGGTGCCCGCCCCGACTCCCGCGCGCTGAGCGATCTGGTTCATCGACGTGCTGCCGTCCGCCGCGAGGGCTTCGCGTGCGGCGGCGAGGATGCGCGCCCTGTTCTCACGGGCGTCCGAGCGGACCACGGGACCTCACCTTGCTAAGTGGAGAGTTCTCCACTACGTTAAATGGAGAGTTCTCCACATACTCTAAGGAGCGTCATGCATTACATCAAGCTCGGCATGACCGGCCTCGACGTATCCCCGATCGCGATCGGTGCGATGACCTACGGCGAGCCCGACCGCGGGCACCCCGTCTGGTCGAAGGGCGAACAGGACGCGCGCCCGCTCATCAAGCACGCGCTGGAAGCGGGAATCAACTTCTTCGACACCGCGAACATGTACTCCAACGGTTCCAGCGAGGAGATCCTCGGCCGGGCGCTCAAGGACTTCGCCGACCGCGACGAAGTGGTGATCGCCACGAAGCTGCGCCACCCCATGCGGCTGGGACCCAACGGACGGGGGCTGTCACGTAAGGCGATCATGACCGAGGTCGACCATTCGCTGCGCCGCCTGGGCACCGACTACATCGACCTCTACCAGATCCACCGCAACGACCACTCCACCCCCTGGGAGGAGACCCTCGAAGCACTCAACGACCTCGTGAAGGCCGGCAAGGTCCGCTACCTCGGCGCGTCGTCCATGCACGCGTGGGAGTTCGCGAAGGCGCTGCGCCTGCAGAAGGAAAACGGCTGGGCGCGGTTCGTGTCGATGCAGGACCACTACAACCTCCTCGCCCGTGAGGAGGAGCGCGAGATGATCCCGCTGTGCCTGGACGAGGGCGTTGGCACGATCGTCTGGTCGCCGCTGGCCCGGGGCCGCCTCACCCGCGCGTGGGACGACGCCCTCTCGACGGTGCGCTCCGAGACGGACGGCGCCTACGCGGACCTGCTCTACTCGCCGGCCGAGGAGGCATCCAACCACGCGATCATCGACGCCGTCGGGCAGGTCGCGGATACTCACGGCGTCAGCCGCGCGCAGGTCGCGCTTGCCTGGCTGCGACGCCAGCCGGTCGTCACCGCGCCGCTGGTCGGCGCCGGCTCGGTCCGGCAGGTCGACGAGGCCGTGGCCTCCCTCGACACCGAGCTCACCGACGACGACGTGCGCGCCCTGGAGGCCCCGTACACCCCCCGCTACGACTGGCAGGGTGTCTCGGACGAAGCCGAGATGGAGGCCATCCGCCAGCGAGTCCCCGGCATGGCTCTCGCATGAACCCCATCGTCCGCTCCGGCGCCGCTGCCCGCGCCGGAGCCCTCCTCATCCTTCTTGGCCCGCTCATGTCCTGGGCCGCCGAGTTCATCACCGCCGCCGCATGGCAGGACCCGCCGTACTCACCCCTGCACAACTGGGTCAGCCACCTCGGCCTGACCGGCCCGCCGCAGACCGCGTTCGGACAAGTCGCCAACTCCCCCCTCGGCGCCGTCATGGACACCGGCTGGGTCCTCTACGGCACCCTCCTGATCGTCGGTGCGTTCCTCGTGTTCGACCCGCGCAAGGGCGCCCGCCCGATCATCATCATCAGCCTCGCCGTCCTCGCCGGCACAGGGGTCTCGCTCGTCGGCCTCTTCCAGGGCTCCAACGCCAACGTCGACAACGGCCTGATCGCGTTCCACACCTTCGGCGCACAGGGCGTCATGCTCGCCGGCAACATCATGGCGATCGCCGTCGGAACCGGCGGCGCACGCATCGGTCTCACCCGGGGCCGGTCGCTCGCGAGCATCACTCTCGGCGCCGCCGGACTGATCGCGTTCCCCCTCTTCATGACCGACGTGTTCAGCGGCTGGATGTGGAACATCGGCCTGTTCGAACGCGCCGTGATCTACCCGATCATGATCGGCCACGCCCTCCTCGGAAGCAGCGTGGCCGCCGCCCAGCACCACCGTGCGGCGCACCCGCTGGCACCCCTTACTGCACGAGCCGAGAGCTGAGGAGAGACAGATGACACGAGTACTGGTCACCGGAGGAACCGGCTTCGTGGGGAGCTGGTGCATCCAAGCCCTGCTGGATGCCGGGCACACCGTCCGCACCACGGTCCGCGACCTGCAACGCGAGCCGGCGCTGCGGTCCTGGCTGCACGCGGCCACACCGTTCGACGACGACCGACTCACGGTCGTACGCGCCGACCTCGAACAGCCCAAGGGCTGGGACGCTGCCGTCGCCGACTGCGACTTCGTCCTACACGTCGCCTCGCCGACCCTGCGCCACACGCCGGCGAACGATGACGACCTGGTGGTCCCGGCACGCGAGGGCGTCCTGCGAGTGCTGCGCGCAGCCCGCGACGCCGGCGTGCGCCGGGTCGTCCTGACCAGCGCCTTCGGCGCCATCGGAATCGGGCACCCTCCGCGCTCGACCCCGTTCACCGAGGAGGACTGGACAGACGTCGACAGCGACATCCCGCCCTACCAGCGGTCCAAGACACTCGCCGAACGCGCCGCCTGGCAGTTCGTCCAGGACGAAGGCGGTGGCCTGGAACTGGCGGCGGTTCATCCCGTGGGGGTCCTTGGACCCCTGCTCGGCCTGGACGACCCGCCATCCCTGCGTCTGGTCCGCCGAATGCTCGAAGGACAGGTTCCTGCGTGCCCTCCCTTCGGGATGGGCTTCGTCGACGTGCGCGACGTCGCGGATCTGCACCTGCGCGCGATGACCGATCCGGCAGCCGCCGGCGAACGCTTCCTGGCAATCGCCGGGCACAGCCTGCGCGTCATCGACATCGCACGCATCCTGCATGACCGCCTCGGTGAGCGCGCCGCGAAGGCCCCGACCCGCGAACTGCCCGTCTGGGCCGCACGCACACTGGGCATCGTGAACCCGGAACTGCGACTGCTCAAACACCAGCTCGGCCGGGACCTCGACGCCACAAGCACCAAGGCGGAGCAGCTCCTCGGATGGCGAGCGCGCCCCATCGAAGACACCATCGAGGACACCGCCGAGAGCCTCCTCGCCCACGGCATCGGGACAAAGACCGCCTCGTAGCCGACGGACGCGGCGACCCTGCGCACCGAGGCATCGAACCGGTGACACGGCGCGACAGGCGTCACTGGCCCCGGACCCGCGCGGACGTGCGGTCCGGGGCCGCCCGTTTGCCCGCTGGGTGAGCCGGGACGAGAGACTCCTGGCCGTCATGGCAGTCGACTCGTTCCGGAGCCGCCCGTCCGTCGTCCAAGTGACGGCGTCGTCGCGGCCAAGAGGAGGTGGCCCTGCCCGTCGGCAGGGCCATGATGATCAGTTCCGTTCGTGCCCTCGGAAAGTCTGCGGGCCGGCACCACGGCAGGTCCAGCGGGTGATACGCCTGGTCATCAGAGTGATGGCAGCCCATGTGATCAGCGACTCACGCTCTGGGCTGCCTGTGGTGCACCCTCGGCCATCCCGCCGGCACCACCCAGGCAGACCGGCTTCCGACTGTAGCGGGGCCCCGCAGCGCATGCCGAAACTGCTGGACAGACCCTGATTCCACAGAATGCGGGTCGGGCATGCCCTCTGGATAGAGCGCATCGACCGCAAGATCGCAGCGGTCCAGCGGCGGCGGGCCGAAGAGGAACGCGGCCGGCAGAGCCGGCCCGAGCAACCGGAGTGGATCGTCGAACTCGGCATCGGCGCCGACCGCACCCCCGTCCAGGTCCACGCCGGCGACTGCTACATGGCGGGCAAGCGGCGCCGTGCGGTCAGCAGTGATGAGGCCCGCCGGCTGCTGACCGCAGGCCTCGAATCGTGCACCCACTGCGAGCCCGACGCTCAGCTGCACATCCTCGACTTAGCCCGGCCGTGACAGCAGCAACCCCTGCCTCCCGGCGCGCATGATCGAACAACCGTGCCGGTCGAGGCGTACTCTTCGACCTCGGTGGCGCCGGAACGTCACCCGGAACAGGACGCACACGATGACCACTCCCCCGCCCCGGATCACCGAGCCGGACCCGTCCGCGCTCATCTGCACGGGCGACCAGGTCGGCCCGTGCTGCGCATGCCACCGCAAGACTCACCGGTACGGCCGCGGCGGCGCCCCGCTGTGCCAGTGGTGCATGGCAGCGGCGCAGGCGAAGTGGGGCCCGAACGTGCGCTACACCAGCACCCGCGGAACGTGACGGCATCCACGCGGCGCTGCGATCGAGCCGCACGCCCGGAAACTGGGCCCAGTTCATGGCGTGCAGGTAGGCATTCCGGGCGGGCGTCGGCTATGCGACCTCCCCAGCCGCAGGTTCGACGCGGTCGCGCTGAACCGGCACAGACGCCCTCCGAGCAGGATCCCGGCCCGACAATAGGCGAAGAGAAAGACGATGCCGCCCTGCGTGAAACGGCGGAGCTGCTGCAGGAGCGCGAACAGCTCCCGCACGCGATGGAGACCCGTGGGGCCATCGACATGGCCCTCGGTGTGCTGATGGCACGCTTCACCTGCCATCAGGACGACGCATGGAAGGTCCTCGTCGACGTCTCCCAGCACTCCAACAGCCTGCTGGTCGCCGGCGGGAGGCTACCACTGACCCGATAGGGGCAGGCCACGGTCCGCAACCGCCGGCCACCAAGGTCGCTACCGAGGCGGGCTCGTGCGGCCGACGTGCACGTGACGACGGGTCCATCGGTAGAACTCGTAAAGGTAGAGACCCTGCTGGCCGCCGACCGCCAAAGGTGTGCTGTCCGGATTCCAGGCGCAACACAGCGATTCGCCCTCGTTCCGGACCCTGGCCGCTGTCCTGCCCATGTTCGTGTCCCACACCCGCTGTGCCGTCTGCCGACGAGGCAGCTACGTGCACGCCGTCCGGAGTGACATTAACCGCGCTCACCAGTGCTGTATGCCCGGAGAGTTCGGCTGTGCACGTGGTCGTCTCCCCGTAGCCGAAGTCTGCCGTTGAGGCCGCCTGTGGCGAGGCGGCCGGTGCCGTCCTGAGCGTAGCCAAGAGTACGAACACCGGATGCAGTCCACCCGATGCTCGGCAATACCCGTCTGCACAACCATGCGCGCCGCACGCGACGGCACTCGTCGGAGCACCTGCCCGTTCAGGACCCGGTAGGCAGGAGCTGGACTAGGCCGACCCAGTTTCCCTCGTCCCTCTTGGTGTGGGCGGCTCGAACCCTCCAGCGGCCAGCGGGCAGTGGCACCCGTGCCTGGGCGGGCATCCCACCGTCGGGATACTCGGTGTCCAGGTCGGATCCTGCTTCGGCGGAGTCCATCAGCATGGCCGGACCGTCCGACACCCATGTGCCGCACTCCTCCCAGTCGGTGGCCGGGTCCGCGAGGACAGCCTCTGCTGCGGCCTTCAGCCCTGCCTCGCAGTCGGCAGCAAGCCACCGCAGGAAGGCCCGATGCACGGGCAGATAGCAGCTGGTGGCCGGCTCGTCCGCAAGCACCAGTGCCTGAGCACCGTCCTCGCCAACGGTGATCACACCTGCAAGATCGTCCACCGCGCAGGCCCGGTCGTAGTCGTCTGGAGCGGTGGCGTCTCCCACCATGAGCCCGCTCGCGGTGCACCCGCGCCATGCGGCCAGCGCGGAGACGGGGATGACGATCAAAGGTCCGCCCATCGACTCCACCCAGACAAGGGAGGTGTGGGTCGCATCAGCTGGGGTGGGCGAAGAGGCGCTCATGCCGTCAGTGTGCCCTCGCCCACTGACAACGCCCGCGCCGCCCGTTCACACAGGCGTGTGTGGAGGCCGTTTCGAGATCGCCACCAGCGAGTTCCGCCACACCCGCGGGCCAACGGCCTGAACCGTCTACGGCCACGCCGTCGACCAGCGACCCGAACCGTTCGGGATCGTCGAAGGCTCGGCTGATGCACGGCCAGCTCTCCCGGCAGCTCGCACGATGGTGCGGCCCGCGGTAATCCAACTACCTCGGGTCCCGTTCTGGCGCTGAGCGGACCAGCTCGACCAGAAACACGCGCCGAGCTCTCCACGTGCTGCTCCAGGAACGCACACAGGACCCACCCGAACAGGCCCGGCGGAAAGCAGAAAAGGCTCCCAGTGCAATCCAACCCCCTGCTTGAGTAGATCAGTTGAGGAAAACAGTCCTGGGCTCCAAGGAAAACGAGGAGGGCCAGCCCATGGCCATGGGGGATCCGCAGAGCCGCACTCCGGCCTATCCCGGCGTCGACCGGTTCATCGAGGCATTCGACAGACTGGTGGTCCAGTCACGCCGCACCCGCAGCCGAGTGCCGGTCGTACTGCTTCACGAACCCGACGGCGGGGATGCGGGACAGCGGATCGTAGCCGGGCTGCGATCGCGGATGCGCGGGCGCAATGAGGTGCTCGCCCCTCACGCCTACATCCCGCAAATTCCTGACGGCGCCGATCCACCACCGCTCGAGCTGTTCGAACTGCTCACCAACCAGCTCAAGGAAACCATGCCGCCCGGCACCGGTGAACTGCGCCTGCACAGCTACCGATTGCTGCGCTCCGTCGTCACCGCTCCCGCCTTCGACGGCCTCAGGGAGCACCGCCACACCGAGCTGCGCAACCACTGCTACGCACAGCACCGCGCGTGGTCCCGCACGGCACAGACACTGTGGTGGCTCGGCGGGCGCGACCAGGCCAGCGGCGGGACGCTGTTGGAGCTGCTGTGGAACTTTGTCGCCGGCCCGCTGTTCCAGCGGCTGCCGCGCGCCTTCTACGGTCGGCGGATCAACCGGCACATGCTGGGCCGGGCCCGCAGCCGTCGCTGGTATGCCCGGTGGGTACGCCAGCAGCAGGGCAGCCCGCCCACCGACTTCTTCCGCTCCGCGCTCGACCTCGTCCACACCGAACTGCGGGACAACCCCGAGCAGCTGGACCGGGTGCTCATGCAGGCGGTGCTCTCCGACCTCGAACAGGCATGCCGGACCCGGTTCCTGCATCCGTGGCGACGGCGCCGCACATCCCGGTTCGTGCTCCTCTTCGACGAGGCCGGGCCCCAGGACTCGCGAGTACAGCGCTTCCTGCGGGAACTACGCTCCGCCGTAGCCGACTTGCGGTGCACATCGGTATTCGCGGTGGCCGGCGGCGTACGATCACTGGCCGCCCGGATCCCTGACCTCCACGCCTCAAGCCTCGCCCAGGCGGGAGCCGAGCTGATCAACATCGAGCGCCGGGGCATGACGCCGGATCAACCGACCGGCATCGTCGTCCCCGTCGCACAGGGACCCGACGACGACCAGGCCGCCGTGTACTGGCTCGGCCGCTGGCCAACGCTGGTGACGCCGTCACCACGCTGGGGGCCGGTCACGGAGGTGGCCGGGGCCTTGGGTGCGGGCACGCTCGCGATCGCGGTCGTGGCCAGCTTCCTCCTCGTCCCTGGCCTGTTCAACCGCGAAGAGGACGACCCCTGCCAGGGCTCCACCTTCCTCGGCACCGACGGCCAGTGCGTCGGCGTCAGCGAGGGGGCCGCAGGCTTCGGAAAAGGGCCGAGCGAGCAGGCCGTACGCACCGTGCTGGAGCAGATCGAGCAGCAGAACGAGGAGGTGGACCAGGAACTCGCCGACCGCGCCGCGGACGATCCGCGGCCCGGACGCCGCACGGTGGTCTACTTCGGCCCGCTGACAGGAGGCAAGGACGCGGAAGATCCGGTGCGTGGCGGCACGTACGCCGAACTCCGCGGAATCGCCGTGGCCCAGCAGCGCATCAACGCCCAGGCCCTGAGCTCGGGCGAGCGGGTCCCGCTGCGGGTCCTGGCAGCCAACGCCGGGGACCGCTTCAAGGATGCCCCCGCCGTCGCCGAACGCATCGCGGAGCTCGCCGCGAGCGACCCGTCCATTGCCGGGGTCGTCGGACTCGGGCAGAGCCGCCGCAACACCTACGAAGCGATGCGCATCCTCGACAAGGCAGGTGTGCCGATGGTCGGGACCTCGGGCACCGCGGATGACCTGCTCCGCCAGGGCGAGCACTACTACCAAACTGCACCCACCGACCAGCAGGCCGCTGAAGTCATGGCTGCGTTCGCGTCTGACGCGGCCATGGCCACGGGCGGTCGCAAGGCGCGCCGTGTGAGCCTCGTCGCCGATGCCACCGACGCGTACAGCAACAGCCTCGCCGCGTCCTTCCGCACTGCCTATGGGCCCTCGCGCACCGATGTCCTCCTCTACACGCCCACCGACGCCCCGGAGCCGGACCCGCTGCCCACGGCGCTCGGCGGCCGGCCGGTACCGACCCTGGAAGACCTGGCCCGCGAGGTGTGCCGAACGGTGAACGAAGAACCGAGGACGGCAGTGGTCTGGTCTGCGCGGGCCAGCCAGTTCCAGCTCTTCCTCGCCGAGGTCTCCCGGATCTCCAGCGGCTGCCCGGAAATAAGCGTGCTGGCCGGCGACGACGTCATCAACGCGCTCACTGATCAGCAGCGCCCCTGGGACCACTTCAAGGGCCTCACCCTCTTCTATGCCTCGCACGGCTACGCCCCCGCCCTGGCCGACAAGAGCCCGGAGGCCTCCGCCTTCCTCGCCGCGTACGACCGGGCCTACGGCAGCGACCACAGCATCCGGGGCCGGGCCCTGCGCGGGGACGCCCATGTCGCGCTCGCCTGGGACGCGCTGCGTTACCTCGCCGAAAGCATCGACCAGGCCTGGCGCACCACTGGCCGGCACGACGAGCGCCTGGACCGAGGGCTGGTGCAGGCCGTGCTGTACCAGGGACTTGGCGGCGGAGGCTTCAACGGTGCCACCGGCTGGATCGACGCGCACGGTGCGGCCAGCGGTGGCCGTCTGACGGAAGACAAGCTCCTCGCCGTGGTGCGAGGCCACTCCGACGGCTCGACGGCCACGGAAATGCTGTGTGGCACAGTGACACGCGATAGCAAGCGGGCGAAATGGGGGCCGACAGGGAAAGAACATCCCTGCCCGTAGCAGCGCCGACAGCAGATAAGCGCGAATGGTGCGGTTGCTGTACGCCTTATCCGCGCTGAGGCTTTCCGGACGCCGACGCGGGCGGCCCAGCCCGGCCCGGGGCACACGAATCTTGTCCATGACCGGCTCGAATTGCGTGCAGTCCGCCCGCAGCCCGGGCGCGACAGTGAGAGACAGAGGGCGGCAGCGACCATCGGCGCTCAGGTGGACTTTGGTGGTGAACCCACCACGGGAGCGGCCCAGGCCCTCGCCTGCCGCACCCCGCCGCCGAGTGCCCGAGCAACCTCAACCAGGGTTTCTCGCTCAGGTGTTCTGCAGCTACGACCCCCTTGAACAACTCGGCGCCGGTGGTGGGGTTCTACGGGCCCCGGCGGCGTGCTGGTGGGCCCGCATCACGGTGGAGTCCACGCAGATGTCCCAGTCGATCGCGCCGTCCGCGTCGGCAGCGCCCTGGGCCTGCTGGAACAGCCGTTCCCAGGTGCCGTCGGCCGACCAGAGCCGATGGCGTTCATACACGGTCTTCCACGGGCCGAACCGTTCCGGCAGGTCCCGCCACGGCACCCCGGTCCGCACCCGGTGCAGTATCCCGTTGACCACCTGACGGTGGTTCCGCCACCGCCTGCACCGGTTGTTGCTCACCGGCAGTACCGCCTCCAACTGCGCCCACTGCCCGTCCGAAAGATCTCCCCGCCCCGTCATGTTCCGGACAACGCCCCAGGTCGGCGGCCGGACACGGCCTGGCGTCAGGACGCGGCAGCAGCCCGCAGCTCTTCGGCCGACAACAGTGACAACAGGCTGATTCCCTCTGCCTTGAGGGCCTCGGCACCGCCCTGCCCCCGGTCGATCACGCACAGCGCCTCATCCACCTGCGCGCCCAGGTTCCGCAGGTCCGCGGTCGACAGCACGATCTGCCCACCGCTGGTGACGACGTCCTCGATGACCAGCACTTTCCGGCCCGCAACCTCTGCGCCTTCGGCTAGACGGCACGTGCCATACGGCTTGGCCTGCTTGCGCACGAACGCGCAAGGAAGTCCAGTGTGTCGGGCGAGCGCGGTCACTACCGGGATGCCGCCCATCTCCAGGCCGGCCAGCACCTGCGTGCCTGACGACACCAGAGGGGCCATCCGCCGAGCGATCTCATCCAGCAGGACGGGATCCGCCTCGAACCGGTACTTGTCGAAGTAGTCCGTCGCAGTACGTCCCGACCGGAGCGTGAACTGGCCGGTCAGATGAGAGGTGGCATGGATACGGCGAGCAAGATCAGAATTCGTCACAGGCAATTACTCTCCCAGCCACCCCACCCGGCCAGCACACCGGCTCCCCCCCCCCGACTCCACTACAAGATCGCCCGGACACTGCCTGGCCCGTACGGTGCCGACACCGTGCCGGTCGCGTGCGCCGTCTGCCGTCCGCGGGCCATCCAGCGGGCCGCCCCGGGCGCTCCTTCTGGTGTGGATTGCCGCCGCGTTCACGGGTTGCTGATGGGCCAGGCGTCGACCACCGCAGGTGAAGGCTTGCCAACCAGCCGCAGTTGAACGATCGTGTGCCGGTGAATGATCCGAGTCCTTCGCAACGGCGCATTGTGGCCGGAGCCCGCAATGCGGAGCGGATCCTGGCCGTCGGCGGTCTGCTGGCCGTCGCCGTCGTCCTCACCCGTCTCCTGGCAGGTGGCCAGTCCCTCCAGGTGGCCGCTGTCTCCGTACCGGTCGACCGGATGTGGCTCGTCTTCACCGCGCTCACCGCCGCCCACATGTTCACAGCCAAATTCCTCGCCGCCCAAATCGAGGAATACCTGACCACCATGCCGTCGCCCGAGCGCGCGGGTTGGGTGTTCGACGAGATCACAACCGGCGCGAACGCCTTCGTGCACGGGCTGACCTCACGCGCGGTCCCTCGGCGCCAGCCCCGGCTCGGCTACCGGATGTCACACCGCGATCCGTCCGCCTGGGTGGCCCGCGGCGCGGGCGTCCTTCTCCTCCTGGCCGTCCCGCCGTGGTGGTGGGGCACGTCGAGTCTGCACTGGGGCGGCAACGGCTGGCTGGTGGCCCTGGCCGTCGTGTTAACGGTGGTCAACTGGCGGTCGGGAAGCAAGTGGCTCATCCGCCTGTCCCGACTGGACGCCATCCGGCAAAACGCGCGGGAGGGGACACGCACCTCCCTCACCGTCCGGGAGCTCTCCGCCCTCCTCCCTCCCGTCCACCTGCCCTCGTCGCGCTACGGGACGGAGAAGACCATCAGCGTCTACCGGCGGTTGATCGACCGCCCCCTGCCGGTCAACGACACGCCGGGCCCTCCGGCGGGAACCCACTGCCGCTTCGAGGGCCCGGCGGACAGCACAGTGGACTCGCTCACGGACTCCCAGCGGGCCGCCATCGCCTTCACGTACCTCTCCGTGCAGGAGTCCTTCCCCGAGGCGGACCTGCCCGCCGCCCCGTGGTTCGTGACCGACGACCAGCTGTCGCAGTACAAGAGCAGCGGCCCGCACGAGCCGATCCGGATAGGAGTCACCGACGAGCGGCGCCCTCCCTGGTGGGAGATCTCGAACTGACCGGTCCGTGCCGGGGCCCGCTTCGAGCTCTGCCGAATGCCACGAGAGCAGGACCGCCCGGCCCGAACGCGACCGGTGTATCCACCGCAGCCTGCGGCCGGCCCTCTCAGCCCGGCAGCAGACCGGCACGCCGGGCCGATGAGTCTGCCGGCTGCCTGAAGTCTTCCCTTCTGACAAGCGGGCCCCGTCGGCGGGCCAAGCAGAGGCCGAGTCCCGGCGTCTTGGAGGAGAGAGGGTGGCCAAGGTGATCAATCCGATTCGGCTGTACATGTCGATGTCACTCGACGGCTATATCGCCGGCCCGGACGACCAGCCGGGGCAGGAGCTCGGGCGTGGCGGCGGACGGCTCTTCAACTGGCTCGACGACCGTGAGTCCGACGGTCCGAGCGGCCAGGTCTACCGCGAAGCGCTGGCAACCGGCGCGGTGATCTCCGGCCGCCGGACCTTCGAACTCGCCGGAGGCTGGCAAGGCGACCACCACGACGGCGTGCCCATCTTCGTACTCACCCACCAGGTAGACGAGGGGGACGTGCCACCCGGCCACGCGCGTTTCGTCACCGGTGTCGAGGACTGCGCCCGCCGTGCCCGCGCAGCCGCAAACGACCGGCCGGTCATGGTCCACGGGGCGGGGGCCGCCCGCGCCCTTCTGCGGGCCGGGCAGATGGACGAGATGGAGATCCACCTGATCCCGGTCCTTCTCGGGGGCGGCCGACGGCTGTTCGACCACCTGGATAGCCACCACATCGAACTCGATCTCGTCCGACGGCTCGAGGACCGAGACGTGACGCACCTGCGCTACCGGGTGCTCCGACCCGAGGAGGCCGCCGCGTGAAAACGCTCTTCGTCTCCTACCGCGTCACCGACCTGGACCGCTCGCTCGGTTTCTACACCACCTTGGGCTACGCCGAACTGGGCAGGGTCGAGAGCGGCGACGGGGCTCGCCTCGTGATCCTCCACTTCCCCAACGAACCTACGGCCTCGCTCGAACTGGTCCACCGCCCCGGCGACGGACCGGTCGACGTAGGCAGCGGCTTCGACCACCTCGCGATCCAGGTGGATACGCTCACCACCAGCCTGGAGACGCTGACCGAAGCCGGACTGGAACCCGGGCCCCTCCAGTACCCAGGCGGCCCCCACGGCCCGAAGACCTCGTGGCTCACCGACCCAGACGGATACCGGATCGAGTTGGTGGAGTGGCCGCTCGGACAGCCCGACGGCATCACCGCAGCAGACTTCCCCTGAGCCGACCACGCCCTGCCGAGCGACGAAGCACCCTCGCGGTGGTCCTGGTGACATCCGAAGACGGCAAAGCGCCCACCCACACCATCTGACACTCTCGACGAAGGCGCCGAGCGTGTCGCCCTCAGGCCCAGACCTTCGTCGATGTCGCAAGTTCCCAGCTCAACAGCCGCGTCACCTTTCAGGAATCGCGTCAATAAGTCCTTCGAATTAGCGTCGAAGTGTCTGCCCTCGATGAGGTCAATTCCGACATGGGGCCAGATCGGGGCGGGGTCAGCAGGACACTTTCGCGCGAATAGTCTTGGACGCTTATACGCGAGTCACCAGCGGTGGTGCGGCCGCTCGTCACGACGACTGCGCGCGGCGTGCCAGTCTGCGGCCCAAGGTCTGGCTCGGCGCTTCAATGTATCGGTAGGTCAGCAGGCACAGGGGCAGTAGCAGGGTGAAGAACGCCATTTCGAGCGCGAGACTGTCCTGCCGACGTCTGCCGGCTGTGCTGTCGATGACCGTCAGCAGCACTGGATGCACCAAATAGACCGAGTAGCTGATCGTGCCCAGTCCGGTAAGGACCCGTGGCACGCGCCGACTGCGCAACGCCAGTCCGGCGGCGAAAGTGAGCACAGCCAGCAGGAAGGCTGTAGTCCATCCGCGCCTCGCGAACTGCTCACCGTCGCCCCACCAGTACGCGCTTGCCACAGCGCAGGTGGCCACGATAGCGGCGGTTACGGCCGCGAAGCGCCAGGTGCACTGACCGTTCTCGGCGCGGTAGATGGTGGTGCCGAGGAACATCACGGCCAGGATCACCAGGCCCTCCCACGAGGGGACAGTGCCGTTGAACGGGACCAGTACGAGCGCCAGCGCCCCGCCCAGCACGCCCCCGATCCCCCGGAGGACGACGGAAGCGGCGCTGGCACAGCAGAGGGCAACTCCCATGGCGACTGAGGCGTACGCGATCACCGGGCCGGTCCCGAAGACGCCGGACAGGGCAGAGGGCGGCAGTGCCACGCCTGCCGTCACGCTGCTGGCGGCGAGGACGGCCAGGATGATCGCGAGCGCTGCGGAGTGCCGGTGAAGGCGGACCGTGAAGAGAGCGACGACCAGCAGATAGAAGGACATCTCGTAGGAGAGCGTCCAAAGGACGAGCAGGAGGTTGGGTGTGCCCAGCAGTTCCTGGAGCATGGTGACGTGGGCGACTGCCACGGTGGTGACCGTCTGGGGGCCGAAGTCGCGTATCTCCGCGATGCCCAAGGCGTTGAGTGTCAGGAGCGCGGTGACGGCAGCCGCCCACAGCGGGTACACACGAAAGATCCGTCCGATCCAGAATGTGCGGACGCAGCCCCGGCGCTCCAGCGAGCTGGGGATGATGTAGCCGCTCACCAGGAAGAACACCATGATGCCGTAGCGACTGGTGCTGAAGTACGGCGTCAACTCTCGCCGGAAGTCCGGCATGAAGGTGTACGACGAGTGGTCGAACACCACCACCAGTGCGGCAATACCACGCAACGCGTCGAGCCAGCCCAACCTCGAAGGGCCGCCCACTGAGAAGCGTGCAAGTAATCGCGACAGTGCGGATGGTGACTGTTTCGGTGAAGCGGTGACGAGGGGTAGGGATTCCATGCGGGAGCAGAGTCCTGTTCGCTCAGGCGAGCCCCGGTCGGGGTGCGCTGATCACCGAGTTCAGCCGCCCGGGCATTGTTCGGCAGTACCGTTCAGGCAGCCGAACAATGGGGTGAGGGTGTGGCGGGACGTCGTGAGATACCGGTGGATCCGGCAGCAAGTCCGGTTCAGCGGTTCGCGTTCGAATTACGCGAGTTGAGGGCGGAAGCAGGCGGGATCACCTACCGCTCGCTTGCCCGGCGGGCCGGCTATTCGGTGACCACGCTGTCGCAGGCAGCGGCCGGGGAACGGCTGCCCACGCTGCCGGTGGCCCTTGCTTATGCCGGTGCGTGTGGTGGAGACCTGACGGAGTGGGAGGCCCGCTGGAAGGAGGCGGTCGCGGAGTCCGCCGGTGACGGTGCCCCAGACGTCGGATCACTCCCTCCCTACCGAGGGCTCGCACGGTTCGAGACCGGGGACAGCGACCTGTTCTTCGGCCGCGAACGGCTCACCGCCGACCTCGTCGACCTGCTGCGCCGTCAGCGGTTCGCCGCGCTCTTCGGCCCCTCCGGCAGCGGCAAGTCGTCCCTGCTGCGGGCCGGGCTGATACCCGTCCTCCGGAGCGCTCAGGAGCGTGACGTGCGTCCGGCCGCGATCCGGATCCTGACACCGGGCGAACGCCCCGCCCACAATCACGCACCCCTTTTCAAGCCTGCTCCAGGCGTCAGCGGCGACGGCGCAGACACCGTCGTGATCGTCGACCAGTTCGAGGAGGTCTTCACTCTCTGTCACGACCGGGAGGAGCGCGCTCGCTTCATCGATCTACTACTGACGGCACGGCGGCCCGAGAGCCGACTGCGGGTGCTTTTGGCAGTACGCGGCGACTTCTACGGCCGCTGCGCCGAGCACCGGGAGCTGGCTGACGCATTACGCGGCGCCAATCTGCTGGCTGGAGCGATGAGTCAGGCCGAGTTGCGGGACGTAGTCGTCAAACCGGCGACGGCCGCCGGCCTGAGCGTGGAGCGCACCCTGACCGCCCGGCTGGTTGATGAAGTCACCAGCGCGCCGGGCGGGCTGCCGCTGTTGTCCCACGCCTTGCTGGAGACCTGGCGCCGCCGCCGCGGCAAGACTCTCACCGTGGCGGGGTACGAGGCAGCCGGGCGCCTGGAAGGCGCGATCGCCCAAACCGCCGAGGAGGTCTACGGGCGGTTCACCGAGGACCAGGCGACCGTCGCCCGCCGGGTGTTGCTGCGCATGGTCGCCCCTGGTGACGGCACCCCGGATACTCGCCGTCCCATCGATCGTTCGGAACTGCCGGGCAGCGGCCGGGACGACATCGCCCAGGTGGCAGAGGCCCTCGCCGGGGCTCGACTGCTCACCCTGGACGGTGACAGGGTGGAGCTGGCCCACGAGTCGTTGATCACGGCGTGGCCCCGTCTGCGCGGCTGGATCGAGGAGGACCGCGAACGGCTTCGTGTGCACCGGAATCTGACCGAGGCGGCCCACGCCTGGCAGAATCTGGGCCGCGAAACGGGCGCCTTGTACCGTGGAAGCCGACTCGTCGCCGCCCAGGAACACTTCGGTGGCGCGCCGCGCGAGGACCTGACGGACCTCGAGACCGCATTCCTCGACGCCAGCCGCGAGCACGAGCAGCGGGGCCGCCGCAGGTACCACGTGGTGCTCACCACGGTCACCGCGGCACTGTGCCTTGCGCTTGTCGCCACCGGACTCGCCTGGGGACAGCGGCAGATCGCAGTCACCGCACAGCGCCTGGCCGAGTCCCGGCAACTGGCCGCTCAGTCCAGTGCGCTGCTGGACTCCGACCCCGACCTTGCGGCCCTGCTCGCCGTCCATGCCTACCGAACCAGCCCAACCCGCGAAGCCACCGCTGCCCTGTACAGCGCCGCAGCGCTGCCGCTGCGCAAGCGTCTGATCACCGGCACCAAGGCCGTAGACACCCTCGCCCTCAGCCCGGACGGCCGCACCCTCGCCACCCATAGCAGAGACGGCGGAGTCCGGATCTGGGATCTGCCGGCAGGCCAGCTCCGGCACTCGTTCACCGCACACGGAGCCAGCGAGGTCGCGGCGTTCGGCCCCGACGGGCGCGTCCTCGCCGTCGCCACCGAAGCGACGATCAGCATGTGGGATGCGGCCACCGGCAGGAAGCTCGGAACATCGCGAGTCCCCGACGGGTCCGTTCGCGCCATGGCTCTCAGCCCGGACGGCCGGACCCTGGCCGCGGCCTCCCCTGCGGCCGTACGGGTGTGGGACGTGGCCACCGGCCGCACCCGGCACAGCTTCACCGGCCATCCCGATCCGCAAGCGGTCGCCTTCGGCCCTGACGGACGCACCATCGCCGCGGCGGGAGTCAGCGGTCTGGTGCGCGTGTGGGACGTGGCCACCGGCCACACCCGTAGCGTCCACGACGGGACGGTCAAGGGCGCCGCTGTGGCCATCAGCCCTGACGGCCGGACATACGTCACAGTGCGCACCGACGGTTCGGTACAACTGCGGGAAGTGGCCACCGGCACCATCCGACGCACCATCAATGACAGCGCCGTGAGCTCCCGCCAAGCGGCTTTCGCGCCGGACGGGCGGACCCTCGCCCTGCCCGGCTCGGGGGACACCGTAAGGCTGTGGGACACCGCCACCGGAACGCCTCTGACCACCCTGACCGCTGGACACCTCGGACGGGGAATCCTGCGCGTGGCACTCGGCGCGGATGGTCGCACCGTGGTCACCAGCAGCAACCTGGATCCCACCGTCCGAGTCCACAGCCTGTCCACCGATCGCCCACGCGTCACTCTGCCGGGCAGTCCCGGCACCTCCATCACCGGCCTTGCCTTCAGCCCGGACTCACGCACGGTGACCACAGTCAGCCACCGGCCACCGGGCCGGGAGACGGTACAGCTCTGGAACCCCGAGACCGGCGATCGCGAAGCCACCCTGGCGCTCGAGACCGACTCGACACGCCAGGGAGAACAACTGCCTGTCACCATTTCCCGCTCTGCGGCCGTGGGGTTCGACCCGAACGGACGCGCCCTGGCCGCCAGGGTCGGCAAGAACGGGAAGATCGAGGTCCGCGACGTCGCCACAGGCCGCCTGAGCCAGAGCCGAACCGTGGGCAACTTCGACACCATGCTCTTCAGCCCCGACGGAACGCGGCTGGCCCTCGTCAGCCAAGGGGGATCTCTGCGGATCTGGCACCTGTCCACCGGAACCCTGCACACCCTGCGCACCGGCTACAAGCAGCCCCTCAGAGCAGTGGCGTTCGCTCCGGACGGCCACACACTCGCCGTCGTGGTCATCGAGAACGACGGAGACCAGGTCACACTGCTCGACGCCACAACCGGCGGAACACAGCACACCATCGAGCCGAAAGCCCGGAGCCCGCTGTCCCTCGCGTTCAGTCCGGACGGGCACACCCTGGCCACCGTGAGCAACAGGTCTGTCCAGACATGGGACACCCGCACCGGCAAACTCCAGGACAGTTTCAGCGCCGGCGAAGCAGTGGCGGCGCTAGCCTTCGGCCCCGACGGACGCACGCTGGCCTTGAGCACCGCGAAAGGGGTGCGTCTATGGGACCTCCCCACGAACCAGAGCAGAGTCACTCTTCCCACCCGCTCGACTATGGGAGTGGCGTTCAGCCCGGACGGACGCACACTGGCCGGCGCCACCGGCAGCTCCGTCACACTGTGGAACGTCGATCTACCCGACCCGGCCCGCGCAATCCGCTCCGTCTGCAAGGCCGTCGGAGCCACTCTCACCCCGCTCGAACAATCCCGCTTTCTTCACGGCCAATCCGCTGACACCGGCTGCGGGCCTGCGACGCGATAGGGCCTACAGCGACTTACGGCGGCGCTCTCCAAATCCTCGGCTCCGCGCAGTCTGGCGGCCAGGTTGTCCGCTGGCGAGAACAGCCCCATTCCGGCTGCCCAAGCAGCGAGGCGGCCAGTTCCTTCCTTTAAGCGAATCCACGCCGTGTCCAGGAGCGTGTAACTGACGTCGGCATAGTCACGTTCCGTCAATGCGCCTCGCCGGTTTCTGCTGCGGTGATCCTCCTCCTGGGGCTTTGCTCCACTTTCATGAGGCGTATCTCTTCTTCGAGGTAGTCCTCGAGTTCCCTGGCCGCCGCAGCGTCTCCTTCGCGCCTGAGGATGTCCGACACGATCGAGCAAGCGAGGAGGCTGCCCGGAACCGCTCTCCGGTAGAACTGTTCGGACGCTTCTACGTCTCCGATCCCGGCACGCCAGACACCCAGAATTTCCAGGCGACCAGTGGCCCATGTCGCCAGCTCGCCTGTAGAGGCGATCGGCGTAGCGCAGCCGCAACCGGATGCGCGCGGACCGGCCGAGTTGGAACAGGTCCTCGGCATTCGTCAGGTGGTGCCGTGCGGCATCCCAGAACCCGGTGGGCGGTCGTACGTATCGGCGGTGGACCTGCAGATGCCGATGCAAGTAGTCGGCTAACCGGTACGACCGTTCGCCGGTGGCCTGTTGGCCAGGCAATGGGACGTTCGGCGTAAGCGGGCCGGGAACACCGCGGCAGGACCTGAATGCGTAGGTGAGTGCACGCTCAAACCACGTCTGGCGCCAGTGGTCTGTCTGGGTGTGCCAGTGGTCGGTATCGAGGAAAGCGCCTGCGGGCCGACGCCTCTCGCACTGCTGACGGGCGTACGCTCCGGCGAACTCGCCGCCATGGTGCGGACGGCGGCTTCCGCCACCGGCAGCGCCAACGTCTCGTCGACTGGACCCAGTTTATGAGAGGCATCGGCTCCCGACGCTGACCGCCATCAGCTCATGGACGAGCTTGGCGGCTGGTGGGCTCCGGTTGGCGATCTGCCCGTGGATGGATGAGACGACATGGTCGTTCCTGCATCAGGTCTCCGTCTGCTGCGGCCGTGCGGAATGTGAGCTCCCGGTGTGGTGGCTTGGGTGAGTGGGAGCGTGCATAGCCATGGCGCCGCCCGAACAACGTTGTTCTGCTTGCCTGAGGGCGGCGGCAGGCACGGTTCCGCGATCTGCCGGCAGTCGTATGCTCACTCACCTTGGCGACGCTCAACTGGATTGGAAGGAGGGTGCGATGACAGAGCCCGGTACCGTGCCGCCTGGCGAGCCGTCCACGCCAGCGGTTGTGGCTTCCGGCAGTCGCAGCATCGCCGCTGGCGGCGGCATCGGCCTCGCGGTGACGGGCAACCACAACGCCATCCACCAATATTTGATTTTCGGTGACGGGCGTCCGGCGGTCCCGATGGGTGAGGAAGGCTGCGACACGCCTCCGGCCAGGGTAAAGGCCGTCGTTCCGGTGCTGATCGGTCTGGTCAATTGGGTCGGCCAGGCCGTTTCGATGCACCCCGGTCGCCGCCTCGTGCGGTCTTATGCAGAGCAAGCACTGCGGCAGATCGGTGCCCCGGACGTGATGGCCTACGGTGAGGAGCAGAGCAACGGAGAGACGTTGCTTTTGATCACTGGAGCGGGGGATGTGCGCGAGGTAGGGGCCAACCTCCTGTCCGCGCTGGACTGCATGATGGACGAGGACTGGTCCCATACGACTGCCAAGCCCGGCTATCTCCTTCCGCAGCTGCGTCTTGTCCTTCACCTCGGGTTTGGTGAATACGACGGCTCGCGCATCGCTAGCCCGTCCTTCGTTAAAACCTTGCAGGCACACGCCCGGACAACCGCGCTCAACGACGCGTACGCAGGCGATGCCGCCGGCGTCGTGGCTCTGGTGACGGACGAGGCCTACAACGCCGGGATCTACAGGGGCAGCGGGAGCGGACAGCGTTGGATTGCCTTCTCCCAGGACGTAGAGGGCGCGAGCCCGCTGCGTTTCTGGTCCCGCGGTGCGCTGGGCACCGGAGCGGCCGATCGGGGCTGAGCGAGTGCGGCCACACCCCTGTCGTCTCGGTTAGGGTCGCCACAGATCAGTGGAAATGTGGGGGTGTTGCGATGACGGGCTGGCATCGGGGAGTGCTGTGGGTGGTGGCGGTAGCGGCCGGTCTGACCTGTGTGGGGCTGGCCTTGTTACTGTGGTTGAAGGATCTCGGCATGGCGGGCACCGTTGCGGGACTGGCTGCCGATTCCGTCACCCTTGTCGTGACCGTCTTTGCCGTCCGTGGTTTGCTGCTGCAATCCGCGCAGCAAACCACGCAGGGGGTCACTGCGTCCGGCGCAGGCTCTGTTGCCGCCGGCGGCAGCATCGGCAGAGCCGTCCCGGGCAACCGCAACCAACTGTCGGGCGCGTCACCCTCTCCTCTCCCAGGGTCTGCGGCCCCGACCGGGCCTGTGGAGGCGTCCGGCCCGAAGTCGGTGTCGACCGGCGGTTCCATCGGTGAGGCAGTAACCGGAGACGGCAACACCACGTGAGGCGCTGGTTGAGCCGGCTCGGTTTCCGGCCGCGTGCCGTCTGGCCCGGCGGGAGCTTGCGCAACTCGGGTGGTTCTGACCGCTCCTCCGTGATGACTACGGCTGGGGAAGGGGGCAGGTCTCAGGTTGGATGACCCGATGGAACGTATCGAGGCTGAGTTGTTCACAGATCCGGGGAACGACGCGGTCGTCCGTCTGCCCCCGCGTAATTTTCCGGGCGTCCTGATTCAGGGCGATTCCCTTTCGATCATTCGCGCCGACATCGCCGAGATAGTAGAAGCATGCGGGCCACGTCGGTGAGGCTCGCGAGGCGGCGGCCATCCTCCTCTCCAACCTTGACGAGCTGCTGGCTCGAGACACGGCGGCTCTGAAGGCTCACGACATCCCCATCCCCTTCTACCAGGCGCCCTGATCGGTCAGTTGCAGCCCATCGCACCTGGCAGCATGCGCTGAAGGTCAGAGATTGCAGGACCGTTCCGCCAGGGGATCACGTCGTCATGAAGCCGGAGACGCTCCAAGACGTCCACTTCCCGGGCCTGAACCTTGTGGTGCGACAGGCCGTGGTCGCGGATGACGGCTTGATGATCGACGCGACTGGCTGCGGGCCGCCAGGAGCATGTCCCCAGTGTCAGCATCCCGCCGCACGCGTTCACAGCCGGTACTGGCGTCACATAGCCGGGCTCCCCGTCAGCAGCCACCGGCTGATCGTCCGTCTCCGCGTCCGCCGGTTCTTCTGTGATCAAGTCCGGTGCCCGCGTCGGACTTTCGTGGAACAGGTAGCGGGCATGACCGAGCCACGACGCCGTAGTTCGACAGCGGCGCGGGCGACGATGCGGGCGGTGGCCGTGGAACTCGGCGGCCGGCCGGGCGCACGCCTCTGCGCGAAGCGGCGGCTACACGGCCGACGGACAACCATCCTGGGACGGTTGACCGCTCCGACTGTGGCAGCACGGGCCCCACGGATACTCGGCATCGACGAGTTCGCCTTCCGCAGGGGGCGGACCTACGGCACCGTTCTCGTCGACATCGAGTCCTCCCGGCCGGTGGACGTGTTGCCCGATCGCGAGACTGGCACGGTCGCTGCCTGGCTTCAGGAGCACCCCGGCGCCGAGATCATCTGCCGAGACCGCCTGATGGCGTTCACCAAGGCCATCAGGCAGGCCGCCCCTGACGCGCTGGAGGTGGCAGATCGCTGGCACCTCCTCCAGAACCTCTCGAGGGCCGTCGAGAAGACTTGCCAGCGGCACCGTGAGTGCCTTCGGCGGCCGGTCGAAGCAGAGACCATCCCACCGTTGGCCACACATGAGACTCCGCTCCTGGAACGGGTTCGACAACGCCACGCGGAGGTCAACCAGCTCGCCTCCACCGGTCTGTCGCTCAGCGCCATCTGCCGTCGTCTGCAACTGGACCGCAAGACGGTCCGGCGCTACCAGAACAAGGACCTCGCAGGGCTCCTCGCCTCGGCGCAGGACCGCGGGCACGGCGTCCTCGACCCGTTCATCGAGCACGTGCAGCGTCGCCTCCAGGCGGGCTGCACCAGTTCGATGCAGCTCTATCGCGAGGTGTCTGCCCTCGGCTACAGCGGCGGGTACCACGTCGTGAACCGCTACGTGGCGGCCATGCGGAAGGGCGTCGCGATCCCCGTCCGCGCAGTGACACCCAGCCCTCGCGATATGACCTCATGGATCATGCGGTCCGAGGAGACGCTCAGCCCCTTGGAAGTCGCCCAACTGGAAACTGTCCGGAACGCCTGCCCGGAGATCGCTTCGGCCTGTGACCTCGCGCGGGAGTTCACGGACATGCTCCGCCATCGCCGCGGCCACCTGCTCCGGGCCTGGATCCAGAGGCCGAGCTGGGCGGCCCGGACGCCATCGGCATCTTCGCCGACTCCATCCGCCAGGACCTCCAGGCCGTCACTGCCGGCCTCACCCTGTCCTACAGCTCCGGCATCGTCGAAGGCCACGTCAACAGAATCAAAACGATCAAACGGCAAATGTACGGTCGAGCCTCGTTCGCTCTGCTCAGAGCCCGCGTCCTCCTTCAGCCGTAGTCATCACGGAAGAGCGGCCAGAACCTCGCAGTTGTCCAAGGTGTCTCACTAGGTGTTTCGGCGGCCCGGACGACTTTTTGGAGCAGAGCCCGGTGCCTGTCCCTGAAGGTGGTTCCGTGCCGACGCGCCGACCGTGCCAGGCCGCAGGGAAACGGGCGGCCCCATCGACCATCGGCAGGCAGGGCGGATCCCGTCTGAAGGGCGATGGGCTGGGCACGTCGGCCGCGCTGGCCGCCCCACTGAGGAACCCCTCAAGAGGCGCAAGTTGGCCGATACGGAAGGTCGTTGACGTAGCGGGACCAGGCCGCTTGGTCGAGGCCGGAACCGGTGATCGCGCAGGCGTGGTCGGAAGCGTGGTCCAGGAGGTCGATGCCGGCGGTGAGGTCCCATAGAGCGGCACGCCCCTCGAAGCTGACGGTGGCGAGGCCGGTTCCGTCCGGGGAGAACCAGATCCCAGGCACTTTCTGGCCGGGCATCGGCAGCGGAGCGGCGAGTTGGTGCGGGTTGGAGGAATCGGTCACATCCCAGAGGATGAGTGTTTCCGTCAGGTTCGTGGTCGACAGCGTGCGGCCATCGCCGGAGAAGGCCATGCCGACCACCGCGACCGTCCCGCCTATCGCAGCACTGTTGCCGTTGGGGTCGCTCGGGCCGACCAACGGCTGGCCGATCCGTGCGGGCTTGGCCGGCCGGGACACGTCCCACAGGGCGATCGTGCCGTCGGAACGCCCGACGGCCAGCGTGCGGCCGTCAGGCGAAAACGCCACCGATGTGACATCGGCGGCGTCACCGGCCAGCAGCGGTCGTGTGGCGGGATGCGCGGGATCGGAGACGTCCCAGAGCGTCACCTTGCCGTCGAAGTCGTAGATGTGCCCGGTTGCCAGAGTGCGGCTGTCCGGGCTGAATGCTTCGACCAGCACTTCGCCCGGGGGCAGGTTGTTGGCTTGCAGCACTGGGTGCGCCGGGTTGGACCGATCCCAGAGCAACGAATTGTCGCTGCCCCTGGTGATCAGCATCCGGCCGTCGGGGGAGAACAGGACCGGACCACCGCTGCCCGGCAGAGCCGGTCCGCGTCGCACGGGATGCTTAATATCCGAGAGGTCCCACACGGTGGTCAGGCCGTGCTCGCCGACGGCGAGGTCATTGCCGACGGCGAGGGTCTGGCCGTCCGAGGAGAGTAGGGTGCGCTTCCCGGGCACACCGGTGTTCGCTGTGACCGGTCGGCCCGGATCGGACATGTCCCACAGGACAACGGAGTCGTCCTTGACTCCACTGGCCAGGGCCCGCCCTCCGGCGCGGAATGCCAGCGATTGGACCCCGGTGATGGGTTTGCCGAGCGGGACTGGCCGGCCGGGGTCGGTGAGATTCCACAGCATGGCGGTGTGGTCGGCGCTGCCCGTCGCCAGAGTGCGCCCGTCGGGAGAGAACGCCACCGACAGCACGAAGTCGGTGTGCCCGGTCAGAGGGGATCCCGAAGGGACGGGGCGGGCCGGGTGGGACAGATCCCACAACACCGTGGTGCCGTCGTACCTGGCGGTGGCCGCGACATCCCCCTTGGGAGAGAACGCCAGCGCCGCGTTGTTCCCGGTCATCCGTCCCTCGAGCCGCTTGGGCGCGGCCGGGCGGCTGACATCCCACAGCACGAAGGCGTTCTGGTTCTTGGACTTGGGGTCCTTGTCGTGCGTCGCCAGGAGATGGCGGCCGGGTGCGAACACGAAGGGAGGTCTCCCGGCGAGGGGAGAGCCCAGGCGGTGCGGCCGGGTCGGGTCGGCGACGTCCCACAGCACCACGGAGTCGCCGCTGCCCACGGCGAGTACCCGGCTGTCCGAGGAGAAGGCCATCGACTTCACCGGGCGGGTCCCCGCACTGAACGGTGCGCCGAGCGCGCTGATCCGGTCCGGGCGGGAGACATCCCACAGGATGACCCGGCCTTCCCTGTCCGAAGCGACGGCCAGGACCTTGCCGTCCGGTGAGTAGGCCAGCGAGCCGACATAACCCTCCTTGACCCCCTCCCATGACGTGCGCCGTACGGGTTTCGCCGGATCGGACACGTCCCACACGTCGACCTTCGAATGGTCCTCGCCGAGCGTGAGCAGCGAACGCCCGTCCGGGGAGAACACCATCTGATCGGAGTCCATGTCCTCCACGCGCACGCGTGAACTCATCCGACGCGGCGGAGCCGTCTCGGACAGGGACCACAAAGTGATCACGGTCGTAAGGACAATCGTCGTGGAAGGAGTCGCGGAGGGTTCGGCGCTAGTGGGCCAGATAACGTTCGACGATTCGACGGGCACTGGCTCGGTCGTCCGGACGGTACTGGCCGTCGCCAGGACCCTGCCGCGCGGGGAGAATGCCACCGCATCGACCGAGTCGCTGAACCCCGAGACGGTTCCCGCGTATCGCGTTCCCGTCAGGCTCTCGACCAGACTGGCCCGTGTCTGGGAATCGGAGTGGATCTTCTCGGCGGCGATGCCGAGTTGCAGGGCCAGCCGTGGATCGCTGGCGCGTATCGCCTCGGCCTGCGACACGAGCAGGCGGGCCGTCGCGACCTGTTGCTGTACCTGTGCCGAGCGTCGCTGGACGAACGCGAACCCGGTCACGACAAGCGCCGCCGCCAATAGCCCGGCTAGGACGGCGTTCAGGCGCCTTGTGCGGCGCACGGCGGCCTGCTGACTGCGGCGGCTCGCGGCGAGGAAGTCCGCCGTGGCGCTCGGCAGACGGCGCTGCCGGGACCAGTCCAGGCCCTCGGCCAGTTCGGTTCCGTGGAGCAGGTCGTCGGAGTGCCGGCGGGCCGTCCAGCGGGCCCGCTGCTCGTCGGCGCGGCGCAGCCAGGTCTGGAAGCGCCTGTCCTGCTCCACCCAGTCGCGCAACTCGGCCCAGTCGCGCGCGAGCGTGTCGTGGACGAGTTCGGCGACCACTCCCGTGGGTGGCGGGCCGGGGTTGCGGGCCGCGGTCGTCACGATGCGGTGGCGGGTGAGCGATGCCAGAACCGCGTCGGTGACCTCCTCGGCGGATCGCCGGTCGGAGGCCGCATCGGAGGCATCCGCCGCGAGCTCCCGCAGTACGTCCAGGGGCACCTGCTGGCGGGTGGCGGGGGTACCGCGGTCGGGGTCGGCAGGGCGTACCAGTGCGGTCAGTATGCGCCGGGCGGTGGCACGGTGGTTCTCGGGCAGCTGGGTGATCGCGGCGTTGCACCAGGTGGCTAGAGATCCGGTGATCTGGCCGATCCGCTCATATGCGGTGTGGGTGAGGCGGCCGTCCACGCGGCGCTCCCACAGTCGGTCCAGGGCGAGTTCCAGGGGTGCGAGCAGGGTGACGGGGGCTCTTCGGGCGGCTGTGCCCTGCGGGTCGGCGGCCAGGACGTCGGCGATGATGCGCTCCGCAAGACCCTCCTCGAAGCTCGCCCCGGCCTCCTGGGCGGGGCGAGCAACGATGGCCTGCAGGTCCTGCGGGCTCAGCGTGGCCGGTATGTTGACCAGACCAGGGGTGACGACCTCCAGCAACTGGGGAGCCTGGGCTGCTAACTGAGGGTAGAAGTCGTCCCGCATCACCAGCATCACGCTGACCGGCACGTCGGAGTCGATGAGCTCCCTGACCAAGTCCAGCGCCGAGGCCGACGGCCGGGTCAATGCCTCCTCGAACTGGTCGATCACCAGCACGATCCGCTCGCTGTTCCCCTCAGGATCTGCTGCTGTTCGACGCCGTATCGCAGCCACGAGTCCCTCGGCCGCTGTCCCGAGTAACCCGTGCCGCTCCACCTCCACGCTCAGGTCCGGCCCGGGGCGCGGCACGAGCACGGTTGTCCATCGGTCACTGCCCGGCAGTCGACCGTCGCCGAGGGCCGGCAGCACACCCGCCTGGATCAGGGAGGACTTGCCCGACCCGGAGGGGCCGAGCAGCAACAGGGCCCGCTCGTGCCCCGCAAGAGCCGCCAGCACGGCCTCCACCGCCGTGTCCCGCCCATGGAACTCTGCGGCATGCTCGGTGGTGAAAGGCTCAAGGCCCCGGTAGGGGCTCATCTCTTGCTCGATCAGCGCTGGCCACGCCTCGCGCAGCACCTTGGCGGGCGTGGCGTAGGCGATGCCCTGGCCTCGCTGGTAGCCGTCCGGGGCGGTGATGGCCGTGACCATGCCGACCACCAGCCCCGTCACCTCGTCGACGACCGGACCGCCGCTGAAGCCTTGCGTCAGGTCGTTGGCCTCGGTCAGCTGCAATAGCCCGCCGTCACCATCGTCCGCGCCAGGAGCCGGAAGCAGGTCGCCGCCCCTCCCGTAGCCGAAGTGACCGCCCGGCGGAGCTTGATCCGGAAAGCCGAAGGAGCGCACGCGATGCCCTCGGCAGCCAGCCGAGGACCCCAGCGGCAGCGGCGACACCCCCACCGAGCCGCGCAGGCGAATCACCGCCACGTCGTTCGCGTCCGGGGCCCGCCACCGCTCGACCAGCACCAGCCCCTCGGCGCGAGGCGCTCCCGCTGCGCGCGGAAAGGCGAGGCGCACGCCCGCTCCGGGGCCGTGCCCGGCGGCCCGCACCACGTGCGCACAAGTGATCACGACGTCTGCACCGATCAGAAAGCCCGCCCCGGCCACCTCGCCGTCGTCCGTCAGAATCTGCGCTACCGCCGCCTGTATCCGGAACGCGGGACCACGGTCGGCACCGACACCATCCCCGGTCGCGGGCATCACGGGCGCCCTCGGGGAGCACCGAGGGGTGACGTCACGATGGCCCGCTCCACCTCACGGTGACCCTCAGGTGGCAGGCTGCCTGAGTCCGGGTGATCACCGCACCGGCCTCTGCGGCAAGATCGACGCCGAACTCGATCTCCACCTCGTCCGGACCTGCACGCCGCACCTGCTCCAGGGCCTCCCGGGCCAGGTCGGCGACCGGGCCGAGTGCCTCCCGCAGACCCGACGGCAGCTCACGGACGGCTTCTCCGATCCGCCCCGCCTTCACCGGCCCGTCGGAGAGCTCCGGTGCCTCGAAGAGGATCGAGCCCCCGCCCTCCATAGGAAGACGCGCGAGACTACGCATCAACCCCTCCTCACCAGAACCCCGTCACATCGGAGCATCCATGACATGTACCGCCAAAGTAGCGGACCAAGCCTGTCGGCGTCCCGCACTCTGACAGTTGCGAAGCAGCGGTCACGCTCGCCTCGTTACTGGTCTGGGCAGGTTTCGTTAGAAGACGGGCTCTACTTGGCTTCGACAGCTGTCGTTCGCCCGCATGACAGTGATTGCTGCCGCCACCTCGCCCTGCGCCCCGTTTTCGTCGGGACTGGTGAGCCCTCCAGTTGGCCACATCGGCCAACTGTGCGGTTGTGACCGCGCTTCCGTGATGGCTACGGCTGCAGGAGGATGCGGGCTCTGAGCAAAGCGAAGGAGGCGCGGCCGTACATCTGGCGCTTGATGGTCTTGATTCTGTTGACTTGGCCTTCAACGGTGCCGGAGCTGTAGGAGAGGGTGAGACCAGTGGTGACGGCCGCGATGTCCTGGCGGACGGAGTCGGCGAAGATGCCGATGGCCTCGAGCCCGCTCAACACAGCTTTCTGGATCCAGTCCCGCAGTAGGTGGCCTTGCCGGTGATGGACCATGGCTATGAACTACCGTGCGAGGTCGCAGGCGGCGGCAGTCTCCGGACAAGCGTTCCGTGCGGCTTCCAGTCGTGCGGTATCCGAGGGTCGGAGGGTCTCCTGCGGGCGCATGATCCATGAGGTGATGGTGCGAGGGCTGGGCGTCACTGGTTGGGCCGGGATCGCTACACCCTTCCTGATGGTGCTCACGTAGCGGTTCATGACGTGGTAGCCGCCGGGGTAGCCGAGCGCAAGCAGCTCGCGGTAGAGCTGGAACTCGTACAACCGGCCTTGAAGCGGTGCTGCACGTACTCGGCGAACGGGTCGAGTACACCTGCGCCTCGGTCGCGTGCCGAGGCGAGGAGATCTTCAAGGACAGTGCGCCGGTAGCGCCGTACCGTCTTGTGGTCCAGTTGCCGGCGGCGGCCGATGGCGCTGAGGGACAGCCCTGTGGAGGCCAATTCGTTGACGTCTCTGGGGCGTTGGCGCACGCGATCCAGGAGGGGAGTCGTTGGGGCAGCCGACGACGGTTCGGCGTCCGTGGCGACAGGTCGACGCAGGCGTGCGCGATATCAATGGCATGTCTTCTCCACGGCCGTCGAGAGATTTTGAGGAGGTGCCAGCGATCGGCGACTTCCCGGGCTTTGGGGGCCGCCTGCTTGATGGCCTTGGTGAATGCCATCAGGCGGTCGCGGCACACGATCTCGGCCCCTGGATGCTCGTGGAGCCAGGCGGTAACCGATCCGGTTTCGCGGTCGGGTAGGACGTCTACGGGCGCCTGGAGGTCTCGACGTCGACGAGAACGGGCCGTAGGTCCGCCCCTTGCGGAACGCGAACTCGTCGATGCCCAGGATCCACGGCGCCTGGGCCAGCACGGGTGGGGCGACCAGCTGACTGAGCAGAGCAGTGCGTCGGCCTGGAGCCGCCGCTTCGCGCACAGCCGCTGGCCCGGGGTCCACCGAGTTCCATCGCCACCGCTGTCATCGCCGACCGTGCCGCCAGTGAGGGACGGCGACGTGGTTCGGTCAGGCCCGCCACCTGTTCCACGAACGTCCGGCGTTGGCACTGGCGCTGATCACAGAAGAAACGACGCACATGCAGACGGACGATCAACCCCTGCCCGCCGACGGGTAACTCGGATATCTGACGCCAATACCTGCTGGGGACCCGCGTGGCAGGATGCTCGCATGCGGACCCCTGCCCGGCGCCCGCATCCCGCCGCGTCGACCACCAAGTTGCCATCGCCGGTCATGAGCTGCAGCACCATGAGGTTCAGGCCCGGCAAGAGGACGTCCTCAAGCGTCTCAACCCGCATGACAGAGGGATTCCCTGACAGAACGATCCTGCAGTCTGGGCGCCGCCGGCCCGAGCCCCGTGTGGTCAGGACGGGACACCCAGGGTCTTAGTGATCAGCCGGACCTCCCGGCGCCAGTCGTCTTCCTCCGTGCCCTCGACCCAACCGTCAGCCAGTTCTGAGCCATCTTGCAGGACCCGGCGCAGCGCCTGCTGAGCCATCGGACGCAGAGAAATCGGCAGGCCAGGCAATGGCTCAGACGGCAGATCCTCAGGATCGAGCACGACGGGACTATCCGGGATCTGGCTCACGATGAGCGCAGCGGCGGCAACTGCTGCGGCTCCGTCCCCGCCATCGACTCGCGTGCCCGAAGTCAGTACCCGTCGGAACGCACTCGTCATCGAGTCGATGATCTGCTGCGGCGTCTTCCCCTCAAGGCCGTCGACGAAGTCTGCGGCGACGTCACTGTCGAACGGACCAGTACCCCAAGTTCCCATGTCTCTCCTGGTATCTGCGGACTTCGCGACGGCAGCATCTCAGCACGTTCTGACATCGATCACCGCAGGCCCGAAACCCAGCGGAGCTCCATCAACTGTCGTAGTCATCACGGAAGTGCGGTCACAACCACTCGGGTACCCAGGGTTCGATCAGGAACCGGCCACCCGATGATGGAGGGCTTGGCACTGTCCAGCGGATCAAGTGGCCGTCATGGCACGGGGTTCTCGCGGGCCGGACTACGCCCGATTGCCGGGCTGCTTCAGCGCGTCGGACTTGGGCAGGGCCGCCAGTGCGGTGTCCGCAATGCTGCGCACCGTCTCCGGGTCCAGGCCGGCCTTGCCCACCGCCTCGATGCCGCGGACCACTGTCAGCAGCAGGGCCGCCAGCCTCTCCGGGTCCGCAGCGCTGTCGATGTCGCCGTGGCGCTGGGCGGCGCTGATCTCCGTCCGCAGCAGCGTCAGTAGTGCCGTCATGGTTTCGGCCGACCGTCCGGCGACCGCCGGATCGTGCTGGGCCAGTTCCGCCGTGCCCTTGGCCAACAGGCAGCCGCGGCGCTCGGTGTCGGAGGCGGTGTTCTCCGCCATCAGATGCACGTATGCGGACAGCCGGGCCCAGGCCTCGGCGTCCGGGCCGCCCGCCAGCCTCCCTTCGGCCACCTCAACGACCGCGGTGCACCAGTCGCCGAACACACGGTGGAACAGCTTGCCCTTGTCGCCGAACGCGCCGTACAGGCTGCCCTTGCCCAGGCCCGTCGCCCGGGCGATGTCGTCCATCCGTGTTCCGGCGTAGCCGGTCGCCCGGAACTGCTCCCGGGCCCGCTCCAGGACTTGGCGTTCGTCGAACGCGCGCGGTCTCGCCATGGGCTCACCCTACCCATTCTTGACTCGATCGTCCATTACTGCCTACGTTATGGACGATCGATTCCACAACTGAAGGGGTTCGACATGCCACGCGTGCTGCACGAGAAGGTGGCCGTGATCACCGGAGGAACCAGCGGGATCGGCCTCGCCATCGCCCGCCGCTTCGTCCGGGAGGGCGCACGGGTCTTCATCACCGGCCGGGACATCGACCGCCTCGAAGCGGCAGTCAAGGAGATGGGCCCCGCCGCCACCGGCGTTCGATCCGACGTCTCGGTCCTGGCCGACCTGGACGCGCTCTACGCGCGAGTCCGCGAGGAGGCCGGACACATCGACGTCCTGGTGGCCAACGCGGGAATCGTCGCGGACGCCGCGCTCGGAGCCCACACCGAAGCGAACGTCGACCTGACACTCGCCGTCAACGTCAAGGGCCCGCTGTTCACTGTCCAGAAGGCCCTTCCGCTGCTCGCGGAGAACGCCTCCATCCTGGTCATCGGTTCGAGCAACAGCAGGCGGCCCAATGAGCACCTCGAGGTCTACAGCGCCTCGAAGGCAGCGCTGAGCAACCTCGTGCACAACTGGGCCCGGCAGTCGCGCGAGCGCCGATTCCGGGTCAACGTCCTCAGCCCGGGACCCACTCGCACCCCCGGCCTGCTCGGCGCCGCAGGACCGGACGTCGACCAGTTCGCTAAGGCCGTCGTGCCACTGGGGCGGCTGGCCGACGCCGAGGAAATCGCCGAAGCCGCCCTCTTCCTGGCTTCGGATGCCTCGTCTTTCGTCACCGGCGCCGAACTCTTCGCCGACGGCGGCTACACCCGGGCCTGAACCACGGCCGGCGCAGAGCGCAGCCGCAGCAGCAGGCGGCACGACCAGCTCAGGCGAGCGGCATCACCCCTCACACCATGCGCCCGCCGCCCGGAACCGTTCCCGGTACGTCAACGGGCACACACCCGCCACACACCATCCCCCGACCCGGCAGCCCACACCCATGGCACCCGCAGCCACGTCGGCCTGCACTCACGGACACGCCACGAGCCAGGCCTCGAACGAGGAACCACCCCAAGCCCCACCGCCGGCCCACCCCGCCCCATTGCCGGCGCCACGCAACCCGCAGACACCCCTCCCCGCCACGGGGGGGGTGGAGGCCCCGGAGCACCACCCACCCTGAGGAGGACGAAGGACGTGGTCTTGAAGCGGGAGAGGGGAACCGGCGGGAGCGGCCGCCGGGGATGGCGTGCGCTGCCCGGTGCGGTCCTCGCGTTCGGCCTGGCGGCGCTCACTGAAACCGGCGCTCCACCACTTCAAGGGGCGAGCACGGCGAACGGGGATGAACACGCACGGCGTCGCCCACTCCGGTTCACCTCAGCGCCGGGTGCGGCCCTTCCCGCCTCCGCGGCGAACGTCCGAACCGGCGTACAACCCTTCATGAACCTCAGGTGTCTTCCCGGTTGAATACCGCCCTGCCCGGCACCCAGGGCAATCGGACCGGTCTGCGTTTCGGCGCCCCGCCGACGAACTGGTCTCCCGCCCCTGCCGACCACCCACGCGCCCCACCGCGGCCGAGCGGCACGCCGTAGGACATCTAGGGAGCAAGGAGTTCCTCTAGTGCGTCACATCAAAAGCGCGGTCCTCGCGGCCGCAGCACTCCTCACCTTCGGTGGCGGCGCCGTGTTCGCGGCTCCCGCCGCACAGGCCGTGGTGCCCTTCCCCTCGATCGGCTGGCAGCAGCGCAACTGCGATTACGACGGCAACGGTTTCGACGACGTGCTGACCGGCGCCCCGGGGGCCACGGTGAGCGGCGCCACGGGCGCCGGCTACGTCACCGTCCAGTACAGCTCCTCCAGCGGTCTGAGCACCACCGGGAAGAAGGTGCTGCACCAGAACACCTCGGGTGTCCCGGGCGGTGCCGAGACCGGCGACGGTTTCGGGCGTGCCGTGGCTTCCGGTGACCTGGACAACGACGGTTACGACGACGCAGTCGTCGGCATCCCCGGCGAGGACCTGGCGGGGCTGTCCGACGCGGGTGGCGTCACCGTCTTCTGGGGGTCGCCCACCGGCCTGCACGGGTCCGACAGCACCTGGCTGGAGAACGCCGACGCACCGCGGGCCGGTGCGAACTTCGGCCGGGCGATCGAAGCGGCCCGCTACTCTGCTCCGGACCCGGCGGACCCGAACGCCGACCCTCGTGACTCGATCGCCGTCCTGGAAGACGACACCCTGCTGTTCTTCACCGCCCAGCCCGGCGGGGCGGGACAACAAATCACCATGTCGCAGCGCAGCCTGCGGGCGCGGGACTTCGCGACGGTGGACGGCGGCTTCGAGTTCCGCAGTCTCAGCCACGGCAACTACAACGAGGATTCCTGGGCCGATCTGGCCGTCTCAGGCGTCACCACCGGCGACCAGCCCGGCATCGGCACGGTACACGTGCTGCACGGTGCGCCGAACATCAGTGAGCTCGGCGACGGCGGTACCTTCCCCGGCGGCCCGGCGATCGTCTCCGGCGACTGGGACGGCACCGGTCAGGACGACCTCGTCATCGGCGACACCGGCACCGGCTCACCCAAGGGCGGCGGAATCAGCCTCTACGCGGGCCGCGGCGACCTGTCCGGCCTGGAACCGGAGCCGGTGCAGTACTTCACCCAGGACTCCAGCGGAATCCCGGGCGTCGCGGAGACGGGCGACCAGTGGGGCGCAGAGCTGTCGGCCGGCGACACCGACGGCGACGGCCACCCGGATCTCGCCATCGGCGCACCCGGCGAGGACATCGGCAATGTCGCCAACGCGGGCGCGGTGTGGGTGCTGCGCGGCGATAGGACCGGCCTCACCAACGTCGGCGCGAAGAGTTTCGACCAGCAACTCGCCGACATCCCCGGCACGGCGGAGACCTCGGACCGCTGGGGCGGCCAGGTCCGGCTGATCGACGCGAACAAGGACGGCCGCTTCGGCCTGCTCGCGGCGGCCCCGGGCGAGAACACCAACGACGGCTTCGTATGGGTCATCCCCGCCTCACCCTCCGGCCTGGTCGCCCGGGGCACATGGAACTACGGCGGATCCCGGCTCGGGGCACCTGCGGCCAATGCGCAGTTCGGGGCCGCGATCGACGAGTAGCGCACCCCCGCGGCGGGGCACCCCCGGCCAGAACGTTCCACCGCGTTCGAGAGCTGCGGCGTGGGAAGCTCGCGCAGTGACTCGACCCGTCGACCCCGTGACCGCTCATCGGGGGAGCTGAGCCCGGGCGCAACCGTCGGCCGGCCGGGCCAGCCGCTGCGAGTCGAAGGTCGTCGCGCCCGCCGCTTCACGCCTCCGTGACGGACCGAGGCGGCCGCCGGACCGGCAGCCGCCTCACTCTGTCATCGCTTCACCCGGTCAGCCGCGGACGATGTTCTGCGCCTGCGGTCCCTTCTGCCCCTGCCCGATCTCGAAGGTGACGTGCTCCCCCTCGGTGAGCTCGCGGAACCCGCCGCCCTGGATCTCCGAGTAGTGCGCGAAGACGTCCGGTCCCCCACCGTCCTGAGCGATGAAGCCGAAACCCTTCTCAGCGTTGAACCACTTCACAGTGCCCTTGGCCATCAATCAATCCCTTTGTTCCTGCCTGGGAACAGCCCTGCATCCGGGCTTGTTCCGGGGTCCCTGGTCGCGGGAGCCCGCAACCGTTGTACCCCGGCCCGCCCCACCTATCCGTTCAATTGACTCCACCAGCGGACCATCGCCCGGGCGGACGCCTTTTGCGCTACGAGGCCGGCGTCTCAATGGGGCGCCCTTACCCGCGTCACCCGTCGCAAGGCGGTTCAGGTTCAGCGAGCGGACCGGACGATGCCCGAGGGTGTGTGCAGCGGACGATCGAGCCGTGCAGCCGATGCGTTTGTCGAGCTCCGCTGCGGATGGGTGGATCAGCGCAGTCCGGCGAAGAGATCGTTCTCGGGCAGGGGCGCGCCGGTGGCGTCCTGGACCCGTACGAAGGTTTCCATGCCCATCAACTCGCTGAACCTCTCCTTGCCCATCCTGAGGAAGAAGATGTTCTCGCCCTGGCTGGAGTGCGCGGCCAGCGCGTCGAACTTCTGACCGCTGAACGCGGTGGTGTCCACCCACGTGGTGATCTCATCGTCGGGGAGGCCGATCTCGGCCAGCGCAGCGGCCTCGGCAGGATCCGGCTCCGGCATGTCCTCACCGAACTCGCGCATGATCTCACCGAACCGCTGCATTCCCGAGCGGGGCATCGTGGTCCAGTACACCTTCGGGGTCAGCGCGGTCATCTCCAGCGCCGCCATCGTGATCCGGTGCGCCTGAATGTGATCGGGATGGCCGTAGAAGCCGTTCTCGTCGTAGGTGACGACCACATCAGGCCGGTAGTGCCGCATGAGCTCCGCGAGCCGGGCAGCGCCCTCCTCCACGGGGGTCCGCCAGAAGGACCCGGAGGCGTCGTTGCTCGACCAGCCCATCATCCCGGAATCGGCGTAGTCCAACATCTCCAGATCGCTGACCTTCAGCACCCCGCAACTCGCCTCAAGCTCCTGACGGCGTATCAGAGCGACCGCCGCAGGATCGTGCCCGGCATCGCCCGGCTTGACGCCCTCCGGCCCGTCACCGCAACGGCCGTCGGTACACGTCACGAGAACCGTACGGATGCCTTCCGCCGCATACCGCGCGAGGACCCCACCGGTCCCGGTGGCCTCGTCATCGGGGTGAGCGTGTACTGCCATGAGCGTCAAGGGCCGGTCAGTCATGAAAAGGTCCTCCTGTACAAATACGTCCTGGTCCCACTGCGCGGCGATATGCACCGCTCCCGGGGCCCGGATCCTGGTGAGGCGACGAACCATTTGGTCGCCGAGTTCCCCGCCCGGGCGACGCCGGTCCCCCGGTCGATGCAACCGAGCCGGCAGGGCGGCTGTTCCCGGCGGGGCCGCCTGACCTTCCAGCTGCCGGCGTGAACCGCCGTTGAGCCGCGCGCCGATCTCACCGGTCGTAGGCCCGGGGCCGCGAACCAATCCGGATCGTCGAGCTCGCGTAGGCAGGCCACCAGATTCTTCTTCGTGCTCCATCACGCGCCGGTCCCGGGTGCGTCAGCGGCCGGCCTTGGCCAACCGGACATCACCCGCCGGTCGGCGCCTTGCGCCCTGCACGTCGGCCAGGCCAACCGCCAGCACGTGGTAGATGCCGTCGAGAGTGGCATCGTCGGCGAAAGCGATCATCCGGTCCGTTCCCGCGTCCCGGTACCCCTCCAGCCGCGCCAGGCAGCGAGCCGCTCGCACAGGGTGGGAGCCGTCGAGGATGGTGTCATCGGCGAATGCGATCAGCCGGTCGGCCCGCGTAGGCGTACAGGCGGAAGGCCAACGGCGCCGACGCGGACGTCAGTGAGATCGTCAACTCACGTTGGGGCCCGCTGCGATCGACAGCATCCCCAAGTCCCAGAGGACGGCAGCACCTTCGGACGGGATACCGGATGCTGCCGTACCGGGCGCCACATCCCTATCGTTGCGCCATGACGGACGAACAACTGCCCGCGCAGGTCTTCCCGAACCGCTTTCCCGAGGCGGTGGACTCCCGGCCCGGGGTGCCGCAGGACCGCTGCCAATGCTTCAGCCAGGTCCGGGTGAATCCGCCTGGCATGACGGCGTCCTTCCACGCCGATATCCAGGACACCAGTGCTCCGGGCTGGCTCCGGCTCCTGGAACTGATCGAAGAGGCGGCGGCCGACGGGCGGGAGGAGTTCCGCCCACTCCCGGAACTGAGTCCTGAGGAGCGACGGCAGATCGTCACGCTACCGGCGTCGATAGGACAGCTGACAGCGGTACGGACCCTCGTGCTGTACGGGAGCAACCTGGTCCGGATACCCCCGGAGATCGGCGACATGACGAGCCTGGAGGAGTTCAGCCCCTACACCTCCCGACGGCTGCACTGGTTCCCGTACGAAATCACGCGGTGCACTCGGCTGGTGAACAGCACGGTGAGCACACGCTCGATCTACGGCAACTACAAATACCGGCCGCCGTTCCCACAGCTCCTCCCGCCCAGCGATACGGACCTGGACCTCGACGGCCTGGCTCCCACCCGCTGGGGCACCACCGCAACCCACACCTGCAGCGTCTGTACCGGACCCATCCCGGCAACGGGTCCGCACCAGGCGTGGCTCTCCCAAGTGGTGGCGACCGATGTCCTGCCGCTACTTGTCAACGCCTGTTCGCAGGCATGCCTCGGCACCCTGCCAACCGGAGCGAAGGGCTACATCCCCGGGCCTCATCGAGGCGGCTCGATCGAACAGCCCTCACCGCGTTGACCGCCGCCGCCCAGGGCGGTGCCGCTTGCCACCCCAGCACTGGCGTCCCCTCTCCTTGGCGGTACTGCCCGTTGTGGCTGCCTTCACTTCAGTGGGGCGCGCTGCTGGCCACTCCGGCACCGGGTGGAGCGTTGTCCCGGCCGCACCCCTGCCGCAATGCAGGCGTCATCGTATGGCGTAGCCATGTGCGCAGCCGGCGGACGTCCCAGTCCCACGCACAAAATCCAACTACCCGCGGATCTCGGCTTGTTCAGCTAGAGATCTTTAGGGGTTTGGGCTAGGTCGGGGCGCCAATGCGGTCCGCGCCAGGTCGCGTAGCCAGACGTGTGCGGGGTCGGTGTCATAGCGCTGATGCCATGACAGGTACACCGCGGCCGACGGCAGTTCGAACGGCAGTGGGAGCTGGGTCAGGCCGAGAACCGTGGTCGCCGAAAGCGTCGTCGATTCGGGGGCCGTGACGAGGAGGTCGGAGCCGCGCACAAACTCGAACGCGGCCGCTTCTGTGGGCGCGGTCGCCAGGACCCGTCGGGTGAGGCCGAGCCGCGCGAGAGCGTCGTCCAGGGCGTTGGCGAGTCGACCGCGCCGCGAGACGGTGATGTGCTCGGCCGCGGCGTACTGCGTGGCGGTGACTGCCTTGACCCGGGTGAGCGGGTGTCCTCGCCGCACGACGATGACGTGCGGGGTCTCGGCCACGCGCTCGGTGCGGATGTCGGGTGCGGTCGGGCGGTTCGCGTTCGCCTCCAGGTCGACCTCCCCGCGACGCAGTTCGGGGGTGTCGATGCTCGATTCCGCGATGAAGCGCAAGCGCACGCCCGGCGCTTGTTTGCATACGGCCGCGAGAAGCGCGGGGCCGCTGAGGGCGACGAGTGATTCGTGCCAGCGGAGTGTGAAGGTGCGTTCGAGCGTCGTGAGGTCGAGTTCGCGGCTGGGTGCCAGCACGTTCTGGACCTGGTGCAGCAGCTCGTGCACCTGTTCCCGGACGGCGATCGCGTACGGCGTCGGGGTCATCGTGCGCCCGGTACGCACCAGGATCTGATCTCCCGTCGCGCGCCTGATCCGGCCGAGGCTTCGACTCATCGCGGGGGCGGTGACGTGCAGGCGCTCAGCAGCTCCGGTCACGCTGCCTTCCTCCAGGAGGGCATCGAGCGCGGCGAGCAGGTTCAAATCCAATTGCATGAGACTCATCCTAGCCGTGCTTTACATGCACTTGCAGTTAATGATGGGCCCTCCTACCTTCGAGATGCGGACGCGAACGGAACACAGTTTCACCTGGTCCGCCTCATCACCCCCTCCTCAGTTGGGAGCACCGCCATGCCCGAATCGATGCAGACCACCGGAATTGCTACAACCGTCGCCTCCACGTCCGACGCCGACCTGCTCGCGCAGACCGCGATCGCCGTGCGCGCGGCGGGTTCAGTGCTGCGGGAGCGGTTCGGCGATGTGGTCCGCTACCAGACCCGCGAAGAGCTGATGCGCGCGCTCGCCGCCAACGACGACGTGGCCCTCGACGTCCTGCGCCCCCGCCTCACCCTCATGCGGCCGGACGCCCGCGTGGTGGAGGACGAGCTCGCGGGCGGGGCCCTGCCCCCTGGCGAATGGTGGGTCCTGGATCCGGCCGAAGGCAACGTCAACCACCTGCACGCCCTGCCGGAGTGGGCGGTGACCGCCACCCTCGTGCGCGACAACCAGCCGGTGCTCACCGCAGTTCACCTGCCGTTGACCGGTGAGACCTACACCGCACTCGCCGGCGGCGGCGCCCACCTCGGCGGCCGCCCGCTCCACGTGTCCCAGACCACGGACCTCGGCCTGAGCCTCGTGGCCACGAGCCAGGCCAGGCCGGACGAAGACGACAACGTCGTGCGGCGCATCGGATCCTCGATCACCGCCATGCTCTTCGATGCGCTTGTGGTGAGGACTTCCGTGCCCGCCACCCTGCACCTCCTGAACGTGGCCGCCGGCAGGATCGACGCCTTCTGGCAGTTCGCCGGCGCCCGCGCGGACCTGCTCCCCGGGGCACTGCTCGTCACCGAGGCCGGCGGACGGGTATCCGACGCCCAGGGCCGCCCTTGGACCCCGCAGAGCGACAGCTTCCTGGCTGCCGCGCCCGGCGTGCACACCCAAGCCGTCACCACGCTCTCCCGCTGACCCCCTCAAGAACCACAAGCACTGAAAGGACCACATCAGCATGACCATGATCGCAGTTCTCGGAAACGGACGCGTCGGCGGCAGCCTCGCCCTGGCCCTCACCCGGGCCGGGCACGAAGTGACCGTGGCGGACCGCTCACCAGGCTCTGCCGCCGACGCCGCCCGCACAGCGCAGATCGTCATCAACGCCACCCCGGGCGCCGGGTCGCTGGAGCGGCTCATCGCGCTGCGCGAGGACCTGCAGGGCAAGATTCTCGTAGATGTCTCCAACGCCACCGTCGACGGACCAGACGGACTGCCGGCCGAGCTCCTCTACCCCGGCTCAAGCCTCGCGGAGCAACTCCAAGAAGCACTCCCCGACACGCGCGTCGTCAAGACGCTGAACACCATGCTCTACACGGTGATGACCGCGCCCGCCGCGCTCACCCAGACACCGACCGCCTTCCTCTCCGGCAATGACCCGGAGGCCAAGCAGGTCGTACGCGTGCTTCTCGCCGACCTCAGCTGGCAGCAGGAGTGGATCACGGACCTCGGCGGGATCGAGACCGCGCGGGCCGCCGAGGCCGCCATCCTGTTCGTACCACACGTGATCCGATCCAGCGGATTCACGCCTTTCGCAATCTCGATCACCCGCTGACAGCCCGACGCAACTCCCCGGCCGCCGCTGCCACATGGCTAGGCACACAACCGGGATGCGCTCAGCTCTCACCACGGCGATGGGGTCATCCGGGGGCGGTGACCGAGGCGGCCGTCGATCGCTGTACCGCCCAAGCAGCCGAGCCCCAAGACGATCATGGACCTACCCCACCTGGAACGGGACGAGAGGCGGACGCCGTCAGCCCCTGCCGCCCCGCAAAGGCGGAGGCAGGAGACTTGGCGGCCCGGGCGTTCTCCGGCGTCCCGGCCGAACCGGCGGTCAGCGGGGCTGCCGGAGCTGCACGGACCAGCAGGCGGCGAGCGGCGCGGTTCATGAGCGGCGTCCCCAGGGTGATCATGTGTGCACGGGCTCGGCATAGTGCCGGAACACGCCGAGCTCGGTGTGCATGGCGTACCGGCGCTCGGCCAGGACGTCGGGGCTGGAGTGCTCGGCGTCCGGCCTGATAACGCCGGGGGACGATGAGCTGAGCGGCGTGGATGTTCTCCGGCGTGGAGGGCCTTGTGGACCATCGCCGCGTAGGCCCTCTCGGCGACGAACGCGAGCGATGTGCCGGCCACTTCGGGGTTCGGACGCACTGCGCTGCCGCCGCTGACGAACAGCAGCGTGCCCCGTCCCAGCTCCCGCATCCCCGGCAGGACGGCGTGTACACAGGTCACTGGCCCTTTGACAGACGCCTGTTCCAGTTACTGCCACTGCGGTCCTGGCTGGCCAAGGGGCGAGACAACGGGAACGCGCGGCGGCGACCGCAGCACGCTACGGAGACGCTCCCTGATCCCCGTACTGCCGTCGCTGGGGCTTCGCTTCGGACTGCGTCGCTCAAGCGGGGACGGCGACCCTGACAGATGTCAGGGCCGGATCGGCGCACCCGCCTTGTACTTTCCGGATGTCGGCACGACGTTCTATGGCTCTGGGGAGACGCAGATGCGAACTCGTAAGCTCGGCAGCTGTTTCGCGGGCATGCTCGCGACCGGACTGCTCATCGGCACCGCGGGATCAGGGCAGGCCGCAGAGGCAGCCACCGGCGCAAAACCCGCCGCCTCGGTGCAGACCCTCACCGGGTCGGCGAAGGCTGCCGCGTATCCCAAGGTGTATCTCAACACCGTCGTCAATCAGTGGACTCACTGGACGCCCGACTGGTACGACTCCACGCACGCCGGGTGGCTGTACGCGGGATCCAACTACTTCTACTGCATCAAAGAGGGCGTCTACTACACCGACAACGGGCGCAAGAGCAAGTACTGGCTCCTGACCGACGACGACAGCGGCAACCGCAACGTCTACGTCAGCGAGGTGTACCTCGACCAGTGGGGTTGGGACAACGTGTACAGCCTGCTGGATTACTGCTGAAGCCCCTGAACCCCGTTCGGCACGGCCCGTGACGGCCAGTCCACGCGGCCCCGTCAACACCTTACGTTGGCGGGGCCTCGCCAGGACCGGGCTGATTGGTCGCTGTGCCGTATCCGCGCCCCTCGGCGGCTGCCGCCCGTGTGAGGAGTCGACAAACACAGCCCGCAGCTCGCTGCCAGGCAAACCTGGCGTCCCTCACGCCCTCTGGGCGAAGACGAGCGCCGCAGCCAGACTGGTCTGGGGTCTGACTCAGGGGGCGGGGCGGGTGAGGCAGAGGATGCCGGGAGCGCAATCAGTACAGGACATTCTCAGGGGGCGTCGGAGCCGCGGATTCCTCGGGCGGGAGGTGGAGCGCGCCGCGTTCACGGAGAATTTCGCCGTGGCACCAGAGGATGAGCGCCATCGTTTTCTGTTTCACATTCATGGCGACGCTGGTGTCGGTAAGACGTTTCTCTTGGCCGAGCTTGAGCACATCGGGCGTGAGCAGGGGGCGTTGACTGCCCGCGTTGACGAGTCCGTCAACAGCGTGCCAGAGGCACTCGGTGCCTTCAGCGCCCAGTTTGGTGTTCAAGATCACCGGTTCCGGGAGCTCAATCGCCTGCTCGCCGTCTGGCGGGAGCGTCAGCATGAGGCGGCATCCGCGGGCTTGGATGATTTGCCCGACAGCAGTGCGCCAGAGCCATCGCCGGGCAGCCTGGCGGCCGCGCGTGCCAGTCTCATAGGGCTCGGACTGGTGCCTGGTGCGGGAGCCTTGGCGGGAGCTGTCGATCCGACTGAGGTGGCCAGGGGGGCGGACCGCCTGCGGGGCGCGCTCGGTGCGCGGCTGCGTAGCCAGGAAGACGTCCAGCTGGTGATGTCTCCTGAGCTCGTGCTGACGCCTGTGTTCTTGCAAGAGTTGACGCAGGCGGCCGCGTCCGTTCCATGGATCGTGCTCTTCTTCGATGCGTACGAGAGAACGGCGTTGGTTCTGGACCGGTGGTTGCGGGATGTGATGACGACGACGCGGTACGGCGCTTTGACGTCCCGGGTCATTGTGGTGACGGCTGGGCAGTACGCCCTTGATGCCGCAAGGTGGGGCGAGTTCACCGATGTGATCACGGACTGGCCGCTGAGGAACTTCACCGAGGCAGAGACGCGGGGACTGCTGTGGAACAAGGGTGTCGTCTCCGAACCGGTGGTCAGAGAGGTACTCCGGCTCAGCGACGGTTTGCCGGTGCTGGTCTCCACACTCGCGGCCGGCAGGCCCACGGAACCCGGCCGCGTGAACGACCCCAGTGCCACGGCCGTGGAGGGCTTCCTGAAATGGGAGCAGGACCCGGTGCGGCGCGCGGCAGCCCTGGCCGGCGCGCTGCCACGGCATCTGGACGTTGACATCTTCCGTACAGCAGTCGGCTGCTCCGACGCCGAGGGGGCTGCGCTGTTCCCGTGGCTACGCGGCCTGCCCTTCGTGGCGGAGCATGGCATCGGTGCCCGCTATCACGACGTGGTGCGGGCCCAGATGCTGCGCCTGCAGCGCCGCCGTTCCTTGCGTGACTGGAATGAGCGGCACACGGCCCTGGCAGAGTTGTTCCGGCAGTGGCGGATTCAGGCCGAGGACCACCTGACGCCGGGTTCGTTCTGGAAGGACAGCAGGTGGCACGAGCTGCGACTGGCGCAGTCGTATCACCTCCTGTGCACCGGATCGCGGCGTGCGCGCGAGGCGGTCCTGCTCGAGGTGGCGTCGGCGTGTACAGCAGGTGAGCCCGTGGCGCGCCGCTGGGTGCAGGTCTTCCGGGATGCAGGCAGAGACACGGACTCCGAAGAGCTTTCTGGATGGGGGTTCAGCCTGCAGGCTGCCCTGACCGAGGGCACGGCGCAGGCTCTGCATCTGCTGCTTGATCAGGCGGGTTTCGGCACCGAGGGTCAGGCAGAAGCCTTGGTCGCCTGTGGAGGCTTGCGTCGTTTGGAGGGCGACGTGCGTCATGCTCTGGCTGATTATCACCGGGCTGTGGCTCTCAGTCCTCGAATGGAACCGGCGTACGCAGGCCGGGCGCTGGTTTATGCCGAACTGGGTGAGTACTCCGCTGCCATCGAAGACCTCAACCGCGCCGACGCACTATTACCGAATACGGTCCAAACCTTGCGGCGACGGGGTGACTACTACCGGATCACGGGACGGCCCCAGGAGTCGATGCGTGATCTCCAGCGCGCCGTTGAACTGTTTCCGCTTGATCCCCTGGTCTGGGCGTCCCGGGGGCAACGCACTTCCGTCTCGGGGACGCTGCGGCGGCCCTCGCCGATCTCGACCATGCCCTGCAGCTGAAGCCCGACAGCGCGCGGGCTCTGATCCACAGGGCCCGGGTGCGCACCTTTCAGCCGCAGCACCGTGAGCAGGCCTTGGAAGACCTCGACCGGGCAGTGGAGTTGGAGCCTGACGCCGCGTGGGTGCGCTGCGAACGGGCGTCGTCCCTGCGGATCACGGGTCACAACGAGGCCGCCCTGGCCGACTTCGACCGAGCTATCGAACTGGACCGCGGATACGCCCGTGCCTACACCGGTCGCGGTGCCACGCTGGGGAATTTGGGCCGGTATCCGGAGGCTTTGAGCGACCTGAACCGTGCGGTGGAGTTGTTCCCTCTCGATGCGTGGTCGTTGTCCCGCCGCTGCTGGGTCTATCTCAAGCTCGGAGCGTTCGAGCGAGCCTTGGCCGACGCCACCCATGCGCTGGCTCTGACGCCCGGCGATACGAGCACGCTCCTGCACCGTGCCGAAGTCCTGCACGGACTGGGTCGGTTCGAGGATGCACGCGCCGATCTCGAGGCCACCATCGAGAGGGGCTTCGGGCAGGCGGACACCTGGTCGCCGGGTCACCGGATCAACTTCTGCCTTGCGGTGGGCCGTCTGCAACAGGCGCAAGCCGACCTGCACTTCTATCTAGAGCGCGGGGTACACAAAGCCGTCGTGCAGGCACAGCACAAACGTGCCCGTATTCACCTGCTCAGCGGTGAGAGTGAACAGGCCATAGCAACACTCCAGGATTCCCGGAGGGTGGACCCACAGGAACCCGCCGTGCTCGAAACGCTGTGCACTGCGCTCCGGCGAACCGGCCGGAAAGCAGCAGCGTGGCGGATAGCCGAGCAACTGCGCCTCAGCGACGAAGCCCGCGGACTGGCATGCCTCGCCCTCACTCTGGAGGCCTACAGCGACAGGCAAGCTGCCCAAACCGGGTGGCAGGCAGCTGGGCAAGCCCTCCATCAGGCCAGGCTCCCCGCCCAGACGCTGCACCAGTTCAGCACCGTCGTCTTCGCGGCGCTCGATAGCTGGCCGACGGTGGATGCGCATCTCGCTCATATCCTGGCCCCGTCGGCTCGGTGGATTGACCTGGCCGAACTGGGCGACAGACTGGAAGAACTGCTCCACACCTCCGGCAGCGACCACACCCGCCTTGAGCCGCGTCTGACGGCACTCAAGGAAGCGTGCGATGCCCTCCAGGCCCGCTACGCTTAAGTGCTCTCCGGCTGCCGGAGCCGGGAATTTCATGCTTGCCCTGCGACGGCGTGCTTGACGCTTCGGGCACGCCCGACGACGGCCTCCCGGCAGTCGGGATGAGCGAGTGGACCAGCCTCCGGTGCAGTTGCAGGATGCTGCGGGCGGGTTGCCGGACCAGTTGCTAGCCCAGCCTCGGCAGAGGCAGCAATGGCAGAGCCGACGACCTCGAGTGTCAGCCGTCAGATCGGTCACAGGCCGCGTTCGCACCAACTGCCCAGGTGCCTCGCCAGGCGTCGGAGTACCGCGCAATGCCCCCTTTAGGAGCGGTTCTGTCGGCGCATCAAGTCCGGAGGGTTGCGTGTATGGATCACCCTGGGCTTGGACTCGCTCTCTCCCTGCGTGTCTCGAGAGGTAGTAGATCAGGCGGACGCGGAGCGGCAGTGTCAGTGGTCGGTTCTAGGATCGCGTCGCACGCAGTGATCAGGAGTGCTGCCGGCCAACCAACCGACCGAGCGGAGAGCGCCGTTGTCCTCGATACAAGACTTCGCTACCTGGGAGCCGCTGCTGCGGCTGGTGCGGGATTCCCACGCGGAGCAGCTTGCCGCGCCGGGTGGTTTCTTCACGGGCCAGATCACTCTGGGTAGTTGGACCCTGCCCGCGCAACAGCCACGCCCAATGCCAGGGCGAGCCCTGCAAGTGGCCGACATGCAGGACCAGTTCACCGCCGTGGAACGGGTTCAGGCCGCCCTCAGGGCCGACGGCGCTAGCGGCGTTTCGTACATGGTCGAGACGGCACCGGACGGGAAGACCGTGCTCCATGTCATCGACGCGGGGCCCGCCGTGGAGCACGGCGTCAGGAGCCCCTTCGTGGGAGCCCTGCTCCTCGTAGAGGGCGCCGTACCAGAGCCCTGGCGGCGCCTGCCCGCGGACGTCCCGGGCGCGGCGCCGGCGCCGTCCGCGGACCCAGCACTGCTAGAGCAGATACTGCGCGAGCGCCTCCCCGACGCCATCGGCGCCACCGCGGAGGAGATAGCCGCAGCGGAGGCGCGCCTCGGTGTCACGCTGCCCGACGAGCTCAAGGCCCTCTACCGCGTCACCCGTGCACGGTGGCAGGACTGGAGCGGCGACTACGCGGCGCAGGAACGCGTCAGCAAGGCGGTCGGCTGTGAGCTTTTCCCTCTGGACGGGCTCTATGTTGCGGACGCCCGATCCCGGCCCTGCCCTTGGCAGTTCGCCGCCAAGGACGCGGTCGTCACCGCGCCGGACGCCGCCGTGCAGGGCCTCGTCGGCTCGCCCGGGTGGATCGCCTTCGGCGACAACGGCGGCGGCGACCGGCTGGCTCTCGACCTGACACCGGGTCCGGGCGGACACGCCGGGCAGGTGATCATGATCGACCATGAGCGGAGCATCGGGGCCGCATTGCGGGCCGACTCCCTCACCGACATGGTGGTCAACCACCGCAACGACTGGCGCTCCGACGAGGACTGGAACCGTCCGCCGGTGGTGGCCCAGGTGAGCACCCACAGCCCGGGCGGCATGGTGGCCGCTGCCCGGCCCGAGCTGGAGGTGCTCGGGATCGGTGGGCGGAACGGCGACCCGGTCGGCCTCGCTCCGGTTGCCGGCCTCCCCCGCCTTCGGACGCTCACCGCCTCCCCGGGCGCGCTGGCCGATCCCCTGGAGATCGCCATGCTGACACGCCTGGAGTACCTGAGCCTCGGCACCGAGGAGTGGCACGTCCTGCTCGACGCGGGCGCCGTCCCCCGGAGCCTGTCGGCCGCCGCCATCGATGTGCAGGGCGAACAGCACCCGCTGCCGGTCCTCGACCTCGCCAACGAGCTCCTGGCCCTGTGGGACCGTCCCCTCATCACCCGCACCGTCCTCATGGGCGACCTGGACACCGACCGGACGGCCGGGGGCACCCTGTGAGCGACGACGGGGTGGAGGAGATGTGGGCGCCGCTGCCCGCCTACAGGGTCGAGACCGGTACCGAGCCGCTGGACAGGCCGGCCCGGAACTCGCTGGGCGGGTGGCCCTACTTCGACGACGACCAGGAGTGGCCGCGTTGCTTCTGCGGCGAGCGGATGGCCCTGTTCTTCCAACTGGACCTGCCGGACGACATCGAGTTCTTCGGCGGAGAACACCTGTCGGTCTTCCACTGCGCCCACCACAACGACGCGTCCGACCCGGTGACGGCCAACGGCCGCCTGGTGCCCGGGTTCTGGGAGGCTCCACAGCCCCCGTTCCCGGGCTCGTTCTGGCGGGTGCTCCTCCAGCGTGATCCGGGAATCCCGGAAACGGAGCCGGAACCGGCCATGCGCGCCCTGCCCCTGACCCTGCGGCCCTTCGTGGACGCGCACGGGCCGTTCGACGTGCGTTTCAAGGTGGGCGGTACGGCGGCCTGGGCCCAGGAGCCCGAGCAGTATTGGTGCGCGTGCGGCACAGAGATGGCGTTCCTCTGCCAGGTACCCGAATACCAGGAGTTCGGCGTTCACCCCGGGGCCCCGGTGCAGCCCTACAGCGTCCGAGACGACGCCTACCTCCTGTTCCTTGGCAATGGGGTCTACTTGCTGGCCTGCCCGGCGCGTTGTGATCCGGCGGCCGTCCTGCCGGTGAACCAGCACTGACGCCGGGTCGCCGGGGCGCGTGCGGAAGGCAGATCCTCAGCATGGGCGATCCTGGTGCGCCGCACATGACGATCTGACGGACGAACCTGGGGCCGTGCTGGAATGGCTTTGTTCACGAGAATGGACAGCAGATGTCGACCACTTTGGGAGGCACGAGAGCCTGGCGCTGTTCGATGGCCAGACGGCTAGAAGAGGTCGGCCGAGGTGCCCTACGTGAGGTTCCCGAGGATCGTGCGCAGCCATGGGCTGCGAACGGCTGGTAGCCGGACCAAGGTGTGCTGGAACGTCCCCTGGTCGGCCCGGAACCGGTAGTTGGGGAGTTGCGGGAGCGGGTCGTCGCGGAGTACCTCCTTGGGTATGCGGCCTGACGCGGGAACCGGCAGGTACGGCTGGGGAGAGACCAGCCACAGCCACACCCCCAGTGGCAGGGGCACGGGGTATGCCGACGCAGTCGGGCCGACGGGGGTCCAGGTCTGACCTGTCTGAGGGTGGACCGGTACGAGGAGGATGTCTACGTCCGCGTCAGGTGAGGGCCGTCCCGGTCCATCCAGAACGGCGCGCCCCTTCTTAGGGCCTGCCGGTAGCAGGGCGTCGAGCGCGCGTTGGAACACATCCGCGGTCAGACCGCCTGGGACCTTCACCGGCTGCCCTTGGGAGGCAACCAGCAGGTGGGCGAGCGCATGGCCGGCTGCCGCCTCCCACTGCGGGCTCCACGACCAGTAGTGGCTCGGCCCCAACCGTCCTCCCCACGTGGCAATCGGCTCGAAAGGGGGCGTTTTCTCCCCCTTCGCTGCCAGCTCCGCCCAGGAGAGGGGCGCAGCGTGGACACCGTCGACGGGGACGCGGTGCACGGCGTCCGAGCTGAGCCGCACTTGCTGCCAGAGCGAGCAGTCGTCGACCCTGGTCGCCACGGGAAGGTCGCATGCCTGGCAGGCCATGTTGGGCCCGTCGGCTCCGTCCAGGCCGCAGCAGGCACCGCCGCGCTTCTCGGGAATCAGCCGGGTTCCACGGATATCACCGGGCGCGATGACATTCGCCCCGGGCGTGCTGTCGGACAGGGCGTAGACCGGCGCGTAGATGCCGCGTGCCTCCGCCTCGCCCGGATCGATCTCGTCCCACATCCGCCACGGCCCTCCCCAGGGGGCTGAGTCCACGGCAAATGTCCCCGACTCCATGAGCACCGGAAGCTGGGCACCATTCCCGTACTTCTGACGGGCGTGGATTGGCAGTGAGACCTGGGACAGCGGGGTGGTCAACTCGGCGCCGCATCCCGCACACACGAAAACGAACAAATGTCCTCCGCCTGGGAAACAGAGGCATCGTCGCAGCTCGCCGGGAACCAGCCAACATGTTTTCTCATTCGTTGCGGGAACGGCACCTGCCACAGCCGTGGAGAATCCACGCAGCGCGGGCAAGTGCCAGCCGCCGCCCTCTGACTACGGCAAGCGACTCACTCAGCGTTCGATTCCCGGTGTCCCGTGGCGCCTCCCGAAGTGGTGAACATCTGCTGTCCATTCTCGTGAACGAAGCCACTGGAAGCGTCGTTGCCGAGGGGCGAAGAGTCCGGTCCGGCCGCGCCTGGTCAGACAGTGATGAACCTCAGCTCTGTGCGCTCCCGCGCGGCCTTCGACGGCCACGCCCCCATTGCCTTTTTCGTTGCTCCGCGACCGTCGGCCGACCCACCCGTCTCGGCCACAAGCTCACCGCGCTGGACCCGTGGTGGAACTCGGCCGTGCCGGCTCATGGCGTTGGTAGTGCTCCTGCTGCCCGGAGAATTTCAGCGGTGGCGGGGTGGGGTCCGTCATCTGCCCACTCCAGCGGGGTCCTGCCCGTGCCATGGTCTTCGCGGAGGTTGGGATCGGCGCCGTGTGCCAAAAGTTGCCGAACTGTTTCAGTGTGCCCCCAGCACGCGGCTGCGCACAGTGGTGTGCCCTCCGAGCCTGGACCGGCGCTCTCCGTGTCGGGGGGAGCGCCGGCTTCCAAGAGCAGGCGGGCAATGTCGGCCTCACCCTGCACGGATGCCAGATACAGCGGTGTCGTGCCGTCGCTGCTTCTTCGCTCCGGGCATGCTCCGCTGCCCAACAGCGCCTTCGTCGTACTGGCGTCACCGGCCAGGACTGCTTCGAAGAGGCGGCGGGAGAGCTTCTTCTGGTGGCGCTGCTTCATAGCCAGACGCTAGTGCTGTGACCGGGAAAGTCTGCCGGGTTGCTCGTTGTGCTGGTCCGATGTGACGACTTCGACTGGCACGGGGAGGCGGGACGGCGTTACCGGTCAGGGTCCGCGGTCTGACCGAGCCGGAGGGGCAGAAGCTTCAGCACATCGTTCGGCGGGGCAGCACGAACTCCGTGCGGTTTCGGCGGGCAATGATGCTGCTGGCCTCGGCCGGCGGGAACTCGGTCCCGGGGATCGCACGGTTGGTCCAGGCAGACGAGGACACCGTCCGCGATGTGATCCACCACTTCAACGAGATCGGACTCGCATGCCGCAACCCTCGGTGGGCGGGAGGTCGTCCCCGCCTCCTCAACCGTGACGACGAGGACTTCGTCGTCCAGACGGCCACCACCCGACCGACCGCGTTGGGCAAGCCCTTCACCCGCTGGTCAATCCGCAAACTCGCTGATCGCCTGCGGCGCAACATCTCCCGGCCCGTCCGGATCGGCCGGGAGGCCCTGCGCTGCCTCCCGGCCCGCCGCAGGGTCTCCTTCCAGCGAACGAAGACCTGGAAGGAGACCCACGATCCGGCGTTCGATGCCAAGCCGGCCCGGATCGAGTACGCGATCAGCGAGCGTCCGGACCGTGCGTTCGCCTTCGACGAGTTCGGACCGCTAGGTATCCGCCCCACCGCCGGCTCCTGCTGGCAAGAACGGGGCCGGCCCGACCGACTGCCGGCCACCTATCGCCGCACCCACGGAGTCACCTACTTCCACGGCTGCTACTCGGTCGGTGACGACCAGATGTGGGGGGTCAATCGGCGCCGCAAGGGCATCGACCACACCTGTGCCGCCCTGCGGTCGATCCGAGCTGCGCGTCCGGACGGCGCCCCGATCTACGTGACCCTCGACAACCACTCCGCCCACCTGAACTGGAGAATCCGCAGGTGGGCCGTGAAGAACAAGGTCGAGGTGTCCTTCACACGCACCTACGCGTCCTGGGCCAACCCCATCGAGGCCCACTCTGGACGCTGCGACAGTTCACCCTGGCCAACTCGAACCATCCCAACCACACCGTCCAGACCAGGTCCTGCACGCCTACCTGAGCTGGCGCAACAACAATGCCCGCCACCCCGACGCCCTGACCGCCCAGCGCCGTAAACGTGCCCGCATCCGCAGTGAGCGTCAGCAGCGCTGGGGCCGCCCGCGTCCCGAAGCGGCGTGATCATGCGGGGAGTCACTCCAGTCGATGCCTGAGGTCACTAGGGCCTGTCCGATGGGTCAGGTAACCCGCCTGTCGGCCGGTCGTTCTGTCCAGTGTGGGGCGGGGTGATCTTTCTGATGACGAGTGGGCTCGACTCGAACCGAGCCTGCCCAAGAACGTTGGGCGGGGCGGACGTTGGCAGTGTCATCGGTGCGTGATCAACGGGATTCATTTCCGGCAGCGCACCGGCCTGCCGTGGCGAGATCTTCCAACCCGCTTCGGGAAGCGGAAGACGGTCTATGACCGCCATCGCAGATGGTCCGCGGACGGCACGTGGGAGCGTGTCCTGCGGACGGTCCAGGCCGACGCCGACGTCAAGGGGCGAATCGACTGGAGTGTGGTGAGCGTGGATTCGACGGTCTGTCGCGCCCACCAGCATGCGGCCGGAGCTCATCACCGCGTTCTCCGGATGCGGGGGCGCCGGCGCCGTCCGGCCGAGCATCGCCTTGATGAAGCGCTCGGCCGGTCACGGGGCGGTCTCACGACGAAGATTCAACTGGCGAGTGACGGCAGCTGTAGCCCATGGGCTGTGCTGATCACTCCCGGACAGTGGGGTGACGCGCCACAGCTGATCAATGTCATGGATCGTGTTCGACTCCCTCGCCCAACGGGCGGTCACCCGCGAACGCGACCGGACCACGTGTGCGGCGATAAGGCGTACAGCTCTCGCCGGAACCGCCGCTACCTGCGGCGATCCCAGATCAAGCACACCATCCCTGAGCCGAAGAATCAGAAGGTCAACCGCCAACGGCGCGGTAGCTACGGTGGGCGGCCGACCGGCTTCGACAGCGCTACCTAGTAAAGAAGGAACGAAGTCGAGCGTTGCTTCAACGCGCTCAAGCGCTCCAGAGCCGTGGCGACTCGCTACGACAAGAGGGCCTACGTCTTCCACGGCACGGTCACCCTCGCGGCGATTCGATTGTGGCTCCGCTCCTGATATCAGCCTCTGCAGCAGATGCCCCGGTGGTTGCCCTCAGTCGTCGGCGGCGACGATGAGCGTGATACGCCCAGCCGAGCGGTCGATGAGCACGAACTCGTGGAAGTAGTCGTGCACGCGTCCCCAGTCATGAATCGCGTCATCACCGAGCTCGCCGAGGTAGTAGATGCCATCGGCTGCGGCCAGGCGGGCGAACACCTCCTGCTGCAGATCTGCCTCCAGCTCGGTGGGCACGTCCCAGAGCGGATCCAACCACTCCCACAGGAGCTGCACGGCCTTCTCCTGACTGATGGGCTCGTACAGGTCGGGAGTGATCAATCGCAGCCAGTACGGACCGTGCCGGGGTCCGTCCGGCAGCACTCCACCACCTGCATAGTCGTCCCGGAACTGCTCATGCCCGATCAGTGCGACAAGCAGCCCTCTATCGTCCACGGACTCCGCAGAGAAGCGGAGTTGCTTGATGTCGACCCACCGAAACCCGTGCTCCTTCGGAGCCGGGACGTATCGTCGAAAGTTGATGAAGGCGCTTTTCTCGTGAGCGAGCCCGTTGTCCATGGCGCCAGCCTAGAAGGCAGGCAAGATGACCCTGCCGACTCACCGGACAGGCCCTAACCTATTTCGCCAACCGGAAGTGCACGATGGCGATGGTGTCGGTCGGCTCGATCTGGGGGTAGTGAAACCGCAGTCTGTCGTGAAGCTCGGCGAGATCACGGAAGCCGTCCGCTCGGGCGTCCGACTCGCTCAGCTGGGCAATCGTCTTAGCAGTGACCTGCGTGACCACACCCGGTAGCGCCACCTCATCGTCCAACTCGAACACCAGGCTCACCGGGCCCATCTCCACCGGGTCACGGAAACGTACCGTGGTCGTCTTCTGTCCGGCGCGTACTGCATCGAGATAGTCAGGATGGAAGTACAGAGTCTGAGTCGCCGTTGAGTGCTGCCATGAAGTGCTGTCGTCCATTCGGCGCACCCTAACGGAACGAGCAAACCCTCCTTGTCACACAACCCGGTGGATCCCCCGGGCCCCGGGCCGGTGAACGTTTCCGGTCACAGCACTAGGTCGCCGAGGTGCGACCCAGGAAGTCCGGGGTGGACACTCTTAGCAAGACACCAGTGTTTCTCGAAGTCGATCAGAGGAGTGATCGCCATGACCGAGGAACTGGTCCCTCCGCTCACGGTCGTCCGCCCCGGCGAGGGCGCCGAGGGCTTCCTCGGTTCCATCGGGGTGGTCTTCAAGCTCTGGGGTGCCGATACCAACGGCGCCTTGTCGGTCGTCGAGCACCCGTTCCCGGTCGGCGCGATGGTGCCGCCGCACTTGCACACCCGCGAGGACGAATACTCGATCGTCACCGAAGGCGAGATCGGCTTCCGCTCAGGCGACCGCGAAGCCGTGCTGGGCCCCGGCGGCTACATCACCAAGCCGCGCGGCGAGCTGCACGCCATGTGGAACGCCGGTTCGGTTCCTGCCCGCATGATCGAGATCATTAGCCCGGCCGGTTTCGAGAACTGCTTCCGCGAGATGGCCGAGATGCTCGCCGACGGCCCGCCGCCGTCCGCGGACGCGATCCCGGCACTCGTGGCCAAGTACGGGCTCGAATTCGGCCAGCCGGAGTGGTTGCCGGACGTCATCGCGCGGTTCGGGCTGACGCCGCCGCCGGGAGCGTAAACTCACAACCCGCTGACCAGCCAGAACACCGCCCCAGGCCGCTGAATTACGCGGAACGCGGGCTTCATCAAAGCCGACTGGCTGACCCACAGTTGGCTACTGCCGCGGCGCACGATCTGCTGCAGCTTCTGCACCACCTGGTCGGTCAGTCTGTGCACACGAACAGGCTCAGCCGCCCGTGGCTCCAGAGGTCGGATCGACTGTCACCGCAAATTCAACGCCACGACCACCAATCCGGCGAACCTTTGCGGTCACAGCATTAGCGATCATGGACGCGCCGGTGCCACTCAAATTCATTCGCTGATCGCCGCGGCCAGCAGCGTGTCCTCTTAGGCACGGCGGACTTGTCATGCAGGGTCACCGACGGCCACGGAGTGTTGCTGCAAGGCACCCGAAGCTACGGCGCGTTCGCGCAGGGTCCGCAAGCTGATGCTCGCCCCGGCCTCTCAGTGCGCGTCAGCCGACTCCGAGACCGACCGCCAGCGTCAGTTCAAGGACCCGGTGTGGCGATGCGAGATCCGGAAACAGCTCCCGCACCTGCGACATCCGGTACCGGACTGTCTGGGGATGGACGAACAACGCCGCCGCCACCTCGTCCCGCCTGCCCTGGTGCAGCAGCCACGCCCGCAACGTCTCCTCCAGCCGCCGTGCGGTCGCGTCAGGCAGAGTCCGCAACGGTGCGAGGGCTCGGGCACGCAGGTCAGCGAAAGCGTCCGCGTCGGCGCTCAGCACCAGCTCGGGCAGGTGGTCCTCGGTGTCGCGAATATCCGAGGAGAGGGAGCGCGCGCGTACGGCTCGTGCGTACGAGGCGGACGCACGAGTCCACGGCCGCGCCGGGCCGACCACAGCGGTACGGTCAGTCAGCTGCCGCAAAAGACGCGATCGGTCGGCATCGGGAACGAGCAGCACGCCCAAGGCATCCGGCAGATCGTCCAGGACGAGGGTGCTCGGGTCCAGCACACGGTAGGCAGGCCGGGCCTGCGCGGCAGGCAGCAGGACGGCGGTCAGTGATACCGGAGGCTGCCACCCGGCCCGTTGAGCAGAGACAAGCAGCATGTCCGGGCTCGCGCCGGCGAGCAGGTCGCGGGCCAGCTGTTCCAGGTGGCGCTCGCGGGCCCTGCCCCGGGCCGCCAGCTCGTCGGCGTGGCCGGCGGCGCTCGCGGCCGAGAGCTCGTCGATGTAGGCGAAGGTCAGCTCAGCGAACTTGGCGACCTCGGCGGCGGGCAGACCTGCGGGTACGGCACCCGCTGCCAGACATCGCCAGGCCACGCGGGCGCCGACGCGGTAGGCGCTGAGCAGGGCGTCCATGGAACGGCCGTCGCGCACCTCGCCGCGGCCCAGCTCGTAGGCCGCGTCACCGCCGTCGCCGCCCGTGGCGTTGCCGCTCGCGAGGTCCAGGTAGTGCCCCAGGGCGGTGCGGACGGCTCGGCGGATGGTGCCACCCATGCGGCCCGACAGGGCGTTGGCATAGGGAGGTACCTCGTCGATGATCGCCTGGACGACCTCGTCGGCGGTGGCCTTCAGCGCAGCCCGAAGTACGGTGACCGTCGTCTCATCCAGCGCCAGTTCGCTGGCTCTCCGGATCACATGACTCACGTTTTATTCCCTGCGAACAATTGGATCAACCAGATTTACGTCCTACGGTCAGGACTTTACGCCCTGAGGCACAGCAAGCTGGGGCCATGACGAGTACAGCCCTCCGCAGCAGGGCGTGGAAACTACTGGAGATGGTCACCACGCCGCTGCTGCCGTCTGACTACCTCGACCTGGTCAGCCCGCTGCGCGCGGGCGCTGACCTGCGGGGACGCATCGAGGCCGTGCACCCCGAGACGGGTGACGCCGCGACCATCGTGATCAGACCGGGACGGGGCTGGCGCGGCCACACGGCCGGGCAGTACGTGCGGATCGGAGTCGACGTCGACGGGGTCCGCCTGTGGCGTGCCTACTCGCTCACCTCGCCGACGAACCGCCAGGACGGCCGCGTCACGATCACCGTGAAGGCGATCCCGGACGGCAAGGTCAGCAACCACCTGGTCCGCAGGGCGAAACCCGGCACGCTGATCCAGCTCGACCATGCGACCGGTGACTTCGTGCTGCCGCAGGCCAAGCCCGCCAAAGTGCTCTACCTGACGGCCGGCAGCGGCATCACGCCCGTCATGGGCATGCTGCGCGACACCGTCTTCGACGACGTCGTCATGGTCCACTGCGCGCCACAGCCGCAGGACGTGATCTTCCGCAACGAACTGCACGACCTGGTCGCGAACAAGAAGCTGCAGCTCACCGAGGTGCACACCGACACGGACGGCATGCTCGACATCGCCCGTCTCGACGCACTCGTACCCGACTGGGCCGAGCGCGAGACCTGGGCGTGCGGGCCCGCGGGCCTGCTCGACGCCGCCGAAGGGCACTGGACCGAGCACGGCATCCCGGAGCGCCTGCACACCGAACGCTTCCGCCCCAGCGTCGTCGTCGCCGGCGACGGCGGCGAGGTCACTTTCAGCGCCACCGGCAAGACCGTCGACGCGGACGGCGCCACGCCGTTGCTGGACGTCGGCGAAGAGGCCGGCGTGCTCATGCCCTCCGGGTGCCGTATGGGCATCTGCTTCGGCTGCACCTCGCCGCTCAAGGCCGGCGCCGTCCGCGACCTGCGCACCGGCGAGATCACCGAGGCGGAGCCCGGCGTCCTCATCCAGACCTGCGTGTCCGCCGCCGCGGGCCCCTGCGACATCGAACGGTAGGAGCACCTTGACCGCCATCGACCCCACCGCCCACCTGACCGCGGAGCAGATCGAGGAGCTCGGCCGCGAGCTGGACGCGATCCGCGACGAGGTGATCGCCAGCCGCGGCGAGAAGGACGCCGCCTACATCCGCAAGGTGATCTCGGCGCAGCGCAAGCTCGAGCTGGCCAGCAGGGGCGTACTGCTGTTCTCGTTCTTCCCGCCCGCGTGGCTGATCGGCACCGCCGGGCTGTCCGTGGCGAAGATCATGGACAACATGGAGATCGGTCACAACATCCTGCACGGCCAGTGGGACTGGATGCGGGACCCGAAGATCCACTCCACCACCTGGGATTGGGATCACGTCTCGCCGGCCGACCAGTGGAAGCACTCGCACAACGAGCTGCACCACAAGTACACCAACGTGATCGGCAAGGACAACGACCTCGGTTACGGCATCATGCGCGTCGACGAGGACCAGAAGTGGCACCCGATCCACCTGGGCCAGCCGCTGTGGAACTTCATCAACGCCTGCTTCTTCGAGTACGGCATCGCAGCGTACGACCTGGAGCTCGGCAAGAACCTGCACAAGCGACGCCGCAAGAACCCGGAGTTCCGCGCTCGGGCCAGGGCCGTGGGCCGCAAGATCCGCAAGCAGGTCCTCAAGGACTACGTGATCCACCCTCTGCTGTCGGGCCCGTCGTTCCTCACCACGCTCGCCGCCACGTTCACCGCCAACCTGGTCCGCAACATCTGGTCCCACTCGGTGATCATGTGCGGGCACTTCCCCGAAGGTGTGCAGGTCTTCGAGCGCCGGTCGATCAAGGGCGAGACGCGCGGCCAGTGGTACCTGCGCCAGATGATGGGCTCGGCGAACATCAGCGGCAGCAAGGCCATGCACTTCATGACCGGCAACCTCTCGCACCAGATCGAACACCACCTGTTCCCGGACCTGCCGAGCAACCGGTACGCCGAGGTCGCGGTGAAGGTGCGCGCCCTGTTCGAAAAGTACGAGCTGGACTACGTCACCGGCCCGCTGCCCAAGCAGGTGTTCTCCGCGTGGCACAAGGTCTTCCGGCTCTCACTGCCGAACAAGAAGCCCAAGGTCAACACGCCGGACCGCGACCGCGAGCTCGTCGCGGCCTGATTCCAGGTCTTGGTCAAGATCTTTCGGCCGTACCTGCGGCACCGACGGGTGTCACCACCGGGCCGTACTGCTGCACCGCGGGTGGTGACATCCGTCGCGCATCGTGGGCGGCCGCGAGATCAGACCGTACGACATGGCAGCCGGGCACCCCGGTGTCCGGCTGCACTGCCTGGACGTGCGCCAAGAGGTCAAGAGTGACTTCCTCCCGCCGCACGGCTTCCCGCCCGGCCGCCACGCCGTGAGGTTGGATCTTGCTCCGCGCCCCGCCGGCGCCTTCGGGGCGGCGTCCAGACCGGCGGACGGGGCAACGTCACGCAGGGACGGCGAGCGGCGGGTGCTCCAGCACCCGGGGCTTGTACTCGACCAGCTGGATGCGGCCGTCGAAGGTGCGGTGCTCGATCATCTCGAGGGCAACGTCCGGATAACCGTCGTAGATGCGTTCCTCGCCCGTGGCCCCGGTGATCACCGGGAACATCACGACCCGGAAGCGGTCGACCAGGCCGGCTCGCAGCAGGGAGCGGCACAGGCTGAGGCTGCCGATCGTGCTGAGGAGCCCCGAGCCGGTCGACTTCATGGCGCGGACCGCCTCGACGGCGTCGTCGCGGACGAGCGTGCAGTTGGGCCAGGTCAGGGGCTCCTCGAGTGAGGAGGAGAACACCACCTTGGACGCTTGCGTGAGCTCGTCGACGGACGCCTCTTCCTCGGGCCTGAACTCGTCCTGGCCATCCGGGACCTCGCCTGCGGCGAAGCCCGACATCAGGCGGTAGGTGTTCGCTCCCATCAGGTAGGTGACCTCGGGCTGCTTGCCGAGCCAGGCGAGGTACTCCGGTCCTTCGAGGCCCCAGAACCCGGGCCATCCCTCGCCCGATGCGTGGCCGTCGAGGGAGGTGATGAAGTCGACGAGAAGCTCCGACATGGCAGTGTCCTTTCCTGAGGTGTCACGAGCTTGGACCGGCCGGGAGCCACAAACTCATCGGCCGCGCGGTGGAGAAGCTAAAAACCCATGACACTGCAGCCGATCAGGCCGGCGCAGCCACACTGCTTCGAATGGCCGGAGGACCGCCGGCACGGTTGTGCCGACGGCCGTCTTACTGAGGAAGCCTCTGCCGTCGGGCCAGGTAGACGCTTCGCTGCCGCGGGATCTTCCGAAGAGGTGAGGTCGTGACGCGTGGCGGTCTGGCCGTAACGTCCTTCGTGGTCAGACCACCACACGCTGCACCGGCCGGAGATCACACCTCTCTTTCGACGCGGCGAAAAGCGACTCGATCAAACGCCCACTGGGCGTCCCCGCATGCGCCAACATGGCGGTCATGGACGCGTTCACCGACCGACTCAATCCCGACGTGTACGTCGTCACGGCCACCGCAGGCGGCGAGCGTGCCGGCTGCCTCGTCGGGTTCGCCTCACAGTGCTCCATTCAACCGGTGCGGTTCATGGTCTGGCTGTCGAAGGTGAACCGGACCTACGAGGTCGCCTGTGAAGCCGAGTTCCTCGCTGTGCATCTGCTCACCCGGGACGAGCACGAATTGGCTGAGCTGTTCGGTGGCGAGACCGGCCACCAGGTGGACAAGTTCGCCCGCGCGGCGTGGATCCGGGGTCGCGGAGGGGCCGCGTTGCTTCGGGACGCGTGCGCATGGTTCGTCGGCAGGGTGGAGCGGCAGGTCGACGGGGGCGACCACGTCGGCTTCGTCCTGGACCCCGTGGAAAGCGGCGAGCGGGACAGGGCCGACGGTCGGCCGATCCTGCGACTCGGCGATGTGCGCTCGATCAGCCCCGGCCATCCGGTCGAATAGGCGTCGCGGCCGTACGCCCCGTTTCCTGAGCCTTCCAAGCCCGTGGCGCCATCACCGCGTCCACCGGTACCTCCGTGCCTTCGTCGCCTCCGGCCCTCGCACCGGCCACGGCGACGCCCAGCATCTCGGCGACCTCGACCCCGGGCACGCGGGACTCGATGCATGCGCTCTCCGCCCCGGCCAGGAAGGGGCAACCGCGGTCGAGCGAGCGGGCCGATACGGTGCGCCGCCCCGGCACACGGCGTCCTGGTGGGATCCGTCGTACGACGGGGACTTGCGGCGCCTGCCCCTGCCGACGGTGATGACCATCTGAATCGGTGCCCACGCGGTCGGGCGTGGCGAGATGCGCTGGTCACGCCTCGCTGCGGACGACGGTCACCGGGCAGTGTGCGTGGTGGAGAACGGCTTGGCTCACCGAGCCCAGGAGCAGTCCGGCGAATCCGCCACGTCCCCTGGCTCCGACGACCATGAGCTGGGCATTCTTGCTCGCTTCGATCAGCGTCTCGCGGGGCTCGCCGCTCAGCACTTGCTGACTGACCACGACGTCCGGGTACTTTTCCGTGTGGCCGGCGAGCGCCTGGGCCAGCAGACGCTCCACGCTCTCCACACCTGTCCCGGCCGGTGCGTAGTCCGGCAGCCATGCGTGCACGGCGAGGATCGGTGCCTTGCGCAAGGCCGCCTCGGCGAAGGCGAACGTCACTGCCCTCTCGCCCATGGGTGAGCCGTCGACAGCAAGCACGACGCGGCCGGTATCGGTTGGCTCCCCATGGACCACCATCACTGGACACTGCGTGTGGGCGGCCAAGGACACGGCCGTTGAGCCGGGGAGCATCCCGACGATTCCGCCGCTACCTCGTGCACCCACGACGACCAGGTCCGCGGTTTGTGACTCGGCGCTGAGCACGCTGACCGCGCTGCCTGTCACGACTGCCTCGGTGACTTCCACGTCCGGCGCCACGGTACGGGCGTGGTCTGCCGCGTCATGGGTCAGATCATCGAGCGGGGCGGTATCCGTGTGCGTGTACCTGGGCCTGGCCGGCCAGCTGAAGGCGTGCACCACACGCAGCCTCGCTCCACGCCACTGTGCCTCCCGGGCAGCTGCTTCCACCGCGGCCTGGCATGACGACGAGCCGTCCACTCCGACGACGACCTGCTTGCCCACCGGACCTCCTCCGTGACCGCATCCCGACCACACGCGTGTCCAAGCCTCGCCCCGGCAGCCGCCCGCTGCCACTTGGCCGCGCCTCCACTTGCTGATCTTCCGGGCGGTGTGGGACCGCCCGCAGTCGGGGCGCTGTGGTCGGCTGCGGAAGCGGGTCGTAATTCGTTTGCCCTGGCTATCGGTGACGGTTGCACTGGGAGCGGATTGCACGTGTGGTGGTGCTGGTATGCCGAGGGGGCAGCAGTGGTGACGGAGATTCGTTCAGCGACTGATGGGGACCGTGACGTTTTCGTCGACACGGTTCATGCCGCGTTCGGGCGCTTTGCGGAGACCCCGGTCGAGGGTGGCGGGCTGTGGTGGTCGGCGCTGGAGATGGACCGGTGTCTGCTCGCGGCAGCGGCCGGGCGGCCTGTGGGGACGGCTGCTGCGCATTCATTCGAGCTGACCCTGCCGGGTGGCGCGCTCGTTCCGGTCTCCGGGGTGACTGCTGTCGGAGTTCTGCCCTCTCATCGGCGGCAGGGGGTGCTCAGCGCGTTGATGCGGCATCAGCTTGCTGAGCTGCGGGCTCGTGGGGAGGCGTTGTCCGTGCTGCTGGCTTCCGAAGCGCCGATCTATGGCAGGTTCGGCTACGGGCCGGCGACGTATACGGCGCGGTTGACGGTGCCGCGCCACCAGGGTGGCTTCGCCGTTCCCCGGGCGGGTCAGGTAGCCGGCGGGGTGGCGGATGGCGGGGACGGGGGGTCTGTCGAGGTGCTGCGGCGTGCCGAGTGCGGCGAGATCCTTGAGGGGGTCTACGACCGTTATCGGCGTGTCCAGCCCGGCGCGCTGTCGCGGCCGCGTCGCTGGTGGGCGTTGCGCGCGGGTCAACCTCCCCTCTCGCCGGCGCCGCGCTATGTCGCTGTTCACCGTGGCGCGGACGGTGAACCGGACGGGTATGCGAGTTATTCGATCGGTGAGGGCAACACGTTGACGGTTGATGAGACCGTCGCTGTCGACGATGTCGTCTTCACGGCGTTGGCAGGGTTCGTGCTGGGGCACGATCTGGTGTCTCGGGTGGTGTTCAAGCATGTGCCGGCCGGGCATCCGCTGCGCTGGCAGTTCGCGGACTTTCGTGCCGCAGAGGTGAGCGGTGACACCGATTGGCTGTGGGTGCGGCTGCTGGACGTGCCGGCTGCTTTGACGGCGCGTCGCTGGTTCGTGGACGGTGAGCTGGTCCTCGATGTCGAGGACCCTTTCCTGGGCGAGCGCCATCGGTATCAGCTGACCGTCCGGGACGGTAAGGCTGAGTGTGTCCTGACTGACCGGGAGCCTGATCTGTCCTTGGATGTGCGTGATCTCGGTTCGGTCTACCTCGGGGGCACGGCCCCGAGCACGCTCGTGCGTGCGGGCCATGTCCGGGTGCACCGTGCCGGTGTGGACTCCCTTGCTGACGGGCTCTTCCGTGCCGAGCGTGCGCCGCACTGCCTGCACTGGTTCTGAACAATGCGCCGCGAACACACTTGCCGCGCTGAAGCCGATCCGCGCCGCCCGACCCGACGGCGCACCGATCTACGTCATCCTGGACAACCTGTCGGCCGACGAAAACGCCGACATCCGCCGCCGGGCGAAAGCGAGTGGGCCCGAGGCCTACTCGCCGGATGGAGTGTGGCGATTCGGTCTCTTAAAGGCCTTATCGCCACGATCCCCGTACCCTCGTGTACCTACGGCGTCACATAGCGGGCGCCAAACCACTGGAGGCAACACCTCGTGCTGATCGCTCAGCGTCCCTCGTTGACCGAAGAGGTCGTCGACGAGTTCCGCTCCCGGTTCGTGATCGAGCCGCTGGAGCCGGGCTTCGGTTACACCCTCGGCAACTCCCTTCGCCGGACTCTCCTCTCCTCGATTCCGGGTGCGGCGGTCACGTCCATCCGTGTCGACGGCGTGCTGCACGAGTTCACCACCGTGCCGGGCGTCAAGGAGGACGTCACCGACCTGATCCTCAACATCAAGCAGCTGGTCGTCTCCTCGGAGCACGACGAGCCGGTCGTGATGTACCTGCGCAAGCAGGGCCCGGGTCTGGTCACCGCCGCCGACATCGCGCCCCCGGCCGGTGTCGAGGTGCACAACCCCGACCTCGTCCTGGCCACGCTCAACGGCAAGGGCAAGCTGGAGATGGAGCTGACGGTCGAGCGTGGCCGTGGTTACGTCTCCGCCGTGCAGAACAAGCAGGTGGGCCAGGAGATCGGCCGTATCCCGGTCGACTCGATCTACTCGCCGGTTCTGAAGGTCACGTACAAGGTCGAGGCCACGCGTGTCGAGCAGCGCACCGACTTCGACAAGCTGATCGTCGACGTCGAGACCAAGCAGGCGATGCGTCCGCGTGACGCCATGGCCTCCGCCGGTAAGACGCTGGTCGAGCTGTTCGGTCTGGCTCGTGAGCTGAACATCGACGCCGAGGGCATCGACATGGGCCCGTCCCCCACGGACGCCGCCCTTGCCGCTGATCTGGTGCTGCCGATCGAGGAGCTGGAGCTCACCGTTCGGTCGTACAACTGCCTCAAGCGTGAGGGCATCCACTCCGTGGGTGAGCTCGTGGCGCGTTCCGAGGCCGATCTGCTCGACATTCGTAACTTCGGTGCGAAGTCGATCGACGAGGTCAAGGCGAAGCTGGCCGGCATGGGCCTGGCCTTCAAGGACAGCCCGCCCGGATTCGACCCGACGGCGGCGGCCGACGCCTTCGGCGCCGACGACGACGCGGACGCCGGTTTCGTGGAGACCGAACAGTACTGAACGCCGCGCCACGGCGAGGTCAGGCGAGAGCCTGCGCAGCAGAGGGCCACACCCCCTTCTTTCCAGGAAGGGGGATGGTAGACGTGGCGTGCTCAAGCCGGCATCGCGTATAGGCAGGGGCCAGCCGCGTTGACCTCCGCCTGTGCCTCCCCGCCGCTGGGCCTGGCCTTCAGGTTCGGCATGAGCAGGCCGTCACCCCTCCACCACGGCGGGCGAAGCAAGGCCGCCGCCATGTGCGGTTGCCGGACCTGACCGTGGTGGCGGCCTGCGGTCCGCCGCGTAGAGACCAACCCGGTGGTCCGCGGGAGTGTCGCGGGACGGGCGGGGAGGACAGGTCAGCCATGTTGGGGCAGGGCGGCATCCGTTCTGGCATGCCGACGACCAGGCCGTTCGTGCCGTGCGTCAGGAAGCCGCCGCCCCCGTTGGGTTCACCCTCCGGGGGCGTGCGTGCCTCGGCAGCACGCCGAAGATCGCAACGCGACGACGGTCAGGCGGCCCAGGCCGTGTCTTAAGGATCACCGCACAAGTAGTGAGGTGTCGGTGGTGCGCGGGGCACGGCCCCGAGCACGCTCGTGGGGTTCGGGCTGCGTCGCAGAGAGCCATCAGTGAAGATCCGACTGGACCTCGGTCAGTCGATGCCTTCGACGATGCGGAAGTCGCGCTAGACGCCATCGGAGAGGGCGACCAGCGCCTCCTGGGAGGCCGCACTCTCGTACGCCGCGACGGCCTGCTCGAAGCTGTCGAACTCGATCAGGACGGTGCGCTCGGCGATTCCGGCGTCATGCGCCACGACCCGACCGCCACGGACGAAGACCCGGCCGCCCCCGGCCTGGACGGCTGGAGCGGCCAGCTTGTTGTAGGCAGCCAGCTTCTCCGGGTCTGAAATGGTGCGGTAGACGCTGACCCAGTAGCCCTTGGGCATGAAACCTCCAGTGTGGGTATGAGTGCATCCGACTTACGAGCTGGTCTCGGACGAGCGTCGGCGGGCGAGAGCGAGGCTTGTCAGCGTCGTGATCGTCATGGCGCCGATGCCGACCAGCGCCGCGGTGGTGTAGGCACTGTCGTCGGGGAAGAGGTGGCCGGGGCGGGTGCCCGCGGCGAGGATCATGCCGCCGATGGCGCTGCCCAGGGAGTACCCGACGCTGCGGACGACGTAGTTGAGGCTCATGGCGCTCGACGTCTCGCTCTTGGGGGTGACGGCCAGGATGACGCCGGGCATCGCGGCCGAGAAGCCGCCGACGCCGAAGCCGAGCACGCCCATCGCCGCGAACAGTTCGGCCAGGTTCGACCGGGCCGCCGCGAACAGGGCGAACCCGCCGCCGACCACGACGGCGCTGCCGGCCAGGAGCAGGGGGTCGGCGATCCGCGTCCGGACCCGCGGCGTCAGCTTGCCGGCGACGAACCCCAGCACCGAGAACGGGATGAGGACCAGCCCGGCGACAGAGGTCGTCAGCCCGAAGCCGTAGCCGGCGCCCTGCGGCGTCTGCGCGTACCGGGTGATGAGCGTGAGCAGGAGGTACATGCCGATCCCGCCGACGAACATGGCGAGGTTCGCCCCGGCGACCTCCGGGTGCCGCACCGCCCGCACACCGACCAAAGGCGTCGTGCTGCGCAGCTCGATGACGGCCCAGACGCTGAGCAGCGCCACCGCGACGACGGCGAGGCCCGCCGCCACGGCGAGGTGGCGGCTCCACAGACTCCGTTCGCCGGCCAGAAACAGCACCAGGAGCAGCGCAGCGGCCAGGACGACCGCGCCTGCCACGTCGACGCGGGCGGAGCGGCCTTCGGGGGCTTCGGGCATGGAGCGCCACGCGATCAGGAGGGCGGCGGCGGTGACTACCAGGCCGAGGCCGTAGGCGGCCCGTACCCCGCCGAGCTCGGCGAGCAGTGCGGCCAGCGGGTAGCCGACGCCGGCCCCGATGATCGAGACCACCGAGATCAGGGCGATCACGGCGGCGCTGCGCTCCTCGGGGAGGTGGTCCCGGGCCACGCCCATCATCAGCGCCGTCAGCCCGAGCCCGACGCCCTGGGCAGCCCTGCCGGCCAGCAGCCACGCGAACGGCAGCGGCAGCACGGTGAGGGTGCTGCCGGCGACGACGACCGCCAGCGTGGCGAGGATCGTGGTGCGCCGGTGTGGGCCGGCTCCGAGCCGGCCCAGGACCGGCGTGGCGACGGCGCCGCTGAGCAGCGCGACGGTCAGCGTCCACTGGGCGCTGCCGAGCGAGACGTGGAACGAGGTCGCCACGCTGGTGATGAGCGGCGTCCCGAGGCTGGCGACCGCCGCCACGACCAGAGCGATGAACATCAGGGCGGGAACCAGCAGCCGCCCCTCGGAACGCGCCACCGGTAACGCCTTCACCGCGCCCCCGCCGACCGGCTGCCTGGTCACTGCTTCGGCCCCTCGCGGTCCTGGCTTTCTAGCTCCGCCAGATGCTTCAGCGCCGGAAGGGCCGCCAGCAGCGCTTCGACCTCGTCGCCGGTGAGCTCGCCGATCAACCGCTCGAACGCGTACACGCCCGCCTGGCGCCGCGTCCGGACATAGGAGGCGCCGGCCTCGGTCAGGCACACCAGCGTGACCCGCTTGTCGGACGGGTCGCCTCGCCGCTCGACCAGGCCGGACTCCTCCATCACCCGGACCAGGGCGGTCATCGCGGGCTGGGTGACGCCCTCGACCGCGGCCAGATCGGTGATGCGCCGCGGGCCGGTCCGGTCCAGGGTGGCCAGGGTGGCGGCTGACGTCAGGCTCATGTCCCGGGGCAGGCGTCTCGCGGCCCTGGTGGCCAGGCCGTAGAGGGCTGCTCCGATGGCAGCGGACGCGCCAGGAGTGGTGTCTTGACGACTCATGCTTGAAGCATAGCGACTTTATATTCACAGTTTATGGAAATGCCTCGACTGACGCGGAGTGGCCACGACCGCTGCGAGCCGGCGACGTCACGGTGCGCGGCCGAGACGTCGCGGTGCGCGGCCGAATCGACTTCACATACGCCCTCTCCCTGGGGCAGGAAGCCCTCGGCTTCCACCACAGCGTCCTGTCCGACTTCCGCCACCGGCCCGCCGAGCGCGACCGCGCCGGCCGGCTGCGGGGCCTCGCGCTCACCCTGATCCGGCAGGCTGGCTTGCTCAAGGGCCCCGGCACCCCGCGGTGATGCCCAGCTGGCTCAACCCGACGGGCCCGCGCTGTCCGAGGTCAGCCATCTGACCGCGTACCTGACCCGCTTCCCGTGCCGGTGCAACCCGGCATGCTGGTCCGGCAGCACAAGGCGTTCCCACAGGCCACGGATGCTGACAGCTCGTTCAGATTCATTCAGCTTCTGTTCAGCGGGCCTGGCGCACCCTGAAGCAATCAGCTCGGCCGCGCCCGGTGGCCGGGGGTTACGGCGAGGAGGTCCGGCATGAAGCGCAAAGGCAAATGGATCATGGGGGCCGCCCTGTCGGCCGCCCTCATCGGCGGTGGTACCAGCCTCGCTGTGGCCACCACCGGCGGTGAGGACAACGAGACGCCCATCTCGGGACCCGCTCTGGAGAAGGCGAGCGCCGCGGCACTCGCGCACACCGGAGAAGGCAAGGTGACGGACACCGAGGTCGGCGACGAGGAGGGCTACTACGAGGTCGAGGTCACGCTCGACAACGGCAAGCAGGCCGACGTACACCTCGACAAGGACTTCAAGGTCCTCGGCACCGAGGTGGACGGCGGAGACAAGCCGAGCGACAAGGACTGATCCCGGCGCGCCCTGTCGGACCGCACCCATTGCGCGGTGCCGGCGCCAAGCAGGGTTCCGGTCGTGACCACGGCCAAAGTGACCGTGGGGGCTTGGCGGGCTGTGTGAAGTCGAGAGTCATGACGGACTCGGACGGCTATGCCATTCGGGCTCCGCAGCAGGGGCGCCACGGTGCTCCGGCTGTACTACGACATCCGATTGTCCCTGCCCGCGGCTCCCGTAGCGTGGACGGTATGCGCGTGCTGATCATCGAGGACGAGGAGCGGTTCGCGGCCGGGCTCAGGGACGGGTTGGCGGCGGAGGGTTTCGCCGTGGACGTTGCGCTCGACGGGGTGGACGGCCTGTGGCTGGCGCGTGAGCACGCCTACGACGCGATCGTCCTCGACATCATGCTGCCGCGCCTCAACGGCTACCGGGTCTGCCGGACTCTGCGCGGCGAGGGCAACTGGACGCCGATCCTCATGCTCACCGCCAAGGAAGGCGAGTGGGACGAGATCGAGGGTCTCGACACCGGCGCCGACGATTACCTCACCAAGCCCGTCTCGTACGCGGTGCTGCTCGCCCGGCTGCGGGCGCTGCTGCGGCGCGAGGCCCGCGAGCGTCCGGCGGTGGTTGCGGTGGGCGACCTGCGGCTGGATCCGGCGGCGCGCACGGTGACCCGGTCGGGGCGTCAGGTCGAGGTGACAGCACGGGAACTGGCCGTACTGGAGTTCCTGATGCGGCGCACGGGCGAGACCGTGAGCAAGCGGACAATCCTTGACCATGTGTGGGGCGACGATTTCGAGGGCGATCCGAACATCGTCGAGGTGTATGTGCGGCGCCTGCGCAACAAGATCGATCGTCCCTTCGGGCGGGACTCGCTGCGCACCGCCCGCGGGCACGGGTATCGGTTGGTGCCCGATGGCGAGTGAGCGGCGGCGTCTGCGGACGGTGCGCGTGCGAGCCACGGTGATCGCCGCACTGGCCGTGGGGCTCGCGCTGATCGCCGGAGGCACCGCCCTCGTGCTGGGGCTGCGGGTCGAGCTGAGCAACGACGTCCGGGACGCCGCGCGGGGCCGCGCCCAGGAGGTGGCCCAGGTGATCGAGGAGGGGCGGGGCGTGCCCCAGATGAGCGTGGCCGACCCCGCGGAGGAGTTCCTTCAGGTTGTCGACGAGCGGGGGACGGTCGTCGCGGCGAGCTCGAACATCGAGGGACTGCCCGCACTGACCCGGCTCCGGCCCGGCGGCAGCACCCAGATCGACACTCCTATCGACGAGGAAGCGTTCCTGGTGGTGGCGGTCGGGGCGCGGGACGGCGACCGGCGTCTGACCGTCCTGGACGGCCGTGCTCCCGCCGGGGTCGCCGAGGCCACTTCCACGGTCACCCGGATGCTGCTCGTCGGCGTACCCGTGCTGGTGATCGTGGCGTCCGCCGCGACCTGGGTGGCCGTGGGACGCACGCTACGGCGGGTTGCACGGGCCGAGGCGGCGCAACGACGGTTCGTATCGGATGCCTCGCACGAACTGCGCTCACCCGTCGCCACGGTCCGGCAGCACGCCGAAGTGGCCCTCGCCCATCCGGCAGGCGCCGATGCAGGGGTGCTGGCTGGGACGGTCCTGGACGAAGCCGTCCGCATGCAGCGCCTCGTGGACGACCTCCTTCTCCTCGCCCGCGCCGACGAAGACGCGATCCGGCCCCCGCGGCACCCCATCGACCTGGACGACCTGGTCTTCGAGGAGGCCCGACGGCTGCGGGAACAGCCGAAGGGCCCGAGCGTCGACAGCCACGGGGTCTCGGCCGGACGAGTCCGGGGCGATGAGGACGCCCTGCGCCGCGTGGTCCGCAACCTCGGCGAGAACGCCGCCCGCCACGCCCGCTCCCAGGTCGCCCTGACCCTCGGCGAAGTCGGCGGAACCGTACGGCTGGACGTGGACGACGACGGTCCCGGGGTGCCGGAGAATGAGCGGGCCCGGATCTTCGACCGCTTCGTGCGTCTGGACGAGGCACGCGCGAGGAGAGAGGGCGGAGCCGGCCTGGGTCTCGCGATCGTGGCTGAGCTGGTGGCGGCGCACGGGGGGACCGTGGCCGTAGGGACGGCGCCGGAACTGGGCGGGGCGCGCTTCACGGTGAGGCTGCCGACCAGCCACTGAGGAGGGCGGGGCTGTGGCGTTGTGCTGCTTCGCCGCCTGGGCGCGAGACGCACCGCGAACACGCAGCCGCTCACGAACCGAATGCCCCATCCCACGGCCGCCTGACAGCACATTCAGGTGCGTTCAGCGTCCGTTCAGGGGGACGGCGGGACACTCATCGCAGGCCACGTCTCAAGGAGGCCGCCATGAGCACCAACGGCCACATCCTGCTCACCGGGGCAGCCGTAACCGCCGCCGCACTCCTGGCCGGAGGGTGTTCCGGTACCGCCAGCACCGCTGACCGCCCAACTGAACCGAGCGCCTGCGTTCACGTCGTCGACGAGGACACGGGCAAGACCGGCGACGCCTGCCTGCCCACGGCGCCCGCAGCGGACCGCGCCGACCTCACCAAGCCGCGCTTCACTCACCCCACAAAGATCACGAACCCGCTGCACCCCACCAGCGAAGTCACCCAGACGATTTACGGCGGTCAAGTGGACGGCAAACCCTTCCGTACCGAGGTCAGCCTGCTGCCCGGCACCAAGACCATCGAGGTCGACGGAAAACCGGTCGAAGCCCGCATCAGCCAGTACGCGGCCTTCTCCAACGGCCGGATCCAGGAGGTCGCCCTCGACTGGTACGCGCAGGCCGACGACGGTTCCGTGTGGTACCTCGGCGAAGACGTCTTCAACTACGAGAACGGGGTGGTCGCCGACACCGAGGGCACGTGGCAGGCAGGCCGCCGCAACGCACCCCCCGCCATGATCATGCCCTCGGCACCCGAGAAGGGCGATGTCTACCGTCCCGAGAACCTGCCGGGGATCGTCTTCGAGGAAGTCACCGTACGCACCGTGGACCAGACGGTCGACGGGCCGTACGGCAAGATCGACGGTGCGATCACGGTCCGTGAGCTGCACATGGACGGCTCGACCGAGGACAAGGTGTTCGCGCCGGGATACGGGGAGTTCTCGACCGGAACCGAGGGCGGCGACCTGGAGGCGGTGTCGCTCGCGGTGCCCACCGACGCGAAGGCGGGCCCCTTGCCGGCCCCGCTGACCGCCCTGGACCGAGCGGCTGTTGCCGCCCACAAGTCGTCCGGGCCCGCCACCGTCCGCGAGGTCCGCGCCGCGTGGGACGCCTACCGCGCATCCGACGCCGTACCGGAGCTGCTGGAGCGGCAGATGGAACGTGACCTCGCAGCCTTGGAGAAGGCCGGGAGTAATGCGCAGGCGGCGGACCCCGCCCTGCGCGTCGCGCAGAACGTGACGGACCTGCGACTGCGCTACGAACCCGTGCCGTCGGTCGACAGGGACCGACTCGCCCTGTGGACACGCCAGTTGACCATCGACGGGAAGGCCGGAAACGAGGGCGCCGTCGCGGGCGACGTGACAGCTCTGGAGCTTGCATGGGAGCGGTTGCGGCACGAAATCCCGGACGCCGTGCACGTGGACACGGATCTGAAGAAACTCCGTTCGGCAGCCGATCGCAAGGACCTGGCCGAGATACAGCGAATCGCGCCCGAACTCATCCAGCACATTACGCAGGCGGAGGGTGCCTAGGCCGTTCCGTTTGGATCAGCCGGTCGTTGGTCGGGGTGCCGTCGACTGATGCGCAGTGGGCGCGGATCGACCGTTACTCCCGGACCGCACGCCGAAACGGGTGGCCGGTGGAGGGATCACCGGGAGGTGATCGACGCAATCGCGTTCAGGTTCCTGGCCGGAGTGCAGTGGGTCAACCTGCCGGAGAAGTACGGCAACTGGAAAGGCGTCTACAACCGGCTGCGGATGTGGGCTGTCGACGGCACCTGGGAGCGGGTTTTCACCGCGCTGATGGCACAGGCAGACGCGGACGAGGATCTGGACTGGGCCGTCTCGGTGGACTCCACGATCGTGCGTGCTCACCAGCATGCGGCCGGGGCCCACAAACAAGGGGCTCCTGCCGGCGAACCCGCCGACCATGCCATCGGCCGGTCGCGCGGCGGACTGACCACAAAGATCCACCTCGCCGCCGACGGCCACTGCCGCCCCCTGGGGTTGAAGCAGTGGCGAGGGGTTGCCACCCGCTACGAGAAGACCGCAACCATCTACCTGGCCGGACTCCACATCGCAGGCACATTTCTGTGGTCCGCCCGGTGCCGAAGAAGCCACTAGGGGAGGTTCTCTGCGAGTGACACCGCGGCCGCGTGATCGCCTTGGAGAATGGACTCGGTCAGGACATGGGCTGCTTGGCGGAGTTCACCCTGTATGGCGTCTGCTGCGGCCCGGTCAAGGAGCAGCACCCCGGTCTCGGCATCGGGGCCAAGGGACTCGGTTTGTCCCGGCTGCTGGGTCTTTGCGTACCGGCCGACTGCTTCCCAGTAGCCCTCCACGGCATTGTGGCCGTCACGGGGAGGACGGAACGTGCGGAGGGTGACGGCCAGGCGATGCATCTCAGCGGCGACCTTGCGGGCAGGTTCACGGTCCGGCACCGCCGCCATGGCCGCTGAGGGGGAGACGATGCGGCCAGCGAGAACGTCAGCCCGACACTCGGCATCGCGAACCGCAGATCGTGTGGCCTTCAGAAGGAGCCACTTCGTGCCACGAGCGATGAGGCCAGGCACCCACAGCGTCCAGTCCACCACCCGGGTACGAGAGGTGAACTGGCCGGCAGCGGTGGTCATTTCGTCGCCATAGCGAGACAGCGCCGAGGGTCTCAGCAGTTGATCGGCGGCATCGTCCGATGCGGATGGCCTGCTGGCCAGATGCGATGCTCTCCATAGGGTGTCAACGGCAGTGTCGATCACCGCATCGCTACGGATGTCGTGGGCCTGGCGCACCAGGGCGTGTGCGATGGCTGCGACCCGCTGTTGCCATCCGTACACCACCCACAGCGGATAGCCCAGGAATAGCACCCGCCTGCGCCTGACACCGAAGGCGGCGACTCGTAGCGAGAAATGCGTGTCGAGCTGAACGACGTCAATGCGCCGCACACCGGCTGCGTCGGCTATCCGGTCCAGCAGATCGAACAGTTCTGCTGCCTGCTTCCGTTCCAAGACGAGTCGGGTGGCTGCCAGTTTGGCCGGGCGGGGCCACAGGTAGCCGGCGAGAGCAAGCAGGACCACGCCGACCACGGGTTGCACTACGGAGCCCCAGCCAAGGACGATGAAGAGTGCTCCCCCGGCCGCCAGGCCTGCGACTCCGAGGTGCACCCCGGCCGCGATGACGTATGCCGCGGCTGACGCCGCCCGGCGGCGAGCACCCCGAACAGTGAGCAGGGCCACTGCACCCCCTATTGCGAGCACGATCGCCACACCGACGACCGCAAGTACCAGGGCCATGTGCCTCTCCTTGATCGCACCGGTGCAGACGCTCTCACTGGTCCGCCACGCGTCACGATGCCTGGCACCGGCAAAGTGTGCGCACTCAATTTGCCGCAACAGCGCAGGCTGGCGTAGGCATGCGCGCAAACAGTGCAGAACATGGAGCGGTGCATCAACCTCTCGAAGCGTCATGTGGTGACGCCCCGCTACGACGAGACCGCGACCATTCACCTGGCTGTTTGCGGCAGCGGGGGCGCTTTCTGGCGATCCAAACGAAAGGCCCTAGCCGCCTGCGGAAGGTGGAGCCGGCTTGACCGTGGACCGCTGATCCCACAGAGGTGGCCGCCGGGAGTCCCGGCGGCTGCTTCTGCTTCGTGCGGTAGCCGCGCCATGCCCAGTGATCCCCGCCCCAATCACGCCGACCAAGCAACCGACACTGCGGCTGCGACGATCGTGACGGCGGCCAGCGCGACCATCACAGTCCTTACTGCCGTCACCGATCGGCCTCGGCGGGAGTCATGGTCAGCCGATACCACCATCCCGGTGCCGGCCTTTGTTCCTCCGCTGGTGTCGGCGCCTGACGCGCCACGGCGTCCAGCCCTCACAGTTGCCCACACCACGCGGAGGGTGTCCTCTCCTGAGTGGCCGATCGGACGCCGAGGGACGGGGTACGCGCGATTTCCGAAGACCCTCATGCCCGCTCAACGACCCAAGGGCGCTCCGGCAGTCGACATGTCACCCGTTTGCACACCGCTCGGGCACCGCGAGGGCCGGGCACGAAACGGAGTGGAGCCAAGTCCCGTTGCGCCGGGAATGCCCACGCATCACTCGGCCGGCTGGTCCGCCCTCTGGCCCGCGCGAGGTTGCCCGCTGCACCGAGGCGGGGAGAATGGCCTGTCGAACGGGTTGCGCAAGCTGGCTGCGATTTCGTGGTCGCATTGTGTCTGCCGGGGTTGGTCCCGTCGGAGCAGCCGGGTGCAGAGAACGATCGGTGGCTACGCTTCGGTGCGCAGCCGGTGGGGGGCCGGGGGATTATGAGCCGACCGTTGTTGTTCCTTGACGTGGACGGGCCGCTGAACCCGTATGCGGCCAAGCCGGAGAGGCTGCCCGAGGGTTACACCACGCTGAGAGTGCCGCAGAGTGGAGGGGCTGCGGGTGAGGACGGGGTGTTGTCGTCGCGGCGGCGGCCTTTGCGGGTCTGGCTCAATCCGGAGCATGGGCGGTCCCTGCTTCGGCTCGGCTATGAACTGTGTTGGGCCACGACCTGGATGGACGATGCCAACCGGTGGCTTGCTCCGGTGCTGGGCCTTCCCGAACTCCCCTTTGTCGACTTCGGTGAGGCGTTGCTGCAGGAGCGTCCGGACGGGGTGCACTGGAAGACCGGGCCGCTGGTGGAGTACGCCCAGGGGCGGGCGTTTGCGTGGGTGGATGACGAACAGAGCGATCTGGACCGGGCGTATGTGGGCGCCTGCCACCGCGGGGCTGCGCTGTTGCACCATGTCAACCCGCGCATCGGGTTGCGCGAGGACGACTTCGGTGACCTGGCCGGCTTCGCCCGGTTGCTGGACGCTCCCCGAGCCACCGGCTGAACTCGTCGCCCGTCCCGGGTCTCCCGGGGGGGTGTGCGCTCGGTTGTGTGATCGGTGCGGGTCGTGTCGTTGACGGCTGGTGTGCGGTGGTCTCCCGGAGGGCTGTCCGGGCCCGGCCGTGTGCTGGGGGTCTGTGGTGACGTGTGGTCAGGGGGACGGGTTCGGGCCGGGCCGGGTGGTTGGGGTGTGTGTTCCTTCAGCCGGTGTGCAGGATCCGGAAGCTGTCGGGTTGTGCGGGGTCGCGGTCGGCGATCTGGACTGGCGGCCAGGCCCATTGCCAGACGCTGTTGCCCGGTGTGCGGGAGAACCGGATCTGTCCGCGCGTTCCTTTCGCGGTGACGTACTGCCAGGGCGGAGTGGTGTGGGCCCCGTTCTGGTTGTCAGGGTGCAGCAGTTCGGCGAGGACGGTGATCGTGTCGTAGCCCTCGAAGGCGACGAAGGACGGTGCCCGGGCAAGGCGTTCGTGCAGGGTCTTCTCGACGCGTGCGCCGAGGGGGGTGAGGCTGTCGGGCAGGTACCGCAGGAAGGGGATCGCGGTGCCGGCGTCGCCCAGTTGGGTGGCCCAGTCGGTGAACTCGGGTTGGCCGGCCGGAGCGCCGATCAGGATGCCGGTGAGGCGGTGGTCGCGGCGGACGGCGGTGACGATGGGTATGGCCGGGTCCGGGTGGCCGGCCAGGATAAGGAGGGCTGTGGCGCGGCTGTCGGCGAGGGCGTCGCATAGGGCGTGGGGGGTGAGGGTGCGTGCGTCGAGTTCGGTGACGGTGGCGCCGTGGGGGGTGAGGTGGTCGCGCAGGATGCGGGTGCCGCAGGCCCAGTAGAGGCTCGGTTCGGCGGCTACGGCGATGCGGGTGTGCCCGGCGGCCAGGAGGAAGTCGGCGTAGATGCGCCAGCCGTGGGACTGTGCGGGGGCGAGGCGCGCGACCCACGTGGCCGTGTCGTCGGTGAGCGTGTCCAGGACCGCCGAGGAACACAGGAACGGCAGACCCAGGGCCTCGGCTCTGGTGGCGGCGGCGCGGGCGACGACGCTGTGGTACTCCCCCGCCAGAGCTTGCACGCCGAGGCCGGCCAGTTCGTCCACGGCCGCTGCGGCTCGGTGCGGGTCGGCCGCGGTGTCCCGGACGAGCAGTTCGAGGGGGCTACCAGCGGGCCGACGGGTGTCGTTGATGTCGGCGACGGCCAGTTCGAGCCCGGCGAGCAGGTGCCGGCCGGCTTCGGTCCAGCCGGGCCGGGTGAGCGGCACGAGAGCACCGATCCGGATGGGCGTTGCGTCAGCGGGGGTCTGCTGAGGGGGCGTTGAGGACGTGGTCATGCGTGGGTGTCTCCCGTGCCGGGGGTTCGGGTGTGGTCCATCCGGATCGCAGAGGGGGCCGGTGGTGTGGACGATCACGTAATTCCCCAGGGGTTGTGGTCACGTAATTCCCCAACCCCTGGGTGCCGTGATCAGTTGGCTGTCGGCTTGTCGACGGGGTTCCTCGGGCGCTTGTTCGGGCGGTAGCTGGGTCCGTTCATGATGACTTGGTGGCTGGTGTTGATGAGCCGGTCCAGTAGCGACTCGGCGACGACGGGGTTCGGGAAGAGGGGATACCAGTCGCTGGGCGCCCGGTTGCTGGTAATGATCAGCGAGCGTCCCTGACGTTCGGAGACGAGTTCGTAGAGGTCGTCGGCCTGGGCCGCGGTCAGCTGGCGCATGGCGAAGTCGTCGAGGATCAGGACGTCGGGGCGGATCAGCTCGCGCATGCGCTTGTCCCACGTGCGGTCCGCGTGGCCGCCGGCGAGCTCGGCCAGGATCCGGCTGGTCTTCGCAAACCGGACGTTGGCGCCCTGACGGACGGCGAGGTGACCGAGGGCCTGGGCGACGTGTGTCTTGCCGACCACGACCGGACCGAACGAGATCACCGACTCTCCGGCGTGGAGCCAACGCAATGCGGCCAGGTCGCGGATCTGGGCAGCGGGAAGTTTCGACGATGCGGTGAAGTCGAACTCCTCCAGAGTGACCTGTTGCTCGAACTTCGCCCGGGTCAGACGTCGTTGGAAGGCGACGGTCTCGCGGCGGGTGATCTCGTCCTGGCAGAGGACCTGGAGGAAGTCCAGGTGCCCGAGCTCGCCGCCGTGGGCCTGGGCCAGGCGGGCATCCAGGGTCTCCAGCATCCCCGACAGCCGGAGCGTTTTGAGCGATTCACGCAGGGCGGTGTCCAGCACGCTCATCGAGTGGCCTCCTCGGCGGCGTCGGTGTCATCGTGGCCGGGGTCGTCGTGGAGTTCGTCCGAGATCTGGGAGGGGATCCTGGCTGCGAACAAGCTCTCGGGGCCATGCAGGAAGGCCGCGGCGCCGGCGTCGCCGGTCTCCGGCTCGGGATCGGTCTCGGTGCTGGCGATCAGGATGCCCTTGATAGTGCGGTAGGACGGGTCGCCGACCGTGATCGCCTTGGTGCAGGCAGCCTCCAGGCGATGGTCGCCGTACTTCTTCCGCAGGCCGAGGATTCCCTGGGCCTGCGGAGCCGGTAGAGCGCGTTGACCTCCAGCAGCTGGTCGATCACCTCTCGGCAGGCATCGCCGATCTCGGACGCCTGGCAAGGGCACCACATCGGCGTCTTCATCTGGAACGCGATCTTCTCCGGCGGGTAGTCGGCTGGATCGGTGCGTTTCCCCTGGTCAATGGCGGCGTGGGTCTTGACGAGCTCGCCGTCGTGGAAGACCTGGACCATGGTCGCGGTGGAGCGGACGTCGACCTTGCGGCCGATCAGTTTCCAGGGCACCGAGTAGAGGGTGCGGCCGACCTTGATGTGGATGTCCGGGCCCACGGTCGCGCTCGACCAGCGGGCCAGCACGAACGGCTTGTCCGGCAGCGGCAGCAGGGCCACCGACTCGACCGCCTCGAACACTGCCAGCGGCGAGGCCCCTCCCAGCGGCCGGCACCGCCTGCGACCGGCTGTCCCGCTCGCCCAGGTCAGGGCCTCGGACTGCATCTGCTCGACCGAGGTGAACTGCCGCCCGCTCCAGAACGAGTCTCGAACGTAAGGCATCGGTCGTTCGACCCTGGGCTTGTCCTTCGGCTTCGCCGCGCGGGCCGGGTCGACCAGCGTGCCGTAGTAGGTCGCGAGCTCGGCATACGACTTGTTCATCTTCGGGTCGTAGAGGTCCGGCCGATCCACCGCCGTGCGCAGGTTATCCGGCACGAGCCGGCGCGGGACGCCCCCGAAAAACCGAAACGCTTCGATGTGGGCCTGGGTCCAGGCGTGCTGGTCCATGTGAATGACCGGCCGCACGAACATGTGCCGTGAGCTGGGCAGCACCATCACGAACGCCCAGATCCGGTGCCTTTTCCCGGTGGCCGGGTTGATCCATTGGCCAAGGAAGCCGTAATCGATCTGAGCCTCCGAGCCTGGCTCCACGTCGTCACGAAGCACCGTCACCCGGGACCGAGTGGACTCATCTGGCAGGTTCTCGGTCACCCACCGGCGGAACGTCGAGAGCGAGACCGTCAGCTTCCCCCCATCCCGCAGGCGTTGGTGGATCGTGGTAACCGTCGTGGTCCCCAGCAGGCCCTTGACGTACTCGCGGTGCGGCTCGATCTCCGCCCATGTCACCTGGTTCAACCGGCGGCTCGCCAGCTCCGGAAACCAGACCTTGAGCAGCTTTGCCCAGTCCGCCTCGCTCATCGGCGGCCCGCCTGGGATGATCCCGGCCTCCTCCGCCGGCGCCAGATACTTCCTGACCGTCTTGCGGTCCACCCCCAGCGAGGCCGCGAGCTGGTTCTTCGAACGGCCCGCATATCAATGGACGTAGATCTCGACGACGTCGACCACCTTGAATGTTCTCCTTGCCATCCGGAATGTCCGCCGATCTCTCGGCCTTCCGGTCGAGGGACGTGACGCCTCCGCGATGGTCAGGACCCTCAACCCGGCGCGGACATGCCCAAGGGGATCCTGAACGACTCGGGCGGAGGCCTCATTGGTGTTCAAACCACCCAATGCGGGAACGTCCTCGCCGTGAAACAGGGCTGACCAGGGAAGTTGGCTGTGGCATGCTCGCTCGCGTGACTCATGACGCTGATGACGGCTGGTCCTTCGCGACCGCACGGGAGGCAGCCAGCTTCGGCGCCGGCGAGCTGACCAACGTTCCTGGCATCGACCACGCGATGGCCGAGAGCGGGACGCTTTGCGGCATTCCGGAGCAGCAGGTCACCCGCTATATGCACCTCTTCGAACCAGCAGAAGCGCAGGCTTGTCTGGATTGCCGCCAGCAAGCCCAAGCGGCTCCGACAAAGCCGTGCGCTCAGGAGCGACTTCACGACAGGCTCCAGGACGCCGACCCGGGACAGACCCGCGACGACCTCCTCGCCGCCTTGCGCAAAGGGGCGAAAGTGGGCCTGTGGCTCCGAGGTCCTGCCTCTCAGCTGGCCAGACACTACGCAGGCCTGGACTCGCTGACTGAGGGGACCGAGGCCGCCGTCGAGGCCTTCAACACCGCCATGAGCATCGGCCTTGCCCGCGTGGAGGACGGCGCCTGGCGATTTCTCGCTGTCCTGCCCGAAGACGACAGCCGCCCGCTCGTCGCACGTGGGCCCCGCACGCTCAGCTGACAACTCTCAGGTGCCGCGAGACCAGCGTCCCCTTGGGGAAACGTGACCGCGCGGGTGGGGAATTACCTGACGCGAAAGCGGTCACCGATGGGGAAAACGCTGACCGTCGACACCTGCAAGGCGTCATCGTATTGGTGGCGGTCGAACTGGAACGGACCGAATACCACGTAGTCGCGGGTCTTGCGGTGGGGTTGCTCGAAGGCTTCCCAGGTTACGAGAGCCGCTGTCGCGGCGATGCGGGCCATGAGCGGCCAGCAGCCCCACTCACCGCATTCACAACCGAGGACGGGGGTCTTCGGGGTCTGGCTCAGTTCTTGTGGTTGGTGACTGTGCGCTATCGGTCAGATGTCAAAGAGAATTTCCTTCTGTGGCGGGATCCGAGGGGCGAGGACATCGCGCAGGTGTGTGATCACCTGCCGCCATTGGGGGCCTTTCGGAGCTTCGTCCCACTGCTCGGCAAGTTCGGAGGACTCCGCGACGACCTGGTCCAGGGCGTCGACGGTCAGCTTCTTGAAGTCGGCGGGGAACTCCGGCATTGCTTCTGAAGGGCCGTAGTTCGGACAGGCTGGTTCACCACCCGGGTATTGGGCGACGACCAGGGCCGCGGCAGCCACGGCCAGCTCGGCGTCGGGTGTGCTGAGGTAGCCCGTGGCGTTGGCAGCGCGTGTGAGCACGCTGCGGACCAGACTTTCGCGTTCGTCCACGGCGGCCTCGTCCAAGGCAATGGCGAAGTCCGCGGCGTCGTCGTTGTCGAAGGGGCCGACGTCCCAGGTCCCCAAGGTGATCTCCTCCCGTGTGCTGCCCCGGGATCGTCGCATGCGCCACTGACGACGCGCTCAGGAGGTGAGCAAGACCCGTTTGCGGAGGAGGCCGAAGCCGGCGCGGCCGAACATCTGCCGCTTGAGCATCTTGATCCGGTTGACCGCTCCTTCGACCGGACCGGAGTTCCAGTCGGTGGTCAGCCCGGCGGTCACGGCATCGAAGTCAGCGCGTAGGCCGACGGCGAAGCTGCTGATGCCAGGCAGGTTCGCGTCGGACGCCCGGGCGATCCAGCCGGGCAGGCGCGTGCCGCTGAGCGTGGTGAGCATCTCGGCGAACGAACTGGTCAGGTCCGCCGCGGTCGCCAGTTCGGGGCAGCGGTCGAGCACGGCCTTGCGGTGCAGTCTCTCCTCCTCAGTGAGGGTGGCCGGATGCCGGGTGAGCCAGCCGGTCACCTGCCGCACCGACGGCGGTGGCGGGGCGGGCGTGAAGCCCTCCTGCCGGGGCAGGTCACGCCGGGCCCAGTCGCGGACAGTGGAGTAGTGGCCGCGGAAGCCACGGGTGGTGATCTCGCGGTAGAGGTCGAGGATCGTCTCATTCCCGTCGGTTTCGGCCCAGCGTTGTTCGAGGTAAGGCTTGAAGGGTCGAGCTTGCTGGGGCGTTGGCGCTTGCGGCCCTTGACCATGTCCTGCCATTGTGCGGCGCGGGCGTACCGCTGGACGGTGTGCCGTCCCCAGCCCAGGTGGCGGGCGATGTGCCGGAGGCCCATGCCCTGGTCCAGGAGTTCATGGACGAGGGCGTGGTGGACGCGGGCTCGCCCGCGAACTTGCCGACCGGGTCTCCGTCGTCCTCCTGACTGGGGCCGAGCGAGGCGGGTGTCTCCCACGCCGGTTCCGGTTCCGGGGCGGCCGGTCGCAGGTCACGCAGGCTGGAGCGGTGTCGCGGCGACGGTCTTTTCGACCGCGGTGGTGAGGTTCTGCCACAGATGGAATCGGTCGGCGACCTGGAGAGCCTGGGGCGCGGCGGTGGCGGCCGCGTCCGCGTAGGCGCCTGAGCGGTCACGGCAGATGACCTCGATGCCCGGATGGGCCTTCAGCCACGGGGCCAGGGTGGCGGCGTCGCGCTCGGGCAGCAGATCGAGGACCCGGTGGGTCTCGGCGTCGACCACGAGGGTTCCGTAGACATGGCCACGCAGCAGGGCAAAGTCGTCCACCCCGACCGCCCTCGGCTCCGTCGCGGGCGGGTCGGGCAGGTCCACCACTCGGCGCAGCAGCGTACTGCGGCTCGTCATGATCCCCATCAGCTTTGCAAGCCGAGCCCCGGCCCGGCCGGCCAGCGCCAGCCCGATCGTGCCCATCGCCGCACGCAGCCGCGCGGTGACTCGGCCATGACGACGGGTCAGCCCTGGCACCTGCTCCACAAACGTCCTGCGTGGACACGATCGCGTGCTGCAGACGAACCGCCGGACACGCAGGGCCAGGACGACGTGCTGGCCTGCGCTGGGCAGGTCCGCCGAAACCGCAGATAGGAGCTGTGCACCTTCTCCGACCAGCCGCCGCACACCGGGCAGGCCGCACCAGCCACTGTGCACCGGGCCTCGATGCGCATCGATTCGCCGTCCGCGTCGACCGACACCACCGCGACTCCGGAGACCTTCGGGAGCAGCACCTCTTGCAGCTTGCGCGACACCTCGTTCACGGCGACCGAATGTCGGCCCCGTCAGCCGAACGAGGAGCAAATCAAGGCGACTTCCGAATCACGTGACACAAGATCAACAGTGACAACGCGTTGTCGTCGCACGGAACTTGCGCCAGACCCGGTCTTCGGCCCCATCGCGCTAGTGGACAGTCCGAGGAAGTGGTCCTGCATCGGGCCGAACCGGAAGAGCTCCGGAATCAGACCACCGTAGGCATCACCTGCAGGCTGCATCCCGGCCGCGATCTCGTACTCATCGATCAGCTCGGTGAGTGGTGCTCCGTCGATGTGAGGGACGACCACGAGCGGACCCCTGTCGCCACGGTGCTGGCAATCGAACCGGATCTCATTGCTGATCATCCCGCGATTGTCTCAGCGACCCTGCTCCCTCCTTCTGGGCGGGTTGGCCGGGGCCTTGCACGACATGCCGAGGTTGATCGCCACGCTGCCGGGCGCGAAGTCGATCTGGTCGATTCTGGATTCGGCGCCGGCGAGGCTGACGCGCAGGCCCTCGATTTTGCCGAGCCAACCCTCTTTCTCGGCTTCGGCGATCCGGTCGAGGAGGTTGTCGCGGATCTCCACCAGGCGGCCGCGCTGGGCGGGGTCGGGGCGCAGGAGGGAGCGGCGGACAGAGTCAGGAGCGCCCGTGCTCGCGGTTGAGCTCGTGGTAGCCGCGGAAGTCGAAGAACCGCAGGCCGTCGATCACCGCTCCACACAGGATTTCCGGCAAGGTCCAAGGGTGGGGGGTGTAGTCGTCCGTTGCCACGCCTCCATGCTCAAGCAGCAGCGCGATCATTCGGTGAACCTCTGCGGTGCCGTCGATCCGCCCGGAGATGTCGATCCGCACCGCCCAAGTGGGGTGATGTCCGACGGCCGCTTCGAGGATCGCCACATCCTCGGGATCCCAATCGGAGAAGAGGTAGCCGGTCTGCTCATCGTCGATGTCGATGTAGAGGTTGCCGTCCAGAGTCCATGGTTTGCGCTGCTCGGGCAGATGCCGATTGAGCGAGGCGACGGTCGCAGCTCGCTCACCTGCGGGAAACACGAAGACAGTTCGCATGGGTTGGAGCGTAGGCAGTTCAGCTTCGTGGCGACCATGGATTCCAGGGACGGTGCTGGTCCGTCGACGTAGTGGTGGTGCGGATGGCGACGTCGGCGAAGGTCGGCATGCCGAGACGGCCCGGCGGCGGCCAGCTGGCGCAGGCGCGCGAATCCATGCGGGTCCCGGGTCTCGTCCATCACAGAAGCGAGATATCGGTGCGAGCGGGTGAGCATCCACGGCAGAGCCGGACGAATGACGTCTCCGCAGACAAGCATGAGCAGCCCAGAGGCCAGGTCCTCCCGGTCATGCGACGATGAGGGCCCGTGCTCGCTCAGCCACCGCTTGGGGATCTCCACCCAGGCGGCTCCGGACAACTCCTCGGCTCCCGTGGCCATCCAGCGCTGCTGCCAGGTATCCCCGGGCCGGCTCGACAGCCAGCGCAGCAACTTGATCACCCCGCGGCGGCGTCCCGCTCGGGTGCCGTTCGCCACCGGAAGGAACGGCGCCATCGTCAGGTGTCGCAACGTCTCCTCAGACGCCTGCGCGGTCTGGGGCCACCACCGTTGTGACGCCCGAGCCGGGAACTGCTCCCGCAGTCGGCTGTTTCGCGCCTTGGCCTGCTCCGCGCTCGGGTTCGTGATCTCCAACGGCTTGCGCGTCGTGTGCTTGACGACGGCCGTCATGACGAGCGCCCGAACAAGACCTCCAGCGACGCCGGATCGTAGCTTGGTGCTGGCGGCGGTGGCACCGGCTGGATGCTCGGTGCGGGCCTGGCGTGCGTGATGCGCCAGCACGCCGGCCACGACCTCGTCCTTGTGCGGCGTCAGATAGACCTCCGTGGCGGACAGGTGAGCGTGTCCGAGCACCCACTGCACGTCTGACAGCGTCAGCTTCGGGTCGCGCACCATCCGGGCGGCCGCACTGTGCCGCAGGTCATGAAGGGTCCAGTCGGCGCCGAGCGAGGCGTTGACACGCTCGACCATCCAGTGGGCGCCGTGCTAGGTCAGGGGTCGGATCGGATCTCGCCGTGTCCACCACACCGGCTGGGTGCGGCCTCGCACAACCTGGCCTTGTACCTCCTGCTGGTAGAGGCGCAGCCATACGAAAGCCTCCGCAGATGCTGGCACCTGCTGGACCGCCCGCGAGCCCTTGCGCCCCACGCTGATCAACTACTGGCCAGGGTCGACATCGCGCTGACGCATGCCGATCAGTTCCGAAGCCCGTACGCCGGTGGTGATCCAGAAGGCGACCAAGGCCCGGTCGCGGTTGGAGGGCAGCGCCGCGAACAGCTTGTTGAACCATGCTTCCGGAATCGAACGCGGGATTCGCCGCGGCAGGCTCGGCCAGTACCAGCCCACGCGCTCAGGCTTCCAGCCGGCCATCGGATTGTGGTGCGCGTGAGCCCGTCCAGAGCGGCGGGCAAGATCCAGCGGGAACGGGTTGAGCAGCGGGCCGGTCCCCGCATCGCGGTGTACGTCGTAGAACCGGCGCGGGACCGTCTCGCTGTGCACGACGGTGGCCGGAGCGTACCCGGATCCGGCCGACGGCTTCCCGGGCACCGGGTTCGCGGCACCGGCTTCCCCTACCGCCCGCGGCCCCTGGGCCTTGACCTTCCTGGGTTTGACGGTCTGCTGGATCCAGCAGCTCAAATCCCGGGCTTCCCGGCGGGTCGCCCGATCCCAGGGAACATCCACGGCCCGCAGGAACCGCCACCACCGCAACAGATCCATCCCGTAGGAGCGAACCGTTGACGACGCTTTCCCTGCCGCCAGCAACTCCTGGAAGTAGACGGCGACCGGCTCGACGGCCGCTCCGTCGGGATCGATCAGCCGGTACGGCTCGTACCGGTTGCCGGTCTCCATCAGCCGACCCCACTGGGGAACCGCCAGGGCTGCCAAATCTCGTCGGGGAGCATCCTTCATCACGACCGGTGAACGTAGTGCCCAATGACTCCATCCGCCCACTGAACTGGGCAATCTCCAGGCTTCGTTCAGTCAACGGGGCATGGGGGGGCGGACAGGCGCGTGGGCGCGTGAGGCTGGTCGGGGAGAAGTGAGACGGCTGGGTCGCCGGTGTTCGGCGGCCCGGCCGTCTCGGTCGTGGCAGGCCCGCGGGATGGTCCTGGCGCTGCGGGGATGGGGGCGCGCATCGTCGCTTCCAGGCCGTGTGTCGGAAGTGAATCCGCTCATGAGTCCGTGCGAGTACTCCGCAGGTGCGCCGGCACGGCCCACCACTGGTCCGGGCGGTCCACGACCGGGGCGTCGGGGCCGCTCTCGCCGTACCGGGCGAGGCGCAGAAGGTAGGCCGCGATGCCTGCCGCGCCCTGCATCCACGTCGTCTGGGGCGGCAGCAGCGGCGGGTCCTCGCGGTGTTCCAGAAAGCGCCAACGGGCGCCCGCATCATCCATGATGACCCGGTCGACCAGCGCATCGCCCATCCGGTGCGCGGCCCGCAGCAGGGTCTGCCTCCGCTGCGGCGCCCGGCAGTCCTGGGCGGCGTCCAGCAGGACGTCTCCGACGCCTGCCGTTCCGCAGCAGCGGCCGTCGTTGTCCCAGAAGCCGGGACGGAGGCGTTGCGGCAGGCCCGAGGTGAGGATCGAGGTCATACAGCGGTGCCGCAGTTCGTCGACGTCATGGCCCGCCACCTCGGCGACCCCTGCGTGCGCCAGTGCGGTGAACAGGTGCGAGGTGCCCGCCGGGCCGTGGCACCACGTGTACGTCACCGGTTCCACCTCCCGTTTCGACGGCGGGATCGTGTGCGGGACGACGAAACCGACGTCCTCCAAGGACCCCACCGAGAGGACGTGCCGGGCACCTTCCACCGCGGCCTCGATGAAGTCCTGACGGTCCAGGGCGGTGCCCGCGACCGCCAGTGCGGCAGCGATGCCAGCGGTTCCGTGCGAGTAGTTCGGTGCCCTCGACGGCCTCCCCGGCGTCATGCCCCAGTCGAGGCCCGCTTCCGTACGGTCCGCCGCCCGCAGCAGCGCCTCGCCTCCCGTCGTCGCGATCGCCTCTGCGAACTCGCTCTTCGCCCAGACCGCCGTCATCACGACCCCCGCGGTCCCCATGATGACGTCGGTGAGGGGCGCGTCGGAGCCCGGCTCGAAATCGAGGGTGGTCTTCCATCCGTCGCCGGTCGCCAGGGCGGCCAGCCGCCGCAGTGCCACCGCTTCCTCGCCCGGGGCGAGCAGTCTGAGCGCCATCGCGTCGCCTGCGAGGCCGTCGTACAGAGAGGGTTCCGTTCGCTGCCCGGCCTGTGCCGACAGCCTGGTCACGATGCCGGTCGCCAGTGCCGCTTCCCGCGCGCTCAGTTCCCGGTACCGCGCGATCTCGGCCAGCACCGGGGCCAAGCCGGCGATCCCCGCGTACAGCGAATCGCGGTCCTGTGGCGGCGACACGGTATCCGGACCGCCCTCCACCACCGCCTGCACGAGCCATGGGCCCTCGGCCTCGCGCACGTGGTCCAGCACCCACGACCAGGCGGCCTCGCCCACGTCCCGATATACGTCGCTCCTCATCCGGTCACGCTACAACCCCCCGGATGAGCAGGCCCGTTCGGCGGGGTGTCGCTGGTCTGTCGGTTCCGGCGGCCCTGGGTACCGGCTTCCGCGGCCGGTGTGCCCGCGCGCTCTCAACGCGGTCGCCCAACAGACGGGTAGGAGCGGGCACGCGCTCTACCGCTACTTCGCCGGCCGCGACGAGTTGATCACCGAACTCGTTCGACCTAAGGAGGGATGCTGGAGGGCCACCCGTGCAAGCCCGACAATGACATGAAGGTCAGGAGTCTCCAGCGGCAGGCTGAACTGCGTTCCCCTCCACGCCGGTCCATGCGGTTCCCCCCTCCCGCGAGTACCCGGACCAGGCTGCCGGCGCCTTCGGCCCCGTTGAGGTGATGCCTTCCGTGGCCTGCATCGGCGCCTTCCTCTCGACAGCGGTCGCCCCTGAGCTCAACCCGGTCCTGCACCGTTCCGCTCTCACCGCGGTCTGGTTCCAGACCGGCTTGGATGTCCCGTCGGGCATGGACGCCGACCTTGTGCTGCGCAGCATTCGCTGGGAAGAGCCGGCCCAGGACGACGAGCTCTAGCAACGGGTGCCGATCACAGCCACTCGTTGATAGCAGCGATCAGGACGGTCGCCTCGTAGCGGACCGCCAGCTTGTCGTAGCGCGTGGCGACGGCGCGGTGCCACTTGAGGCGGTTGATCCCGCACTCGACCGCGTGGCGCTTGCGGTAGTCGGCCGGGTCGAAACGTGGTGGTCGGCCGCCGCGGGAGCCGAGCTTCTGGCGGTTGCGTGCCTGGTCGGCCTTGTCGGGGTTGGTGCAGCGGATTCCGCGGCGCCGCAGGAAAGCGCGGTTTCTGCGGGAGGCGTACGCCTTGTCGGCGCGCACCCGACGGGGACGGACACGTGGCCGGCCCGGCCCTATGCGAGGCACGCGGACTTTCTCCAGTACGGTTCGAACTGCGGCGAGTCCCCGTGTCTCCCTGCCCGGCCGTGATCACGATCGACATGGGCTTTTGGCCCTGTTCGACGGCGAGGTGCAGCTTGGTGGTGAACCCGCCGCGTGAGCGTCCCAGTCCATGGTCTCCGGGCTCGGCGAAGACACCGCCCGGTGGTTCCTTCCGCAGGCCGCCCTGCCACCGGGCTCCGGCCGCGTGCTGGTGGGCGCGGCAGACCGTGGAGTCGACGCTCAGGTCCCAGGTGATCGCACCCTTCGCGTCGGCCAGGGACTGGAGCCCGGTAAGGATCTGCTGCCAGGTTCCGTTCCGCTGCCACCTGCGGAAGAGGTCACAGACCCGGCCCCACGGTCCGTACTCGACGGGGACGTCCCTCCACGGAACCCCGGTCCGAACTCGGAAGCGTATGCCGTCGATCAACTGCCGCCGGGACCAGACGGGCGGCCGCCCCGCCCTCATCCCCTTCGGTAGCAACGGCTCCAACACCGCCCGCTGCCCGTCCGTGAGATCACCCCGACCCATGAACTGTGATCATTCACATCACGAGATCCACTTTCGATACACGGCCTAGAGGCTGCGGGCGGTGATGTCGCCGTGGGCGGTGGTGGCGTGGATGTCGAGTGCGGTGGTGCCGTCGTTCTTCAGGGAGTTGCTGACGCGGCCGTAGCCGGTGCTGGCATCCAGTGCGGTCGAGACGCCGGTGGCGGCGCCGACGGTGATGTCGCCGGACTGGGTGCGCAGCACGAGGGTGCCGCGTACGGCTTCGGTGATCCGTATGTCGCCGCGGGCGGTGCTGATCTCCGCGGGACCGGTCAGGCGGCCGATCTCGACGTCGCCGTCGGTCGCGGTGAGGCGGACGCCCGACGCTTCGTCGATCTTGATCTGGCGGTAGGCACCGTCGAAGGCGATGTCGCCCAGGCGACCCACGCCGCGCAGTTCGGCTGCGGCGGCCTTCGCCTCGACGCGGGATCCGGCGGGCAGCTGGACGGTGATCTCCACGGATCCGGAGGAGCCGAAGAGCTGATTGCCGGGCTCGGGGGCCTCGATACGCAGGACGCCGTCGACGTAGGCGACCGACGTCCCCTCGGCCGTCTTGACGTCGCCGCTCTTGGAGGGATTGGCGGGCAGGACCTCGACGGTGGTGTCGGCGCGGTCGGCGGCGATGATCTGGAGTCGTCCGGCCGGGATGTTCACAACGGCGGCGATCGGGGCGGGGGTGCTGAACGTCTGCATCGTTTTCTCCTGCACTCACTCGTTGTTTCTGACATTGGAAACGCTACGTTGCTTTCCATTTCATGGCAACGAGTTCGTTGCATAGAGCCACCATTTACACTGCTCAGAGAGCACTTTTCGTTGCAACGGATGTCGGAGCAACGCAACGTCCACCGATCCGATCATTGCAATGAGCGCGTAGTGAACGCTACAGTCAGAGCGGCCAGGAGCCACGGGCCCTCACAACGAACGACGAACCATCAGGAGACGCAGATGCCGGGAGGCAGGCTCACCCAGTCCGAACGCCGGCAGATCGCGCTGGGGCTGGCCGACAGCCTCCCCTACGCCGAGATCGCCCGGCGCCTCGAACGTCCCACCTCGACCATCACACGCGAGGTCATGCGCAACGGCGGCCCCACCGCCTACCGCGCCGACCTCGCCCACCGCGCCACCGAGCAACGCGCCCGCCGACGCCGCGCTACGGCCCCTCGAGGACCGCAGTCAGCGCCCCAGCCGCACGGACGCGACGCCGAAGCCGTGGCCGCATACGAGGAGACACTCACCACCGTCCTCATGGCCTCCGGCCTGCCCAGGATGACCGCCCGCGTACTGACCTGCCTGTTCACCACCGACGCGGGCAGCCTCACCGCATCTCAGCTCGCCCGGCACCTCCAGGTCAGCCCCGCCTCCATCTCCAAGGCCATCACCTTCCTGGAAAGCCAGAGCCTCGTCCGCAGAGAACGGGACGAACACCGCCGCGACCGCTACATCGTCGACGACGAACTCTTCTACCAAGCCACCCTCGCCAGCGCCCGCGCGAACGACCAACTCGTCGCCACCGCACGCCAGGGCGTCACCCTCCTCGGCCCCCACACCCCTGCCGCCACCCGCCTCGAAAACATCGCCCGCTTCCTCGACTTCATCAGCGACAGCATCACCCGCGCCGCCGAGCAAGCCCGCCAGGTCCTCCACACCCCACCCCACCCCTCGACCGGCCCCGACCACACCACCCAGCCACCCCACCCCGACCACGCCTGAACACCCCCAACGAAGTCCCGGCCTCTGGGTCCAAAGGCCGCCATCGAGCGCGCTCACCAGCACGCTGCGAGCACCCGCGAACAGAGGTCCACAGCCGTCGAACCGGACCTGCGCACCCGTCTCGGACGACGTGCGCTCCCTGACGTGATTCAGATCCCGGTCGGCCTGACAGCCCGCCACACGCGACGCGGCAGCAGCAGGACACCTACTGAGTCCGAATCTGCCCCCGTCACGAGAACGCGATGGCACATGCGTCCTGTCTCACGCGTGCGTCACGGCGCCCTGCCGCCCTCGAGCATGCGCTCAAGGCGATCGAAACGCTCGTGCACCGTATGAGCCACCTCCGCGTACGCCTGCTCCACCGCCTGCTCCGCCTGGTGCAGGCGCCGGTGCCGGCGCTCCTCGTCCCGCCCCACGAACCACGTCGCCAGTGCGGCAGTGACCATCCCATAGGCCGTGATTCCCACGACCATCACCACCACCGCGATCAGCCGGCCCCACAACGTCACCGGATAGAAATCGCCGTACCCCACCGTCGTGGCGGTCTCCACCGACCACCACAACGCACGCGGATACGAAGTCAACCGAGCCCCCGGCGCTCCACGCTCGGCGGAGACGACGAGAGCCGAACCCGCCAGGATCACCACCACGAGGACGACCGTCGCCGCTCCAGCCGCCTTCACGTGCAGCGAACGCCCCTGACGGCCCAACAACCGCCCGACCACCCGAGCAAGGAAACCGGGAACCATCCCCCCATCCTGCTCCCCCGCCCAAGCCGGCCCCGCCAGAACGCGCCGCGCGACGTACGAACCCCGACCCGAACAGCCGCCCCCGGCCGACGCACCGCCGCGGTTTCGCCGCATACTGCACCGGCTCTCCGCACACGCCGCCGACGCCACCGCCCCGACAAGAGCATCTCGCCGCTGAGCAGGAGGCGGCGCCGGATACCCAGCCGGTGACCGGATCGGGTGTGTGCGTCCCGGCACCCGTTTCTTCCGCGCCTTCCGCGGCACTCGGTACATGTGAGCGCGCCCCGTCCGCGGGGGCAGCCACGGTGACATCGGGACCCTCGGCGACGGGGCACAACAGAAAGCGATCGATGACGACGATCGGTGTGGAAGAGGAGTACCTGTTGCTCGACCCGGTCACGGGCCTGCCCGTACCTCTGGCCGACAAGGTGCGTGCCTCGGCTGGTCTGACGCCCTTCGTGGCCGACCAGGAAGTGCAGAACGAGCTGCTCCAGGCGCAGGTCGAGGTGGCCACGCCGGTGTGCGACACCCTGGAGGAGGCCAGCGGCCATCTGCTGCGGCTGCGGCACGCCGTCGCGACAGCGGCCGAACGCCACGGATGCCGGCCGGCGCCGTGTGGCACGTCGCCGCAGCGTCACAGCCGCCCCGTGGCCGTGACGGACAAGGCCCGCTACCGGGCGATGCGCTCACAGGCGCCACAACTGGTGGCGGAGCAGCTGGTCAACGGCATGCACGTCCACGTCGGCGTGCCCAGCCGCGAAGAAGGCCTGCAGGTCATGAACCGGGTGCTGGTCTGGTTGCCGACGTTGACGGCCATGTCGGCGAACTCACCACTCTGGGACGGTCACGACACCGGTTTCGCCAGCTGGCGCACGGTGGTCTTCAGCCGCTGGCCGGTCAGCGGCATGCCTCCCTACTTCCACGACGTCGCCGACTACGACCGGCGCGTCCAGCGGCTCCTCAAGAGCGGCCTTATCTCCGACATCGGGCAGCTCTACTGGATGATCCGCCTGTCCGCCCGCTACCCCACCGTCGAAGTGCGCTGCCTGGACGTGCAGTTGCACGCCGACACCGCGGCGAAGTTCGCGGGCCTCATCCGCGCCCTAGTCACCACGGAACTCAGGGCGCTGAACGCCGGCACCCCAGCCCCCGAATCCGCCCCTGAACTGCTGCGGGCCAGCCTGTGGCACGCCGCCCGGCACGGACTCAGTGACACGCTCGTCGACCTTGAGGGCAACACCCGCCCAGCCGCGGACGTGGTGTCCGAACTCCTCCACCACATCACCCCCGCACTCGACGCAGCCGGCGACACCCCACACGTGACAGCCCTCACCCACCAGCTCCTCGACAAGGGAACCGGCGCCGACCAGCAGCGCGCCGCACTCGCCGATGGGGGGCTCCAAGCGGTGACCGACCTCATCGCCGGCTGAAACCCCAACCCAACAGGCCTGCCACCGGGACGCGGCGCGGCCGCCGGGGCGCGCATGCGGCGAAACCACTCACAGCAGCCACCAGGGGGCGGGCCGCACCAACCCAACCACTGCAGCGGGCCTTCTCCCTCTCCGCGTTCGCGGCGCTCGGTGACCCGACCGCGCAGGCCTACTACGACAAGAAGATCGCCCAAGGCAAGCACCACGCCCAAGCCCTGCTCTGCCCGGCCAGACGCCGAGGCGACGTCCTCGTCGCAATGCTCCGCGACAGCACCTTCCATGAATCGCGGCCGTCAGCCCCCGTCACCTGACCAGCGGGTCTGCCAGGAGAACGACTCGATCAGCCTCGACATCGAAGCCGAGAACCGGATGACAGTACTCACCCTCCGGATCCATCAGCACCGGCTTACCCAACCGCCGCCCGATCTCCCGAAGGAAGCCACAGAACACATCAAGTCGATCCTGGCCCTGCAACTCCCGCAGGTCGACGTCGAAGTCGACTTCGTCGGCGGCATGGAAACTGAAGATCGCCTACACATCGGCCGTCGGCCAGACCCGCAGGTCCGGGCACTCAGCGTCCACCGCACGGGACAGCACGGCCTCCGCCCGGGGCACGGGAAGCACCGTCTCCCCCTCGGAGTAGTGGCACTTCCAGCCCTTCTCCGCCACGAGGTCCAGGATCGCCTGCCAATCTTCCACCGAGGTATTCGGGACACGTACGTCGGGCAACGACCCCATCAAGTCCAGGTCGAAGAAACACTTCACGTCATCCCACAGCAGGTCACTCACCCCGTCATACTGCCCGGACCGCCGACCCGACGCCCAACCGATTCCCTTGACCCATGGCATAGGGGCCCCGCGATGCGCTGCGCCGCGTCAGGCTGCTGAGCAGAACAAGAGAGTGCTGACACCTCACACAAGGTCAACAGGAAGGGACCGTGATCCGCAACGCCTCGTCGTAGTCGAGCATGCGCAAAGCGTCCCAGCACACGAACTTTCAATATACGGGCATATCGCTCATATCGTCGGGCACTCGGCGGCGAGGAACAAGCAAAGGCGGATGCCTACATCGACACCGCCTCTCGTCGAAGGCAGGTCACCCCATGGCGAAGAAACCACGCGCATCAGAGCCGACCCATGGTCAGGGCCCCAGCCGCCACCGGGGCACCGGGCAGCACGGCTGGGCCACTGACGTGGACGAGACCCGTCAGCAGGACAACCCGAGCGCCGAGCGCTCATTCCGCACCGCCGAATACGGTGGCGGAAAGGGCCCGGGCCGGACGAAATCCAAGGAAGAGACGAAGCCCGTACCGGGCGACACGGTCAAGAGCAGCAGCACGAGGGGCGAGGAGCACGCCGACGGGGACGAGAAGGGCCGTCGGGACATGGGACGGCGCGGCCGCTCCCAACGCCCCAGCGGTACCAAGGACGCCTCAGCAGTAACCGGCGTCGACCCCCAGGACCCACCCTCCCGGCGCCGCCCCGGTTAGATCCCGACGAAGTCGGCAATCACCCCGACCCGCGACGACCGGCACCGATACCACCTGCTGAGACAACGCATTGAGCACCGCAGGCCCGCCACCACTAGGAGCGCGGTTCCTGCGATGGTCGTCCGCCGAAGTTCGACTGGGAGGACCACGAAGCCAGGCACCCGGTCGAGTGCCGCATCAACCCTCCTCAAGAGTCACCGGGCCGTTGCCACCAGGTACGACAAACTCGACGCCGCTATGAAGCGAGACAGTCCTCATAGCCGCGATCAACTACTGGCTGTGAGCGGCACCGTCGGACCCGGCGCTCGCCGTGATGCTTCGTGTGGTTTGCCAGCAACCACTGCCGCAGCTACTCCGGCAGCCTTAGGCAGCCCATGCGCAATTCGGCTGCGCAGATGGCTGCCTGACTCCCCGGACCGCCGAGAGCAGCGACAGCGTCAGGGGCATGCTGTTCAAGCCATGCCGTCACCCGGCCCCACGCTTGCCGTACGTCTCCAGGCCCCTCATGATCCATGGGAAGACTGTACTCAGCGGCACTGACAGCGCATGGTTTCCACCTGGGCTGTTGTAGGCCGGCCGCGACGCACAGCGCTCCGGCCGCTTCCGATACCCGCTCCCGAGCCGGGGTCCCTCGACCGTCAATCCCATGGACGGGGTCGCTGCCCCTCTCCCGGAATGAACCTGCGGAGGCGGGGGCGTCGACTCACCACGGCCACGCCCCTGCCCGAGAGCCCTTCGGCGGCCTACGCGAGTGGCGTATCGCCGAGCACCTTCGCAAGATCGCCCGGCGTGTCGTAGATGGCGATGGCGCCGGCCTCCCGCAACTCATCGTCGCCGAAGCCGCCGGAACGGACGGCGATCGCCGGCATCCCGGCCCTCTTGGCCGCCTCCACGTCCCAGACCGAGTCACCGACCATCACACTCGCCGCGTCCGGCGGAGCACCCAGCTTCTTCAGCGCCACCTGCAGCAGATCAGGCGCCGGTTTGGAGGACTCGACATCCGCGCTGCTGGTCCAGTCGTCGGCGATGCCACGAGCATCCAGCTTGTCCAGGAAAGCGTCCACATGACGCTGCTGACCGGAGCTGGCCAGTACCAGCCTGTGACCGCGCTCCTTCACGGCCACCAGCAGGTCACGAGCACCGGGCAACGGCGCCATCTCCTCCAGCAGCGCATCGGCCTCCTTGCCCTGCCGCTCGCGCGCCTGCTCGCCCACCCGACGCTCCAGATCCTCCCCTCCCACAGCCGTGACCAGCTGATCCCCGCCCATCCCGATCAGCCGGTGCAGCTGCCACACCGGAAAAGTCTCGCCCAGTGAGCGCAGTGCGCGATACCAAGCGAGCGCATGCTGGTAATTCGAGTCGATGAGCGTGCCATCGATATCGAGGACGGCGATCACGGATTTGGTCACGCCCACCGGCTACCCACCAACGAGGTGCGCACACGGCGTGACCTGAAGGAGTCCCCGGGCGTGATCGGGCAGACTTCCAGGCCCCACTCAGGATGGCGGCCCTGGGCCGTCACCTGGACACGGGCCGCCATCATTGAGACCGTCGCCCCGTTCGACGATGACGGCAGCCGTACGCATTCCTGGCACCTGGCGCAGTCCGAGAAGCCCGGCACCCGCCTGAGTCACCAAGATCCCCACCCGGCCGCTGACTAGTGACCTCTCCCGGTGCGTGCATGTCGTAGCCGCCTGATACTTGTTTCAGGCCCGTCGCGGAGCCGGGCCAGGCTCAGACGGGCGCTGGGAACCCTGTCAGGGCGGCACAACAGACCCCATCACCGCGGTGACGAATGCTGAAGGCATCCGGCCTGCTGCGGTGGCGATGATCAGCCCCGTCACCCGGCTGGTGTTCCGCAACCCCCTCCATGAAGCGCTGCACATCACCGCACTGCCGACGATCGCCGCCGTCACCCATCGGAGAAGCGCATGAACACCTATCGAGCTGCCCAGGTCGACACCGCGAACGGGCCCTTTCACATCGTCGAACGCGAGATACCGCGACCCGGCCCCCGCCACGTACGAATTGCCATCGAGGCATGCGGAATCTGCCACAGTGACGCCGTCTTCGTCAGCGCCGGCATGCCCGGCGTACAGTTCCCGCTCGTTCCGGGCCACGAGGCCGCCGGGCGCATCGAAGAACTCGGCGAAGGAGCCGAGGCACACAACTGGAACGTAGGAGACCGGGTCACCGTGGGCTGGTTCGGAGGAAGCTGCGGCCACTGCACAGCCTGCCGCCAGGGCGACTTCATCGTCTGCGACACCCTCAAGATCCCCGGCTACACCTACGACGGCGGCTTCGCCGAGACCATGATCGCGCCAATCGACGCCCTGGCCAGGATCCCCCAAGGCCTCACAGCGTCCGACGCCGGCCCCATGGCCTGCGCGGGCGTCACGACGTACAACGGCCTGCGGCGCAGCTCCGCCCGGCCCGGCGATCTCGTGGCCGTGCTGGGCATCGGCGGTCTCGGTCACCTCGGGGTGCAATACGCGGCTGCCATGGGGTTCGAAACCGTGGCCATCGCCCGAGGTCAGGAGAAGGCCGAGCTCGCCAAGCAACTGGGAGCCCACCACTACATCGACAGCACGGAGGCGACACCGGTCGCCGAGGCCCTGCAGTCCCTGGGCGGCGCCAAGGCCGTACTGGCCACAGCCGGAAGCTCCGACGCCATCGCCGCAACGGTCGACGGCATGACGCACCGCGGCGAACTCGTCGTCATCGGAGTGAGCACCGACGCCCTGGGAATCAGCCCACTCCAGCTGATCATGCCCGGCAAGATCGTACGTGGCCACCCGTCCGGCACCGCGCAGGATGTGCAGGACACCATGGCCTTCAGCGCTCTGCACGGCATTCGCCCGATGGTGGAGACGCTGCCGCTGGCAGAGGCCGACGGGGCCTACCAGAAGATGCTGTCGGGTGCCGCGCGCTTCCGGATGGTACTCACCACCGGCTAAGCCTGGGGCCGCGGTTGCTGTGATCCACGGCTTCCCGACCGATCCTGCACGCCTGTTGACCCGCTGGAGCAAGTTGCTGCCATAGACCCTCGAACAACCTCACCGGCGCCACGGATGCTTCGGACGTTGGGTGACGCCGCGACCATCTGGAACTTCGGGCCGCCTCATCCCGCCCCTCCTCCCCCACGTCAGGGGGTGCGCTCCTCTCCGTGGCGGGCGGCTTGATCAGACGCTCACCGCACGTCCCGCAGGCGGAGTCCTCGACGGCCCCATTGGCCGGTTGAACCGATCGACCGATCCAAGTCATACCTCGTCGGAGCCGGCGGCAGGCCCAGGATTCCCAGCCCTCACTGGCGGAGTCCGACGCCGCTGGGACACGCCGGCGGAACGCCCTGCTCACGGCCCTTTCAGATCGACTGTGCGGGCCGAATCAGGTTTACCCAGCTGCTAATTGAATGCGGTAAGGGTGAATCGTAAATCGATGCAGCCGGGTAATTTCCACTCAAGGCGGCGATCCACGCGCGGAGACCGCGTATTCGGCAATGGCGCTAATTCGGCTTCAGCACGGCTTCACATCCCGGCATGCTCTGGGTGCCCAGGCGCCGCCAGAGCCAATCAGCGGTCGATCAGGCGTCGGCCATAGCGGGAGGGAAAGGGTCGTTCGAGGACTGAGGACTGTTGAAAGCAGGAAGGGCATCCTCGTCGCGTCGGATGGGCCCAAGCTGGAGGTTCCGCGCTTGCGTCACTTCCCTGCAGTAGGCAGGGGCCGGCTAATTGAGTCCGAGCTGCGGTCGGCAGACCACGCGCCGGAGCCGTCAGTACCCATCTCATCCGGTTGATCCGGCAACCGAGCAAAAGACGCAGTCCTTTTGAGCGAACGCCGGCCGTCACGGCCGAAAAGCATTGCGCACAACCGCGCGATCGAAATTCAGCGCCCTATTGACAGGAGCAGGTCATGAAGCAGGTCATGAAGAGAACGCATCATCGCACCCTGGCACTTCTGGCCACGGTGTGCGGTTTCACTCTGTGCCTCCCGGGCGTGACCGGCGCCGCCGGCGCAGCGACGCCCCACTTTCTCGCCACGACGCTGGTGAACAAGACCGGCACCACCATCACGGTCACCGCCGGAGTCGGACGGGGCAACACGATCAGTGTCTGGCAGTCAGGCAACAGCATCAGAATCAGAGACACCGGAGACACAGTCGCACCATCCGGCGACTGCACCGCCATCAGCACGACCGAAGTCGCCTGCAGGGCCGCCGGCACCACCGAACTCGTGGTCAACGCCGGCGACCAGGACGACAACGTCACCTCCGCGCTGGCTGCCGTCGGCGCCACCCTCATCGGCGGTGCGGGCAACGACAGCCTCTACGGAGGATCCGCCAACGACACCCTCGAAGGCGACGAGGGATCCGACTTCCTCTCGGGCGGCGCAGGCAACGACACGCTGACCGGCGGAGCCGAGGCGGACAGAATCTTCGGCGGCTCCGGCAATGACTCCATAGAGGGACGCGGCGGCTCGGACATCGTGGACGGCGGTACCGGCAACGACGTGATCTACGGCGGCAGCGGCAACGAGCAGATCGTCGCCGGCGCCGGCAATGACTACGCCGACGGCGGCAACGGCCGGGACACGATCGACGCCGTGGACAACATCAGCGGCAACGACTACGTCGAAGGCGGCGCCGACGCGGACGACTGCCGCGCCGACTTGGGTGACAACGTCAGCGGATGCCCCTGACCAGCGCGAGTGAGCAGCACGCAAATACCCGTACACGGCGAGACAACCCGAAAGGCGGGCACCCATGAGAACTCGAACACGAAGTATCTGCGCCACGCTGGTGGCGATCGGCGCACTCGTCTGCGCCCCGCTGACTGCCGCCTCCGCCGCGCCGAACGCGGCCCCCGGCGGAAGCCAGGCCGGCACCACGGTCGTGCAGGAGGTGGGCGACACCCTGGTGGTCACAGCCGACCAGGGTGTGGCCAACGACATCACCATCCGGCGTCAGGGCAACGTCGTCGTGGTGTCGGACGCAGGGGACACCGTGGCTGCCGTCGTTCCGTGTCAGTCGACGGGGACGCACACGGCAGAGTGTCCGCTGCCCGTCACATCGATACGGGTCAACGCGAACGACGCCGATGACGACGTCACCATCTCCCCGAATCTGGAGGCCGCCGGAACGGTGATCGGCGGCGCCGGTGACGACCACCTCAACGGTGGCCCCCGGGCGGACCGACTCATCGGCGACGACCCGGCTGCCACCGGACTGCGGGCCACGCCGGGCAACGACACCATCAACGGCGGTCCCGGCAACGACACGATCTCCGGGCTGGCCGGCAACGACACCATCAACGGCAATGCCGGCAACGACACCCTCAACGGCGACGAGGGCAACGACACTCTCAGGGGTGACCAGGGCAACGACACCCTCACCGGAGGCAGCGGCAACGACACGCACATCGGCGGCGAGGGCAACGACACCCTCAACGCCGTGGACAACATGATCGCCAACGACAGCCTCGACGGCGGCCTCGGCTTCGACACCTGCAACCGTGACACCGGCGACACGGCCATCAACTGCCCCTGATCAACCACCCTTCATACGGCCGGACCTGAAACTCAAGAGGCCACAGGTTCGACTCCCCTGGCCCCGGCAGTTCCTCGGCACTGCGCTGGTTGGGGAAGCGCGGGCGCCCCTGGCGTTAGACCGGGCCTCGCACTACGAGGAAGGCCTCGGTAGAGACCGCCGTGGTGACTCCGGCCGCTGGAACAGAACAGCACCCTATTGATCGCGATTCGCACGGACTTCTCGAACCGCTCGCCCCTCACGCGCTCGTACAGCAATCCAAAGGGACCGATCGGGTCGGAGGCGTCGCCGGACAGCCGTAACAGCTGTCCGGCGGCTGGACGACAGACGGAAGGCACGGCTGAGTAGGTCGTGCACCCCCGAACGGCCCGCACAGCACACGCATCCCTGCAGGGATGCGTGTGCTGTGCCGGTGGATCACTGACTCCGTCTTCCGAGTCCCGGAGTTCGCTCTGGCCGCGCTCCCGGCGGTGCGGGATCACAAGTCCGGTACCCGGATAGCCACCGTCGGCGATCGTGAGATCTTGCAAACGGGGCGGCCCGGGCGCCCGTCTCGTCCCACACTTTGCAGTCGTGGCGGCTGCCGGCGAACGGTCGGCCGACCACAACGACCGGGCGGGTGTCGGCGTCGATGGCGACCTGGTGGTTGGTGGAGCACCGGTAGTTCTTCGACCGCTCGGCGATGGTGTGATCCCGGCTAGCTACTAGGGTGCCGCCCACGATGAGCACGGTGTCCCTGGCGAACCGCTTGCGGGGCTGAAGCGCGAGCATCGGCCCCCAGCTCGTCGGTGATCCGGCCCATCGCCGACTTCGACACCCGGCGCAGTGGCGCGAGCTGCCGCATCGTCAGGTTCGTCCGCCAGTAGGCCGCGACCAGCAGGGCACGGTCCGCTTGCTGTTCGTTCTCTTGGCCCCTTACGGACGGGCCGGAGGAGCCGCGCGGGCGTGCCGCAAGGGCTCGGTCCGCGATCCCTGGTAGGACGGCAGCCGTGAACTGGAATGACAGAACGGAAGCCCAGAACCGGACCCTTGCCGAGGTGGGGGCTCTGCTCGTCGAAGCCCGCCGCAAGGCCGCCGAACTCGTCCGCGCCTCGGGCGCGGACCTGTCCTCTGAGGAACGTGACTGGGTCGGCCGCCCCTGCCTGGCCGAACTGGACCCCCCGCCCACCCCGCACTTCTGCGGCTGCGGCGACTACGGCGGCTCGGGCGGCGAAGAACCCTGCCTCAACACCTGGACCGACTTCACCGGCCCGGACTTCGGCACAGGATCGCCCACCAGGACCTGCGAGCACACGGAATCCGAGCACGCCCAGATCTGACCCACCAGGAGAACGCAGATGTCCGAGTCGAAACGGAACGACAGGACCGACGCGCAGTCACGGATGCTGGCTGAGGCCGCTGCGCTGCTCATCGAAGCGCAGGACAAGGCCGCGGCGATGATCCACGAGTCGGGGTTGGAACTGAGCCCCGCGGAGCGTAATTCGCTCGAATTCAGCTGCTCCGGAGAGCTGCCGCCTCCGCCGACACCGCACTGGTGCCGCTGCCGACGCTACAGGGGCTCGGGAGGCGACGATCCCTGCCGGACGGAGTTCCCCGACCACGGCGGTGTGGGCGGAGACCAGTGGGTGAGATGCGGGCATCTCAAGGAGACCCACGGCGTGTTCTAAGTGGTTTGTCTACGGAAACGCCGACGGCTCCGGGGGCGACTTAGCGCCGGCGCCAGTGACCGGCGCGGCTCCGCTTGGCCGGCCAGCCGGTGGGCGACCTCGATGTGCTGCTGGGGGAGCTGATCGCCGCCTTCCTTGGCGCGGCCGCCGACTCGGCCGATCAACCGCCGGAGATGGTGGTCTGCTCGACGTGTCTCTCAAGCAGCGCGCAGCAGTTGCGGGATCCGCCAGCAGGGCCGGGGACATAGCCCTCCTCGCCCCGGCGACAACCGACCGGGTGGCAAGGGCGGTTCCGTCTTCAGCGACAACCACAAGGGTTCGAGGTGGGTCAGCCCCGGCCGTTCCACACCAGCGGGGCGCGGCGGATCCAGGTCTCCTCGTCGACGGCGTCGAGGAGGAAGCGGGCGAGGTCGGCCCGGTTGATCCAGCGCCCGGGGGCGGTGGTGCCGGGGGCGGCGGCGTGCAGGGGGCCGGTGGCGGGTCTGTCGGTGAGTGCGACGGCGCGGGCGAGGGTCCAGTCGGTGTCGGAGGCGCGCACGACTTGGTCGACGCCGGTGTGGTCGGTGAAGCCGGCCTTGATGTTCGACAGGTTGATGAACGCCTTCACCAGGGGGTTGAGGCAGGCCCAGTCGTCGCCGACGCCCTGTGAGGACGTCAGGGCGATCCGGCGGATGCCCTGTTCGGCCATGACGGTCAGGGTGTTGCGGGCGGCGTCGGTCATGAACATCGGCGGGCTGACCGGCTTGGCCCAGGGGTTGTCGGAGGCGCGGGCGTTGTTCAGCACGCTGATCACCGCCTCGGTGCCCTGGGCGGCCCGGCGGATGTCGTCGATGTTCGCGGGCGTGCCCTGGATCAGCTCGACACCGGCCGGAGCGTGGACGGCGGAGGGATCGCGGACCAGGGCGCGGACGCGGTGGCCGCGTTCGGCGGCCTGTGCCAGGACGTGGATGCCGGTGCGGCCACTGCCGCCGAGGACGAGCAGGTCGGTCATGGGAAGTTATCGCCTTTCGCGGGCGGAGGGCCGACAGCGCCGGCTGGGAATGGATTCGGAAGGGTCAGAAGTAGTACGGGCCGAAGCGGCCCCAGGCCACCACGACGGACAGGGCCAGCAGCACGCCGTTCATGCCGATTGCGCTGTACTCCCGGCGGCGGAGGTGGAAGGTGCCGGCCAGCGCCATCACCACCGCGAGGCCGAGTGCGGCGAGCGGTGTGAGGACCATTGCGATGCCAGCAGTAGCGGGCAGGACCAGTCCGAGTGCGGCGGCCAGCTCGACAGCCCCGATCAGCCGCACCGTGCCCGGCGTGAGGTCCTTGGCGTAGGGGAGGGTGCCGACGAGCTTGTGGATCGGCTGGGTCGTCTTCATGACGCCGGCCATCGCGAACACTGCGGCCAGCAGTCCCTGCAGTACCCACAGCAGGACGTTCATCGGACTCCTGGTTTCTGGATAACGGGGGCTGTGGGGGGATCAGCCGTCCGGGCCGCAGGCCGGGGCGTCGCCACCGGCGGGGGCGAGGGGGTGGGTGTCGTCCCAAGCGGTGCGGAGCAGGTCCAGCAGGGTGTCGCTGTCCTGGGCACCGGGGACGCCGTAGCGGCCGTCGATGACGATGAACGGGGCACCCGTCGCGCCGAGGCGCCGAGCGCGGGCCGCGTCATCGCGGACATGCTCGCGGTAGCGGTGCTGGGCGAGGGCCTGTCGGGTCTGCTCGCGCTCCAGGCCCAGGGCGTCGGTGAGGGCGAGCAGGTCGTCCAGGGAGAAGACGGGCTTGCCCTCGCCGAAGTAGGTGTCGAAGATCGCGTCCCACGCTTCACGGTTCTTGCCCTGGGCGGAGGCGTGGGCGAGGAACTCGTGGGCCAGGTCGGTGTTGCCGACCTGGTTGTCCAGCACCCGGTAGGGGCTCAGACCCTCGCCTGCGGCCAGTGCCTCGACCCGCCGGGTCGACGCCTCGGCCTGACCGCCGCCCACACCGTGCCGTCGCAGCAGAGCCTCGCGGACGGAGAAGGTGCGGTCCTCGGGGAAGCTGCTGCTGAGCGGGAACGAGTGGTGGACCACCTCCACCTCGCCCGCGTGCTCGAACCGCTCGACGGCCCGCTGCCCCGGTGATGGCCCAGCCCGCACCAGGGGCACGTCACCTCGGACCAGATGTCCGCCTTCACCACGAACCTCCAATTCTTACGACTTGTTCGTAACGCCATGGTGGACCAGTATGGAAGGCGATACAAAAGGCACATCCGTGTGCGTGCCGGAGAGGAATGTGCGTCATGGAACAGACCCGCGAAGCGAAGGCGCCCGGTGGGGCGAAGGCGGTTGGGGCGGCGGCGATCGGGCCGTGCGCGGCGATCCCCGCCGAGCACATGACCTTCATCCGCGAGGTCCTGGACCGCGTCGGCGACAAGTGGAGCCTGCTGCTGATCGCCGTCCTGGAGCCGGGCCCGCTGCGCTACACCGACCTGCAGCGCCAAATTCCCGGGATCTCCCAGCGCATGCTCACCCTCACCCTGCGCCAACTCCAGCAGGACGGCCTGATCTCCCGCACCGCCTACGCCGAAGTGCCCCCGCGCGTCGAGTACACCCTGACCCCGCTCGGCCGTGGCCTCCACGAGATCGCCACGTCCCTCGTCGGCTGGGCCGCCGCCCACCATGACGAGATCCGTGAGAACCGGGCCCGCACGACCTCAGCGCAGCCGAGTACGACTGCACGCGCCTGAGCCACCCGAGACCGTCACCGCCTGCAGCGAAACACACGGGCACCCGACTCTCCACCGGTGGCCGCGGCTGGAGGATTCCCACTGACACCGACATGGTGATCAGGGACTCGACACCTCATGACCACTCGGAGGCTGTGCCTGCCTCCGTTCAAACCCGGTCCGCGAATCCCACAGTTACGTCAGCGGCCTGAATCGGCATCAAGAGAGACACATCGCCTGAACGACGCCGCCCTGGTCCGACGCTCTGCATGTGCGACTCGGGCAGAAGGATGCTTCTGTCCGGAAGGGGCGCTCCGGAGCAAAAATCGACCGCTGTCTCGCGAGTCAGAACTGCACGACAATGCTGCGGACGCGCTAGCGCCGCGTTCGGCGTTGCCGGGTCTTCGCGGCGACGTACTGCCTCGCCAGCACCAAGAGGGTGGCTGCGATCGGAGGTCGCGCCTCCTCGTGCAGGAGTGATCCTCCTTTGCCTCGGACGGCCCGGAGTTGCAGCTCCTGTACGGAGATCAAGGCCCGGAGAAAGGGTCGGTACGGCGGCTCGACCATGGCAGGCAGCCCCCGGCACGCCCGGAGCGCGGCCTCGGCGAGATCGGCCTGTGTGCTGACCAACCGTCCCAGAGCGGGAGTGCACTTCTCCGACTTGGTGTGCAGGTCCAAGAGGGTGAGGCCGTGTCGTTCCAGTTCGTCCCGCGCGATGCCGATACGGCCCTGCTCGGCGTCCTCGGACAGGTCAGCGAGGAAGTCGGACCGCTGCCACCCTTCGATCAATGCTCGACATCCTTGATGGAAGCCCTCCTCCTGGCCGCTCTCCGGCCCCGGCGCCATCAGGGACGCGGTGAGCATCAGGGCCGGCAGTGAGTAGCTGTCGATATAGGCCTGGAAGTCGGCCTCGGTCTCGAAGCCGGTCCAGTTCGCCTCGGTTGGCGCCCCGTTCAGGAAGTCGTGCACGCGGACAGCCAGGTGCGGGTGGTGTCGGCGAACGGTGTCGGCGAGGGCCAGGAGCAAGGAGTTGTCGCAAGTGCCGGCACCAGAGGCGACGTCGAGTGCCTCTCTCACCTGTCGGTCCCACTCGCTCAGCGCCTTGCTCCGGATGTCGGGGTCCCCGGTGTCGATCCGGTCGTCGGTCTCGTGCATGAAGGCGACCATGGCGACAACGGGCGGGAGAAGCCGCGCAGGGAGCAACAGCCGGGCGGCGAGGTACTGCGGGAACGCGAATTTCCGCACCAGCTCTCGCTGTGAGTCGTAGGCGCGCCTCAAGGTCTGATCAGTGATGCCGGCCTCGGTCAGGGCGGCGGTCCAACGGGGCACTGTTCTCCTTGAGTTGATCGTCCTGGGACGGACTCGACGACGCCTGGCGAAACGCAGCGGCTGAAGGGCGGGTCCAACGGACCCCCGGCCGCCGACGCCGGCCAAGCTCATTGCCACAGCATGGAACTCACTCCCCTGACCAGTCAAAACTCTGCAGTAGCTCTAGCAGTCGGCACGAGAAGGATCGGGCCTGCCGCAAGCCCGGTAGCTGACCCGTGCCTCATGGTCCTGCGCTCTACGGAGCGCATTACGGCACCCCAGCCACGCTCACCCCATTCAGGCCGTTTCGCACCCTCGGCACCCCGGGTTCCTCGGCCACACCGGCAACCGGCCGAAAGCACCAAAGGCTGCTCACCTCCCCAACTGCGAAGACTGCCCCGCCGATCAAGCCACTGATTGAATGGGCAATTTGGTCTGAATTGCAGCGGTGAGGCCGGTTCATTCTTGTCCGCCCTGAAAGGGAGGTAATAGGACGGGTACTTCGAAGCCTTCAGCACCACCGAGAGAAGGGAGACACACCATGCGACGAATGGCACGCTGGGCACTGTCAGGAGCTCTGCTCACCGCAGCCGTAGCGGGACCCCTGAGCACACCCGCGCACAGCGCCCCCGCCTCGCTGTACGCCCCCTCGGCCCTGGTCTTCACCACGGGCCACGGCGAGACGGCCATGACCGCGACACCGGAGCGCGCGGTGACCCTGAACTGCGCCTACACCACCTCGGGGACGCACCCCGACCCGCGGCAGGCCTGTGCGGAATTGGATCGCGTGAACGGGGACCTCGGACGCCTGGCCACACTCCGCGGAAACGAGGCGGGGCGGCCCTGCACGAAGGAGTACCGGCCCGTCGTCGTCACCATCCAAGGTGCATGGCGAGGGACCCGCGTGAATTACGAGCACACGTTCGCCAATTCATGCATCAAGGAAACTCAGGGAGCGGCGGCATTCGCCTTCTGAGCGTGACGGCCCCGTAGACCCCTATCGGGCGGGACCTGGTGGCCGGCCGCTATCGCCAGGCGCAGCCTCTGCGCCAGGCGACGGAACCGGCCACAAGGTCCCCTCGCTCGCTCCTGCGTCACAGCTCGACCGGCGCCATGCGACACAAACCCCCACACCGGCCGCGCAGTCCGAATACCTCGGCGACGCCCCTTCCGGCGGCGGATCTGTCGCCATGATCGTCGGCACACTGGTGGATGCAGACCACGCTCCAGCCACCGGCCGCACCACCACGCGGTCCGGGCCAGCCCCACTCCGACCGAAGGAGCCGTTCGACACGCGAAGCCAACATCCGCATGAAGGCGGCCCGGCCGCGCGACGCGCAACCGCCACGACAGGGACAGCGGCGGACCAGTCCCACCACTCCCGTGCAGAATTGCTGCCCCCTACAGCCCTCACTTGCCCTGGCTATCGATTTTCGATAGATTCCCATCGCGATTCGATGGAAGGGTGAGGTATGGGAAAGTTGACCGTGCGTGCACTGCGCGCCGTACTCGTGATCGTGCTCGCCGGCACCGCGGGCTTGCAGGTACTGATGCTCTGGACACTGATCAGCGGCAACGACCCCGAGGACGGGACTCTCCCGCTGACCGCACTGCGCCTGATCACGATTTTCGGCATGGTGTCGGTCCAGGTCGCCCTGGTCTGCGTATGGCGGCTGGTGACGATGGTGCGACGCAGAACCGTGTTCTCCCACGCCGCCTTCCGGTACGTGGACGGCGTGATCGGCGCGATCGTGACCGCTGCCCTCCTGTGGTTCACCGTCACGGCCATCAACGCTCCGAGCCAACGGGACGACCCGGGCGTCACCGTCATCATGGGCGGGGTCGGCCTGGCCATCCTGGGAGTCGCCCTCATCGTGCTCGTACTGCGGATGCTGCTCGCCCAAGCCGTCGACCGTGACGTCGAAGCCACCCAGATGCAGGCCGAGTTGGACGAGGTGATCTGATGCCGATCGCCGTCGACATCGACGTCATGCTCGCCAAACGGAAGATGTCCGTGGGTGAACTCGCCGAACGCGTGGGGATCACTCCCGCCAACCTCGCCGTACTCAAGAATGGCCGCGCCAAAGCCGTACGCTTCACCACACTCGCCGCGCTCTGCGAAGTCCTCGAATGTCAGCCCGGGGACCTGCTGCGCTGGGAGACGGAGAACACCGCAGCCTTGTGACAGGAGCGCACACCACTCCGGCGGGCGATGGATGCCGTCCAGGCTCAGTTCCGGGTGGCAGCCGCCACGAAGGCGCAGCAAGGCGGCATGAGCGGGGATTCATTTCCGCCGGGTGGCCGCAACGGCCGTTGCCAGGGAAGGGCTGCCGAGCCTCGGGAGGTCGAAGCAGCCCTTCCCTTTCCTTTGCCCCGCCGGCCGTCGGCGTGACGGGCTCGTGGCGCGTGCGGGCCATCAGGAAACGCGGCGGCTCGAGTCCTGAGATACCGCAGGACCGGTCGCTTCGACTGCGGCGCACGGCCGTGGTGCGATGGAAGTGGGGGCGGAAAGGAGAACGATCATGCCCGCAGCGAAGCGACCGAGTGTCGCCACCTCGGTGTCGGTCCGCCCGCTGGTCGAGTCGGACCTGGATCGGGCCGACGAGATCTTCCGGGTCGCCTTCGGGACCTTCCTCGGTATCCCTGAGCCGGCGACGTTCTTCGAGACCGCCGACTACGTCCGCACGCGCTGGGCGGCAGATCCACACGCGGCCTTCGCGGCGACCGTCGACGGCGACGTCGTCGGATCGAACTTCGCCGCGAACTGGGGCAGCGTCGGGTACTTCGGTCCGCTGACCGTGCATCCGGACCTGTGGGACCAGGGCATCGGCAGGCGGCTCATGGACCCGGTCATGGCATGCTTCGACACCTGGCAGAACCGCCACCTCGGCCTGTTCACCTTCTCGCACAGTCCCAAGCACCTCGAGCTCTACCGCCGGTACGGTTTCTGGCCCCGCTTCCTGACAGCCATCATGAAGAAGCGGGTCGCCGCCAGTGCCGCAGTCCCCGGCCGAGTGCTGTACAGCGAGATCACCGCCGGCGAGCGGCCCGACGCACTGAGGCTCAGTCGCGCGCTGACGGGGACCGTGTACGAGGGCCTGAGCTTGGAGCGCGAGATCACGGCCACCCAGGCGCAAGGGCTCGGTGACACCATCCTCCTCAAGGGCGACGACGCCGACCTCGACGGTCTGGCTGTCTGCCACTGCGGAGCGGGGTCGGAGGCCGGTGAGGACGTCTGCTTCGTCAAATTCGGTGCCGTACGCCCCGGCCCGGGCGCCGCCGACCGGTTCGAACGTCTACTGACCGCCTGCGAACAGTTGGCCGCCGAGAAGGGACTGGAGCACCTGGATGCCGGAATGAACCTGGCCCGCCAGGATGCCTACCGGCGCATGATCGACCGCGGTTTCCGTACCTGGCTTCAAGGCGTGACCATGCACAGCCCCAGCGAACCTGGCTACAGCCACCCGGACGCCTACGTGATCGACGACTGGCGATGAGTCCACCGTCAAACCGGACCTTCGTGAAGAATCAATGATGCCGTCAGGAAAGGACTGACACATCCGAACCGATCGACACCGGAAGGTGGTTTCGCCCGTACGGTCTGCCGTGGCCCTGTTGCGGCCGGGGACCGGCACAGCATCCAGGAGGGGAAAGGGACCCGGCACAGCTACCGGGCCCCTCTTCCCGCGGTGCGATCTGAGAGGCCTCGCCGCAGATCGATCAGAAGGCCAGGCTCCAGGCGGACGCGAGGAGCCGCTGACTGCGGACCTCAGGCGTTGAGCGCTTGGTCAAGGGTTTCGTAGCAATCGATGACGGTGTCGAGGCCGACGAGCTGCAGGGCGCGCTTGGCAGCGCCCGTGGGTCCGGCCAGGCGCAACCAGCCGCCGGCCGTGCTGTGGGTGCGGTAGGCGGCGAGGAGGACGTTGATGCCACTGGAGTCCATGAACGTGACCTGGTGCATGTCGACGACCACACGCGCAGGCCCAGGGGTGGAGGGTTCGAGGTTCTGCTGGAGCTCTTCGCAGGTGTCGTAGTCGATCTCCCCGGCTACGGTGAGCACGCGAATGCCGTCGCTGACGGTCGCGTCGACGGACAGCCGTCCCGGCAGCCCAGCTCGTTCGCTGTGTTTTTCTCGTCCGTCAGTCATGCTGGTGATCCTGGCACACCCGGCCGCTCGCCCGTAGAGGCGAGCCACTGGATGGCCGGTGCAACAAGAACAAGGAGTGCCTGACCGGTTGCCGGGGCGGGCGTCGGAGTCCAAGACGGGGAATGGGGACACACCGCGATGGGACCAGAGGCGAGAGGAAACGACACTGCGGCGGCAGGCTGTCGTGCCTGGCAGACTTCCCTGGCCTTGGAGGGGACCGGCACCAGCATCGCCCAAGCCCGCCTCCGGGCCACGGAGTTCCTCACCCACGCGCAGGACCAGTACGGCCTGCCGGTCTCACAACAGGTCCTGGAGATCACCCAGTTGGTGGTGAGTGAGCTGGTCACCAATGCCCGCAAGTACGCGCCCGGGCCGGTATTGATGGAGCTGCGCATCACCGCTCACGCCATCGACATCGTGGTGTGGGACAGCGACCCCACCTTCCCCGCCGCTCGGGCCGCGGATCCCGGCAGGATCGGCGAGCACGGCCTGGAGATCGTCCAGGCCGTGACCCAGGACCTGTCCATGGACCCCGAGCCGGTCGGCAAACGCATTACCGCCCGCATCGCGCTCCGCGAGAACTGCGACGCGTCCGGACGCGACCTTCAGTAGAAGGCTCGTTGCTCTCTGCGGTTCCTGACCTTGGTGACCGGTGGGCCTCTCCGACCTGACGACCGCGGCTGACAGCACGGCCAAGCGACCGCTCAGGCGACGAAAGGCCAGGTCACAGCCGGGGACGCTCCTGCTCAGGATGCGACGGGACCCAAGGGCTGCCACCGTATGGGTGAACCGGAGGCCGTCCACTCGGGAGGATGCAGGGAGGAAGCCATGCTGACGGCAAGCCCCTCACTCCTGCGGGAGCTCATCGAACGGTGCGAGACACTCCAGCGCCGGTTAGCGACCCAGCACACCGCCGACATCGCCCGCCAGCTCGACAACGCGACCTACACACTGTGTGTGATCACAGGCACCCGCCAGCTGGACACGGCACTGTTCGTCGCCCGCCGGCAGGTGGCCGAAGCCATGCGAAGACAGCAGCCGCTGCGCCGCTGAAAACACCATCCACCCGTTGCCCTGGGCGCTGGGGCAACGGGGCCCCAAAAAGGCCGACCCTGCTGGCGCCGAGCACACGGCAGGGTCCGGCCTATCGACCTGCAGGCACTGGCTTTACGCCACATCTACGCGCGTGGACGTAACGTTGATATTAACCGAGCGCTGTTAGCGATCTAGCGGCCACGCAAGACAGGGCCAGCGAAGTGAGATCGGATCATGGACGAAACAACATGCCGGCGCCTGGTCGCCCGTGAGGTGGAGATGCCCGGCGGCGAGCGGGAGTGGATGCACGGCGTCGTATGCGGCAAACCATCGCTGGTGCACTGGGCCGGCCACGACGCTTGCGCCGATCACGTCCCGATGGCCTGGCCCCTGCCCTGACCCGACACAAGGGACCAGGACACGTCGGCCAACCTGGCGCCCCCGGGCTGCCGCGGCTGGCCAGGAGGCACCTCGCTCCCCCGCGGCGCATGGCCGACCAGCCCGCCGGACAGTGGCCCATGCAGGTTCAGCCCCCGTGAACGGCACTGGGTCTGTTGCGAAAGTGCTGGTCAGAGCCATTCGTTGATGGCCGCGACGAGCACGGTCGCTTCGTAGCGGACGGCCAGTTTGTCGTACCTCGTGGCTACTGCGCGGTGCCTCTTGAGGCGGTTGATACCGCACTCGACGGCGTGTCGTTGTTTGTAGTCTTCCTTGTCGAACTTCGGTGGTCTGCCGCCGCGGGAGCCGAGGTCTTTGCGGTTGCGGATCTGGTCCGCCTTCTGCGGGATGGTGCAGCGATCCCGCGCTTCCGCATGTAGGCGCGGTTCGCGCGGGAACCGTAAGCCTTGTCGCCCCGGACCTTGCCGGGTCTCGTGCGCGGCCGGCCGGGTCCTTGGCGGGGCACTCGAATCTTCTCCAGGACCAGCCGGAAGTAGGGACTGTCGTGCCGGTGGCCGGCGGTGATGTTCAGGGACAGGGCTTTTTGGCCCTGCTCGGTGGCCAGGTGGATTTTCGTGGTCAGGCCGCCGCGGGAGCGTCCGAGTCCGTGGTCGTCGGGTTCGGCTGTGTTGCCGCCGGGCGGTTCCTTTTGCAGCTCCCCTTTTACGTGCTCCCGCGGCGTGCTGGTGGGCACGGCGGACGGTGGAATCCACGCTGACGTCCCAGGTGATCAGGCCTTTCGCATCGGCGTCAGCCTGCACCTGCTCCAGGATCCGGTGGCAGGCGCCGTTGCGCTGCCACCTGCGGACGAGGTCGTAGATCCGGTCCCACGGTCCGTACCGCTCGGGCACATCCCGCCACGGCGTCCCTGCCCACGTCCGCCACCGAATCCCGTCTATCAGCTGCCGCCTGGACCAGCTCGGAGGTCTCCCCGGCTCCCTCCCCTTGGGCAGCAGAGGCTCAAGCCGGACCCATTGCGCATCTGCCAGATCTCCACGCATCACAACGCGTGATCATCACCGATCAAGATCCCCTTTGCGACACGCCCTCTGGCGCAAAACCGGCATAAATGGGTCATTGCGGACACCGGGTCCGTTGGGCATAATCCGCGTGTCAGGTTCGAGTCCTGCCTCCGGCCGTCGGCACGATCGAACATGCGATACCGCTAGCCGTCCCGGCTCGCTACGTTCGTGTCCCCCTCCCGCAACGCGAAGTGGCACCGGAGACCACGAAAGTGCAACCGCCGGCCCCAACACCTCAACCAAGGAAGAGAGCTGACCAGGGTGCTGAGCAATGGTGGGCACTGGGCCATGTTGAGGACTGCTGCTATCGCGGGGGCGTTGCTCGTCGCCGGCTTCGCAGTCGCCTCGTGCAACGGCAACGGCAACGGCAACGGCAACGGCAGCAAGGCTGACGCAAACGGCAAGGTCACGGTCGTCTACGAGGCCAACACCATCAAGCCGGAGGACCGGCAGGCCGTAACGGTGATCCGGAAGTCCCGTGTGCTCGAGCAGGCCGCCGACTGGGTGAACAAGTCGGTCGCCCTCCCGCATGACCTGGTCGTGAAAGTCACCGACAAGGTCCCACCGGGGGTTACGGATGCGGTCACCCAGCCCGACGGCAGGACGATTTTCGTGCCCCCGCCGTTCCTGACTCAGATCCAAGAGGCCCTCAGTAATGTGGTCAAGACCGTCAAGCGTCCCGCCCTGTTCCCCCAGTCCAGCTACAACGCCGACGACCTGACCGCGTTGTCGACCCAGTTCATCTTCGGTCACGAGATGGGCCATGCTCTGCAACGTCAGCTTCTACTTCCGAACCTCGGCCTTGAGGAGGACGCCGCCGACGGTTTCGCGTCGTTCTACACCGTCAACGAGGTTGGTCCGGGTCCGTCGTTGGCAGCCGCCATCCTTTTCGACGAGATCGCCCGCAAGGAAGGCAAGCTGACGCTGGAAGGGCTCTCGAGCGATCACCCCGTCACCCAGCAACGGGTCTTCAACTTCCTTTGCTACCTGGAGGGGAGCGACCAGAAAAGGTTCTACGAGTCCCTGGTCGGTGCGGGCTACCTGCCGAAAACCCGCGCCCCGTTGTGTCCGCAAGCATGGGCGATGCTGAACTACGGCTGGTGGAGCCAACTCCAGCCACATTTCAGCAGGGAATTCAAGGACCAGGGCGACAAGGCACAGGAGAGTGCACGCGACCAGCTGATCGCGGAGACGAAGGCCTTCGAGGAGAATCTCGACGAGATCCGCAGTGGGCAATGAGCCTTGGGCAGCAGAGACACAAGCCGGCCACGGTGCATCCGTCAGACCTCCACGCACCACAACGCGTGATCATGACCGATCGAGATCCACTTTCGGCAGCGTGCGCTCGAGGTACCGGACGTCCAGGGCACGTACTCGGTTCCTGAGCTCGGCCAGTAGCCTGGATGGCAGTTGCCGCAAGACTTCCTCAAGTACGTCGCGGGCGTGTCGAACGTCCTCGAAGGAACACCCACGGCATGAACACCCCGTTTCCTGCGGATACAGGGGTCGTCTGCCCGGTGGCTCCAGGAACGCTCCATATCGCCTCAGCGCGCGGTCGGTGGCACCGGGGTAGAGGTAATAGTCGTCCGAGAGTCGCTCCACCCGGTCAATCGCAACGCTGGTTCGCGACGAGAGACCGTGGATGCGGTCGGGAGGCAGACTCCAAGGAACTCGAGGAGATCGTTCAGCGCGTAGCGCGCCAGGCCGTCTACGCGGCATTGGCCTTTCGGGACAAGGTCATTTGCATCATCATGCCAGCATCTGCTGCCCGATGAAGGCGAGAAATGCGCGTACGAGATCGGGGCCCATCGCGCCGCGCTTCCATCCCCTTCCTGCCCAGGAGCGGCCGGCCACCCTTCACGCGACGCCGCACCGCTCACCAAGCCCGAAATGCGAGTTGTGTGAGAACCGCGGGGTAGGGAACTCGGCCGAAATGCCTGTTGCTCACGCTGACCCAGTACGAGCCCGCGGCTGCGACGTGTGCCGTGGCTGGGGAAGTGTGATCAGTGCCCGGGGCAAGTACGAACTGTGCCCGCAGTGCCAGACAGGCACGGACGAGGATGCGATGTTCCGGGCGCAACAAAAGCGGCCTGCCTCGCACTGAGAACGCGTCGCGACGCCCCACCACTCGCCAGGAGGGCCCGAAGCCCGGCCAGCCCAGGCACTCACTTCGCCCTGCGGCAGGCCGAGCCGTCCTTGCGTCCCCGCAGAGATCGCCCCGGACATCGACTGTCTAGACGCGAGAGCGCGCGGACCCAGGCAAAGTACTCCCGTCCAGAGGGGTCCGAACAGGAGCATGGCTGGGACAGTGGAAGGAAGCGGCCGCGCCGCGCCTGAGGTCGGCGCTCGCCAGCAAGCCTCCCGCGCGAGGACACACGCTTCCCCCGGCGTGACGGCCTCGCGCGGGCTCCTGGCGGCCGAGGACCGCGGGCACGCCGGCAGATCTCCGGTGCGACCTGGCCAACCCTCCGGCCGGGACACGCCAAGGCCAAGAACGACGGATGCTCAGTAACGCTGGGCCTTGGCCAGCCGGGGCGTTAGTTCGGCATCCTGAGGCTGTCGGCTGAAGGCAATGGGCTGCTCCATCTTGCCCGGCTCGAGATCCTCCGCACCCACGAATCTCGTCTCCACTACTTTGCCACTGCTGTCTTCGAAATCGACCTGTGCCGCGTACGAAGCCGTGGTGTCGGTCTTGTTGGTGATCGTGACAAGGACGGCGAGCAGACCACTGGTCTCGTTCCTGGGCAGGCCCTTCATGCCGACCTCCGATAGGGCGTTCCCACGTCCCTGGACGTTCTTCAGCTCCTTCTCGGCCGCACTGCTGGCGCGGGCGGCCTCCGCCTCGACGGAGGCTTCGAACTCCGAGGCGCGGGCCGATGCGGAGGATGCGGCTGCCGAAGCGGAAGCGTGCGCGGAGGCGATCGCTGAAGCTGCACGTGAGGCCAGCGCAGATGGCGGCACTCCGGAGAACGACGCAGCATCGGGACTACTGGGCGTGGGCTGGGGCGACGGGCCGGCGTCCTGGTCGCTGTCGCTGTCGCTGCAGCCAACGAGTACGCAGGCACCCAGGGTCAGACCGAGTGTGGCGATGATCGCGCGGTGACGGGACGCGATGGTCCGGCCGGCGGGCCTTCGGGGCATCTACCTATCCTTTGCGCCTTGCCTTGTCAGTCGTGTCCATGGTCCGCGTCGAGTTCAAGATCCGCGAGTTGGCTGTGGGCCGTTCGGACGGACGCCCCTGGTGGGGAGTAGTTCATGGGCGCAGTCAGCTGTGGACGACCAGGCGCAGGTTGTCGTCATGCCCGGAGCGTTCGGCAGGGCGACGCGACGTGTTCCACCTTCGGGCACCGGAGGAAGGAGGTGTCAGCACACCGCGCGGGCCATCTGGTCGCGGCCGCGCGGCCGTTGCAGAGGCGGATCGCGCCGTCGCGCAGGGCGGCCACTGGGCGAGCATGCGGCAGAGGGCCCGGTGATCCTTCGCCCCGCGAATGCCGGACGCTCGTAGCGGGTCGCCTCCCCACCGGATCAGGGTCTTGGGCAGTGTCGTTGTCGCGGGCTGGCCTGCGCGATGCTCGGGCGGCTCCTTGGCGGGGCGATCCCTCGCCGAGCCGCACGCGTCGTGGTGGTGCTGACGTGGACGGGCTTGAGCGGCGTCAACCTCGTCGTCGAGGCGGACCGGCCTCGCCGCAGGCCGAGACGGCGTACTCCTGTTGATGACTGCCGGCTTCAGCTCGCTCTCGGCACAGTCCCCCGTACCTACAAGCATCGGCCCATCGAATCCGCCCGCTCGTTGCCGCGCCCGCCGCGCCCGTCGTGTGCGGCGCCACGTCCCGTGCGGTGCGAAGCGGTCGTCGTTCAGCTGGCGGCGTCGGTGCCGGCCGGTGCTGTCTGTCGGGCCAGCAGACCAGAGGCCGTGACTGCCGTAGTGCGGCGGACCAGGTCGGTGAAGTCCAGGCGCATGGCTTCCAGGGTGGGGTCAGAGGCGTAGGCGGCGAGCATCGCCTCCGAAGGGCGACTGCACTGCCAGGCCGACATGGCCATGAGCAGGTTCGACTCCATGAGGGCGGCAGCGCCGTCGGGGCCGAGTTCGGGCAGGTGGCGCAAGGTGAGCTGGACCAGGGTGTGGAGTGACTGGCGGGCGGCGTGTTTGTGCCGGATGGCGGCCTCGGTGGAGATGTTCTGCTCCAGGACCGCGCCTTGGGCGCTGAACAGGTCGCACAGCACCGGACGTCTCGCCAGCGAGGAGGCCAGGACGTCGGCCAGGCGGTCTCCGCGCTGTCGGGCCATGGCCCCGTCGGACGGCTGCGCCTGCTCCAGTTCGGCGATCCAGTCCTGGATCTCGGCGTCGAGCAGTTCGAGCAGGACCGCCTCACGCGACTCGAAGTAGCGCAGCACGTTCGCCTTCGCCAGGCCGACGCGTCGGCTCAGTTCGTTCAGGCTCAGCTTGGCGACCGGCATCTCGGTCAGCATCGCCGCCGCGGTGTCGAGGATCTGGCGTCGTCGCTGGCTGCGTTGCTCGTCGGTTCGGGCGCGCTGGAAGGTCACACGGACATATTACAAACCGGCGGTACTTTGATAAGTGACCGGTGGTACGTTACCGTGGAAACGGAGACAAGATACCGGCAGTACTTAATGAGGTTCGACATGTACCAGGTCCCTGATCAGCACGGAAAGCTCGCCGTCGTGACCGGCGCGAACAGCGGCACCGGCAAGGAGGCCGCCAAACGACTCGCCGGAGCCGGAGCCCATGTCGTGCTCGCCGTGCGCACCCCCGCCAAGGGCGAGCAGGCCCGCTCCGAGATCCTCGCCGCGCACCCCACAGCCCAGGTCGAGGTCCGCCGCCTGGACCTCGCCGACCTGGCCTCGGTCCGTGAGTTCGTCGACGGCCTCCACTCCGACGGCACACCCCTCGACCTGCTGCTGAACAACGCCGGAGTGATGAACGTGCCCCAGCGCACGGAAACCGCCGATGGCTTCGAGCTCCAGCTGGGCAGCAACTTCCTCGGCCCCTTCGCCCTCACCGTCCAACTGCTGCCACTGCTGCTGGCCGCCCCCGCACCTCGGGTGGCGACGATGAGCAGCGGCACCGCCAACCGGGCCCGCATCGACTTCGACGACCTCCAGGCCACCCGCAACTACAGCCCCACCCGGGTCTACGGCCAGTCCAAGCTCGCCGACATGCTCATGATGCTGCACCTGGCCGAACTCGCCGCCGACCGCGGCTGGCCCCTGCTGTCCGCCGGCGCCCACCCCGGCTACACCCGCACCAACCTCATGACCTCCGGGCCGACCCTGAACGGCGGCCGCCCCGGCATGCTGGAATCACTCCTGTACAAGATCGTGCCGTCGCAGGGACCGGAACAGGGCACCGAACCGCTGCTGTACGCAGCCACCAGCCCCCAAGCCGTGGCCGGCGGCTACTACGGCCCCCGTTGGGCAGTGGTCGGCCCCACCACAACCACGCGGCTGCCGCGCAGCGCCCATAACAAGGACGTCGCGGCACGGCTCTGGACCAAAGCCGAGCGCCTCACCAACGTCTCCTTGCCGACCCGAGACCTGACCTGACCGGACCTGATCGGGTCGTCCCGGCACGGTTCCACGGAGGCCGGTGGGCCTTCCGCCGGTCGGACTGGGCATCCGACGAACGCTGAGCGGGCACCCCGGGGCGCTCACTACCCAGTGGCAGGCGCGCACACCACGCCGACCAGGCGATACCGCGCGGACCGTCCGCGCCGCTACCTGTACTCGCCCCAGCGCTCGCAGCCCCGACCACGCCCGGCGCGTTACGCGCCCCCGTGCCAGCATGGGTACTTGTCTCGGGTGCGCCGATGCAGCACAGGCGGGATGGGAGTGGTCGGTCATGGCACGTGCGATATGGACCGGCGTCATCACCTTCGGCATGGTCAGCGTCCCGGTCGGCCTGTTCACCGCGGTCAAGGAGCACACGATCCACTTTCACCAGCTCCAGCGCGGCACCGCCGACCGGATCCGCAACCGGCGGGTCAACGAGCGCACCGGCAAGGAGGTGACCGGCAAGAACATCGTCAAGGCATACGAGGCCGCCGACGGCGAATACATCGTCGTGGAGCCCGATGAACTGGACGAGATCGCACCGGGCCGGTCCCGGACCATCGACATCAGCGACTTCGTCGACCTCGCCGACATCGAACAGGCCTTTTTCGATCGCACCTACTACATCGGCCCGCGAGGCAAGGAGTACACCAAGGTCTACGAGCTGCTGCGGGCGGCCCTGGCCGACGCGGGCAAGGTCGGGATCGCCACGTTCGTGATGCGCGGCAAGCAGTACCTGACCGCGCTGCGCGCGCAGGAGAAGGTCCTCGTGCTCCAGACGCTCCACTGGGCCGACGAGGTCCGCGACCCCAGCAAGGAACTGCCGGACCTGCCTTCCGGCCGCTCGGCCAAGGGCAGGGGCAGGGGCAAGGAGCTGGACACCGCGGTCCAGCTCATCGACGCCCTCAGCACCTCCTGGGACCCGGCCCGCTACCGCGACACCTACCAGGACAGCGTCCGGAAACTCGTCAAGGCGAAGGCCAAGGGCAAGGAAATCGCCCACGCCGATGAGGCGCCGCAGGCCACCAACGTCATCGACCTGATGTCAGTGCTGGAGACGAGTCTCGAACAGGCCGGCAGCGCCGGCCGTACGAAGCGTGCCAGCAAGCGGAGCCAGTCCACACGCGAGACACAGTCGAAGCAGTCCGCCGCCAAGAAGTCCCCGCCGAAGCCGGAGCACGGCCGCGCCGGCAAGAGTGAACTACGGCGACTGAGCAAGTCAGAACTCTATGAACAGGCCACCGAACAGAACATCTCCGGCCGCTCCAAGATGAGCCGAGACGAACTGGTCGACGCCCTCCGCCGCGCAGGCCGCCGCCGCAAGAAGAGCGCTGCCTGAGAGCACCCGACAGAAGGCTTGGCCGTAGCCATGTCCCCTTCCAGGCTGAGTCGGCGGTACTGCGGTAGGCACTTGAACCCGAGCTGTACGAGGCCGTACCGGCCGTCCGCCGCGCGGAGGCGGAGCCGCTCACGATGTTCACTGACGCGGACGTCATCCAGACCGTCCGCCGGGGGTATCGACTGGCTATTCCTCGGGCTCCCAGGCGATCAGCTGCTCGAACACCCGCTGGTCGCCCTCGATCTCCAGGTCGCTCAGCGTGAGGCGGCCCCAGACGAAGAGGAGCAGTTGCTCGGCCGTGCCCGTGGCCGAAGCGGAGGCGGGCGCGGCGTCGTCCGTGAGGGGTGCGGGCCAGGCGCCGGTGCCGTCCAGCGCGAGGAGCCAGGAGCGGCCCTCGGTGGCGTGGTAGTGGATGGTGGCGGCCTCGTGCGGCCAGGCCGCCGGGGTGGAGTTGCAGGTGTCGAGAAACTCGGCCACGCCGTCGATCGCGATGTCCGCCAGCATCGGCTGCACGGCGCCTGCGGCGAGCTGGGCGTCGTAGGTGTGCACCAGTACCTCGTGCACCCGTCGCCGGGCAACGCCCCAGGCATTCGCCGGCGAAACGCCGGCCGCCCACCACGTCCAGCACTCGCGCTCCGGACCGGCCTCACGCAGCGCACTCAGCAGCAGTTCGTTCGACTCGGCGTACCAGGCCAGCAGCGCCTCGAGGTCGCGCGGCACCTCTGCGGCGTCCTTGGCCGGCGGCGCCTCGGCCGGGCCCGCGGCGACGATCGCGGCCCACCAGCGCTGGCCCGTACCCAGGTGCTGCACCAGATCGAACAAGGTCCACTCGGGGCAGGACGGCACCGGGGCGTCAAGGCTGGGCGCGGCGGCAACCGCACTCCGGAACGCGGCCGACCGCTCGTCGATCAGTTGCAGCAGGGCGGAAAACTCAAGACTCTTCGTCACATCGCTTAGCTATCACTCCAGCTCAGCCGACCGCACCGTATTTTCCCGGCCGTCCGCTGCGGGAGTGGGAGCACGTGATGGAAAGCCTGATCGTAGTCATATCCCGTTCCTGGCTGGCTTATTGAGTGTCTTCCAGTTGGCCACCGATCGGGTGATGGCCCGTGAAGCGCAACGAGCGAGGCCTCCCGACTGTTGATCGAGATGTCTGACGTCTCAATCACCTTGCTCGGAGGCCTCGTTGGTCATTCATCCTGCCGCATACGCTCGTGGAGCTGACGACGCTCACCGATCAGGCGATACCGACCGGTGAGCGCGAGGCGGACCCGTGGGCACCAACCCCAGTTCCTGAGCCACCAGCACGGTGGTGATCCGATCGTGGGAGCCGAGCTTGCGGTACAGGTTCTCCCGATGCTTGGTCACCGTATGCACACTGATGTTCAGCCGGCGTGCCGTGGCAACGGCGGTCAGCCCCTCGGTCAGCAAGCCCAGCACAGTCAGTTCCCGTGGCGTGATCCCGTATTCGGCTGCTCGCTGTTGAGGTGTCAGGTCCGGCACCGAGGCCGGGGCGGGCAGCGCCGCGCGGAGAGAATCCAACTCCCGCAAGTGGCAGTCGAGCCCTACGAGCAGAGGCTGGACGCGTCGTGCGAAGGCACGGTCCCGGTCATTGAAGTCATGGCCGTCACGTCCGATGACGAAAGTGCGGATGACACCGGCCGGGGCGCGCAGCGGGAGCGCGAGCTGTCGGGTGACCCCGAGGGCTTCTCGTCCGGCCTGGTAGGCAGTGCTGCGCCGCCAGGTCTCATCAGCGATGTCGTCGAGTGTCAGCGGCGAGCGGTCACCGTGTGCCGCGTACAGTCGCATGAGTGGATGGGCTCGCATATGCGTGCAGATCAACGAGTCCATACGCTCCTGGCCAAGCCAGTCCGGGGCACCTGCGAGCATCTGGCCCACGCGTGTCTCCCACTGCAGGACGGCCATGACACTCATGGTGCCGTGAAGTGACTCGACAAGTCCGTCAACGATTTGCGACCAAGGCGACGCGGAGTCCGAGCTGTTCAGCAGAGTGGTGGCAAGGTCAAGCATGTGCTCGTAGTCCCTCGCTGACAGAGTCCCCATGACTACAGCTTCCACCGCCAAGAAGATCGATTCTACTGAGTTCTTCTAATATCGCCCTTTGCCTCGTGGCGCGACTATCTCCTTGCGAGCCAATCAGGAATCACCCGCTAGTGCCTTGCGGGTGATCTCCCGAAAGGAGATTACGTTGAAAAGGCGAACGGTTTTCCGATGTCTGGCTGGGATAGCAGTGACGGCAGCGACCGCGAGCATGGCACGCGGACAGGAAACGGCCGTTGCCGCGTCCGAACTCAACAGCCCTGCTCTGCCGTACAGGGAGGGGCCGTTCGTCGAATGGCGCCCTGCCGTGCAGATCGTGGGTCAGTCCGTACTGCTGGGTCCGTCGAGGCGGCTCAGGGTGGTGCCGCCAGGCCCAGGTTCGGCTGGATGGCCGGCCTACGGTGTCTTCGACAAGCCCGCGACCTCTGAACTCCTCTGTCAGCCGGTGGGTTTCGCAACCCTCACGGGCTCGGGGCCCGCCCTGGGCGGGGCGGGGTTCAGCCAAACGGGATCCCTCGGCATCGCCCTCGCCGTCCTGCAACCACATACCCCGGGATACGCCGGCAACATCCTCTTCCGCTTCGCGGCACTACCCTCACCTGCCACGCAGTCGACAGACGTCGAGGGATTCCTCACCACGCCGAATTCGACCGTCAGCCCGCGCATTTGGCTCGATCCGGCAGAGCGACTCGCCGTGGTCGTGGACGCCAACCGTTTCGGAGGCCACGTCGCGAACCCCGGCCGCGCTCGACTGCTCGATCTTTCACGCGGTGCGCGCGTCTTGGCAGCCTTCGAATTCGACGGAAAGACGGTCTTCGCGGCGATCGCCAAGAGTGCCGCCGGTTTCGAAGCGGTCGTCACAACGAACGTCGAGAGCCGCCGAGTGAGGCTTCCTCTCTGACGGACGAACTACAGCACCGCTACAAGTGCGATCCGCACACCACGCCCCACACCACAAAGGAGGTTCAACATGAAAACAGCACTGATCCGGACCATTTTGGCAGTGGTCGCCGCAACCACGATGGCCACGGTCGTCGGTTCGAACTCCGCATCCGCCACTCCCGCAGTCAAGCCAAGCACGGCTCTCGCCGACGCGCCGGTCACCCCAGCAAGCTGGACTCCCATCGCGTCCTTCGCCACGCGGCGCGAGTGCGAGGCAGCCAGGAGCCAGGTTCCTTATCCGAGCTTCTGCGTAGGCGCGATCACGGGCGGCTACGTTCTGTGGGCCGACATCTGAGTCGCAGTCGTCCTCCGAGGGCCGGATCTCATCCGGCCCTCGGGTTTGTGCTGCCGACAGAACCTGGACCGGCGGAGCGGACAGGTATCCACGGCCTGCTGCGGAAGTGCTCGGCGGATGCCCGGTCACGCCTCCCTCCCCGACGATGGGACAGCACCGGCATCGACCGCCACGGCCATCGAGACCAGGTGATACACTGATCAATCCGGCCTGGGCCGCGTTCAGGAACGGCCCTGTACACGGCGTGGCTCGGCTACGGCACGGGCACCGGTCGAGTGCGGCGTCGCACGCTTGAAGTCCTGGCGGAACTTCCGCAGGTCTCGGTGCAGTCCGAACCTCATGACGTCGATCGCGAAAGCCGTCCTCACCCAGGAGCTGCAACGCTGAAGAAGCTCATTGAACGAGTCATGGGGAAGAGGAACGGTCATCTATGGATGGTGCCGAAGGACCTGTGGGGGTGGATCGAGCCGTTGCTGGCGCCTGAAGCACGCGGCTCATGTACGCGGCGTCCTGATGAGATCCCTCGGTGACCTCAGCTCTCACCACCTCTATGATCACGGCCGGGGGTGGGACGTTGAAGCTGCGATGGGGACGATTTGCGAGGGCCGCCGTTCTCGCAACGATAGTGATATCGACGTGCGGGTGCAGCACTGCGGTGCCAGTCGCCAAGGAGGCCGATCTGACACCCGGCACGACAGCCACACCGCAGATCACGAAGGCAGCGCCGCCGACCGGGCCAGGCGTGCCGGAGGAGTCGGCGCGAATCACCGCGGAGGACGGCAAGCTGCTCGAACGGTTCCGTGAGAACGAGCTGCCCCGTGGCTACGAAGAGCCGTCTGTGGACGTCCTCGCGGTGATCCACCGCGAGGCCGACGGCGTCGGCCACCTGGGCTGGATGCCGGATGAGCAGACGTACTGCTCCGCTTCAGTCCGCCCCAGGACCTTCTCCACCAGGTGTGAGCCGCTCCCTGCCCGGCACGCCCCACACATCGCGGCCGGCCCGCTCCTCGACGGCACCGGCATCGGGGAGGAGTACAGCTACGGGTTCGCACTCGTCCTCGACGGGCAGGGTCGATTCTCCTTCACCGGCCCCAGCCGAGGCTTCGGACCGGTGCAGCAGGCCACACTCGTCTTTCCCTCGGGTAGGACTGCCACCCTCCTCGTCTACGAGGTCGTCGGCCAGAACCTCGACGACGCCGAGATCTGCGACGAAGGGCGCGCTCACTGCTTCAAGGCGACGGCCATGATGCAGGACCCGGACACTCCTTGACCGCGCATAGCCGTGTCCGCTCCTACCGAGAGATCCTTTACGCGACAGCCTCCAAGGTCGTCCCGCAACCCGTCGCGGCCTGAAAGACGTTGATCCGCCAGGGGAAACGAACCACAGGGTCCTGCTAAGGTGCGCCGATGTCAGCGATCAAGAAGTTCCAAGTCACCTTTGACTGCGCAGAACCCGAGCGTCTGGCTCGCTTCTGGTGCGAGGTGTTGGGGTACGTCGTACCGCCGCCACCGGAAGGGTTTGCTACTTGGGACGACTTCCATCGTTCGCAGCCGGCTGAGCAGCGCGATTCATGGTTCGCCTGCGTGGACCCCTCGGGAGTGGGTCCGCGGCTGTACTTCCAGCGCGTCCCCGAGGGCAAGGCCGCAAAGAACCGGGTGCATCTTGATGTGCGGGTCGGCACCGGACTCGTAGGCGAAGAGCGCCTCGCCGCGCTAGAGGCCGAGTGCGCGCGACTGGTCCCGCTCGGCGCCGTACACGTGCGGACGCTGTACGACGGCGAAGATGCGTGCATCCCGATGCTCGACATCGAAGGCAATGAGTTCTGTATCGACTGAGCTTGCTCGGACAGTCTCCTAAGTTTCGACGGGATCGGCAGGTAGTGCTGTTCACGTCAGAGGAGGGGCATGAGCGTTACTTGGGCGGCGACGGCACTTGAATCAGGCCGGTTCTCGGCCCTGGAGAGAAGTTCCACCGTCAGCGAGTTGACGGCTCACTTCAACGAACTACGCTCCCGCGGCAGAGGCCACCTCGAAGTCCGTCTGACAGACCGTGAGTTTCCTTGGCTTGCCATGGGCTTCCAAGGAAATCAGGCCGTCATCCATCTGTTCGATGAGGCTGGTGGGTCCGCACTGCTCGCAGGAGACGACTCCAGCGCGGTGGATGCCATCGTCGACGTCCCGGTCATGGACGACCTGGCTTCGTTCAGTGGTGACTTCGTCCTGAATGTCGATCGCGCCTGGGCCCTCATGCTTGCCTTCATACAGACAAGGACGCATGACGGACTGGGCGAGTGGTGTGAGCTATAGCCGCACTCGGTTGAGTATCGGTACTCAGGCCCCTGGCCAACCATCAGGGAAGGCTGTAGGCGTGAGCACCTCCCGTCCAGAACCACGTCCTGTTATTCCGCAACTGTCTGCAGTGGCCGTGATCGGTGCGGTTCTGGCCGCCGGTGCCGCGTACTTCGTGGCCTGGGTCAAGCGGCAGAGCGACCAGGCATGCAGTCAGACGGACGGCCTCTGCTGGACCTGGTGGGAGTGGGCGGCCGTACCTCTCACCTTTACAACTGCCCTGATCACCCTGACCATCGCCTACAAGCGGCTGGACATCAAGCCGCTGCTCGTGGTCGTCCCACTGACGATTCTTCTGGCGCCGCTCCCTGTACTCGCCTCGCAAGGGACTGGCGGCTGGTGGGCTGCCGCCATCACGGGTGGGGCTTGGTCGTGCTCCGTCGCGCTGATCGCTCGGCGCCGCTATCGGAGCCTGGGGGTCGCAGCTTCAGCCACGCTCCTGCTTGCGTCCCTCGTCGTTCTCTACCACTGAGATCGTGGGGGGCACCCCTCTTCACTCCCCGCGAGTTTCGCCCACTCACGCCACCTTGATAGCTGTCACTGTTTGGACAGACTGTCCCCATGGCCGATCAGATCACGCAACAGCTTCTCGACCGCTTCGTCAGTGCCCTTCAGCCGGCCGTGCCGCTGATCGCAGCATGGGCACACGGGTCGTTGGCCGGCGGCGACTACCAGCCGGGGCGTAGCGACCTCGATCTCATCGCCGTTCTCGGCCGACCGTGCACGGCAGCGGAGGAACAGCAACTCGGTGAGGTGCACGAGTCCCTGGGCAGGGTCTTCCCGCTCGCGTCGAAGCTGCACTGCAGTTATCCGGCAGTGACCCAACTAGATGATCCCGAACGCTCCCACCTCACATGGGCTCACGAGGAGTTGATGCGTCGACCGATCACACCCGTGACCCGGCGGGAACTGCACGGCTTCGGACTCGTCCTGTACGGCCGGACACCCGCGGACCTCCTTCCACCGGTGACCGGCAGGCAGCTCGTGGATTTCATCGTCCGGGACCTGCAGACCTTTTGGCGGCCGGCCTTGGACCATCCGGAGCGGTGGACGCGCGACATCTGGGTCGACCTCGGCTTACTGACGATGGCCAGAGCAGCCGCGACCTTGCAGGAAGGCAAACTGATCACCAAGGCCGAAGCTCTCGACGCACTCGCTCGCATGGGAGCCCCTATGGACGTCGTGGACGACATAAGGCAGCGCCGCTATGGCACCCCCGGTCCTGCCAACGAACAGTGGATCAATCGACGGGCGGAACTGACACTCGCCTTTCTCAGGCCCTCGATCGACAAGGTTGTCACTTCCGCTCTGTCGGACTGACGGCGCGGGATGCGACTCGAAGTGCCTTTGCTAAGGCCGCCACATCACCCGCTTCATCTTCACCGACCGACTGCGCACCGCGAGCGACGCCTGCCCGATGCCGCAGCTGCAAGCTTGGTGAAGACCTTCTGTAGGTCGTACTGCACGGTGCGGGCACTGATGAACAAGCGCGTGCCGATCTCAGGGTTGGACAGCCCGTCCCGCGACATGTGTGCAATCTGGGCTTCCTGGGCGGTCAGCTCCTCGTGCCGCCCTGCGGCGCCACGGGCGCCGACTGTGCCGCCGGCGGCCCGTAGTTCGCGGCCTGCCCGTTCTGCGAGCCTCGTCATGCCGTTCTTCCGCCCTCCGTGCTGGCCGAGGCCTTCCGGGACGGACACGGCGAGCGCGCCGCCGTCGTCCTTCACGGCACCGCCTTCTGTCTCCTGGCCGTTCTGTTCAACCTCATCTGGGGTGCGTGTGCCGTGGCCGACGGCTTCTCGCCCCGACCATCGATCCGGCAGGGGTCGCTCGCGGCGATCACTCGGCGCTTCCGGTTCGCCGTAGCCTGGCTCGCTACGGGGACCGCCCTCGGCGTCCTGCTCCCCCGTCGCGGGAACGGCCTTGATCGCCGCCTTCATCGCCTTCTACTGCCCTCCGATCACGGGCGAGCTCGCCGGTGCGGGACGTCGGCACCGACTCAACCATCGGAACCGCGCGTGCGCGGAGGCACCGCCGACGCCGAGTTCGGTGTAACCGCGTGAGAGCAGCCGCGTTCTGCCATGTGCATGCCCCGGCCCGTCGGCACCGGCGCGAGGCACGGCCCCGGCAACGCCGGGAGGCGACCACCCGCTCCAGCGTGCTTTTGAGGCGCCTGAGCCCGTTCTCGAACAGGTTCGTACAGATCGCCCAGCAACTCGGTCACCCGCGACGGAAGACCTTGCCGCGCTCCGGCAGACCTACGCCCCCACCGTCGGCACACACCAGACCAGGGTCGTCCCGACACTCCCGGGACATGTGGCCTGTTATGGGCCGCTGGCCCTCGGCCACAGAGCCGCGGGGCGGGTCGCCGACGGGGCCGCCGTCGCTCATGCTGGAAGGAGAGTCGCACGGCTCTTCGAGTTCACGTCCGCGGAGGTGAGCCGATAACTCTGCCCTTCGACATGGGCCGGAATCCCTGCCGGATCGGTCCCCCTCCCCCGTATGAGCCGATCACCGCCGAGTGCGGCGAACTTTTGGAGTGGTTGAACCGTCGCCTTGAGTCTGCCTCGCTGTCGTGGACCGGGTGATGCCGCAGCACGCGCCGTATCGGGCGCTGCTGCCCGTCTGAGCGAGGGCCTGGCGCAGGTCGGCCGATGGCAGATCCGCAGAAGGGAGGAAGTCATCATGAAGGTCGGTGTGCTGACCGGCGGCGGCGACTGCCCCGGCCTCAACGCCGTGATCCGCAGTGTCGTCCGCAAGGGTGTCCAGGAGTACGGCTTCGACTTCGTCGGCCTCCGGGACGGCTGGCTCGGGGCGCTGCAGGGCAAGGTCGTGCCCTTGGACATCTCCAGCGTGCGGGGCATCCTCCCGCGCGGCGGGACCATCCTCGGTTCCTCCCGCACCAATCCGTTCAAACACGAGGACGGAGTGCGGCGCATCCGGGACACCCTTGCCACGCATGAGGTGGACGCTCTCGTCGTCATCGGCGGCGAGGACACGCTAGGGGTGGCCACCGAGTTGAGCCGTCAGGGGGTCGATCTGGTCGGCGTGCCGAAAACCATCGACAACGACGTGTCCGGCACCGACTACACCTTCGGCTTCGACACAGCCGTAGGCATCGCGACGGAGGCCATCGACCGCCTCCACACCACCGCGGAGTCGCACATGCGCACCCTGGTGGTGGAGGTGATGGGGCGGCACTCGGGATGGATCGCCCTGCACGCCGGCGTTGCGGGCGGCGCCAACGTGATCCTGATCCCGGAGCGGCCGTTCGACATCGATCAGGTCTGTGCGTGGGTGAAGGGCCGGTTCAAGATCCATTACGCGCCGATCGTCGTCGCCGCCGAGGGAGCGGTCCCGCTGGAGGGGCAGATGGTTCTCAAGGACCGGACGCTGGACGAGTTCGGTCACGTGCGGCTCTCAGGTATCGGCGAATGGCTCGCCCAGGAGATCGAGGAACGCACGGGGACGGATGCCCGTACGACCGTTCTCGGACACGTCCAGCGCGGTGGCACTCCGAGCGCCTTCGACCGTTGGCTGGCCACGCGCTTCGGGCTGCACGCCGTCGACGCGGTCAAGGATGGCGACTACGGCAAGATGGTGGCCCTGCGCGGCACGCAGATCATCCGTATCCCTCTCGACGGCACCAGGGAGAAGACCAAGCTGGTGGATCCGTCGCTGTACGACGAGTTCGAGGTGTTCTTCGGCTGACCACTCCGCCGTCAGCCTTCAGGGGGAACGACTGTCAGCCTCCATGGGGCACGACCGCCACGGGACAGCGGACGTGGTGCAGCACGGCGTGGGTCACCGGTCCCAGCCGGCCCTCGGCCGCCCGCGGGTCGGCGCGGCGGCCCACGACCAACAGCTCCGCTGCTCTGGATGTGTTCAGGAGCGCTTGCGCGGGGTGGAGCAGCACGACATCGGTCCGTGTGGTCACCTCGGGATACTCGGCCTGCCGGGCGCGCAGGGCGTCGGACAGTTGCAGGACCTCCTGGTCCTCCCAGGTGGCCCGGTCCTCCTCGGTCACGAACGGCTTCTGGGGAGAGACCGCCTCGGCGGGGAGGGCCCAAGCCTGGACCCCCGCAGTCGCGCCCCGCGCGCCTGAGCCGCTGAGAACGCGAATTCCACCACCTCCTCGACCGGACGGTGCGCGTCGAACCCGACCACCACCTGGGCCGCATCGCCTGCCGCCCGGGACGCGCCTCCGAAGCCCTCGACCGGGCGTTCGGGCACGACCACAACGGGGCAATCGGCGGCCGCTGAGACACGAAGCGCCACTGAACCGACCGCGAGTCCGTCGAAGCCGCCCGAGCCCCGTGCTCCGACCACGACAAGACCGGCGTCCCGTGCCGCGGCGAGGAGGGCGATGGCCGGGGCGTCTTCCGCTTGCTCGCCTCCCACTTCGAGGTCCGGGTGGCGGGCGCCGAGTTCGGCGAGCGCCCGATGGACAATGTGCTCACCCAAGTGATGCAGCGTTTCCGTGGCCGGGGCCGGGACGGCACCTCCCGGAAGCGGTGGCAGGGCGCGCACGAGAAGCAGTGGAACGCCGCGCAGCAGTGCCTCCCGCGCGGCCCAGTCGGCCGCGGCCAGGCTGCGTTCGGATCCGTCGATACCCGCCACCACAGGGTGAGTCATCGCGTCCTCCTCGGCCCGCCGTGCGCCTCCGCGGGCGCGGCACGTCCCGCGACTCCTTCGCCCCTTTCCCACTGTTCCACGGCAGGTCCCGACGGTCCCGGCGAAAGGCCGCCCGGCCCGCTCCGGTGCGCGCCGCGTCGGCCGACGCCGACCGAACCTGCGCAAGCCGGGGTGCCAGGTCGACCGTGACCGTCGCGCCGTTCAACCTGCGCTCGACAGTGCGGCCGACGACCCGCTCACATCAGTTCACTATTCCATGAATTCAGGGATTACTGTACTGTCCTGCCATGCTGACCGTTGCCTCCGACGTCGAGGTGCTCGCCCGGTTCGGTCGTGCGCTCGCCGATCCGATCCGCTGCCGCATCCTGCTCGCTCTGCGCGACGCCCCCGCCTACCCGGCCGATCTCGCCGACAGGCTCGAGATTTCACGGACCCGGCTGTCGAACCACCTGGCATGCCTGCGTGACTGCGGTCTCGTCATCACCGTGCCCGACGGCCGCCGCACCCGCTATGAGCTGGCCGACCCCCGTCTGGGCCACGCCCTGGACGACCTGCGCTCGGCCGTAGTCGCGGTCGAGACCGACCGGACCTGCCCGGACGCGGAGACGAAGGACTGCTGCTGATGACCACAGGGATACCCCTCGCCCTCGGCCCCAGCCCGGCCCGGCGCGAGGCACTGGCCCGCCGTATACGCCTGCTGGTCGCCGCGACCATCGCCTACAACGTCATCGAGGCCGTCGTCGCCATCACCGCAGGGAGACTGGCCTCCTCGGCCGCGCTGATCGGCTTCGGCCTGGACTCGGTCATCGAGGTCTCCTCGGCCGCCGCGGTGGCCTGGCAGTTCTCCGCCCGCGAGCAGGCCGTGCGCGATTCCCGCGAGCGGACGGCCCTGCGGTTCATCGCCATCTCCTTCTTCGTACTCGCCGTCTACGTCACCTTCGACGCCGTCCGTGCCCTGACCGGAACCGGTGAAGCCGAACGTTCCCTCCCTGGCATCGTGCTGGCCGCCCTGTCACTCGCCGTGATGCCGTTCCTGTCCGCCGCCCAGCGCCGCGCCGGCCGCGAACTCGGATCCGCCTCCGCGGTCGCGGACTCCAAGCAGACCCTGCTGTGCACGTACCTCTCCGCCGTACTGCTGGTCGGACTGGTGCTGAACGCCACCCTCGGCTGGTCCTGGGCCGACCCGATCGCCGCCCTCGCCATCGCCGGCATCGCCGTCAAGGAAGGACGCGACGCCTGGCTCGGTAAGGGCTGCTGCGCCACCCCGGCCACCCCAGCCACCCCGAGGGTGCCCTCGCCCGGCCGGGAAAGCGGCGTCGGATGCGACTGCCGACCGGGGTGCGACTGCTGCGACTGAATCCGCGCTGCGCCTCACATGGGGGACGAATCCAGCCGCGAGGCGTACTCGGGCCGCTCGGCAGGACGCCCGATTCCCGCCGCGTCCACGAGCGTCTCGTCCCGCTGCGCGGGGGTCTCACGGTCGGCGCAGTACCGCTGCAGCAATGCATCCGCTGCGAGCAGAGCTTCCTGGGCGTTACGGGACGAGGTCATCACACAGAGCGTGTATGTAGCGTCTTCCAGAGCACGGCTCGTACTACCCGTGGGGCGTACGTCGTGATCGATGCGCGCGGAAGCGAACCGGGCCAGCGCGGCACGCAGTTCCTTCTCAGCCGGAAGGATCATGGCGATTCCTCTTTCCCGAAGCACAGCTCGTCCCCGACAGGTGCGACCGCGAGGAGGGCTGCAAGCACAATTCCCAACGTCGCTGCTTTCTGCCGAACAACGACGAGCAGAGCTCCAAGTGCCCCAAGTTGACGGGTCTACGCCTGCAGGCGGCAGTGCTCAGCGGTGCGTGCGGGTGAAGGGGAGCCACCCTCGGCCGCCCGCGCAGGACGCGCGGCGCCGCCTCAAGGGTGCCGCGCCAAGTCAGGCGCGGTCGGGCGCCGGCCCGAAATCCCGGTGACCAGTTCGATGCACACGTCACGGAGTTTGATGTTGCGGTGCTGGGAGAGTGAACGCAAAATCCCGAACGCCTCCTCAGCTGTGCAGCGGCGTTGCCCCATCAGCACCCCGATGGCCTGGTCGATGACGCTACGGGACTGCATGGCCGCCTTCATCTGTCCGGCGAATTCCTCCGCCTCGATGATGCGCTGCGCCAGGGCTATTCCTCCCGTGGCCTGTGCCGCCAGTGATCGCAAGGCGGCGAGATCGGTATGCGTGAAGGCGCCGGACGGCCCGGCATACAGGTTGAGTGCCCCGGCCGTACGGCTGTGCGCAGCCCCGATCGGCAAAGACACAGAGGAGCGGATCCCGCAGGCCGCCGCGTAGGCGGGATAGTCGCCCCAGCGGGTCTCGTCCAGCATGTCCTCGACATGGACTTCCTCGCCGTTGCGGGCCGACTGCAGACAGGGGCCGTCGTCCTGGCCATACTGCTTCTCATCGAGTTCCGGCGCCGCACGACCGGCGCTGGCCACCGTCAAGGGGCGTTCCTCGCGTTCCAGGGTCACCCCCGCGCCCTCGGCGTGGGACACCTCCAGCGCGGCATCGGCCAGGGTCTGCAGGAATTCTTCCAGCGTCCTGGTTTCCAGCAGCCACTGTGTGATGGGAGGGCTGCCGCCCCAGGCATATCCAGCACTCATCGCGTGTTCCTTCGCAGGGCACAGGCCCCAGATCTCGGCAACATGTCGTGCCACTGGGGCGACGGAGCTCCAGATCCGAGGGAACATCTCCAGCGAAGCCAACACCTGACGCCGAGAAAGCGACGGCGCGGTACGGCCCATCACTGCCACCCTACGCCCGGCCACGCCACGCAGACCGCAACGATCCGGAATGCTTACAGGAGCGGCCGAGCACCTCGTTCGACGTCGGCGCCTGGGCATGCCTGACACCCACCCGGTAGAGCCTTCACCTCAACGCCGCCGTTGTTTCCAAGTCACCGTCCGACCGACTGTGCCGCGCCGGTCGATACCACGGGCGAATTGAGGACAGGCGCCCCGCTCTCCGAGTACTCGTGCGTAGCGCACGAGCGCAGAGTTGCGTGACGTGACCGCAAGAGGGTCTCGCGTCGTTCGGTCGACAGGTGGGTTCAGGGGGGTGTGAGTTTGTCGAGTTGGGCGACGAGGTCAGGGTGGGTCTTGGTCAGGTGGGGGCGCGTGGCGCTGAGGGGGCGGATGAGTTCGGTGGGGTCGTCGTGGGCGAGGGCCGCGCGCAGTTGGCTGAGCGGGAAGCGGGCGTCGGTGGGCAGGTCGGTGAGTGCGGTGATCCGGCCGGCGATGCCACGCAGGTCGGCGGCGTGGCGACGGGCCCAGGAAGCGGTGGTGCGTTCGGCGGCGCGGCGCTCACGGGTGGCCTGGACCCGCTGCTCGCCGGTGGTTCCGGCGGGGCCCGGGCGGTTGCGCAGGTAGCGGCGTTCGGCGGCCTGACGACTGGCGACACCGAGGGGGTGGGCGAGATCGGCCCAGCTGGCACCAGCCTGGCGGGCGGTTTCAATGAGGCCGGATTCCCATCCGGCGAGCTGCTCGCGCACGTGCCGCAGCAGGAGAAGCGAGGCCAGGGCCTGTTCCGAGCCGACGTCGTCGGCCTCGGCAGCGCCGGGGGCGTCCTGACGCGCGGCATGCAAGGCGTCGTCTATGGCCTGCAGGGCTGCCGCGGCGGCGAGAAAGGACGCCGGGCTCTGGCTCTCGGCGCTGGACGACGCCGGTTGGTCAGCAAAGGTCATGAGCACCTGCCTCTCGTTGTCATCGCTTGGACGACACAGTGTTTGTCATCCATTGGATGACATGCTACAACGGTTCCAGTGAGGCGCATTGGCAGCCACTGCCCAAACCTTCTGGAGGTGTTTCACGATGTTGATGCGCACTGACCCCTTCCGTGAGCTCGACCGACTGGCGCAGCAGCTGATGGGCCCGGGTACCTGGTCACGGCCGTCCCCGATGCCGATGGACGCCTACCGCCAGGGCGACATGTACGTGGTCGCCCTCGACCTCCCCGGCGTCAGCGCGGACGCGATCGACATCGACGTCGAGCGGAACATGCTGACCGTCAAGGCCGAGCGCCGGCCGGCGGCGAAGGCCGACGACGTACAGATGGAGCTCTCGGAAAGGCCGCTCGGAGTCTTCTCCCGCCAGATCGTGCTCGCCGACACTCTGGACACCGAGCACATCCAGGCCGACTACGACGCAGGCGTGCTCACCCTGCGCATCCCGATCGCCGAGCGCGCCAAGCCTCGCAAGATCGCCATCGGCGTCGGATCCGGCCGCCAGGAGATCTCCGGCTGAGCCGCACGGAGGAGAGCAGAACGGCGGCGGAGGACGGGCATCCGATCTCCCCCTCACCCGTCCTCCCCGCGCCGTGACCCGAGGAAGACCGGCGGTCACCACGCCTGCGTACTGACCCGCGGTCACCACGCATGCGTACTGAACCGCCGCCACCGGTGCTGCTCGTACGCGCCAAGGCTGCTGGGCCAGGAGCCGAACAGGCTACGGCCGGGGCACCATTCCCGGCGGCGGCCCGCCTCGGGCACCGTCGACGGCACCTTCGGCAAGATCCTCTTCAAGCTGATCCCGCTCCAGCAGACTGCCGGCCGCCCTCCCCCGTCGGGCGTCCCCCGGCCCACTCGACCACACCCACTCGCGGCCACACCCCCGGCCGCCACAACCCTGGTGACAGAAAGGCAATCACCGCAGTGATGTCCGACCAGAGCGCACCGCTTCCGCAGCAGCCCTGCGACAGGGCGTACGAACAGATGCTGGAGCAGGTCCGCTACGACGGCGCCTATCCAACCCGCGAGGAGGCCGAGAAGGCCGTCCGCCTCGTCCTCTCGGGACTTGGACGCCAGCTGACCGGCGACGAACGCGTCGAACTGGCCGCCTGTCTCCCCCACGAAGCCGCCCGCATCCTCAGCTCGCAAATCCCCGAGAACCAGCGGCTGACCGGCTGGGCCTTCGTCAAGGACCTCGCCGGCCGCACCGGCGCCTCCCTCGCCACCACTCGCTGGCACACCGGATCTGTCTTCTCCGCCGTGGCGGCCTACGCCGGCCCCGACCTCCTGACCCGCATCCTCCGGCAACTCCCCTCCGGATACGCGCTCCTGTTCGGCCGCGCCGAACTCACCTCCGCCGCGTAGACAGCCGGCGGCACAAGGAGCCCGAGAACCTGAGACGCGGACACGGATGACACTCATCAAGTCCCGATCCGACAGGCCGACGCTGCCCCACGGGCCGCACGCCGCTGACGTGGGCGCGCGGCCGTGGTGCTGGTCGTACGGCGAGGAAACCCATGGCGCTGCTCGTTCGTGATCGCCAGTATCTGAATCGTGCATGAGCAATCGAAGTGGGCGACCGACAAGTTGACCGCGCTGCGCCTGGGGCGCCGTCTGGTCGCCGAGGTTTCGGCCTCGCGACCCGATCGGCGGGCCTTCGTGGACATCACTCCCGATCGCGACCCGCGTGATGCTCAGGCAGCACGGGAGGGCTGGGTACGTGGTGCCGGGTCACGTAACTTCCGCCTGGAGCACTGGGAGTACGACGCCAGTCGGATCGACGGCTTCGACTACGACATCGGAGCTGTGCTGGTGCGCGCTGCCTCGGCAGCGGGTGAGTCGGCGCTGGAGGGCGTGATCACCCTCTGGGGGCTGCGGCCGGACTGCTTCGGCTACGCGTGGGAAAGCGATGATCCCAGGTAGAGCGAGGTACCCCCGGTACCTCGCAGGCCCGGCCCCATGACTGTCACCGCTCCGGCGCGCACGACGCGTTCAGCGCCACGCTCCGGACTGGCGCCGTGTGACGACCGCACTGAGTGTGCGTACGCCCCGTGTCGAGCCCGGGTCGATACCCGTGAGTTCGCGGACCCGGCGCAGACGGTAGTCCAGAGTACGGGTGTGGACGTTGAGCGCCGTCGCCGTGGCACCGCGGTGCATGTCGTGGCGGTAGTACGCGTCAAGGGTGGCGAGGAGATCGGGGCCCTTCTCCAGGCGACGGGCCACCGAGTGGAGCCAGTCGTCGAGGAACGGCACGTCTGATATGGCGAGTTCGACGAACACATCCGCCAAGGTGTGTGGCCGGAGCCGGGCGGACGCCCGCTGCAGCGGGGCTGCCCGGCTGACCCGTCGGGCGCGCTCCAGGGCTTCGGCCAGCTCCGGCAGCGCCGCGATGGACGTGCCGACCGCGCAAGGGCGGCTGAGGGCGTGCCCGAAGTCCCGTACAAGTGCGGGTAGGTGGCCAGGGATGAGGTCGGGTAAGAGGTCGGGAACCACTGGCGGCGGAGCGTTTTCCGCCGCCTTGGCATTGTTGAACAGAGGAAGCAGCGCGATCAGCTCACCGCTTCCGTCGCCACCTTCCGGTCCCCACATGACCGGGGACTGGTGGCTTTTGGCCAGTGCTCCGATCTCGTTCTCCAGGAATCGATCGACGTCGGGCCGGCCTGGAAGCCGGAATACCGTCACCGCGTACCGATAGGGAAGTTCCATGTCGACGGATTCAGCGAGCTCTGCCGAGATCGGATCTGCGTTCACCAGTGACCGGGCCAGCAGGGCGACCTGTTCGGAATACGGAATTCGGCGGCGCAGTACGCGCACGAACCCCTGACGGTAGGCACTGATGCCGCGTTCGCCCTGCGGGGCGAACCAGGTCATCATCCGCATGATTTCGTCGACACCTCCCCCGCGCTGGGCCTCGGTGGCCTCGTTGATCTCACGCAGCATGAGGGCGGTGTGCACGCGCAGGACCCGCTGCCGCGCGTCGAGCGACAGCCCGGCGCCTGCCCGCAGCTCCCCCATGGACGCGATGTATCCGAGATCGGCATGAGTCAACTCGTCGTTGTCCGGCGACAGTTCGACGGTACGACGCCGGAACCACATCGAGTGTTCCAGCGTCTCGGCCCGCGCCCGGGGGTCCTTGTCCAGGAACCCGAACTCGGGGATGTCTCGCGTGTATGTCTCGACCTCACGGCGGGCGTTGGTCGACGCCTGCCGGGCCAGCTCGGCGAAGAGGCTCCCCATGAACGCGAGCATGCCATTGGGGTCGAATGCCTGACAGAGGGGATCCGGACGGCGTTCATCACTTCACGCAAAGGGCGTTAAGCACGCCGACAGCCCATTTGTCACTGTGCGCAAAATTCCCGGATCAGGGCGTTCTCGTCAACCCTTCGACTTGTGGAGGAGCTGTGAAGCGGCCTTAATGAGAACCGCATACCCGCCCGCAAGAACATCGCCACCGGAGTCATTCCCGCGCAACGCCGACATGACTCCGGTAATCAGTGCGGGCGGTGTAGGGGGATTCTCAGCCAGGCGCCTCGAATGGCGCTCACCCAAACGGGAGGGAAACTTCGATGAAAGCAGGCACGCGCAAGAGAATCATGGCGGCGGTCGCGGTCGTGACCACGTCGACGGCGCTCATGCTGGGCACGCCGGGCACCGGCTCGGCCGCCCCCGCCGCCACACCCAGCCTGCGCGCGTTCGGGATCAGCGGCGACGGCACCCTGATGGCCACATTCACCACGGACCGGCCGCAAGTCCTCGACTGGGTCAGGGTCGTCACCGGCCTCAGCGGCGACACGGGCCTGATCGGGATCGACTTCCGTGTGCAGGACGGCCTGATGTACGGCGTCGGCAACAAGGGCGGCATCTACACGATCAAGACCCCGCCGGCCACCACGGACGTCGTGGTCACCAAGGTGTCCCAGCTCCAGTACGCACTCAACGGAGCGAACTTCGGCGTCGACTTCAACCCCGCGGCCGACCGCCTGCGCGTGATCAGCGACAACGGCCAGAACCTGCGACACAACCTCAACGACCACAGCACGATCCAGGACCTGAACCTGACCACCCCGCCCACCGAGGGCACCACCAAGGGAGTCTCCGCAGCCGCCTACACGAACAACGATCTCAACGCGGCCACGGCAACCACGCTGGTCGACATCAACACGACCACCGACCAGGTCGTCCTCCAGTCCCCGGCGAACAACGGCACCCTCGCCCCGACAGGCAGCCTCGGCATCGACGCCGGGATCAACGCCGGCATGGACATCTACAGCACTCTGTCCGGCGGGAAGACGGTCGACAACGCCGCCTTCGCCTCCCTCACTCCGTATGGCGCCAGCACACCCTCGCTGTACAGCATCAACGTCTTCACCGGCCAGGCCACCTCCATCGGCCAGTTCCCGCTGAACATCACGGACCTGGCCATCTCCCTCACCGGGTCCTGATCTCCGGCCGTCGGCAGGTTCGCCGCGACCCGGCCACCGCCGGACCGCGGCGAACCTGCGCCACCGCGGACGGAACTGTCCAGACCTCCCCGGACAGTGAGCTTCTGCCACCTGCCGGAGGCTGACGTCAAACCACAGGCGATGAGCCGCCGCTCTCCCCGCTGGCCAGGCGCGCTACACGAGCGCGTGCCCGCGAGGTACCACCGCCCAACAGCTCCCGAGACACCGACCGGTCGTCAACGCGGCCTTGAAGACCGCGTCAGTGGGTTGCGACCATCCCCGCATGGACTCGCGTGTCATCGGAATACCCGATGTGGACGGCACCGAGCACGCGGCCGCCGTGATCGATGTGACGTGGGCATTCACCACCGCCGCATGGACTTTCCACCGCGGCGCAGACAAGATCGTTCTCGCTGGCGACGAGGGCGAGGCACTGGCGATCAAATCGGGTCACCCAGGCTGGCTCTCTGCGGCCGCTCCGGACTCGACCGGATGCCGTACGCCGCACAGGCCCGCGGTGACTCGTCGGCCCTTCCCGCCTGACGACGGGACGCGTTTGCCGGGAGCCGGCAGTCAGTCTGCGGCAAGGATGTCGGAGAGGCTGACGGCGGGGCGGTCAAGCATTGCAGTCAGCACGCGCCGCTGCCGTTCGGTCAAGAGGGCTACGAAGATCACCGCGTCAGCATCGGCCTGGTCGCACGCCTCAGCCACCTCGCGAACCTTTCCGTAGCTCAGCAGCGTCCGCGAGGAGTAGGGCAGTCCCATCTTCCGGGCTCCGCCGTCCGAGACACCTCGCCGCTGCACCTTCTGATCGACAACCCGAACGCCGCGCGCTGCGAGTTCCGCGGCTGCCGACGCCATGAGCGCTTCGAAGTCCTTCTGTTTGGCCGAGAAGTAGCCGACCAGAAGCACATCAGCCCCGGCGGCCGTGAACTGCAAAGGCTGGCGACGATCCGGTGCCAGCGGGACGCGCCGAGCGACGCGCCGGTCGCGCCTTCGGGACTGATGCATGGCCCACAGGCTAGGAGACCGCCCGCCTGCAGCGATACGGGGTTTCTCGGAGGCCGGGGTCGGCCGGGGAGATCAGAGCCCTCTTGCCTCACGCCTAGCACTGCTAGACAATCGAGCAGCAGTAGAGCTAGCGTTGACTCGTCGACTAGCAGCGCTAGATCCCAGGAGAGGTCACCATGCTCAACGCACTCGAGATCTTCACCACCGTGGTCGTCGGCGTGATGGTGGGGGTGGAGTTCTCCGTCGCCTTCTTCGTCAAAGCGATCCTCGACGGCCTCCCCGACGACAGTGCTCAACGCGGCCGTAGCCACGGAGGCCGACTGCTCGGCGCCGTGATGCCGGTCTGGTACTTCACCTCGCTCGCCCTCGTCGCGGTCTGGGCCGTCGCCGGATGGCAGGACCATGGCGCCGGCCTCGTCGTCACCGCCGCGGCGCTGCTGATCCTCAGCGTGATCATGTCGATCGTGCTGCTCGTCCCGATCAACAACCGGGGCAAGACGTGGACCGTCGACAACCGGCCCGCCGACTGGAAGCAGCAGATGAACCGCTGGGACCGCTTCCACTACGTCCGCGTCGCCGTCATCATCGCCGCCTTCGCCCTGCTGGTCGCCGCCCTCACCTGAGCCTGTGGACGGATGCCGCGCCGGTGGCGGACACCCCACTCCCCGAGCGGCAGTGGCAGCCGCCGCCGAAACCCGGGCATCTTCGAATAGGGCTGCCGCCAGGTGCCCACAACTGCGAACTCGCCCCCGACCACCTGCGCGGCCCTCGGCTCCGGTTCGGAAAAAGATTTGAGCTAGGCGGAGCCCCGCTGCTACGTTCCTGACGGATCGTGAAATCGTCGTATGGAGGTGAGCCCCGTGAACACAGTTACCCGTGGGTGCTCCCGCAATCCGTCACGGTCCGGCGGCTGACATTCGGTGTCGCCAGGAGCGCCTGAGATCGAGGCACTCCTGAAGGAGACTCCGATGAACATGAAGCCTTTCCCATCTGGCCTGGGCGAGAACGCCGTGATGATCACGCGTGTCGCAGACAGGCAATGGCATGCACTGGAAGACGACTTGGTGGTCGGCCGCGGGCATGCGCAGCACCGGCCCGACGGACGCCTGTTCGTCAGCATCGACGCCTGGCACGACGCCACGTTCAACCGACTCGCCGAGGCAATGCTGACGGAACTACCCGCGCCGCTGTACACGGTGGTCGACGAAGCCGATGTCGAGTTGACGGCCGCCTGGCAGGGGGCCGGTTTAACGATCCGGCGGCGCGAGTGGGAGTACGTCGTACCGACCGATCCACAAGTCACCGGCATCGAGAAAGTGGTGCCACCCTCGGGCGTGACGATCGTTCCCGCAGGCGAGGCGGACGAGGGCCTCCTGCGGACGGTGGACCGCGAGATCCGTGACGAGGTCCGGGCGACCGTCGGGTGGGAGTCGATGCCCGCCGAGGTGATTCGCCTCCCCGAAGGCGACACCATCGTCGACCCGTCGAAGTACGCGGTCGCAGCGGCGCCGGACCGCTACCTGGGCCTGATCCGGGTGGTGACGGTGAACCGCCCGCGGATCGGGCTGATCGCGGTCCGAGCCGGCGAGCAGCGCCGCGGCATCGCTCGGGCGCTACTGACCCACGCCCTCGGAGCGCTGCACCACTCCGGGTTCACCACGGCCTGGGCCGAAGTCCAGGAGTCCAATCAAGCGGCCACGGCACTCTTCGAGAGCTTTGGCGCCCGGCCGATGAGCAGCAACCTGGAGCTGGTGCGATGACCAAGCACAAGAACGTCATCGAGGTCGAGGGCAAGGTCGTCGAGTGCCTGCGCAGCGCCATGTTCACCGTGGAACTCGAGAACGGCCACCACGTGCTCGCGCACATCAGCGGGAAGATCCGCAAGAACTACATCAAGATCATGCTGGAAGACCGGGTACTGGTGGAGCTCCCGCCGTACGACCTGACGCGCGGCCGGATCGTCTTCCGGTACCGGAACTAGCGGCGGTCGGCACCTTCCGCGGAAGGTGATCGCGGGCCCCGGTCGCGGCGCTATACGTGACCGGGGCCCCAGCCCCATGACGAAGGACGCAGCACCAACCTCCTTCAGTGGTGCCCTCACGGGCGGCCTGCAGGGCCCAGTGCGTCCAGCGAGGTTGCGGAGCCGCAGCAGGGAAGCGTCACGGCGAGGGTGGCGAAGCCGTCATCGCAGTGGGCTTCGAGTAGGTTCGCGAGCGGGCCGGCTTGGGCTCCAGGCTGCTGCACTTCAACACCCTCCGACCTGCGCGATCGTGTTAAAGAGCGGGGGCGGCCGGCCCTATGCGAATCTTCGCGCCGTCACTCTCGAGTGCCCGGGCAAGCTGCGTGCCAGTTGCCGGTGAACGACGATGGAGAGACCGACAGGGGCTGGCCGGCTCTGTAGCTTCCGCCCCCTGTGCGCAAACCGCCGTAGCGCGCCAAGGATCGCGGCGGAGGGAGGTTCGCTGTGGACCCACCCTCTGGCCCGCAGGAACATGGCCGGCGTAACCAGAGCGGCCCGTTGGACAATGCCGAACGAGCGGAGTACGAGCGACTCCGGCGCACCCTCGGCGTACGTCACCGTCGTCTGCGACTCTGCGGAGCTTCCCTGCTCCTCACCCTGGCTGTTCTGCTTGCACCCATCAGCGTTGTCGCCACATGGGTGAATTCCCAGGTCACCGATGTTGATCGGTATGTACAAACCGTGTCGCCTCTCGCCAGGGACCCCGCAGTCCAAAATCTGGTGATCGATCGTGTCACCGCCGGACTGGTCGAGAAGTTTGACGCTCGCGAGATCAGCGACGCGCTCGCCGACACTCTGGCCGACCGTGATGCCCCCCGCTTCCTTGTCGACGCGGCCAGGTCGCTGGACGAAGAGCTCGAGGGCGGACTGACGACCGGCGTGCGCTTCGCGGTCGAGAAGGTGGTGACGAGCGACGCCTTTGCCAAAGCCTGGGACAGCATCAACCGCGGCGCGCACACCGTAGCGACGAATATCCTCACTGGGGAGGGAGGCGGAGCCCTCGAGGTCAAGGGCGACACCATCACGCTGAACGTGGGCACGGTGATTGCAGATTTGCAGAAGCAGCTGATCGGCGTGACGCTTGTCAAGGCAGAGGACATTCCCGGGGCGGACAAGCCCATAGTGCTTGTCCGGCAGGAAAATCTTAGTGAGGCCCGGGATGGTGCCCGCTGGCTTGGTGCTGTCGGCCCGTGGTTGCCCCTGGCGGTGGTTGTGCTCGGCGGGCTGGGTATCTGGGCGGCACCGTCACGCCGGGTTGCACTGATGGCCGGCGGCATCGGCGCCGGCAGCATGATGTGCGGCCTTCTCGTCGGACTCGTCATCATGCGCCAGATCTATCTGGATGCGGTAACCCAGGTATCCCAGTCGCAGGATGCCGCACCAGCCGTCTTCGACACCCTGGTGAGGTTCCTCCGGCAGAGCATCATCACAGCGCTCCTCACGGCCCTGCTCACCGTGATCGCGGGATATCTGTACGGTCAAGGCCGTGGTGCGGTCGCTGTGCGCGCGGCCGCGGCCCGAAGTACCGAAGCCGCCGGGCACGCGCTAGCCCGGACGGGGGTGACGACAGGGGCCGTCGGACAGTGGCTGCGCGCGCACCAGCCCCTGACTACAGGCGCCGTCGTCGGCGCCGGGGGCCTCACCCTCTTCCTGTGGGACTACCCCACGCCCGCCACCGTGGCCCTTCTCCTCCTGCTCGTCGTGGTTGTCCTGGTGCTCCTGGGCGTCCTGGCGGCTGCGGACGACTCGGAGCAACGCCCTACAGACGCCACGCCGCCGCGATAGCAGGGCATCCGAAACCCGGCGGCCGGTTCCGCCTCGGCTTCAGTGACCCGAGTCGCGGGCGAAGGCAGGGTTCGCGCGTGCCTGGCCTGCAAACTACAGCGTGTACACCACACACGATCGCAGCTTCCCAAGCTGAGGCTTGAGGCCTTAGTTCCGAGGCGGGTTGGGCCACTCGCCGGCAGTGGCGAGGCCTGGCATCATCCGGGCCGTTCGGGGGATACGAGGGCGGCCTCGGAGACGTATCCCACCCCGCGGGGGCATCCCTTGCTGGGACGAAAGGGAGACATGATGCCGCTCTATCTATCGAGGTTCAGCTACACGCCGGAGACCTGGGCGAGACTGATCGGCCACCCCGAGGACCGCGCAAAGGCCGCTCAGTCGTACATCGAGTCCGTCGGCGGCAAGCTCCACGGCTTCTGGTACGCGTTCGGCACCCGCGACGGCTACAACTTGTGGGAAGCCCCCAATAACGTCTCCATGGCAGCTGTCGCCCTGGCGATCAGCGGCGGCGGCGCACTCAGCTCGTTTGAGACGACCGTTCTCCTGACCGTCGACGAAACCATGGATGCCCTGCGTGAAGCCGGGCAAATCCAGTACCGGGCTCCCGGCGCATAGCCGTCTGTGTGGCCTACAGCGACCGGGTTCAGGCATCGGGCAGCAGTACAGCAGCGAGGTGCAGCCACCCCAGCAACCCTCCGCGCCCAGTGGTGATCGCTGAAGACCGCATAGCGTCCTGTATGACCGACCGCAATGGACCGGTCTCTGTCGGGTTACGGATCAGACATTCCCCGCGCCGCACCCGTGCTCCCTTGTTGAGGCTTCACGCACGTGTCACACAGTTGATAGGCGTGGTGACTGAGAGGGGCTCTGCCTGTCCGTGCTGGGTGGCAACCGCGGTGAGCCGTCGGACTGGGCCGTGGAGCGGTGTGGGCGTCATGCCGCAAGCTCGTCCCAGCGATTCCGGAGCAACTGGCTAGGGTCCACGCACGGGCTCATGCGGGTCACCTCACCGCGAGGCTGAAGAAGCACAGTCCGTACGGCGCCACCCTGGCCGAGGCAGTGCGCGAGAACCTCGCGGATAGGGCTCGCGAGTTGGACGAAGCCGCGCGGGACGTGCGCGGGTACGAGTACGCCGTCTTCAACGACCACGCGCACTTCCCTTTTAGACGTCATCGCATTTGGTAAGTCTGCGGTAGCAGATGAGGGTGCACGCGATGCTGGTAAAGGCCAGGAAGTGCTCGGCTTTGCGCTCGTAGCGGCGGTGCAGTCGGCGGCATCCGCCGAGCCAGGACATCGTGCGCTCTACGGTCCAGCGGTGGCGGCCCAGCCGGGTTGAGGACTCGACGCCCTTGCGGGCGATGCGATGCCTGATGCCGCGGCCACGTAACCATCGCCGCAGGTGGTCATAGTCGTATCCCTTGTCGGCGTGGAGCTTTGCCGGTCTGCGCCGCCGGCGTCCACGCCGGGAGCGGATGGGCGGTATGCCCTTCACCAGCGGGATCAGCGCCTGGCTGTCGTGAAGATTCGCTCCCGAGATTCCGACGGACAGGGGCAGACCGGTCCGCTCGGTGATCAGGTGGATCTTCGAGCCGTACTTGCCCCGGTCCACAGGATTCGGACCTGTCAGCTCCCCCTTTTCAGGGCCCGCATGTTCACCGAGTCGATCGCGCAGCGGGACCAGTCCAGCTCACCGCGGGCGCCGAGCTCGTCGAGGACCAGGCGGTGGAGCTTGGCCCACACCCTTGCCTTCGACCACTCGGCAAAGCGCCGGTGGGCCGTCGCTCCCGACGGGCCGAACGACGCGGCCGGCAACTGCTGCCACGTGCAGCCCGACGTTGCCACGAACACGATCGCAGCCAGCACCTCCCGGTCACCGTGCCTGCGCGTCGGCCGCCGCCCTGAGGCCGCGACGGAGCCTCCGGAACCACCCGCTGGAACAGCTCCCACAACTCATCCGGCACCAGACGCTCAACGATCGAAGCCACGACCGACAGCCTACCGAGCCAAATGAGATGGCTTCTAAGACCGTGTCCTACGTGGTCAGGTGGTCGTTGACTTCGCTATGGGGCGGGGTACTTGGAGTTGGATTGTTCCTGACGGGCTGTGGGAGATCGCAAAGCCGCTGATCGTGCCGCCGAGAGTGCGGCCGCAGGGCGGCGGAACGCCGGATACACCTGATGAGACGTTGTTCGCAGCGATCGTCTACGTCCTGGTCAGCGGCTGCGCCTGGCGCGCTCTGCCGCCTTGCTTCGGCATATCGAAGTCGACCGCCCACCGCCGGTTCCTGATCTGGTCGAGAGCCGGCGTCTGGGGCCGCCTGCACGAAGCGGTCCTGCATCGCCTCGACGATGCCATCGACGTCACCCGCGTCGTGCTCGACACCGCCCACGTCCGGGCTAAAAAGGGGGCGAACACACAGGTCCGAGCCCCGTGGACCGGGGCAAGCCGGGTTCCAAGATACACGTCCTGTCGGACGCGAACGGACTGCCCCTTCTCGTCGGCATCTCGGCTGGCAACGTCCACGACAGCGAAGGGCTGAAGCCCATGATCGAGGGCCACCAATCGAAACACGACCCTCACTGCGGCCGGTACTTCAAGCCCCAGCGCCTACACGCAGACAAAGCCTACGACCGCGCCGACCTGCGTAGATGGCTCCGATGGAAGCGAATCGGAGTACGCATCGCCCGGAAAGGCATCGAATCCAGCGAGCGATTAGGGCGCCGAAGGTGGGTGATCGAGCGCACGATGTCGTGGCTCTCCGGCTACCGCAGACTCAGTCCCCGCTACGAACGCCATCCCCGCAACTACCTGGCATTTCTCGGACTTGCTGCCGCCCTCTGCTGCTACAAGCGACTCGTCCGCCTGACCACGTAGGACACGGTCTAAGTACGCCGACCGCCCCAAGCCCCTCGAACGTGCGCGGCTGGCAGCCAACGCTTCCCATACGCGTGGGCGAATGCTCGTGAGCCACGGGCCGGAGCTGCAAGACGGCCTCTCCCCCGGACGATGAGCTCACGACCGAGGAGTACGAGGAAACTGCACGAGACCTTCGAGACTCTCGACGGAACAGCGGGGACCAGGCCACAGATCCGCCGAGGCTGGAAGGCCCTTCCGCCGCTCGTCAAGCCGTCAATGCCGCCCTGAAGAACCCAAGCTTCCGTGCTAAGAGCGCGAGTTCGATTCTCGTCACCCGCTCCATGCGAAACCCCCGGGCCAGAGGCCCGGGGGTTCTTTGTAGTGCCGTACCGGGTCGGGCACGAGCCCGGTGAACACCCGGAGCTCGTGGGCTCGTTGTCGGACCAGCCCCAGGGCAGCGGCTCGCGCAGCCGTCGCGTCAGCTCCTCCTCCAGCAGCGGCAGCATCTCGCGTGGCCCCGGTGGCCGGCCGGTCTCTGCAGCTCAGCCATGGCGCGGACCGGCGCCGAGGTCGCGTCGGAGCCGGACGTGCAGCCCCGGGAGCCGTCGCGCCCGCTCGTCGTCAGTAGCGGTGGCCTGGCCAGTGCGGATCCGTCCAGCGGGCCTCGTCGGCGAGTCCGAGCAGCCGTATCCGGTGCTGCAGCTCCGCCGATGCGCCCGACTCGCGGAGCCGCACCGCGGCGTGGCCGAGGAGCCAGGCGACCAGTTCGGCGCGCATCTCCTCCTCGTCGTGCTCGTACCAGCCGACGTGCCACGGCAGGCTGTCTCCCAGGAGCTCGTACTCCCATTCCGCCGCTGCCTCGGTGAGACGGCGGTCGCTGAGGTGCCCGGTCTGCTTCTCCCATTCGGCAAGCCAGGGGCCGACCGATCCGGATGCCTCGGCACACATCACGAAGACCTGATGCGCGGGGACGACCGCATCCGGATCGGTGAGGCTGTTCTCCCACCAGGCATGCAGGAACTCGCGTACCGCACCGGCGCGATGGTCGGGCCACTGCTGCCAGCGGCCGCGGGCGAAGGAGGAACCGGCCTCTTCCAGGCCGCCGAACAGGGGTTCCGCGCGACCGGCGACCAGGACCTGGGCGAACTGCGGCAGGACGCGCCGCAGCACGGCCGCGTGATCGGTCCAGTCGGTGGCCTGCCACGCCCGGCGCAGGAGATCCGGATCCAGCTCCACGTCCGGTGTCTTCAGAAGGGACAGCTCCTCCGCGCTGCCCCAGTGGCATGCGCAGTTGTGCTCGTCCGGACGCGCGGTCATGCCGCGGAAAGTGACGGCGAGATTGCCCAGGGCGGCGCTGAGGCGGCGGCGTGCCGGATGGTCGGCGAGATGCATCATGTGCCCGGCCTTCGATGACTCCGTACGGCTTCCGCCGGCCGAAGATCGCCACCTTACCGGGTGACGCGGACCTGTGGACGGCCGCCCCGGGACGGGTGCGGTCTCAAGCGCCACCGGGCCGTGGCCACGAGGTACGGCAAGCTCGCCGTCTGCTACGGGGCGCCGTGCTGGTCGCAGGCCTCAACGAATGGTTGTGCCCGGCACTTCCGAGTCAGAGCCTAGGAGCGGATGTGCGTGCGGGCTTGCTCGATCCACCCCAGCACGGCCTTGGCACCGCAGCTCTCGGCGACTGACTGCGCCTCGTCAAGGTGGTGGAACGCCGCCGCTGGGTCGCCGGTTTCGGCGGCGAGGTAGGCCAGTGCCACCAGGCCGGCCGCTTCGCCGGGCCTGAAGCCGATCTCACGGCGCAGAGTCACCGATTCGGTCAACCTCTCGCGGGCCTGATCGCAGCGGCCTGCATCCTTGTCGGTGAAGCCGAGATGCCGAATCGCATAGGACATCGTCATCCGATCGTCGACGGTCTTCGCCAGCGCGTACGACCGCTCGAAGTACGGCCTGCCGGCGACGCCGTCGCCCTTGACCACCTGGTGCCAGCAGCCGACCCAGAACAACGCGTCCGCCTCGCCCGAGGTATCCCCCAGCCGCTCGTACAACTCGGCCGCGCGCTCGAACAGCACCAGTTCCTGGGGGTTCTCTTCGCGGTCGTTCAGGAAGCGGACGTGCAGCACCTTGCCCCGCGCCATGGCAAGCGGCGCCTCGACCGAGTCCAGCACCTCGTCGGACCGATCCAGCGCGGCCGCGTCCCCGCCGAACATCGCCGCTTCGAACAGCTCCCCCGCACGTTCAATCCAGTCCTGCCCTGCCATACCCCTACCCCTCCCCGTCGGACGATGACAGCGCCGAGGCTATCCCCGCGCTGCCGGCGGAACGCGGGAATTGTGGGACGGCGACTCTCGAACACCCCAGTCGCCTGCGAGCTGGGAGTGCCAGCAGGCCGACCTCAGCCCGTCAGCTCCTCCAAGAAAGCCTGGCCTGGGCGGTCGAGCCAGGCGCCTACGGCTTTCGCAACAGGCCGTAGGTGTATTGACCCGCAGGGTTGTTGACTCGGGTGCTGGGTGGCTGGCCTCCGAGTGCGGTGTGGCAGCGATGGTAGTTGTAGGCGTGCAGGAAGTCGGTCAGGCCTCCGGTGCGCTCGTGGTTGCTGGTGAAGGGCCTTAGGCAGGCCCACTCGTCGAGCAGGGTGCGGTGGAAGCGTTCGACCTTGCCGTTGGTCTGAGGGCGGTAGATGCGGGTCAGCTTGCCGGTGGCGCCGATCTCGGCGAGGGCTTGCTTCCAGGCCAGGCCCTTGCGGTAGGCCCAGGCGTTGTCGGTCAGAATGCGTTCGATGCGGGTGATGCCGTGGGCGTGGAAGAAGGCGGCTGCGCGGGTGAGGAAGCCGGCGCAGGTGGCGACCTTCTCGTCCGCGTAGATCTCGCTGTAGGCGAGGCGGGAGTGGTCGTCGAGGGGGCCGGCTGGAGCGGTCGTGCAGCCCCGGCTCGCCCTCCGCCCGCCAGCGGCGCATCCATTTGTGGGCCGTGACGCGCGAGATGCCCACTTCCGCTGCGACGTGCGCGACGGGCGTGTATCGGAATTAAATCTCGATGCCTGTGGGACGACAACGAATCCTGAGGCCTCGTTTCTGTGCGCCGTGCTGCGGGTGAGCCCAGGCGAGCACGGCCTGGAGCAGGTTTCAGCGGCGGCGAGCAGGTAAGAGTCTCGCCTGGGCTCCGCGGCGAACAACGCGGCGCCACCCGATGCTGTGCGACCAGGAGCGCCGAGGAACACCCGTGTCGGAACATGAGCCAGCCATCCGCTACAGCGAGGTCGCGGACCAGGATGTGCGCAGCCTGCGGACGCGCTACTGCCGGTTGCGCACCGAGGCAGGCGCACCGGTCGCCGAACTCGAAGCGGTCTCCTTCCGCGTCCGCTTCGGCGCGGTAGCCGTCGCCGCGGAGGGCATCGGCGGCGTGGAGACCGAGCCCGAGTTCCGGCGGCGGGGACACATGAGCCGGCTCCTGCGCCAGGCGCTGGCCGGCGTGGCACAGCGGGTGGATGTCGCGTTCGTGTCCGACGGTGTCGAGGGAGTGTACGAGAAATTCGGTTTTGTCGGCGCTGTGGCAGAAGGGGCTCTGATCGTCCCCGTGCGCAACGTGGAACGCGCAGCTGGGGACGATCCGAGGGCTGCCGTCCCGGGTGTCCGCAGCGGCTCGGCGGCGGATCTGCCGGCGATGGTCCGTCTGTACAACACCGCACACGCTCAGCGGCCCTGGACCCATGAACGGCACGTCGGCTGGAACCGGCTCGTTCCCCAGGCCACGTGGAAGCCCGGGTCACAGACCCTGGTCCTGCACACTCACGGCACTCTCGCGGGCTATGCCGTGCTGGAGGGCCGGGCCTTCGGTGACCCCGTGGGGTCGGTGGTCGTGGACGAGTTGGTGGCCGAGGACGCGGCTGCGACGGCCCTGCTGCTCACGGCCCTCGCCCGGCTGTGCTGGCAGAGGCGCTTGAGCGAGTTCACGGTCCGGGAGCCGGCCGACAGCCTGGTGGGCCGCGTGGCACGTCACATGGGCTGCACCGATCAGCGCGGGTTTCGGCCCAGCGGCGGGATGATGGCGGCCGTTCTGAATCGGTCGGCGCTGGTGCGCAAGCTCGAGCCCGAACTGCGCCGCCGGGCCGACGGACAGCAGCCGGACCAGGTTTACGACACGGCGCTGGCCGCACTGCGGCGCGGCGATCTGATCCCCGATGACACGGCGCTCGTCCGGCTCCTTCTCGGCCACTGGTCGACCGGTGACGCCGATGCGGCGAGCGCGGCGATGCCCGACCAGTACCGCGACCTTTGCGCAGCTTGGTTTCCCGGAGGAGGCACTCCGTCCCTGCCGACCCCGTACGCCCACCGCCTGGACCGCTACTAGCGCAGCATCGAATGTACTGGTCATAGCCACTCAGACGTGACCAGAAGCCCACTCCTGCGCCGGCCACCGGACCATGGACGCAGATGAGCGCTCTTGAACAATGCCCATCACCCCACCGCACGGTTGGAGATGGTGTGGGGTTGGCCTCGGAGTCGGCGCACGGCCCACGGAGGACAGCGATGCATGATCAACTTGGGGCGTGGAGACCATAATCGCCAGCGGCATAGCCGTCCTGGGAACGCTGCTTGGTTCGGGGATCACCCTGGCGTTCCAGCAGCGCACCGCCGACAGGAGCCACCAGTTCACCCGCCAGGAGAAACTGCGGCAGGAACGACTCGATGCCTACTCCGCCTACGCCGGCGCATTGGTCAACTACCGCCGCTGCCTGGTCCACCTCTGGTTCTGCGAACACGAACAGCCACCACCGGAAGACCCCGACACGGTACGGATCCGCGCCTACGACCTACGCTCCAACGCCCAAGAGGCGCTGTTCCGGGTACAGATGCTCACCGATGACGAAACGCTGAGCCAGGCCGCGGAGGACGTGCTCGCAGACATTACGACGCTGTCCAAGACAGACGGCCGGACCGAACTCGACGGTGCCAGAGTTCGGACCCGTGACGACATCAGCCAACTGGTCCGAGCAGCCAAGCAACACCTCTGAGCCACGTGCCGACGCACTGGTGACGCGTCTGCCGGTCAAAGCCGCAGCACGGTGGCATGACGCACATGATGAGGTACGAGCCATGAGGCGAGGGCCTGGGGTGGATGGTCCGCCTGTGGGCCGTGCAAGCTGCCCGAGGCGCACCGACGGTGACCGACGGAGGCAGTCGCACGCCTGGCCCTCACGGTGCCCCCGCCCAGATCAAAGGCCCCCAGGTATACGGGTTACCAACCAAGGGTGGACCTCAGGCAAGATGGGCTGCTTCTTTACGCTTGGCCGCGGTTGTGGCAGGCACCTTGGGGGGTTTCAGTGATCATCGCGGTATCGGACGGCCATGACCCCGTCTCCCAGCTCCAGACGAGCGTGCTCACCCTGATCTTTGGCATAGCCCTCATCAGCGCCGGACGGATGCTTCAGCGGAACGGCCGGTTGCCCGGTCCCCTGGATCTCGGGCAAAAGATCTCAGGCTCGCTGGTAGCGGAAGAGGGCAAGAGCGCCGGTGTCGTCAGGCTGGGGGCCGTCATGATCGGCTTCGGCTGTTTCTTCCTCTTCGGCACGGCGTGCCTCGTACTCGGCGCGATGGGTGTTTTGGCTCCGGCATGACCAGCAGTTCCGTGATCTGTCCCGAGTGCAACCAGCTCATGAAGCAGGGCGGCCTCGTGCTCTCCCGGCGGGAGGACGACGGCAAACGGGGCTGCCGATCGCTGTGGGGGTGCACCAGTGGGCATGTCTGGTGGAAGTGGGCGGACCGGCCAGGCGAGCCCGTGGAGGCATGCCCGGTGCCGGAGCTGTTCCGCTGACATCCAACGCCGCCATCGCTGTTGCGAATGCTCGTCGTCACCGGCCAACAGGTTCTCCAGCGCACGCCGTTCCCATGGCCAGTCCCGCCGGGAACTGCGGTACAGCAGCCAGGTACAGAACCCCAGCAATCGTCGCGGCTGCAGCTCACCCAATTCCCGCGCATCTCGCTCTAGGCCCCTGGCGTTCTATGGCGAGTTCGCCGGAGCGATGACCGAGTGCAGAAGATGCCAGTACGGCCGATGGGGCGGTGATCACTCAGCGACCGATGACAACCAACGACTGGCGTGCATCCGACCCGACGACGTCCCTCGAGGCGTGCGAGTGCAACTGACCGATCCGGATGGGGAGTTCATCGGGCCGTACCCGCCGATCGGCAAGTACGGCCCGTACCCGGAGCGACTGCGGCAGCAGTTCGAGGGCGTGATCTGGCGGTTCAAGACCGGCGGGCAGTGGCGGGAGATGCCGACGGAGTTCGGCGCCTGGTCGACCGTACACAACCGCTTCCGGCAGTGGCGTGACGCCAGCGTCTTCGAGGCCTTGCTGGAGGGCCTGATCACGGAAGCCGCGAAGCGGGGTGAGGTGGGCCGGTCCCTGGTCAGCGTCGCCCAACCGGAAGAAGAAGGGCTCCAGAGGTGGCCGACCCGTCAGCCACGACACCGATCTCTACAAGGAGCCGAACACCGCCGAACGCCTGATCAACAAGCTCAGAGCATGGCGAGGCATCGCCACCCGATACGACAGGACTCCCGCCAGCTACCTCGCCGGTCTCCACCTGCGCGCCTCGATGATCTGGATCAAGGACCTCACCAGCGCCACCCGATGATCACGACTCGATATGCCCATACGTGACGCGCTGAGGTGCCGGACGCCAAGGGCGGGCAGGAGTTGAGTCAACGGTCAACCAGCCGTGGACGCGGGGCTTCACCCACGGATTCGGCGTCGTCGGTGCCGACCGGGCCGCGGGGAAGCATCCGGTCCAGCCACTTCGGCAGCCACCAGTTGGTCCGGCCGAGGAGTGTCATGGTCGCCGGTACCAGCACCATGCGGACGACCGTCGCGTCGATGAAGATCGCGGTGGCCAGGCCCAGCCCGAACATCTTGGTGGACGGGTCCTCGGCGACGGCGAAGGACAGGAAGACCGCCACCATGATGAGCGCGGCCGAGGTGATGATGCGGGCGGTGCCCGAGACGCCCTGGACGATCGCCTTGCCGTTGTCGCCGGTGCGCACGTATTCCTCGCGCACGCGGGACAGGAGGAACACCTCGTAGTCCATCGACAGGCCGAAGAGGATGGCGAAGAGGAACATCGGGATGAACGACACGATCGGAACCGTCGCTTCCAGACCGATGAGTGCCCCTCCCCAGCCCCACTGGAACACCGCGACCATGATGCCGTAGGCCGCGCCGATGCTCAGCAGGTTCAGCAGCACCGCCTTGAGCGGTACGAGTATCGAGCGGAAGACCAGCATCAGCAGCAGGAACGACATCGCCAGCACGGCGGCGACGAACAACGGCAGGCGTTCGCTGGTGCGTCGTCCCACATCGGACAGGCTCGCGGCCGCGCCGCCGACGTGAGCCCTGGCCGGGCCGTGCCCGATCGCCGTGGGCAGCACGTCGGTGCGCAGCCGGGCGATGGTGTCGGCCGTGGCCTTCTCCTGCGGGCTGGTGGTCGGGAACACCACGAGGGTCGCGATGCCCGTGGCTCGATCGATCTGCGTCGGCGCGACGGATGCGATGCCCGGGTCCGCCGCGACCGCCCCGACGAGCCGGTCCAGCACTCCCTGATCGCCGGCGGGGTCCGCGGCGATGACGAGGGGACCGTTGGTGCCCGGACCGAACCCCTCGGCGACGAGGTCGTAGGCGCGGCGCTCGGTGCGGCTGGGGGGAAGTGAGCCGTCGTCGGGCAGACCGACGCGTAGGCCGAGCACCGGCAGTGTCGCGGTCAGCAACAGCCCGGCCGCGCCGATCGCGTACGGCACCGGGTGCCGGCTGACGTGCCCGATCCAACGCCGCCACCCGGCGGCGTCGGCGGCGCCGGCCGCCGTGACCCGCCGTCGTGCAAGTCGGCCCAGCTTCCGCCTCTGAAGAGCCCTGCCGATCCGACCGGCCCGGGCCAGGCGCATGCCGGCGACGCCGAGAAAGGCCGGCAACAATGTCACCGATGCGACCACCATGATCAGGACGACGATCGAGACGGCGACCCCGCCCACCGTCATGAACGGCACGTTCGCGACCGCCAGTCCGAGGATCGACACGACGACGGTGCCGCCGGCGAAGACCACCGGCCGCCCCGCCGTTGCCACCGCTCGTCCGGCCGCCGCCTGCGGATCGAGCCCGCACGCGAGGTACTCCCGGTGGCGGGCCAACACGAACAGCGCGTAGTCGATGCCCACTCCGAGCCCGACCATGCTGCCCAGGACCGGTGCGAAGGTCGGGACGTCCGTCATCCCCGCGAGCACCGTCATCGTGGCGACTCCCACGGTCAGCCCGAAGATCGCCATGCCGATCGGCAGTGCGGCGGCGACGAGCGAACCGAACGCCAGGAACAGGATCGCGGCCGCGGCGAGAAGGCCGATCAGCTCGCTCACGCCGCCGTTGGGGTCGGAGAAGGCGTAGAAGAGGTTCCCGCCCATCTCGATGCGCAGGGGCAGTTCGGCGCGCAGCCGGTCGCCGAGATCGACGAGGGCGTCGAGGTCTTCGGCCGACAACCGGCTCTGGTCGGGGTACTGCACCCGGACGACCGCGATCCGCCCGTCGGCCGAGACGAGGCCGCCGCGCACGGCGGTGTCCCGGCCTGCGTCGAGTGCCCCCGCCGGGTCGCTCGTGCCGAGCACGTGCGGCAGCCGCTTCACCTCGGTCTGCAGCCGCGTGAGGGCGGTGCGCGCGCTGTCGTCGTCGAAGAACGTCGCACCGTCGTCGAGCGGAGTGACGACCACTTGGGCGGTCATCCCGTCCTGGCCGGTGCCGGCCCGCTCGATCAGTTCCGCGGCCCGCTGGGAGTCCAGTCCCGGAGCGGTCATCGAGTCCGCGGTACGCCCGCCGAAGGCGACGGCGGCGAGGACGGCGAGCGTGGCGGCGATCAGCCATGCCGCGATCACCCGCCAGGGATGGCGGGCGGCGCTTGTGCCCAGGCGCAACAGGGCTTTCGAGAGCATCGGGTCCTCCAACCACCTCGTCGGCCGTCCTTGTACGGCCTCCGGTGCCGAGGCTCGTCGCCACGGCGTTCCGCGGCATCGGCCCGCGGGCCGCGGATCGGTCGGCCCCGGGGCGGAGTGACGAACCGTCCTTTCGGCCGATGCGCGGCACGCCGCGGTCCCTAGGCTGAGAAGCGTGCTCCAAGACGACCTGCGAACCCTGTGGACCGAACCCCGGCCGCCCGACGCGCCCGCCCGGGTGTGGCGGGACGGGGCGCTGCTCGCCGCGGGCCTTGCGGGTGTGGCGCTGGAGGCCACCCTGCGCGAGAACGTCGTGTGGCGGCCGGTGGCGGTGGTGTTCGCCGTATGGCTGTGCCTGCTGCCCCTGTGGCGCCGGACCCGCCCGCTGGCGGTGGTGACGCTGGCGTTCGGCTCGGTGACCCTGCTTCAGGTGGCCTCGCTCGTCGCCGCACCGCGCGAGTCCGTCGGGCTGTACACCGGCGCGGTCGTGCTCGTGCTGGTGTACGCGCTGCCCCGGTGGGGATCGGGGCGCGAGATCGTGCTGGGCGGCGCGGTGATCCTCGCGACCGGCGCGCTGTGTGTCGTCGCGGACGAGACCCCGGTCGTCGAAAAGGTCGTGGGCCTCGTCTTCCTGCTGCTGCCCGGCGTGGTCGGGGCAGCCGTGCGGTTCTGGGTGACCGCTCGCGAGCGGCAGTTGGAGCAGGTGCGCTCCCGCGAGCGCGAGCAGCTCGCCCGGGAACTGCACGACACGGTGGCCCACCACGTGTCGGCCATGGTGATCATCGCCCAGGCGGGCCGGGTGCTCGCGGGCGCCGACCCGTCCGCCGCCGTCGAGGCGCTGGAGGGGGTCGAGGAGGAAGGGGCGCGCACGCTGGAGGAAATGCGCGCCATGGTCGCCACGCTGCGCGACCGCGGGGTCGGCGCCGAGCTGGCGCCCCCTGCCGGAGTCGCGGATCTGGAGCGCCTGGTGCGTACCCCGGGTGGTCGCCTCAGGGTCGACCTGGGGCTCGACGGCGAACTGGACGCGCTGCCGCCGGCCGTGGACGCGGCCGTCTACCGGATCGTGCAGGAGTCGGTGACCAACGCGCTGCGCCATGCGGTCGACGCGACCAAGCTCGTCGTTCGGGTCGCCGCGGATCGGCACACGGTACGAGTGAGCGTGCGCGACAACGGCCGGCGCATCGGCCGGGGTCGCGACGGATACGGACTGACCGGACTGCGCGAGCGTGCGACCCTGCTCGGCGGCACACTACGGGCCGGCCCGGGTACTGACCGGGGCTGGCATGTCGAAGCCGAACTGCCGAGAGCGAGGAGCGAGAGCGTTGTCCATTCGCGTCCTCGTCGCTGACGACCAGACGATCATCCGCACCGGGTTGCGGATCATGCTGAACGCCCAGCCCGGCATCGAGGTGGTCGGCGAGGCCGCCGACGGACAGGAAGCGGTACGTCTGGCCCACGAACTGCGTCCCGACGTCTGCCTGTTCGACATCCGCATGCCTGGGCTCGACGGGCTCGAGGCCACCCGGCTGGTCGCCGGCCCCGGCGTCGCCGACCCGCTGGCCGTGGTCGTCATCACCACGTTCGACCTCGACGAGTACGTCTATGGCTCACTGCGTGCCGGCGCCCGCGGATTCCTGCTCAAGGACACGGGACCGGACCTTCTGGCGCAGGCCGTACGGTCGGCGTCCGACGGTGAGGCGCTCATCGCGCCCAGCGTCACTGTCCGTCTGCTGCAGACATTCGCGGACCTTCCCGCCGGCCGGCCCGCCGCCCAGCCCGTCTCCCCCGTCACCGCCCGCGAGGAGCAGGTGCTCCTCGCGGTCGCGCGCGGGCTGACCAACACCGAAATCGCCGATGCACTGCACATCAGCCTGAGCACGGTGAAAACGCACCTGGCCAGCCTGATGGCCAAACTCGGCGCCCGCAACCGGGTCGAGATCGCGATGTGGGCCTACGAAACGCGCCGTATCCTCCCCGGCACCTGAGCCAGGTGCAGGCCATGTCCCATGAGTCCCCGCCCGGACATCAGTGCACCGGTCGGCTCACGTCGGCTCCACGTACCTCACCCGCCCCAGAGGGTGACGTACCAGGAGGCCGGAACTGGAACGGTGAGACACCCGATAGGACAAGACTCCCGACAGCTACCTCGCCAGTCTCCACCTGCACGCCTCGATGATCTGGATCAAAGACCTCACCAGGACCACCCGATGATCACGACTCGATACGCGCCCTAGTACTCCAGTCGCATTTCGCTATTCCTGCTGGTCAGAAGCGTGTTCCTGAGTGTACTTGGCTGATGTGCCGTCAGGCGGCGGGAGTTCGTGACTTCGGATGCGGCGAGCCGTTGTGCTTGTTGTGCAAGATGATGTGCGGCCTGATGTCTGGTCGGCGGAACTGGAAGAGCTGCTGGTGCGGATCGGTCACCGCTTCAGGCGGGTGGATCTGCGACGGCGGATGCGGGCCTACGTGCACGGCCTGCTCGGAGCGGTGGGCCGCAAGAACAGCTGGCAGCTGGCAGCTGGCAGCTGGCCGAGCATGCTGGTCACCACACCCCCGCAGGGCTGCAGCACCTGCTGAGCCGAGCCTGCTGGAACCCCGACGAGGTCCGCGACGACCTGCAGGAATACGTCGCCGAGAAGCTCGGTGACCCGGCGGGTGTGCTGATCATCGACGACACCGGGTTCATCAAGAAGGGCACCGTCTCGGCCGGGGTGCAACGGCAGTACTCCGGCACCGCCGGCCGCACCGAGAACTGCCAGATCGGCGTGTTCGCCGCCTATACCTCTTCCAGAGGCCGCGCGCTGGTGGACCGGGAGCTGTATCTGCCCAAGTCCTGGACCACCGATCCGGCCCGCTGCGCCCAGGCGAAGATTCCCGGCGAGCGCGCGTTCGCCACCAAGGGCGATCTTGCGAAGACCGTCATCATGCGAGCCCTGGCCTCACCGCTGCCGATCGCCTGGGTGACCGCGGACTCGGCCTACGGCCAGGAGTGGCGGCTACGCCGCATGCTGGAGGAGGCCGGCGTCAGCTACGTCCTGGCGGTGCCGAAGTCCCAGCACGTGCACACCATCGGCCGCATCGACTTCGCCATCACCCAGGCACCCGAGGACGCCTGGGAACGCTACTCCTGCGGCAACGGCGCGAAAGGGCCGCGCGTCTACGACTGGGCCGCCGCCCGACTGCCCGCGATCGACGACTTCGACGGCGATGCGCGCACCCACGAGCGGTGGGTGCTGGCCCGCCGCAGCCTCGCCCGCCCGGACGAGATCGCCTACTACCTCGCCTATGCGCCAGGCGGCACCGATGTCGCCGAACTAGTACGGATCGCCGGGACCCGCTGGGCGATCGAGGAAGCCTTCCAGGCTGCGAAGAACGAGTGCGGCCTGGATCAGTACGAGGTCCGCCGGTATCCGGGCTGGTACCGGCACATCACCCTGGCCATGCTCGCCCACGCCTTCCTCGCCGCCATGGCCGCCGCCGCGGGGACGCAAAGGGGGGCCGCAGAATCGGTTCCGACGCTCTCGCCCCGCTCACCGTGGCGGAAATCCGGCGACTCCTGGCAGCTGGCCGCCCGACGCTGACACACATACGGCGCACCCGCCACGCACTGAACTGGTCCCGCTGGCGCCGCCGTCACCAGGCCACCGCACGCCGCTGTCACTATCGGCGCCGCATCCGAAGTCACGAACTCCCGCCGCCTGACGGCACATCAGCGAAGTACACTCAGGAACACGCTTCTGACCAGCAGGAATAGCGAACTGCGACTGGAGTACTAGTACTCCACCCGTAGATCGTGATCTCGATGGTGAGGGGCGTCGAGGCGACAGGTGTCCAGCGTGGATCATCTCGCCCGAGATCGACCGTGCCCTCGAGGGCGTCGTCTCCTTCTCCGTCTACCCGAGTTCACCGCGACGGAGGGCGTCCCTTATCTCGCTGAGCTTCGCGGTCGCTGCCGGGGTCCGCTCCTGTGCTTGTTCAGCGAGTCGCAGGGCATCGTCGATCTCGCTGAGCTTCCCGGAGGACAGGACGGCCGCCCGCTCTATCAGGTCGTCCCGGGACACGGTGGTCAACCACGTGCACGGCGTAAAGCCTGGACGCGGGAACGCGAGCCGCAGCACGCCTTCGAACGGCAGCCCTTCACCGGCGCCGACCGTCACTTCGATGCCCAGACCGCTGATGTCGACGCCCGCCGGAGCGACGACCTGCATTACCTGGAACCCGGACGCGTCGTCGCCTGACAGCAGTACGACCAACCTCCGCTCGTCGAACTGGACCCACCAGACTTCGCCACGTTGCACAAGCCCTCCGATACACAGGGACGGCAGGCAGACGCTGCGCGACCTGACGCGGTGTGGAGACGGGTGCGGCCACCGTTGATCATCGGCGTGTTAAGACGAACGATACTCGGAACGGCGGTCACCTGTCCCCAGCACTCCATCAGGTCATGAGTCTGCTCCGCAGCAAGTCACCAAGCCGATCGATCCTGTAGAACCCCAGGTTCCCAAGCTGAAAACGCGCGCGCTCAGGTAGCGCTGTCAGCGTGGTGTCCTGCCCGCATGCTCTTGCCTATCGTCAGGTCCGAGCGGGCCGCCTTCTGGAGTTCGCACAGTGTCTCAATGATCGAAAGGCTCAGATCCCGGCGCACATCAGCCGAAGCGCCGGCCGGGTCCCGAGCACATCGGAGCAGAGCCCACAGCCGCTCGTTCACAACATCCGCAGTCTGAGTGGCTGCCTCATCTCCCAGCAGCATGAGGCCCTCGAAGAGGATGGAGCGCCGAGCCTCTGCGGCTTCCATCTCCTCCAGCAGTCCGGCGGTGTCCTCGCCACGCTCACGTGCCTCCAACGTCTGCCTGGCTGCGCGATTCGCCTCTTTCACGCTGGAGATGTACTCGATATACGTGTCGAGCTTCCGTTCGTCCCACCGCGTGGCCAGGGTCTGCCTGAACTTGGCACGCTCCGCCAGGCTCGTGGCGAAGAACGAAGTCATGGCGCCCAGCAAGACGCCCACAAGAGTGATGGCCTGACTGGCCATGAGGGCCCCCCGTCTCAGTTTCCGTTTCATTCGGCAGCGTTCATCGTCGTGCCGACAGAGCCCCGAGCGGTGATGGTCCCGCCGGCCGCGGAATCATGAACGCAGGTGAACTCTCCCGTACACAGCCCACCACCCCACCACCACAGTTGGACAGCGTGCGTTCGTCTTCGGCGGACAACGGAGGCTTGCTAGGTCTCGGATGCCGACCAGCCGTCCAAGAGCCCAACCATGGTGGACAGCCTGCCCAGCTCTGACATCCACGTTCCGTCGCCCCGGACGCGGCGAGGGTGTTGCCCGTGTCCGCCTGATCACCGCTGTCAGCCGAGGAATACGCCGGCTCCGGTACCGCCATGACGTCCTCCCCGGCTTGCTCGCCGGGACTGGACTCGCGATCCGCCTCCCGCCACCATCGCCCTGAAGCGCTTGGTCAGTTAATCGGTTGCACGCCACCGAGACGGGGATGTCAGATCCCGGCTATGACGATTGTGCTGAGTAGGCCGAGGCCCGACGAGGTATGCGAGGCTGTTGCGGCACTGCGGGAGTGGCAGCACGACGAAGCGCCGATGCAGTTGCATCCCGGGGACATCGGCTGGAACTACCGGTTCGGAACGGCCGAGACGGCCGCCGCGGTTCGGACCTGGAGCCGGAACGGACGGATCATCGCTGTCGGGATGCTGGATTCGCCGACGCTGGTGCGGATGACCGTCGCTCCCGACGCTGTCCAGGACGAGGGCTTGGCGCGGCGGCTCGTCGAGGACTTCTCGCTGCCTGAGCGCGGTGTGCTGCCTCAAGGAGCGGTATCCATCGAGGCGCCGCAGGGTCTTCTGCTCCACGACCTGTTGACCAAGGAGGGCTGGGGTGTCGACGAGCCGTGGACACCCCTCTTCCGCGACCTCACCGAGGCCGTGGAGGACCCCGGGGTGCAGATCAGGGCGATCGGCCTGGAGCAGGCACAGGACTTCGCCGATGTCCTGCGGTCCGCGTTCAACACCACGAAGCCCACGCGCGAGTACCGGCACGAGATGTCCGCGGCACCGTTCTACGCCGAGGCCCGATGCCTGGGCGTCTACGACGACCAGGGCAACCCCGCGGCAGTGGTGACGGTCTGGTCGGCCGGCCCGGGGAAGCCGGGACTGGTCGAGCCGATGGGCGTCCACGCGGACCATCGCGGCCGCGGCTATGGCAGGGCGATCACCGTCGCCGGGGCGGCCGCACTACGGACGATGGGCTCGTCGAGCGTGCGCGTGTGCACGCCGAGCTCCAACGTCGGCGGCGTCGCGACGTACAAGGCGGCCGGGTTCGCGGCGAGGCCGGAGATCGCCGACCGGATCCGGAAGGTCTGACGTCGGGGTCGCCGGACCTTCTGCACCGTCATGACAGTCTCGTGAAAGAGCGCCTGCGCTGACATCAACCGCCGACGCCAACAGGGGCGAACGCCGGCTGTCGGCAGCGAATGTCGATGGACGACCGATAGAGGCAGGAAGCGGGCTGACCAACGTCCACGAAGCCACGTGATCGACCCGATAAGGATGAGGTTCGAACCTGCGCTGGGCGTGGCGCTGCTCTCAAACGATGGGCGGCGCCACGCTAGCTCGACTCGGCCATCAACGCTCCACGGCCGCGTGGGTACTAGACCGGCCGCTTGGTCAGGCAGAAGGGATGGCCGGCTGGGTCATTGAGCACCCGCCACCTTCCTCCACCCGGCTGATATTCTGGCTTGGTCGCGCCCAACTCCAGCAACAGAGCTTCCGCCTCATCAAGGTCGTCGACCGCGAAGTCGAGGTGGAGTTGTTGCGGTACGGCTCGATCGGGCCAACACGGAGCCCGATGGTCATCGACCCGCTGGAAGCCGATGAGGAGCCCATCGTCGCCGCTGATGCCAGCGAAGTCACTGTTGGACTTGGGGTGAACCTCAAGCCCGGTTGCCTGCCGATAGAACGCGGCAAGCGCCTCAGGATCAGAGCAGTCGAGCGTTATCGCGGTCAGTTTCATACGCAGGGGCATAACATTAGACCCTAGCGATCAACTCCCACACACCACGGCCTGAAACGCACCGGCCACTCACCTCGAAGGGCCGCCTCGGATCCATGAGAGGGCGCCCAACGACCCCACACTTTTTCACTACTGACCGCACGTCGACGTTGCTTGAGTCGCTCATCCACCGGCCCAAATGAGGCGCGATCACCGTACGAGGCTGAATCGCTACCTACTGCGATCCAGTCAGATTGACGCACACTCGAACACATGGGGGCATTGAGGGATCAAGAGTGGTTATGCCATCACTGCGGTGAGGCACGCCCAACCGTGTGCGATCGAGGCCGAATCGACCTCTGAGTTCAGCTGAGTCGGTCTCTGAGGTGCCCAGTGGCGTTCGGGCAGCGCTAGTGGGCGAACCAGCGAGTTCGCTGAATCTGAACGTTGAAGCAGCGGGAATCTGCTGGCCGGGTAGGTGTCCAGCGTTGGGATGGCTGTGGGTTCGTTATCGGCAATTGCGTTGTCGATTTAGTGAGGCTGAGGCAGCATCCCGGTCATGGGACACCCTGCTGATGTGCTTCGCTTTGATCAGGTCGAACTGCGCCGATGGCGTGGCGACGACATCGAGACCCTGCATCGGGTAATCACTGAGTCGCCTGATCACCTGCTGCCGTGGATGCCCTTTGCGGCCACCCACGACCGGAAGCAGGGGGAGGGTTTCTGGCCCACTCCGCGGAGGCGTGGGCCTCGGGGCAGGAATACAACTACGCGATCACCTCGGGTGGGATAGTGGTTGGCAGCTGCGGACTGCATCGCCGGATCGGACCTGGCGGTCTGGACATCGGGTACTGGCTCCACCACGCGTGGACTGGGAAGGGGCTGGCAACGATGGCCGCGGCTGCCCTCGCGCAGGCGGGGCGGGAGCTGCCGGGCATCGACCGCATCGAAATCCACCACGACGAGGCCAATTCCGCGAGTGGCGCCATCGCCCGCCGCTTGGGCTTCAGGAAGTTTGACCGCGTGCGGGTGCCGGATGGACCCGAAGCCCCCGGCGAGACAGGCATCCATGTGATACGGCGCCTTCAGTGACTTCGCAACTGACAGGTGACACCGCTTGTCACGGAGCTGGGCCAGCTCTTGGCGATCACAGGGCAAGAGGTGTCCAAGAGAACTGCCACCGGTCATGGGCGCACTGCGGCACGACGCTGATAAGGATCTCCGAAACCTCCACCGCGGCTTGGCTGCCCCACCAGACTTGCTTCTATTTCCCAATGGAGAAGGGACGGCACGCATGGCGAACAGCGCACTTCTGGTGATGGACGTCCAACGGGACGTCGTGGCCATCGCCGACGATGGTTCCGGATATCTGCCGCGCTTGCGCAGGGCGATCGACGGTGCCCGGGCTGCCGGCATCCCCGTGATCTACGTGGTGATGGGGTTACGGCCGGGTGATCCAGTAGTCAGCCCTCGCAACAAGGTGATCACGAACGCGGTGCGGGCCGGCCTGTTCACCGAGGGCGCGCCTGGCACCGAGATCCATGACGACGTTGCGCCCCAGCAGGGCGACATCGTGGTTACCAAGAGGCGGGGGAGCGCGTTCTCGGGCAGCGACCTCGACTTGGTACTCAGGGCTCGCGATATCAACAGCCTCGTTCTCACCGGCATCGCCACCAGCGCTGTAGTGCTGTCCACCCTGTGGCACGCCATCGACCTGGACTTCGGCCTCACCGTCCTGGCGGATGCCTGCCTCGACACCGACCTCGAGGTGCACCAGGTCCTCACCGAAAGACTGTTCCCGCAGTGGGCAGATGTCGTCACCATCGAGGACTGGCTCAAAGCCATCGCACCGCAATAGCGGGAGGCCGTCCTTTCGCGGTCCCTATGCCTGGGTGGGATCGATGATGAAGTGCTCGGGATGGGCGGAGCCGACGTAGTGGATCGCGGTGTGCGAGGTGATGCCGAACAAGCACATCAGCCGGACCGGGTCCGCGGTCTCTCGTGCCTCATCGAGGAACCGGTCCCGCCGAAGCTGCGTGGCGTTGATCCCGACCCGGTCGTGCATCGCCTGGAAGTTGGAGATGCCGACCTCCGGGCGATCGACGTGCATGGCGGTGATGGGGCTGACGATCAGGGTCTGTGCAAACAGCTCGCCGCTGAAGCACCTGGACATCGGCCGGGCCGCTGTCTTCAGGCTCGTCGGCGCCGCGTGCACCGCCGTCGTCGCGCTGACCGGTGAGCAACGTCAGATCGGGTTCGACTCCCCTAGGCCCTAGGTGTCCTGTCCGGCGAGTCAGGTCGTCGCGCGAGTGGCGACCGGCCGACCAGGGCTTCCAAGCGAATGGTGCGGCAGTCGATGTGGAGAGTGCGGGCCTTCGCCTGCCACGCCGGCATGGCGGCGAACCGCGAGGAAGTGCGGGCCCATCAGTCTTGCCGATCCGGGTCCGTACGGGGGGTGGATCCGGATCGGCACGCTGTCAGAACGGCATGGCGGGGCAGCTGGTGCCCTCTGGTGGGACTGCCAGGTCGGTGAGATAGCTATCCACGGCGCCCTCCATACACGGGCCCCTGGTGACGCTGCCGTGCCCGTGGCCCTTATAGGTGAGGAGCACGCCGCTGCGGCCGAGCTGCCGGGTCACCGAGACCGCCCACGGGTAGCCGGTGGCGGGGTCGTGCAGTGCGTTGGACAGCAGGATCGGCGGGGCGCCGTCTGCGTCCAGGCGGTGCTGCGGGTTGGCGGTCGGCGCGCCCAGGCACGCCGCTGCCATGTGGATCGGCAGCAGGTATGGCAGGTCGGGCGCGGTCTTGTCCAGCATCGCGACGAGCGAGGCGTACTCCTGGTAGTCGCGCACCGGCAAGAGCCAGTCCGAGCAGAAGACCGGGGTGGCCGGATGCAGCGGTGCTATCGAGGTGGGCGACGCGGGCAGCGGCTTGCTCGCGTCCATCCCCGCGATCGCCATGGCCAGGCCTGCGTAGTCGGCCACGTAGAACTTCTTGAACGCGATCTTGTTGACCAGGTCCGAAGACGGCAGCGAGGTGCCCAGCTTCTTCGGGTCCTCCAGCTCGCCGCGCCCGGCCCGGGCCAACAGGCTCTGCCAGACGGCGCGGACGTCGCGGCCGTGCAGCGCGCAGTCCGCGGCGCCGGCGCACCACTTCACGAACTCCTGGAATGAATCCTGTGCCGTGGCCGCCTCGGACTGCAGGAAGTCCCGGGTGGTCGGGACGCTGTGGTCCATGACGCTCTCCAGCACCATCGCACGCACGCGGCGCGGGTAGGTCTCGGCGTACTGAGCCCCGAGCAGCGTGCCGTACGAGCTGCCGTGGAAGGTCAGTTTCCGCTCGCCGAGGGCGGCCCGGAGGGCGTCCAGGTCCCGAACCGTCTGGGCGATGTCGAGATGGTCGAACACGGGGCCGGTACGGGCCCGGCAGTCGGCACGGAGCCGCTTGTTGTACGCCGTAGTGGCCTCGAAGTCCGCCTGGCCCTTCAGCTCCGGTGACGGCCGCTCAGCAAGCAGGTCGCCAGAGCAGGTCACCGGGTTGCTGTTGCCCACGCCGCGCGGGTCGAAGCTGACGATGTCGAACCTGCGGTGGACCTCGGGGCTGAACCGGCTGATACGGCCCACCACCATCTCCACACCCGAGTCGCCCGGCCCGCCCGGGCCGAATACCATCGAGCCAACGCGTGCGCCGGACTCGGTGGCCTTGCGGCGGGCCACGGCCAGGTCGAGTCTCGGCCCCTCCGGGTGGGCCCAGTCGACCGGCACCGAAAGAGTGGCGCACTCGGCTCCCGGCTTCACCGGGTCGTCACACGGCGCCCACCGCAGGGCTCCGGTAGAAGACGCCGACGCGTGGACCGCGGGAGCGGCGGCCAGGCCGGTGATGACGGCCATGGCGGCTCCCACGGCCATGGCCCTGCCCCGCGCCGCGATGCGCCGCAGTGCAGATCTACCCCTTAACGGCATGGATCCTCCTCGTGGAGAGAGCGGTTGTGTCAGGCGTGCGGACCCGGCCGAGGCACCGTCGTCACGTTAGGGGCACTGTCGCCCATGGGTCGCCCTTGTCAGGGGCTTTCCGGGTCGGGTCGGGGACCACTCAGGGGCGACCCGGGCGCAGAGCGAGAAATGGTCAGGGTCGGGTCAGGGGCCACACCTGTCGTGTGTGCAGGCGCATGCGGAATTCCGGAAGTAGGGCTCTGTCTGGATTCAGCGCGCATCGAACTCGGCATACAAGCGTTCTTCGAAGACGAGTCGCTACGCGAGGAGATCAACCGTCGAGCCGCGCGCATGAGGGCGTCAGTCACCGTTGAACCAGTGCGGGCCGCGACGGCGGTCGTCTCACTTGAGGGCCCTGAGCACCATTGCCGATCTTGCTGAGACAATCGCCTTCCGCGCTGATCAGACCCGTAGGCAACCGATTGGCACCAGTCTCCTTGAGCTCATCGCCGGGGGAGCCGCTCCCTTCGACTCCTCCTGCACGTGCCCAACTGCTGGATACTATTGATGAGTTCACGCGGGCGGCTCGCTCCCATCTGAATGGCCATGCCCCGCGTGCGGATTGACCTGCGATCTGACCGGACGCGGCAGCTGCCGGTACTACCAGATGCCATGGAAGCCCTGCCCGCCGACAGCCGGGGTTGGCCCTCGATGGCCGTCAAAGAGAAGGCGGCCTGTCGTGCTCGCCGAGGTATCTCAGCTCCTCGCGGCGCCCCCTCCCGACCCGCAGGAATCCGCTCCCCAGCGGTTGCAGTTCTGGTTGCATTCACCGCCGTTCAGCACCGTCCGCCAGCTACCACCGGCACCGCTCCATCGCGGGTCAGGACACTCCTGATCACCCTCGAACCCTCAGACGAACATTTGGAAAGCGTGCGTCTGCTTTCGCGCGGCGCCCTGCTCGGTGCGCGGCTGGCGTTGGCAGGCCTCTCCTTAGAGGTCGTTTTCACCCGTTGCTTCACCCCGTAATATGGCTTTGATTCGGTGACACTTCGAACATCACCCTCAGAGCTCAGCCCCTGCGAGCCGCCCCCTCAGGCCAGACCACGTCTACGGGGAGACCTGCGGCCTGCGCTTCGACGACGGTGTCGGCCGTGCCACCACCCTTGCCGGTGGGTGGTTCGCCGTTCCATACGGCGACGAGGCGATCGGCGCGTTCGATGAGGACGGCGTTGGCAGCTTCGTACGCCTGCCTGTTGGCGGTCTCGTGGGGTAGGACCAAGACCTCGTGGGCGGCTTCTGCGAGACGGTCGAATAGGGCGGCGTGGTCGGGCTTGACCTTGTTCTCGCGGTAGTCCTGGGAGGGGATGACGACGGTCAAGCGTCCGCCTGCAGCAAGGACGGCTTCGGCGAAGAGTGAGTCGGATCCCTTGGCGATGCAGGAGACGCCGACGAGATCGCTGTCTTCGGCGTATTGCTTGAGCAGGTCGTCCAGGGCGGTGCGGACCAGAGGGATGCTGTCCTCGGTCAGGTCCATGTGCCCGGTCACCGCGATGGTCGTCACGGTCCTCGTTCTCCTCTTTCAGGTCGACAGCAGGTCGCGGATCCTATCGCGAGCCTCGCGCACGGGTCGCGCCGTGTTGTTGCCCACGGTGTACGTGTAGAGCTCGCCGAGCTGGGCGCGCACGCGGCTGGAGCGTGTGGCACGCGCGGCGTCCACGGCGCGCTGGGTTTCCTCCACCGCCGCGTTCACGTCGCCGAGCAGGAAGTGGCACTGGGCCAGGCCGATGCGGTCCAGGGCGTGGCTGCGGCTGGCTTCGGGGCCGCGTCGGTCGAGGGCCTGACGGATCTCCGTGGCTGCGGCTTCGGCGTGTCGTTTGGGGTCCTGGCGGGCCAGGTCGAGGAGTCGGCCGCCGGTGGTGCCGGCGAGCTCGGCCTCGTTGAAGTAGGCGATCCAGTACGGCTCTTCGCCCGGCTGGGCATCCACCAGTGCTTCGGCTGCCTGGGTGGTGGCTCGTTGGAAGGCGGCGGTGCGGGACATTCCCGCGTACGCCCACGCCTCGCGGGTGTGGAGCATGGACCGCACTCTGGGCCCCGCGACATGCCGAGCACCGTCCTGTGCGAGGCGGATGAGTTCGAGGGCATCCTGGGGCTGGTCGCGGTAGAGCATCTGGCGTGCCATACCCGCCAGGACATTGGCTCCGAAGACCATGTCACCGCCGGCGTGGGCCGCGCGCAGGGCCAGCAGGTAGTACTTCTGGGCGCGGTGCTGGAGACCCGTGTCCCAGGCCATGGTGGCTGCCGTGCCCGCGAGCTGGGCCATGACCTGGTAGAGACGCTGTTCGACCCGGGGTGCCTGGTGTTCGTCGAGGTGGGCGGCCACTTCGCTGAGCTGGCCCAACACGGCCTTGCGGCGCAGGCCGCCGCCGTACTTGTGGTCCCAGGCGCGAAACGCGCGGGCAGTGGACTCCAGCTCCTCGACCTCGCGTGCGCCGAGTCGGCCGCGTCGACGCGGTCGTGCGGCGGATGCTGCGGGCTGGAGCCACCCCTCCAGCGGGTCGAGCAGGGCGGCGCCGGTGATGGCGGCCCCGGCCAGTGCGCGGGTCGCCGCGCGTCGGTCCATCACGAGATCGCTCCTCGTCAGGTTCGCGGCCAGGTCCACGGTGGCATCGGGCCGCCAGGGGACCTCATCAGTGCTGGGCCGCTCGCCCTCAGGCTCCGGCGAGGGATCGGCCTGGACCGGCCGGGTTTCCCAGGCACGCGGACCGAGTCCAAGAAGATGGCCCGGGATCCGGAGCCCGTCGGCGATACGGCAGATGACCTCGAAGCTGGTGACCTGCTGCTGACCGCTGATGATCGTGGAGATCTTGCCGGGGGTGAGGTGGCAGGCCGAGGCGATGCGGTTCTGCGACAGGCCGCCGTATTTCTTGATCAGGGCGAAGGCGGCTGCGAAGTCGTGCTCTGCCAGGGCTTGGCGGACATCCTCGCGTTCGAGGATGTCGCGAGCGAGCGTGCCGGGGGTGGTGGCGTCCATGTGGCCAACTTCCGGATTCGATCCTAGGCGCGATCAAGCTTCGTACGAAGCCGGAAACGAGTGTATTCCCGCCTCGGTAACACCCACTGGTCATACCGCAGTTGCCCATGGCCGACCACGCTTGGTGAGCGCCCGACCCCCACCGGTGACCGACCCCGAGGGACAGGGCGGCCTGACCCCAGCGGACGGAGGAGAGCCATGACCACGCACTCGCATCAGTCCCGCCTGCCTCAGGCGACATGGGCCCGGTGCCTGAACGAGCCGCGGCTCTTCGCCGCCGGCCAGGAATGGGACGCCATCCGTGTCGAAGCCGGCATGGGAGTACGGGCGGTGCGCTTCCTAGAAGCCGCAGGCACTCCTGTGGGACCGGTTCTGCACGACCAGGGCAGCGGCCAGGCGTACTTCCTCACCCCACCCGGCACCGCACAGAGATGGCGGCGGGAGCGGACGCGTGCGCTTGGCGAGGGATCGTGGGTGGTTCTCGCTCCGCCGGGCTGGGAGAGCGGGCTGCTGCGCTGGGTGGTTGATCCCACCGACGGCCCTGCTCACACGGCAGTCACCGACCTCACGATCGCGCTCACTGTCGCCGCGCTCGGGGAGGCCAGCTGATGAACCCGCGTATCCGGCACGCCTGGAAGCGGCCGTGATGGGCCGGGCGGTGGAGACTGGCTGGCCCGTTTCACAGGGCCGCTCCTGATCGTGATGGTCTCCGCGTCGTGCCGCTTCTCCAAGGTGCGGGGTCAGGCGGTCCGCCTCGGAAACGGAGATTTAATATCCGGACAGGCGAACTCCCGGGACGTGACGCAGCGGGACGATGGATGGGCAGTCACCAAGCCCGGCTCCGATCGCGCAAGCGCCGTACTCCCCACACAGGCCGAGGCCATCACTCGGGCCACGGAGATCCTGACCAACGACGGAGGCGGCGAATTGCGCGTCCACGGCAGGAACGGCCAGTTGCGGGATCAGCGCACGATCGCTCCCGGCAACGACCCGCACCCGCCGAAGGGCTGATCAACATGGCCCACTTCTGGATCAACCGTGATGTGTCCGGCAGCACAGAGCGCCAGGTACACGCCGACTCCTACAAGGCCCAGGACGAGTACACCCACTTCCTCAACGAGGAAGGGCGCATCGTGATGAGCATCCGTAAGGAGATCACGTTCCTCATCGAGCGCAGCGACGGATGACCCTCATGCCCCATGCGTGCCCGATCGAACGGGAAACGGCGGGGAACAGCGGTAATTGACAGGCAACGCCCATCGCAACGGCCCCTGACCGATTTACCTGGTCAGGGGCCGTTCACAAGCGGTGGGTGTGGGATTTGAACCCACGGTGACATCGCTGCCACGACGGTTTTCAAGACCGTGTACGGATCGAATTCCCCAAGGCGTCGAGTGCACCCACGGCCGCGTGGATATGAGCCGGGCCGCGATGCAACCGTTCCCCCGCGCACCACCAGGACAATTGCCCCTCTGCATCGCTTGGATGCATGCCCAGGCCATGCTCGGGACACAGGGGCCACGCCTGCCACAGACGCTCGATGACGGTCTCCTGCACGGCATCGGCAACGCTCGCCAGCGCAAAGCCAAGGCCGTCCTGCGAGTTCGGGTCCAGGTGATTGCCGTGCCACTCGCCGTTGGCCAGGGCGACGTAGACATTCTCCGGCTCATCCGCATCGTAAGGCGGAAGGGCCAGCAGTTGCAGGGGTCCCAGGTGGGGAAGTGTCACCGCCACGTCCCGGTTCAGAAGGGCGAGAGCCTGGTCCCACAATGGGTACTCGCCCGGCGCGACGTGGCGGGGCTCGGGAGGGTCGAAAAGAGCGCACATGAGCACCATCCTCCGCCACGCCAGGGACAGCCCTTATCGCATAACAGCGTCTCCCCTCCCGGTAAGCTCCATCCCCGGCATCGTGCTCGCCGCCCTGTCGCTGGCCGTGATGCCGTTCCTGTCCGCCGCCCAGCGCCGCGCCGGACGCGAACTCGGCTCCGCCTCCGCGGTCGCGGACTCCAAGCAGACCCCCTGTTGTGCACCTATCTCTCGGCCGTGCTCCTGATCGGTCTGGTCCTCAATGCCACCCTCGGCTGGTCCTGGGCCGACTCGATCGCTGGCCTGGTCATCGCCGCGATCGCCGTCAAGGAAGGCCGCGATGCCTGGCGGGGTGAAGGCTGCTGCGCCCCAACTGCCGCTTCAGCAGGGCCGTCGGACAAGACGGATGATGACGCGTGCGGGTGCCGCCCCGGATGCGACTGCTGCGGCTGACGAACCGGGAGCGCGAGCACCAGGTACCTCGCGGAGGACAGTTCATCAGCCACCGAGCGGAATGCCCGTCGCCAGCGCGGCCGTCACCGGATGCGTCGGTGAGCTGAACAACTGTGCGGTGGGGCCCGACTCGACCACGTGCCCCTCGGACATCACGATCAGCGAGTCTGTCCGGTCGGCGACGAGGCGCAGGTCGTGGCTGACGAGGACGAGGGACAGGCCGCGGCGGTCGCGGAGGTCTGTCAGTAGGTCCATGACGGCTACGGCGGTGTCTGCGTCGAGTGCGGAGGTGAGCTCGTCGCAGAACAGCACGTCGGGGTCGGCCGCCAACGCGCGGGCGATCGCCACGCGTTGGCGCTGTCCGCCGGACAGTTCGTGGGGGTAGCGGTCGGCTGACGCGGCAGGTAGGCCGACCTGTTCCAGGAGTTCCAGGACGCGGGCGGGGGCCTCGGCGCGTGCGGTCCGGTGGTGCAGCAGGAGAGGGCGGCGCAGTGCGGTGCCGACCGTGCGGCTGGGGTTGAGGGTGCCGAGCGGGTCCTGCGGCACGAGTTGGAGGCGGCGACGCTGGTTGCGGGAGCGGCGGTGCGCGGCGGGGGCGAGGCGTGCGCCGTCCAGCCCGATGCTGCCGTCAGTGGGGCGGTGCAGGCCGACGAGGGTGCGCAGCAGGGTGGTCTTGCCGGAGCCCGAGGCGCCGACGATGCCCAGGCTGCTTCCGGTGGCGAGGGTGAGGTCGATGCCGTGGAGCACGGGGAGGCGTCGGCCCCGGTGGGTGTGGGCGGCGTGCAGGCCGGATGCCGTGAGGGTGGGCGGGCTGTCCGACGCGGTGCGGGCGGGTTCCCCCGCGGTGCGCGGGCTGGCCAGGGTTGCCTTGGGGCGCGGGCCGGTCAGGTCCACGACCTCGTCGGCGAGGCGGGCGACCAGGTCGGTGTCGTGGCAGGACAGAGCGATGGCTATTCGGTGGTGCTCTGCGAGGTGCCGCAGGAGGTCGGCGATCTCGTCGCGTAGCGCCGGGTCGAGTCCGGCGGTGGGCTCGTCGAGGAGGAGGACGGCGGGGCGGCGGGCCAGGGCGCGGGCGAGTGCGACTCGTCGCTGCTGGCCGCCCGACAGCCCGCCGATACGGCGGTCGGGCAGGCCGTCGTCGATGGGCAGCCGCACTTCGGCGAGCTGTGCCTGGATCGCGTCCCGGCTCGGGTCCACTGCGACTTCGGCGAGCAGGCGCCGCACGCTCATGCGCGGGTTGAGCCCGGAGCCGGGGTCCTGGCCGACGTAGGCGAGGCGGTGTCGGCGTAGAGCGCGCAGGTTGGGGGCGGGCAGGGTGAGGGGGTCCTGGCCGAGGACGGTGATGGTGCCGGTGGTGCGTTCGGTGCCCGGGGGGAGGGCGCCCGTCACGGCCCGCAGCAGGGTGGTCTTGCCGCAGCCGGAGGGGCCCACTACGGCGGTGACGCGGCCAGGGGCCAGTTCCAGGTCGGCCCCCTCCAGCAGGAGGCGGCCGTTCGGGGCGGTGACGGTCAGGCCCTCGACCCGGACCGCCATCTCCCCTTCCGCTGCCTGGCTGTCGGAGTACCAGTCGGGCATGTGGTTCACAGTGCGGGTACCGCCTTCCGGCCGGTTGTGGGGACCAGGGCGGCTGCCGCCAGGTTGACGCTCATGGCGAGCAGGCCGATGGCGATGCTGGGGGCGAGGACGGCCCAGGGGTTGAGGAGGATGCCGGCGGAGTTCTCGCGGATCATCAACGCCCAGTCGGCGGCGGGCGGTTGGGGACCGACCTGGAGGAAGCCGGCGGTGGCGACGAGGTATACGGCGGCGACGAAACGTAGTCCGAAGAGCGCGAGGAGGGTGGCCCGTAGGTTGGGGAGCACCTCCCGTACGACGAGGTACCCGAGGCGTTCGCCGCCGACGGCCGCCGCTTCCACGTATCCGGAGGCGGCAACGGGCGCGGCTGCGCTCGCGACCAGGCGGACCGCGTAGGGGACGCCCAGGACGACGGACGCGGTGACGACGGCGAGCCGTCCGCCGTCCGGCCAGGACAGGGTGACGAGGAGGATGCCGAGGACGGCCGGCAGCAGCATCAGGACGTCTGCGGTGCGTTCGACGATCCGTCCGACGGCCGGGCGCAGGGCGCTGACCGCGCCCAGCGCAGCGGCCGCCGCCGTGACCAGGACGGCTACGAGCAGGGAAGTGACGACGAGTTCGCGCCCTCCGGCCAGTACCCGGCTGAGCACGTCACGGCCCAGCTGGTCGCCGCCGAGGGGTGCGTCGCCGCCGGGTTCGGCGTAGGGGACGGTGAGCGGGGCGTCGATGGCGTGCGGGGCGAGCCATGGTCCGGCCAGGGCGAGGGCGGTGAGCAGCAGGGCCGGGAGCACACGGAGTGCGACCCGGCGGCGAGAGCGGCGCGCGGACGGAGCCGGTTTCACGGTGGCTGTGGTCACGGTCATGTCCGGCCTCCGGAGGCCCAGGCGCGTACGAGATCGGCGAGCAGCAGGACGCCGGTGATGACGGCCCCGGTGACGGCGACGACGCCGGCGATGACGGGGCTGTCCCGGTCGGTGACCGCTCCGGCGAGGACGGAGCCGATGCCGGGGTAGTTGAAGATGGTCTCCACGACGACCGCGCCGCCCAGCAGCATGCCAGTGGAGGTGGCGATCCCGGCCGCGATGGTCGGCAGTGCGCCGGGCAGCAGATGGTGGGTGAGGATCCGGTGCCGCGGGAGACCGTCGAGCACGGCGGTCTCGATGTGCGGCGCCTTCGCCTCGTCGGCGAGCGCGGCCCGCACGATGCGGGTGTTCCAGCCGATCTGCGGGATCGCCAGCGCGAGCACCGGCAGCACGAGCATGTCCCAGGAGGCGGGCGAGCCGTCGGCGTCGGTGAGGGTGACGGCGGGCAACCAGTCCGTCCACAGGGCGAAGACCAGGACGAGGGCGACGGCGACCACGAACTCGGGCAGGGCGAGTACGCCGGTGGCGCTCGCCGACACGGCCCGGTCGGCCCTTCCTCCGGACCGGGCCGCGGCCCAGCAGCCGAGGGCGACGGAGGCGACGAGCGTCACCAGCAGGGCGAGCCCGCCGAGCAGCAGGGTGTTGGGGAAGGGCCGGTCGAGCAGGTCGGCGACCGGCTCTCCGTGTGCGGAGGTACCGAGGTCTCCGGTGGGCAGCCCGGTCATCCACTCCCAGAAGCGTTCCAGGACCGGCCGGTCCAGGCCGAGCAGCCGTCGCCGCTCGGCGATGTCGGCCGCACTCTCCCCTCGCTCGGAGGTGGCGGTGGCCGCGTCGCCCGGCAGCAGCTCCACGGCGGCGAACACGAACGCGAGCAGTACGGCCAGCAGCAGGACCCGGCGCGTGAGCACACCGGCCGCGTGAGCGGCCGTACGTACGACGGCCGGAACCGGCCGGGGCGAGTCGATGCCCCCGGCCGGTTCCTCCTTGGTCAGCGAGCCAGCCATGCCGTCTCAAGCTGGACGCGCCCATAGCCCGGCAGGGTGGGCAGATCGCGCACGGCGGCGCCGGCCAGGTCGATGCCGTCAGCCATGCCCCACAGCAGGTAGCCGGACTCGTCGTACTCGATCTGCTGGAGCTCGTGCAGCACCTTGGCGCGCTCCGCCGCGTCCTTGGTCGCCATCGCCTTCTTGTACGCGGCGTCGAACTCGGTGTTCTTCCAACCGGCCTCGTTCTGACCGGAGTCGGAGACCAGGGTCTTGCTGGCGAAGAACACCACGGAGTCGTTGGTGCCCCAGTAGGTGGTGTACAGGTCGCCCTTGAGCCAGGTCTTCTCCCAGAAGGTGGCCGACTCCTGCTTGACCACCTCGACCTTCACCCCGGCCTCGCGGACCTGGGAGGCGAACAGGGTGGCCGACTCGGCGAGGCCCGCGATGTCCTCGGTGGTCAGCAGCTTGTACGTCTTCGACAGGTCGAACTTGGCTTCCTTCAGCAGCGACTTGGCCTTGGCCAGATCCCGCTTACGCTGCGCGATGTCCTTGGCGTAGGCGGGGTCGCCGGTGCCGAGGATGTCGTTGCCGACCGTGCCGTAGCCGGACAGCACCTGCTTGACCATGGCCTCGCGGTCCACGGCCAGCCGCAGCGCCTCCCGCACCTTCGCGTCCGCGAACGGTCCGTCGGTGGTGCGCATGACGATCGGCATCGCCATGTCGTTGGGGCGGCGCACGATCTGGATGTCCTCGCGCTTCTCGGCCGTACGGGCCGCCACCGCACCGACATTGGAGGCCACGTCGATCTGCCCGGCGAGCAACGCGTTGGCCATCGCCTGCGGGCTTTCGAAGATCTTGACCTCGATGGCGTCGAGGTACACGTCACCGCCGTACCAGTCCTCGTTGCGCACCAGGCGAGCATTGCCCGAGCGGAACCAGTCCAGCTTGAACGGGCCCGTGCCGGGAGCCTTGCCAAGGTCCTTCTCCGCCGTGTCCTTCTTCAGCACGAAGGTCGTCAGGCGGGTCAGCTGCGGCAGTTCGGCATTGGCGTAGTCGGACACCAGCACCACAGTGTCGTCGCCGTCGGCCTTGATGTTCTCCGGCTTGATGCCCGGCAGGCGGGAAGCGCCCGAGGGAGTGTTGCGCAGCCGCTTCAGCGACCAGACGACATCCTCGGCGGTGACCGGAGTACCGTCGTGGAATTTCGCTCCCTTGGCGAGAGTGAAGCTCCAGGTCTTCAGGTCGTCCGATGCCTTCCAGGAGGCGGCCAGGCGGGGGACGGTGTTGGGCTTGGTGCCGGGGACGGTGAGCGTGTCGTACACCAGCGAGATGACCAGGTAGTCGCTCTCGTTCGCTTGGGTGCCGTGCGGGTCACGGGTGATGGCCGAGGCGCGGCCCAGCGCGCCGACCCGGAGGGTGCCCCCGGGCCGCGGCTTCTCGCCCGCCTTCGCCGGCGACTTGGACGAGGTCTCGTCACCGCCGCCGCAGGCGGCCAGGAGCCCGGCCGCGCCTATCGCGCCGCCGGCCCACAGTACTTGCCGTCTGTTCCAGTTCACGTACGACCTCGTTCCACTCACACGGGGCAGATTGCTTAGGTGTGCCTACCCTAAGAAGATCCCTATGCGCAAGCTGTGAAGCGGCTTTTCCGCGTTTCTGTCGGTGCGTCATATCGGCGCACGGAAGCACGGGTCGGCGCGTGAAACGCGACATCGACCCAATGGGAGCACAGCACTCCAGTAAGGATTGCCTTACCTAATCTCTGCTGTTACGTTCGGCGGGCCGAGGCACAGCAAGTCCACAGGAAACGCGTCCTGTCGCACCCGCACCCCACACCCGGACCCGAACGGATGACTCCGCCATGCCCACGGGAGCCGCACCCATACGGCAGCTCGCCCCGCACGCCGTCGACGAGCTGACCACCACCGCCCAGAAGATCCTTGCCGACTTCGGCAGTTCGGCCGCGCGCCCCGAACTGCTCCGCAAGATCGCCGCCTCCGCCACTCATCTAGGCGAAACGATTCGCCACGACTGTCGCCCGGTCGACACCGACGACGGCCTGTTCGTCCTGCGCGGCCTGCCCATCGACGACGGCGGCATCGGCCCCACCCCCGCCAGCTGGGCCACGGCGGGAGACGACGCGGCCGAGTGGGACGTGATCCTGCTGCTGCTCGCCATGGCCATGGGCCACCCGATAGCCTGGGAGGGGCAGCAGGAGGGCCGGTTCGTGCACAACATCGTGCCCTCGCCCGGCCACGAGGTGGAGCAGACCGGCGCGAGCAGCACGGTGCTCCTCAGCCCGCACACCGAGGACGCCTTCCACCCCGGCCGCGCCCACCTGCTGCTGCTCGCCTGCATGCGCAACCACGACGCCGTCGCCACCACCGCCGCAAGCATCCGCAAGGTCCGGCTCGACGCGGACGACGCGGCGCTGCTGTCCCGCCCCGTGCTGCCGATCCTCCCCGACGACGCCTACGCCGAGGCGCAGGGGTTCGCGGGTGAGCCGCCGAAGGTCCCCGTCCTGTGGCATACCGGCAACGGGCCGACCCTGCGCTACGACCCCGCCTACACCCCGCTCGACGAGGCGCCCGCCGACCACCGCGCCGCCTACGACCGGCTGACCGCCGAACTGGAACGCGTGTCGGTCGCCGTCGCCCTGGAGCCCGGCGACGTCCTGGTAGTCGACAACGACCTGGTCGTCCACGGCCGGGTGCCCTTCAAGGCCCGCTACGACGGCACCGACCGCTGGCTCAAGCGCGCCTCGGTGCGCGTCCCCGGCCGCCGCAGCCGCCCGCTCGCCGAGGCAGACGAACACGGCTACGGCCAGGCCGCCCTCGTGGCCCACCTCTGATCCCCTCCCATCACCTTCGTACGAAGGGACCAGCCGTGACCGGCACCCCCGCAAGCACGGACAACACCCCGGGCGACATACCCGCCATATCCGCGGACGACAAGACCCTGCGCATCCTCAGCACCAGCGACGTCGCGGGCCTCGACATCTCCCTCGCCGACGTGGTCGACGTGGTCGAACAGGCGTACCGCACCCTGGCCGACGGCAAGTCGGCCAACCCGCGCAAACTCACCGTGAAGCCCGAGGACGGCCACTCCGTCTCGTACGCCATGCTCGGCCGCGACGGCGTCCGCAACGTCGTCGCGATCAAGACGTCGTACAAGCACGGCCTGGACAAGGGCCGCGACGAGCAGCACTACTACACGACCCTCACCATCTACGACGACGTCACCGGCCTGCCGGTCGCGATGATGGACTGCTCTCGCGTGGGTTCGCTGCGCACCCCGGCCGTCTCGGCGCTGCTCGCCCGTGAGCTGGCGGCGCCCGACAGTCGCAGTGCGCTGGTCATCGGTACCGGAACCCAGGGCCGGCTCGCCCTGCCGTTCCTGCTCACCACCCTCCCGGATCTCGAACGGCTCATGGTCTACGGCACCCACCCCGACGGCCTCGCGGCGGTCCGCGAGCGGCTCCACCACTACTTCCCCGACCGCGAGTTGGAGGTCGCCGACGACGTACGGGCCGCCGCGGCCGAAGCCGACTTGGTGGTCGCCACCGCCGGCCAGCACACCCCGGCCGCCGTGGAGTCCGACGACCTGAAGCCGGGCGCCGTGTCGATCCTGGTCGGCCACGGCATCGCGCCCTCCACGCTCCAGCGGGCGGACCGGGTGATCGCCACCAGCGAGGCGCAGATGAAGGTCACCGGCACGGACATGGCCGACGCGGACGGCAACTTCCCCGCTGTGGACGCCGAGTTCCCGGAGGTAGTGGCGGGACGCGCGCGTGGGCGTCTTGCGCCGGACGAGCGGATCTTCGCGTACAACAGCGGCCTGGTCGTCACCGATATCGCCCTCGGGCACCGGTTCGCGCAGCTGGCCGTCGAACAGGGCCTGGGAACACGGGTGTCGCTGTGGCAGTGACCCACACCCCCGCGGCTGCCCCGCCGCTGCCCGCCCACCCGGATCCACAGCTCGACGCGATCCTGAGCAGCGGGCTGCCGCACGAGCTGTCGTACGCGTTCGACGGCCCGTTCCACCTGCTGCTGCCGGACCGCTTCGACGCCAATGTGGCCTCATTCACCCAGGTGTTGAACGAGGCCGGTGTCGAAGGCCGGGTGTACTACGCGAAGAAGGCCAACAAGGCTGCCGCCTGGATGGATTGCTGCGCGCTGTCCGGTACGGGCGTGGACGTGGCCAGCGCCGGGGAGCTGCGCGACGCGCTCAGTCACGGGGTACGCGGCGAGCACGTCGTGGTCACCGGGCCCGCCAAGACCGACGGCCTGCTCCGGGTCGCCGTCCTGCAGGGCTGCCTGATCGCCGTGGACGCGCTCGACGAACTCGAACGCATCCTCGCACAGGCGCGCGCCGCGACCCGCCCGGCGCGCATTCTGCTGCGGCGGCTTCCGGCGGCCCAGCCGCACAGCCGCTTCGGCCTCGACGATACGGAACTGGAGGCCGCCCTCGCCCGGTGCGCGCAGGCCCAGGACGCCGTCGTGATGGAGGGTTTCTCCTTCCACCTGTCCGGCTACGATCCTTTGTTGCGTGCCGAGTTGGCGGGCGAACTCGTCGAGCTCTGTCTGAAGGCCCGGGCCCTGGGGCTGCAGGCCGACCGGATCAGCATCGGCGGCGGCTTCGCCGTCGACTACACCGACGCGGAGCACTGGGAACGCTTCCTACGCGAGCAACGGCCCGAGCACTATCACGCGGGCAAGTCCTTCAACCCGGGCGACTTCTACCCGTACCACTCGCCGGTGGCGGGCCCCGACGCCCTGCGCACGATCCTCACCACGGACGGTCTCGCCGGGCGACTGCGTGAGGCGGGCGTGAAGCTCTTGTTGGAGCCGGGCCGCGCATTGCTGGACCGCGCCGGCTGCACGGTCTTCCGCGTGCAGGGGGTCAAGGACCGTAGCGGCTACGGCATCGTCACCGTGGACGGCAGCAGCCTGAGCCTGTCCGAGCAGTGGTTCAACAGCGAGTACCTCCCGGATCCGGTGCTGCTGCCCGCCCACGAGCCGCAAGGTGAGCCGTACGCCGCCTGCGTCGGCGGTGCCACCTGCCTGGAGTCCGACATGGTCACCTGGCGCAAGGTACGGTTCCCCACCCGCCCGGCCGTCGGCGACCTGCTCGTCTACCCCAACACCGCCGGATACCAGATGGACTCCAACGAGTCCCCCTTCCACGACCTTCCGCTCCCCCCGAAGGTCGTCCTCGACACCGCCGGCGGTACGACCCACTGGCGGCTCGACCGCCATCCACTCGCCTGACTCTCTCCCCTCCCCAAACTGGAGCCATCCGATGGACAAGGCGCTTTCGCGTCCCGCCGTGGTCAGCCGTGTCTCCGACCTGATAGGTCACACCCCGCTCTTCGAACTGTGTCGCACCGACACCGGCAGCCGACTGCTGCTCAAACTGGAGCAGTTCAACCCGACCGGCACCGCGAAGATCCGCATGGCCCGGCAAATGGTCCTCGACGCCGAGGACCGCGGACTGCTGCGCCCCGGCGGCCGTGTCGTCGAGTCCACCTCCGGCAACACCGGACTTGGCCTCGCCGTCATCGCGGCCGAGCGCGGCTACACCTTCACCGCGGTCGTCGACCACCACGCCGCCGCCGACAAACTACGCGGCATGAAGGCGCTCGGCGCCGAACTCATCTACGTCGCCGAGGAGGGCGACGAGGAGCTGGCCACCGCCGCCCGCGAGGAGTTCGCCGAGAAGCTGGCGGCCGAGAGCGACAACGCCTACTTCACCGAACAGCACAACAACATGGCGAACGGGGACGGATACCGGCCCGTGGCACATGAACTCGACGCGGCCCTGGACGGCCGTATCGACATCCTGATCGGTGCCGTAGGGACCGGCGGTGGGCTCTTCGGAACCGGCGGGGAACTACGCAAGACCGTGCCGGACGTGCAGATCGTCGGGGTCGAGCCGAAGGGGTCGATCGCCTTCGGGCCGCCCGCCCACGACTACTACCAGTCCGGCACCGGCACGCCCGAGGGCGCCACCATCGGCGCCATGGTCGACTATGGCCTGCTGGACGAGGGCGCCAAGGTCGGCGACGTCGAGGCGTTCGCCACCGCGCGGGTGCTGGCCCGCCGTCTCGGCCTCCTCATCGGCGGCTCCGCGGGCGGGGTGGTGTACGAGGCGCTGACCCGGATGTCCTCCCTCGCACCGGGCACGACTATGGTCGCGCTGATCAACGACGGAGGCGAGAAGTACATGGACACCGTCTTCGACGACGACTGGATGAACGCCCGCAACCTGATCGATCCGGCCGTCGAGCGTGAGATCGACGAGCTGCTGACCAAACTCCGCGAGAACTGACACCGATGCCGATACCGTTCACCACCCTGCTCCGCGACAGCCGCGCCCTGGCGACCCTGGCCGTCCCCCTCGCCCTGACCCAGCTCGCCCAGGTCGCCCTCACCACCACCGACACGGTGATGATGGGCCTCATGGGCGCCGAGGCACTGGCCGGCGGCGGCCTGGCGCTGGTCATCTTCAATCAGCTGCGCACCATGGGCGTCGGTATGGTCACGGCCGTGGGCAACCAGGTCTCCGCCGCCTCCGCCCGCGCCGACGAGGACGACGAACTCACCGATGAGGCACGCGAGGAGGTCCGGGACATCGTCCGCGCCGCGCTGGCGCTGGCCACCCTGTCCGGCATCGTCGGCGCGATCGTCATCCTGCTGATCGGACAGGCCGTCGCCTTCCTCGGCCAGGACCCGGAGGTGGTGGACACAGCCTGGCCGGTGCTGCTCGCGCTCGCGCCCGGCCTGATCCCCTGCCTCTGGTTCCAGGCGATACGGCAGTTCACGGTCGGTATGCGTCGCCCGCAGGCTCTACTGCAGATCACGATCGCTTCGGTGGCCGTGAATGCCGCCCTCAACTGGGGCCTGATCCACGGCACATGGGTCCTGCCGGAGCTGGGGCTGCCCGGCATCGGCGTCTCCACCTCGCTGGTGTACACACTCACCTGCGTGGCTCTCTACGTCTCGGCCCGCCGTGATCCCCGGCTGGCCCCACTGCTGGACGTTCGGATCTGGAAAGCCCGGCCGGCCCTCCTGCGTCGACTCAACGGCCTCGGCCTCCCCATCGCCGCAACCTATGGCTCCGAGGCCGGCTTCTTCTCCGTCGTCGCCCTGATCATCGGTACCTTCGGCAGCGCCGCCCTGGCCGCGCACACCGCCGTCAACCAGCTCATCTACATCGTCTTCCAGATCGCCGTCGGCCTGTCCCACGCCGCCTCCCTCAACGTCAGCAGGGAACTCGCCCTGGACCGGATCGCGGCGGCCCGGCGCATCAAGAACACGGCGCTGGCGTGCGCGGCGGCAGTGATGGCGGTGGTCGGCATCGTCTACCTGACCGTCCCCAGCCTGGTGCTGCGTCCCTTCCTGGACCCGTCGACCCACGAGGGGTCCAACGCGACGGACATTGCCACGAACCTCCTGCTGGTCGCCGCAGTGCTGCAGTTCTTCGACTGCGCCCAGAACATCGGCGTCGGCCTGCTGCGCGGCCTGGACGACACCAAGAGCGGCTTCCGCATCACCCTCATCGGCTACTGGCTGATCGGCCTCCCCGCCGCCTGGCTGCTCGGCAGCCTCGCCGACCTGCAGACCACCGGCGTCTGGCTCGGCCTCCTCACCGGCCTCGCTGCCACTGCCGTGCTCCTGCTGCGCCGCTACAACCAGGGACTTTCCCATCCCCCTGCTGAGAAGGCGGCCGTTGCTTGAGCTCCTCCGGCTGAGACCTTCAGCGGGCCGGTACACCACCAGAGGGCCGGCTGACGGGACTGCCACCGCACGATGACTGCATGGCGGACCCGACCGGCATGGCCGCCGGCCGGGTCCGAACGCCAAGGCGCCGTCATGCCTCCGTGGCTCGCCGCTGCACGGGAGCCGACTCGCGTAGTTGCTGCCGGACCTCGGCGTCGATGCCTTGAGCCAGTCGGCGCTGATGCTTCACCGTCGAGTGCTGATGGAGCAGCTGGGCTCGCTCGGAGGACTGGCCGGCGCGGACCATGAGGTCCTTCAGCTTGGCGCCGGTGTCGGCTGCGAGGGTGTTGCCGGTGTGCCGGAGGTCGTAGAAGCGGAAGTTGTCCGGCATCCCGACCTTCGCAGACGCTGATCGGGCGGCTCTTCCACGTCTCCTACACGGTCGAGGGCACCTGGCGGCGCCTGAAGCGCCACGGCTGGAGCTGGCAGCAGCCCACCAGGCGCGATCGAGCGCGATGAAGACGCGGTCGAGGTGTGGAAGAAGGAGACCTGGCCGCGGGTAAGAGCACCGCGGCGGAGCGCAACGCCTGGATCGTCTTCGAGGACGAGGCCGGGCAGTCGATGACTCCGCGCGCCAGGACCTGGGGCCGGATCGGCCAGACCCCGGTCGTGAGGGTGAGGGGCCGAGGCTCGGGCCGCGTGTCGATGGCGGGGATGGCCTGCTACAAGCAAGGCCAGCGGTCCCGGCTGATCTACGCGATCCGCGAGTACCGGGGCCGCAAGGACGAGCCGAAGGGCTTTGGCTGGCGCGACTTCCGCGACCTGATCGTCCGCGCTCGCATCCAGCTCGGCGGACCGATCGTGCTGGTCTGGGACAACGTCCGCCTGCACCTGACGGCCGGCATACGCGAGTTCATCGACGCGAACGCCGAGTGGCTCACCGTGTTCCAGCTGCCCACCTACGCCCCGGACCTCAACCCGACCGAGGGCGTCTGGTCGCTGGTCAAGCGGGACATCGGCAACCTCGCCGCGGCCGACCTCGGCCAGATCACCCGCGCCGTGAAGCGCAAACTGAAGATGCTGCAGTACCGACCGGAGGCCATCGACGGCTGCTTCGCCGACACCAACCTGGCCCTGGACCTGTGAGCGTGGGGTCGACCGACCCGAAATTGGTCGAAGCCCAAAGCTGCTGGTCAGCTACGGTGGCGGCATGACTGACACCCTGCCCGAGGACGTAGCCGACGTGCTTGACCTCGTCCTGAACCCGGACGAGCCCGTTCACGTCGCCCTCCGACGACAGGTGCCCCAACTCAGGGTGCAATCCCGCTGTGAGTGCGGTTGCGGCACTGCCTACTTCGACCTTGACGCCGACGCGGTGGAGCCCGCGTCAACGGGCCCCGGCACCGTCGTGGTTGCCGACGTGCAGCTGTTCACCGAAACCGGCGAGTGCCCTGGCGAGGTCCTGGTCTTCGCGCAAGGCGGCTACCTCTCATGGCTGGAGGTCTGCTCTTGGAGCGATGACGTCGAGGTGAATCTCGCCGCGGCGCGGCGCTGGCTACAGCCATCGTCCTGAACCCGAGCGGGTAACAGCCGGCGGTCTCGGACCCTGACGCCGTCACCACGAGTCGACCGACATCACGAGTTCAAGTTCAGTAGTGCAGCTCGCCGACCGCAAAGGGCCGCGGGGAGAGACGTACTACTGCCTCCCGGTCGCCGCCCGGTTCCTCGCCGAACCAGCGACGGAGGGGGACCGGACTCCGGCCCCAGAGGGGGGTCACGTTCCGACCCTCGGGGGGTCGGAATCCGACTCTGCCGAGCACTTCGAGGGGGGATCGGAATCCGACCCCGGGGAACGGAATCCGGCCCCCAGGGGGGTCAGATTCCGACCCGAAGGGGGTACGGATTCCGACCCCCAGAACAGAAATAAACCGAAGGTGAACGGTAAGAGCAGCAGCAGCAGCTCTGCCCCGCTCATCTCCGCCACCGAGTGGCAGATCGACGACGACGCCCGTGCCTGGCTCCAGCACCACGGCCACCTCGACCGACTGGGCGAGCACGCCCTGCAGGCCGCAGACGAGAAGTGGCGCACCTACCGGGCCGCATGGGCGCCCCGCAACGCTGCCGCCTGGGGCGCCGACTGGCGTGCGTGGATCGCCCGGGAGCACACCCCCACCCCTGGCCGCCCCAACCTCTACGCCCTGCCCGGCGGCACGCCCGCCCCGCCGACGCCCGGCATGACCCGCACCGAGGCACATACGGCCGCTCTGCTCGCTGCCCTCGACGAACCGACCGGAACGGAATAGCCCCCTGGAACGAAACGAAGTCGCCGCCGTCCTGGCCTGCATCGGCCGTCTCGACCCCCGCACCATCGGCACCGGCACGGGCGAGGCCCGTGACCAGATCGCCCAGTGGCACGAGCTGCTCCACGACGTGCCCTTCGCCACCGCCCACGGCTGGGACGTCCGGGAAGCGATACGGGTTCACGTCCTGGACTCTCCGTACCCGATCCTCACCGTGGACATCGCCCGCAAGTGGCGCGCCTACCGACGCGACCGCCTCGATCGGCACACCGACCCCACGCCGACTGCCGACCCGGACGATCCGGTCGCCTGGCGAACCGAGCTGCTCCGTGCCCGGAACGCGGTCGCCTCGGGTGTGGCTGCGCCTTCGACACACCGGCAGATCACCAAGGGTGGCCCATCTCGCCACGTCGAGGAGCGCCTGCGTGCGATCGGTTCATCCATCCCGCCGGCCGTCAGCGCCGAGCCGGCCCCACTACCGTCCGACCCGCGCCGCGCGGTGCCACGCACCCGTGGGTACCCCGTGCCGTCAGCGGAGGGCGACCCCTGACGGTGCCGCCAGGGGAAATGCCGTACGTGCCACTCCCCATCCGTCGCGCGTCGACTTGGCCACTGCCCGGGTGGGTCGACGCTGGCCGGCGTGACGCCGCCCGGTCGTTGCTCCTCGTCGTAGCTGCGTAGTCCTACGAGCGTCGGTCCCCAACCACGTCGTATACACCGGAGGGGACGGTCCCAACGACCACCTTGGGGACCGCGTCCCGGGGGCCGGTCCCCGCTGAAACCGCAGCTCAAGTGGCCTTTTGTGCCGGTCCCCGAAGCGTCTCCGGTATCGAGGACCGTCCCTGCAACAGCCCGTCCCGGTCCCCCCGTCCAAGATCACACCTCACAGCCGCTGCATCGCTCCGACCACTGCCCGAGCGCCATCCAGCAGCGCGGATGACTCCAATGGCACGACAGACCGGTACCCGCCGACGAAGGCCGACACCCTGGCAAGGTCGAATTCCCCGTTCACACCGAACGGCACCTGGGCCGTCCGTACAACCTCTTCCGCGTACGGGCGAACCCCGACCCGGTCCCAGTCCAGGACGGCGGCAAGCTCCCCGCCTTGCCAGAGCACATTCCGGTACTGCACATCACCATGGGTCCACCCGTAGCCTCCGACGGGCGTCGCAGATCGCGGACGACGATCGGCGCACTCGAAGACGAGGCTCCGCCGGTGATCCAAGGCTGCAATGGCCGCCTGGTCGAAGCCGCTGCCTGTGCCCTTGCCGAGCCGCAGCCGCAGACAGCCGCTCGGCCTTCTCCAGCGCGCGTTCCGGCGACGTGATCTCTGCCATGATCATCTCAGGAAGACCTGGCAGCAGGCTTTGACCGCAAGCCCGGCCGAGGCCCAGGTGCAGGCGTCCAAGATGCGCGCCCAGCGAGGCCACCTGGGACAGGCCGAGGTCGACACCCCGGACGTGGGAGCCCTCGACCCAGGGGAACAGGCACCAGGCGCCACCACCGACCCTCGCTACGAGCGGCCCGGAGGTGGTGGGGGTGGGTGCGCTCACCGGGACGCCATCGGCGGCAAGGGCCGCCAGCATCCCGAGATTGCGCTGCAGTCGATCAAGCGAGACGTCCGTGACCCGCTTCAGAGCAAACCTCCCCGCGGGGGTGTCCAATCTCCAGTTCGCATTCATCAGCCCGTCAGCGAGATAGCGGCGCTCCTGCACTTCTCGAAGGTCAAAGACGTCGATCAGCTCAGCGAGGATCCGATCGGCGATGGCACTCCGGGCAGCCACGGTCGCATCAATCACCCCCCCGGACGATACGTGAGCGCACCGCACCCCGGCGCGAGGATCACTTTTGGGCCCAGGGCTGATCGTCTTCGCGGCGCAGGAGCAGGAGGCGCCCAAAGCCCGCACAGGTACTGCTCTGCCCTCCTGACACCTGACTCGTTACCCCCTCAGATCGCTACTGCTTGGCCTTGGCCACCGCCACCGTGAACTCGCCGCGGATCCCGTCGCCCACCATGCCCGGCTTGCAGGCGGTCGTGTATGCACCGGGCTCGGTGACCTTCACTGTCATGGTGCGCGAGGTGGCGGGGCCGATGCCCTCGACCTCGCTGACGACCTTCTTGCCCGGGCTGTAGAGGTAGAACTCCGTGATCTTGCTGCCTTCGTTGGCGACCTCGAAGGCGATGGAACCAGCGGGCGCGGAGGTCCGGGAAAGCTCGCAGGCGTCGTCGGTCGCGCGGACCTCGATGGCCCCCGACGCGCCGTCGCCGTTGCTGCTGCCCTTCTGGGTGCACGCGGTCAAGAGGGTGACCGGGGTGACGGCGAGCAGGGCGAGGGCGGCGGGGCGGATCAGGGGAGAGAACACAACAGGCTCCTGAGGGCGATACGGGCGGGGCGCCAGGCAGGCCAGGTGATGACAGCCCATGCGATGTCCAGATAGTGAGCATCCAGGTGCCGGTTCCTGCACTCGTCATGACAGTTGACGGCACATCAACTTTCCTGCGTTCCAGCGCAATCCGCTGCGTCCGCCCGATATGTCACGTGCGTCTGCATTGTGAGATGTCTTGACGGGCACACAGCGAACTCTTAGGTTCGCCTTACCTTACCTCCGACCGAAAGATTTCGGCCATGCCCAGGCTCTCGCTGCGCCCGCTCCTCCTGACCGCCCCGCTCGCTCTCGCCCTGACGGCGTGCGGCGGCGCCGACGCCGACAGCGACGGCAAAGCGCCTGCCGCTGCTCAGGCGAAGGAAACCGCACCGGCTGGCGTGGCGCACCAGCACACCGTGCTCGAGGCGGAGATAGCGGCCCGGGGCGGGGAGACCAAGGCCGGGGAGTACCGCATCGGCTACATCGTCGAGGCCGCCGAGCCGTGGTTCCAGTCCGAGCACGGCGCCCACGGGAAGCTGGTCAACCGTGAGCCGGCGAAGAACGAGACGCATCACATCGAGATCATTCCGATGGAGGCCAAGACCGGCCGCATCGTGCCGAACGTTCCGATCAAGCTTGAGGTCGTCGACGCCAAGGGCAAGGTCGTCCAGGCCCAGGAGCTGAACTTCTACCACGCCGAGTTCTTCCACTACGCGAACAACTTCTCCATCCCCGAGGCCGGCAAGTACACCCTGCGCGCCACGCTGCAGCCTCCGACCTTCCTGCGGCACGGCGCCAGTGGCGAGAAGCCAGCGCTGAGTGAGACAGTCACCGCCACGTTCAACGACGTGACCCTGAAGGCCGAGAGCTGACGATGACCGCCACCCCGGGCAGAGCCATGGCCGCTCCGGCATCCCCGCGCGCCGGGGCCACGGAGCGGCCGATGGCCACCGACCGCGACGCCCTCCAGTCCACGGAACACGCGTACACGCCGCTGTGGGTCCTTGTCGCTACGGGGCTGCTGAGCTCCGTAGTCCTGGCCTCCGCGTGCTGGACGGCCGGTCACGTCCACGCCGATGCGACGCTGCAGACCGTGGCCCGTTTCCTGCACGTCGCCGCCCTCGTCGTCGGCCTGGGCGCCGTACTCGCCGTCGACTGGTTCGCCCTGCTGTGGCTGCTCGGACGCCGCCGCCTGGCCGACATCCTGAACACGGCCTGCGCTCTGCAGGTCCCGATCTGGATCGGGCTCGCCGGGCTGGTCGTCACCGGCATGTTCCTGCGGCCCGATCTGACCTCGACGCTGACCCTCGTCAAGCTCGGACTCATCCTGGCCATCACCCTCAACGGCCTGTACGCCCACCGGCTCGGCGAACACCTCGACCGCTACCGAGACGAGCGGGTGCCCCGCAGCCTCCTCGTCCAGTCGGGTGTGGCCGCCGCCGTCAGCCAGCTCGGCTGGTGGGGCGCCAGCCTGATCGGCTTCCTCAACAGCCAGTCCTGAGCCAGTGCCCTGAGCCTGCTCCGGAGCCAGTCCCCCAAGGAGACCGTGTGTTCGCCAATTACCTCATCGGCCTGCGCGAGGGCCTGGAGGCCAGCCTCGTCGTGTGCATCCTGGTCGCGTACCTGGTCAAGACCGACAACCGGAGCAAGCTGCCGCCGATCTGGCTCGGCGTGGGCATCGCAGTCGCCCTCAGCCTGGGCGTGGGCGCGGCGCTGCAGTTCGGCTCCACCCAACTGACCTTCGAGGCCCAGGAGATACTCGGCGGCAGCCTGTCCATCCTCGCCGTGGCCCTGGTGACCTGGATGATCTTCTGGATGCGCCGCACCGCCCGGCACCTCAAGGCCGAACTGCACGGCAAACTCGACCAGGCCCTCGCCATCGGCACCGGTGCACTTGTGGCGACCGCCTTCCTCGCCGTCGGGCGGGAGGGACTGGAAACCGCCCTCTTCGTCTGGTCCGCCGTACAAGCCACGGACGACGGAGCCCGCCCGCTCACCGGCGCCGTCCTCGGCCTGCTCACGGCCGTCGCGCTCGGCTGGCTGTTCTACCGCGGGGTGCTGCGGATCAACCTCGCGAAGTTCTTCACCTGGACCGGTGCCCTGCTCGTCGTGGTCGCAGCGGGCGTACTCGCCTACGGCATCCACGATCTCCAGGAGGCCGACATCCTGCCCGGCCTGGACAACCGGCTCTTCGACATCAGCGCGACCATCCCACCGGACAGCTGGTACGGCACCCTGCTGAAGGGCATCTTCAACTTCCAGCCCAACCCCAGCGTGCTGCAAGCCCTCTTCTGGGCCCTCTACCTCACCCCCGTCCTGCTTCTCTTCCTGCGCCCGGCTCGGGTCGAGCCAGCAGCAACGGCGGCGTCACCGAAGCCTTGATCATTCTAATCGCCTCGGCTCGGCGGGGCCCCGATCGGCCCGTTCACAGGCCGCTCCTTCTGGTGGGTCCAGCTAACATCCCTCGCAGGGAACGTGGCCATGCAGTTCTCGCTCCCAGCTGCCCGAAGCAGTCCCGACGTTGTTATCCGAATCCTGGCCCTGGCTGCCCCGCATCGTGTCTGCTCAACAGTTCAGCCGCCTGGTGCTGCATGCGTTCCGCCGCTGTCCGGGCTTCTGCTACGGCGTCACCGCGTTCACGTACCAAGTCCTCATAGATCGGCGGGTGATCGTTCTCGGTGGCAGCGTGTGTCACAGTGCCGGTTCCCTCCGTAAAGTTCTTGCCCGCACCCGGGAACAGCGCAAAGCCGCTGGCCACAGCTGAACTCCGGGCTTATGGGCAGGTGCGCGGAATACTGTCAGGACCGATTGAGGCGGGCGGCGATCCCGTGGCCGATCAGCAAATACATAACGGCCGGCAGACCGTAATTGAGGACAACGCGTAGGCCCTCTGTGTCCATCGTGGAAATATCCTGTGACCACCACGCCAGCCAGTCCGCCAACCCCTGCACGAACTCGACGAATACATTGGCCCGGTTCGCATCGAGCAGGAAGAGCAAGATCCAGAGGCCCAGCGAAGCAGCCGCGATGTCGGCGATCGTACAGATCGCAAGGGCTACCCGCCGTGCACCGGCCTGGCTGCGCACGGACCGCTCGGGCCTGGAAGGCTGCTGGTCGTACGTCGGATATCCGGAAACCGGGTCGATGTTGCTCACGAGAAATCCAATCTGACGCATTCCGCTGTCGATGGGTTGCCCGGGCTATGCGATTCGACCTCGGAGACAACCCCGCTTCTCCCTGCTTCTGCGTCGTGCACTCACCCGCGCGTTACACCCCGTCTGCGTTATCCCAAACATGGTCGCCATTTGGGTATTTACCCAGTTGTTTTCCCTGTCTGGGTACATCGACGGATGATGTGGATGAGGCGCCGTATGGCCAACTGGAAGGGGAGAAGGCTCGTATTTCACACCCATGGTCAACGCGTGGGCCGCTACTGAAGGCCGAGTCGCCGCACAGCCGGTTGAGGATTGGCATGGAGATCCTGCGGGCAGCGCCGACCGGCCGCACGGGGCGGCCCACAGCGAGCGTCTTACCTCCCGGCCGGGACATGGCGGACGCCTCGGCCCGCACAGGCGCGGGCCGAGGCGTCGGTGGTGTCGGAACAGGGGCCGTCAGGGGATGAGGCGGACGACCTGCGGGTCGTGATCGCTGGCCTGGTCGGCGAACTCAGCGTTGGTGTGGACGATCTCGTAGTCGTACCAAGTCAGGGAGGGGCTGGTCAGGATGTGGTCCAGGACCTGGGAGTTGCCCTGGTAGACGTACGTGTAGCGCTCGGGCGCGGGCAGCGTGTTCACGAGCGGCGTCAGGACGCTTCCGCTGGTGAGTGTGGAGAGGGTGTTCGAGAACTCGAAGTCGTTGAGGTCTCCGAGGACGACCACGCGTGCGCTGGGCTGCACGTTCAGCAGTTGCTTGACGAACGTGTTGACCTGAGTGGCCTGCTGGCCGCGCTGGGTCTCCGAGCTGCGCGTCGGCGGCTGGAAGCGGGCGTGCAGGGGCTGGTCGCCGCCCTTGGAGGTGAAGTGGTTGGCGATGACGAACACCGTCTTGCCCTGGAAGGTGAACTCACCGGCGAGCGGCTTGCGGCTGCTGTTCCAGGCCGAGTTGATGGGGTTGATGCGGCCGGGCGAGGCGGACAGGGCGGCGGTGCCGCTGTTGTTGATCACGGAGACGGCCGTCGTGGAAGTGCCGCCGGGGCGGTCCGTGAAGCCGACGCGGGCCGGGTTGTAGAGGAAGCCGACGCGGATGTTGCCGCCGGGCTCGCCGCCGTCCTGGTCGTCGACGGGGTTGATCTGGCGGTATGCGTACGTGGGGCCGCCGGCCGCCGTGATGGCGTTGATCAGCTTGGTGTACGTCTGGTCGGCGGCGACCGCGGTGTTGTTGGTGGCGCCGTTGTTGTCCTGGACCTCCTCCAGGGCGACGACGTCCGGTGACGCGAGGTTGGTGACGATCCCGGCGGCGAGCCGGTCGAACTTGGACTGCGGGTCGGTCGGGTCCAGGTTCTCCACGTTGTACGTGGCGACCGCGAGTTCACCTGCGTTCTGCGCACGCGTGGTCTCGGCGGCGAGCGTGTTGCCGGTGAGGGTGCCGAGGGTGGTGGCCTGGATGCCGTAGCCGCCGAACTCGTCGTAGTCGAGCGGGCCGGCGGTGGCGCCGGAAAGCGTCGCGCCGACGTCGGCGACGGGGAAGTTGGTTCCGGTCAGCGACTCCACCTTGATGCGGCCACCGTTCTGGGAGGCGTACGAGCCGTAGACGGCGCCGCCGCGCAGACTGGGGTTCTCGTTGGGCTTGGCGGTGACGAAGAGTTCGTCGTACTGGTTGGAGGCGCCAACCACGCGGGCGTCGGCAACCTGGACACGCATGCCCTCCAGGGACTCGTAGAGGTCGAGGGCGTAGGTGGTGGGCTTGAGGGTCAGGCCCTCGATGCTGCCGCCGCCCGCCTCGGGGGTGTACGCGGCCGGTATGGAGGAGGCGTTCAGGGCGAACGCGGCGGGCAGCGGGTTGCCGGTGGAGACGGTGGCAGTGATCTCCGCGTTGGTGAGCTCGGTGACCGACTGACCGCCGTCCGCCGAGCCGCCCGGGTAGTACTCGCTGACCTTGCCCTTGACCGTCACCTTGTTGCCGACCTTGGTGGACGGGGTGCTCCCGGTGTAGACGAAGAGCGCGTCACTGGTGGCGGCGTTGCCGTCGCCGGCCGCGTCCTGGATCCAGAAGCCATCGGACGAGGCGGTGCGGATGCCGGTGACGATGCCGGTGACCGTCACTTCCTACCCGTTGTACGGGGACTTGCGGGTGCTGCCCTGGACGGCGGAGACGTTGACCGTGGCCGCGGCCGCCGGGTTGGGGGCGGCGATCAGCCCCGCCGTCAGTGTTCCGGTGAGGAGTGCGGCGGCGAGCAGGCCGCTGCGGGAGACCCCGTGGCGTACCGATTACATGCGGAGGCCCCTTTCCGGGGTGGTGGAGGGATGGGCAGTGGGGGGTGGCTGAGCGTGAACGCACCTTGTGAGCAGGGCTGTTGTAGTGGCGGCAGGTTTCCGGCGGGAGGCTGAGAGGTGTTCGAGGCATGTCATCTACGCGGGTGGTGAGCCCTGGACGGGATGCCCCTGCCATGACGGGCTCCCTCGCCCGCCATTCCGCTCGGATGTAACAGATGTTACTCTCGCCGCCGTGACAATCGATTCATCCGATGACATACGCTGGCTCGTCCTCGTCATCAAGATCGCAGCCGAACCCTCCCGGCACCGCGTCGCCGTCTGGCGGGAGTTGCGCAAGCTCGGTGCCCTCTCCCTGGGACAGGCCGTCTGGGCCGTACCGGATCTGCCCGTGTTCGCCGACGGCATCGCCCGCGCGCTGACGCTGACGGAGCGGGCTGACGGTGAGTCCCTCGCGCTGGCCGCCGACGGGCGCGGCGCACAGGACAGCGAGCGGCTGCAGGCGCTGTTCACGGCTGCGCGCTCCGCGGACTGGAACGAATTCCTCGCCGACTGCGGCAAGTTCGAGGAGGAACTGGCGAAGGAGATCCGGATCGGCAAGTTCACGCTTGCCGAACTGGAGGAAGAGGAGCAGAGCCTGGAGCGGCTGCGGCGCTGGCACCGGGACCTGACGGCGCGGGATGTGTTCGGGGCGCCGGAGGCGGCCGAGGCCGGTCAGCGGCTCAAGGGCTGTGGGGCGGCTTGTGAGGACTACGCGGAGCGGGTGTTCGCCGCGCTGCACCAGCCCGAGGGAGAGACCAAGTGACCGCACCGCGCAGGCAGATGTGGCCGCTGTACGCGGCCGGCTTCACCACCGCGTTCGGCGCGCACGGCATCGCCGCCAACCTCGGCGGCTTCTCCGAGGACGCGGTGACGTCACTGCTGGTCCTGGGCGGGCTGCTCGCACTCTACGACGGAGCGGAGGTGCTGCTCAAGCCGCTCTTCGGGACGCTGGCAGACCGGATCGGGGCCAAGCCGGTCCTGTTGGGCGGACTGGTCGCGTTCGCCGCCGCCTCCGCGCTGTACGTCATCGCGGACAGCCCCGGCTGGGTATGGGCCGCCCGACTCGGGCAAGGCGCGGCGGCGTCCGCGTTCTCGCCGTCCGCCTCGGCTCTCGTCTCACGGCTGAATCCGGCGGCCAAGCAGGGGCGGGCGTTTGGCAGTTACGGCTTCTACAAGTCCATCGGCTACACGCTCGGACCGCTGCTCGGCGGTGTGCTGGTGTGGGCCGGTGACCTGCGGCTGCTGTTCGCCGTGCTGGCCCTGCTCGGGGCCGCGGTGGCGGTGTGGGCGGCGGTTGCGGTTCCGCGCGTACCGCCGCTGCCCAAGCGGCGCCAGACGGTGCTCGACCTGGCTCGGCGGCTGGCCGACCCCGCGTTCCTCGCCCCGACGGCGGCACTCGCCGGAGCGACGGCGGCGCTGTCGGTGGGCGTGGGCTTCCTGCCGGTGTCGGGAGCGGCGGCCGGCCTGGGCACGGTGGCCACGGGAGCCGCGGTGTCGGTGCTGGCCGCCTGCGCGGCATTCGTCCAGCCGACAGCCGGGCGGGCACTGGACGGCGGCCGTCTCACCGTACGCTCCGGTCTGATCGCAGGGCTGCTGATCACTGCGGTGGGGCTTGCGGCCGCCATGCTTCCCGGCGTGCTGGGCGTCCTGACGGCTGCCGCTCTCATCGGCGTCGGCACCGGCCTGATCACCCCCCTCGGCTTCGCCGCCCTCGCCGCCTCCACCCCGCCCGAACGCCTGGGCCAGACCATGGGATCCGCCGAACTGGGCCGCGAACTCGGCGACGCGGGGGGACCATTGCTCGTCGCAGGTGTGGCCACGCTCGCCACACTGACGTACGGCTTCGCCGCCCTCGCGCTCCTCCTGGCCGCAGGTCCCCTGCTCGCGTTTGCCGCAAGCCGTCGTAGGGCGCCCGTGGAGGAGGATTCGACAGCGCGGTGACCGGTACCGCGTCGTTTCTCCGATTGGGCGTCGGCTTAGGGATCCCTCGACCGCGCGCCGAAGGATCGCGTAACGGGGCCCGGTTCCGCCTCGCTCAGATCATGGGCCTGACCACGCGCGTCCGGTGGCTGCGGTGCTGTACACCGGCGCCTTGTTAGTCGATGCCCGTTGACTTGCTGCGCAGCGCTCGGATCGATCTCCTGGCTCGGGCGCTGCTCCGTCACGGGTGTGACATTCGCGGGTCGCGGCGCGCTGTATCCGGTGGACCGCCATGGTCCCGTGGCGTTCGCTTCCCGCCGTAAGCGAGCACGCACGCTGGGGCGGGCAGGTGCACTCCCTCGTCATCTGCCCGCTCCGCGCGAATCCGCCTGCGGACCGGCACAGCCTTTACCGCTTCGGTAGGCTCGCCCGGAAGCATCACAATTGCGCCGAAAACCACAGGCATTGAGCGCAATGGTGAGGGCTGTTCGGGTTTAAGGGTGGGCGTGCCAGTGCTTCTGACTGATCGCTACCACTTGGAGGAGCCACTGGGGCGCGGAGCCATGGGTGAGGTCTGGCGTGCCACGGACCAGGCTCTCGATCGCGCGGTGGCCGTGAAGCTCCTGCGGGCGGACGAGACGGCGGATGCCGATCGCTTCCGGCTGGAGGCGCAAACGGCCGCCCGCCTCAATCACCCGCACTTGGTGAGCGTTTACGACTTCGGGTCGCACCACGACTGGCTCTACCTGGTCATGGAGCTCATCGACGGCTGGACTCTGGCCCAGGAGCGCTCCCTGCGCCGAGCTCTGCCTACGCACGAGGCGACCGGCATCGCGGCGCAGATGGCTGCGGGCCTGGCCGCGGCGCACAGCGAAGGCGTGGTCCACCGGGACATCAAACCTGCCAACGTCATGCTCACCGCCGACCGCACGGTGAAGGTCACCGACTTCAGCATTGCCCGTTTCGCCGATACGGCCGCTAGTACGCTCACCGCCTCGGGCAAGATCCTCGGTTCCGCCGACTACCTGGCCCCGGAACGCGCCTTGGGGCGCCCCGCGCACACCGCCTCCGACGTCTATTCGCTGGGTTGCGTCCTGTACGAACTGCTCACCGGCCGACCGCCGTTCCTCGGCGCGACCACGCTGGCTGTGGTGAAGCAGCATGTCGACGCCGCCCAGGTTCCACCCACCCGGCTGCGCCCCGAGATACAAGGCCCGCTGGGCGACTACCTCATGCGCCTGCTGGCAAAGGACCCCGCGCAGCGGCCCACTGCTGGGGAGGCCGCCGCCTGGCTGACGGGGCCGTTGCCCGAGGAGCGGCCGTCCGGCACCACCTTCGTTCCCCCGCACCCCGCACCGCGGTCGTCCCCGACTCACCTCGCAGGAGGGCGAGCAGCGCACTCCCGGCCTCGCGGTCGCCGCCTGGCCGCGTCGAAGGCCGCGTTGGGCGGCTCGGGAATCCTGCTGTTCGCGGCAGCAGCAGCTCTCGGTGCTTCGCTGAACTCCGGCGGCGACCCTTCCGCCCCTGCTACGGACGGCACTGCCCCCTCCCCTTCCGCACCCGCCCGTGAGGCTCCTCCCTCCGGCGCACCGTCGGTGACGCCGCCGCCTTCTTTGCCCTCGCCGACGCTTGAGGACCCCCGGGACGACCCCGAGGAGCAGTGGTCCGGCGAGCACCAGAGGAAAGGAAAGGGACAGCAGGAACACGACTGAGGAACCACGCGTGAACACGCAACGCACACGCCAGGCCCAGCCGATCCACACGGGAGCATCACGTCGGATGCGCACAGCCTTTCCAAAGCCTCGTTAGCGTTGCTCGCCGTTCGATCCCCCAGGCGAACGGGACCAGGCCGCGGCCGAACAGGACCGATGGCGCAGTCAACCCAGGAAGACCACCGATGGACTACTGCTCGTCGTGCCGTCGGCATCTCAACGGTGCCCCGGTGTGTCCCGGGTGCGGCGCCTGCTCCCCGGACATCGCTCCGTCCCTCGCCGGCGATCGCATCAGGCGGGCCCGATCCGCCGTCGCGACCCCGATGAGCGACGCACCCGGCGCCATGGTTACCACCGGGGACTCCACCGCCCCGCGCGCATGGCATGACGACGCGGTGACGGGCGAGGAAGCATTCGGGGCCGTCCCGGGCGAGGAGCCGTTGGTCGGCCCCTCCGACGAACTCGACGGCGTACCCCTGTCGCGGGACGGGCGGGCGGCACGCCGTCGCCAGCGGGCCCGTTGGAAGAAGACCCAGCGCCGGGCCGTGGTCGCGACCGCCGTCGCCTTCGTCGGAGGCGGCCTGACCATTGCCACGATGGACCGGCACTCCACCGACCGTACACGCGCGCAGCCACGGCTCCGGACGACAGGACCATGGGCGCTTTCGCGGATCCATCGACAGAGCCCACCCACCCGGCGTCGAGACCGCGCAACACTGACCGGCCGTTGCGCACCGCCACTCGCCCGTCGCAGCCGCCGGAGGCCAACGCCCCACGCCAGCAGTCCCTCACGGCCGTACCCCAGGCGACGCCGCCGGTCGCCCGACCGGAAGCCGCTGCCTCTCCCTCACCGACTACGTCGTCGGCCCCGAAGTCACAGACCCCTGCCTCTGACTCCGGCGATGTCGTACCCGAGGCCCCCGCACCCACCGCAGAGCAGCCGTCCGCTCCCGCAACCGCTGACAGCGCGAACTCGGACACGTCCCAGACCAGCACCGCTCCCGCTCCGACGTCGCCGACGGAGATCTGCCTGCTCGTGGTGTGCCTCAGCTGACCGCCACTCAGTCCCCGTCCGTGAATTCGAGCACGGGACTTCCCTATACCTTGAGCGGGGAGCCTGTGAGCGGTGTTTTGTCGGTCATGTCGAGTGGCCACCGCATACTTAGGAGGCTGGTGTCGTGTCTTACGCTGCCAGGCGTGACCGACCCATGGGGGGATGCATCGTGGAGTGGGGATGGCGTGATCAGCGCGTTCCGGCCGACGATCTTGCCCTGAGCTCGGCGGTCGCTCGGGCCCAGGACGGGGACGAGGCAGCGTTCGCCGCGCTGTATCGGCATGTCCAGCCCGGTCTGCTCGGCTACCTTCGCGGGACCGTGAGGGAGAGTGCCGAGGACGTTGCCGCCGCCGTCTGGGGGGAAATCGCCCGCGACCTGCCACGGTTTCGCGGCGACGGGCACGGCTTCCGCGGCTGGACGGCGGACATTGCCCGGCGGCACGCACTCGACTGTCTCAAGCGTCGCCGCGCATCGACCCGTCCGCCCAACAGGCTCGGCCATGCGCCGCTCCTGGACGGCACCGACCTCACCGCGTCAGCAGAAGCTCTGTCCGTGGCGACTGCCCAGGCCCTGATCGCCCGGCTTCCACGAGCCCAGGCTGAGGCGGTACTCCTGCGCCATGTCGTGCGCCTCGACGAGGCCGCGACCGCCCGAGTGATGCGCCGGCCCGGCACCGTCGTACGGGTCCTGGCCCGTCGCGGCCTGAGCGGTCTGGACCGCTTGCTGGCTCCCCACGATCTGACCCATGATGTCGTGCGCGTGCTGGGGGAACCAGGATGAGCACCCACCGAAACGGAGGCGAACGGTCCAGCGGCGAGGGCAGACAGCCCAAAGCCGCTCCGAGCCGCGGAGTACTCCAGGAGGCCCGCGCTGTGAGCGACTTTGACGACACATCCGCCCTGGGCAGGACGGCCGAGCGGATCGGCGAGGCCCTGCGGCAGGAGCCCGTGGGCGACAGCGGAGAGCAAGGAGCCATCGCCGCCTTCCGCGGCGCGCGCACGGTTGGTGACCAGGCCCTGCGCACCCGCCGTCGGGACGACTGGCGCCCCAGAACCCAGAAGCAACGCTGGGTGCGGGGCGGAGCAGTCGCCCTCGCTACGAGTACGCTGTTCGGAGGCATCGCCTTCGCCTCCATCGGCGTGGTGGACCGCCACACGCCCAACACCCCGGATACCGGCACCAGCCACAGCACGCGCCAGCCACCGTCGCATACGCCCCGCGACCAGACCCCTGCGCCTGCCGAGCCCAGCGCCGAACCGACCGAGCCTGCCGAACACCCCGACACGGCAAAGAACGTTCAAGCACACTGCCGCGCCTACGAACAGATCAAGAATCGTGGCAACGCCGTGAACGCCACGGCATGGCACCGTCTCGTCGAGGCCGCGGGCGGCAAGGAGCATGTGGCTGCCTACTGCGCCCAGGTGACCACCTCAGAGGTCAACGCCACCCCGGCGCCGACGAAGGCGAAAAAGACCCCTAATGGCCAGGCCAGGGCAAGCGCAACGGCCAAGCCGTCGAAGTAGCGTTCGAGCCGGAGCCAGGGCACGGCCGCCAAGACTCCGGCGGCCGCTTCTGCTTCGTACGGTGGCCGCTCGATGCCCGGTCGTCCCCGGTTCGATCACCTCGCCCACACCGCGAAGCAGGGTCATGCACCATTGCACCGGGCGGGCCGGCTGATCCGCGGGCCCAGGACACCGTGCAGCGCACAGTCACCGGGGTGCCGTGTGCCGTGCGTAGGCCGCGCATTCCTCAGTGAATGCCAGGGCCTTGAGGTGGTAGGCGCGCGCGGTCCAGCCGAGGCTGATGTTGTGGCCGGCGTGAGGCAGGCGGTCGACGACGATGCGTGGAGCCGCGGACAGCCGCGCGGTCAGATCCGCGATCGCGTCATCGTCGTGACGCCACCAAGCCTCATGCTCGGCGAAAGTCAGCCGCACGGGGACTTGGACGCGCGGCAGGATCACGGCCGAGAGCCGCGCCCAGCCCTCCACCGTGCCGACTTCACGCTCGGGCATCGGCGCCACGACTGTACGACTCACCTGGAATGTCTCCATTGGGTACAAGCCCAATGGCCCCCAGTTCAACCGCCGCAGGGCCCGCCCCGCGCCCCGGTCGGCAGCTCCGGGATTCATCGCGAGCCTGCGTCCGCAACCCGAGACATCCACGCCCAGCAACTCCCGCACGCCGCTGTCCGCGGCGACAGCGAGGGCGACCTTGGCCCCGAAGGAGTGCCCCAGCAGCAAGGTGCCGGCACCGGGTGCGTGGCGGGCAGTGAAGGCGGCCACTGCGGCGCGCACGGTCGCGGCCTGCGCGGCAAGTCCCTGCCCGCGGGGAAAGCAGCCCAGCGACGCACCGTAGCCGGGGCGGTCGAGCGCCAGCACCGTGTAGCCGAGGCGCGCGCCTAACGCCAACAACGACACGTCCGGGTGCGCCTGGCCATCGAAGTACCCGGCATTCATCCCCGCGCCGTGCAGCGCGACGATCACCGCGCGAACGGAGCCGTCCGCTGGCTCACTCATCAGACCGGACAGCGTGACACCGTCCGCATCGACGCTGACAGGCCGTACTCCCAGGGAGAGCTTCCTGTCGCGCACTTCCAGGACAGCCCCTGTTTGGCCGTTCGTCTGCAGCGGGGCATCACCCACGGCGCAACACCCGACCCGAGCGAGACAGGGAAGGCAACCACGCCGCCCCGCAAGCCGCACACAGCACGTAGACCGCTCCGCAATTCTCCCAAGTCGAACGCATGGGCAGCGCCCCGCTCCTCACCCTCCAATGCGCGCCCAATCCCGCCACGACAGCCGGCCTCTCGAGCTTGGCTGTCACGGCGGGACCGGTCGCTGTCGCCCTAGTGGCCGCCGACGCTGTTGTCGCAGCCCATCGTCGAGCCCACGTGGGTGCCCTGCGCGCCCGGGTCGCCCTCGCCGTTGAGCGCGCTGCCCAACAGGCCATTGAGCACGCCGACCTGGCCGAGGACGTCGACGTTCAGGTCGTGCGATCTGCACTTGGAGCTCTGCAGGGCGCTGAAGTCGCCCCCGTCCTTGCCGCCGTGACCGCCCTGGTAGGCGGTGGCGGTGCCGGTGCTCAGGAGTCCTGCGCTGCCGAGGGCGACGACCAGGAAGGCAGCCTTGCAAAGCTTGTGCATGTCATCTCCGATGGAGTGAAGGGTGCGATCTGTGAGGGTTCACCTTCATACGATTACGTGACATTAATATATATACATTCTGTTATGTCCTGATGACGCGCCGAGGTTCGTGATCTCGCAGCGCAAGCACTACGGCACGCCACCTACAAGGGGTCGCCGGCCCGCAGTCTCTGGCGCGCTCAAGCAGGTAGCCGGACTCGATACGTGTGGGCAACCGCGCCTCAGGCGTGGCGCGCTAAGCCGCCATCAGATCGTTTCGACCCGCGAGACATGATCAGCGCCCGACCGGCAGCGCGGTCTTAGGGAGAAGCGTCGGCCCCCGGGTCCACACGATCTGGTCACCCCTCAGCGTGCTGCACATCCCGGCGACCTCTGATACGCGCAACGGAATGCAGACACAAGGCGGTGCTGCCGGGGCAGGGGCGACGGACTCGTCGTCGATCCGCGGCTCGAAACGTCCCGCGCGGGCACCTCAGCCCGTCCGTTCACACGAGGACTGATGCGGTAGAGCACGAGTGGCTGGCCGCGTGGATGCAGCGCACGCGACTCGCGGCGAACCTACGCATCACTCTGCACAGATGTATGGGCCTCGTGAGGATGGATAGCCGCCCGTGACGCCTGAAGATCACTGTGCGCTGGAGAGAGTGCCCCTGGCGAGGTCAGGTCGCCTGCTCTCCGGGGGGAGGTACGCGGGCAACCTCGTGCAGGGGCAGGCTCGTTTACTCTCCGTGGCGGGCCTGCCTCTGCTCATGTCTCAGCAGTTCGCCGGGTCGATCGAGATCAGCTACCAGCCGGACGTCAAGGATGCGCACCCGGAATGGCCCGACACCATCCCGCGGCACCGGAATCAGGGCACAGCCCTCCCCACCGAGACTGCCGTTTGCACCGCCCCTATGGCGTCGTGGCCGTAGAAGCGCGCTTCGCCCACGGTGCCGGTGACCGCGGCGGATGGCCCGAAGCCGAGACCGCGGCGGTCAGCCATCCGTGAGCGCTCACCTGGGCAGGAGCAACCGCTCGTCCGGTCGCCTCCGTCTGAATTCCATCTCATTCAGCGCCGTTCGCGGAGATTCAGGCGAGACCAGAGGCCCACTTCCTGCACACCGACCAGCCGCTCATGAACCCAGGTGAACGCCCCCGAACGCACCCCACCACCACAGTTGGAAAGCGTGTGGGGGCAACCCCTCACGAGTTCGAATCTCGCATCCTCCGCCAGTGCCTCACCGGGCACGTTGCCAAAGGCGAGGACTCGGTCGTCGATGCGGCTGGACAGGTGCAGTTCGGCACCTGACTCCGGCGCCCTCCGCCCGGAGCGGCGCGCCGCCGGATTAGAGCTTGCCCTGATCCGGCGAACGTCGCCTTCATCGTGATCAAACATCACGGCATGACGGTATGGAGGGCCAACGGCCCCCGGGGTGACTGTGAAACGGGCTGTCTCGGCGCAGGGCAAGGAGACGAGGTGTGCCGGCCTCCGGGTAGCCGACGCCTCGTTTCCGGGTGACGTCAAAGGGCCGGAACCTGGTGGTTCCGGCCCTTTGTCATACCGGTGCGTCAGGGGCGCCGATGGCGCAGCACGCGTCTGCGGGTGTATGTCGCGGCGGCGACACCGACGGCCCCGGCCCCGGCGAGCAGGAGGACGCTGTACGTCGTGTCGATCACCACCGGAGACTTCACCAGTAGGACGCCGGCCAGAACGAGCGCGGTCACGGCCACGGTGACGGCGAGGAACACGGCGATCTCCAGCGGGAGCATCCAGGACGGCACGCTGTCCGGACCGACGGTCTCGCCGCGGCCTTCGTCGTCGCTCACCTGATGATGTTGATGCATGTCACTTCCCTTCGCTTGCCCGCGACGAACAGGTGCGCACACGCCTTTCCGTAGTGCGGCAGAGTGTGGTCCGTCTCCCGCTTGCGGATCAGGTCGCCGTAAGCGCACGTGTTGTGCATGGCCCCCTTGTTGATCGAGTAGGTGCGCCCGTTGGTGTCGGCGTAGTGGAAGTCGACCCGCCAGTTGCAGAACTTGGTGTAGATGGAGGCGGGCGGATAGCAGTCGGCGCTGCCGTCCTGGTAAGTGATCTTCCGGCCGCTGCCCTTGATCAGTTGGCTCCAGAAGCACCCGGTGGGAATCCTGATGGTGGCCCCGCCGACCGCGTATTCGAAGGTGCTGACCGGGGTGGCGCTCACCGCGGTCATGGGTGAGACGCTCAGGTCGTCACCGGACCCACCGTCGACCACCGGCGGCTGCGACGTGTCGAGCGGCAGCTGTACGGCGGCCACGCCGTCGAGGTCGTTGAGGGACAGGACCACCGCGCCGTCGGCCGAGGTGGTGGCCAGGAACTCCTGGGTGAGGTCCCTGACATGCCGGGTGACGGAGGTGTTCTCCTCCCAGGCGACCTGGCCGCTCTGGCCGTTGTAGTGGTACTCGGTGGTGCCCCCTGCGGTCCACGCGCCGTCCTTCAGGGTCTCCTGCTGTACGGAGGCGGCCCGGGAGGCGGCGTCGTAGGTGAAGGTCCGCCGGCTGTCGGCGACCGTGCGGCGGCGCACGGTGCTGTCCGCGAAGTAGGCGAAGGACGTGCCGTCCGCGAGGGCGGTGGAGCGGCCCAGGGCGTCGTAGGCGTAGCCGGTGCCGGTGGTGCGCCCCGCGCTGTCGTAGGTGCGCGTCGTGGTCGTGGTCGTCCGCTCTGTGGAAAGGCAGGAGCCGGTCGCGGTGGTGACCTTCTTCAGGCTGCTGTTGTCGTCGTAGTCGTAGGACTCGTCGACGCACCGGAACCAGTTGCTCGAGTGCATGGCGGCCGAGCGGCCGAGGGCGTCGAAGCTGTAGTCGGCGCTGACCGTTGATCCCTTCGTCTGGCTTCGGGTCGCGTTCTGGTGGTGAATGTTGACGTCGGCGTTGTCGGCGAACGCCACCACGCCCGAGCTGTCGGTGTAGGTCTTGGACAGGGTGTTGCCGGCCGTGTCACGGTCCCAGTCGACGGTGACGCCGCCCGGCAGTAGCTCGCTCGCGATCGCACCGTCGGCGTCGTAGACCGCAGTGACCTCGCCGGCCACGGAGTCGGTGACGGCGGTCGCCAGTCCTCGGGCGTCCTTGGCGCTGTCGTAGGTGTACGTCGTCGTCGACGGTACCGAGTCGGTGACCTTGACCGGGCGGTCCAGGGTGTCGTACAGGGTGGCCGTCGTGTTGCCCGTCCCGTCCTTGACCGCGGTCTGGCGGCCCAGCTTGTCGCGGGTGTAGGTGATCGTGCCGCTGTCGGAGGCGACCGTGGCCGGCTTGCCGTCGGACAAGTCGTACGTCCGGGTGACGGTCGGCACCGTCTGGTCGCCGTTTCCGGTGACGACCGTCTTGAGGGCCCGGCCTGCATCGTCGGCGGTGACCGTGGTGGTGCGGGTCTCAGAGCCGCCGGTGACGACGGTCTTCGCCGTCTGGCCCAGACGGTCGTACTCGACGGTCGTGGTGCTGCCCGCGTCGGCGGGGCCGGAGGAGCAGAGCAGGTCGGCCCATTCGGGGCGGCCCTGGCAGGTGCCCGAGCCGGTGGCGGTCCAGTAGCGGCGGGTCGTCGTACCGGCATCGGATCCGGTCGACAGCGGCTCGGGCTCGGAGATCACCCGGCCCTGTGCGTCGTAGCCGGTGGTGCGGCTGATGTTCTTGCCACTCGGGTCCTCGGTCTCCTTGGTGGACAGTCCCTTCACCCAGTCGTAGCTCGTCCTGGTCGTGCGGGCGTCGGCACCTGCCGGGTAGCCATCGACGTATCCGCTGGTGACGGTGGTGGTGAGCTTGCGGGCCACGGTCGCGGTGCCGTCGGCCGGGCGGCCCTCGTCATAGGTGTTGGCGATGTGCTGACGTGCGGGAACCTGCGAACCCGCGGCCAGATCGGTGCCACCGGTGCCTCCCTTCAGCGCGTTCTGGAGGGTCACCAGGTGCAGCGGACCGTACTCGTCGAGCAGCGAGCCGTCGGCGGAGTAGGTGGACACGGTGGACAGCTGCTGGGCACGGTCGGCCGTGGACAGTCCGTCGATGCCGAGGACGGTGAGCCGGTCGAGACCGTCGCCTCCGGTGGCGAAGGCCAGTTCACGGTTGGCGGCGGTGAGTTCGCGCACCACGTCGCCGTTCTCGCCGTACTCGGTGGTCGAGATGTGACCGCCCGGCTCGGCGGTGTCGACCTCTCTGCCGGACGCGGAGAAATAGGTGACGGTCGCCCGGGTGAAGTCACCACTCGCTGCGTCGGCGCCGTCGTTGGACGAGGGCGCCTTGGTGGCGGCGTCGGCCGGGAAGACCGCGGTGCCCCGTACCGGGAGCTGGGTCTGGCCCCATGCGGCCACGCCGGAGGCGGACAGATCGTAGGGGGCATGGCTGCCGGTGACGGCCACGTTGTAGACGACATTGGTGACCGCTGTGCCGTCGGTCTCCGTGTTGCTGCCCGGCTTCAGCGTCGGCCGCGAGACCGAGAGCAGCATGCCGGGGCCCGCGGGAACGGCGGTGCCGACCTGACCGTAGGTGTAGGTCCACGGCAGTTCACCGGGCGGGGCGAGGGCGGTGATCCGGCCTGCGCTGGTATAGGTGTATTCCGTCTTCAGCGCCGGAGAGATCCGCGGGTCCCATGCCTCGCGCAGGCGGCCGTCCGTGTCGTAGACGTACGAGGCGACCACCGTGGCGGTGGCCTCGTCGGCGCCAGGATCGGTGGCCCAGAGCCTGATCTGCTTTACCTGGCCGGTGAAGTCGCCGAGGGTGCCGCTCGCCGCCGTCGTGGTGTCGGCGTAGACGTACTCCAGCGCCCGGCAGCCCCTGGTCGCCGGGGTCGTCTGACAGGTGTCGGCGGAGACGGCGGTGGTGGGGGCGATCAGGTACTTCGGGCGGGCAAGCGTCTTGCCCGCCGCCGTCGTCTTCTCCCACAGGTAGGTGGTGGTCGAGTTGTCGGTCGGCATCGCCGTGGACGTCACCTGCCAGGCGGTCGCGTCCGAAGCGACCTTGGCGAACTTCGTCAGCGAGCCGTCGCTGTGCTTCAGCGTGAAGCTCGTGGTGAGCGACCCGCTCAAGGTGAGGCCCTGCGCACCGGGTTCGGCGTTCCAGCCGCCCACGGCGGTGGCTGTGAAACCGACAGCCGAACCGTCCCCTCGTACCGCGGCCACCGAGGTCGCGGACGTCTTGTACAAGTACACCCAGCTGGTGCCAGTGCGGTCGGCGCTGAAGCCCGCGCTCCACTGAGGACCGTAGACCGGCGCCTGACCGTCCTGCTCCTTGCCCAGGTCGGGACGGCGAGAGGAGGCCGTACGCGTCGCGCTCAGGCCGAAGACGGTGGCGTCGGTGGCGCTGAAAGTCTGGTCGCCGGTGACGGCGTTCACGCCGCCCGGCGCGATGTCCTCGCCGATGTCAGCACCGCCCCACCGGTCCACGGTGACGGTGTTGACCGGGGAGTACACGGTGGCACTGCCGGTGAACTTGGCGCGGAGGTCGACCGGACCGTCTGCCGTCAGGGTCTTGGTGATGTCCCAGGTGAGGCTGGCAGGGGTCACGTCGCTCATCGTCAGCGGCCAGGCCGCGAGCGCCGAGGCGTCTGCTGACTTGGTGACGTCGGAGACGGGAACGTCCTGCCAGGTGTCCGTCTCGCCGCGCCGATACTGGTAGGTCACACCGGTGCTGCCGCTGCCGCCGCGCGAGGTCAGCGAGACGGACGAATGGGGCCGGTCGCCCTGGGCCGGCGTCAGCAGCGCGGCGCCGCCGACACCGAAGGCGTACTCGGTAGCGCCGGTGGAGACGTTCCCGCCGGAGTCGACGGTCTTGGCGTACAGCGTGTGCCAGCCGGCGGCGGGCTTGACGGTGACGGACAGCGGGTCACCGCCCGTGCCGTTGGTCGTGTCGTCGATCCGCTGCGGGGTGTTGGGGTCGTCCAGACCCCAGTAGTAGCCCTGGCCGTCGCTGGAGGAGGTGTCGAGCACACAGGTCGCACCCGCGTCGGCCTTGTCGGTCCAAACCTCTTTGGTGTACGGCGTGCAGGTCACGGCTGGTGCGGCGGGCTTAGCCGTGTTGAGGGTGAAGTTCGTGTACGCCGACCAGGTGCCGTAGTCGGTGCCGTCGTAGGCACGCACGCGTACCCGCAGGTGGGAGCCGGCCGGGAAGGCACTGGCCGACGGAACGGTGAGCTTGGCCGTGGCGCCGGAGGCCACGCCCGCGCTGGTGCCGGTGTATGTGTAGGTGCCGGCGTCGTTGTAGGTCGGGTTCGGGGTCACCTCGAACTGCGCCTTGACGGTGCTGCCGTCGGTGTCCGTCACCTTGGCGCTCAGCAACGGGGTGAGCGAGGTGACGTAGCGGGAGCCGTTGTAGGCGTTGACCGTCGACGGGGAGACCGCGAGGGCCGAAGCCGTGCCGTAGGAGTTGTACGTCACCTGCAGATGCGGCTCGGAGGTCTCGTCACCCGAGGCGTGGTTGGCGGAGCGGAAACGTCGCCAGGTGAGCGAGTCCGTCTCGTTGGCGCCCCGGACCTGGACACCGTAGTTGGCCGAGCCGTCGGCCCACGCCTGCACGATCCCGTCGACATCGAAGTTCATGTACCCGGCCGGGCAGGACGAGCTGTAACCGAGCGCGGCCGTGTTCGTCTTGGCATCGGTCGTGGTGGTCGCGGGCTGGGCGCTCCAGGCCACCGTGTCCGGATCCCAGTCGGCGGTGATCCGGCGGACCTGCACGCCCGCACCCGTGGTGGCGCAGGTCGAGGAGTAATTCGAGTACAGCGCCAGATTGGTGTCGGTGATGTGCTTGCCCTTGAACCTGGACACATCGAACTTCACATAGCTGCGGGCCACCGTGCCACCGGCGTCGTACGTGCCGGCCTTCAGTTCGGTCGAACCACGCTGTGAGTCCGGGTAGTTGGTCGCGACCCAGGTGTCGGTCGACGCCGCGAGCGTCGAGACCGGGTCGACCGTCAGGGGGTACGACACGTCCGGGTCGGCCAGGAATTCCGTATCCGGCTTGAGCACCAGGACGGTGCCGCCGTCGGCGTCGTGCTCGATCGCAGTGTCCACCTCAGCGATGTGCGCCGGGTCGCCGGACGCCTTGTCCTTGTCCGCGCCCCACATCGTCGGGGCGGACGCCTCGGCGACCACGTCACCACCGGCGGACTTCAGGAACAGGTGGCCGTTGTCGGCCTTGGAGAGCTGCAGCCCCTTCAGGTCGAGGGGGATGCGATACGACACCCCGCCCTCGGGTCGCTCGCTGAGCACGACCGACTGCTCGAAGCCCTGCGGCAGCGCCTGCACCGTGAGGTCGGCGCCGTCGCCCAGCGCGTAGGTGGCGGTGCCGCCCTTCAGGGTCGGCGCGGGGAGGCTGGTGGACCAGCCCATCGCGAACAGGTGCTTGCCCTGCTGGACCGAGGCGAGTGTCCCCGCCCCGCCGTCGGAGAGGGTGACCTCGGCCGCTGTCGCCTTTGGCGTCACAGCCGAGCCCGTGTCGGACAGGGTGGTGTCGATGTCGTGCCAGTCGTCGTCGGCGTCCTGGACGCGAACGGGCCCGGAGAACGCGTCCGTGGTGAGCGAGCCGTCCGGGTTCGCCCACGTCGTCGAGTCCTCCGTGCGTTCGGAAAGGATCTCGATCTTTCGGTCCTGGAGCCGCGCCATCAGCCGTGCAGACGCCTCGTCCTCCGCTTGTGCCGGTCCGCTGCGCTCATCGCTCACCACGGACGCCCCCACGTCCCTCGCGGCTTCGGCCGACGCCGGGCCTGCCCCTGCCGCGACCAGCGCGGACTGTGTGACGAGCGTGAGCGACACGGCTATGGCCGCAGCTCTGAACCGCTGCGACCGGCTCTGCGGCCGCACGGCTTCCGGCACCCCTGGAGGTGCCCCCACCCCTTGCTTTCTCAATTCACTCTCCGTGACAGGCCCCCGAAAATCGGGAGGCAGGGAGGAGAGATGTATCAACAGAGAAGACACGTGATCTTCACAGGGGGTTCAGATACGAGCTCGAGCTCACTGATTCAGGGGGGTTGGATGCCCGATTAATGGATACATAAGATCATCAGGGGCGCACTTTTACGCCTCGCGGGAGAGGGTTCCGGTATCGAGATTTCGTGACAGAAACGTAATGAGAGCGTCCGCTTCTCTGACTAAGGGTCACGTTGCCGATCGAAGCCGCCTACGGGTGTGGGTATATGACGGTTCGTTGAAAGATCGGCGCAGGTTCGGCGTCGGAAGGACGCTGCCGTGCGCAGCGGCACTCTCAGCTCTAACCGCTCCAGGCTGCCGGGTCTGCGACCAGAGGACGGACATCTGGAGATCACACCTGGGTGGGCCAACGGCGGCAGGTCCGTGTCGTCGGCGCCACGCAGAAGAAGATGATCGCCGTCGCGATTCACCGCCACGGGGTATCGGGGACCACGACAACCTGGGCTGTGAGGCTGTCAGCGCCATGATCGCCCCCTCTGCTCGCTGAGCTGCGTCATGGCCCCGGGGCCCTCGGCAGGCATCGTGGGACTGGGGAACACGGTCACCGCCGCCGCCAACGGCTACGGGCGTTCCGCTTTCGCGGACACCACCACAACCGTCGCTAGTCCTCTGACCGCATAGGTTCGCGGGGTTGGAGCGGTGCTTCCCTTGCGCCGAGCGGGCGCTCAGGCGTTCAGGAACTCGCGCGCGAGGAGCCGTCGCGGGAGCGTAGAGGAGTCACCGGTGGTCAGATGAGCCTTGTCGTCGAGAGAGAACGAGCCTGCGTCGCTCCCGGTCGATCTCAGTGACGACGACCGTGACCTCGTCGCCGGCCTGGACGACATCTGACGGACTTTCCACAGGCGTCGCTGTGAGCTCTCGCAGGTGGACCAGTCCCTCGATCCCGTCGGTGACCTGGACGAAGGCGCCGAACGGGACCAGCTTGGTGACCCGTCCGTGCAGTTTCTGCCCCACCGCAGTGCGGTCGGCGAATGTTTGAAAGGGGTCTGGCTGTGTCGCCCGCAAGGACAGTCTGGCCTCCAGGTTCCATGTGTCGAACTGAAGGAACTCGGCTGAGACGCGCTGTCCGACCTGCACAACGTCGAAGGCGGATTCGATGCGCCGCCAGGGCAGTTCGGGGATCGTGATGAACCCAACGCCGGGGAAGACCGGGTGGTCGGGGCCGTCGTCCAGCGCCACGAACACGCCAAACCGCTCAATCGCCGTGACGGTGCCGGAAAGGATCTCGCCGCAGTGCAGTGATTCCAAGAACGCCCAGAGTTCTGGGTTCTCGGACGGTCCGCCCATCATGCTCCCAGCCTTTCATGAGGAGTTGCGCACTCGGCGGGAAGGGCGGTCACGCTGCAGTCTTGAGGGGACGGCCGCCCCAGCGGATGCCCTTCTCGCTTCGGATGCGGGCGCATTCCTTGCGTTCGGCGGCCAGGACGTCGCGGTGGCGGGCGTTGGCGTTGCGCCACCGCAGGTACGCGTGCAGGGCCCGGGTCTGGACGGTGTGGTTGGGGTGGTTGGAGTTGGCGATGGTGAACTGCCTCAGCGGTCCGAAGTGGGCCTCGATGGGGTTCGCCCACGAGGCGTAGGTCGGGGTGAAGCACAGCTCGACCTTGTGTTTCTTTGCCCAGCGGCGGATGTCGGCGCTCTTGTGGGCGGACAGGTTGTCCAGGATGACGTAGATCGGGGCGCCGTCGGGCCGGGCAGCGCGGATCGATTTCAGCCCGGCCAGCGTGTTCGCGGCCCCTTTCTTGCGGCGGTTGACGCCCCAGAGGGTGTCGTCGCCGACCGAGTAGCGGCCGTGGAAGTAGCGCACTCCGTGGGTGCGGTGGTAGGTGGCCGGTACTCGGTCGGGATGTTTGCGTTGCGCCCAGCCCGAGCCTGCGGTGGGACGGATTCCGAGCGGTCCGAACTCGTCGAAGGCGAACACCCGGTCGGGGAAGCGGTCAAGGACCTCCTCGATCCGGTCCAGCTTCGCCTCGCGGTCCGGGTCGGGGGATTCCTTCCATGTCTTGGTGCGCTGGAAGGTGACACCGCGGCGGGCGAGTAGGCTGCGTAACGCCTCGCGGCCGATGCGAATCACTCGGCCGTGGACTCTCCGCAGGTAGGCGACGAGTTTTGCGCAGTGACCAGCGGGTGAAGGGCTGTCCGAGCTTGGTGGGGCGGGTGATGGCCGTCTGGACGACGAAGTCCTCGTCGTCAGGTTTGAGCAGGCGGGGACGGCCTCCCGCCCACCGAGGGTCCAAGCAGGCCAGGCCGATCTCGTTGAACCGGTGGATCACATGGATCACACCGCGCACGGTGTCCTCGTCGGCCTGCACCAGCTGGGCGATCACCGGCACCCGATTCCCGCCGGCCGAGGCCAACAGCATCATCGCGCGCCGGTAGCGCACCGAGTTGGTGCTGCCACGACGCACGATCTGCTGCAGTTTTTGCCCCTCCTGGTCGGTCAGTCTGCGCACACGCACAGGCTCGGCCACCGCGCCTCCAGTGGTCGGATCGGATGTCACCCACATCCAACCGCCGCGACCACCGACCCGGCGAACCTATGCGGTCAGAGCAACTAGGGCGTCGGCAACTACGCCGACACGAAGTCGCCGGTAGAACACCGGCAGTGGAAACGGCAGCCACACCAGGACGGCTGCCGGGCACCGGCAGTGAGACGGCTTGCGGAGGGCAGTGGCCGAGGTGGCGCAGGCCCTCTTCGAGGGTGGCGTGGGCTCGGGGGCGATGCGGCTGGACGGGTGCAGTTCGGCACCTGACTCCGGCGCCCTCCGCCCGGAGAGGCGCGCCGCCGGATTACATGGGCCTGCGCCTCGGCGCGGGGCGTGCCGACGTCCTTCACGGCCCCGGATCCGACGAATGGAAGAGCGCAATGACAGAGCGCGACCCTCGCAACCGCACAGGCCGCAGCCCGCTACTTCGCGGGCTCGCCGCTGCCGTGCTAGCGGCCGGCATGCTGGTGGCCTCAGCGGGAGCCGGACACGGAACCGGCGCGGCCACTCCGGCGCCCGGCGCACAGTTCACGCCGTTGACGGCGGCCGTGATGACCCACCCGACGCCGTTCGTCGCCACGGACGGCAAGACGCACCTCTCGTACGAACTGCTCACCACGAGCTCACTGCCCAGCAGTACGCCGCTGCGGCTCGACCGTGTCGATGTCCGGGACGCCCGCACGCACCGGGTCATCGGCTCGCTGCGCGGGCGGGCGCTGGCCGAGGCCGCCAATCCGGTGGGCGACCCCCTGCCGGGTGCGGACGGGTACACCCCGGCGCCCCCGGCGCCGACGCCGACCGTCATCCAGGGCTCCCAGAAGTGGATCATCTGGCTCGACCTGGTCCTCGGTCGCGGTCAGCCGGTGCCCCAAGTCCTCGAACACCATCTCTCGGGTGCCGTCCTGGCCCCCTCCGGCCCCTCCTCCTTCGAGGAGACGGTGCAGGCCACGCGGACCGCCGATACCCCGCCGTTGAACCTGAGCCCGCCGGTCCGCCCCGGCACCTGGTACTCCAGCGAGTCGTGCTGCGGCAACACCCACCACCGGCGCGGCCTCGCCCCGGTCAACGGTCGCTTCGATGTGCCGCAGCGCTTCGGGATCGACTGGTACCGGGTCGGCGAGCGAGGGCAGGCGTGGGAAGGCGACCCCACACGGCTCTCCAGCTACCTGAGCTACCGTCATCCGGTAGTGGCCTCAGCCGGCGGCAGAGTGGTGGAAGTCCAGGACGGACTCCCGGACAACCCGCCGCCCATCACGCCGCCTGTCCCGCCGATCGAGAACACTGTCGGCAACCACGTCACCGTGCAAGTCGCGCCGGGCCGCTATCTGCTCTACGCCCACCTGAAGCCCGGCTCGCTCAGGGTCCGGGAGGGCGACCGCGTCGAAGCCGGCCAAGTCCTCGGGCTGATCGGCAACAGCGGCTACTCCAGCACGCCACACCTGCACTTCTCCGTGATGACCACACCCGAGTTCTTCCCGACCGACAGCCCGCCGTTCACCTTCCGGCACTTCCGCGTCCTCGGACAGGTCGAACCCCGGCTCTGGGACGACAACTTGGGTCGGCAGCCGACCGGCGTCCTGCCGATCACACGCTCGCCGTACGCGGGTCCTCACCGTGCACGGTATCCGCTCGACCGCGAGGTGCTGAGGTTCTGACCGGACTCCGGTCAGGCCGACGGCCGGGCGCGGCGTCAAGCATCAGCCGGTCGAAGGGGTGATCAGGCCCTGCCGTCCTCCCAGTCCCCTTTGTCCGGGGCACGGTCAGGTCCTCGGTCAGGTCCTCGTTGGGGCACCCACCATCGCATCCCCATCCACCGATGCCCCGGCTTCCGCAAGTCCATTGCAGAAGCCGGGGCATTGCGCCCCCGGTGCGCAGGGGACCAGGCACTTTCACGACATCGATGTGTGCAGTCGCGATGACGCCGCTCAGCCGACCCCCAAGTCGAGACGTCCCCAGCCTGGAGGACGCCTACCCAACCGCCGTCGGCGTTCCATCTCGGCACCGTGCCCAAAGCGTGCCCTTAAGAGCGGACAGCAACGGTCAACAGCGGTGCGAACCCGCTCTTGAGTAGTCGGCTATGAGCCACATAAGCACAGGTCACAAGCCATGTAGCCTTTCAAGCGCCGTCACTTCCCAAACTGAGGGCTTCGATGCCGCTGTTCCGGGGTGACCTGGGTCGCTCACCGGCAGCCACGCGGTCACCATCCCGGCCGTTCGGGGAATACGCAGGCGGTCTCGGGGGCGCACCCCACCCATCGGTGGCATCCCTTGATGGGACGAAAGGAAGACTTGATGCCGCTCTATCTATCAAGGTTCAGCTACACGCCGGAGACCTGGGCGAGACCCATCGGCCACCCCGAGGACCGCGCACATGCCGCTCAGTCGTACATCGAGTCCGTCGGCGGCAAGCTCCACGGCTTCTGGTACGCGTTCGGTACCCGCGACGGCTACAACCTCTGGGAAGCCCCCGACAATGTCTCCATGGCCGCGGTCGCCGTGGCGATCAGCGGAGGCGGCGCACTCAGCTCGTTCGAGACGACCGTGCTCCTCACCGTCGACGAAACCATGGATGCCCTGCGCAAAGCCGGGCAAGTCCAGTACCGAACTCCCGGCGCGTAGCGGTCCAGGCGGCACGCAGCTACCAGGTTCAGGCATCAGGCTGCACAGCAGCGAGGTACAGCAAGCACAGCAACGGTCCTCGTCGGGTAGCGGTCGTTGAAGCCCTCATAGCGTCCTGCCTGCCCGCAATCGACCGACCTCTGTAGGGCTATGGATCAGGAGGCTTCTGACATCCACGACTGACATCAACGACGCCTGACAGGGACACACACTCGCGGCTCCGTCCGGCCGTCGCATCAGCCGACGGCAGCAGCCGGAGCGAACTTGGATCGAACTCCTAAAGCGGTGTTCCCACAAGCCTCGTCCAGCCCCGTCCTCGAGCTGCGGAAGGGCGTTCAATAGCGGCCGAAGCTGCCGACTGCCGACAGGTCAGTAGCAGGGCAGCGCATCGATCGAGCCGGCGGCTGCAGGTCACGGCTGCGGGTGATCAGTGCAGGACGCACGAGGTTGTGTAGGCAGACGCTTCGGGCATGGATCTGGCCGGTGGCGCCCCGCGCCAAGGGGGCGAGGAACCACTTGCCGGGTGAGCAGTGCCAAGGAGGGGGTCGGATCGCCGAGGCTCGGAACGTCGCCGTTGCCTGCGGCCCGGATCGGTCCAGTGGTCATGCACGGAGGTAGGTGAGGACGGCGAGGACGCGGCGGTGTCCCTCGCCGTCGATGTGCAGGTCCAGTTTCTGCAGGATGTTGCTGACGTGCTTGTTCACCGCTGCCCCGGTGACGTACAGCTTGCCGGCGATCTCGTTGTTGCTACGGCCCTCGGCCATCAGAGCGAGAACCTCGCGCTCGCGTGGAGTGAGGCGCTGCAGGGGGTCGTGGCGGCGGTTGAGGAGTTGGCGGACCACTTCGGGGTCCACGACCGTCGCGCCCGCGGCGACCTGGGCGACCGCGTCGACGAACTCGCTGACGGCGCTGACCCGGTCCTTGAGGAGGTAGCCGATCCCGGCGTCGCTGCCCAGGTCGAGCAGGTGGGCGGCGTAGGACTGCTCGATGTACTGGCTGAGGACCAGGATCGGCAGGGTGGGGTGCTCCTGGCGTAGGGCCACGGCGGCGCGCAGGCCGTCGTCGGTGTTCTCCGGTGGCATGCGGACGTCGGTGACGACGATGTCGGGACGATGCTTTCGTACGGCGGTGATCAGGTCGCCCGCGTCGCCCACGGCGGCGAGCACCTGGTGGCCGAAGCGAGTGAGCACCCCGACGAGGCCGTCCCGCATCAGCGGGGAGTCCTCGGCGACTACGACGGTCAGCGGCATGGCAGCTCCACGTGCAGCAGCGTAGGCCCGCCGTTCGGGCTGGAGATCCGGAGTCGGCCATCCGCAGCGGCGACGCGGTCGGCCAGGCCGGTCAGGCCGGTTCCCCCCTCCGGTGTGGCGCCGCCGACGCCGTTGTCTCCGACGGACAGCGTGAGCAGGTCGGTGTGCAGGCGGGCGTGCACCTCCACCCGCGTCGCCTCGCTGTGCTTGGTGGCATTCGTCAGCGCTTCGGCGATCACGAAGTACGCCGTGGTCTCAGCGGAGATGGGCACACGGTGGGGCAGGCTGATGTCGACCGTCACCGGCAGAACCGAGCGGCCCGCGAGGTTTTCGACCGCCGCGGCCAGGCCGTGATCGGTGAGGGCCTTCGGGTGCACGCCACGACTGAGTTCACGCAACTCGTCGACGGCGAGGGCGACTTGCTCCTGGGCCTTTTCAAGTTGCCCGACCAGAGCGGAGTCCGGCTCGGCGTCGAGGCGGGCCAGCCCGAGCATCACGTTGAGGGAGACCAACCGCTGCTGCGCCCCGTCGTGCAGATCCCGCTCGATACGGCGGCGTTCCGCGTCGAAGGCGTCGACCAGACGGGCTCTGGAGGCCCGCACGTCGGTGAGCCGACGGCCGAGTTCGCTGTCGCGCGGGGCCAGCATGAGGCGCGTGATCGCAGCCCTGGCGCCCGCCCATGCGGTGATGGTGTACGGCGCGGCGGCGAGCAGGCAGAGTCCGACGAACACCAGTGGCCAGGCGCCGGGATCGTCCAGGGGCGACATCATCACCAGTACGGGGACGGCCAGGGCGAAGCCCAGGACGAGGAGATCCATCCACCACAGTGCGGTCACGGACACGGCCGTGAAGCCGAGTTCGCGCCAGGTCGCCGGCTCCCGCAGCCGGGTCCGAAGCCAACCGACGAGTCCCGGGCGCTCAGCGGCCCGGTGCGGGTCCGGCACCGGGTCCAGGTCCACCAACCGCAGACGCCACCGTTCGAGGCGCGTGACCACGACGCCGGACAGTGCGACGCCGAGAAGAATCACCGCCCCCACCAGTACGACCAGCGAGACGATCCCCGCGACCAGCGCTGCCACCAGAACGGCACTGGTGACCGCACCGAAGACGACGCCGGACAGCAGATAGGCGAGGGACCTCCAGGGCCAGCTGGAACCGAGCACTTTCAGCGGGTTCTGGCCGAGCGCCTGCCAGGCGGTTCGATGTCGCATCCTTCGACCGTAGCGAGCTCAGGATCTTGAAGCAGTAGTGCCCGCACTACCTTGCGACTCCCGTGCACGCCAGTGCGTCGGCGGGGGACGGACCGGTGCACTGTCCCCATGAAGCTGTTCACCGTCAGCACCCGCCTCCGTCGTGGATTGGCTGCCCTCACGGTCGCGCTCGGTCTCGCCGTGGCGGCCGTGCCCACCTCCACGGCCGCGCAGTCCACCGCCACCTTGAATCCGGCCTCGATCGACCGTTTCGTGCACGACTACCTGCAGCAGACCCGCCTGCCGGGTGCGGTGGTCGCCGTGACCAAGGGTGACCGGGTCGTGCACACCGCGGGGTACGGGCACACCGCGTCCGGCCAGGCCATGACACCGAGGACGCGTCTGCCCGTGGCGTCGCTGTCGAAGTCCATGACCGCGCTCGCCGTCATGCAGCTGGTCGAGACGGGCAAGGTCGACCTCGATCAGCCCGTGCACCGCTACCTGCCCGAATTCACCATGGCCGACCGTCGCTTCGAGGAGATCACCGTCCGGCAGCTGCTGACCCAGACCTCCGGCATGGCCGACTCCGCTTACCCGGATCTGACCCGCGCCCAACCGCACACCCTTGAACAGGCGGTCGCCGCGATGCGCCAGGCGCACCTCGCCTCCACGCCGGGTTCCAAGTACAGCTACCACAACCCCAATTACTTTGTTGCGGCTCGGCTGGTCGAGGTCGTGAGCGGCCGCCCCTTCGCCGACTACATGTCCGCCCATCTCTTCGAACCGCTGCGGATGACGCGCACCACCTCCGTCAACTCCACCACCGAGATGCCCGACCAGGCGCGCGGGTATGTCCGCGCCTACGGCGGGACGTTCGCCCGGCCACACCCTCGCTGGTTCGCCGCGGGCGGACACGGTGTCGTGACCACCGCCGACGACTTCGCCCAGTGGCTGATCGCCCAGAACCACCAGGGCGTGTCCGCCAACGGTCGACGTATCGCCACCGCGCAGACCATCAAGCTCACGCACACCCCGCCGACGGCGCCGAAGGACAGCGACTACGCAATGGGCTGGCGGGTGACCCCGGCCGAGGAAGGGCGCCCTGACGGGCCCCAGGAGATCCAGCACACGGGACAGCTTCTGACCCACAACTCGATGGCGGTTCTACTGCCCGACAGCGAGATCGGGATCGCAGTCGTCACCAACACCGGCCTGATTGCCGGAGACGACGCCCCTCAGATCGCGCAGGGTCTCATCGACCTGGCCCAGGGCACAAGCCCCGAGGTGGCCAAGCCCTTTTCGATGACAGCCGACTGGGTTCTGGCGGCCTTCACACTGCTGGCGGTGGGCCTCGGCATCCGCGGCGTGCTCCGCGCAGGACGCTGGGCGCGGCACACCGTACGGCGACGCTGGTGGAGTGTGGCGCTACGACTGCTGCCCCACGCCCTTCCGATCCTCTTCCTGGTGCAACTCGCCTCGCTCCTGGGCCTGCTGATGAACCGCTCCGGAACCCTTGTCCAGACCGCCTACGCCTGGCCCGCCCTGGTCATCTTCGCGGGCGCCGGCGCACTCGCCTCCACCGCGGTCGTCACCGCACGGGCCCTCGCTCTGCTTCGGCACCGCATCGGCCATCGCGCCCGGCACGAAGCGCCTAGTGCAAAGGACGAGTACCAGACCACCCAGCCCGGCTGACAGAACGAGGAGGAAGAGCGGTCAACCGGGCCACGTGCCGGTCAGGCGTCGGGTCGCGACGGCCCCTCCCCGGTCGACTGCTGCTTTCACGCCCGCGAATATCGCGCCTTGGAGCACCGCTGCCGACAGGATCTCGCGCCATGTGCGCTCCTCGTCGGTGGCATCAGGGGCGTCCTCGTCGTGACCGAGCTTTTTCCAGACCTGTTTGAAGACTCCGCCGGCCACGACACCGCTGACGGCTCCGAGGGCCAGACCGATCGGTTTGTAGGCGACCTTCGAGGCTTTCATCGCTGCCTCCTGACACGCCGTACGAGCAGCAGCGCGAGCAGCGCGCCACCCGCGGCGATCAGCGGTGTCCGGTTGGCGCGCGCCAACCGCCTGCCCTGGTCGGCCTTCTCACGCACCGGCTCCGGAGCCTTCTCACGGGCCAGCTCTGCGGCGTGCGCAGCCGTGTCACGGACCTGCCCGGTGGCAGCGGCGGCCTTGGTGCGTACCGGCTCAGGGGTCCTGTCCTGCACCGCGTGAGCGGCGTGCGTCGCCTTGTCCCGCAGCTGAGTCCGGAGGTGGCCGGCCTGCTCGGTGACCTGCTGCCTGACGGCCGTCGTCTTCTCCTGGGCTCGGGTCTTCACATCGGCCTTCGCCGCGAGCGCTTCCACGGTCTCGCCGAGCTCCTCGCGCGTGGCCTCGACCTGCTCGCGCATTTGCTCGGGGGTCGGTGTTGTGTCATCACCGGTGCGCTGCTTGTCCTGGGTCATCGCTGCGCCTTCTCCTTGATCTCGACCACATCAGCCCTGACGCTGTCCAGCGTCTGCTCGGGTTTCGGCGGGGTCGCCTTGCGGATCTGCTGCTTGCCGAAAGCGGCCATCAGGGCGGTAATGACGGCCAGCGCGCCGGTGACGATCAGTGCCGCCACCCACACGTCCAGGGTCAGGGCCAGCGCGGCGATCACAGTGGCCACGAGCGCCTGCAGGGTGAGGACACCCACCAGGCCGGCGCCGCCGAACAGTCCGCCGCCCTTGCCGAACCTCTTGCCCTTCTCGGTCATCTCCGCCTGCGCCAGCCGCATTTCGTCGCGCACCAGCTGCGACAGTTGCTGCGACGCACGCTGAACCAGGTCACCGACCGGTTCCTGCGCCTTGTCGCCGGTGCGGGTGGAACCGTCCGCTGTCATGAGTCCTCACCATTCCTTCGTCGGTGTTGAGGGGATTGACGGGATTGACGGGATGTTCGGTGGCATTCGCGAACGATCCGCTCGCCGAGAACGACCAGCAGCGATCTCTCCTTCCCACGTCGGATTCCCTATCCGGAACCCGGGTCTCAGCACTCGGGTCTCAGGACCGGGTCCGAGGGCTCGGGTCTCAGGACTTCGGGTCCAGGTCCCGGCCCCAAGTACCCCATGACGGCTCATCACCACCGTCAGAGCACCCGTCTCCCCAGCAGATGCGGTGCAGCCCGTACGAGGGCGGCCGCAGCAAGACCGAGCACTGCGCCGGCGGCCACGTCAGAGGGGTAGTGGGCACCGCTGTGCACCCGCTCCCCCGCCACCAGCACCGCCCACGCCCCGCAGACGACTCCGGCGGCGGGCCAACCCGGCGCCACGGCGCCTGGGAAGGCGAAGGCCGCGACCGTGTGCCTGAGGGGAAGGCCGAACTGTGCCCACACCGGCCCTCGGGCGATCGCCTTCCTGGCCAGTCGGCGGTCCCCTTCACGCAGACTCGCTATCGTGCCCATGCCCAGTCGACTTTCCGTCCGCAGTCCTGGCGGACCTGACCCGTCCATACGTCGGCCTCAGGTGGCGCTGAGCCGCTGAGTCGCTGCGAGGCGCCCTGGAACGAAGCCGGAACGCGAGCGGTGTTCCCGTGCCCTCAGGACTCAAGACGGCGACGGTCCTCCTCGTCCCACTTCTTGGTGTCACGCGGCTCGACGTAGGGCTCCTCGTCGGCAGGATGTCCGCCTGCGACGGCGCGCTGGCGTGCCAACTCCGCGTCAAACTCCAGACCGAGCAGGATCGCCAGGTTGGTGATCCACAGCCACACCAGGAAAATGATCACGCCGGCGAAGGTGCCGTAGGTCTTGTTGTAGGAAGCGAAGTTCGCCACGTACAAGGCGAATCCCGCCGAGGCGATCAGCCAGATCACCAACGCCAGGAAACTGCCCGGCGTGATCCAGCGGAAGCCACGGACCTTGGCGTTCGGCGTCGCCCAGTACAGGATCGCGATCATGATCGTGACCAGAACCACCAGCACCGGCCACTTCGCGATCGCCCACACCGTCAAAGCCGTGTCGCCGACGCCGAGCGTCTCGCCCACCTGTTGAGCCAGCCCGCCCGTGAAAACGACGATCACTGCGCTGACCACGGCCAGGACCATCAGGACGACGGTCACGCCGACGCGGACCGGCAGCACCTTCCACACCGAGCGGCCCTCGGGAACGTCGTAGACAGCGTTCGCGGTCCGGATGAACGCGGCGACATAGCCGGAGGCCGACCACACCGCCAACACCAGTCCCACGATCGCCATGATCGAGCCGATCCCGGCCTTGCCCTGCATCTGCTGTACCGCGCTGCGCAGGACGTCCTGGGCCGCACCCGGGGCGAGCTTCTGGATGTTGTCCAGCACCTGCTGCGTCGCCGACTGCCCGACGACCCCGAGCAACGAGATCAGCGCCAGCAGCGCCGGGAACATCGCCAGGATCGAGTAGTACGTCAACGCCGCAGCCCGGTCGGTGAGCTCGTCCTTCTTGAACTCCTTCAGGGTGCCTTTCAGTGCCGTCCCCCAGGAGCGCTTGGGCAGATCCGTCGGAGTGTCCGGCGCCCGCTGCTCCACCTTCTCGTCCGGCCCGGCCTCGGGTTCGTCCACGGCCTGCTCGTTCCGAGCAACCGCTGCGCGCCCGCCGTGCCTACCATTCAGTTTCAACGTCCGTACCATTCCGGCCGGGTAACCGACTCGCGTCGACCTATGCCCGCATAAGCGACAAAACGGTCTGCGTTGTCGATTCGCCGTGCCGACGGACGTGAGCATCGGTGTCCACGGAGGCGCGCAGACCACGACGCGCCCGGTCGGCCGGACGCCGGCCCGGCCGAACCCTCATCACAGCATCGGGCCGATCGACCGAGTGAGGGAACGCCGGGGGCGCTGACCACTCGCATAGGGTCCCCCATCCAAAAGGCGCTCTGACCTGGGCAGAGCCGCGTGGCGATCACTTGGCGGGATGCGCGGCCGAGGGAGCCGCGGCAGTGTGCCTGATCAGCACACTTGATCACGGCAGAGCACGAAGATGATCCGGCGCTCGCAACTGCACTGAGGAGAAATGAGACGACATGTCCACCATACGGCCCACCGTTTGACATGCCTCAGGGGCACTACAAGCGTTGCCGAGGACAAGCGATGGAGGACTCTATCGCGCAGCCAAAAGGGGAGGCTGAGTCAAGATGTCGAGCACCCTGACAGCCAAGCGGCTGGGAGCTGCACTCGCCGCGGCCGCCGCAGCGTTCGCGCTGGGTATCGGCGGGGCAGGTGTCGCTGACGCCAAGATCCAGCCGGTTGACACCCAGTGCACCAATAACGGCGGTCAGCAGCCGGGCGGCCAGCAGCCGAGCTGCACGGGTGGCGGGCTCACGCAGGAGAGCGAGAACCAGAACCCGGCCGGCCACGCCCCGCGCGGTCAGAACTGAGATCACACGACAGAGGAGGGGAATACCCTCCGTGGCAGCGGGTCTCGACGACCCGCTGCTTCTTTTTACGCGCCTGAAGCTCGCTGAGGGGGCACATCGGCGGCATCATCCTCCTCCTCAACCCACCTCTCGCCCCCACTCCCCTCCCGTCCGCCGTCGACCCACACACCGTGGAACGGACGTAGTTCCTGGCGTCCAGGTGGGGCGCGCCGCTGTACGAAGGCCGAGCAGGATCTCCTCCCCTCCTGGAAGTCACCCGAACCGGTGACGATAGGCGCTCGCAGAGCGGGTACGCGATGGCATGCGCAGACAGCCAGCAGTACCACTCGTCGACAGTCACCCCGTCCAGGAACCGGCACGCGCCCTCATCGATGACATCGTGATCGCCGTGCGTACCGGGGACGACACCGTGATCCCGGGACTCCTGACGCGGCTGGCGCCTCTCGCCGACACCACCGCCCTGCTCCTGCTGCGATACCGCCTCGGACTGACTCCGGACCTGCGCGAGGCCGCGCCTTCCGATCCGGAGACCGAATAGCCTCGCAGCGGCGTTGCTCGCGATTTTCAACGGCACAGGTCACGGCGGAGAGGTGACCGACGGCAGGGTCGGCGACCCCCTCGCACACCGAATCCGCGTCGGCCACACTGAACCCATGGAATACGTCGGCCGGGTGCCCGCCCCGCCGCTCGACCGCTTCATCGACGACATCTACTGCCTGACGGGTGTGCCGCGCCACCGGCGGATGAACGTCCCGCCAATGCCGTCGGCACATCTGTTCCTCAATCTGGGTGACCCTGTCCGCCTGTGGGATTCGATCCCTTCGGTGCCGCCGGCCGTCTTCACCGACGGGTGGTTCATGGGTGTATGGACCAGGCGTTTCGTCGTCGAGTACCCCGCATGTGTGCGCGTCGTCGGCGTGCATTTCAAGCCCTGGGGGATATCGCCGTTCGTCGAGATGCCGGCGACCGAGCTGCGGGACCGATGGGTGCCGGTCGACGCCGTCTGGCGAGGGTCGGTGGATCGGATCCGAAATCAGGTCGGCGGCATCGCATCGGCCGATGAAATGCTGCAGGCATTGGAAGAGGAGCTGCGAGCGCGGCTCCCCGACGCACCGGCTCGCGGTCTCGATCTGGTCCAGTACACAGGTGGGCGTTTGGAGACCACCTACGGCGCGGTCCCGGTCGGTGCGCTGACCGATGCCGCCGGAGTGAGTGGCAATCACCTGGCCACGCAGTTCAAGTCTCACGTCGGGGTCACCCCGAAACGCGTGGCACGGATCTACCGCTTCGCACGCCTGATCCTTTCCGTGGACGCCCCGCACCCGGTCGACTGGGCCGGCCTCGCGCAAACGGCGGGCTACTTCGACCAGGCCCACTTCACCAGGGAATTCAAGGACTTCACCGGCCACACCCCCACGCAATACCTGGCTCTGCGGCGCCGATTCCCCGCCGATCCGGGGTTCCCGCCGGACAGCGGTCCGATGCCCGCCGATTGATTTTTTACAAGCCCGATCGCCGTTGCGACGGCACGATCCGGGAGTAACCGCGCGAGAAGACTCGAGGAGAACCCGTGAGCACCGTGATCATGCACAGCGTCGTATCGGTGGACGGCTTCATCGCCGACGAGAACGACCAGGTCGGGCCACTCCACGACTGGTACTTCAACGGTGACACTCCGATCACCGAAGACATGAGCCAGAAATACGATCATTCAGGCGCTCAAAGCGGCTTCAAAGTCTCGAGTGCCTCGGCGGAGTATGTCCGGCCGATGTGGAAGGCGATCGGCGCCATTGTGATGGGCCGCAATCTGTTCGACCTGGTGAACGGTTGGGAGGGTCAGCCACCCGCGGGCGACCACGTGGTTGTGGTGTCCCACCGGCCCAAGCCCGAGGGCTGGCATCCCGAGGCGTCGTACCACTTCGTCGATGACGTGACAGCTGCGATCGCCCAAGCCCAGAAGCTCGCCGGGGACCGAACCGTCGGCGTGAATGCCGGTGACGTGGGCGGACAGATCTTCGCGGCCGGTCTCGTGGACGAGGTGGCGATGGACGTGGTGCCGGTGGTGTTCGGGGCGGGTAAACGCTATTTCGGCGGCATCGACGGGCAGCAGCTGCTGGAGGATCCCCACGTGGTCCTCCAGGGCGACGGAGTCCTTCACCTGAGGTTCAAGGTGCGCCGCTAGAGATCCTTCATCTCCGCTTGTGTTCACGGCCGTTGGAGGTCGAACCGGGTCACTTGTGTCATGAGGCCCGGCGGAAGACCGCGGCGGGGCCGATGACGCGGGCACCGAACTTGTCCCGGACGCGGTCGGCGACTTCCTCGGCCACCAGCCGGGCTTCGCGGGCGTCGTCGAGGGTGATCTGCTGGGCGACCTGGTCGGCGCCGATGAGGTCCTCTCCCTTCAGCGTCAGCGCCGTCAGACGGCCGCGTTGGAGACCGGCGGCGTCCATCATCCGGTAGGCGACCAGGCGCAGGTCGTCGTCGTGTGCGGACGGCTCGGCGAGGCGGCGGGTCTTCTCCCACGTGCCGCCGCCGGCGAAGGCCAGCTTCAGGGTCAGGGCGCGAGCCGCCTGGTCGCGGCCGCGGAGCAGCAGCCCGAGCCGGACCACGACTTCGAGCAGGGCCGCTCGGGCCTCGGCACCGTCCAGGGTGTGCCGGGGGAAGGTGTGGCGGACGGTCGCGGCGGCGGGCAGGTCCCGCGGGACGACGGGGCGGGGGTCGATGCCGCGGGCCCGGTCGACGGCCGTGCGGCCGGCGCGCCCGCCCAGCAGGCGCTGCACGGTCGCGGGCGGGACAGCCGCGAGCAGGCCCACGCTGTGGATGCCGTAGTCGGTCAGGACCGCGGTCTGGGCGTGCCCGATGCCGTGCAGGGCGTCGACCGGCAGGGCGCTCAGCCAGGCCGTGACCTGGTCGGGGGCGATGGCAAGGACGCCGCCGGGCTCCTCGACCTGGGCGGAGGCCGTTGCCGCGACCGTGATCGACGTTCCGATGCCGATCCGTACGTCGACCCCGAGGCGGGAGAGGGTGCGTACCCGCAGCATCTCCCCCAGGTGTCGGGCGTCGGTGCCGTGGTAGCGCAACGCGCCCTTCAGCTCCACCAGCGCGGCGCTCGGTGGCAGGGCCTGCACGACCGGTGAAAGCTCCGCGAGCAGGTCGAGGACCTGTCGGTAGGTCTCCTCTGGCAGCCGGTCCGGGCAGCGCACATGCATCACCGTGGCCCTCTGGCGCACAGGCATGTCCTCGGTCATCAGCCTCACCTCCCACACCCCACATTATCGAACGATAATTCGAACACGCGAGGGAGGTGGGCGTAGATCACGGCGCTGGTTCACATCTCACTGGGGGCGACAGGTGGGCCGCAGCTTGGCCTCCCGGGGCATCCACGTCACGACCGGCTGCGCGGTCGCGATCACGCCGCGGGCGCGGTGACCTGCGGTGACGGGCCATGACGCGGTCCTGGCATGTCCAGCAGCGCCGCCTACCCCGGCTTCCGGACTCCGGATCCCGCACTCCCCTGCGCACCGCGCGCCGTCACGTGGAGTTCGGTCGCCGCGGTGCTCCAGGGTCTGCGCATACGCCGAGTTCGCTTCCGTCGCCGCAGTGCGGCGTATGCAGCGTCAGCGTCGACGGCCGCCCACTGCGGGAGCCGTACGCGCACTGGCTGGCGGAGCAGGCGGGTCTCACGGTCATCGGGTCCGGGCAGCGGTGCTGCAGCCCTCGATCGAGCGACCCGATCGGGGCCAGTGGTGCTGGTTGGGCCCGTGAGGTGCGGGCACTCGGCTCGGGGCCGACGGACAAAACCGGACGAGGCACCTGGAGGTCTCCGTGGCCGTTCGTCATCGTCTGATACACGCCAGCCCCAGCACCGTATGGGCCGTCCTCGCCGACGGCCGGCGGTATGCGCAGTGGGTGGTGGGAACCTCGCGGTCCCGCCCGGCGCGCGGGCAATGGCCGCACCTCGACTCGGCGATCCGTTACGAAGTGCGGATCGGTCCGTTCCAGCTGGTCAACGAGACGGTCGTGCGCCGCCATGAGGAAGGCGTCTGCCTGGAGCTGGAGGCCCATGCCGGCGCGCTGGGCACGGCACGGATCTTCATCGAGTTGCGGCCGTGGGGCGAGCAGTGCCTGGTGATCGTGGACGAACACCCCCTCCAGGGGGCGGGCGGCCGACTGCACAACGTCGGTTTCGAACCGCTGATCCACCTGCGCCACCGCGCCATGCTCGCCCGCCTCGCCCGGCTGTGTGAGAACGAGGAGCAGGGCGAGAGGTCGGCGGTCGCGGATGCCGTGCGGCGCGCGGAGGGAGCCGGCCATGCCTGACGCCGTGGTGATCGGCGCCGGCCCCAACGGCCTGGTGGCCGCCAACCTGCTCGCGGACGCCGGATGGAGCGTCGACGTACTGGAGGAACAGCCGGAACCGGGCGGCGCCGTGCGCCACGACCGCGGTGTCGACCCTGCCTTCGTCAACGACCTCTTCAGCTCCTTCTACCCGCTCGCGGCCGCCTCGCCGGTCCTGGCGGCGCTGCGCCTGTCCGACCACGGGCTGCGGTGGAGCCACGCGCCCAGCGTGCTGGCACACCCCCTGACCGACGGCAGTTGTGCCGTGCTGGACCGGGACGTCGACATCACCGCGGCCTCCCTCGACGCCTTCGCACCGGGCGACGGAGCCGCCTGGCGTCGGCTCCACGGCCTGTGGCAGCGCCTGCACCCGGACCTGCTGAACTCCCTGTTCACCCCGTTCCCGCCGGTCCGCTCGGCGGCGCGGCTGCTCTTCCGGCTGCGGGCCGCGGGCGGACTGCGCATGGCTCGCTCCCTTGTGCTACCGGTGCGCCGACTGGGAGAGGAGGAGTTCCGCGGCCAGGGCGGACGCCTGCTGCTGGCCGGGAACGCCCTGCATGCCGACCTCGCCCCCGAGGCGGCGGGCAGCGGCGGCTTCGGCTGGCTGATGTCCATGCTGGGGCAGACGTACGGCTTCCCGGTCCCCGTCGGCGGCTCCGGGGCACTGACCCAGGCACTGGCCCTGCGCCTGAGGACGCGGGGCGGGCACATTCGCTGCGGGCAGCGCGTCGAGCGGATCGACGTCCGCGGCGGGCGGGCTGTCGGTGTGAGGACAGCGGCCGGCGACACGGTGCGGGCCCGCCGGGCGGTCCTGGCCGACGTGTCCGTGCCCGCCCTGTACGGCGAACTCCTCGACCGGGAGCACGTGCCGGCCCAGTTCCTGGACGATCTGCGCCGCTTCCAGTGGGACTTCGCCACCTTCAAGGTGGACTGGGCGCTCGACGGCCCGGTGCCCTGGCAGGCGGACCAGGCCTCGCGGGCGGGGACCGTGCACCTCGCCGACGGCATGGACGAACTCACGCGCTTCGCCGCGCAGATCGCGATGCGGCAGGTGCCGGATCGCCCGTTCCTGCTGTTCGGCCAGATGACCACCGCCGACACCACCCGCTCCCCGCTGGGCACGGAGTCGGCGTGGGCCTACACCCACGTGCCCCGGGAGACCGCCGCCGACGCCGCGGAAGAGGGCATCACCGGCCGCTGGGACACCAGGGACCAGGAAGTCATGGCCGACCGGGTCGAGCGTCAGGTGGAACGCTTCGCCCCCGGCTTCCGCTCGCTGATCCGCGCCCGCCGCGTCCTGGCACCCCCCACCCTCGAAGCGCTCGACGCCAATCTGTGCGGCGGTGCCATCAACGGGGGCACGACCGCCATCCACCAGCAACTCGTCTTCCGCCCCGTGCCCGGCACCGGACGCCCGGAGACTCCCGTACCGGGTCTCTTCCTGGCTTCCGCAGGGGCCCACCCGGGCGGCGGCGTGCACGGCGCGCCGGGCGCCAACGCCGCACGAGCCGCGTTGCACCGTCACCGGCCTCCGGGCCTCGCCCGCGCCCAGCAGCTCCTGACCCACCGCGACCGCACCGGAGCCAGGCGGTGACGACCCAGACAACGCACCCGGGCAGGGACGGCCCGCGCAATCGCCGACACAGTCGGAGCGACCCGCAACCGAACAGCACCCTCACAGGGAAGTGACTGACAGGACGGCCGCTCGAACCGGAAGGAAGGGGCAGCAGGTGCGTATCAGTCCGCTGGCCGACCGTACGGTCGTCGTCACCGGGGCCGCCCGCGGCCTGGGCGCGGCGCTGGCCCACGAAATCGCCCGACGGGGCGCCCGAGTGGCCCTGCTCGGCCACGAGCGTGCCGCCCTGGAGGCGGTGGCCGCATCCCTGCCGGGCCCGGCTCTGGCCGTCGAGGTCGACGTCACCGACCCCACCGCACTGGACACCGCGGCCCGTACGGTGCGGGCAGAACTGGGCAGGCCCTCCGCGGTGGTGGCGAACGCGGGCATCGCGGAAGGCGGCCCGTTCCTCATCTCGGACCCGGCCTCCTGGAGCCGCGTCATCGACGTCAACCTCACCGGCAGCGCCCACACGGCCCGCGCCTTCCTCCCGGACCTCCTCGACACCGCCGGGTACTTCCTCCAGATCGCCTCGCTGGCGTCGATCGGGGCCTCCCCCTTGATGAGCGCCTACTGCGCCTCCAAGGCGGGCGTGGAGTCCTTCGCGCACGCGATGCGGGCAGAGGTGGCGCATCGAGGGGTCGGCGTGGGCATCGCCTACATCAACTGGACGGACACCGACATGATCCGCGACGCCGACCAGTACCCGGTCCTGCGCGAACTGCGCGCCCACATGCCCCCGCCGGCGCGTCGGGTGTACCCGGTGGACACGGTTGCCGCCCGCCTGGTGCGGGGCCTGGAGTGCCGTCGTACGGCCGTGTACGCCCCGGCGTGGCTGCGTCTGATCCAGCCGGTGCGCGCGGCTCTGCCATCCGTGGTGCTGCGCGTGTCACGCCGCGCACTCCCTCGCATGGAGGCCCAGCAGGCATGCCAGTACACCGGACCACTCGGCGCCGGTGGCCTGGCCGACCGTGCGGCATCCGCCGGCAATCGGTGAAGCCGCCGAAACCGAGAGAGTGAGCGATCACGATGACGAAGAAGGCCAAGAAGGCAAAGGGAACGAGCGGACAGGACAAGGGCCGACGGCTCACCCAAGGGGACGAGGTCACCTGGAACAGCCACGGCAGCACCACCGAAGGCACGGTGGAGCGGAAGATCACCCGACGCACCGAGGCCGCGGGCCGCACCGTGGACGCCTCGCCCGATGACCCGCAGTACCAGGTACGCAGCGACCGCTCCGGCAGGTCGGCGGTGCACAAGCCGTCCGCGCTGCGCAAGAAGTGAGCGGGCGACCGATGCAGACGTTCCTGCCCCATCCCGACTTCCGGGAGACCGCCCTGCTCCTCGACCGGCGCCGACTGGGCAAACAGCGGGTCGAGGCCCTGCAGGTCCTGCGCGGACTGACCGTCCCTGGCTACGGGTGGCGCCGGCACCCGGCGGTACGGATGTGGACCGGGTACGAGGAGGCACTCGTACGCTACGGCCTGGACATCTGCCGGGTCTGGCGGGACCAAGGACACCAGGACAGTTGCGCGGCCTCCCTGGTCGCCGGATTCGCCGCGCATCGGCCGGGCGCCGTGGTCCGCGACCAGGCGGAGCTGGCGGCCGTCGGCGAACTGCCGCCCTGGCTCGGCGACGAGCCCTTCCACGAGAGCCACCGCTCCGCACTGGTCCGCAAGGACCGCGACGTGTACGCCGCCCTCTTTCCCGGCGTCCCCGACGACCTGCCCTACGTGTGGCCGGCATCGGACCGCGAACCAGGCCACGTGCCCGCCGAGAGGTGAAACGTGCGGGCGTCGCGAGCCTTGAGCGACAAGAGAGGCAGACGTGCCTCCACAAGCAGCACCTGCCGCCTCATGATGCAGCGTCAGCTGGCTCCAGCCTGCGCACGTCGTCGCCGAGGTGGCACGCCGTTCCCCAAGTCCCGCCGTCGCGATGGCCGCGTCGCATTCAATGCCGAATACCGGGTAGTTCGCTTATGGGCGGGTACCGTATGGAAAGGACCGAACGTGATGATGTCTCACACGATCGAGCGAGGTGTGCTCGTCATCACGATGCACGGCAACCCCGGCATCGCCATGCGAGCCACCCTGCTTGCTCGGATCAACGATCTCGTGCATGTGCACAAGCCGGCGTCCGTTGTCGTCGTCCTCGACCAGCCCTCGCCCACCCCGACGGCGCTCAGTTTGGTGCTCCGCACCCACCACCTCTGCAGTCACCTCGGCCTGGTGATGTCCGTGGCCGCTCGTAGCGCCCCCGTACGGCGCCTCCTCGCCGCCGGCACCGACGCCACAGACATCGGGCTGGTCATCCCTGCCCGCGCCGACACGGCCATCGCGACGGCCACCGCACTGACCACGGCGGCTTGAGGAACGGCCGGCGCCACGGTACTCAGCCGGAATCCGTACGCCGACTTGTGAAGCATCGACGTCCTTCACACGGAACGGCTATCGCTCCTGCGGCCGGTCACCCGCGTCCAAGCGGGCGCGTTGCGGTACGACGACGTACTTGGGGTCCTGGGCCGAGGCGACGCCGGCGGCGAAGACGCCGAAGCGGGTGCAGGCGGAAGCCGCGAGGAGGGTGAGGCCGGACGCCACGGCGGCGGGACGGCCGCGTCCGGCGAGGAGCGCGGCGCCCGCTCCACCGGCCAGGGTCAGCACGCGTGCGGCCCGCAGCAGCCGGCCCGCGCGTCCCTGTCGCCAGGTCTCCGCGACCAGCGGTCCCAGGTCGCGCTCGGCCGCCATGGCCGCGAGCGTGTCCCCCGCGGCCGCGAGGACGGCAGCCCACCGCGCGGGCGCGTTCTCTGCGCGCGGTGCGGCGACCAGTGCCATGCCGGAGGCGGCCGCGGTCGCGGACGCGGCGAACAGGTACGGCAGTTGCCGGTGGGCGCCGTGCCAGGCGGGAACGGCGGTGTCGGCGGCCAGCACGGCGGTGTACGCGGCGACGGCCGGGCCCAGGGCCGCCGCGAGCCCCGTGGCGGCGGCTCCCGTCCTGGGCGCGCGACCGGTCACCGCGCTCAGGGCGGCGGCCCCCGCGGCGGGTCCGTACGCGGCGAGCAGCCAGGACCCCACGCTCATCGGGGACGTCGGTTTGACGACCCGGAGCATGTGGGAGAAGCGGGCCGGGCGTCCCAGGTCGTGCACCAGGGCCGCCGCGGAGAGGGACACCGCGGTCACCGACGACAGTTTCATCGCGGCGGCGGTCCTACGGCGGCCGGTGAGCTGGGCCCCGGCGGCCAGCACCGAGCCGGCGCCGGCGAGTCCGCCGAGGAAGAAGTAGCCGGCGATGTCCCGTGCCGACCAGGACGGGGCCTTGATGACCGGGCGGCCGTAGTACGAGGTGAACTCGGCCCGGTCCACCATCAGTTGTTCGCCGCTTCGCTTGCGGGGGCTCATCGGCCGCGCCCCTTCCGGGCCAGGGCGGGCAGCACGAAGGAGGCCGCGCAGCCGGCAGTGAGGGACAGGGCCGCCAGGGCGGCGTGCTTCCACATGGCGGGCAGGTCGCGCGTGGTGACCTGCGCGTCGGGCGGCAGGCCGTAGGCCTCGGGTTCGGCGAGAAGGAGAAAGAACGCTCCCGCACCGCCCACACCGTCGTCGGGGTCGGCGCCGTAGAGGCGGGCACCGGGCACTCCGTCGGCCTTGAGCTGTTCGACGCGGGCGGCGGCCCGCTCCCGCAGTTCGTCCAGGGGGCCGTACTGGATGGATTCGGTGGGGCATGCCTTGGCGCAGGCAGGTTCCTGCCCGGCGCCCAGCCGGTCGTAGCACAGGGTGCACTTGAACGCCCTGCCGTCATCGGGGCGTTGTTCGATGACGCCGTAGGGGCAGGCGGGGACGCAGTAACCGCAGCCGTTGCAGATGTCCTCCTGGACGACGACCGTGCCGAACTCCGTGCGGAAGAGGGAGCCGGTCGGGCAGACGTCGAGGCAGGCGGCGTGGGTGCAGTGCTTGCACACGTCGGACGACATCAGCCAGCGCAGTTCGCCGGTGTCCGAGCCGGCCGGTCCGGCGCCGGACGCGTCGGCCAGGGGCAACTCGGTGCGGCCGTCGGGCGCGGGCGGCGCCGGTTCCGGCGCCCGCTCCACCTTCTCCTCGATGAAGGCCACATGCCGCCACGTGGACGCGCCGAGTTCTTGCGTGTTGTCGTACGACATCCCGGTCAGGGCCATTCCGTCGTCGGGGATGGCGTTCCACTCCTTGCAGGCGACCTCGCACGCCTTGCAGCCGATGCAGACGGACGTGTCGGTGAAGAAGCCGACGCGGGGCGGGGGGTCAAGGTGGCCGGCGTCGGCCGCCGGATCGGGTTCCGGACCGCTGAGCTGGTGGCCGGTGTACAGATCTCGGTCGAAGAGGTTCATCGTCCCCGCTCCGTTCCGGTGGCGGCGGTGATGCCGGCGCGGCGCCGGTAGTCGGCGACCAGCGCGGGCAGCGCGGGTCCCCTCGGGCGGCGGCCGGGGCGGATATCGGCGGTGAGCGCCTTGTCCTCCTGGATGTGGGAGTCGGGGTCGAGTGCGATGGCGACGAGCTCGTTGGCGGCGTCGCCGGGGGCGACCCCGTTGGGCCCCCAGTGGAAGGGCAGCCCGATCTGGTGGACGGTGCGGCCCTGCACGGTCAGCGGGACGATCCGCTCGGTGACCAGGACCCGGGCCTCGACGGCGTTGCGGGCGGTGATGACGGTCGCCCAGCCGCCGTGTTCCAGGCCGCGTTCGGCGGCGAGGGCCGGGGAGACCTCGCAGAAGAACTCCGGTTGGAGTTCGGACAGATACGTCGACCAGCGGCTCATCCCACCCGCCGTGAAGTGCTCGGTGAGCCGGTGCGTGGTGACGAGGTAGGGGTAGACGTCGGCGCCGGGTTCGTCGCCGCTGGGGTGGTACCGGTTGCCCTCGCGCGGCAGCAACTGCCGTACCGGGGAGCGGGAGCGGGCCGGGTACAGGGCGTTGGTGAAGGGTGAGTCCTGCGGCTCGTAGTGCGTCGGCAGCGGGCCGTCCTCCAGGACGGCCGGAGCGTACAGCCAGCCCTTGCCGTCGGCCTGCATGATGAACGGGTCATCGCCGCGCAGGGCGTCCGGCCCGGTGGCGTCGTCGGCGGGCACATGACCCGGCGGGCGGTCGGGGATGAAGTCGGGGATGTCGTGCCCGGTCCATTTCCCGGCGTCGGAGTCCCACCACACATATGCCTTGCGGGGGCTCCAGGGAGTTCCGTCGGGTGCGGCGGATGCCCGGTTGTAGAGGATGCGCCGGTTGGCGGGCCAGGCCCAGGCCCAGTCCGCGGCGACCCAGTCCTGCTCCGTGTGCGGGGTGCGGCGGGCGGCATGGTTGACGCCGTCGGCGTAGACACCGCAGTAGATCCAGCAGCCGCAGCGGGTGGAGCCGTCGTCCTTCAGCTCGGTGTAGGCGGTCAGGGGGGCGCCGTCGGGGCCGTGGCCGTTGATCTCGGCGAGGACGGCGGCGGCGATCGGCTCGGCCAGCGGGCCGTCCACCGGATAGTCCCAGGTCAGGTCCTGTACGGGGCGGTCCATCGGGTCGGTGGAGGCGGCGAGGCGCTCCTTCAGGCGGCGGCCGAGGTGATACATGAACCACAGGTCGCTGCGGGCGTCGCCCTCGGGTTCGACGGCGGCGTGGTGCCACTGGAGCCAGCGGTTGGTGTTGGTGAAGGAGCCGGACTTCTCGGTGTGCGCGGCGGCGGGGAAGAAGAACACTTCCGTGCCGATCTCCTCGGTGCGCAGTTCGCCGGTCTCTATCTCGGGGCCGTCCTGCCACCAGGTCGCGGACTCGATCAGGGAGAAGTCGCGGACGACCAGCCAGTCCAGGTGGGCCATGGCCAGGCGTTGCAGGCGGGTGTTGGCGGAGCCGACGGCGGGGTTCTCCCCCATCAGGAAGTAGCCCTTGCACACGTCGTCGAGCTGGGCCATGACGGTGTCGTACGTGCTGTGGGAGCCGGTGAGACGGGGCAGGTGGTCGAAGCAGTAGTCGTTGGCGGCGGTGGCGGCGTCGCCGTAGTAGGCCTTGAGCAGGGACACGAAGTAGGCGCGCATGTCGCCCCAGAAGCCCTTGCCCGTGCGGCTGGCGGCCATGAAGTCGTCGAACGTCTCATGAGCGTGGGCGTGTGGCATCGGCAGGTAGCCGGGCAGCAGGTTGAACAGGGTGGGGATGTCGCTCGAGCCCTGGATGGAGGCGTGTCCGCGCAGGGCCTGGATGCCGCCGCCGGGCCGGCCGATGTTGCCCAGGAGCAGCTGGAGGACGCTCGCGGCACGGATGTACTGCGAACCGGTGGAGTGCTGGGTCCAGCCGACCGCGTAGACGAAGGCGCTGGTGCGGTCGCGGCCGGAGTTGGACGTGAGGGCGTCGCAGACCCGGCGGAAGGTCTCCTTGGGGACGCCGCAGACCTGTTCCACGAGGTCGGGGGTGTAGCGGGCGTAGTGCCGTTTGAGGATCTGGTACACGCAGCGAGGGTGTTGGAGCGTCTCGTCGCGATCGGGCGCCGGATGGGCCTGCGCGCCGCCGGAGCCGTGGGTCTCCGAGCCCCCGGGGGTGTGGGCATCGCGGCCGACGCGTTCCTCGTACTGCTCGTCCACCTCGCCCGTCGGCTGCTGGAGCAGCTCGCCTTCGTAGCGCCAGCTCGACGGGTCGTAGTGCCGGTTCTCCTCGTCGAGGCCGGAGAAGACGCCGTCCAGGTCCTCGGTGTCGCGGAAGTCCTCGCTGACGATCGTGGCCGCGTTGGTGTAGGCGACGACGTACTCGCGGAAGTCCTTCTCCTCGTTCAGGACGTGGTGGATGATCCCGCCGAGGAAGGCGATGTCGCTTCCGGCGCGGAGGGGGACGTGCAGGTCGGCGAGGGCGCTGGTGCGCGTGTAGCGCGGGTCGACGTGGATGACGGTGGCGCCGCGCGTCTTGGCCTCCATCACCCACTGGAAGCCGACGGGGTGGGCCTCGGCGAAGTTGGAGCCCTGGATGACGATGCAGTCGGCGTGCTGGAGGTCCTGCATGAACGTGGTCGCGCCGCCGCGTCCGAAGCTGGTGCCGAGCCCGGCGACGGTCGAGCTGTGGCAGACCCGGGCCTGGTTCTCCACCTGCACCACGCCGAGCCCCGTGAGCAGCTTCTTGATGAGGTAGTTCTCCTCGTTGTCGAGGGTCGCGCCGCCCAGGCTGGCGATGCCGAGGGTGCGGGCGGTGCGCAGCCCTTCGTGCTCCCACTCCCAGGTGCGCCGCCGGGTCTCGATCACCCGGTCGGCGACCATGTCCATCGCCGTCTCGAGGTCGAGCGGCTCCCACTCCCTGCCGTACGGGCGCCGGTACAGGACCTGGTGGCGGCGGCCGGAGCCGGTGGTGAGCTGGAGCGTCGCCGACCCCTTGGGGCACAGCCGTCCCCGGCTGATGGGGGAGTCGGGGTCGCCCTCGATCTGTACGACCCGGTCGTCCTTGACGTAGACCTGCTGTCCGCAGCCGACCGCGCAGTAGGGGCAGACGGACTTCACCACCCGGTCGGCGTCGGCCGTGCGAGGGCGGAGCGACTCGGTGCGCCGGGACGAGGCGGCCCGGCCGCGCCCCAGCGGGTCACCGCCGGTGAGCTGACGGTAGACAGGCCAGCGACGCAACGGTTCGAAGGCGTTCATGGCTCGAGGTCCTGTCCCTTTCTCGCTCCCGCGTGTGGCGGGTGTCGCGGCTCTCGCCGTGACGGCGGGCGTCCGGGCAGACGCCGACGGTCAGCGCCCTCCACCTGGGCAATCGTTCAGAGCGCTTCGCGGGTATCCCCGGCCTGTGCCCGTCAAACGCCGGTCTCCCCGGTCCCCTCGGAGGCCACGGCGGGCAGGACCCTCGGGAGCCTGTCCCTCGGGATGGCCACTGAGCGGCCGAGGCCGGCCCGGTTGCGTGCGGGGCGCCCTGCGACCACTGAGGCGAGCCGGCTTCCTCGCCCCGTCGCGAGCCCAAGTCGCCCTGCACGCAGGGCAGATGTCGAACCCGAGTACGATCATCGAACCTCCCCCACCGGCGCGATGGAGCTGCGATGACGACCAACCCCCAGCCGTCCCTGCCGATCGACACCAGCAAGGCACACCCTGCGCGGGTCTACGACTGGCTGCTCGGCGGCAAGGACAACTACCCGGTCGACGAGGCGGTCGGCGAGATGCTGCCGCCCGAGGCCCGAGCCGCCGCTCGGCAGAACCGGCAGTTCATGCACCGGGCAGCCGCATGGCTCGCGGCGCAGGGCATCGACCAGTTCCTGGACATAGGCACGGGAATTCCGACGGAGCCGAATCTCCACCAGATCGTGCAGAACGTCGTGCCGTCGGCCAAGGTCGTCTACACCGACAACGACCCGATCGTGCTGCGTCACGCCGAGGCGCTGCTGATCAGCCACCCCTCCGGAGCGACCGACTACATCCAGGCCGATGTGCGTGACCCGGAAGCCATCGTGCGGCATGCCCGGCACGTTCTGGAGTTCGACCGCCCCATCGCGCTGTCACTCATCGCGCTGATGCACTTCATCCCCGATGAACAGGACGCCCACGGCATCGTCCGTGCCCTGGTCGACACGCTGCCGTCGGGCAGCTATCTGATCCTGTCGCACGCCGCGTCCGACCTGTTTCCGGAACTCGTCGAACTGGTCGTCGCCGAGTACGCCAAGGGCGGCATCCAGCTCGCCTTCCGCCCGCGCGGAGAAGTCGAGCGCTTCTTCGACGGCCTGGACCTCGTGGCACCCGGCCTGGTGACGGCGACGGACTGGTTCGCCTCCGCCCCGGCCAACGTGTCGGAGGAAAGCGGCATCTACGCGGGTGTGGCTCGCATCCGCTGAACCGCTCTCTCCCGGAGCCGAGCACGATGTGCGCGGATCAGTGCGCGAACTGCGTGGCCGGCGCCGCGTGTTGCCTCAGGAGGGTCCGTCCCTGGCAACCGGCGGCGCCGGCTCGTTCCTTCTCGGTGACTATCGGCCATGCGGCTTCCGCCCACTCCTGCCAGAAGCATTGACAACGATGTCAGGCGCGTGATCTAGTCCGCTTCCATCCAGGCCCCGACCCCTGGCCCGCACGTGCGGCCGAGCGAACGCGGCCGCGGTGCCGGCCACTTGGAGATCACCTCTCATGCCCGCAGTACAGGACGGCTGAGGAAGAGGAGACCGCTTCCATGCACAGACCCCTGCACCGACTACGCAGCCGCGCATCGACCGTGCTGGCCGCACTGCTCGTCGCCGGCGGGGCCCTGAGCCCGGCGCCGGCCGTCGCCCAGGGCACCACGACCCCCGACGACCAACTCACCTCCCTGGTCAACCCGTTCATCGGAACCCAGAACTTCGGCAACACGTTTCCCGGCGCGAGTGCCCCGTTCGGCATGGTCCAGGTCAGCCCGGACACCGGCGGCCAGGGAGGCTACGACTACCAGCAGGACAAGATCCACGGTTTCAGCCAGACCCACCTCTCCGGCGTCGGCTGCTCCGTCATGGGCGAGCTGCCGATCATGCCGACGACCGGAGCCGTCGACAGCGTCGACCCCGACGTCTACCGCTCGGCCTACTCGCACGACGACGAGGACGCCGAACCCGGCTACTACCGCGTCGGGTTGAAAACGTACGGCATCGACGCCGAGCTGACCGCCACACCCCGCACGGGATGGCAGCGCTACACCTTCCCCTCGACCGACCGGGCCAACGTCCTGTTCAACACGGGCAAGGCCAACCAGAAGGTGTACGGCTCGGAGGTGCACGTCGTCGGTGACCGTACCGTCGAGGGCCGTGTCGAGGCGGGCAACTTCTGCGCGGGCAAGGACCGGCACACCGTCTACTTCACGGCGACCTTCGACAGGCCCTTCACCTCGCACGGCACCTGGCGCGGGACCAATCCCACCCCCGGTGAGCGCGACGCGGCCGGCGAGGGCGGCAACGGCGCCTGGGTGACGTTCGACGCCGGCACCGACCGCCATGTCGTCGTCAAGGTGGGTCTCTCCTACACGGGCGTCGAGGGCGCCCGGAAGAACCTGAAGGCGGAGACGGACGACTCCTACGACTTCGACGCCACCCGCGCGGCCCTGCACGCGACCTGGGAGCGGCAGCTCGGCACCGTCCGGATCGGCGGCGGGCAGACCGAGCGCCGACGCGCGTTCTACAGCGCCCTCTATCACGCTCAGCTGCACCCGAACCTCGCCGGGGACGTCGACGGCCGGTACGCGGGCTTCGACGGGAAGACCCATCTCGCCTCGGACTTCACGCCGTATCAGAACCTGTCGCTGTGGGACACCCACCGGCCGCAGAACCAGCTGCTCCAGATGCTGCAGCCGAAGGTCGCCCGTGATGTCGCGTTGTCGGTCGTCGCGATCGGGCGGGACGGCGGCTGGCTGCCGCGCTGGTCGCTCGCCAACAGCGAGACGAACATCATGACCGGCGACCCGGTCACTCCCTTCCTGGTCGAGGCGTGGTCCAAGGGCCTCCTCGCGGGCTACGAGAAGGAGGCGTACGCGCTCCTGCGGAAGAACGCGCTCAGCACGCCGCCGGACGACTCCCCCTACAACGGCCGTGCGGGGGTGGCCGCCTACCAGGAACGCGGCTACATCCCCAGCGGGCTCGAACCGGGCAAGGACTGTGCGGACAAGGGCGGCGACAACGACTGCCGTCACCCCGCATCGGCGACCCTGGAATACGCGGCGGCGGACGCCTCACTGGCGCTGATGGCCAAGGCACTGGGGCACACCGCGGACGCCCGCGTCTTCGCGGCACGCGGCCAGTGGTACCGCAACCTGTGGGATTCGTCCATCCAGCAGTTCCGTCCGCGCACGGCCGACGGCACCTGGCTGACGCCCTATGACCCCGTCGAAGCGGGCCACCAGTTCCATGAGGGCGGCGCCTACCAGTACCAGTGGCTGGTGCCCCAGGACCCGGCCGGGCTCGTCTCCCTGATGGGCGGCAAGCGTGAGACGGAGAAGCGGCTCGACGCCTTCTTCGCCTACGACAAGCTCCTCGCGGACCCGGCCGGGGCCGCTCGCGAGGACTGGATCTCGGCACCGTACGACTATTACGGGAAGCCCACCTACAACCCGAACAACGAACCCGATCTGCACTCCCCGTACATGTACTTGTGGGCCGGCGCACCCGCCAAGGCCGCCACCGTCGTCCGTGCCGCGATGACGCTCTTCACCGACGGGCCCGACGGCATGACCGGCAACGACGACCTGGGCACCATGTCGGCCTGGTACGTCTTCTCCTCGCTCGGTCTGTACCCGACGACGAACGGCGGCGACTTCCTGGCCGTCTCCAGTCCGCAGTTCCCCTCCGCGGTCATCCGCATCGGCGCCTACGGCAAGCTGCAGGGCGGCACGCTGACCGTCACGGCACCGGGCACCAGCGACACCCAACGCCATGTGCGGCAGGCGAAGTTCGACGGAAGGGACCTGCGGGCCACCTGGCTGGACTGGGACGCCGTTGCCAAGGGCGGGAACCTCGCCTTCCAGATGGCCGACAACCCCTCGGCCTGGGGCACGGGCAAGGGCGCCGAGCCCCCGTCCGTCAACCGCGCGGCAGCCGATTCCCGCCGCCACCTCGACGCCTCGCTGCGCACCGCCTCCGACGTCCTGCCCACGGCTGACAGCACTCAGAGCGTCCGTCTGCAGCTGGACGTACTGGGCCAGTCCCCCGGCACGCTGCGGGTGAACGTCGCAGCGAAGGCTCCCAGCGGCTGGAGTACGAAGGCGTCCGCGCCGTTCTCGCTCACCTCCCATCGGCTGCCCACCCAGCGGACCGCGACGGTGGACGTGAGCGTGCCGGCCAACACCCCGCCGGGGTCGTACCCCGTGAGCGTCACGGCGAGCGCGAAGGGAGTGAAACCCGTGGAACGCCTCGCGACCATCGAGGTGCGCGCCGCGGCCCGCTGCGCGGCCGGCGCCGGTGAGCAGTGCGCCGTCGCCCTGGGCAGTCAGGTCAACCACGACGGAACCGCAACGGTCGCGGCGTCCGGCGAGGGCGACTTCGACGGCTCGGGATGGAGCTTCGACGCCGATCTGCTGCCCCCGGCGGGCCCGGTCGTCTGGGACGGCGTGACGTACGAGGCCCCCGATCCGTCCGGGACGGCCCTCAACTTCGTCGAGGCCCGCGGCCAGGCCCTGCTGCTCCCGGCCGGGTCGTACAGCACGCTGCGCCTGGTCGCTGTCGCCCACCACGGTCCGGTGACGACCGCACTCACGGTCCGCTACACCGACGGAACCACCGCCGAGGTGCCGGTGACCGTGGGCGACTGGGCAGGGTCGGCCCCACAGGGCAGCTCCGTGGCCCTGGAGATGCCGCACCGGATCAAGCGCGGACAGGGCGTGGACGGCCCGCCGGTACGGCTGTTCGGGGCGTCCGCAGACCTCGACGCGTCGAAGACGGTCCGGTCGGTCGGCCTGCAGAACGACCCTCGGGTACAGATCTACGCGATCACGCTCCAGTAGGACGAGGCGGGCCCCCAGGGTCTCGCGTCCCCACGGTGGTGCCCACCGCCTGCGCGTTCAGGAGCGACGGAGCCCCGAAGGGGTGCGCCCGCGCCGTCCCCGCGCTGCCGAGCGGCAGCGCGGGGACGGCCGCCAGGAGCATCACCGGGTGGGCGGTGCTCGCACGGTGTCGCTTCGCCTCAGTGCCGGCGTGCGGCGAGCGCGTGGACGGTGCCGTCGTCGGTGAGGGCGAAGACCCAGTCACCGCTCACGGACAGGGCCGAAGTCACACCGGCGCCCAGGTCGTACGAGGTGACCTGCGCGCCGGTCGCCCGGTCGAGGACGAGCAGGCGGCCGTCCCAGGTCCCCACGTACACATGGGACTTGGTGACCAGCGGGTGCATGGTCGGCGAACCGGCACCCGCCGTGCAGCCCATGGCCACCCGCCACGCGTCGTCCAGCGGGCTCTCCCCCGCCAGGTAGCCGGACTTCGACTCCCACACGGGCTTGGACGGATCGGCCGCGCCGGTGTCATACGCGCGTACGACACCGTCCCGGCCCGCGACGTACGCGGTGCCGCCCCACACGGCCGGGCTGGTGAGCGGTGCGCGACCCGGCTCGCAGACGCTGCCGCCGCCCAGCTTGGACTCCCAGGCCACCGCACCGGTCCTCGGGTCGTGCCCGCGGACGCCGTACGCCGTGAACGTCACCAGCTTCGCCTCACCCGTGGCCGGGTGGGTCAGCACGGGCGACGAGTGGCTGTCGATGTCGCCCGCGGTGTCCTTCACCCACAGCTGCTTGCAGGTCGCGAGGTCCATCGCGATGACGGTGTTGCTGGACATGGAGTGCAGATAGGCGGTGTCGGTGCCGGGCTGACGAATCGCGGTGCTGTGGGCCTGGCCCCAGGAGAAGGCCGCTGCGAAGCCGCCGGGGAGCAGGCCGCCGGTCTCGGCGTCACGGCAGCGGATCGTACTCGCGTCCTGGTAGACGGCGACCGTACGGTCGTTCCCGCCCGCGAGGGCGAAGACGCTGACGGGTCCGCCCGCGCGGCCGTAGCGGCGCACGGTGTACCCGTGCGTCTCCTCGCGGTCGATCGACTGCCAGGCGATACGGCCGGTTTCGGCGTCCAGTGCGTAGATCCGGCCCACACCGGTGGTCAGATAGACCTTGCCGTCGTGGAGCGTGGGCGCCGATTCGGCGTCGCCGTCCAGGTAGGTGCGCCAGAGCTCGCGGCCGGTGGCTATGTCGTAGGCGAGCATCATGCTGTACGGCGAGTCGAAGGCGCGGGAGGAGACGATGAGCCTGCCGCCCGCGACGACCGAGCCGTTGAGGTTGAACTGCTCGCCGGTGTGCCGGGCCCACTTGAGGTCGAGCTCGGCGCCCGGCTCGTCGCCGCTTGCGGACCGGCCTGTCTCGTCGCCGCCCTGCCGGAGCCAGTCCCGGCCGGTGCTCGGCCGCGCGAGTTCCGCGTCCCGGACGACCTCGAAGGTGTTCCTGATCTGCGGGAACGCCCTGCCCCGGGTGTCGTACGCGACCGATTGGGCGGTGTACGTCCCGGGCCGCAGCCGGTTCAGCCGCTCGCTCGCCCGGGTCCACGCGCCGCGCGCGTCGGGACAGGGCTCGGGCGTGCCGCCGGGCGGGGTGTAGCAGTTCTCGGTGCCGGGCCGGGCCGCCCTCTTCGCGAAGCGGACGTCCTTGCGCTGCACCAGGTGCCCGCGGCGGTCGCGGACGGTGAGCACCGCCCGTGCGGGGGTGCGGCCGTCGTCCTCCGCGTACACCTCGACGGGCACTCCGGCCTTCGCGCCGTGGACGCTGCCCTGTGCGGGGCTGACCAGCGCGGTGTCGTCATCGATGTCGAACTGGCGGTGGATGCCGGTCACATGGCCGGTGTCCTCGTTGCGGTGGGTGCGCGGGTCGTCCGTGATGGCGCTGAAGTCCAGGACCTTGTAGTCGGGGTGGGCGCCGTCGATGCCGTAGGTGCCCTGGTTGTTGATCTCGACGGACCGCTTGAAGGCGCCGCGCCGGAACTCCGCCTGCTGGTTGTGGCCCGCGGCGACCATCCGTACGTCGTACTTCGCCAGTTCGTCGATCGTGGGCTGCATGCCGGCGCCCGGACCCCACTGGGTGAACAGCGAGCGGTGCGCGAAGACGAACACCTGCTTTCCGGCCGCGTGCCGGGCGAGGTCCTCGCGCAGCCACTCCAGTTGCGGCTTCAGCCCGCTCGCGTCGTAGTTGTCCTCCAGGACGACGACGTGGCGGCCGTTGCGGTCGAAGCTGTACCACTCGGGGCCGAGGTTGCGGCGGTAGTACTCCAGGCTGCCTCCGTAGCCCTGGGAGGTGGCCGTGCCGCCGAAGTCGTGGTTGCCCATCACCGGATAGAAGGGGTGACCGAGCCGCCCTTCCTTCAGGCCCTTGCTGAACAGGTCGTAGCCGCCCTGCCGGCGGTTCTCGGCCGCGTAGTCCGTGACGGTGAGGTCGCCGGTCGCGATCTGCATCGTGGCGCCGTCGACCTCGGACATCGCCTCGACCTGGCCGGTCCACTGGGGCAGGGCGCGGCGGGCCTCGTCGTCGGTGCGGTTGCCGACCTCGGTGTCCGAGTTCATGACCCACTTCTCGGTGGGGTTCGAGGCGTTGCGGTCGGGGACGAGCGCGAAATCGACGCCCGTCGCGCCGGTTTCGGGGACCGTACGGAAGTACCGCGGGATGTAGTCGTCCCGCAGTGCGGGCGTGTAGCCGTCGGGAGACACGATGCTGACGAGGTCGGTCTCCCGCCGCTTCGGGTCGATGCGCAGGCTGTACGAGCCGTCCGCGCCGGTCGTGGTCCACGCGGCGCCGTCGGTCACGTCGACGCCGCGCATGGGCCGCTCACCCTTGTCCCTGCGGCCGTTGCCGTTGCGGTCCTTGAAGACGGTGCCGCGGACGGTGACGGTGGCGTCCTGTTCCGGGACGCCGTCGGCAAGGGCCGCCTGGGGCGCGAGGAAGGACGCGGCAACCGCGCCGGCGGTTGCCAGCCGCAACCGCCGCCGGGTGCGGAGCGACGCGCGCAGGAGTGCCGGCAGTCGCCGCAGGGCGAGCAGCAGCGCGGCACCGGCCGCCGTGCAGAGCGTGACGGTCAGCCAGGGAAACGAGGGCGGCGCGTGCGCGCCCCTGCTGTCGACGAGCGGGGTGGCGGCGGACGCGTCTGCCACCGTGCCGTCGAACTCGACGACGACGCGGGCCAGTCCCGCCCGGTCGATCAGGGGGCCGAGATCGATCGCGGTGACCTGGCAGCTCCACGCCAGTTCGATGACGACACCGTCGGGAACGCCGCCGTGGTCCCCGGCGACGCCGGAGCCGGTCGCGGGGCACGCGGCACCGAGCAGGTGCGACGCCCAGTCACCCGCCTTCCGCGGTGACACGACGTCATGATGGACGATCAGCCGTCCACTCGTGACCCCCGCACCGGTCCTGACGACGAGTTCGGCGTGCTCCCGCGACACATGCGCGGCGGCAGGCTGCGCACCAAGGCCGAGTGTGATGACGAGCAGGACAAGCCCAAGACCTGCTGCTCTTCTAAGGAACCTCATAGGCAAGCAAGCTAGCTTGACTAGACAGGTTCTCGATCTGGCGCGAGTTCGTCTTCACCGAACCGTCCGCCGGAGTTCAGGTCACCTCATGGCGGGACCAGGCGGACCTCACCCGCACACCGGACGCCGTTGTTCACGCGTTTCCGGTCGCGGGCGGGCGCAGCGCGTCGAGCACCACCCGCACCGCCGCCCGTGGCGGCACACCCCTGCGGATCGCGGCGGTGATCGTACGGGTCACCGGGTCGGCCAATTCCCGGGTCACGACGCGATAGCGGCCGGCGTCGACGGCGAGCCCGGGGAGCAGCGCAACCGCGTGCCCGGCCTCGATGAGCTCCAGGGTCAGCATGTAGTTGCTGAACCGGGCGACCACCCGGGGCTCGAACCGCGCCTGCCGGCACAGTCGTAGGGCGAGATTCGCCATGTACGACTGGGGGATGTCTAAGGCCCACGGTTCATCGGCGACGGCGGTCAGGTCCACCGGATCGCGCCCGGCGGCCGGGTGGCCGGGCGGCAGCACCAGAAGGATCGGATCCGTCGCCAGCGGCAGGAGGTCGAGGTCCGGCCCGAGCGGCAGCTCGGCGAAGTCGGTGGTCGTGATCACGACGTCCACGTCGCCGACCCGCAGCGCCGGCAGACTCTCATGTGGCTCCAGCTCCAGGAGCTGGACGTCGAGGTGGGGGTACTCGCGGGCCAGGCGTGTCACCGCCGGTACGGCCATGGTGTGCACCACGCTCTGGAACGACCCGAGCCGCACCAGGCCCGACGGCTCCTCGCCGAATCCGCGCAGCTCCGCCTCGACGGTGTCCATGTGGTCGAGGATCGCCCGTGCGCGCCGCGCGAGGATCAGCCCGGCCGAGGTGAGTCGTACCCGGCGCCCCGTGCGTTCGAGCAGCTGTGTGCCCGTCTCGGTCTCGAGCACACCGAGCTGCTGCGACACACTCGACGGGCTCAGGCTGGCGGCCTGGGCGACCGCCCGGACCGTGCCGAGCGTGTCCAGCTGAGTGAGCAGGCGCAGCCTCCAGGGATTCATCACCGGCTCATTATTGTGCGGTTCTTCCGAACAGCACAGCCGGAATTGTGTGATGGACGTGGCGCTCGGCGCTGTCCTACCGTCAGGGCCATGGCTGCTGAGACCCCCACGTCCACTGTCCTTACGGCTTCCGAGTCCACGTTCTGGGCCGATGCGGACCGGCACCTCGTCCGCTACGGAGGCGGGTTCACCCGCGCGATCATCGAGCGTGCCGCCGGCAGCTTCGTGTACACCGCGGACGGCCGGAAGATCCTCGACTTCACCTCCGGCCAGATGAGCGCGATCCTCGGGCACTCGCACCCGGCGATCGTGGAGACGGTCCAGCGCCAGGTGGCCCACCTCGACCATCTGTACAGCGGCATGCTCAGCCGCCCCGTGGTCGACCTGGCCCGACGCCTCGCCGAAACCCTGCCCGCGCCCCTGGAGAAGGCGCTGCTCCTGACCACCGGTGCCGAGTCGAACGAGGCCGCGATCCGGATGGCCAAGCTGGTCACCGGCAAGCACGAGATCGTGTCGTTCGCCCGGTCCTGGCACGGCATGACCCAGGCCGCCGCGTCCGCCACGTACAGCACGGGCCGCAAGGGCTACGGTCCGTCCGCTCCCGGCAACTTCGCGATTCCCGTCCCCAACTCCTACCGCCCCGACTTCACCACGCCCGACGGTGAGCTCGACTGGCGCCGCCAGCTGGACTTCGCCTTCGACCTCATCGACGCCCAGTCCACCGGCAGCCTCGCCGCCTGCCTCGTGGAGCCGATCCTCAGCTCCGGCGGCATCATCGAACCGCCGCCCGGCTACTTCGCGGCCCTCCACACCAAGTGCCGTGAGCGCGGCATGCTCCTGATCCTCGACGAGGCCCAGACCGGCCTGTGCCGCACCGGCACCTGGTACGCCTTCGAACGCGACGGCGTCGTCCCCGACATCCTGACCCTCTCCAAGACACTCGGCGCGGGTCTGCCTCTGGCGGCCGTCCTCACCAGCGCCGAGATCGAGCAGGAGGCCTACGAGCGCGGCTTCCTCTTCTTCACCACGCATGTCTCCGACCCGCTGGTGGCCGCCGTGGGCAACTCCGTGCTCGACGTGCTGGTCAGGGACCGACTGGACGAGCGCGCCCGCGAGCTCGGCGCCTTCCTGCGCACCGGCCTGGAGGACATGGCCACCCGCCACGAGGTCATCGGCGACATCCGCGGCCGGGGTCTGCTGGCCGGCCTGGAACTCGTGGTCGACCGCGAGACCAAGCAGAGCTCCGACAGGCTGGGCGCCCAGGTCACCAGCCGCTGCCTGCAACTCGGTCTGCACATGAACATCGTCCAACTCCCCGGCATGGGCGGCGTCTTCCGTATCGCACCCCCGCTCACGGCGACCGAGGACGAGCTGGCCCTCGGCCTGTCGATCCTGGACACCGCGATCGGCGAGGTGAGCGCGGCACTGTGAGCGGGACTGCGCACTCAGTCCGGCGCGGGCGCTGACGCGGCGGAAGAGGGCGTCGGCGGCAGCCCGTACGGCCCGCCGGTCGAGCAGGGCGTCCGCAGGGTCACGGGAATTCCGGGGAAGGGGGCACGGGGCCGCCTCGGAGGGTGTCGTCGAGCCAGTCGAAGACGCGTGCTGTGGCGAGGCGGACCGCGCCCGGGTGGCAGTGGGCGTCGGCGCCCTCTTCCTCGGTGAAGGTCAGCAGAGTCCTGGGCGAGGCGAGGTGCCGGAACAGCCGGCGCGGATCCGACTCCTCGGCGGCGGAGTAGTACAGGTCGTCGGCGGCCTCGCACACCAGCACGGGGCAGGTGATCCGCCCGGCGCTGCCGTTCTTGAAGCTGTAGCGCGCGTACTCGGCGAGGAACTCCCGGTCGGTCGAGGTCTTCGTGACATAGCGGCCGTGGTCGCAGGCCCAGCGCATGATCGGGCTGCGTTCGCGGGCGTCGGCGATCATCCGGTCGAGTTCCTCGTCGTGCTCGGCCGCAGCCCGCCGGACGGCCTCCTCGTGCGGCAGCGGGAGGTGCGCGGTCAGCGCGGACACGGCGTCGAACACTCCGTCGAGGGCGACGACGGCCGCGAGGCGGGGCTCGTAGGCCGCGGCGCGGGGCGCGAGGTAGCCGCCGAGACTGACGCCGAGCAGCGCGACGCGGGCCGGATCGACGCCCGGGTCCTCGAGAAGGAAGTCCAGGACCGGGCCGACCACATGCTCCCAGTCCGGCCGGAAGGGCAGCCCGTCGCGGTGGATGGCCGCGGGCTGGCCGGGGCCGTCGAACGTCAGGACGTGGTAGCCGCGTTCCTGTCCGCCGAGCGCGCCGAAGAAGTGCAGCTCCTCGGCGGCGCCGTCGAATCCGCTGTGCATGACCAGCGCCGGCCTCGGTCCCTCGCCCGCCGCCCGGTAGAAGTAGCCGTGCAGGAAGGTGTCCTCGTAGGGGATCTCCACCGGTGAGACGTCGGAGAGGTGGGCGACGGCGTCACGGAAGCAGGCGACACCGCGTCCGTAGGCCTGGTCGATCCGCGGGTCATCGGGATGGCCGTGCAGGAAGAACTCGGCCGCGCGGTAGTAGCTGGAGGCGCGGAGCAGCCCGTCGCGGGCGCTGACAGGACGGCCGGCGCGTGCCTCGGTCTCCAGCCGCCGCGCGGTGGACCACCACGCGTCGTGCCAGCCGTCGTAGTCGCCGGCGGTGACGCGGGCGGCGGTGGCGACCACTTCGCCGACGTCCGAGCCCCCGTACGCGGCCAGGCCGAGGTTGCGCAGCGTCTCGAACCAGAAAGCCGGGTCGTCCTGGAACATCAGCGGCTTCATGACACCTCGCGTTCGACGAACGCGCGGAACGTGCCGGGCGCGCGGCCGGTGAGGCGCTCGACGGTGTCCGTGGTCCGGTCCTCGGCGCCACCGGCGATGGCGCGGTCCATGCCGGCCAGCATCGTCGCGAACTCCAGCGGGATCTCGGCCGCCCAGCGGTCGCGCAGTTCCTCGAAGGTCAGGTGCCGGTGCGCGACGGGCCGGCCGGTGACCTCGGTGAGGGTGTCGGCGACGTCGCCGTAGCTCAGCGCTTGGGGCCCGGTCAGGATCAGATCGGTGTCGGGGGCGTGCTCGTCGGTCAGGGCACGCACGGCGACGGCCGCGATGTCCTCGGCGTCGACGAACCCCACGCGGCCCTCCCCCGAGGCCGTCCAGATCTCTCCGCTCTCGCGGATGGTTCGGGCGTGAGGCGTGTGGCCGGTGAAGTTCTGCATGAACCAGGACGGCCGTAGCACCGCCCATTCGTCGAACAGGCCCGGCAGTTCCTCGTGCACCGTTCCCACCGACGGACCGCCGACCGGGATGGCGGAGGAGCTGAGCAGTACCGCGCGGCGCGTCCCTGCCGCGCGGGCCTTGCGCAGGAAGGGCAGCATGACGGCGGCCGGCTCCGAGGAGCCGATGGGCGGGACGAGATAGGCGCGGTCGACGTCCGCCACGGCCTCGCCCCAGGTCGTGGGCTCGTGCCAGTCGAAGCGGACGGCCTCCGCGCCGTCCACCGGGGTGGCCGTGCGGCCGGCGGCCTTGACGCGGCGGCCTTCCGCGACGAGTCGGGCGGTGACCCTTCGACCGGTGGTGCCGGTGGCCCCGATGACCAGCGTGGTGTCGCGGTCGTTCATCAGTTGACCCCTACGGGTACGAAGTCCGCCCGGGCGGGAATGTCCCTCGCCGGCAGCAGGTCCCACCCGCGGGGATGGACCTCTGGGGCCGTGATGGAGCTTGTCATGATCAAGGTTTCCGTTTCTGCGCGAAGACGCGACGATCCAGGCCCGTAGGGCACGGCCGACCGTCCCCATCGCGGAGCACTGGAACCAAAACGGACCCGCAGTCCGTATAAATGGAGAATACGGACCGCAGGTCCGCTTCGCAAGGTCGGGCGCACCGCCCCTGCGATCGGCCTAGCAGTCACCTGCGTCGCCCACGAGCCCGAGCGGCTCACCGCGCCATCGAAGCGCCGCCATGCCCCGCCGAGGAACTGACGGCGGCGGAACCGCGATCTGGGTCTTCGCCCTCGCCTCCCCGGCGAGCGCCGGCTCCCGACCACTCCTCCGCTGCGGCTCGGCGTCCGGCCGCGCGTGCGCCCTCGCGCCGGCCCGCCCCCGGCGCGCTACCGGCCTGCCATCAACTCGAGAAGCGCCACGTCCCGTGCGCCACGCGGTAGACGGCGAATCCGCGATCCATGCGCAGATGCCGGGCGCCTTCAGGTGCCGTCACCTCCCCGGGGCCGGCTGCCGGAACATGGACCTCCGCGACCGCGCCCACCGGCACCCGTACGTCCATCGTGAAGCCGGCCGCCGTCTGCGCCCAGGCGACACCCGCGGTTCCCCGGACGGTGCGGATCGACGTCCGAGCCCAGTCCACGCCGGTCCGGGCATCCGGTCGCACGGTGAACGTCGCGTATCCGGCGTCGCGCGGACGCAGTCCCGCCACGTTCTCGTAGAGCCACTGGGCCGCGGTGCCCTGGAAGTAGTGGTCGCGGGAGCGGGAGTCGAGCGGCCACATCTCCCACATGGTGTCCGCGCCGTTGTCGTGCCAGTAGCCCCAACCGGGGTAGGTGCGCTGCGTCGCCACGGCATGGGCCAGGTCCGGCCTTCCGTGCGCGCACAGCACGCGGAGCAGCACGCTGGTGCCCAGCGCACCGGTGTTCAGGTGGTTTCCGCGGCTTTCGACATCCCGCACCAGGCTGTCAAAGACCGAGGCACGGGCGCTGTCCGGTACGAGGCCGAAGGCGAGCGGAATCGCGTTGGAGGTCTGCCGGTAGCCTGGGTCCTTGGCGGTCCGGTAGTGGCCGTCCGCCCCGAGGAACTCCGCGTTGAGCGCTGCTCTCAGCTGTGCGGCGGCCTCTCGATAGCGGGTGACCACGTCGTCGGCGTGGAGGACCTCGCCCATCTCGGCGGTGTCCAGCAGCGCCCGGTAGAGGTAGGCGGTCGCGGTCAGCCGGGTGTCCTCCGGGGGGTTGCCGCCGTATCCGGGGGCCAGGTAGTCGCCGAGGGCCGTGACGGCGAGGCCGTCACGCAACCGGGACAGTTCCCAATCCAGATAGCGGGTGAGCGTGGTCCAGTGCTCGCGCGCCGCCCGCTCGTCGCCGTACACCCGGTAGAACTCCCGGATGAGGAACGGGTACACGGTCGTCCACTCGGGCGAGGGTCCGAGGTCGCCGTAGCCCCAGCCGCCGCTCGGCACGATGACGGGCAGTTGACCGTCGTTCGTCTGGCTGTCGGCGAGGTCGTCCAGCCATTTGGAGAGCATGCGGTGCATGGCGAACGCGTAGGTCATCACCGGTGTCCCGAGCTGGGCGTCGCCGGTCCAGCCGTTCTTCTCGTACATCGGGGTGTCGGTCGGAATGCCGTGCATGTTGTTCAGCACGGTCCTCCGCATGGCCCGGTCGAGCCATTCATAGAAGGGCTCGGAACACGCGAAGGAGCTGACCTCGTCCAGCGGGGTGTGCACCAGCCGGCCGAGGATCCGCCACGAGTCGGCCGTCTCGGGCAGGCCGCTGATCTGGACGTATCGGAAGCCCTTGTAGGAGAAGGAGGGCTCCCAGCTCTCCTCCTCGCGGCCGGCGCAGATGTATTCGTCGCGTTGGAAGCGGCCGGGCACGTGTGATGTCTCGGCGGACACGTTTCCGTCGGCTTTCAGCTTCTCGCCGTAGGTGAGTTGGAGGCGTGTGCCCGCGGGGAGGTTCCTGACCGTGATCCGGGCCCATCCGGCCATGGTGCGGCCCATGTCCACCAGGTGCTCCCCGGAGCCGAGCCGGGTGATTGACTCGGGCTGGAAGGAGTCGATGACCTCGATTCCGTCGTGAGGCTGCGCCCGCAGGCGTCCCTTCGGCGCGCTCTGCTCCTTGGCGGCGCGCCAGGAGGAGTCGTCGAAGCCGGGGCTGGTCCAGGAGTCCGGTTCGCGGCGGGCGTCGTAGGTCTCTCCGGCGTAGAGGGAGTTGGAGAGTGTGGGTCCCTCGGTGATCCGCCACCGCTCGTCGGTGACGAGTGCGGTGCGGGAGCCGTCGGGGTGCTCGACCTCCAGGCGGGCGACGAGACGCGGCTCCGAGTGCCACGGTGGCCGATGCCAGTTCCAGACGTTCGGGGTGGTCATGCCGAAGAAGCCGCGGCCCAGGGTCACCCCGATCGCGTTGCGGCCGCGGCGCAGAAGTTCCGTGACGTCGTGGACGGTGTACAGCACGGTCTCGTCGTAGTCGGTGAATCCGGGATCGAGCACCTGACGCCCTACGCGCCGGCCGTTGATCCGCGCCTCGTAGTACGCCAGTCCGCTGATGTAGAGCCGGGCGCGGCTGACGCGGCCCGGTACGTCGAACTCCCTGCGCAGGAGCGGTGCCGGCTCCTCCGGCACGGTGACGCTCACGCCGGTGCCCCAGGGGCCTTGGCCGTACGGGGCGAGCACCACTGCCGGTGACCACGCGGAGTCGTCGAACTCCGGCTCCTGCCAGCCTTGTTGCTCCTCGTCCACCACACGCCATCCGGCGTCGCTGAGTAGTTCGTACGTCCGGCCCGTCGACGTCTCCACCCGCAGCCGGACCAGCAACCCCGCGGGGTTGACCGAGGCGCCGGCGCGGTTCGTGGCCCTGACCGCGAGGACGACACCCGCACCGGCGGCCACGGCCTCCCGCACCTCGCGTGTCACGTCGGCGGTCCGGCCGCTCCGCCAGCCGTCCTGTTGCTGCGGAGCCTGCACTGTCTGGTGGCCGTTGAGGTACAGGTCGAAGTCGTCGTCCGCGGTGGCCACGACGGTCGCCTTGACCACGTCGGTCCCGCCCGGCAGGTCCAGGCGGGACCGGAACCACCTGGTGCCCACGGGGGCGTTCTCCAAGGTCGCCCCGGTTCCCCAGATCCATGACGCGCCGGTGAAGTCGAGGGGCGCGGCGTTGTCCACGCCGATCCAACGGGCGCCCCACTTCTCGGGCGACAACGTTGTCTCCCACCAGCGGGGCTCGCTCCATCCCGACGCTTTGCCCTGTCCGTCCCACACCTTGACCCGCCAGGCGTACCGGGTACGCGGCTCCAGCGCTGGCCCGCCGTAGGCAACGCCCACGCTGTTGGCGGAGGTCACCTTGCCCGAGTCCCACACCAGCGAGCGATCCCACGCCGCCCGGTCGTCGGTTCTGACCTGGATGCGGTAAGCGGTCTGCCGCGCACCATGCCCTGAGGACGCCAACTCCCAGGCGAGCCGGGGGTGGGGTACGTCGGTTCCGAGCACGTTCTCCGCGTACTCGACGGTCGTGCGGGTGACGCGGAGGCCGCGGGCGCTGTCTCCGCCGGGGCCTTGCGGGCCTCCGATGCCGGCGCCTCGCGGTCCTTCAATCGGCGTTCCCAATGCGGGAGTTGCGGCCGAGAGGGCAGGGATTCCGGCACCTACCGTCCCTGCGGTGGCGCGTAGAAAGGTCCTGCGGTCCCATTTTCCGGGCATGTCCACTCCCCTGCTCGCCGGGTCAGACTTCAGCGGATTGAAACGATTCAACCCGCCTTCATTCGAATCCTATGAGCGGGCCATGTGCGCCTACAAGACTCCGGACGCGCTCTGTCGGAGATCGGAGCTCGGCGAACGGGCGGACGGTCGGACAGAGTTCGGAGATCCGGCGCATGTTCCCCCTGGGGCTTGCGGGGCGTCCATCGGAGCGGGGACAGGTGCGGCACAAGACCCTGTGCACTTGGTTCGGATGGCGTGACCGCCGCCAACCGCATCTGGCGGTGACGTTGTTCAGCAGGCAGCGTCGCCGACCGAGCTGCGAGCGGGCGGAGAGTGTGGCGTGCACGAGGAGGACCAGGCCGAAGAGCCGCTCCCTACGCCGGGCCTCCGACAACTCAGCTTCGCGCCCGGCGTCCGGCGCAGGCACCGTGCCGTCGTCCTCGCGCACTATTTCCCGTAGTTACGGTCGTGAGCAAGGCACCACCACACCGGCACGGCATAGCGAACTGGAGCCAACAGACCCGCAGGAAGGAGCGCTTGCGGCTTCGTCTTGCCGCGCGTGACCATCCGTCACATGTGTTGCATCCACACGTTGGGCTCCACATAAATGCCCTGATCGCTGTCCTTGTCGACGCGTAGCAGACTGAGCCCCTGCGGGATGACGTAGTCGCCCGACTCCGGGAAGGCCATGTCCGTCCACTGCTCCCACTCGGAGACCGTGCCGGTCATCGTCTGTGAGGCAGGGGCGGCGGCGATGATGCGCGCGCCGAGCCGTTGGTGGGTGCGGATCCACGGATCGAGAGAGGTGCCGTCCGGGCGGGTCCACCCCATGAACGACTCGATGGGCGCAAGCGGGTACCGCGACTTCAGGGTGGGGCGGACCGGGGCGACCACCCGCGGCCAACTCCGCTCCACGGCGAGTTGCCGCAACGCCCTGAGCAGCTCCCCGGCCAGGCCGCGGCCCTTCAGGGACGGAGTGACCACGGCGCCGCAGATCACCAGGGTGTCGGGCTGGACCCCCTGCTCGCGGTTCTCAACCGCGCGAATGGCCGCGTCCGTGTAGCCGAAAGGCAGCGTCTCCGCCTTCCCGTCCCAGCGGATCGGTATCCCCCAGCCGGTGGCCACGGGCACGCCGTGCTCGTCGACCAGGATGAGGTTCAGCTCGCTGAACCATTCCCGGATGCGGCCGATGTACTGCTTGGCCAGACGATCCGCGGTGATGAACTCCGGAAACCCCTCGCTGAAGAGCTCCTCCAACTGCTCGTCGGGCCACTCGCGCGCGTCAAACCGCTCTGCGATCAACTTCATGGGCTGTTTTGTAGCTCATGTCAGCTCACACCGGCCAGGCGGACCAGCACCGCGACGCGCTGCCACGACGCCTGGATGTCTGGATGTCTGACCGACTGGGGCCCCTTTCGGACAGGTCCATTGGCGTAGGAGCATCACGGCTTGATGCCGGCTGCAGCCTTCGTACGGTCCGTCGCTCCTGGGCGTTCGATCGTCGTCACGGGACTTGCGGTTCTCAGGGCGAGATCAGTTTGAGGGCTTGCCGAACCAGCGGGACAAGTGGTCGTCCAGGTCCTGCTGATCGTCGCCGATCCAGGCGACGTGGCCGTCGGGGCGTAGCAGGACGCAGGGAACGTCCAGTGCCGCAGTGGGGTCGGCCAGGTAATCGACCCGGTCGGACCAGCCGTCGCCGACGGTCAGGCGTTCGGTGCGGTCCAGCAGGAGGCCGCGGCCGCGGTGCAGGAGACCGTAGAGGCGGCTGTGTTTGACGGCGAGGTCGGGCAGGCGGCGGCCGAGCAGGTCGGGGCCTTCGCCGAAGTCGTAGCGGATGCCGATCGCGGTGATCTTCTCGATGAGGTGGCGGTTCACCTCGTCGAAGTCCATCAGTTCGGTGAGCAGTCTGCGCAGGGCCTGCGGGCCCGGTTCGGTGGAGTGAAGTTCCATCTGGGCGCGGGTGTTGTCCAGTACGTCCTCTGCGACGGGGTGGCGTTCGGTCTGGTAGGTGTCCAGCAGCGTCTCCGGCGCCCAGCCGCGTATTTGTGCGGCCAGTTTCCAGCCGAGGTTGAAGGCGTCCTGAACTCCCAGGTTGACGCCCTGTCCGCCGGTGGGTGGATGGATGTGTGCCGCATCGCCGGCCAGCAGCACCCGCCCGACCCGATACCGTTCGGCCAGCCGTGTGGCGTCCCCGAAGCGGGACAACCAGCGCGGCGAGTGCACGCCGAAATCGGTTCCGGCGATGGCCCGCAACTGCTGCTTGAAATCCTCGAGCGTGGGCGGTTCCGCCCGATCACTGACACCGGCAGCGGGGACTACGACGCTGTACGCGGCCTCGCCGAAGGGCCTGAGCCAGAATCGCTTGTTGGTCTCCCCGATTTCGGCCACCTTCGCGGCGATCTCCTCACGCGGCACGCCCACTTCCATCTCGCCCATCAGCGTCTCGGTCCGCGAGGGCTCACCGGGGAAGCCGACGCCGAGCAGTTTGCGGACCGTGCTGCGGCCGCCGTCGCAGCCGACGAGATAGCGCGTACGCAGCCGTTCGCCGTCGGACAGCTCGACCGTCACGCCGTCGACGTCCTGCTCGACATCGGACACCTCGCAGCCACGCCGAATCCGCGCACCCAGCCAGCTCGCATGCTCTTCGAGCAGACGGACGAGCACCGGCTGCGGAATGCCCAGCAGATAGGCGTACGTGGAATCCAGGCCGTGGGGCGCCGGTTTGTTGATGGCGGCGAAGAATCCGGCCGCTGGACGCTGCCTTCCGTGCTCGCGGATGCGTTCCAGCAGTCCGCGCATCGCCATCAGCTCGAGACTGCGGATGTGCAGGCCCACGATGCGGACGGAGGAGACCGGCTCGGTTTCCTTCTCCAGAACGAGAACCCGTACATCGTGCAGCCGTAGTTCGGCGGCCAGCGTCGCGCCCGTCGGCCCGCACCCGGCAATGATCACGTCGTACGTGACGGGTGCGCGATCGGTGGCGGACGTCGACGACTCGAGTCCGGGGACGTCGCCCCCGCTGAAGTCGCGCTCTACGGCGGCTGCCGACGACGGCTCGGCGGTGAACTGTGAAGACTCCATAGGTGTTGCCTTTCGGGAGTGCCTTGTTGTGGAGGCGCTCCCGGCGACACCTACGTCAGTCGCCGGCCGTGACGGGAAGAGGGAGCACCCACGTCGATACAGCGTTCATGGGTCTCACCTCCTCCGGCGATGTCGCGGTCGTCCGCAAGGTACAAGCCCTCGCATCGTGCCGTCCAATGATTTCCCGGCCACGTGATCACGACGCTGTGCGGTGCCCGCCGTTGACGCATGCCGATATAGGCATATGATGATGCCATGGCACGAGCGGCGACGACCTCGGACGCGTTCAACGCGATCGCCGAACCGCAGCGGCGGGAGATTCTGATGCTGCTGCGGGGCGGCGAGCGGCCCGTGACCGACCTGGCGCGGGAGCTCGGCATGACCCAGCCGCAGGCGTCCAAGCACCTGCGGGTCCTCCGGGAGGTCGGGCTCGTGCGGGTCCGCGGGGCGGGCAAGCAGCGGCTGTACGGCCTCGACGCCCACGGGCTGCGGCCGGTCCACGAGTGGGTGGGCGGTTTCGAGCGCTTCTGGAGCGAGAGCTTCGACCGGCTGGACGAGTACGTGCAGGAGCTGAAGCAGGCAAGGCAGGAGGAACCACATGATGGCGACGACCAGTAGCAACGGCGAGCCCGCGCACGCGACCGCGGACCGAGAGATCGTGATCTCCCGGGTGATCGACGCACCGCGGGAGCTGGTGTTCGAGGCGTTCACACGAGTCCGGCACCTGTCGCGGTGGTGGGGGCCCGAGGGCTTCAGCACCACCACGCGATCCTTCGAGTTCCGGGTCGGCGGGGTCTGGGACTTCGTGATGCACGGGCCGGACGGGACCGACTACCAGGAGTGGATCACCTGGCGGGAGATCGTCCCGCCGGAGCGGATCGCGCTGCTGCACGGTGAGTCCAGCGACGACCCCAATGCCTTCGAGTCGGTCCTGGCCTTCGAGCCGGCCGGCGACGAGACCCGGATCGTGATGCGCACGGTGTTCCCCACCAGGCAACTCCGTGACGAGGCGGTGGAGAAGTACCACGCGATCGAGGGCGGCGAGCAGACCCTGCGCAACCTGGCGGCGTACGTCACCGAACTCATTCGGAACGACCCAGTACGGAACGAAACCGACCGGAACGAGGCCACCTCGAAGGGAGGGGAAAGCTGATGACCGGGAAGGTGTTCTTCAGCGTGACGATGTCACTCGACGGTTTCATGGCACCCGAGGCCGTGCCGGCCGAGGACGCCTTCTCGCCCGAGAAGCAGGACGACCCGGGCGTCAGGCGCTGGAACGCGAAGTGGTCGGAACTGCAGGCTTGGGCGTTCCCACTGCGGTGGTTCCGGGAGAACCTCAAACTCGGCGAGGGCGGCGAGGAAGGCATCGACAACGACACCGCACGGGCGACGTACGAGCGCACCGGCGCGAGCGTCATGGGCAAGCGGATGTTCGACCTCGGCGAGAAGTCCTGGCCGGAGGACGCCCCGTTCCACACCCCGGTCTTCGTCGTGACCCATGAGAAGCGGGACCCGTGGGAGCGGCCGGGCGGCACGACCTTCCACTTCGTCAACGACGGCATCGAGAGCGCGCTGCTCCAGGCCCGCGAGGCCGCCGGCGACCGCGACGTGCGTATCGCCGGCGGCGCCGAGACGATCCAGGAGTACCTGGACGGCGGCCTGATCGACGAATTCTCCATCACGCTCGCGCCCGTACTGCTCGACACCGGCATCCGCCTGTTCGACCGCGTGGAGCCCGACCGCATCGCGCTGGGCCAGGTGCGCGCGGACGCGTCGTCCCGGGTGACCCACCTGACCTACACCGCCGTCAAACGCTAGCCCGGGTTCCCGCAGCGTACGGTGCCGGCGCATCCCTGGAGGACGAGGTGCCGGTCAGTCAGGTCAGGCTGAGCTTGCCGGTGATCGAGAACAAGACAGCCACCACGAACGTGCCCTCAAGCTGGGATCACCCAGTCAGTCAAAGGCCTCTCCGAATTGGGCGAGTGTCGCGTCAAGACGGTCACGAACACAGCGCGCCCGGTCGACACCTCGAACCCATGTCCCCCACACAGACGCATCCTCCGATCCTTCGACTACTGACCGTATTGAATCTAGTGCGCTAAGTGACCATCTCTTTATGGTCAAAGCGTCGCCAACAACCCATCCATGGAGGATTCGTGGCACGCTTGCGCACTCGTCTGGCCCTGCTCGGCTCGGCCGTAGCTCTCGCCGCCGGCGCTCTTGTCCCCGCACAGCTCGCCGGGGCCCAACCCGCCGCCGCGGCCGAGGAGAAGCAGTGGGTCGCCCTGGGTGACTCCTACACCGCCGGGGTGATCCGGGCCGCGGGCAACACCTTCGAAGTCCCGCGCGACGGCTGCGAGCGCACCGACCGGTCCTACCCCCAGGTCATCGACCGGGACCTCGGCGGTCTCTTCGAGCTGACCAACGTCAGCTGCGGCGCCGCCACCATCGAGAACGTCACCGACGCACCGCAGGACCCGATCGGCCGTCACCTGCCGCCCATCTCCGAGGACCCGGACTACCCCTTCCCCCCGGTGCCCCCTCAGTCCGAGGCGGTGGGCCCCGACACCGACGTCATCACCGTCGGCGCGGGCGGAAACACCCTCGGCTTCGCCGACCTCCTCCTCAAGTGCCCGCAGCTGGGCGGCGAGAACGATGGCAAGGGCACGCCGTGCAAGGACGCCCATGCCGACGGCATCGCGGCCCGGCTGAAGAAGGTGCGCCAGGAATACGACCGGATGCTCAGCGTGCTCCACGAACGCGCCCCGCACGCAAAGATCCTGGCCGTCGGCTACCCCACGATCATCCCCCAGGACACCTCCAACTGCAGCTACGGCGACCTGACGCAGTTCGGCACCATCACCCAGGGCGACCTGGCCTGGCTGCGCCACGACGTCCTGGAATCCCTCAACAAGGCCATCAACGACTCGACCGGCACACAGGACGCCGCCAGCTTCGTCGATCTCTACACCCCCTCCCAGCACCACAGCGTCTGCGACGACAGCAAGTGGGTCGAAGGCTTCGTCACCCTCCCCGACCAGCTGTCCTTCGTGCACCCCAACGCCCTCGGCCACCGCAACGCCGCCGACCACGTCGAAGAAGCGATGCTGAACACCATCAGCTGAGCCGTCCGCACCCGGCACCCCGCCGACGACCCACAGCCAACTGGCCTGCGGCACCAGCCGGAGGCCAGTTCCGCGTGCCTACGCACACCCACCCTCGGCACCCCAGAGGCAGGCGGGAGGAACCGGCGGCAATTCCAGACGATGGCCTCCAGCGTCCGGCGGTGGTCGGCCCATCGCCGCCCAGGGACCGGGTCGGCCGACATCAGCGGCGCGATCCGGTCCCCCATCGCGACAGTGATCGCTGTCCAGGCAGGAACGTCCGATCGACTAACCATCGGCCAGAGAGGCACGCTCTCGTCAGTCGGCGCACCCCCTTCTTCACACGTGCGGAGCCGTCCGTACGATCCGGCCATGAGACTCTTCCGGCAACGCAGCCTGCGGAGCCAAGGGCGGACAGCGAGATCTCCCTTGGCCCAGGCCGTTGCGCTGTACGAAGCGGGGCGGTTCGCCGACGCGGAGGTCGAAGCCCGCGCGGTGGCCGCAGCCCGCTCGCGCGACGACGCGTACGCACCGCTGGCGTTGAGCCTCGCCGCGCTCGCGATGGGCGCCCAGGGCCGTCATGCCGAGGCCGCCGCCGAATACGACGCACTGCTCGCGGTCTTCGGAAGAGTCTTCGGCGCCGAGCACCCGCAGACGCTGAAACTGCGCTCGGACCGCGCCCAGGCGCTCAGCGCGCTGGCCCGATACGCCGAAAGCGAGTCGGAGTGCGCGGCGGTGGCCCGGGCCGCGACCCGCGGCACAGGTCCTGAGTTGACGCTTGTCGCGACGGCCGCCCGCAACGGACTGGTCTACGCCCTCAACGCGCAGGACCGGCACACGGAGGCCGAGGCACTGGCCCGCGAGGCCCTCGCCGTCCATCCCGCACAGGACCGGCTCGCGCTGGTCCTGCACCTCGGACTGGCCCGGAGTCTCAACGGGCAGGGGCGCCACGAGGAGGCTCTCGCCGAGGCGGAGCGCGCCGATGACCTGAGCCGCAAACTGTCGGAGGGGCAGCGCCGCCCGGAAACCGGAGCCGTCGAACTGGCCATGGCCAACGCCCTCCTTGGACTGGGACGCGGGACCGAAGCCCACACCGTAGCCACAGCCGCCCACGCGGCCTGCCTGGACGCCTTCGGCCCGGACCACCGCCGCACCGTCGAAGCGCGCATGCTGCTGGACCGTATCGACGGGGCCTCCTGACGGGTGGACGGGATCGCTTGGAGGCTCATGAGTACGCGTACTCAGCCCTCCCCCGCGAAACAGCCCACATGAACACGCGATCTGAATGCCAGACTCGCCGCATGTCCTCCTCAACGGCGGCCCGCCGCAAGGTCTTTGCCGGAGCCTGTCTCCTGCTCACCGGTGCATTCACGCTCACTGCCTGCGGTGAGATGCGAGCCCCGGACTCGACGGCCGGAGCCAGGGCCACACCCAGCCCTTCTGCGAGTGCCGCGGGCGCCTCACCGTACGTCGAACCGGGGGCCGGTGACGGCGCCCCGCACTACAACGAGAACAACGCCTACCGGCAGTCCGGCGACATGTCGCCCGCACATGCGAAAGACGCCGAGCGGGAAGCTGCGCGCATCAGGCCGGTACTCAAGCGGCTGTGGGAGCAGCGAAGTTGGGACCCCTCAGCCGTGCGCTCGGCGCTTCTCCGGCTCGGGTACGAGGAGGAACGGATCACGAAGGACGGAAAGCGGCTCGGCGGCACACTCACCGTCCGCGAGATGTTCTCGCGCTACGAGAACGACGGTTACGTCACGCCCGAGGGTTCGTTGGTCGCCCTGCGCGTGCATGACGACGCCTGCGTCTCGGCGTTCGTGCAGAAATCCAACTACGGCGTCCAGACCAACGGCCCGTACCCGGAGACAGGCTGCTTCGAGCCACCTTATGGCCACTGAACGGCGATCCATCGGCGATCCATCGGGTCCTTACGACGAGCGCGTCAACCGCGCGGGCGAACCCGACGTCTGACTGCCCTCGTCGCCCAAGGTCAGGGTGTCGACGCCGGATTTCGTCAAGGTGTAGACGTTGCCTCGCACACACAGCACGCCGGTGGACGGATCGGTGGGAGTACTCGAAACGGCCTCGAAGACCATGGACGTCCCACGCGTCTCCTGCAGACGCAGTGTCTCGGTACAACCTATGTCCCGGCCGCTTCCGGCCTCGATCACGTGGCTGATCTGCCGACCGACGATGTCACCCCGGGCCGCCGTGTGGAGTGTGACGGTCACGGACACCTTGGTCGTGCGCGCGTTGACGACGCCGTCGCCGGAGGTGCTGCCGGGGCCCGTCCCCTTCCAGGTGCCCATCCAGGAGGAAGGCAAGGCATCATCCGACGCTGTCGAACGCGACGAGGATGACGAAGCGGACGGCGACGACGTGGGTCCGGCGCCGTCCTTCCCGTCACCGGTGCCGTATTGCCAGGCCAGGGCGGCAACGATCGCCGTCGCCGCGGCACCCGCCACGACACCGACGGCCGTACGCAGCCTCGTGGATCGCCGAGAGGGCGCGGCGCCGGTGTTCGTGCCGCGTGGACCGACCGAGGTGGGGCCCGGAGGGCCCGCGGGTGGGGAGGCTGGAGGGTGCGGGTACAGGGTGGGTTGCTCGGCGTAGGCGATAGGCAGCCCGAACCCTGTCTGAGGTGCCTGGTGCGGGGGCGCCGGGACAGACGCCGGGCGCTGCAACAGCTCCGCCAGTTCGGCTTCCCTGGCGGCCATGTCAGCAGTCAGGGCCGGTGGCAGAGCGGCTGTCCAGCTGCCAGGAGCGGCACCGATCCGCTCCATCAACTCGTCCGCGGTGGGCCGGGCTTGCGGCGACTTGTGGAGGCAGGCTGCCAGCAGCGGCGCCAGCGAGGACGGCACGCCATGGAGTGTCGGCTCCTCATGCACGATCCGGTAGAGCAGCTGCGCCGCCGACGGGGTCTCGCCGGGGTTCAGGAAGGGACCGTTGCCGGTTGCGGCGTACACCAGCGTCGCCCCCAGGGAGAAGACATCGCCGGGGCCGGCCGAGATCCCTCCGGAGGCCTGCTCCGGTGCCATGTATCCCGGGGAGCCGATCACACCACCGGTCCTGGTGTGCCGGGTGTCGTCGACGGCACGGGCGATACCGAAGTCGATGAGCAGCGGGTGACGGCGGGCCAGCAGTACGTTGGACGGCTTCACGTCACGGTGCGCGAAGCCTGCGCGGTGCACCGCCCGCAGCCCTTCGGCGAGTTCCGCTGCCAGGGCCCGGAGGGCCGGCTCGGGCAGCGGGCCGTGACGCTCCACCCATTCGGCGAGCGAGGGTGCGGCGGCGTACTCGGTGGCCAGCCACTGTGGCTTCTGCCCGGGAGGGCTGTAGTCGACGACCGCGACCGTCCAGGCGGAGCGTGCACGGTCGCTGCTGGCGATCTCGCGCGCGAACCGCTCTTCGAAGCCGGGGTCCAGACCGAACTCGGTCCGCAGGGTCTTCAGCGCCAACGGCCGCCCGGAAGCCGTATGGGACAGGTACACCTGCCCCATTCCCCCGGCTCCGAGCACAGCCAGCAGCGGGTAGCCACCGATCGCCGGCGGATCCCCAGGCTCCAGACTCCTCATGGTGTTCTCTCCGGGCGGTACTCGGGCCGCAGCAGGGCGGTCAACCGCGGGCGGGGAGCATGGGCTCCGCCCGGCATTTCGGGTGCGCTCAATCTACACGCGACGCGTTCACACCGGCTTCACAGGGGGCGGACCGGCATCTGCCGGACGCGAGTTCAGCCGGCCGGGGAAGCGTCAGCGCCGCCAACGGGAGATGTGCAGGCAGAGTGTGTTCGTGTTGAAGGGGTTGGTTGGCGCTTGGCCACCTGGGCGAGTGCCCCAAGTGGCCTCAAGGCGCTGGCGGTCTGTCAGTCGTACACCCCATCTATGCTCCTTCGATGACGTCTTACGAAGGCACGCACCCCACCGTTCTCGTCCGGGTGGGTGGGCGCCACGCTCAGATCGACGAACAGCTCGCCCCTACGATCCAGGCGATCTGGGAGTGCGGGTTCGACACCTTCACCTGCTGTCAAGATCTCGCAGAGAGCAACGCGGACTGGCCGCAGAAGCTGCCGCACATGGCGGAGTGGGTGGAGTCCCAACGTGGCTGGATGCTCATCGACTTCCCGGTCGACAGCGGGCTCGCCTTCCTGTCCGCCGTGGCGAACGCCGGCCCGCGTGACGCGTTCTACGTGCGGATGACGCATTGGGCGGCCCCGGACGCGTGGGACGTGAGGATCAAGCCGATGGATGCGGCGATGTTCAAGGAGGAGCTTCCGTCGCAGTTCCGCCTGCAGCTGCTCCAGGTGAGCTTTCCAGCCTCCGACTTGCCGGAACTGACCCGCCGCCTCCATGAGCATGCCGCGGGCCGCTCGGTACCCCCGGCCCCTGCGGACTGGAGCACAGTCGGCCGTTAGGTCCAGCCAACTCCCAAAGTCCATGAGAAAGCAGGAACTTCGATAGATCAGCACCGACGACCGACACACGCCGAACGAACATCAAGTCACGTGAGACAACATCTAAGCCTTGATTGCCGCGGCCGACCTGGCGGCCTGCTCGATCTTCGCGCAGTAGGCCGCACGGGCTTCCCCGTCGATCGGCTGCTCGTTCTCGGCGCGCAGCCCGGTCCGGCCGTCGAGGCCTCGCGCAGGATGTCGGCGTGCCCGGCATGGCACTCGGACAAGCCGTCGAGTCTTCCAGAGCAATGCCTCGCGGTCCCTCCGCAGTCTCCGGTGCAGGTTGTCCCTCGCGAATTCATCGATCATGCGGCATGAGCCGCCATGGGCTACTTGTGCTCTCAAGATCCCGTAGGCGCTCCGCAACGACTGATGGCCGAGGCCTCGCCATGGCCGCCGCCCCGACCCGCTACCTGCAACTCGCGGAACTTGCCCTGCTAGCCGTCCTCTAAATCACGTGCGGATGAGAAGTTGATCGTCTATACCTCGACAGCGGGTGCCCTCTCGGGATCGCACGTGGGACCTCGGCCCACGTAGCCGCGTGGTCGGGTCAGAACCACGGTCGCCGCGTAGGTCAGCCAGAGGGAGACAGAACGGTCTCGTGCACCTTGGCCACCCAAGCGACGGCAACCGTGGAGCCATACGTGACCTCTGACCTGATCTTCCGCCCCATCACCGGCCTGGAGGAGATCGATCTTTTCAATGCTCTGCCGGGCCCGTACAACGACAGCCTCGCGGACGATCTCCGGAATGGTCGCTGCCGAGCCGAGTGGATGTGGGTGGCCCTGCGGGAGAGCACCCCGGTGGCACGGGTCGGTTGGTGGTCTCGCAGCGGCTCCAGACCTGAAGTCCTGGAAACCCTCGACATCGACGACACTTGCGAGGACATCTCCCGGATCGACGTAGGCGCGCGCCTCCTGCGTACCGCGCTGACGACGCTCTTCCCCGCGGGGACCCTGCCGCCCCCGTACGTGCTCCAGCCCGTCCCGCCGACGTGGCGGGACGACTCCACCACTGGGCATCGAATCAAAGACCGGATGGAGGTGGTGCAACGTACCGGCGGCAAGATTTTCGTCGAAAGGCTCCGCTACCGCTGGACGTCCAGCACGCCCTTGCCCCCGCAGCCCGGTCGGCTTACCTTCCGGACAGTGCGGAGCGATGAGGAGGCGATCGATCTCCTCACCCGCATCCTTCCGGGCACGCTCGACGCCTACAGCCAAGCCGACGTCGCCCGTTCCTCAACCGCGGACTACGCCCGCGTGCAGTACCACGACGAACTCCTCAGCTATTCCAGCCCCCGTACATGGTGGCGGATCGGAATCCGGAGCGACGGCGAACCGGTCGGGATGGTCGTCCCGGCCCAAAGCCCGAACGGATTCGTGATCGCCTACCTCGGGGTCGTCGAAGGTCACCGGGGCCACGGTTTCGTCCACGACCTTCTCGCCGAAGGCACCCGCATCCTGACTGCCCAGGGCGCCGAGCGCATCACCGCCGACACCGACCTGGCAAACCAGCCGATGGCCAGGGCTTTTCAGCACGCCGGGTACGACAACTTCGCTCGGCGCATTGACATGCGCTGGGACTGATTGGCCGCCGCCTCCTCACGGCAAAGACGGCATGGCTCGTAGCCCCTCAAACTCGGGCCGGCTCACGAAGGATCACGGCCGCGGGCCCTCTATCTGGGACTACCCGGGATCGACGACTACTTCGCCGATCTGGCGCTGTGCCGACTGTTGGCATTGAATCGCGCCTTCTTCTCACGATTCCCGCACGTGTTCATGTCGCACCATCTTCGAGTGCGGCTTTGGCTGGTGTCGAAGAAGGCGGCTTGGCAGGTCGGCGACGCGCACAGGGCCAACTTTCCGTCGCGTTCGCCTGAGATGATGCTGATCGCGTCGGCGGCGATCACGCCCAGGGCATCCTCCACTGAGGAAGTCGAGCTCAGCCGCCATTGGCGATCGCCTTCGGGCGTCAGGACAGCCGCGGCCCGCCCCTGAATGCTGCAGTCATTGATGATCTGGACAGCAGGCTCAGGGAGAGGGTCCCGCCGTGCGGCCGCTGTCGCAGCTGCGTGAATTGCTTCCCTCAGTTCCCGAGCACGTACGAGCTGGGCGGTGGTGCAGGACTCCACAGCGAGGCCACTCACCGCGAGCCAGTCGACGAGTCGGTGCGGCGTGGGGATGCGCTCCACGGCATCGCCATGACGCTCCGACAGGGTCCCGGTGAAGCTGGTCGCCAGCACCTTACCGAGACGGAAGTCAGGGAACCGAACACTCATAGAACCACCTTAGCCGGTTGCACGTCGACCTCGACGCCTGTTAGAACCGTCTTAGCCGGTTCTGACAGGCGTCGAGCCAGTTCCACCGATGACCAGGAGGTCTCATGTCCCCGCACTGGTGCGTCACCGAAACTGCGGCCGCCCTTGATCGTGGAATTGTCACCACATCAGCTGACCCCTGCGGGGGAGCCTCATGAACCCTCCGACCAGCGACGTGCAACCCCTCGAAGCCCGCGCAACCGACACCGACCTCGACGACCTGCGCGCCCGATTGGCCGCAGCACGGCTACCGGAGGCCGAGACGGTCTACCGCGCCGCACCCGACCCTCGCCGATGGGAACAGGGCGTCCCTCTGGCCGACCTCGTGGACGTCGTGACCTACTGGCGCACCGAGTACGACTGGCGGTCGTTCGAAACGCGCCTCGACCAGATCGGCCAGTTCCGCACGATCATTGACGATCTGGGAATCCACTTCCTGCACCGTCGATCCTCCCGTGCGGACGCCACCCCACTGATCCTGACTCACGGCTGGCCGGGCAGCATTGCCGAGTTCACCCATGTCATAGACGAACTGGCGGAGCCGAATAGCGCAGACGCTCCGGCGTTCCACGTCGTGGCCCCGTCGCTGCCAGGTTTTGGTTACAGCGACAAGCCAGCCACCACCGGGTGGGGTATCGAGAAGATCGCGGCCGCATGGGTCGAGCTGATGGCAAGGCTCGGCTACGGCAAATTCGTGGCCCACGGCGGCGACTGGGGCGGTGTGATCACCACGGTGCTTGGCGGCAGGTTCCCGGAGCACGTTCTCGGCATCCACACAGTGACCGCGCAGGCGCCTCCCGGATTGACCACGGACGGGCTGACGGAGGCCGAGCGCGCATGGACCGAGGAAACCAGCGATTTCTGGAGCCACCGCGCCGCGTACGCGAAGCAGCAGGCGACCCGACCGCAGACCATCGGATACTCGCTCGTCGACTCACCGGTCGGGCTTCTCGCCTGGATCCTCGACAAGTTCGCCGAGTGGACCGATACCGAGGACAGCCCGTTCGAGACGATTTCCAGAGACAGGATTCTCGACGACGTCACCCTGTATTGGCTGACGCGAACCGGTGCCTCTGCAGCCCGCATCTACTACGAAAGCCACAACTCGCTCGACCCCGAACTTCGGGTCGACGTGCCTTCAGCGATCAGCGTGTATCCCCGCGACATCGAGAAGTGTCCCCGCGCCTGGGCACAGGAGCGGTTCCGCCGGATCGTCCGATGGAGGTCGCCCGAAACCGGGGGACATTTCCCCTCGCTGGAGGTTCCTGAGTATTTCGTCAAGGACCTCCAGGAGGGACTCGCGGCAGTGCTGGCCGCCAACCGTGGTTCGTAGAGCCGGCGGTCTCCCTGTTCGGGCGCCGTCGGGTCACGGTTCGAGACGTGCCTGAGGGCTGGACATACCCCGCCGGCGGGCAGCAGCCGATGTCGGCAGCCGGCCGGCCCCGGGACTCACGACCCAGCTGGCCACGTACCCGGGGCCACCGGGCCTATCCGGCTCACAACGTCTGAGGCCAACTCCGGGTCCTCCGCCAAACACGTAGTCAGATAGTCCCGGACGGCCTCCGCGACGGATTCACGCACCTCAACATTGCCCAGGGTGTTGCGGGTCGCACCTTCGAACTCGGGTCGGTCGAGTTTCACCGAGACGACCGCGGTCAGGCCGTCGCAGAGCCGGTCCAGGCTGAGAGAGGCGTCGTCCTTCAACAGCAGGTTCCGTGGCCAGGAGTTCCTCGGCGCCCAGGCCCAGCGGGATCTGCACCGTGTAGATCGCGGCGGCCATACCGGCCATGCCGATGATCGAGGTGGTAGGCGTCGATGGCGAGGCGGGCACGGAAGCGCAGGCTGGAACTCGAGGCCGAGTACTGGCGGCTGCACCGAGCCAAGTAGGTGCCCATCCGGGTGATCGCCCGACATCTGGGCATCGAAGAACACCGTCAAGCGGGCCCTGGCGAACGACCGGCCGCCGCAACCGGCGGCCGGCCAACGGTTCGGCCGTGGACGCGGGCCAGGTGCAGATCCGGGAACTGTTGCGGGAGACCTCGACGAGCTGTGATCCAGGGCCGGGCGCGCGGTGGACTCTTTCGTGTACGTCTTGTTCGGGAACGTCCTCGGCGCCGCCGTGGTCGTTGACCGCTCCGTGCACAGCGGGCCCGCGGCGGCGGCCGGCGGCATCGAGCATCTGCCGGTGAGCGGGGTAGAGGGCACGGTGTGCGGGTGCTGCGTCTGCCTGCCTGTCGGCCGTCGCCAGCGACGCCGCACTGGTGGAACGTGCCCGCGCCGAGGGCGTCCCGGCGTCGGGGAACGCGCACCTGTCGCTTCCGCTGGAGGGCCTGATCGCCGCCGCACGCCCCGCCGGGACCGGTTCCGGCGACGCGAGCGCACAGTGACTCCTGGGCACCCGGGCCGAGTACGCGGGACGTTCCGTCGCGACCATCGCCAACCTGCTCAACCCCAGCCGGGTCGTCCTTGCGGGCGGCATCGTCGTCGCCGACGAGTACCTGCCCGACCTGCGCGCGGCCGTCACCGACGGGGTGCGCCGGGGTGGAGCACCGAAGAACGCATCGTGACCAGTACCTGCGACTCGGGCACGCTGGTCGTCGCCTCTGCGATGCCGTCGGCGGTAGTCAGAGGGCAGCGCGGCCTCATCGGGTGTCTTGCCACAGTGCGGCATCAGCGGGACCGCCCTCCCCGCCCTGATCAGCTAGCCAGCGGGAACGGGTTGACCGGAGGGCCGGCTCCCATCTGCAGGTGAAGGTGCATAAGCCGTGGGCGTGCCGGCAGGCGACGGTGGCGCAAATCAACCTCTATGGCTGAAATACAACCTTCCCGCTTGACCAAGATCGGCAAAATCTTATCCAAGGTGCAAACGTTGAATTGGCGACTATTTCGCCAACTACACCCTCACCGCATTTCCACGCGATAGTAAAGCCCATATGCCACCAATCATGAAATAGAGAGCATATGGCTATATCAAGGAGGCGTAATTGGTCAAGTGCTGCCCATAGAGAGGGTCATGACAGGTTGTTGGTTGCGTGTGAAGATCTCCCGCTGTCGCAGAGAGGCAACTGCGCCAGAGAGGAATTCGCATGCCATCCCTGTTCAGCAGACCCACGCGCCACAGACCCGTCGGGTCCGAGCAGCCCTATCTGCCGCTGTCCTCCATGCGTCGTCTGCGCTCGATCGCTGCGGCGTTGACGCTGCTGATGGCCGTCGAAGCCGCAGTGGTCATCGACTCGACCGGCCAGGCCGTCGCCCTGCCGCAGGAAGCGGCCGTCAAGAGCACGGCAGCCTCCGGCAAGAAGCCCAAAAGGCTGGGACCCGCCACTGCCGCTTCCGTTGCCGCCGCGCGACTGAAGGCCAAGATCCAGAACCGCCGCATCGAGGCCACCGATGCTCGCACGGAGACCTCCACCACCTACGTGAACCCGGACGGCACGGTCACGGAGGAGGCGTATGCCGGACCGATCCGTTTCAAGGATGACGACGGCAAGTGGCACGGTGTCGATCCGTCGCTGGAACAGGCGAGTGACGGATCGATCAGGGCGAAGGGGCACCCCCACGGGCTGACCCTCGCAGGTAAGCATGCTGCCCCGAAGGGCCTGAAGGCGGCCGGTGAGAAGAGTGCGTCTGCCGCGGTGCCGCTGGTCACGGTGGAAGACCAAAAGGGTCGGCAGCTGCAGCTCGGCTGGTACGGGGCTCTGCCGGCGCCCACGATCGAGGGGGCCGAAGACACGGTCGCCCGGTACAAGGACGCACTGCCGGCCACCGATCTACTCATCGAGTCGACACGGACCGGTTACGAGCAGTTCCTGGAACTAAAGAATCGTTCCGCCATCGACTCCAACGGTGAGGTCACGTACAGCCTGCAGGCCAAGGGGCTGACCGCGAAGGCGCACGCGGACGGGTCGGTCACGTTCACCGACGCCAAGGGCAAGACCACGGGAGTCCTGCCCTCGCCGGTGATGTGGGACGCCCAGACCGACAAGAACTCGGGCGAGCACACCCACACCGCGAAGGTCGGGGTGAAGGTCGCGCAGGACGGCGACACGGTCACGATCACCTTGACCCCGGATGCCGAGTTCCTGACGGACGACAAGACTCAGTTCCCGGTCACCATCGACCCGTCCATCAATGTCGGCAGCAGCTTCGACACGTTCGTCGAGCAGGGCTACACCACCGACCAGTCGGCCGCGACCGAGCTGAAGATCGGCAACAACGGGTCGGACCAGATAGCCCGTTCGTTCCTGTCGTTCCCGATGAAGAACATCACCGGAAAGCAGATCACCGCGGCGAAGCTGAACCTGTACGAGTTCCATTCCTGGTCGTGCACGGCCAAGGGCTGGGACGTGTACGGCACGGGGGCCGCCTCCACCAGCACCCGCTGGACGAGCCAGCCGAGCTGGGGCAGCAAGTACGCCACCAGCACCCAGACCAAGGGCTTCTCCAGCTCCTGCAACGACGGCTGGGTCAGCACGGACATCAAGTCGCTGGCGCAGATCTGGGCCGACAACGGCAACGCCACCAACCACCTGGGTCTGCGGGCCTCGGACGAGACGGACCCGTACGGCTGGAAGCGGTTCAACTCCGGTAACGCCGCCTCCAATACGCCGTATGTGTCGGTGACCTACAACTCCATCCCCGGCGTGCCGACGCTGATATCCCCGGCGGCCGCGGCCGCCACCAACGACACCACTCCGACGCTGTCGGCGAAGGCGCTCGACGGCGACGGCTCCCAGGTCACGCTCGACTACGAGGTCTGGGCCTCCAACGGCACCGCCGCGCTGCGCTCCGGCTCCAGCGCCTCCGTCGCCTCGGGGGCGACGGCCACCTGGACTCCCACGGCGCTGCCCGCCGGCAGCTACAAGTGGCGTACGCGCTCTGGAGACGGCAGCGCGAACAGCGCCTGGTCGGCCTTCCGTACGCTCACCGTCGACACCACCGCACCGGCCACGACGGCCGTGTCCTCCACCAGTTTCCCGGCCGGTCAGTGGTCCGGTACGCCGGACGACAACGGTGACTTCACGGGCACCTTCACCTTCACCCCGCCGACCAGCGACGTGAAGGAAGTCCAGTGGAACCTCGACGGCGCCGCCTGGCAGTCGGTCGCCACCACTGGTACCGCGGTCACCGGCAAGCCGGTGTTCCGCGCGGGCAAGCACACCCTGACCGCGCGCACCAAGGACGCGGCAGGCAACGTGTCCGCGGGCACGGCCTACACCTTCTACGCGGGTAGCGGCGCCGCTCTGCTCACCCCGGGCAGCGGGGACCGTCCGGCCCGCCGCGCGGAGCTGACGGGTCAGGGCAAGACGAGCGACACCGGGGTGCGCTACCAGTACCGTCGCGGTGAGACCGACACCTGGAAGGACATCCCGGTCGGGGACGTGCGCCGCAAGGCTGACGGCTCGACGCCGACCGCCTGGCCGGCGACGGTCACCAGCGGCAACGCCGAGGCACTGACCTGGAACATCACCGACACCCTCAGCGAAAACGGCCCGGTGGACGTCCGCGCGGTGTTCACCGACGGATCCACCACGGACGCCTCCCCGGCCACCACCATCACGGTGGACCGCAACGCGGGCGAGGCACCCACGGAGAATGTCGGCCCAGGCAGCGTGAACACCCTGACCGGTGACTTCAGCCTGTCGGCCACCGACGCCTCGGCCTTCGACCTGACAGCCACACGGTCCTTCTCCTCGCGCCGCCCCACCAACGGGGCCAATCAGGAGGGGCAGGCCGCGATCTTCGGGCCGCAGTGGACCGCCGGCACGGTCGCTGAGATCTCCGACAGCGACTGGACCTACGTGCGCAAGACTTCGGCCACGTCGGTGGCGGTCGTGGACGTGGATGGCGAGGAGACCGGTTTCGCCGCCACCAGCAGCGGCGGCTGGAAGCCGGAGGCCGGTTCCGAGGACCTGACGCTGACCGGCAGCCTAACCGGCTCCTTCACTCTGAAGGACACCGAGGGCACCACCTCGGTGTTCAGCAAGGTCGACTCCACTGCCACCACCTGGCAGCTGGCGACCACGCTCCTGCCCACGGACCAGTCCACCACCACCGTGATCTCCCAGAAGACCACGGTGGACGGCAAGACACTGGCCCGGCCCACATACGTGATTGCTCCCACCTCGGCAGTCTCCGCCGCCACGTGCGCGGCCACGCCGTCCACCAAGGGCTGCCGGATCCTGGAGTACCAGTACGCCTCCACGACCACGGCCACCAGCACCACGCTGGGCAACATTGCCGGGCAGGTGACGAGTATCCGTCTGTGGGCCACCGACCCGGGCGCCTCGGCCGCGACAGCCACCGTCATCTCGCAGTACGCCTACGACGACCAGGGCCGCCTGCGCGAGCAGTGGGACCCGCGCATCTCCCCGGCGCTGAAGACGGCCTACACCTACGACAGTGCCGGTCGCATCACCACACTCACCCCGCCGGGCGAGCTGCCCTGGACGTTCGAGTACGGCAAGGCCGGTTCCAGCACGGTGGCCGGGGACGGCATGCTGCTGACCGCCTCCCGCCCGACCCTGACGGCAGGCAGCAAGAACACGCAGGACGGCGGCAAGGCGACCACCTCCGTCGTCTACGACGTGCCCCTGTCCGGCGACAAGGCCCCCAACCAGGTCGCACCCAGCGACACCGCCACCTGGGGCCAGACGGACGCGCCCACCGACGCCACCGCCGTCTTCCCCGCCGACCAGGTCCCTTCCTCCCACACCGGCAGTGACCTGACCGCGACCGACTACGACAAGGCGAGCATCACCTACACCAACGCCTCCGGGCGCGAGGTCAACACCGGCCTGCCCGGCCGGCACCTGACCGTCAAGCAGTACGACCGGTTCGGCAACACCACCTTCGACCTGACCGCCACCAACCGCGAACTGGCCCTGGGCAGCGCCGACTACCAGGTCAACACCCAAAGCGAACTCGGCATTCTGTCCGCCTCCACGGCCGAGCGCGCCCGCCAACTGGGCACCGTCTCGGTCTACTCAACCGATGGCAAGCGGGAACTGGAGGAGTTCGGGCCGCTGCACCTGATCACCCTCACCAAAGCCCTCACCGGCGACACAGACAGCCCCGACCTTCCGGCCGGAGTCCAGGTCGCCGCCCGCGAGCACACCGTCAACAGCTACGACGAAGGCCGGCCCACCGACGGCACCGCCACGGTGACCGACCAGGTCACCACCACCAAGGTGGGCGCCTCGATCGACGGCTACCCCACGGACGGGGACGTACGCACCACGGCCACCGCCTACGACTGGGTCAAGGGCCTGCCCACCAGCGTGACGACCGACCCGAACGGGCTGAAGCTGGCCAAGACCACGAGCTACGACGCCCAGGGCCGGGTCATCAAGACCACGCTGCCCAAGTCGACCGGCACCGACGCCGGAGCCACCGTCACCCAGTACTGGTCCGCGACCGGCGCCGGCACGTGCGCCGGCCGCCCAGAGTGGGCCGACCTGGAATGCTCCACCGGCCCCGCCGGCGCGATCACCGGTGGCGGCACCAACCCCAGCGAACTGCCGGTGAAAACCACCGAGTACGACCGCTGGGGCAACCCCGCGAAGCTCACCGAGACCGCCAACGGCGTCACCCGCACCTCGACGAACGCCTACGACGCGGCCGGCCGTCTGAAGCAGACTCAGGTCACCGGCGGGGTCGGCACCGCGGTACCGGCACAGACCACCACCTACGACTCGGCCAGCGGCGCCGTGGCAACCGTGTCCAACGGCACCGCCACCATCACCCACACCACCGACCAACTCGGCCGGGAAATCACCTACGACGACGGTGCGGGCAACACCACCCGCACCGAATACGACAACCGCGACCGCAAGGTCCGCGTCACCGACTCGGCCCCGTCAACCGTCACCTACGACTACGACAACCCGGCCGGCCTGCCCACCCGGGTGCATGACTCGGTGATGGGCACCATCGGCGACGTCACCGGCTCCTACGACTCCGACGGCCGCCTGTACAAGGAGGTGCTGCCCTGGAACATGGACGTCGAGTTCAACCTCGACCCCACCGGCAGCGAGACCTCCCGCTACTGGCACTACGAGTCCGGCTGGACCGTCCAGGGTGAATCCACCAGCGACTCCATCCACGACCAGGTCGTCTCCCGCACCACCTACACCGGAGGCGGCGCCTACCAGGAATACACCTACGACGCGGCAGGCCGCCTGACCAAGGTCGACGACTCCCAGGCGGGCGTCACCACACACCGCGCCTACGGCTTCGACGACAACACCAACCGCACCTCCCTGACCACCACGATCGACGACGTCGACGGAGGCGACCCCACCACCAACACCGTCAACTCCGCCTACGACAGCGCCGACCGGCTGATCGCCTCCGGCACCGTCTACGACGCCTTCGGCCGCACCACCGCACAGGCCAACGGCACCCAGAACGCCTACTACGCCAACGACCTCGTCCGCCAGATCACCGCCAACTCCAAGCGCACCACCTGGAGCCTGGACGCCGGCGGACGCCTCGCCTCCTGGGGCACAGAAGAGCAGGCCGAGGACGGCACCTGGGGAGCAGCCACCACCACCACGAACCACTACGGCGGCGACAGCGACAGCCCCGACTGGACCTCGACGAGCAACGGCATCAGCCGCAGCCTCGAAGACCTGGCCGGCAACCTGATCGCCACCACCAGCGCGACCGGCGACGTCGTCCTGCAACTGTCCAACCTGCACGGCGACATCGCCACCCAGATCCCGCTCGTGGACAGCACCACCCCGGTGGTCAACAACTACGACGAATACGGCAACCTCCTGCCCGGCACCGACCCCACCCGCTACGGCTGGCTCGGCGGCAAGCAGCGCTCCACCGAAACCCCCAGCGGCGCCACCCTCATGGGCGTCCGCCTCTACGACCCGACCACCGGACGCTTCCTCTCCGTCGACCCCATCCCGGGCGGCAACGCCAACGCCTACGACTACGTCAACGGCGACCCGCTCAACCGCTACGACCTCGACGGCAAATGGGGCTTCCATTGGCGCCGCTGGGCCCGCCGGGCCGGTAATTTCGTGTCGCACCACCAAACGGCGATCTCGGTCGGCCTGGCCTTTGGCTGCTCGTTCGCCTCGGGAGGGTGGGGAGCAGCAGGATGCGCAGCCGGCGCCGGCGCTGTCACCGGCTGGATCTCCTACCGCTACAGCACCCCGAAACGCAAGCGCCACATCGGCGGCTACTGGGCGAGCAGCTGGCGCGGAGCTCGCGACGGAGTGCTCGGCTGGGGCGCCGGAAACGGCAGGAAATACTACACCGGCGTCCGTAGCGCCTACCGAAGTTTCCGCACATGGCGGCGCGGCGGTCACGGCGGGTACACACACATATGGCCCCACTACTGACAGATGGGAACGGAATGGTCTCAGACCCGCGCGTACACACACGCAGATGGGCGTCGAAGCATCCGATCTACACGGGATTGATCTTCGGGACACTGTTCTACCTCGTAGAAATCCTGGCAACCGGAGAGCCCATCGGGGCCATACCGTTCGCCATAGCGATCGGAGCGATTTTCACTCTGACCGCCTTCGGCGAGCGGCGACGCCAACGCAAAGCGGAGCAGGTCCGCAAATAGCGGATACCCTCGATTGAGTCGCCAAGAAGACCGTCTTCGGGCTATAGCCCGAAGACGGTCTCTCATTGCCTATTTCCCGCGATGCCGACTAGTTCGAGGCGGGAGATGCAACAAGAAGCGATGACCAGGAAGTGAGCAGGGCGACCTCTTGGAGACCGCCCCCTGTCAACTCGTATGGCGCTCGAGAGCGATACTGCCGCTCGGGAGACAACGGCGACGGACAGACAGCTTATCCTCCTTTTGTAAAATCACGACAAGTTAACGTAAAGGAGTGGCTGGCGAGGTCAGTCCGCGAAAGCGCTTGCGCTACACTTCAGAAACGCTTGACTCCTGCGTTATCGACAAGGGCGCGGAACGGCTGGACACCAAGCGGCATTCAGTCCCCCGCATAAACCCTTCCGGGAGTGGATCGATGCGCCGACGTCGACGAGAACACCCTCAAGAACCCTTGGTGCCAATCAGCCCAGACGCGATTGCAATCACGATCCGGGAAGCAGTCACCCTCATAGAAATTCTTGAACATGCCCATGCTCGAATTGCCGAGTTGAGCGATGCAGATGAAGAGGCAATCGCCAGGGGCAGCGGGTCCAGTCTGATACCGCTACTTTATGCACGAGCCGGATTCACCTCAATCCACGGGCGCCGGAATGTCCCCCTGCTCGCCGACGAGATTGGCCTGCTTGAGGCCGCGGTAATTAACCTGGAATCGTACCAAGGTAATGAAGTCGCCCTATGTGCCGGATATCAATTGTTGGATGACTTCGCGAACCGCGATAGGAACTCCTACCCGTTGTGCCGTGTGTACGGAATCCTGGCCTTCACCGGCGAGGTGGGGGACACGGCCAGCGGCGCAGCAACACCTTCCCTGACATAACGGAGAAAGCCAGGCGTGCACCTTCGCCGAAGGGCCGCCTAGGAGTGCCCAGAGGAGGCTCACGCGGCGGGCAAGGGCACGGACGGGCGGCGTTCCCAAATGGCGGGGCACCGAGGCCCGTGGCCTGTCGTACGCCCTGCCCCGCGCCATGCGATGCTCTGCACTGATCCCGATGTCCACCCACCCTCGCTTCGCCCCTGGGTAATCTCCCCGGCCCCGTGCTGCGCCCCACCGACGATTCCAGCCCGGAGCCCCGGGGCGGTCGCTCGTCAGCCGAACGGTTCAGTGGGCGCACTCACCTGAGCCCAAGAGTTCGGGTACGCGGCTGTTTCCCTGGTAGATGGCGACGGACCAGCGGGTGTAATTCCAGGTCTCGTTGCTGGCTGTCAGCTTCTGGCAGACGGTTTTGGACACGGCGTCTTGGAAGTTCTCTGGGCGCGGCCCATGAGCACTCCGTCGGTGTCCTGGGCCCACACGTAGGCGGCTTTCTCGACCGGGTCGAATCCGAGGTCGATGGCGTCGCTCGCGGCAAAGGGCTCCAGGCCGTTGCCTTCGGCGATCCTGGCCTGCCAAGCGGCAGTTACGGCCCTGTCGGTGGCGTCAGCGACACGGATCTCGTCCCTGTCGCTGCTGGGTATCCCGGCGGTCGCGATGCCGGCCTCGTCTCCCTGCCACTGCCCGGCGATCACGGTGTAACACCCGTCGGTGGCCTCACCGAAGCCGAGGATGCTCGGCTCGATATCGCCGTCGAAGCTCTTCCATGAGGGGGAGAAGCGTCCGTAGGGCCAGGTGGTGGGGTGGTCCTTGAGGTGCTGGGCGAGGGCGGTGCAGGCTGCCATGTCCCCGGCCCTGCGGAACACTTCCTGGTGCTCCTCGGGAATCTGCGAGATCGGACCCCCGGTCACCATCACCGTCTGTGCCCGTTTGTTGAACGTGACCGTGGGCGTCATGAAGTCCATGTCCTTGGTGGCGAGCATGGACGCCACATGTCCCACCCCTGGCGTCGAACGTGAATGGCGTCCATTCGACAGGTGAAGGAGCTGTGAGGTTGCCTGGATCGCGGCGACAGTCATCTGATCGTGATCAAAAACGACGACGGCGAGGGACCGCACGGGCGCCTGCGCGCCATCGCGACCACCTCCGGCGCGACGCGCGAGGTCCGGAGTACACGCAGGCGGTGGAGCTGAGGACGACGACGCGGTACCCGATGCCGGTCAATCGGTCAGCTGCAGTACCCGGTTGTCGGCCGTCACCTCATACACCTCGATCCGCAGGAGCTGCCGGACATGGGCCGGCACGCGTGAGGCGGCCTTGACGGAGGAGGACGGCACGACGAGGGCGTAGCGAGTGCGCGGGTCGTGGCCCGTCATGCGGCGCAGCAGTTGACCGTAGGCGATGTCGGCGTCGATGCCCTTCTCGCTGGTGCGGCCCTTGGCCTCGCAGATCAGCCGGTCCTCTCCGCGCACGGCTTCCAGGTCGGTCCACCGGTCCGTGGGATCGACCGGTGTCCAGCCTTCGGCCAGCAGCCACGTGCGGAAGGTGTCAGTCACCCGGTCCTCGTCACTGCCACGGGTCAGGATCTTCGCCAGTGCCGCCAGATCGGCCTCTTCGTTGCGGCGCAGCCGTCCACGGCCGTCCGCATCCAAGTCCCCGGGGCGGATGACGACCAGACGCAGCCCGTGCGCGGGAATCTGCGTGTCGCGACGGGCGTCGTACAGGGCCCGCTGCTCGCCGCGGTGGACACCGCTGACGGTCAGCCGGTCCGGCTTGTCGAAGTGGGGCATCGGCTGGTCATGCTGCAGTTCGCGGTACTCGACCACGAGTTGGTGGCCCGGCCAGTAGGCATCGACCGGCAGTTTGACCCGCCGGCCACCCGCTCCGGGATCTCCCAGCAGCCAGTCGAACTTGTGCTGCGCCAGGGCGCTCTCCCCGAGGATCCGGTTGCACAGCCCGACGACGTACGCCTCATCACTGTCATCTCTCGCACCCATGACCGGGCATCCTGCCACCACCTAATGACAACAGCGCCGGACCGACGAACCACGCCTCGGCGCAGCCGAGGCAAACAGCGCCAGTCCGCGCCCACCGTCCGCCGCCACCCGTCCGTTCCTCACAGCGGCCGTACCGCAAAGGGCCCCGGCCGTACATCAGCTGCGCACGCTCGCGGCCTGCTGTGGAGCCCGAACTGCCCTCGCCGAGGCCGAGCACCCGATCTTCCTGCGTTGATTGTGGGTCTCGTGCCCAGTCCCGGCCAGAATCCGGAGTCTCTACGTCGGCCTAGGCCCAGCCCCGCCCAGGCGTTCGGCTTGTCCAGGCCGAAGAGCCACGACCTTGTTCGCCGCGGGGGTTCCCCTCCCGCGTGCTGCCGATAGGCCGCACTATCCGCGTCGTCACCGCCTCGCTCCTCCGAGCGCTTGAGAGCGGCGAGCCGGAGTACAACGGAGCCTCCGCTGCAGCCCTAATCCATCCTGACCAACTACACGACGACGTCCCGCCGGAGCAGGCCGGCGGGGTCGTCGTATCAGGTCCTCGTCTACGCAGGCCCACCTCGGAGCAAGCCGACCGGGCTCCTCACGGGTCACGCGCGATCACAGGTTTGTCACCAACCCCGTGGATGCCCTCACGCCACAACGCCCTGACCTGGACTTATGCGCTCCCCCTGCACCAGTTGGACGCCCGTGGACGGTCTCTACAACCTGTGCCAGGTGGTACCGAGCGAGGGGCCCAGGATGAGGACCGGGGCATCTTCCGGGCCGCCGAAGCGGTACTGGAGGGCGGGGGTCTTCGTCTCACTCACCGCTCCACGCTAACGTCCGCATCCGAACACCGGCCCCACGGACCCCACGTCCTCACACCTGGCTCCCGCAGATCAGCGAGGAACTCTCACACGGCCTTCACGGGACGGAGGTTCGGCTCAGCCGCGGACCGTGACGCCGTACCGGGTGCGCAGCCGCCACATCTCTCACGCCGAGACGGCGGTCACCGACAGCGGGCCGCCGAGCAGGGAGCAGAACTGCGCCACCGGCGGACCCGCGGGCATGCCACTGCCGATCAGGTGGAAGAGGGCGAGCACCCACACCAGTACGCCGGTGACCACCGGCGGCAGCATCGGGTGGACATGGGCGGTGTTGAAGGCGCTGCGGGCGGAGTACAGCGACGCCAGGAACAGGAAGGGCAGGCCCCAGAAGATCGCGACGATCACGACGAGCGCGAACGGCACCACCGTCCAGCCATGCAGGCTGTCCTTGGTCGGGGACACCCGTGGTGTTGGCCTTCGACCGGCACGCGGACTGGCCCGCCATGCCGAGCCTTCTGCGCGTATTCGTCGCCGACGCGGACAAGACGTTCTCACATGCCGTCGAAGCCGGTGGCCAGGTTGTCACTGCTCTGGCGGATGATGCCTTCGGACAGCGCGGAGGGCGCATCAAGGACCCCTTCGGCAACATCTGGTGGGTTGTCAGCTGTGTTGAGGACGTCTCTGAGTCCGACATGTGGAAGCGGCTGGAGGACCCCGTGTATGCCGAGGCCATGCGTGTGGCACAGGAGACGCTGGACGCCGAGCTCAGCGGTCAACCCCACGGACGCAGCAGCGCACCTGTCAGGGCAACCAGCTGACCAAATGCTGTCCAGAGTTCGCATGTGCCAGACCGGTGGTTAACGACGGGCTCAACCTGCCCGGCAGTCGGCCAGTTGGCCTGACATCGGAGTGAAGCCCCTGGTAGATGGGTTTTCGACCAAGAGAACCGTCTCCACCAGAGGCTTCGCATGCTTGTCTACCCGTCCGGCGTCGACGTGTCCAGCTCCGCCCTCCGCTTCCTCGCCGTCCGTCTGAGGGAACGTCGGCGCGCTCTCGGCACCCGATGGCGGCGTCTGAGCGCGGGCCGGCCGGCGCCCTGTTGGGCAGGCAATGGCTACCAGGGCGCAGGCGGCACGGTCCGCCTCCCCTACCGCGGCCGATGGGCCGACCTCTCCGTCGGTCAGCAGGCCGTCAACCGGGCCCATGCAAAGGTCCGGGCACTGGTCGAACAAGCCGTCGCCACCCTCAAGTCCTGGCGACTCCTGCGCAAGCTCCGCTGCTCGACAACCCGGATCACGAGCCTCGTCCGAGCCGTCCTCACCCTCCACCTCGCCAACTCGGACTGAGGACGGAAAGGGCTCAATGTCTGCGCCAGATTTGGTAGTCATCGGCCGCGGTCCGGACAGCGTCCGCAGGGTCCCGGCCGTCTCACCCGCGGCGGGCCGACGGTTCTGCCGGGCCCTGCGATCCTGGGGGCGGCCGTACGGGACGCTCGCAGGTGGGCGTAGGTCAGACGCGGGTGGAGTGGCGGTCCAGGAGGGCACGCAGCCGGTCCACGTCGTCGGGCGTGCTCAATCCGTGCTTCGGGATGACCTCGATGTACATGATGTTGGGATCCCGACTCAGCAACACGAAGTGACCGCGCGTCTCGCGATAGCCCTGCAGGACCGACCACTTCTGTATGAGCGTGCTGTGGTCACTGCTGGTGGTGATGCCGGCAGCGGACACGACGGTGCGGTACTCCCCCTGCCACCCGACGAGCCGCTGCACCTGGGCGGCCTGCAGCCGGGGATAGCCGGCCACCACCGCGACGACGAACAGGAACAGAACGGTGGAGACCACGTCGACGCTGCCCCGGTTGATGGTGCCCAGCAGCCACTGCCCCACCCACAGTACGAGGAACACGGTTCTCAGCAGCAGGCCCCACCGCTTGATCCGCTGGCGGACCTGTAGACCGACCAATGTGTCGGCGGGCTTTGGACGGTACGCGAGCTCCACCGCCTGCTCGTCCACGACGTCGGCGGTTCTTTCCGCTCTGCTGTCGGCGCTTTCGTGACCTTCGGCCATGACCCCTCCCCGGTAAGACAACCTGCGGATCGTACCGGGCCGGCGTCGGCGCACTTCAAGCAAGTACTGGGCCACGGCCGGGTGAGAGCCTGATACGGCGCGAGGAGTCCGGCCGCGGCGCGTGGACTGCGGACCTGGCCCCAGCGCCGGCGTGGAATTGCTTCGCCGGCGTTCGTGTCCGCAGCAGCCCTCCGGCGTCAGGGCTTCGCCGACCGCGCCAACTTCCGCACGCCCTCGGCGGATCGGGTCGACGCCGCCGACAGCAGGGCGAACGCCAGGGCGAAGCCCAGCATGGTGAACACGCCCCTCGGCCAGAAGATGTGGCTGTCGACGAACGACCAGCAGGCGGCGAGCAGGACCGCGGCGCCCGGCAGCACCCGCACACCATGGCGACGGAAGAGCACGGCACAGGTGGCCAGCGACGCCACGGCCAGCCCGTACACCCCGATCCGGCCCAACTCATCGCCGGTGACGAACAGTCGACCTGCCGCCCCTCGCACTCCCCCGTCCACCACGACGCCGGCGGATATACCGGCCACCGCATCGAGGCCCGAGTAGTACGCGGCAAAGCAGAGACATCCGGCCCAGGACAGCACCGTCAACGCTCCCTCGGCGTCACGGCGCGGCCGTCCCCACAAGGGCACCACCAGTCCGAGCACGAGGAGGGGGAAGACGGGCAGCAGGGCTATGTGCAGTACGGCCCAGTGGCCCGCCGTCATCGACGTCAGATGCCGCGGGTGCATCCAGCCGGCGACCGCCAACAGCAGCGGAGCCGTGGTCACCAGAACCATCACACGCAAGGTACGCAGGGATCGCATCGGCTCACGCTAGGCAGGCACCCCGCACCGCGCGGCTCCCATCGGCCACGCGTAAGACATCCGTAAGGCGCGACCGGGAACGCCTCATCCCTGAGCGCCTCAAGTTCTTACGTAGGCATGACACGACGCCCAAAGACCCGGCCTCACACCGACACCACCCGCAACTCTGGCCCCTCCAGGGCATCAGCGCACCTGACGCCCCACCCCCAGAGGAGCCCCATGCGACACAACACCCGCAAGCGATCGAAGACAACACATCGCGTCATCGCCGCGACGGCAGGCCTGGCTCTCGGAGCAGGAGGGCTGATCGCGGTCAACGTGTACGCCTCCGCCCACGAGAGCACGAACAGCAACTCGACGAAGAGCGCCACCGACGGGTCGGCCGTGCCGTCCGGCGGGGCCACCATCAGCTGCCCGGATGTCGGTGCCAAGCTGACCTCGGTCCCAGGCCAGGCCAGGGCGCAGGTCGCCCAGGAACTCGCGCTGCTCGACAAACAGGTGGCCGAGGCCTATCAGCGACTGCGAAGTTCGACCAAGGCCATCCAGCAGGACAGCGACTTCGCCACCAACGCGATCATGACGCCGCTGAAGGACAAGCGCGTGGCGACCATCGACCGAATCACGATCGCGATCGGCCGGTCGGGCACCAGCCCACAGGGCCTCGAATCCCTCGCCACCTGCAGCCTGCGCGCCACCGGAGCCGAACAGCCCGCGCAGGAACAGGGGCAGGAGCAGGGCGACGCTGCCAGCCAGGGCGGCAACGGCCCCGTAGCCGCAGACTTCGTGGACATCACCACCGTCCGGCCCAATGTGAAGAGTCCTCGCAAGCAGCGCGGCGCATCCGTCGGAACCTTCACCACCCGATGCGGCGTCAACGCGAACAAGCTCTACAACTCCGACAACATCATCGTCGCCCCCGGCGTCGACAACGGCGCGCACCACACGCACGACTACGTCGGCAACCAGGACAACGACGCGTTCACCACCAACGAGGAGTTCGCCGCAGCCGCGACCAGCTGCCGCAACCAGGGCGACAAGTCCACGTACTACTGGCCGGTGCTCCGTCTGCAGGGCGGGGCGCAGGAGTTCGACGCCCAGGAGCTCGGCGGCGGCGCCGAGGGGAACACCGGCACGATCCTGACCGCCTCCAAGGTCACCTTGAACTTCGTCGGCAGTCCGCGCGGCAAGGTCGTGGCGATGCCCAAGTTCCTGCGGATCATCACCGGTGACGCCAAGGCCTTCACCAACGGCACCGCGAACGCGAACGCCTCGTGGAGCTGCACCGGCTTCGAGAACCGGCAGCTCACGGACAAGTACCCGACCTGCCCGCAAGGGAGCAGCCTGGTGCGTACGTCCAAGTTCCAGAGCTGCTGGGACGGCCGAAGCACCGACAGCGCCAACCACCGCTCGCACGTGGCGTTCGCGGACCCGAGGACCGGCGCCTGCCCGAGCGGCATGAAGGCCATCCCCCAGCTGGTCCAGCGCCTGATCTACGACGTGGACGCACCCAGCCTCGCCGACAATGGGAAGTCCAGCCCGTTCTACGCGGTGGACGGCTTCCCCGAGCAGATGCACAAGCCGATCACGGACCACGGCGACTTCATCAACGTCTTCGACGAGCGCCTGATGAACCGGATGGTGCAGTGCATCAACACCGGCCGCACGTGCCGGTGATCACCTGACCGCCGAGGAACCCTGCGGCCTGTCCATCGGCCGGTCCGGGACGACACCGGGCCGGCCACCGATCGAACGCATGCTGATCCATCCGTGAAAGCCGAGCCGCATGGACCGAGCGTGGGAAGAACGCAGCGTCCGCGAGGGAAGCGGAGGGGTCGACGGGTGCCCAGGGGGTGTTCTCAGGCACCAGTGGGGCACAACCGTCATGCGGCCACGGGCCCTGGCGTCGCCTGCTGCCAGGCCAGCTCGAACATCCGGCGAAGAGCGTCGATCCAGTCTCCCGCGGGGCACGGGTCGGCACTCCAGTTCCGGCGCCCACGTCCAGCACGACGCGCGCAGCGTTGGGCAGTTCACTACGGAAGCTGGAGCGCGATGCTCGCACGGACTGCTCGTCGTAGCGCGCTGACGCGGCGTAGCGGTCTGCGAGGGCCGTGGCAGCCGGAGTTCTGAAGCCCTCAGCGCGACGAGTTGGCCCAGTGTCCCGACGTTCGACCGGAGGGCCGGGTGAGGCGTCAACCCCGTGAACGCGACGCCGTTGACCACTCGTGTCGGTGCACGCCACCCTCGCGCCGTGCTGACCCCGGTGGCGCCCCTTCGTTCGGGTGACGCCTGGCATCCATCGATCCGGCTACGGGCAGTCACGCCTCGATGCTTGTCGTAGCTCTCTGAAAGGATCGCACATGCGCTTCCGTACCGCCCTGGCCGCCGCCGGGGTGCCCTGACCCTGATCGTCAGCCTGCCCACGTCGGCCTCCGCAGCCGAGGGTCAATTCGCGTACACGTACATCGCCGTGGACGGGAGTCCCCGAACCGCCACGCTCGACGACCCGGCGAGCGGGGAGTGTCACACCCTGCCCGAGGTGGCGAACCCAGCGGCCAGTTCGCCCGCCCACTCTCCGCGCAACCGGACCGACGCTACCGCAGTGGTCTTCACGGAGCCCGACTGCGAGGGCGACTGGTTCTCCCTGCGACCGCACACCGGATACGGCAGCGAGCGCCTCAAGCTCCGCTCGGTCGTCTTCTCCTGACTCCGCCCGGCGCACAGCACGGCCCGCGCCTCTCATCGCGCGCGGGCCGCTCTGCGCGGAGGTCAGCACGGAAGGGCGCGTGGACTGGCTGAGTACGTTCGAGCAGCTTGGATTTCTTCGTCACCCGGCGAGGGCGAGGTTGTGCAGGCGTGCGATGCCGAGCATGGCATGGTGCGCGCCGTCGCCTTTGAGGCGGCAGTCACGCAGGATCTTCCAGGACCTCATCCGGGCGACGGTGTGCTCGACGCAGGCGCGGACTTTGCGGTGGGAGCCGTTGTGTCCCTGTTTACAAGCCGGGAGTTCAACCTCGCCGCGTTCGCGGCGGTGCGGGATGAACGGGGCTATCCAAGAGGGCTCCGACGCCGAGATCACGCCAGACACGCCAAGATCATCTCACTCCTGAGCAGAGGCTCCGACGTATCTCTTCAGTCGTCGCGCGCCTTCCTCCACGGATAGCCGTAGTGGTCCAAGCGCTTCCGTTCGCCGATGGCAAGAAGGCCTGAAAACGCAGCCATTGCCAAGCTGTAAAGGGCGACCGGCAGGTCCACCCTCCCAAGGGCCACAGCACAGATGCCGCCGAAAAAGAGAGCGCCGACGAGACCACAGAGCACCGGATGGCGCAGGAACCGCCCGCCTGGCCGCAGGGGCGGCCGATCACCCCCAAACCAGCGATCGACTGCCCAAAATGCCCGCTTGAGTGCCCCCATCACTACGCCCCCTATCGCTGACATTCCCCGCTCGGGTGGAGTGATCGTAGAGGTCTGGGACCAACGCCGTCACGAGACCGGCGGTGAGTGAGCGAAGCCTCCCCTGTGCGCTGCTCCTTCGCCTCCCGCCCAACGCGGATCTAGGACGTAGGGGTGCCCCGCGGCTTATGACCAAGGGTTACACCGGCCTGCCTGATGGCCGGCTGGCGGCGGAGAGGAACAGCGGAACGATCGGGGGTGGGGTGCTCTCCCTGTCCGCATCGGCCCGGGCACGACGACCGTCGGATGGAACCTGCAGTACAGGAATGCCGCGGAACCGCGTTCCGCAGCATGGGCTATTGCCGTTTTGACTCCGACGCGCCGGCCGCCGATGGTAGATCACTGTCGCCCACGACGCCGACTATCGGTTGGGCCCAGCCTGCGCAGAGGTGAGATCAGGGACGAGTGTCCCCGTATCCGCGCGGGCCGGGCCCGGAACCGACAAGGACTTTCCGGCAGGGTCTAGAAGGCGCTGTTGTTGCAACCCATCGTCGAGCCCAGGTGCGTCTTCTGCGCGCCGGCGTCGCCTTCACCGTTGAGCCCGTTGCCCAGCAGCCCATTGAGCAGGCCGACCTGGCCGAGGATGTCGAGGTTCAGGTCGTGGGACTTGCAGTTGCTGCTCTGCAGGACGCTGTAGCTGTTTCCGCCCTTCTTGTCGCCGTGGCCGTCGAGACCCTGGGCGGTGGCGGTACCGGCGCTCAGGACGCCGACGCTGCCGAGGGCGACGACCAGGAGCGCGGCCTTACGAAGCTTGTGCATGTCATCTCCGATGAGAACGAGGTGTCGATCAGCGAGAGATCGACTTCATACGATCACGGAGAATTGAAATAGGAAATCTCCAAATGCACCCAGGGACACACCGAGGGCTCTCATTTACCGCGAGCACCGTCAGGCGAACGGCCGGTTCTGATTTCTTCGACAACTACCTTCTGACATTGCCCTCTGAGCGAGCGCCTCGCCACGACTCACGGGCCCCTGTCTCCGCCTGCGCCTGCGCCTGCGCCGGCGCCGGCGCCCAAGACTTCCGGCCAAGCGTGAGGCCGACGTCGAGCCGGAAGGCACATAGCGTCCGCAAAACGCTTCAGGGGCACACAGGCAGGCGACGCACCGCAGGGCCCACCGCGCCGGGGGCCCGCCCGCGCCGGCCTTCGACGAGCACCCAAGCAGCTCCTGAGCGCCGGTGCACGAGTCGGAAACCGACCTCGCCAGCTCGCACCATCAAGGGGCGAAGACATAACGGGCATCACACCTCGCCAACCGCGGGGCAGGTTCAAAGGATTGACACGTGCATTACAGAGGCTTTACGTTCCGGCCATCTGAGAGCGCTCTCAGACTCCCCTCCTGTGCAGACTTGAGGTGCGCATGCCATCCCCACGCAGACCGGCAGTCCTACTGCTTCTCGCCTCAGCGCTCACCATCGTCGGCCTGGTCCCGGCGGCCGTTCCGGCGGCCGCGGCCACCGTTCCCGTAGGCTCCGGCAGCTACTCCGACACCCGGCCTCCCGGCACATCGGGCCCCAGCACCAACACAGGAACACCCGTCACACCCAAGCTGACCACCGCCGCCCGGAACCGGCCCGTGCCCACCAACGACTGGTGGTCCTCCCTCGCCTTCCAGCGCTACGGCGACAATCCATGGTCGACCCCCATGTACGGTCACCCCCTCACCTACCAGGCCACATCCGGCGGGCTCGACGTCGGCTACCCGACGTCACCCGCGATCGTCGGTGACGGCCGACAGTACGAGTACGCCCACAAGCGCGACCTCACCATCGGACTCACCGGCCTCAACTCCCCCGACACCAAGGCCGATGACTGGTCCGACTGGACCGTCACCCCCCTGTGGTCCGACGGTGCCCGCACCCTGCGCACCACCATCGGTCACGGCTCCCCGTTCGTATACGCGAGGGGCTCCGGCGGCAACGCCCAGATCACCACCGCCGCCGCCCCCACCGTCTTCGCGGACCAGACGAACGTCCTCGGCATCACCGTCGGCGGGCACCACTACGCCCTCTTCGCCCCGACCGGCAGCGACTGGACCGTGGCGGGCTCCACCATCACCACCGGCCTCGGCTCCAAGGACTACTTCTCCGTCGCCGTACTGCCCAACACCGACGCGCTCGCGACGTTCAAGAAGTACGCCTACAGCTTCGTCACCGACTCCAAGGTCACCTGGAGCTACACCGGTGGCACCGTGAACGCCACCTACACCCTCACCACAGAGGCGAAGGAAGGCACCGAACGGGGCGCACTCCAGGCGCTCTACCGCCATCAGTGGCTGAACACCACGGACGCCCTCACCTCCTACACCTACGTCTCACCGCGCGGCACCATGAAGGTCCGCGAGTCGACCTCGTTCACCACGACCCAGAAGGCGGCTGCGGTACTGCCCGCCCTGCCGAAGTCGGACGGTGTGGACGCGGCCCGGCTACGCGGGTATCTGAACGAGGTCGTGAGTGCCGCCGACCCCTTCTCCGGGGCCACCGACACGTACTGGACCGGCAAAGCCCTCGGCCGCCTCGCCCAACTCGTACCGGTGGCCGAGCAGATCGGTGAGACCGGTATCCGCGACCGGCTTCTCGGCCTGATCAAGGGCAAGCTGCAGGAATGGTTCACGGCCGGCGGCGCCAACGAGTTCAGCTACGACCAGGACTGGAAGACCCTCACCGGCTATCCCGCGTCCTACGGCAGCGACACCGAGCTCAACGACCACCACTTCCACTACAGCTACTACGTCTACGCGGCGGCGATCGTCGCCCAGTACGACCAGGGATGGGCCGCCGACTCCGCATGGGGCAGCATGGTCAAGACCCTGGTGCGGGACACCGCCAACCCCAGCCGCACCGACAGCGCCTTCCCCTTCCTCCGCGGCTTCGACGTCTACGCCGGCCACAGCTGGGCGTCCGGCCATCAGGGCTTCGCCGCCGGCAACAACCAGGAGTCCTCCTCCGAGTCCACCAACCTCAGCGCGGCCCTCGTCCTGTGGGGCTCGGCCACCGGCGACACCTCGCTGCGTGACCTCGGCACCTACTTGCTGACCACCGAGTCGGAATCGATAGCCCAGTACTGGTTCGACGCCGACGAGCAGGTCTTCCCCTCCTCGTTCGGGCACGACACGGCAGGCATGGTCTGGGGCAGCGGCGCCGCCTACGCCACGTGGTGGACCGCCAACCCCGAGGAGATCCACGGAATCAATGTCCTGCCCGTCACCGGCGGATCACTCCACCTCGGCGGTGAGAAGGCCGCCATACGGCGCAACATCGCGGAGATGGAACGGGAGAACGGGGGCCCGGCCGTCGAATGGCGCGACATTCTCTGGGAGTTCCAGTCCCTGGCCGACCCGGCCACGGCCAAGGCCAAGTGGGACGCGGGTAACGCCGGATACACCCCGGAACAGGGAGAGTCCAAGGCCCATACCTATCACTGGATCAACACCCTCGACGCGCTCGGCGCCCCGGACGCGACGGTGACCGGTGACATACCCACCTCCGCCGTCCTCACCAAGGGGTCGACGCGCACATACGTTGCCCACAACCACGGATCGTCGGCCCGTACCGTCACCTTCTCGGACGGCAAGACCCTTTCCGTGCCGGCTCGTTCCACCGCGACCGGTACCGGTTCGGGGTCGCAGGATCCCGACCCCGACCCCGACCCGCCGACCGGGAACAGCTTCCAGCTGCGCAGCGGTGGCGTCCTGACCACGTCGACCGACGGCACCCTGGGCAGCGACACGATCGCCTCCGCGGGCGGCGCCAACCACGACGGCACCCCGAACCAGCCGCTCGTCTACGAAGTCCGCGGAGTCAACGGCACGCTCACCCAGGGCGTCGGAACCACGTTCCGGCTCCAGGTGGACGCCGGCACCACGGTCGGTCTCGGCCAACAGGCGCGCGTCAGCTACGACCTCACCGGTGACGGCACCTTCGACCGGACCGAGACCTACAACTACTTCGCCACCGACCCGGTCGCAGGATGGGAGGAGTACACGCAGACCCGCGGCCTCAAGGCGTCCACGGGCACCCTGGGCAACCTCAAGGGTGGAACCGTACGCCTCGAAGTCTGGAGCGCCATCGGCAACGGCACCGCCAGACTGCAGACGGGCACGGACAAGTCCGTGCTGGTGATCCCCTTCAGCTGATCCGCGAGAACCGTGCGGCGGGCAACGGCACAAGTCCATTGCCCGCCGCACCGCGACGTCCTCGAGCGGTGATCACTTCTCCCCGGCAACACTGACGTTCAGGAGAGCTCCGCTCCAACGAGCCTCGACTCTCGGACGCCGACTGGGATCCGAAGGGACAAAGCGCCGCCGCCCGGGCCCCGAGGTGGCTGGGTGGCGGCGCTGTCTTCTGTCGCCGTGTCAGGGCGTCAGGGGATCAAGGGGTCAGGGTCCAGTGGGCGATGTATCCGACGTCGATGGATGCCCGGTCCTGCACGCGCAGCTTCCACGTGCCGGTGAGCGGCTGGGCGGAGGCGTCGACCGTGAAGGTCTGGTCGACGTTGTCGGCGGAGCCGCCGGTGCGGTTGAGCAGGGAGTAGACGGTGCCGTTCGGGCCGACGAGGTCGACGGTCAGGTCACCGCGGTAGGTGTGGATGATGTTGACGTGGACCGTGGTGGTCGCCGAGGCGTTGCCGTCGCGGCCTGTGATGGTCACCGGCGATTCGACGGCAGCCCCGTTGTCGGGGATGTCCACGCGGGTGGCGTTGGAGTAGACGTAGGCGATCTGCCAGCTGAAGGCGTCTGTCGCGGTCGCTCCGGTGCTGTCGGTGACGGTGATGGTGACGTCGCTGGTGCCGAGGGTGGTCGGTGTGCCGCTGATCAGCCCGCTGGGGCTGACGCTGAGGCCCTCCGGCAGCCCGGTGGCCTCGTAGGTGAGGGAGGCTCCGGAGTTGGTGGTGTAGGCGTCCAGTTGGAGGTTGACCTCCTGGTTGACGCCGCTGATCTGGTCGGCGGTCGGGGCGAGGTTGACGCCGAGGGCGATGCGGTTGCCGACGTTGATGCCGGCCCAGGCGTCGGCGACGGCGAGGTAGGTCGGGCTGTAGGCGCCGAACAGGTCCGCGGCGGCCGACAGGGTGGCGGTGCGGGCGCCGGCGTAGTTGGTCGTGGAGGTCATGTACGTCGTCAGCGCGCGGTACCAGATCGCGGCGGCGTTCTGGATGCCGATGCCGGTGACGGGCTGTCCGTCGTACGTCGGGCTGTCGTAGGACACGCCGTTGACGGTCTTGGCGCCGCTGCCTTCGGAGAGCAGATAGAAGAAGTGGTTCGCGGGGCCCGAGGAGTAGTGGACGTCGATGCCGCCCAGGGTGGAGCTCCAACTGTCGCGGGAGGCCCCGTCCTTGGAGGGCTTGTCCATGTAGCGCAGCGGGGTGCCGTCACCGTTGATGTCGATCTTCTCGCCGACCAGGTAGTCCGCGGGGTCGGCGGACAGGTCCTCGTAGAACTCCACGGCGGCGGCGAAGATATCGGAGGTGGCCTCGTTGAGTCCGCCGGACTCGCCGGAGTACACCAGGCCCGCGGTGGCGGCGGTGACTCCGTGGCTCATCTCGTGGGCGGCCACGTCGAGTGCGGTCAGCGGGTGCGTGTTGCCCGAGCCGTCGCCGTACGTCATGCAGAAGCAGGAGTCCTGCCAGAAGGCGTTGACGTAGTTGTTTCCGTAGTGGGCGCGGCTGTAGGCGGCGGCACCGTCGTTGCGGATGCCGTTACGGCCGTGGGCCTCCTTGTAGTAGTCCCAGGTCGCCGCGGCGCCGAAGGCCACGTCGACGCCGGCGGTCTGACGGTTCGTGGGCCGGCCGTCACCCCAGACATCGTTGTCGTCCGTGAACAGCGTGCCCGTGCCCGAAGTGCCCTGGTTGAGGTCGTACGTCTTCTGCCCCGCGCGGTCGGGGTCGACGAGCTGGTACGTCGATCCGGACAGGGTGGTGCCGAGCGGGACCTCGCCGGCGTACTGGCCCGTGCCGGAGCCGGTGTGCACCTTCTCGGCGGCCAGGAGCTGCTTGCCGGTGGCGGCGTCGGTGACGACCTGGAGCTCGCTGGGCGTGCCGTCCTCCTGCGTGCCCTCGACGACGGTCTCCCAGGCCAGCACGGGCTTGCCGGAGCCGGCCCACACCACGAGCCGGGGCGCCCGCTCCGTACCGGAACCCTTGACCTCGGCCTTCTTCGACACGTCCAGTGCCTTGTCGGCGGCGCCGGCAGCCGTGATCTTCGGGGTGAGAGAGGACAGCGAGAGGTTGGCCTTGTTCGCCTTGGTGACGGTCGTACGACCGCTCTTGTCATGGACGACGAGGTCGCCGCCGAGGACGGGCAACCCGGCGTAGGTGCGCTCGTAGCGGGTGTGCGTGGTGCCGTCGGCGTCCTTGATGACGTCCTTGACGACGAGCTTCTCGTTGCCCCCGAGGCCGATCCGCTCCGCCGTGCCGGCCGCCGCGGACTGGGCGGTCTTGATCAGGGCGGTGCGGCGGGCGGGTGTCAGGGAAGTCTGGGCGGCGCCTGTGCGGGGTTTCGCGGTGATCTTCGCGGGGGCCTGGTCGGCCGGTACCGCGGCCGCGGGGCCGGGGGCGGCCAGGGCCAGCAGGGCCCCTACGGAGGTGAGGGCGACAGCGGCGGCGCGTCTGCGCCGGTTGGGAGTGCGGTGTCGCAGGGACAACGGGTTCTCCTTCAGTACGGCGGTGGCCCGTGGTGGGGGCCGTGGACGAGAGGGAGCGGCGGGGTACGCCGGTCCGATGCGCTGCACGGCATGCGGGTGGAAGGAGGTGGGGGGTGGAGGGAACGCGGTGGCACCATGTGGTGAACACGTCAAGGAACGGTGAACTTCTGCAGAAGAGTGGCACCATGACCGTCGAGTTGTCATGCGACTGCCAACTGCACGGCTCAAAATGACCAAGCAAGTCAGGCAAACTGGCACTGAGAGCGCAGATTTTCGGCCTCACCCGGACACGGCGGCCCTCCAGGACCGGGCGACTGGAGCGGAACAGGCCCCTCCCCCACGGCCTCGGCGAGCGCCCATCCGCGGGGCCGTATGCGGGAACTGGCCCGACCACGCCGGGGCCCCTCCTGGTACTCCTGCCGAGGGAACCGCCTGACCACCGTCAGCCGGCGGCCCGCATGGAATACTCGCCGACCCGCGAAGCCGTCCAGCAGTGGATGAGGACTTGGGGAAAGCGGGGCAAGCTCGTACGTCGTCATCCTCAACGGCGACTCCACCGATCCGCGAGGACCATCACTCACCAGGAAGACCCCTCGGCATGACCGCAAAGTACGACGTCAAGCGCGAGTTCAAGAAGTGCTATGCGCCCAGGAACACCGACTGGGAACTCGTGGACATTCCCGAGATGCGTTTCCTCGCCATCGACGGGCACGGCGACCCGAACACCAGCGCCACATATCGCCACGCGGTCGAAGCGCTCTACGCGGTCGCCTATACCGTCAAGTTCGCGAGCAAAGGCGACCTCGGCAAGGATTTCGTCGTCGGTCCGCTTGAGGGACTGTGGTGGGCGGACGACATGGACGACTTTCGGGCCAGGATCAAGGACAACTGGCTGTGGAGACTGCTCATCAACATCCCCGACTGGATCACTGGCGAGATGATCCAGGGGGCCAAGCAAGCCGCTATGGCGAAGAAGGCCCTCCCGGCTGTTCCGAAAGTTCGGTCGGAGGCCCTGCACGAAGGCATCAGCGCCCAGCTTCTCCACATCGGCTCGTACGACGACGAGACGCCGAAACTGACGAGGCTGCACCACGAGTTCCTGCCCGCCAACAAGCTCCGGGAGGTGGGGTTGCACCACGAGATCTATCTCAGCGACCCGCGTAGGACCGATCCCGCGAAGCTCAGGACGATTCTTCGGCAACCGGTAGAAGCGAAAACCGACTGAGCGACGTCGGCTGGACCGACCCCCACAACGCGGCGACTCCCTGGCCCCTCCGCCGGAGGGAAGCCCCCAACAGCGTCGTCCCGGCGGGGCGTTGGAGGCGGAGGCTTCGGACACGATGTCCGTGCGCTTGCTGGTGCGTCCCTGCCGGGGTGAAGCCGACAGCCGTGCACAGAGAAGTGCGGGCATCGGCGATACGAGCGCGCCGGCCGGTCGAGACCACAACCCTTCTCCCATGTGACGGGGATCACTGCAGGGCGAAAACCCGCGAGCCGACTCGGGCGTCTAGCGGGTGTGAGATCAGTGAGAGTGGCGCTGCACGAGTTGGACGAGGAGCGTCTTGTCCGGTTGGTGGCCAGGGGCGACCGTGCCGCGTTCGAGGAGTTGTACCGGCGCACGTCGCCCTGGATGGCGGTACGGCTGCGTCGCCGGTGTGGGGACGAGCAGATCGTCGCGGAGGTCATGCAGGAGACCTACCTGGCTGTGTGGCGCGCGGCGGACGCCTTCGCCGGGGCCGCGGTCGGAGGGACGGCCACCGGTTGGCTGTGGACGATCGCGGCACGCCGCATGGTCGACGCGTTCCGGCGCAGGGCCCATCACGCGGAGCCGCCTCCGTCCGCCGCCGTGCTCGACGCGGCGCCCGCCGCCGAGGACGAGGCACTCGCGGCGACGGTCGGCGGTGACGTCGGGGACGCGTTGCGATGCCTCGCGCCGGAACTGAGACAAGTACTGCAGGCCATGGTGCTCGACGGACTGTCCGTCCGGGAGACCGCGGTCCTGCTCGGGCTGCCCGAGGGCACGGTCAAGACCCGTGCGCGCCGGGCCCGGATCGCGATGCGGAGGGCGCTGGCATGAGTATGGAACACGCGTCGAGGCGGATCATCGAGGGGTATGCGCGTGGTGACGCGGGCCTCGCCGCCGACGAAGTGTGGGCCGTGGAGGCCCATTTGGAGACGTGCCGGGTGTGCCGTGACCGGCTGGCCGCCGTTGTCGATTCCGGGGTGCCCGCAGTGGCGGCGCTGGTGGACTCGGTGTGGTCCGGCCTCGAATCCCAGTTGGCGGTCACCGCCACGATGCCGCGCCGACGCCCCTGGTCGGCGCGCCTGTCCCGGTGGATGACGCCCACGATGGTGCCGTGGCTGGCCATGGTCGTGGGCGTGACGCTGCTCGCCCTGCTGCTCGACCTGGTCGCCTCCGATTCCGGTTTCGGTTCCGGTTCCGGTCCCGGCGAGGTGTCGCTGGTGCTGCTGTTCGCACCGGTTCTGCCCGTGCTCGGCGTCGCGGCGTCGTGGTCGCGCGGACTGGACCCGGCGTACGAACTGACGGCCTCGGTTCCCAGGGCCGGGCTCTATCTGGTGCTGCGGCGCACCGCGTCCGTGCTCGCCGTCGTGGTCCCCGCGCTGCTGGTGGGCGGATGGGCGACGGGGGTGATGGTGGCCCAGTGGCTGTTGCCCTGCCTGGCCTTCACTTCGACGACGCTGGCGCTCGGCGGTGTCGTCGGGGTCACCCGTGCCGCCACCGGACTGGCCGCTGTGTGGGCTGCCGTGGTCGTCGCGCCGACCCTGGCCACCAGCCGTACCACCTTCGCCCTGCAGACGGACGGTCTGCCCGTGTGGGCGCTGATTCTCGCGCTCGGCATCGGTGTCGTGATCGCCCGCAGGGGCGCCTACTCCGTGCTGGGAGCCCATCGATGACCATCGGAAAGGAACACCACATGATGCCCGCGGTGACCGCGGCCGACATCGCGCCGACGCCCTACGCCTGGGAGATCCGGGCCACCGGACTCAAGGTCAGGGTCGGCAGGAAACGGATGGCCGTCGACGGCCTCGACCTGTCGCTGGGCACCGGCGTACACGGTCTGCTCGGCCCCAACGGGGCGGGCAAGACCACTCTCATCCGGGCACTGGCCACCGTGCTGCGTCCGACCTCGGGCACCTTGGAGCTGCTCGGCGAGGCCGTCGGCGGCCGGGGCGAGCACCGTGCGCTGCGGCGCCGGATCGGCTATCTGCCGCAGGAGTTCGGCTACTACAAGCGCTTCACGGTACGCGAGTTCGTCGAGTACATGGCGTGGCTGAAGGAGGTGCCGAAGGCGGACATCCCCGCGGCGGTGCAGCGTGCCGTGGAGCGGGTCGGTCTGGCCGACCGTGCCGACGCGCGGATGAAGACCCTGTCCGGCGGGATGATCCGGCGGGCAGGCATCGCCCAGGCCATCGTCAACGACCCGACGATCCTGCTGCTGGACGAGCCGACGGTCGGCCTCGACCCGGCCCAGCGGCTGCGCTTCCGCGAGCTGCTGCAGGAGCTGGGAACGGACACCTGCGTGGTCGTCTCGACCCATCTGGTGGAGGACGTGGCCGCCGCCTGCACCGACGTGGTGCTGTTCGCCGAGGGGCGACTGGTCTTCCAGGGCCCGCCGGACGAACTGGCGTCCGTGGGCGGCCCGGAACACGAGGGCGACAGCCCGTTGGAGCGCGGCTACTCGGCCATGCTGCTCAACCCCCAGCAGGGAAGCGGCTCCTGGTGAACGTCCGTGTCCTGCGCATCGAGCTGCGGCGCTCCGTCGCCCCGTGGGCCGGCGCCGTCGTCCTGACGAGCGCGCTGGCGTTCCTGTACCTCCTGAACGCCGGATGGTGGAACGGCACCACAGCGTGGACAGCCCAGTGGACGTCCCTGGCGATGTGGACCCGCGCCCTGCTGTTCTATCTGTGGCCGCTGGCCGTGGGGTTCGGCGCTCTGCAGGGCCTGCGCGACCACCGTTCGAAGATGTCCGAGCTCCTGACGACCACACCCCGTCCCGCCTGGCACCGCGCGGCGAAGCCGGCGGGCGCGATGGCGATCACGTTGGCGTCGGCCTTCGCGCTGCTCGTCCTCGTGGGCGGGGTCCAGGTGTTCGCGCGCACCGAGTACACGCACCTCGGCTGGCTGCCGATCTCGCTGGTGGGGGCGCTGTTCCTGGTCGCGGGTGCCGTGCTGGGCATGGGCGCGGGACGGGCCCTGCCGTCCGTGCTCACCCCACCGGCGCTGGCCATGGCCGCCTTCGTGTTCACGGCGTTGATGCACATGTCGTTGGGCCGGACGCAGACGACCACGTCCGACGGGATGACGAACACGGATCCGAAGCAGATCTCCCTGCTGTCACCGGAGGTCGAAGAGGTGCGCAACGTGTTCGTCACGCTCTCCACCTCCGTGCACCTCGGGCAGACGATCTGGCTGCTCGGCATGGCCGCGACGGGCTTCGCGCTGCTGATCGCCGCGACGCCGCGCACCCGGCTGATCGCCCTCACGCCCGTCCTCGCGGGAGCGGCACTCGCCCTCCTCGTCCTCCCCTCCGACCCGCGCCGCATGTACGTCGTCGACGAGGCCGCCGCTGAGCTCGTGTGCGACGGCCCGGTGTGCGTGACCAAGACGCACGAAGACCGACTCGCCGACCTGACGGGCCCTGGCAAGGAGGCTCTACGCCTGCTGCACACCGCCCTGGGCGACCGGGCGCCGACCTCGGTCCGGGAGAACACGGCCGTACTGCCGCATGGCGCCACGCCGCAGTGGTCCAGCAAGACCGTGCTCCTCGACTTCGACGACGACATCATCGCCGACGCCGAGGGCGAGGAGCTGACCCGGGCGGTGATCGCCAAGGGCATGGTGCCGGGGTGCACTCCCGTCGGCTGGACCAGCGTGGGAGGGGACCTGTACGCACAGACGGTCGCGGCGAGTTGGGTCCTCGGCGACCTCAAGCCACTCCCCCGCTCTCTCCCGGCAGACCTGCGTCGCGAAGTCGACGCCGAGACCCGCGCGGCGTGGAAGGAATTCAAGGAGCTTCCGCGGACCGGCCAACGCGCGCGAATCGACTCGATGCGCGCAGTGGCGCACTCCTGCAAGGGCGACGCGTTCGACGCGCTGAGCGGCGGTGCGTCGCGGTGAGATGGCTGACGCTGTACGCCCGTTCGCGCCAGGTGCCCGCGTCGCTCGCCGCTGTGGTGATCAGCGCGGTCGCGGTGTGGGCACTCGCCCGGGACGGGTCCGAGGAACCCGTTGATCCCCGGCTGCCCGTACTCGTCCTCGCCGCGGGGGTGATGGCAGCCTCGACCGGCCTCAGCGGGCCGGACCACGCCCTGGACCGGACGGCCGCGATCCGCTGGGTCCCCCGCAGAGCAGCGCACGTGCTGCTCGCCGGCACGGTCGTCGCGGCGGTACTGCTGGCCGTGCAAGCGCTGGGCGAGGACATGGCCCCCACCACGTTCGTCGTCCGCAACAGCGCGGGCCTGACGGGACTTGCCGCCCTGGGCGCGGCACTCGCCGGCGGCCGGCACGCATGGACACTGCCGTTCGCCTGGCTGTCGTTCTCGTTCATCGCGCCACCGGCCACCAGTACGCCGATGCGGGTGGCCGGCTGGATGCTGCTGCCGCCGGACGCCGCAGCGGCCACCTGGACGGCCCTTGTCCTCGCGGCCGCGGGGACCGCCACGTACGCCGTCGCGGGGCCGAGACGCTAGCCGGGACCCCAGGACCTGGTCGAAATCCGATGCATCCGGTTCGCCATCGAGCGAGCCCGTCGACGCAGGTGGTGCACGTATCGACGAGCGGGCCGACGCATCCCGGTGCACGTACCAACGAGCCGGCCGACGCATCCCGGTGCACGTACCAACGAGCCGGCCGACGCAATCCCGTACACGTACGAACAACCCGGCGGACGCATCTCGGTTCGCGTACGAACGAGCCGGTCGCCTGGCAGACTCGTGGACATCGACGTACGTGGAGGCAGCATCTGATGAGCGATCCCGAGGGCGTTCCTCTCGCCGACTACATTCGCGTACTCCGCGATGAGTTGGAGACGGCGCAGCAGGAAGGGACGGGCCGCGGGGTCAAGTTCGGAGTCGGCGCTGTGGAGCTCGAGTTCGAGGTCACGATGACGCGGGAGGCAAGCGGCCGCGGGGGCCTCAAACTGTGGGTGGTCGAGGCGGGCACCGACGGCAAGCGCAGCGGCGGCCGGACACAGCGTGTGCGGATGACGCTGACACCCACCGACGACGCCGGCCGGCCGCTGTCGGTCGGCGACCGGCTACCCGAACTCCCGCGCTGAGGCCGGTGGTGAGGGACCCTCTCACCGGGCGGTGCGCCGAGGTCCTGGTCGAGCAGGACGGCGGCACCGGGTACGGCTCAGGGCTGCGGCTGGCCACGTCCTTGGTGGTGACGGCCCGCCATGTGGTCGAGGGCGGCGGCCCGGTCGGCGTGCGGCTGTCCGGTGGCGCCCCCGGCGAGATCGTCGTCACCGGGCGCACGGTGTGGCGGGGTGCCCGGCTGGACGTCGCGCTCGTCGAACTCCCCGCGGACGACCGCCTCGACGAGATCGCTCCGATGGCCATCGGAGTGGTACCGGACGAAGCTGACGGACGGCTACCGTTCACCGCGATCGGTTTTCCGCGCCATCAGAGCTGGACGGACACGGACAGCGCGACGTGGCGCGACAGCGACCAGATCGACGGGGTGATCCCGCTCGGGTCCAGTGTGAAGCGGGGCCGCCTGCTGCTGCACCGGTCGGATGGCCGCCGCCTGGAAGCGCGCGACTGGAGCGGTTTCTCGGGCGCGGGCGTCGTCTGTGAAGGGGCGGCTGTCGGCGTCGTCGTGGAGTCGGCGCACTCGGGCGGGCTGGAGGCCGTGCGCCTGGCTGCTGTGATCGGTGCGTACGAGCCGCGGGCGGAAGGCGAGCGCGAGCCCGAGCCGAGTGGCGCCGCCGCCCGTGCTCTGCTGGCCTCGCACGGCGTCGTGCCGGAAGCTCTGCACGGGCCGGAGCGGCGTCGCCCGGCCTACGAGGCGATGGTGCACCAGTACGCAGCCCGATGCGCCGAACTGACCGGCCGCGCCCAGGAGCTCGCCGACCTTCTGGCGTTCGCCACGGGCCCGGACCCCTACCTGATGCTCGTCGCCGGTCCTTGGGCCGGAAAGACCTCGCTGGTGACCCACTTCGCCACGAGGCCGCATCCCGGTTTGGACGTGGTGTCGTTCGTCATCTCCCGGCGCGACGGACAGATGCGCGTCCAGCAGTTCCATCGCGCCATGTGTGACCAACTCGCCACCCTGCTCGGCGAGTTCCCGCCCGCCGAACCGGACGCGGCCGCCTTCCTCAGCCTCTGGGACCGGGCGACGCGGATCACCGGCCGTTCCCTGCTGCTGCTCGTCGACGGCCTGGACGAGAACGACCACCGCGAGCTCGCTGAGCCCAGTATCGCCGCGCAGCTACCGACCTCGCTCGGTCCGACGGCCCACGTCCTGGTGACGAGCCGGCATTCCGAGGTGCCACTCGACGTGGACGGCAGCCACCCGCTGCGCACCTGCCGCCGTGAGGTGCTGACGCCGTTCCCCGCGGCGACGAGCCTGCTCCTTCGCGCTCGCCAGGAGCTGGATCACGTCCTCGCCGAGCCTGTGCCGCGCACCGTACTGACCACGATGACGGTCGCCGGCGGCGCGTTGAGCAGCAGAGACATCGCCCAGCTTGTCCACGAATCCCCGCTGGGTGTGCGCAGGACCCTGGAACGGGAGCTCTCCAGGGTCGTGGAGCCGCGTCCCGGTACGCCGACCCGGTACACCCTCGCCCACGACACCCTGGCCGTCGCCGTCCAGGAGGACCTGGAACGCGAGGAGTTCACCGATGCCCGCGCCGCCCTCGACGACTGGGCACTCGGTTTCGCGGCGGCCGGCTGGCCCGATGACTCCCCGGACTACCTGACCGATGCGTACCCGACCCTCCTGCTCACTGAAGGCGCCGGCCGGACGCTGGCAGCCATGTCCTCCGCCGGGCGCCGCGCTCTGCTGCGCCGCCGGACCGACGGCGAGCTGGCCGCCCTGTCCGAACTGTCGCACGCGGCAAGGCTCCTCGAGGCGGACCCCGACTGCGACCTCACTCTGCTGACGCGGGTGTCGCTGCTCCGCAAGCGCATCGAGGACGACAACTTCACCATGCCTGCCACGTATCCACTGTTGCTGGTACGCCTCGGCCGAACCGAGGAGGGCATTCAGTTCGCCCGTACGGCGCAGAACGTCTACGTGCGAGCCGACGCCCTGCTGGCGATCGGCGAGCACCTGCTGGACAGCCGGCGGACCGAGGCGCGGAACCTGATCCACGAAGCCATGGCCGTACCGGGGAGGTTGTCCCTGGAGCGGATGCTGCACACGGTGCGCGCGGCCCTCGCGTTGTCGCGGCACGGAGAACCAGGCGCCGCCGATCTGGCTCGGCAAGCGCTCACCGAGAGCGGCGACGAGCGTGGCTGGTCCCTCACCGACGCCGCCACCTCACTGGCCGAGATCGATCCCGCGCTGACACGGCTCCTGATCGGGGAGGCCATCGAACACGCCGATGCCGAGGACCGCCCCGACTTCGTCGGCCTCCTCGCGCCGGCGTTCGCCGCGCTCGGCGACCTCGACCGCCTCCTCCGGCACCTCGCCGAACTGGACCGGGACAGCAGAAAGCAAGCCCTCCTCACGGCTTGCGGCGTGCACTCCGCCAATGGAGGTCGTCGCAACGTGCCCGAGGTCCTCCTCACGGCTTTGAACCATGAGTTCGCCTTCTCCGAGGTCGTGGAATCGGCCGTCTACCAGGACAAGGACCGGACCCGCCACCTGCTGGCCCTGCCCGCCGCGGCCTCTCCCGATCTCGATCTTGTCGAGCTCGCCTACGCCGCCCTCGCCGCCCACGGCCTCGATCCTCGACAGCCCGGAGCGACCGACGAACTGCTCACCGACCCTCCGCTGCCCGGAGCGACCGACGAACTGCTCGGCGACGCCTCGAAGTCCGCGCGCGCCAACGGCCACCTTTCGCTGGCACTCTCACTGGCCCGGGACATCGCGACCCCCTCCACCCGTGCGGATCACCTCGCGGAGATCTCGCTGGCGCTGCTCGACTCCGACACGCGCCAGGACGCCGCTCCCGTGGTGCGCGAGGTGGAAGCTGCCCTCGACGAGACCAGGAACACTCCGCCACCCACCGTCCTGGCGGCCGTCGCCGAGGCCGCTTTCGCCGCCGGACGGACGGACCTGGCCACGCCGGCCCTGGAACTGGCCGTGCACACGGTGCTGCACGACAGCGACGACAGCGCCGCAACGGAAGCGCAAGCGGTGGCAAGCGCAGCCGCCGGGCTCGGTCACCTCGACCACGCCTTGCGGATCGCGGCTGGGTTCGGGGCGGATCAGCTCGGCCGTGTCGACATCCTGCTGAGCTCCGCCAGGGCTGTCGTCGCGCGCGGCGATCACCGCGCCGCAGATCTCGTTCTGTTCACCGCGCAGGTGGCGGAGGCCATCGAGGAGTCGACGGACGCGGGCGTCGCAGGGTGGCGCACCCGTGTCATGCGCGAACTCGCCTCCGTCCACCTCGACGCCGGACATACCGACGTTGCCCTCGATCTGGCACGCCGGCTCTCCGGGACCGACCTCCCCGGCGGCACACTCGAGCTGCGCGCGCACCTGCTGTCGGGCGACATCCCCTCGGCGATCTCCCTGATCCATGAAACGGCACTGACCACGTCTGCGAGTGCGGCGCAGGACCTTGCCCGCCGGCAGGAACTGGCAGCCTCGATGATCGTCGAAATGTGCGACGCCGGGCACGAGCGTCTGTGCCGCGACGTCACGGCTCAACTCGCCGAAGCCGCGGCCCTGGAGGCGCCCCGGAACAACGGCGTCTGGGCCCTTCCCTGGCTCACGGTGGCCTGCCAGGCCACCGGCCTCACCGAGGATTTCACCCGCCTCCTGGCCACGCTGGAGCAGGCCGCTCTGGTCACGGGCGCTCACTACGGGACCCAGACGGTGCCTCCCGAAGCAGTCGTCCGCCTTGGCCTCTGGGATCGCTACCACGCGGAAGCCCGTCGGCTGGGCGAAGTACTGGCCGAGGTCGTCCTCACCGACATGGTCAAAACCATGCTCGACGCAGGCCACCTGACCGAGGCTCTCCCCCTCATCGACGACCTCCATGAGGACGCCGCCTACTGCCTGGCCCTCGCCGCGGCCACCACCTCCCCGCCACTGGTCGAACTCGTCAAGCGCTCCCTGTCCCACGGCTTCGCCGCGGACGTGATCGCCCCACTTACCGCTCTGGAACCGGCGTGCCTGCAGGAGATCGCGGCCCAGCTCGGGGTGATCCAGCCGCCTGACGGACTGTTGACGCTTCCAGACCTCAGGCTTCGTTGACGTAGCAGAACGACCGCGGGGCGTTGGACTCCTGTCGCGCTCTGGGGCGCCCGCGGGAGACAGAAGCCTCAGGCGTTCTGGATGCGGCGCGCCTCGGTCACGAGTTCTGCGGGCAGGCCGGGGCCGGCACACGCGTGGTCGATCAGCAGGCCGCGGTAGGAGTCGTTCGGCAGATGTGCCGCCAGCTCGATGAGTGCGCGCATTTCGGTGGGCGAGCCGGTGAGGCGGGTCCGGTAGGCGGCGTCGGCCGCGCGGAAGGTGAGTTCGGTCGGGGGCGCGTACCGCCTTCCCCGGTCCATCAGCTGGACCGCCGCTGCGAAGTCGCCCTGCTCGGCGTGCACGTCGGCGAGGTCGAGATGGAGCGACCAGTTGGCGGGCTCCAGAGCAAGAGCGCGCTCGAACGCCGCGACAGTCTGTTCGGGGTCGCCCAGCTTGCGCCACGTTCCCGCGCGTACAACCTCCGTCAGCATGATCCGCTCGACGGAGTCCGCCTGGTCGCAGAGGGCGAAGGACGCGTCGGTGCGGCCGCATGCCCGCAGCAGGATGGCCATCTTGGCCAACGCGTCCGGAACCGGCCGGCGGGCGGAGACCGCGTCGATGGCGTCGAACCAGGGCCGGAACCGTTCGCGCATGCCGTCGGTGTCCAATTCATGGCCGTAGTCCATCGTCCGCATCGCGGCCTCGGCGAGCGCGTCGGCGCTCACCACACCGACGAATCGTTCCTCGCTGAACCAAGGGGCGTTCGCCCAGGCGATGTCGGGGCGCGCACCGGTGACGGATCCCATCGCCAGCGCCGCGTCGTCCATGTTGTTCTCAAGGAACCTGATGTACGCCAGCGCCAATACCGCTCTCAGGGAGTCGGCCCCCTCAACGACCTCGGCCAGTTCCGAAGGCCGGTCCTGCCACCACTCGGCGAGAACCGCATACGGCTCGGGGTCCTCGGGCGCGGAGGCGATGGCACCTGCCAAGTACTGCACGGCCGCCGCCGGGCTGCCCCCGCAGTGCGCCATGACCCGCGCGAGACCTACTCCAGCTGCCACTGCCCGATTCGACATTGTCCGAGCGTACCGCCGATCCGGACGCCTGTTCGGCCGTCCGCTATTGCACGGCGAAGGTGTTCCGTGATCCATCAGGTCGGGTGATCCAGCAAGTGGCATGAACCCACTCGGCGTTCTCCAGGTCCTCCGGAAGGATGCCGAGACCGTACCTCGCCGTCTCCGCGCCGGGCTGACGGCATCTCAGGTCGGCACGGCCACACGTCGGGCTCGAACCACACTGTGCGCCATGTCACGCATGGGAAAAGTTACCCGCGTTGCCCAGGTCACAGCGCAAATGTCCCATTAGCGCCCATGCTCGAACCGGACACAGAAGTCCGAAGTGGAGCGCATAGGCACCGACTTGGTTGCCCCGGGCTGAAGTGATTCAAGACACAGCGTTCGTGATGTTCTTCCTCGTTCCCTGACGAAAGGCGCTAATCATGCCTGCATACCTGTGCCCGCCTGCCGTGATACACGGCGAGCACACCGTGAAGACCAGCGAGATCGTGGCGGACGTACGCGGCCGGCACCCGAACGCGGCCTGGGCGCCGCGGATTGACGGGATCGCGGCCAGTACGGGCATCGAGTCCCGCGGCTGGATGCTGCCGCTGGAGACCGCCGTCGCGCCCGGCAGCGGGAACGGCGTGCCGGCCGCCGGCGTCGGGGCGACCCGGGAGGCAATGGCCGGTGACGGGTTCACCGAGCAGGACGTGGATCGCGTGATCGCGGCCCTTGAGTCGATACCCGCGCCGCAGACCGTCCAGGAACGCACCGCTCCGGCCTGGGCGGCGGTGCAGTCCTACGGTGAGCGCGCGGCGCGCGGGGCCCTGCAGAGCGCCGGGCTGGACGCCTCGGACGTCGACTGCGTGATCACCAGCCACTCCACCACCCCGGCGCTTCCGGGGCTGGACGTCGCCCTGGCCAACAAGCTCTCGCTGCGCAGCGACGTGATGCTGCTGCCGGCCACGCAGTGGGCCTGCATCGCCGGGACCCGCTCCCTGGCGCTGGCGGCGGATCTCGTGGCCGCGGAACCCGACCGGGTGGTCCTGGTCGTGATCGCGGAGGCGCTGAGCACCACCTACCAGCCCGCGGACGACACGCTGGAGTCCTTGATCGTCCGGCTGCTGTTCGCGGACACCGCGGTCGCCACGGTGGTCACGGGCCGCCCGAGGTCCGAGTCCATGCTGCGGCTGGACGCCGCCTGGAACCACACGCTGCCCGGCACCCAGGACCTCCACCGGCTGGAGACCCAGGCGGACGGCACCCACTTCGTGATGGACCGGCGCGGTCCGCGCGCCGTGCAGGAGACGGTCACCGCGATGTGGGAGTGGCTGCACGCCCGCTACCAGGACGACCCCGACGCCTGGCACCCCGACGTCCTGCTCGCGCACCCCGGCGGCACGCGTGTGCTGGAGTACATGGAGCAGACGATGCCCGAGGCCTGGCCCTCAGGGCTGCTGGACTACAGCCGGGACAGCTACACCACCGGCAACCGCGGCGGCGCCGCCGTGTTCGACATCATGCGCCGGGCGCACGACGCGGGGCAGGAACCGGGCAGCCGCGCCGTCCTGTACGCGGCTGCACCGGGCCTCACGGCCACCGCACTGCAAGGAGAGTGGCTGTAGCCACCCGTACCGGCGGTGGCCGCCGTTCCGCCGGTGGCATCACCTGACGAGTGCATGCCTCCCCCACGTGCGGGTCACCTGCCGACCGACGCCCAGACCACCTTGCCGGTGTCCGTCCACCGCACCCCCCACCGGGTCGTGAGTCCGTGCACCACGTGCAGGCCACGACCACCGTCCCCGAGGAGACCGCCGCGGCCCAGCCGCGGCCTGCCATTACCGGTGTCGCCCACTTCGCACAGCAGACCGTCACCGGTCCTGATCAGCCGTACCGTGATGGGGCCTGCCGCGAACCGGATCGCGTTGGCCACCAGCTCGCTGACCACCAGCAGCACGCTGTCGCGGGTGTCGTCCCGGGCGTCCCACCGCACCAGCAGCTCGGAGACGAGCGCGCGGGCCCTGGCCGCCGCGTCGGCGCGGGCGGGCAGACGCCACGTCGCGGTGTCCTCCTTGCGGTAGCCGATCATGCGCGCGAGCAGCAGGGTCATGTCGTCCCGCTGGCGAGCGGGGGCCAGAGCGGAGACTACGCGTCGCGCCGCCTGGTCGAGGTCGTCCCAGGGGTGCACCTTGGACACGGCGTCCGCCAGCCTGCCGATGCCCTCGTCGATCGACAGGGCGGGGTCCTCCACCAGGCCGTCGGTGTAGAGGGCGAGCAGCGAGCCGGGCGGCGCTGCGAACGCGTACACGTCGAACGGCTCCCGCAACGCGAACTCGGCGCCCAGCCCGGGGTGCGGGCGGGCCGCGACCGGGCCGCCGAGCCCGTCCGGGGGGACCAGGATCGGCGGGAGGTGGCCGGCGCTGGACAGCGTCACGCGGTGGCTGACCGGGTCGTACACGGCGATGCAGCAGGTCGACCCGAGGGCGCTGTATCCGGCCGCCAGCCCTGACTCCGCGTCGTCCAGCAGCGTCACCGTCTCGTCCAGGTGCTCCAGCACCTCGTCGGGCGCCAGCCCCGCGGACAGCAGCGCGCGGGCCTCCATGCTCAGCTGCCCCATGGTCGCCGCGGCCCCCAGCCCGTGCCCGACGACATCACCGACCACCAGCGCGGTACGGCCGTCCGGCAGCGGAAAGCTGTTCACCCAGTCACCGCCGACGCCCGCGCTGTCGGGGGTGGCCGGCTGGTAGATGCTGGCGGTCTCGATGGTGTCGCCGCCCGACCGGGGCAGCAGCCGGCGCTGCAACGCCAGCACCTGCGTGTGCTCGCGCTGGTGCTGCCGGGCCAGGTCCACGTGATGGGAGGTCCTGGCCACCAGTTCCTGCAGGTCGAGCAGCTCGCTGTCGTCGAAGGGACGGCCCGAGCGACGCCAGACCTCCGCCACTCCCAGAACCACGGGCGGCGCGCCGTCCAGGACCAGCGGGATGTACGCCACGCCCGCCGCCCGGTCACCGGGCACCAGGGCACGCACCAGCCGCGTACTGCCGAGTACCCGCTCGATCGCCGCCCGGTCGGACAGGACGATGGCCTGCGCGGCGTTGTCACGCCGAATCGCCTGTGACAGCAGACGACTCGCATCGGTGGGAAGATCGTCGCCCGGCGTCACATAGCCGTCCGGCCACGCCCGGTCCGGCACCAGAGCCGCTCGCCGCAGCCGGATCCGCCGCTGCGGCTGCTCGGTGACCACCTCGCCCGTCCACACGGCGAGGTCGAGGTCGATGGCGGCCACGTCTCCCCAGGCCAGCAGGGACTCCGCCAGCGACTGTGCGGTCTCGCCGATGTCCAACGAGGTGCCGATCGCGGTCTCGGCCGCGTACAGATGCAGCCTCCTGGCCATCGCGATCAGCGTGACGGTCAGCCCCTCCTGAGGGGCGGCGGCGGGCAGGATGCTCATCGAGACCACCAGCTCGGACCCGTCACCGCGCCGCAGGCGCTGGACCCGGGCGACGTGCGGCTCACCGGTCTCGAGGACCTGCCGCAACCTCCGGGTCACCGTCGGTACGTCCCAGGGCGGCAGCAGATCGACGAAAGGGCTGCCGGTCACGACCTCCACCCCCGCGAAAACCGGGGCGTCCAGGTTGCTGCGGGTGATCCTCAGTTCGCGGTCCAGATTGACCGCGCCCAGGATCTGCTCCTGACGGCCCGGCGCCGAGCCGGAGTGTGCGGAATTGCGGGATCCGTTGTCTCCCTGCACCTCGCCGGAACGGGCTGCCTTCGCCCCCGCACCGCGCGGGATGTACTGCCCCAGCGCGCCGCTGACCATGTCGAACGGCGACCGAGAGGGACGGGAGGGGGTGGAGTTCATGCGGCTCTCTCAGCTCGCTCGCCGACCTCGGCACAGCGCCGGGGCCGTACCGGAACCCCGGCGACAGGGTCCCGAGATTCCTGACCGCACACTTCATTCAATAACACCCGGCGCTGCTTCGCCTACGCCAGCTGAGCGCACGGCGCGACCCATCAGTGACGGCTGGCTACGTACGGTGACGGGTCGCAGGCGGGGGATCCGGAGCGACGCGGAGTGATTCCGTGACGAACATGGGCCGCTCCGCCCGTCGGAAGCGGCGAGCGCTCACCGGCGCCCGGCCCCCTGTCAGGCGCGATTCTCCGCAGGCGGCCGGGCCGGGAGTCCCACGGTGTCGTCCGGACGAGAGCCGCCGCCGCGTGGAAGCATGGACGCACGTCCGGTCGAGCCGGACCTGTGCAGCGAGGGAGTGAGCGCATGGGTCGTTCTCGCACCTCAGTCGGCGGCCCGACATGACCGAGCACCATCGCTCGCTGCTCCCCTCCGACCTCGTGGGCACCCCGAAGGACGGGGCCACGCCCGACGTCGAGGCTCCCGCGCCGCACGACGTGCGGCGAGCGGCCGACGTCCTGCGGCTGCTGGTGTCGCTGACCGCGCTCACTCTGACGGTCCTGCTCGCGGTCGCCGCCCGTGACTTCGCCCGCAAAGCCCAGCAGGGCCTGCTCTCCGCGGCCACCGCGCTGTCACCGGGGCTGCGTGACGGCCTCGTCGGCACGGTGCAGGTGATCGCCGTGCTGGCGCCGGTCACCGCCCTCGTCGTGCTCATCGTGAAGCGGCGTATGGACGCGGTGCTGCGGGTGCTGCCCGCCGCGGCACTGGGCGCCGGGATCGCCTGGGCGCTCACCCGGCTCGCGCTGGCCGACAGCCGCCCCGAGCAGTGGCCGGAAGTCCTGGTGGGTCGCGGCGGGCTGGTGGACGCGGGATGGCCGTCGGCGGTGTACCTGGCGGGCTGCGCCTCGGCGGTCGTCGCCGCGGGGCCCTGGCTGACCCGCCCGTGGCGGCTGGCCCTGTGGTCCCTGATCCTGGGTTGTGCGGCACTGGGCGCGCTGGCCGCCTCGCTCGTCGCGCTGGACGCGTTCGGCGCCCTCGCCGTGGGCGGTACCGCGGGCTCGGCCGTGCTGCTGATGGCCGGCGGCCCGTCCGACCGCCCTCCGCCCCAGGCCGTCGCGGACGCCCTCGTCGCCTGCGGCATCCCGCTCGCCGCCCTGCGCCAACTCACGCCCGAGCGGCAGCTCCCGGGCGAGGGCATCCTCTACGGCGCCGAGACCACCGAGGGCGCGGGGCTCACCGTGCGCGTCCTCGCCGCCGAGGACCGTAACCGCGACCTCTTCCACCGGCTCTCCCGGCGCCTGCTGCTGCGGCACCCCGCAGGTCCGGGCGAGCAGACGCCGCTCGGCGCGGCCGAGCACGAACTGCTCATGCTGGTGTTCGCCGGCCGCACCGGCGCCCGGGTCGCCGAACCCGTCATCGCCTATCCCGTGACCGGTTCGGGCGCGCTGCTGGTGACCGTCGGGCAGGACACCCGGCCGCTGGCGGGGCTCCGCGACGAGGAGTGGACCGACGCGCTCCTCGGCGCGGTGTGGACGTCGGTGGCACGCCTGCAGGAACATCGGCTGGCGCACCGGGCGTTGCGCCCCGAGCACATCATGGTCGACCCGGACGGCAAACCACGGTTGACCGCGTTCGCGCGGGCGCAGCTCAATGCGCCGCCCGAAGCCCTCGGGGCCGATCTGGCCGAACTCCTCGCCACGATCGCCGTACGACTCGGCCCGAGCCGCGCCGCGGCCTGCGCGCTGGCCGGTCTCGGCCCGAAGACTCTGGCGACGGCACTGCCGTATCTGCAACCGCTCGCCCTGGTCGGCCCCTCGAGGGGCGAGGTGGCCCGCTACGACCGGGGCCGCGCCCATGAGGCCGCGAAGAGCGGCCGGCGGCGCATCCTGCGTCCGGGCGGCCGACCGAACCTGATGCACGACCTCGCCGAGGAGGTGCGTACGGCGTGCGACGCGCCGGCGGCCAAGCCGGCCCAGCTCGCGCGATTCACCTGGAAGAGCGTCTTCGGGCTGGTGGGCGCGTTCCTGGTGCTCCACCTCGTGCTGCCGCAACTCGCCAACGCCCCCGCCGCGCTCGATGCCCTGCGCGACGCCGACTGGCGGTGGCTGCTCGCGGTCGTGCCCGTCACGTTCATCTCGCAGGGGTTCTCGACCTGTCTGCAGTTGGGCAGCGTCCCCGGGCGGCTGCCTTTCCGGCCCACGTATCAGGTGCAGTTCGCGAGCAGTTTCCTGAACCGGATCACCCCCGGCAACGTCGGAGGCATGGCACTGAACCTGCGCTATCTGCAGAAGACCGGGATCGAGACCGGCGCGGCCACCGCCTCCATCGGGGTGCAGAGCCTGGCCGGGGCGGTCTCCAACACCGTGATGGCCGCCGTGTTCTTCACTGCTGCCGGGCACCACGGCGGGGTGCATCTGGATGTGCCAGCCGGCAAGTACGTCCTGCCGGTGATCGCCCTCGTCCTGGCCGCCGGGGGGCTGCTCGCCCTCACCCCGCCGGGGCGCCGTTTCCTGCGCGAGAAGGTCTGGCCGTTCTTGCGCGCGGCCGGCTCCACGCTGACGAGCATCGCCACCAACCCCACCAAGCTCGCCCTGGGAGTCGTCGGCGCGCTCGGACTGCCGTTCATCCAGATCGTCGGCCTCGCGCTGAGCCTTCATGCGCTCGGCGGCGACCTCCCCTTCGTGCAGGTGGGCGCCGCCTACATGGCGGCCCGTCTGCTCGCCAACGCGGCCCCTGTTCCCGGCGGCCTCGGAGCCTTCGAGGCCGCCCTCATCGCCGCCCTGACGGCCCTCGGTGTCCCGGCCGGCCCGGCCACGTCCGCGGTCCTGGTCTACCGGCTGCTCACCTTCTGGCTGAACGTTCCACTGGGCGGCATCGCGCTGGGATTCGTACAGCGACGCGGGTACGTGTGAGACGTGCCGATGAAGTCCTGGGAGCGCGGTCACGGGCGGTGATCAGCCGCGTCCCGGGCCGGGACGACACGGCATGGCATGGCATGGCACCGACCGCGGCAACGGCCTGCCGGTCCGCGAGCGGACCGATGAGTTTCCCGGCGAGGTCGGGTCAGCACCAGGACGGCGCGTATCGCCCAACGCAAGGCCGGAGGAGATCCATGTCAGACGGGGAGCGACCGGCGCGGAATCTGCCGGAGGACTCACTGCACGAGGCCGAGCCGGTGACGACGATGCCGTCCCTGCAGCGGGAGGTCCAAGGTGTCCTCGACGAGCTCGTCGGCACCGGAGCGGAGACCGGCTTGCAGGTCGCCGTCCACCATCACGGTGTTCTTGTCGTCGACGCCGTCGCAGGAGTGGCCGACGGCCGGACGGGGCGCAGGGTGAGCCCGGAGACCCCGTTCTTCAGCTTCTCCGCAGGCAAGGCCGTGACGTCGCTGATCGCTCATCTGCTCGTCAGGAACGGTGCGGTCGCGTACGACACACCGGTGGTCGATCTCTGGCCGGAGTTCGGGACCCACGGCAAGGAGTCCGCGACCCTGCGCCACGTGCTGACCCACTCGGTCGGCGTGCCGGCGATGCCTCGTGACATCGGGCCCGCCGACCTGCCCGACCGGGCGCGGGTCTGCACAGCGATCGCCGCCGCCGAACCGCGGTGGCGACCCGGGACCGAGACGGGGTACCACTCGTTCACGTACGGCTTCCTCGTCGGCGAGATCGCACGCCGGGCCACAGGCAAGCCGATGCGGCAGCTCTTGCGCGAGTGGATCACCGAGCCTCTCGGCATCGAGGGTGACCTGTACTTCGGCGTGCCCCGTACCGACCTGGCCCGGCTGGCACGACTCGAAGACGCGGCACCCCGACCGGTCGCCCCACCCGACGGCGACGCCATCCTCGCGCCCTGGGAAATGCAGCCGACCGCCGCCCTGGGAAACAGTCCCGAGATCCTGCGGGCGGACATCCCCTCGGTGGGCACCTTCACCGCGCGGGCCGTCGCATCGATGAATGCCGCCGTGCTCGACGGTCGGCTGATCGATGCACACCAGCTCGAGGAGCTGACGGCAGTGGCCTTCGAGGGCACCGACCAAGTCTTCGGCAACCCTGCGCGCCTGGCTCTCGGCTATCCACTCGGCCGCCTCGGCTCCGACCCGGACGAGTCAGCCACCACGTTCGGCTGGGTCGGTGGCGGCGGTAGCTACGTCTACGCCGACCTCGCCACCGGCACGTCGTTCGCCATGACCAAGACCCGCCTGACCCCCCACTTCGATACAGCTCAACGGCTCGCGGACCTGACCACAGCCGCGATCGCCCGAGGTGCCTGAACATCGCCTACGGACATGCCCCTGCCCCGCAGCCAGAGCATGACAGTGCGGGGCAGGGAGTGAGAGCGCACCCAGTGGTCAGCCGAGGTCGAAGTCAGACCCACCTTCACCGAAACCGGACGCGTCCTGACCGAACCCGGACGCTTCCTCGCCGGTACCGGTCGCACCCTGGCCGGAGCCGAAGGCGCCCTCGTCGAACGTGGGCGCGGCCGGGGCGCTGTTGGAGAATCCAGCTCCGCCATTCGCCATCTCGTCATCGTCGGCGAGGGCCTGGCCCGCGCCCCCAAACAGAACGGTCCCGGCGAGCGCGACGGCGGCCAGCATGGATGGTGCACGCATGAGCGTCTCCTTCGGTCGTTGTGAGTTCGCCTCAGGTATGCCGCCGGCCCTCGGGTGAGAAGCGCCGATGCGCTGACAAGCACCCGAATAGGGGTGCAGATGGCGCCACCGGCAGCAGGCCCTCTGGTCCGATTGACAGCAGTTCCCGCAGCTGACCGCGGACCTCCTGGAGCGCTGCGTGCGGATGCTGACGCCACGTCAGGCAATGGGCAGCGCCGGTGCACACGAGCCGTGCCTGTGAACCGGCGCTGCCCAAGGCGCCGTGGGGTGAATGGGGTCGAACAGCGGGCACCGGCCCCGCAAGCCGTCGTAGCTGCCGCAACTCACCGCCCGTTCCCGCCACATACACGCCCCGTCGGCCGCTGGTCGTGCCGGCCGCCGTGTCACCCGGTCCCGCACTGAGGCGGTTGCGGGTGACACGGTCGGAATGACCTGGGTGGGCGCAGGCCGTTCCGAGGCTCGGACTGCTACGGAGTCGCGGTTGCGGCCGGCTTCCACCAGGCGGCGGACGCGTCCCGCAGGGTGTTGGTGCCGCAGTGCACTTCGCCCATGCCGAGGTGGTAGGTGTACCAGTCGTCGATGTAGGACACCTTCATGCCGGCCCGCGCATAGGCCGCCGTGACGGCCTGGGTGAAGATGTCCTTGCCGCCGATGACAGGGCCCCACTGACGGGGAGCGAGGTAGCGGTCGCGGCTGAGAAGGATGCCGTTGACCGCTCCGGGCACGTACGCGCTCGTCGCGACGGTCGCCGGTGCGGCCGCGGCGGGGCCGTTCCCGTCCCCGGCCAGCCACCTCTGCTGCCCGTGCTGCTTCACCGCGTCCGGCACGGGCGCGTTCCCGCCCATCCGGGTCAGTCGCGGGACGCGGACGTCCTCCCCGCTCTCCGTCCGGGCCATCGAGCCGCGGGTGTAGAGAGCCGGCACGCGCACGATCTCGTCGTCGGTCACGCCGGTCTCGCGCTTGAGAGTCTCAAGGTTGGCCGCGATCCGCTCGGCCGCCAGCTTGTTGTCGTCGACCAGGTGTCGCGAGGCGAGGGCCTGGTCGATGGTGTCCTCGAGCGGCGGGGATCCCCCCAGGCCCGGGACCGAGAACATCCTGGTGTTCCCGTGGCCCGCGCGCTGGGCGTCACGCAGAAGTTGCAGGCCCGCCTCCGGATCGGCGACGCCGATCCGCCAGCCGCGGGGGGTGTCGGCGGGCAGGAACTGCACGAACTCGTCGACGTGTCCGACTTCCAGCCAGGACGTGTCCAGCAGCAACGGGTCCTGCAGCCCTTGGGACTTCAGCAGCGTGCGCATCGTCGCCGAGGGGCGCTGGCCGCTGTCCTTGCGCCATCCCATGATGATCCGTCCGCCCGGGAAGGAGCGGCCGTTGTGCGCGTACGGCGGGATGGTCTCCAGGTTTCCCATGGAGTTGAGCGACCAGTCCGCCGGTGCCGAACTGTCGAAGGCCTGCACGACTCCGATGTCCCGTCCCCTGACCTTCTCGAACAGCTCCCGGCCGGCCTCCCGGTCGGGTTGCGCCGAGCGCAGCATCACGCGCATCACGTGACGGCGGCCGTCGGTACCGGTCATGCTGACGTAGGCAGGCTCGACGAAGTCCTGTGCCCAGGGGTCCTGGTACTTGTCGAACGTCACCAGCGGCCGGGTGATGCCGGCCCTCTCCGCTTCCTTCTTCAGATCGGTGACGAACTTGCCCTGAAGGCCGCTCCAGTCCGCGTCGCGGTTCAGCTTGGTGACCATCATCTGCTGGGTCTTCTGGAGATGGTGGTGGGTCAGGAGGGGAGCCACGCGCAAGGTGACCGAGTCGGACGTGCTCCGGCCGCCCGCGGTCACGGTCAGCCGGATGACCATCCTGCCGTCCCACTTCCTGGTGTCCCTGATGACGTCGGTGGCCTCGACGCCGAATTCCACGCCGGAGCGCAGCTCAGCGGCCGACAGGCTCGTACGCGTCGTGATCAGGACCCAGTCGCTCCCCCGCTTGAGATACACGCGGCTGTGGTCGGCACCGGTGGTCACCTTGACGCTGCCCTTGGCTCCCGCCGGCAGGTTCCGCATCGGCACGGAGCGGATACGGGCAAGGTCGGCGGCGTCGGCCGAACCGTTGACGCGGGTGTCGGAGGCGTCGTTGCACGCGGCCAACTTGGCGTCGGACAGCGGCCTGCCGCCGGGTCCGGTGACCGGGCAGCGCTTGGTGTCGTCGTCGATGTTGGGCAGGTAGACCGCACCCCTGCCCACGGACCAGGTGTCCTCGCCCGATGCGTCGGTGCCGCCACCGACGTCGACGCGTCCGTCGCGGTTCACATCGGCGCGCAGGTCGGCCCGTGCGGCCGGCTCGGCGGCCGAGGCAGGTGAGAGCGGCGCGGCCAGGGCGGTTCCGACCGCGGCGAGCGCGAGAGCCACGGGTCCGGCAGGGACCGTACGTATACGTCTGTGTGAACGCACAGGCGTTCCTCCTCAGTTGGGGGGTGCACCGTGCAAGAGATGAAAAGTGCGCATGTGCGTTCACTGTTCTGGGAGAAAGTCCTGCCGAGGTTGCGGTGAGGGGGTCCGTCCCGCGAACGCGATCGCGGGAGTTGCCCCTCCGTTTACGCAACCCGCTTGGATCTCTCAGCGTCCAACTTCACGACAGACAGCTGTCGATCAACCGGGAGAGCACGTGGCGAAGAAGGACCGGACGACGGACGCGGCACAGGACAAGGACCGCGAGAAGTGGATGGCACGGTTCCAGGTACGACTGGCCATGCAGCCCGGTGTGGACCGGGCGATCGTGCTCCAGGCCGTCAAGGAGGTCACCGCACACTGCGCCGAGACGGGAGAGCACCCACGGACCGCTTTCGGCGACCCTGACGCCTACGCCGTACAGGTCGCCGCGCAGCTGGTACCGGAGGACCGAGCGGCACGCGCGAGGCGGAAGAACGCCGTGGTGGACGCGTTCGACTCCGTACGTGACGCGGTCGGCAAGATCGGCGGCCTGTGACCCGTTGAACGGGCCCCGCACCGCGGGTCACGAAGTCGGCGGCCAACCGCAGCGTCAACCACCTTGCTCTACCCGAGCCAGGCCTTCACCTTGTCAGGGTGGGCCTCGATCCACTTCTTCGCTGCTGCCTGCGGTGTCATCTTGTCGAGGGCGATGTATTTGGCGACGGTGTTCTGGTCTTCGTTGGTCCAGGTGAAGTTCTTCACGAGGTCGTAGGCAGGACTGCCGGATTTGGCGAAGCGGGTGCTGACGATCTTGTCGAGGGCGAATACCGGGTAGTCGCAGTCGACCTTCGCGGGATCGGCGTCGCAGCCGGCCGTGTGCTTGGGCAGGTCGATGTGGACCAGCGGCACTTCGGAGAAGAGCCACTGTGGCTCGTAGAAGTAGCCGATCACCCACTTCTTGTTCTTCTCCGCGTCCCGGAACGCCTGGATCAGAGCGGTCTCACTGCCCGCGTAGACGACCTTGAAGTCCAGTCCCAGGTTCTTGACCAGGGCCTCGTCGTTGGTCTGGTACGACGGGTCGCCGTCGAGGAGTTGGCCCTTGCTGCCCGACTCGGAGGTCTTGAACTTCGTGGCGTACTTGTCGAGGTTCTGCCAGTCGGTGATGTCCGGGTGCTTCTTCGCGATCCACGGGGGGATGTACCAGCCGATGATGCCCTTGTTGCCGGTCGGGCCGAGGTTGACGGCGGTCTTCTGCTCGGTGATGTATTTCTTCTTCAGGTCGTCGTGACCCCAGTTCTCCACGATGGCGTCGACCTCGCCGGTCTCGAAGCCCTGCCAGCCGATCTCTGCCTTCAGATCCTTCTGGACGACGTTGCAGCCGAGTTCCTTCTCCGCGACGTGGGTGATGACCGCGGCGTTCGCCTCGTAGCCGACCCACGGGCTGACCGCGAGGTTGAGGGTGCCGCAGTCGCCCGGCCCACCGCCCGCCGCCGAGGTGTCCTCGCCGACCTTCGCCCCGCCGCACGCGGCCAGGGTGAGGCCGAGGACGGCCGTGGCCGCGGCGCCCGAGCGCCACCGTCGTGCTGGTTGTGCCATGGTCCTGCTCCTTGTGGGCCGGGCGTCTCACGCCGTGCGGATGGTGGGGTGAAGGGAGGTCAGGTCATGTCCAGGGCGCAGCGGAACCCGACGTTGCCGGTTGCCGAGTCCGTGAAGAGTCCCTGCCGCGCGGCGACCCGGTAGCGGCGGCAGTAGGAGGCGTGGCACAGGTAGGAGCCGCCCTTGGTGACGCGCTGTTGTCCGGTGTGGGCGGCGGAGAACGGGTCCGCACACCACTCCCAGACGTTGCCGGTGGTGTTGTACAAGCCGAAGGCGTTGGGCTCGAAGGCGTCGACGGGGCACGTGCCGTACCAGCCGTCGGCCGTGGGGTGCCGGTTCGGGAAGTCGCCCTGCCACACGTTCATCCGGGGGCGTCCGCCGGGCTCCAGCTCGTCGCCCCAGGGGAACACCTTCGCGTGCAGGCCGCCTCGGGCGGCGCGTTCCCACTCGGCCTCGGTGGGCAGGCGCTTGCCGGCCCAGGCGCAGTAGGCGCGGGCGTCGTCCCAGTCGACGTGGACGACCGGATGATCCGGCCGGGTCTCCCAGGCGGAGTGCGGTCCGTCGGGCCTACGCCAGTCGGCGCCCTCGACCTGGCGCCACCAGGGGGCGGCCGCCACCGCCCGGGTGGGCGGGAAGTCGTCCGGGAGCAGCCCGGCGAAGACGAACGACCAGCCGATGCGTTCGGCGGAGGTGCGGTACCCGGTCTCGGCGGCGAACTCGGCGAACCGCGCGTTGGACACCGTGCAGGCGTCGATCCAGAAGGCGTCGACGGACACCGTACGCACCGGGCCCTCCCCGTCGGCCGGGTAAGCGAGTTCGTCCTGGCTGCCCATGAGGAACGGGCCGGCGGGGACAGCCACCATGCCCTCGGGCGTCGCCTGCCGGACCGCGGACAGCGGCGGACGCGCTCGGTCCGTGTCGCCGCCGCCGGACGGCATGCAGCAGCTCACTGCGCCCCCATCACACGCCGGTGCAGTCCTCCGTCGAACTCGGACGCCGTGGCGGTGTTCCGGTCGTCCAGGTCGATGCGGACGGTGTGGATGGTGCCGGTGAACTCGTTGTCGAGGGCGGGGTAGTCGTCGGTGACCGGGGTGCTCAGGTCGACACCGATGTCGAGGGTCTCGTCGAAGGAGAAGTAGTACGGGATGGTGCGTGCGACCCGTCCCCTCGCGTGCTTCTCGCCGTCCACCAGGAGTACGGCGGTTCCGCCCTGGCCGAACCCGCCGCCGTCGTAGCCGAACTCGAGCCGGATCTCGTGCCGTCCCGGCGTCAGAGGCTTCTCGCCGCACACGGTGTACAGGCTCATGCCGAAGTAGTTGTAGGCGTAGGCCGGCCTGCCTCCGGTGAGGTACAGGCTCCAGCCGCCGAACCGTCCGCCCTGCGAGATGATCACGCCGTCGGCGTCCGTGCCCGGCAGGTCGACGTCCGCGGTGATGCTGTGCGAGCGGTTCTTGACGTTGAGGGTGGTCTCCTCGGTGAATCGCCGCATCCCCGCCCGGTAGGTGATGGACGTCCGCGCCCCGAGCAGATCGATGCGGCCCGCCACGGCGGGGTTCTCCCGTTCCGTGACCCGGTCGTCGAGCGGGAAGACCTGGTACTTCGCCGCCTCGATCAGGAACAGGTCCCGCAACCGGCGCAGTTGCTCGGGATGTTCGGCGGCGAGGTCGCGCGCCTGGCTCCAGTCGTGGTCGATGTCGTAGAGCTCCCAGACGTCGTCGGCGAACCGCCGGTCCTTGTCCGGGACCATCTCCCAGGGGACGCCGTGCCGGGTGACCGCCATCCAGCCGTGGTGGTAGATGCCCCGGTTGCCGCACATCTCGAAGTACTGGGTGCGGCGGTGCTCGCTCGCGTCGGGATCGGTGAGCGTGCGCCGCATGCTCGTGCCCTCGATGGGCTGCTGCGGCACACCGTCCACGCTGTACGGCGCCGGGATGCCCGCGCAGTCCAGGATCGTCGGCAGGATGTCGATGACGTGTGAGAACTGGTGGCGCAGTCCACCGCGCTCGGGAACTCCGCGCGGCCAGTGCACGATCATGCCGTCGCGGGTGCCGCCGAAGTGCGAGGCCACCTGCTTGGTCCACTGGTAGGGAGTGTTCAGGGCCAGCGCCCACCCCGCCGGTGCGATCGGGTAGCTGAGCGGGCCGCCGATCTCGTCGAGGTGGTCGATCATCTCGTCCGGGTCGTCCACCACGCCGTGACCGAGCCGGTGCTCGACGATCGTCCCTTCGATGCCGCCCTCGCCGGAGGCGCCGTTGTCCCCGAGGATGTACAGGAAGAGGGTGTTGTCGAGTTCGCCGAGTTCCTCCAGCGCCTCGACGAACCTGCCGACCTGGGTGTCGGCGTGTTCGGTGAAGGCGGCGAACGTCTCCATGAACCTGGCCGACAGCCGGCGCTGGTTGTCGCTGAGCTCGTCCCAGTGGGGCACGCCCTCGGCCCAGGGCGCGAGTTCGGCCTCCTGGGGAACGACGCCGAGTTCCCTCTGCCGTTGCAGGGTCAGTTCGCGCTGCCGGTCCCAGCCGTGGTCGAACCGGCCGCGGTACTTCTCCTGCCAGGCACGGCCGACGTGCAGCGGGGCGTGTGCGGCGCCCAGCGCCAGGTAGGTGAAGAAGGGCCGGTCCGGAGTCAGCGTGCGCTGGGTGCGCACCCAGTCGATGGCGTGATCGACCAGGTCCTCCGAGAGGTGGTACCCGTCCTCGGGCCGGCGGTCGGGCTCGACGGGGGTGGTGCCCTGGTACAGCAGCGGGTACCAGTGGTTCATCTCCGCGCCCATGAAGCCGTAGAAGGTGTCGAACCCCTCCCCCGTCGGCCAGCGGTCGAACGGGCCGACCGGGCTGATCTCGCGCGGCGGGGTCTGGTGCCACTTGCCGAAGGCGGCCGTGCTGTAGCCGTTGCCCTGCAGGACCTGGGCCATGGTCGCCGCGCTGCGCGGCCGGAATCCGTTGTATCCGGGGGCGGCGGTCGTCATCTCGGTGGTGCCGCCCATGCCGACCGAGTGGTGGTTGCGTCCGGTCAGCAGGGCCTGGCGGGTCGGCGAGCACAGGGCCGTGACATGGAAGCGGGTGTAGCGCAGTCCGTCGTCCGCGAGTCGCTCCGCGGCCGGCATCTCGCAGGGCCCGCCGAAGGCGCTGGAGGTGCCGAACCCGAGGTCGTCGACGAGCACGATCACCACGTTCGGGGCCTGCTCTGGGGCGGGCAGCGGGCCGACGGGAGTGAAGGCGGTCTCCTGGTCGTGCACGTCCATCGCGGCGGCCGGCGGTCGGCGGGTATCCGGTCGGGGAAGTATGTGCCGCCCCGCGTCGAACTCAGTCATTCAATTCTCCGATTCGATGGCCCGGTGAAAAAATCGCCCCTATTTCCGCGGCCTCAATACCGGAGCCTGACTACTGACTGCCTGAATACCGACAGCCTGAATACCGACGCCGCAGGGTGTTATTGATGGACCTTCAAAATGCCCTGAACTGCGATGCAGTCAAGGTGTCAGCCACTGCGGGGCCGGTCAACGAGCCGGCTTGGATTGACGTGAACCGGTTTTGAATGAAGGCGGTAGAGATTATCTATACCTACTGGACATGTCCGTCGGGGGCGGGCGCGGACGCCAGGTCCACGAACGCCTCCGCGGCCGGGGACAGTTGACCCGAGCGCCAGACCAGCCGGCCGTGACGCAGCAGGCGCGGTCGGTGGGACAGCATCCGGGCCCCGCGCAGAGCGGCGTCCTGGGCCATGGAAGCGGGCAGCACGGCGGCGCCGACGCCGGAGAGGACCAGCGGCACGATCATCGCGCGGTGGGCGGTCTCCACCGCTATGCGCGGTGCGACCCCCAGTGCGGTGCACACGTCGTCGACCGCCGCCCGTGTCTCGGTGCCCGGCGGTGTCACGATCAGGTCCAGCGCCGCCAGTTGACGCGAGGTGATGGTGTTCCCCGCCGGGTGGGGATGGTCGGCGGGCAGCACCACATGCATCTCCTGCTCCGGCAGATCGATCCCGCTGAGGTCCGCCGTCGGCACCGACGCGTCCACCAGTCCCAGTTCGCACTCCCCGGCCCCCACCATCTGCGCCACGGCAGGGCCCCGTTCCGGATCGACCACGCGGACGCTGACCTTCGGATGGGCGCGATGGAAGCGGCCCAGCATGTCGGCCAGCGGGTCCACCGACAGCGTCGTCTGCGACACGATGTCGAGCCGGCCGCCGCTGAGCCCGAGGACCTCCCGCACCAGGGAACCCGCCGTGACGAGGTCGCGCAGGACCTGGCGGGCCGGCCGTACCAGCGCCTCACCGGCCGGGGTGAGAGAGACACCCTGCGCGAGCCGGTGAAACAGCTTCCCGCCGCATTCACGCTCCAGGGACCGGATGGCGTGCGACAGCGAAGGCTGCGCGACATGGAGCGCGTTGGCCGCGGCCGTGAACCCGCCGTGTTCGACGACCGCGATGAAGTACTCCAGTTGTCGTCGTTCCATCGCTTCTCCGTCGGATCCGTGCGCGTCCAGGGGCCACCGCACCCGCCGGCGCGCGAACGGCAGGCACAGTCTGCACCCGGCGACGCTCCGGCGCAGAGCCTCGTCCCCGGCTCCTGGCGACCCTCCGGTGCAGGACCTGCCCCCAAGCGACTTTGAACTCGCTGCAGGGACTTTGAACTCGCTGATGACAAAGTATGGACGGGCTCAACGAAAGTCCCCTACGGTATCGGCGCAACCGCACGAGTAACACCACTGCGCTCCCCGCACAGTGGGTAACTCGACCGGAGTGCGATCCGGCGGCCTCCGGTCCGTTCTGGAGGACCGATGCATCAACGGTGGTTCCGCCATGCCCGAAGACGACTCACCCCCCTGCTTCTCGCAAGCTTCCTCGTCGGAGGCGTGTGGACAGCTCCCCCGTCCGCCGCAGCGCCCGATGACATCCCGCCCCAGGAACCGGGCGTGACCCTGCGGGTGTTCGACACGCAGGTCCCGCTGAGCAAGCTGTGCACGCTCAAGCCGGGTCAGACGCCCAACCACGACAAGCTGATGCCGACCGTGGACTGGTCCACGACCGGCGATTTCGGCGGCTTCGCCGACAACTTCTCGGCCGAAGTGTCCGGCTACCTCGTCATCCCCGACGACGGCTCCTACACCTTTCGCCTGACCAGCGACGACGGCTCCCGTCTGACCATCGACGACCGGACGGTCATCGACCACGACGGGCTGCACGGGGCCGAGCCCAAGGACGGATCCGTCCAACTCACCGCCGGATCACACCCGTTCCGCATCGACTACTTCGAACGCGGCGGTGAGCAGCGCCTCGCGCTGGCCTGGAAGCCGCCGTCCGCGAGCGACTTCACCACCGTGCCGAGCGAGGCGCTGAGCACGGACGCCGGAGTGGTCCGGGTCACCGCTCCGGGGCGCAAGGAGTGCGAGTCGGGAGCGGACAGCCCGGGTGACGGACTGCCGCTGACCGACGTACGTCCCGACCTCACCCTCACCGACCTCCGACCGGACGGCTTCGAGCCCCAGGTCACCGGCATGGACTGGCTGCCCGACGGACGGCTGGCCATCACCACCTGGGGCGGCTCACAGACCACCACCGGCGAGGCGTACCTCCTCGACAACGTCACCGGCGACACCAGCCGCGACAAGGTGACCGTGAAGAAGGTGGCGAGCGGGCTGCGCGAGCCCATGGGCATCAAGTACGTCGACGGCTCCCTGTACGTCTCGCAGAAGCACGAGCTGACCCAACTGGTCGACACGAACCGGGACTTCGTCACGGACGAGTACCGCACCCTCGCCACCTGGCCGTACGGCGGCAACTTCCACGAGTTCGCGTTCGGGCTGCTCTACCGCGACGGCTACTTCTACGTGAACCTGTCCGTCGCCATCAACTACGGCGGCGCGACCACGACTCCGCAGCCGGCGCCCGGCCGCGGGACCACGTACAAGATCAGCAGGAAGTCGGGGAAGATCCAGCCGATCGCGGGCGGCCTGCGCACCCCCAACGGCATCGGCTGGGGCCCCGGCGGCGACATCTTCACCACCGACAACCAGGGCGGCTGGCTGCCCGCCTCCAAGCTCGTCCACATCAAGCAGGACCGCTTCTTCAACCACTACACCGAGCCGTCGGGCCCCTTCGACGACCGCCCGGTGACCGAACCGGTGCTGTGGCTGCCGCAGAACGAGATCGCCAACTCCCCCAGCACACCGCTGTATTTGACCAAGGGCCGGTTCGCCGGGCAGATGCTGCTCGGGGACGTGACCTACGGCGGGCTCCAGCGGGCCTACCTGGAGAAGGTGAAGGGCCAGTACCAGGGCGCCGTGTTCCGCTACACGCAAGGACTCGAAGCCGGCGTCAACCGCATCACGATGGGCCCCGACGGTGCCGTCTACGCGGGCGGGCTCGGCGCCGACGGCAACTGGGGCCAGGAAGGAAAACTGAAGTTCGGCCTCCAGAAGCTGACGCCCAACGGCGGCAACACCTTCGACATCAAGGAGATGCGCGCCGTCCCCGGCGGCTACGACCTCGAGTACACCCAGCCCTTGTCCCAGGCCACCGCGGAGAAGCTGGCCTCCCGCTACCAGGCCGAACAGTGGCGCTACACCCCCACCACGGACTACGGCGGACCCAAGATCGCCGAGGAACGGCTCAACGTCCGCTCGGCGACCCTTGCCGACGACGGCCGCACGGTCGCCCTGCGCCTGGACGGCCTCAAGCCCGGCCGCGTCGTGCACGTCCGCTCACCGCGCCCCTTCGCTTCCACGTCCGGTGAGACGCTGTGGAGCACGGAGGCCTGGTACACCCTCAACGCCGTGCCGGGCCAGCAGCCCCCGCCCGCCACGCTGTACGAGGCCGAGGAAGCCCGGCTGACGGGCACCGCCGGAATCAACAGGGACCACACCGGCTACTCGGGCAGCGGCTTCGTCGATCGCTACGGCACCGAGGGCAAGGCCGCCACCACCTTCGACGTCACCGTCCCGAAGGCCGGCGACTACGACGTGAACCTGCGCTACTCCAACGGCCCCAACCCCTTCCAGGGCACCAAGTCCCTCTCCCTGTACGCCAACGGCCAGAAGCTCGGACAGACCAAGCTCGCCTCGACCGGCGACTGGGACACGTGGTCGACCCAGACCGAACGGGTCACCCTGCGCGAGGGCAGGAACACCCTCGCCTACCGCTTCGACGCCGGTGACACCGGCCACGTCAACCTGGACCTGATCACCGTCCGCCCGCACGGCACCCGCGTCACCCTCTTCGACGGCACCGCCGCGTCACAGAGTCAGTGGCAGCACACGGACGGACGCGCCGTGGAATGGCCGCTGACCGACGAGCAGTCGATGGAGGTGTGCTGCGGCGACCTCCGTACGAAGGACGCCTACCAGGACTTCACACTGCACGTGGAGTTCCGCGTCCCACTCCTGCCGGACGACGTGACGGGCCAGGACCGGGGCAACAGCGGCGTCTACTTCCAGGACCGCTACGAGCTGCAGATCCTCGACTCCTTCGGTGACACGACCCTCGACACGAACGAGGCGGGCGCCATCTATCTCAAGAAGGCTCCGGACACCAACGCGGCCACCGCACCGGAGACCTGGCAGACGTACGACATCACCTTCCGAGCGGCCCGCTTCGACGCCGACGGCAACAAGACGGCCGACGCTCGGCTCACCGTCGTCTGGAACGGCCAGAAGGTCCACGACGACATCACGGTCGACGGCCCGACCGGCGGCGGCCGGCCGGAGGGCCCGTCGGCCGGGGCCATCCGCCTCCAGGACCACGGCAACAAGGTGCGGTTCCGCAACATCTGGGTGGAACCGCTGAGTTGAAGTGAGCCATGACCGCGACGAACGAGGGCGCGCCCACGAGGCTGTGGGCGCGCCTTCGCCGCGGAAAACCCACGAGCCATCTCATCCGAAGCCGACGAGGATGTGCCCGTGAACCCTGTGCTGTGCGGACTCGCCGCCAACCCGTCTCTGCCGCCCGAGCTGCTGGACCGTCTCATCGTGATCGCGGACACCGAACTCAGCGGCGAACTCGCCGCACGCACGGACCTCACACCGGCACAAGTGATCACCCTGGCCGCCCGCGGCGAGGAGATCGCCGTCCAACTGGCGTACGCGGGCCTGCTGACCGCCGACGCCATCGACCTCGCGACGCAGCCGTACGCCGCGCTCGCCCTTCTCGACGAGGGGACCGGCCGGCAGGAGTGGACGCGCCTCCTCGCGGCCCACCCGACCACCCGGTGCCGGGAGAAACTCGCCGCCTGCCCCGACCTCCCGCGCGACGTCGTACAGACACTCGCCGCCGACGAAGACATACAGGTGGTCGCGGAACTCGCGCTGTGGACCGGGCCGGACACGGCCTCCAAGCTCGCGCGACACCCGCACGCCGAGGTCCGGCGCGCGGTGGCAGCCAACGAATCGACGCCACCGGACGTACTGGAGATGCTGATCGCCGGCGCAGGGCTCACGCCGCCGCGGCGCTGCCTGGTGTGCGACGTGGAGGAGACGCCGTTCGTGCACGAGCCGTTCTGTCCACGGCCGCACTGTGACCTGCCCGCGGGCGCCGCCTGCGACGGCTCGCACCAGTCCACCGTGCACGAGATCCAGCGGATGGCGCTGCTCAACCCCGCCACCCCCGTGGACGCCGTCGTCCACTTCGCCGACCACCCTTCGATGCTGCTGCGCAGCGCCCTGGCAGCCCGGCCCGACCTGCCCGCATCCGTGAGCGCACGGCTCGCCGAGGACCCCCTCCCCGGGGTCCGGGCCGACCTCGCCGAGAACCCCGCCATCGACGACACCCTGATCCGGACGCTGGCCACCGATCGTGGCCACGACGTGCAGCGCGGCCTGGCCCACAACCCGAACGTGCCGCTGGAGGTCCTGGCCGACCTGGCGCACGCGACCAAGATCGGCCCCACGTTGGTGCCACGGATCGCCGCAGCCTCCCCGGAGGAGACCGCACAGCTGGCCGCATCGCCGGACCCTGCCGTACGGATGCTGGTGGCCCAACGACGTGACCTGCCGGCCGCGCTCCGCGACACACTGGCCGCCGACCCCGACGCCAAGGTGGCCAAGTCCATCGCGCCCCACCCGGGGCTCTCCGACACCCACCTGCGCGCCATGGTCGACCGTCACAAGGTCCAGGTGATCGCCAAAGTGGCGGCCAATCCGGACGCCTCTCCCGCCCTGCTGGAGGAACTGACGCGACACCAGCCACCAGTACGCCGGGTGTTCCGCGAAGTCGCCCGCCACCCGCACGCCACAGCCACCGCGCTCCTGACCTGCCTGACCGACCAGCGTGCCCGCCCCCTGGCCGCCGCCCACCCGAACCTGCCCCCAACCGTCATCACGGAGCTCCTCACCGATGCCGACGACCACGTGGCGGAGGCGGCAGCCGCGAACGCCTCGCTGCCCGCCGCTGTCATGGCAAAACTGGTGCCCTGAACAGGACGTGCAGCATTTATCCGTGGGACCGCTCGCTTACAGCAGCCATCCGTTGACCGGTCGCTTACAGCAGCCATCCGTTGACCGGTCGCTTACAGCAGCCATCCGTGTGACCGCTCGACGGACCGGATCACCTGCTGGAGCACGCCCAGCGGGCCGTGGCGAAGGGGGTGGGCGCCATGGACGAACCGGGAGTGTCAGTGGCACCCCTTAGGTTCATCCCATGAGTTCTTCCCTGAGTGTCTACCTGCTCGACGTGGCCGCGACGCGCGCCCTGGTCGGATCCCGTGACGATCAACTGCTGGAAGTGATCAGTGACCGCTTCGGGGACGACCTGGCGCGCGACGACGAGTACTTCAGCCACGAGATCGAGCAAGGCGCCCCCACGGCGTACGAGGCACTGCGCGCGGTCGTGCACGGCGGGCCCTTCAGCGACAACGAGGACCACGCCTTTCAGTACGGCTACGCCTACCGGCGCTTGTGCTCCCTCACGGGGTCGTTCCTGGACAACAGCAGCTTCACGCCGCATCGCGGGGACTGGCTGTCGGAGGTCGACCGGGGTCTGAAGGCTCTGGGCATCACCGCTGTCTCCGTGGAGGAGTTCGGCTACAGCGGTCTCCCCTCCCCTCTTCCCTACTCCTTCACGCCGGGCTGCGGTGAGTGGACGCCCTCTCAGATCGCGCAGGCGCTGGAACAGTTCGAGGCCACCAAGCGCGCGGTCGACGCGTCGGGCGAGGCCCCGCCCTTGGACTCGGAAGTCGTGGAGGCCGTCATGCAGTGCCTCGGCTGGATGAGGCACGCCCAGGAGCGACCTGGCTTCGGGGTCATCGGCTTCCGTTTCTGAGGCACCGGGGCGAAGAGCACCATCTGATGCCCGCGCTCAACTGCCATTGGTCCCAGTGGCACTGCACGTCAGGCGCCGACGCGACGCGGGATGGGCATCAACCCGGCACAGCACCGTCTGACCCTTTCGGGTGGTCTGGCGCCCAGCAGCGCAGGGGAGGACTTCCGGGACCGACCGCCGAACACCACGGCGACCGCACATTCACCCTGGAAGTCCCGATCCCCATGCCCTCCGGCACGCGCGTCACCGAGCCGCTCATCGCGGCGGCTGCGGCCCTGGCCTGCTGCCTCATGACCGGTTGCGACGTACCGCGCGCCCCAGACGCGGCGTCCTCAGCCGACGAACCCGACCCGACCGACGAGATCATCAAGGCAGCCACCCAGCACCTCACCGACGGGTGCCTGACACGGCTCGGCCTCACGCCGCCGAGCCCTCGCACCAGCGCGGCCCCGGGCAGCAAAGAGGAACAACAGCGCGTCGACGCAGCCTTGTTCGGCGCCGGCCCGACGGAGCTGTCCCTCGCCCTGCCCACCGGGTACGTCGTACGTGCTCACACCGATGGCTGTCTGGCCGCCGCCCAGCGGCGCCTGTACGGCGACCAACGCCGCTGGTTCGAGGCATCGGTGGTCGTCAACAACCTCGAACCCGAGGCCGCGCACACCCACCGCGACCTCGCGGAGATCCGCGCACGCCACCGCACCGAGATCGCCGACTGGCAACGGCTGCGCGCACGCGCCCTCTCCGAAGCGACCACCTTGCTCGACCGATGGCATCGCACGCCCGATCCGATGGGAGAACCACCCGCATGAAGCGCCTGACCACCGCTCTCGCCGCCGCCCTGCTCAGCGCCGGCACCGTCCTGGGCGGATCGGCCACAGCCGAGGCGGCCGACTGCCGCAGCGGCTACTTCTGCGTCTGGACCGACGCGAACTTCGACGGCCTCAAGATCGAGCACAGTGGCGACGACCACTGGTGGGAGGGCGACATGTCCAACTACGACTCCTCATGGGCCAACCACGGCATCTCCGGCCCCGGGGTCAAGGACCACGTCAAGGTGTACGACGGTCGGGAACTGCTCGGATCAGTGACCCTCTGCCTCGCCCCCGGCCAGGAGGTCGGCCACAACGCGAACGCCAACGACCGGGGCAGCTCACACACCTGGTCCAGCGGCTGCTGACACACCAGGGCTGACCACCGAGACTCATTTCGCTGACGAGCAGGGCCCGCGGGGCCCTGCTCACCTCCGACACCGCAATCGCGGACATCGCCGACGCCTGCGGCTTCGCCGATCAGGGCCACCTCACCCGCACCATGCGCCGCCACCCCGGCCTGCCCCCCCAGCGCCGCGCGTACGGATCGCACGCGACCAGCTACCCCTGGCAACGACGACAACCGCGCATTCGAAGCCTGAGCTGGTCCCCGGTGTTGTGGGGCCTGTCCGACCGCGTGGCACACGAGGCACACACACCTGGATTTGCGTCGCCGCCTTCGGCCCCTTCCGGCTCAGGCTTCTGTGACGCGGATGATCGTCTTGCCGGGGGTGCGCTTGTCCGGCGTGAACGCGGAGGCTGCTTCGGCGAGGGGGCGGACGGCGCCGATGATCGGCTTGAGGCGGCCGTCCCGCAGGCGCTGGGCGAGGTCGGCCAGCCGGGCCCGGTCGGGTTCGACGACGAAGAAGATCGCTCGTCCGTCGTGGGGGTGGACGGTGACCGGTTCGGCGATGGTGACAAGCGTGCCGCCGGGGCGGACCAGTGCGGTGGAACGTTCGAGGATCTCGCCGCCGATCACGTCGAACACCACGTCGACCTCGCCGGTGTCCTCCAGTTTCTCGGCCTGGAGGTCGATGAAGGTGTCCGCGCCCAGGCCGAGGGCGGTCTCGCGGTCGGCGGCCCGGCCGGTGGCGATGACCCGGGCGCCGGCCTCGCGGGCCAGTTGTACGGCGATGGAGCCGACGCCGCCTGCGGCGCCGTGGATGAGCACGCTCTGGCCGGTGGTCAGGTGGGCGTGGTCGAACAGGGCCTGCCAGGCGGTGAGGCCGGAGATCGGCAGTGCGGCGGCCGTGACGTGGTCGACGTCGGCCGGCAGCGGGGTGAGGTTGCGGGCCTCGACCGCGGTGTACTGGGCCAGCGAGCCGTTGCGGGTCCAGTCGGTCAGGCCGAACACGCGCTGCCCGACGGTCAGGCCGGTGGTGCCGTAGCCGAGCTCGGTGACCACGCCGGACAGCTCGTGGCCGGGCACGGACGGGGTACGGTCACGACCGGCCCGGTCGGTCCAGGTGCTGGGCCAGTCCAGCTCGCCGGGGGTGAATCCGGCGGCGTGGACCTCCACGATCACGTCGTTCTCGGCGGCGCGCGGGTGGGGTACCTCGGTGAGAGTCAGGCCGCTGACACCGGCGTCACGGTCTTTGACGGTGATGGCTTGCATGAGGGGTTCCTCTGCATCGGGGGACGTCCAGGGAGCGGGCATCGCGCCTGGGAGGCGCAGGCATCGGCGCATAGAAGCCGGCCGGCCGCCCGCCCGCCATGACCAGTCCCAGCGCCCGTACGCCCCGCTGCCGCAGACCGCTGCGGACACAGCACGGCAAACAGGAGCTGTCGTGATCACGCTTCCGACACTAGGAGGAAAGCAGCCCAAACATCTGGGCCACTTGCATTCACTTCCAGTGGGCCACTTACCCTCAGAGCTGCAGGTGTCGACGCTGGAGGCAGAAGCGGTCTGGGCGAGACCGCACGCCATGCCAAGCCGAAATGGTCAGCTCGACTTCTTGGCGAGTTCGGCGAGGAACTGCGGCATTCGGCCGGCGCCGAAGTCGTAGAACCGCGCCCACTGCGGCTCGAGCGCGATACGCGCCATCTGGTCGTACATGGCCCGGCAGTTCCGCTCGAACTCGGCCGCGTACTCGGCGCCGAAGTTCTTTCGAGCGGCCGCGAGGTATTCCGGCACCACGCCGTCGACGATGGTCAGGTGCACCACGCCGCGCACGGACAGCGCCTTGGCCGTGCCCGGGCTGTCGCCTGCGTCGATGGTCAGGGCGACCTCGGGACGGACGGACAGCGCCTTTACCTTGGGCGCTGTGGCCGCGGTGGACATGACGATCTCCTCGCCGGTCCAGAAGATGGCGATCGGGATGACACGCGGCAACCCGTCGAGTCCGTTGTATGCCAGCCGCGCCATGGACGCCTGGTCCAACAGCTCATGTGCGTCGGCCAGTTCCTGCTCGATCTGCCAGGGATCCATGATCGTCTTCCTTTACTGCGGCGCGGCCCTTCGCGGCCGCTCATGCCCCTGGGACGGAGCCGTCGAGCCGTTCTAGACACGGCACCGGAACACGGCGCTCGCCGCCCCCTGACACCGGGGCGATGGTCAGCCACCTCTTGGTGGTGCACCTCGCTGGTGGAAGACCACAACCTCACCACGGAACGGAACCGGGCATCGGCCGCGGTCCTTGGGCGAACAGCTGCTGGTACTGCTGGCGTAGCGGCGGAGGCAGGCACGGCTTCGGAGCCGGGTCAACCCAGCTGCCCGTGGGCGGCATTGAGGAAGCTGTTCATGGGTTCGCGCACGTGGTCCCACGCGGCTTGGGGCCCGCTGAGTTCCTCCCACAAGACGTGGTTCACCGCACCCGCGTAGTTCCATGCGAGTTGGTGGAGCTCCGGGCCGATGAGGACCAGGATCATCCGCTCGCAGATCCAGAGGCGTTCGATCAGGGCCCGCGCGGAGCTGAGCCACTCAGGCGTGCCGCCGGAGGTCCAGTCAGGTGCCTCGTAGCGGTCCTCGGCGAGGCGTATACCTTCCTGCGTGAGCTGGATGAATTCCCTTATCACGTCGAGTCGTTCGGCACGGCGCGCCTCGGCCAGTTGCGTGGCCTGGCGCTTGTCCTCAGTGCGGGCGGCCTGGCGGGCAGTGGTGAACTGGGCCAGATAGGACATGCCTCCGCCGAGTACGACACCGATCAACGACGCCCAGAGCTGATTCACCCGTTCACGTTAGCCGCAGGACTGTGTCGGACTCGGCACAGGACCGGTGATCTGGTGATGGCCAGGGTGGTGAACAGGTCCGGGACCCCAGGTACATCTCGGACGCTTCCCTGCCGTGGTGCGGCCAAAATCGAAGCAAGTTGCCCTGGAGCCTGCTGCGTCACGAAGCCCCATGGCTTCGGCAACGTGGGTTAGCCCCGTTCGACAGCAAGGTTCGGCGCCACTTGACGATCTGTTGGGCATGATCTGTCACTGTGATGTGGCCGCACCTGTGTGCTCGGGTGATGCCGGTCCTGCTGGGCATGGCGGTGATAATCGGGTCGCTCGCTGTCGTGCCCCGCTGATAGACAGTTGCGATGGAGGACGACGACTCGCACGTGTTCCAGGCAGGGCAGTCGGGGCTGATCGTGAGGATCCCGGAGGCGGAGCCTGCGGTGCGCGCATGGCGTGAGCGGCTCGACCCCTCGGCCCGTGCCGGAGTTCCGGCCCATGTCACCGTGCTCTTCCCGTTCCTCGATGCCAGCCGGATCGACCGAAGGGCCTGCGCCGCGATCGGCGAGGTGGTCGGCCGGCATCGGGCATTTCAGGCCCGGTTCGACCATTGCGGCCGGTTCCCCGGAGTGCTGTATCTCGCCCCCGATCCAGATACCCCCTTCAGGCGTCTCACCGAGGCGATGGCGGAGAGATGGCCGGAGAACCCGCCGTTCGGAGGGCAGTTCGACGACGTCGTCCCGCATCTGACGGTCGCCCAGGGCCAGGACGAGGCTCTCGTGCAGAAGGCCGAGGCCGATTTGCTCACCGCCCTTCCCATCGTCACGCAAGTCTCGACGGTCGACTTGCTGATCCACGATGGGACGCGTTGGCGGCAGCGGGCCTCTTTCCCGCTGGGACAGACCCGGTTGCGGTGATCGGTCAGCCGTTGCCCAGTTGGGTCGTGGAAGCGAGGAGCTCCACTCGCCCGTAACGGGCGCTGGTCGCGGGCGGCCGCAGCGGCGACGTCGGGAAACCGGGCCCGGATCGTGGGCAGCCGCAGCATCCGGCAGAAGGACAGGGCTGCCGCTGCTGGCCTCCGCTCCGCGCTCCCGGGGGTAGCGGGAATTTCGGGAGGACGGCTCCGAGCATCCCGGTCGCCGTCATGTGTGCGGGCGCAGCCGTAGCCGCGCCCGCACACCCGGGATCACGCCGTACCACCGGCAGTCGGCCGGCGGACACGGTGAATCAGGCACCAGCCTGAGCCGGAGAGTCACCGCCGCGCCGACAGGGTCCGTTCCGTACGGCCCGAAAAGACCGCCAGTGGCGAAGAACCATCCGCAGAAGTGCGGATCGTCACGACGAGGCTGCCCGTAGGTGCCGTCGCTCCTCCAACTCCTGTGCGCTCACCACGGTCAGAATCGGTGTACCAGGCGGAGCGAACATGGTGACCACCAACTGCGACTGCGCATCAGGGAGATGGTTGGCGCCCTGGTAGTGGATCACGTCGCCGCCGGGCTCGAACAGAGCGTCACCGGCCTTGAGCACCCGGGGTGCCTGCCCCTCGAGTTCGAAGAGGATCTCGCCCTCGGTGACGTAGCCGAAAACCGGCCCGGGGTGCCGGTGCGGCGGCGCACCGGGGTCGCCCGGCGCCAGAGTGACCCGGATCGTCCTGGCCTCCGCACCGTCCGGAATCCAGGCCGCAGCCTCAGACAGTGTCGCGACCACCTCGACACCCGGCGGCAACTGCACGTGGTCCGTACTCATCTCTCGCCTCCAAAACAGGGACTGTCCACAGCTACGACAAGACAGCCTCCCCGTCTGTGACAGCAGGGCCCGGCAGACCGGCGCGACAGACAGGTCATGACCTCTAGTCGCTCTTCAGGCGGTGGCCGCCCTGACACAAGGGTGTGCTGATGAGCAGCAGACGGCGCCTGTGATTGACCTTGCCGAGCCTCTCGCGGCCTCTGCGCAACGCACACGAACCTCACACTGCTGCAATTGGCCGCGCTGTTCGGGATGCCGAAGCCCGCAGCCGATCCTTGGGGACCCCATACCGCGCGCCCGCGCCGTCCGTGCACCTTGTGGCCACCATCGCCGACCCAGCCGTCCTTCGCCTGACCGGCTGAACTGCCGCGGGCATTGCTCCTCGTCGCCGTCGATCCGGCGCACGCGTCCCCGCTCGGCTGTCCGCACTTGCCCTGGTTCCGTGCCCGGTCATGTGGGTATCCCGCTCGGCGCATAGTGGCGCAAGTAGTCACGCTCCTGCGACGCGAGCCCGGACAGGTCATTCCCGTTGAGGGCATGCCAGAGGCGGTTCTCGATCCAGAACCGATAGGCGAACTCCTCGAACGAGGGCGCGCACCAGAGGATCGCGGCTGCCTGCTCCTCCGGATCGTCGAGGTTGCTCGCCGACTCTTCCCCGTCGCGCCGTGCCTCGTACTCGTATTCGTAGTCGAGAGAGGAATGCACGACGGATACCTCTCCCGACGGACGCAGGTAGAGGTACCAGATGACGCAGTCCTGTTGATCCCGCAGGAATCGCACGAGGAAGGCACCGGGCTCAACCGGACTGGGCAGGGGCTCTGAAATATTGGTCCAACAGCCGGTCGCCGAGACCTCATCCAATGAACTGTGCAGCTTCGAGTCGCTGTGGAAGGTGACGAAGTCCCCAGGCAGCGTCAAGCCCTCGGCCGCAAGGTTCTCTGCCAAGCGACTGAGCGCCGTGACCTTTCGGGGATCGGCTTCACTGGTTCCGCCGAGCCATTGAAAGGCGCCCCTGAACTCGGTGGAGTCGATCGGTGGCAGGCTCTCGCAGGGGTAGTGCTCATAGGTGTAGCGGCAGGGCCGGTATTCACCCAGGTCGGTGGCACACCAAGCGGAGTCGAAGTCCATTGAGGACGCGTCAGACCCTGATCGTTCACTGGACATGGGCCCCCCATTGATCACCGTGAGCGGAGTTGTCGGCGCCAGCATCGCACCGCCCACTGACACTCCCTACGACAGGTGCACAGGCGGGGTCCGCCTGCTGAGGCCGACGTCTCAAGCCCACACCGCCCTGACCACTGCGTGGCCTGCTGTGGCCGCCCGCCCGTAGAACTCTTGGAGGCCCCTGTGATGGTCGAGGAACTCCTGCCTGACCTGTGCCTCGTCCGAGCCGGCCCCTACGAACTTGGCGCCGACGACGTGCCACAACTCGTCGAACGAGACACGTGCGAGGAAGCCTGCGGCCTGTGACACCCCAGGCGGCTCCAGAATCCCGAGGGGAGGGTTGGAGGGGTCGGCATCGGCGCTGTGTGCCACTGGCCGCCCGCCGTAGATCGGCAGCTCCCAAGAGCCGTCGGCAGCCGCATCGAGGACTTCGGTAGCGGCATAGAGGTCATGGACTGACCCCCAGACCTTGTCGATCGACTCGGCAATGCCCGCTGCGTACTCGTCGGGGTGGTTCTCCCAGGCCTCCCACATGAACGCTGCGAGCCAGGTGTGGTCGTCCCGGATCTCGGATTCCGCGACGGCGCGCATGTGCATGTGGATGCTCACGGCGACGAGTCCTCCCCGTTCGGTGGGCCCGCCTGTCGGGCCGAACGGAGAGAACCTACTCGTCGGCACTGACAGCGCGATGCCCGGCTCTGCGAGCGGCGAACCGCTCCCTGGGCTTCGTGGACCGCGACCTCGGCAAGCTTGGCGCGGAGCGCTGCGTCGAAGGCGTTGACGGGCCGGCCAGGTGACGGCCTGGTCCGGCCCGTCCGGCTACCTCTAGAGGTCGAGTTGGTGCTGGTGTGTCGTGTGTGTAGGCGTGTAGCCGAGGCCGTCGTTGATGTGTCTCATGTGGGTGTTGCTGTCGGCGGTGTCGGTCAGGAGGCCGGCGAGGTCCGGATGGTCCCTGCTGGCCCGGCGGATCGATTCGGCCTTCATCCAGCGGCCGAGGTCGTGTCCGCGGTGTTCGGGCAGTACGCCGGTGCCGTAGTGCTGGCCGTCGCCCGTGCCGCTGCCGGGGATGACCAGTTCGGTGAATCCGGCGATGGAGCCGTCGGAGGTGTCGATGGCGACGACGGTGTGCAGCAGGTCGCCGCGCTGTTCGACGGCCTTGGCAGCGGCTCGGACCCGGTCCACGTCCCAGGTCACGGTGCCGTAGTCGGTGTCGTCCATGGGCATGTCGTCCATGGCACGGCGTGAGGCGGCGAAGGTGTGGGCGAGGTCGTCGGGAACGGTTCCCTGCCAGTGCGCCAGCCTGTACCCGGGATGTGGCTGCTCGATGATCTCGGTGAGGGCGTCGGTGTCGACGCCGGCCAGGGACAGGCGGACGTACCGCAGCGTGAGGACCTTGCGGAAACCGCGCGCCGTCAGGAAGCCGTCGCCGGGCGAGCCGGCCTCGCTCTGGGCCACGACACAGCGCCGCGTGTTGTCCCGAGCGGCGGCCACCGCAGCATCGAGGAGTCGGGAGCCGACACCCTTGCGTCGCTCCGTGGGATGGACGTGCACGGTCAGTTCGGCCAGGTGCTGCTGTCCGGGATCCGTGAACAGCCGCAGGAAGGCCGTCCCCAGCGGGATGGAAGCGGCGTCGGACGCCAGCCAGACAAGGGACCGGCTGCGTGGTCCGTGCTCGGGGTCGGTCAGAGGGGTGATGCGAAGCGACAAGGTGTCTCCGTCGTGAGGAGGTGGGAAAGGTGACTACGCGCGCTCAACACCTGGGCACTCCTGCGCATGTGCTCCACACCTCCTCGTCGACAGCCCGTCCGGATCAAGGCGGACGGCTCGGAGAATCTAGTGGGCCCGTCCTTCCTCGGCAACGTATTTAGCGGCAGGCCAACGCGGGCGTGCGGTCACAGCCACGCGCTGAGGCCGTAATCAGCCGTGTCCCGCACGGGACCGCCTCACGCGAACAGCGTCCCTAGTTCCCTGCCGTAGTCCGCCAGAAGTCCCGCATGAGCGGCGTCGGCGTAGGGCTCGTCATTCCCACCTGCGTCAACAGGATCGAGATCGTTCCGGTGGTCGGGACGATGTGTGCCGTCGTGCCCGTGCCGCCGACCCAGCCGTAGCGGCCCGGCACGTTCCACGGGTCGGCCGGGGTGACGTCGACCTGGCCGCCGTAGCCCCAGCCCTGGCCCTCCAGGAACAGGGTGGCGTCGGCGCGCTGTTCGGCCGTGAGGTGGTTGGTGGTCATGCGGCTGACCGAGGTGGGGGTGAGCAGGCGCTGGCCGTTGCTCTCGCCGCCGTTCAGGAGCATGCGAGCGAAGGCCAGCCAGTCGTCGGCGGTGGAGACGAGGCCTCCGCCGCCCGAGTGGAAGCGCGGGACGCGGCTCCACAGCCCATCGGGTGTGTCGGTCAGTTCCGGAGCGCCGTCCGGGGTCGGGGCGTAGAGCGAGGTGAAGCGGTGCCGCTTCGACTCGGGTACCGAGAAGGCCGTGTCCTGCATGCCGAGCGGTTCGAAGATCCGTTCCGCGAGGAAGTCGGGGAAGGTGCGGCCCGAGGCACGGGCGACCAGGATCCCCTGCAGGTCGGACGAAGTGCCGTACAGCCATGCGTCTCCCGGCTGGTGAAGCATCGGTACCTGGGCGAGGAGGCCGAGCCAGGTGTCCGCGTCGGGCCAGTCCTGGAGGGCGCGGCCGTCCTTCTGCACGGTGAACAGGGACTGCACCGCCGGGAGTGAGAAGTCGGAGGGAAAGCCCCAGCCGGTGCGGAAGCTGAGCAGGTCCTCGACGGTGATCGGACGGGCCGCGGGGACGACGTCGTCGACCGGGGCGTCCGGCGTGCGCACCACGCTCGGCTTCGCCAGCTCCGGCAGCCATTCCTCGACCGGTGACTCCAGAGCGAGGCGCCCCTCCTCCACCAGCATCAGCACCGCGGCCGACGTGATCGGCTTGGTGATGGACGCGATGCGGAAGATCGAGTCCCTGGCCATGGGCGCGGTGCCGTCGAGGTCCGCCGCGCCGACGGTCACGACCTCGACCTCGTCGTCGCGGGCCACGAGACCCACGGCGCCGGGCACCGTCCCGTCGTCGACGTACCGGTGCAGGGTGGCGTGCAGCGCGTTCATCGGGCGGCCTTCCGGTCGAGGGGGTCGTAGCGGGTACGACTGCCCGGGCGCCGGAAAGTCATCGGCCGACCCAGCGGTGGTAGGCGTCCATGTCGACGTTGCCGCCGCACACGATGGTGACGACGTGTCGGCCGGCGAAGCGGCCACGGTCTTCGAGGATCGCCGCGATTCCGAGTGCGGCGGATGGTTCGACGACGAGGCCCGCGTGCTCCAGGAGCATCCGCATGCCGGTGATGATCGACGCCTCCTGGACCAGTACGGCGTCGTCGGCGACCACGAGGAGGTCGTCCAGGACGGCCGGAATGGGGTATCGGCCGGCCACGCCGTCGGCGATGGTGTCGGTCGAGTCCGTGGTGACGATCCGTCGGCTGTGCCACGAGAGTGTCATCGCCGGTGCGCCCTGCGGTTGGACGCAGACGACCTCGACTTCGGGTGCCAAAGCCTTCATCACGTGCCCGACGCCGGTGGCCAGCGCCCCGCCGCCGAGAGCGATCAGCACCGTGTCGAAGGACGGCGCGGTGTCCACCAGCTCCAGCCCGATGGTGGCCGCGCCCTCGCAGGTCTCGATGTCCAAGCTGTCCTCGACCAGCCGCATGCCGTCGTGGCGAGCGATGGCCGCCGCCCGCTCGCGGGCCATCTCGTGGTCGCCGTCGACCAGTTCCAGCGTGGCGTCCAGTGCACGAATGCGGTCGAGCTTGGCCGCGGTCGCGAAGCGGGAGGCCACGACGGTGACGTCGAGCCCTCGGCCGCGGCCGGACCAGGCGAGGGCCTGGCCGAGGTTGCCGGCGCTGGCGCACACCACGGATTGCGGGCCCTTGGCGGCGTTGTTGGCGGTTTCGGCGTTGCCGGCGCTCCCGGCGCTCCCGACGCTCCCGACGCTCCCGACGCTCCCGACATTGTCGGCGAGCAGGTTAGCGACCACCTCGGTGCCGCGGCCCTTGAAACTGCGGACCGGATTCGCCGTTTCGAGCTTGATGCTCACCGCACAGCCGAGAACGGGCTCCAGCGCCTCGCAACGGTACAGCGGAGTGTCGAGAAAGACCGGGTCGATCAACCGGCGGGCGGCCCGGATCCGGGCAGTGTTCAGGCGCGTCTCCTGCACGACACAGCAGCCTAGCGCCGCCGGTACACGGGGTTCATGACGTCGGCCGGGGAAGCGTGATCCAGCCCACACCGCAGCCGCGATGACTTCGGCAGTCGGCATCGGTCGAATGATCGGCAGCACATCAACGCACAGGAACGAGGACACCCATGGCAGCCGAAGTGAAGGGTCCCGCCGCCTACTTCCCCTCGATCGAGAAGAAGTACGGCCGCCCGATCGCCGAATGGAAGGAGCTCATCCGGACGTCCCCGCTCACCAAGCACATGGAGCTCGTCGGCTGGCTCAAGTCGGAGCACGATCTCGGCCACGGCCACGCCAACGCCCTCGTCGCCCACACGCTCGCCGAGGACGCCGGCAAGTAGTCGCGCGGTGGGAGCCGCTGTCCGGCCGTCGTCAGACCCTCAGGGTTCCTGGCGGTCGCGAGAACGACGCGCCGTAGCGGATGCGAGGGGCAGCGGGCGGCCGCCGGCGGGCCCATAGGATCGCCCGCATGGCACTGCGAGTCGCTCACGTGAACATCAAGGCACTTGATGCCGCGGCGGTCGGCCGGTTCTGGGCGGAGGCGCTCGGCTGGAGCGCCTACAGCTCCGGCGTCACCACGTACGTCGGACCGGCCGGGGGCCTCGTATGGCCGGACCGGGTCTTCGTCGGCCTCGACGTCGTGCCCGTGCCGGAGCCCAAGACAGCCACGAAGAACCGTGTGCACCTCGATCTCGCCACGACGTCCTCGGCGCATCAGACGGAGCTCGTCGCGCGTTTGCAGGCTCTCGGCGCGACGCCCGTCGACGTGGGGCAGGGCGACGTGCCGTGGACCGTCCTCGCCGACCCCGAGGGCAACGAGTTCTGTGTGCTGGAGCCCCGGGAGGTCTACCGGGACACCGGGCCGATCGCAGCGATCGTGATCGACTGCGCGGACCCGCGGTCCATGGCCCGCTTCTGGAGCGAGGCCATGGACTGGTCCCTGCACGAAGTGAGCGACGATCAGGCGGCGTTGCGCTCCGCCGACGGCGTGGGGCCGTATCTGGAGTTCCTCCGCACGCCCGACGTGAAGACGGTGCCGGACCGCGTCCATCTCGACCTGCTGCCGTACCCCGGTGACGACAAGGCAGCGGAGGTGGCCCGGTTGCGGGCCCTGGGTGCGACGGACCTCGATCTCGGCCAGGGCGACGTTCCATGGACGTGCCTGAACGACCCGGAGGGTCACGAGTTCTGCGTCCTCGCCCCGTCCTGATGCGGAACCCTTCGAGCGTCAGCTCGCCTTGAGGGTGACAGCCGTTGCCCCGGCGGTGCGCTCGTGTGCGGCGCGGGCCGTTTCCAGCAGGCGCCGCCAGGAGCTGACCGTCGGCCGCCGTCGCAGCAGTGCTCGGCGTTCCCGTTCGGTCATGCCACCCCACACGCCGTACTCGATGCGCTCGTCCAAGGCATGGGCGAGGCACTCGGTTCGTACGCCGCAGCCGCCGCAGAGTGCCTTGGCTCGGTTTTGTGCCGCCCCTTCGACGAACAGGTCGTCAGGGTCGGCCGTCCGACACAGTCCACGTTCACTCCAGTCGGTGCCCGCCATCTGTGATGCCGTCCTCTCCCCTGGACTGGTGATGCCGGTTGCCTCTTTGCTGCAGGCAACCGGCATATGACAGTACGCCGTTCAGCGGCTTCTGCCGAGTCTGCCGTACGTTGTCACACCTTCGGGTGAGCAGTGCTTGCCTGGTGCACGCGGTAGCGCTATGGACGCATCTGCGCTGGCGGCACGGCCGAGTCCCGGTGAGGGAAGGGATAACGCTCGGCGTATGGCGCGTGGGCAGTCGCAACGAGAGCGGCTGGCCGATCAGGACGTCATGAGCCGCTCGTCCGGAGGCACCGACGGCCGGCGCGCCCTGACGGCGCGCTCGTTCCCGCTCCCGTTCGGCTGGTCAGGAGGGCCTGTCCCAGGCGAAGATGGTGGTCATGACGGATGAGGGCATCTCGATCGACTCCACCACGCCCAGTATCGCGCGTGTCTACGACTACCTGCTGGGCGGCAAGGACAACTACGCCGTGGACAGGGAGATCGGCGATGTGTTCAAACGGGACCTTCCCGGCTCGGTGGGAATTGCCTTCGCCAACCGCGCGGCGCTGACGCGGGCAGTGAGGGAGATCGTGACGACGACCGACGTGCGGCAGTTCATCGACCTGGGCAGCGGCCTGCCGACGGCCGACAACGTCCACCAGGTAGCGCAGCGCCACGCGCCGGAGTCCCGCATCGTCTACGTCGACATCGATCCCCAAGTGCTGGTCTACGGGCGCGCGTTGCTGGAGCAGAACGACCGGACCCGCGTCGTCGCAGCCGACGTACGCAATCCCGAGGGCGTCTACGAACACCCCGACACCCGAGAGCTGATCGACTTCGACCGGCCGGTGGCCGTGATGTTCAGCGCCATCCTTCACCACGTCAACGACGACGAGGACCCGGCACGGATCGTCCGCTACTGGCGCGACCGTGTGCCGTCCGGGAGTTGCTTCTTCGTCAGTCACTTCCGTTCCGGCGACAACGCGGAGACGCGGGAGGCCGAGAAGGTCCTGCAACAGACCTTCGGCCGCGGCCGGTGGCGCAGCGACGAGGAGATCGAGCACCTGCTGGACGGCCTGGAGATCCTCGACCCCGGCATCGTTCCCGCGCCCCTGTGGCGTCCTGAAGCGGTCGACAACCAGTGGGCCGACGCCGGCGAACGGGAACTCACCGTCTGGGAGCACCTCATCACGGCCGGGCTGGCCCGCAAGCCCTGACACGATCGAGAGACCGACGCGTTCGGGGGACCCCGGGCGCGGAAACCTCCGTCCGGCTTCCTCCGTTCAGTCGTGCGGAGCCTGCCCGCTCATCCGGTGTGAGGGTTCAGTCCCCCTTCCTGAAGACCAACACTTCGGTGGAGGCGACGCCCATGGGAGCAAGGAAGTCGGCCTCGAGGCTGCAGCCGAGTGTCGCGAAGAGGTCCACGCACATCCGGCGAGGCAGGGCCGCCGGGAAGGAGCCGTGCCCCTCGCCGCCCTTCGTCGCCCACGTACGCACCGTGGCCGGATCCAGGCAGGTCTCCGTCATCGCGTCGAAGACGATCCGGCCACCGGGTCGCACGACACGTGCCATCTCGAAGAAGTAGCGGGACGCGCAGAGAAAGGTCACCGTGTTGAAGACCTTGTGAGCCTGAACGAGGTCAACGCTTCCGTCGGGTGTCGGGGCGAGACTGCATCCTGCGGTCGGATGGGCCACTACGCCGAATGTGTCCACGAGGTAGTCGGCCCAGGGCGCCGCGGTCTCGTAGATCTCGTATCGGCCGGGTGAACACTCCTTCAGCGTCTTCTCCAGATAGCGTCCGGATCCGGGGCCGATCTCCAGCACCGTGTTCGGGGCGGCGGCGAAGACGCCCAGCGCGCGCAGTTCGTCGATGGTGGACTGGGTGGCACCTGGCGTCCCGTTCATGACCTCGTCGATGTAGTCACCGACCGACATATCGGCCGCCCGCGCGGCCCTCATCGTCGCCTCGAACGGGATGAAGTCGTCCACTCCACCCTGGATTCTGGTGCTGCGCACGATGTCGAATCCGGCACGTCCCAGGAGCCGCTTGGCCCCTGCCTTCAGTACGGACTTTCCCTTACCTGCTGCGTTCATCAGGCATTCCCCCCAGGGTCGTTGGATCGCGGACGAGCAGTCGTGGCAGCCGCATTCACTGTGCGAGGGTCAGCCCGCGCAAAACATGACGCAACGCCCGGCATGACCCCATTCCCCACGAGACCGGGCGCGTGCACGACGACGCCCATGATTCCTCGATACCGCACGTTCCAACACCAGTTGACTTCATTTGTCGGGAAATCTCCGTATCGGTGGATGTGGCAGGGCACCGACGTGCCCGATCACCGTCAGCCGATGACCACCGTGGTCGTCCGTGTCACCAGGGCCCGCCCCGGGTCCGTCTCGCACCGCCGGCCCACGTTCTCCGTCCTGGCTGTCGCGCGTCATCGGCGAGCGTGTTCTTTCAGACGGTCACCACCGCTGCGGCGGCGCACACCCGCGTGAGCACGGTGGGAATGCGCGCCCCTTCGCCCAATTCACCACGGCTCGCCCACCGTGGGTGGCGTACGCCATGTTGGCTGATCCTTATCCGGCCCTTACCCTTTGGGGCGACAAGGACGACGGCGCCACGGAAGTCCGGTGCAACTCCGGCACGGTCGCGCCACTGTGTGCCACCCCCTCCACCAGGGAGGTGGTGGTGAGTCAGACCCAATGCCGTCGTCGAGTGCTCCACACGATCGCGGGACGCGTTGTTCCCGAGGAGGTCTCGCCATGGCGCAGTCCACTGCCGCCCCTGCCCCCACGACCAAGGTCGCCGTCGCACCCCTGCCGCTGAAGGCGGTCGTCCCGTGGGCGGTGTTCTTCGGCGTGCTGATGCTGGTCCTGCTGTACTTCGTCGGCGCCGAACAGGGCGCCACGGCCGTCGTCTCCGGCGAGGGCGTGCACGAGTGGGTGCACGACGCCCGCCACCTGCTCGGCTTCCCCTGCCACTGAGACGGGCGGAACACCTGTGAATTCCGCCATCGTGCGTGCCCTTCTGGTGCGCGGCATGCTCGCCGGGCTGGGTGCGGGGATACCCGCCCTGCTCTTCGCCTATCTCGTCGGCGAAGGACCTGTGGACGCGGCGATCGCGTTCGAGTCCGCCCACTCCGCCCACTCCGGCGGGCACGCCGAGGAGGAGTTGGTCAGCCGGACGGTGCAGTCGACCGCCGGTCTGGCCACCGGAGTCCTGGTCTTCGGCGTCGCAGTCGGCGGTATCGCCGCCCTCGCCTTCTGCTTCGCCCTGGGCCGCATCGGCCGCTTCTCGGCCCGGGCCACCGCGGTCCTGACCGCACTGGCCGCATTCCTGCTGGCGTACCTGGTCCCGATGCTGAAGTACCCGGCCAGCCCACCGGCGGTCGGCAACCCTGACACCATCGGCAAGCGCACCGCGTTGTTCTTCCTGATGATCGTGCTCACCGTACTGCTGGGCGTGGCGGCCATCCTGCTCGGCCGCCGCCTCGCCCCGCAGTTGGGCAACTGGAACGCCTCCGTCACCGCCGGCCTGGCGTTCGTGGCGGCGGTGACCGTGGCCATGGTGTTCCTGCCGTCCGGGGACAACATCCCGCACGGCTTCCCCGCCACCGACCTGTGGGAGTTCCGGCTCGCGGCGCTCGGCGTACAGGCGGTGCTGTGGACCGGGTTCGGCCTGCTCTTCGGACACCTGGCCGAACGCGTCCTGGAGCCGCAGACGGCGGAACGCCGTGAGTCGGTGCCGGTCGCCTGACCCGCACGAAGCAATGACGGGACCCGCCGGGGGCGCGACCGGCGGGTCCCGTCGTTCATCCGCCAGCCGGGTTCCGTCACCCGGGCACCCGAACCGGCGGAGGCGTCAGATGTCCGGCCCGGTGCAGCCGCACCACCAGCCCCGCGCAGACGAATCCCGTGACGGCCAGCACCGCCCACGGGAGCCACCGCACTCCGGTGTCGAACAGCGCCCCGACCGCCAGGTTCCCCAACGAGATCGCGATGCCGGAAGCGGTGTTGCAGGCGCCGTAGTGCGTCGCGACGAGACGGTCGCCGGACAGCCGTACGACGGTGTCCATCTCGAAGGGGTAGAGCAGCGCCCCGCCCCACGCGAGAAGCGCGGCACACAGCGTCAGGGCGCCCACGCCGGCCACAGTGCCGTACGAGCCGGGCAGCAGCGGCAGGAAGGCCGCGCCCATGAGCGCCAGGCCGTACGCGATCGCCTGCGGCCCGGACAGCTGCCGCTTCGCCCATGCGGTGAGTTTCAGCTGCCCCGACAGGGCCGCGGCCGCGGAGACGGAGAAGATCACGCCGGTCACCAACCCGGTCTGCGCACCGAAGAGTTCACGCGCCTTCAGCGGCAGCGCGAGGTAGACCTGGAAGGCCAGGAGGTACGAGCCGCTCATCGCGGCGGCGAAGAGGAGGAAGGGCCGGTTGGACGCGACGGTGCGCCAGTCGGCGGCGACCGCCCGCCACGCCGGCTCGGTGCCGCGGGCGACCGGCGGGCGTGCGGGCAGGGCGCGGGCCTGGAGGACGGCCAGCGCGCCGAAGATGAGTCCGGCGACCGCACAGACGGCGCTGAAGTCCCAGGCCAGCAGGGCGAGTCCGGCGAGCGGGCCGACCAGGATGCCCGCCTGGTAGAAGACGTTGAACGCGGCGAACGCTTCCACCCGCCGCCCCTCCCCCGCCTCCGCCGCGAGATACGCGCGCACGGCGGGGTTGAACAGCGCACCCGCCAGGCCCGTCAGCGCCGAGGCCACGATCAGCACCGGCAGGCTGCCCGCCAGCGCGAGCAGCCCGAAGGCGACCGTCCGCAGGGCGCACCCCGCCAGGATCATCGGCTTGCAGCCGTAGCGGTCGGCAAGTGTTCCGCCGACGAGGAACATGCCCTGTTGGGAGAGGTTGCGCACGCCCAGCACCAGCCCGACGGCCCAGGCAGCGAGGCCCAGGCCGTGGGCGAGGTGGTCGGCGAGGTAGGGCATCAGCATGTAGAAGCCGAGGTTGATGGCGAACTGGTTCACCATCAGCAGCCGGGCGGGCCGGTCGAAGGACGTCAGCTGGGCTCGCAGCCGCCTCATCGGACGACCTCCTTGGCCGCCTCGCGCCCCAGCGGATCGCGGACCTGGCTGCACCGGGTCCAGCTGGTGACGACGCATTCGTCCTGTTCGGCGATCTCGTCGGGTTCCGTCGGCGGTTCAAGGCCGAGGATCCCGTGCTCCCGGCACCAGGAGTCGTTGTAGACGGTCTCCAGGTAACGGTGCGGCCCGTCGGGGAAGACCGCGGCGATCCGCGTGCCGGCCGGGTACGTCCGGGCCGCCCACCCGGCCACCATCGCGACCGCCCCGACGCTCCAGCCGCCGGACGCGTAGTACCGGCGGGCCAGTTGCCGGCAGACCCACACCGCCTCGGCCGGCGCCACCCAGTGGACCTCGGCGAAGGCGCCGTAGTGGACGTTGGAGGGGTGGATGCTGGAGCCCAGGCCCCGCATGAGGCGTGGCCCGGCGGGCTGACCGAAGATGGTCGAGCCCACCGTGTCGACGCCGATCAGCTTCAGCTCGGGGCAGTGCTCACGCAGTCCCGCCGCGATGCCGGCCGAGTGCCCCCCGGTGCCCACCGCGGCCACCAGGACGTCGATACGGCCCAGTTGGGCGAGGAGTTCGGCGGCCAGTGGGAGGTAGGACGCCGAATTGTCGGGGTTGTGGTACTGGTCGGGGCAGTACGCGCCCGGGGTGCGGGCCAGCAGTTCGGCCACCCGCTCCCGGCGGGCCTCCTGCCAACCACCCTCCGGATGCGGTGCGGTGACCGCATCGACCTGTGCGCCGAGTGCGGTGAGCATCCGCACCATCGACGCCTCCATGCCGGGGTCCGTGACGACGGTGACCGGATGGCCGTACGTCAGTCCGGCCAGGGCCAGTCCGAGGCCGAGGGTGCCGCTGGAGGACTCGACGATCGGCGCACCGGGCGCCAGTTCACCGCGGCGCCGCGCTTCTCGGACCATGTGCAGGCCGGGGCGGTCCTTGATACCGCCCGGGTTGGCCCCTTCGAGCTTGGCGTGGAAGCCACGCCCTGGCGGGGCGAACGGCTCGTCGATCCACAGGACAGGGGTGTTGCCCACCAGATGGGAGGGCCGGCGGGCGAGAAGGGGGACGGGGGCGGCCGCGCCGGCGGACACGAGGGATTCGAGCAGGGAGAGGTGCATGGACGTACGGCTCCTTCGCGCCCGCTGGTCGGGCGGGCGCGGTGCAGGCGGTGCAGGGACGCGTGAGCACGCCGAAGGCCGGTCCGTCGCCGTCGCGGCGTGGACTCGGTGGGGCGTGCGCGTCGTGCCTACTGGCGCCAGACGCAGTGCCGCACGCCGGCGGATCGACCGCCACCTGGGGAGGGACCACCCTCTGCGGGGGCGGCTCTGTCGGCCGACGCGCTCATGACCGGGCGTTCGGCCGCCGGCTCGACGAGCTGTGGTGCCCGGACCGGATGGTCGGACGTGTCCCGGACGCGGTCCACCGCGTGTTCCACGGTGTCCTCGAGGATGTTGTGATCCTGGCCGCGTCCGTGGCCCTGACCGTGGCCGCCATGGTCGGCCCCGAGTGCCGTCGGCTCCGTGGCTGCCGGTGCGGCCATCGCAGTCGTGAAGAGCGGCTGGTGGGGGCCGATGAAGCCCGGCCCGTGGAGGGCGCCCAGCAGGTGGGATCCCACCAGCAGGATCAGACCGATGAGAAGGAGTGACGGCGCGGTACGCCGCTGGATGCGGCTGCCGACCATCGCATGGATCACGCACACAACGTAGTGGATCAGTAACGTACGATCGCTATTCGACGCGGTGCAGTTCGCGCCTCCGTCCCCGACTCAGAGTCTCTGGACACCCCAGAAGGCGGCGTCCAACAGAACAGGCGTCGCCGTCGCCACGACGCGCCCACGGGCTCATGCTCCACCGCTGCCCGGGGGTGGGACCCCGTATCGTGCGGAGGAGGGGCCCTACGGGAGCGGGAAAAGTCCGACAGCCGCGAACGCATCGGCCTCGCTGCACACGCACACCACCACGGCCAGGACGGCAAGCAGCAGCACCGACGGCCGTCGCGAAACGACGTACACGAGGGTGCGCACGGCGAGCCGTACCCTATCGACGACGGAGCCCGACCGGCTCCCCCCGTATTCCCGCTTCTCCACGCCCCTCGTTCCCCACCCTCGGCGCCACTCCGTTGGCCTGGTGGCGGATGCGCGCCCCGCCTGCCTGGGCCGGCACTTGTGTCGGGCCTGACCGCTCAGGGGCAGTCGCAGGACCATGCGTAGGCGACAAGTCCGGCTGCCACGGCGAACGTGGCAGCCGCCGCGCCGGCCAGTCGCCCACGCTTTCCTGGCCGGGAGGGACGAAAGAACTCCCAGGCGCCATAACCCAGGAAGGCCAGCGAGGGACCACCCACAGCCATGGTGACCAGCGAGTTGCGCTCCCATCCCCAGATGAACGCCAGAGCCAGCCCCAGCACAGCGACGCAGGCGAGCAGCGTCAGCACTGCCTCTCCGACAAGCTCCTCCACGAGTTCTTTCAAGAACGAGCCGACACCGCGGATCACACGAACCACACGGCTCCGAGCCACAGGCACACCCACACGCCCCCCAAGGGCCAGTCGCGATGGAACGGACCTTACGAAGTCCCGTTCCGTCGGTAAAGAACGATCAAGGACATCTGTGCGGGAACATGAGCCATGACGACGCGATGGCTTCACGAACGACGGGCAGCGAAGTGACGCCGTCAGAAGCGAGGAAATGCCCCGCTCCGGGGACTACCTGTGCGGAGACTCCGAGCAGGTCGGCAAGGCGGTCGGTGTGACCAGGCGGTACGTACGGGTCTGCGTCTGACCGGATGATCGTGAGTCGATCGATGTGGTCGCTGAGTCCGTCACATCGCAGCCGTGTCCGATGTGGGCGTTCAGGTGCGGGAGCGCGGGCAGTTGGTCGACGAAGCCGGACACCAGCACGAGGGTGCCAAGGCGCCATGGGCTCGGCAGGGAGCCCAGATGGCGCAGCACGGTAAGGCAGCCCAGGCTGTGCGCGACCACCATCGAGTGCTCGTCAAGCGTGCCCAGTTCGGTGCGTACGACGTCCAACCACCGTCCGGGATCTGGGGCTTGTGGAGTCGGAAGGGCCGGGATCGTGGTCGGGATGCCGTCCGCTCGGAGCTGCTCGGCCAGCCAGCCGAACCAGTGGTCCTCGGGGGTCGCTCCGTAGCCGTGGATGATCGAGGCGCGCTGCTGGGTTGTTCCAGGTGTGACGCCGCAGGCTTGGGAGCCTCGGCCATCCAGCGGTATCTTGACTGCGCTCGCGCCGGCGATCACGGCATTTCGCTGGAGATGTGCCCCGATCTGCGGGCTGAGCTGAATTCCCTGGCCGGGCGCCTGAAGGCCAGGCAGGACGAACTCCGCCAGACGCAGCGGCGATTGAGTGAGCTCGCATCAGTCGGCTGAGGTGTGTCTGCGATGTCACGGCTCGCCACACCGAGTGCCCTGGCCTCACCGATTGACGGCATGACATTTCAGCATGGCCTGGGCATCCCATGCGCACTCTCCCTCACGAAACGTCGAGGCGCGTTCTCAGGTCAAACCCGTGCCCAGCAGCTCGACGCGATGCGAAGTCGTTCGGGTGCTCACTCCGAGGATGCCGAAGATGAGATCGCGGCCCATCGTCGCGCCCACCAGCGTATTGACGGGGCCGAACGAGGCGGCCATCGGTGTGACCGCGGCTCCGGCCGTGGCCCTTGCCTGTTGGCGTGACGTGATGAAGGCCGGGACATCGGCGGGCCGGATCAGCGGGCCACTCGACCCTACTCGGAGGCCGCAGCCTCCCGTGATCATCGACGCTCCGCGCTCAAGACAGGCTTGAGCGCACAGTTCCGGCAGGGATGCGGGACGGTCGGCCGCGACCACGAGGAAGCCGCCTTCGCGCAGGTATGGCACCAACGCCTCGCTGGTCGTGATGGTTTCCATGACAGCGGTCGGCTCCGCTTCGGGGAGGCGCTCACGCACCCACTCGCGGGCCACATCGACCTTTGCCCGTCCGACGTCACAACGCCGGTAGAGATACTGGCGGTTCAGGTTCTCCAGCGCGACCCGGTCGCCGTCCACGAGCGTGAGTCCGCCGACGCCCGCACCCACGATCTCAGCCAGCACCGCGCCGCCGATGCCGCCGACGCCGAGCACGGTCACGTGTGCCGCGCGCAGCCGATCCTGTGCCGCGCCGGCGTCCAGGCCCAGGGCAGCGAAGTACTCGACCTGGTTCCTCCAGGCGGACGAGTGCCACGAACGGTCGAACGGTGCGACTACGAGGCGACGCCGAAGCAGCGTACGCACGATGGCGTCCACTGTGCCTCCGCTCGGCGCCGGGAGGCCGGCCGGCTCGTCGGTGACCGCTTCGAGCCATGCGAACATCGATTCGGGGCAGCGTCGGACCAGCAGTACCTCGTCGGAGAAGACGCGCAGCTCGTCGCCGTCGCGGGACCAGGTCGCGGCGGGCGAGAGAACGTAGCGGTCGCTTCCGTCAGCCATCCCTGGCCTTCCTTCGTAGCGAGATCACCGTTGGGGAAGATCATGAGGAATCGGCGGTCCAGCTGAACCGGGGGAAGCGCACGGCGCCCATCGGTGGCCAGGGCAGACCTGCCAGTGCCTCGCGTTGCAGCCAGTGGCCCCGCAGACGCAGGAGCGGCAGGACCGGACACTGCTCGCGGACCGCTCGACGCAGCTCGTCGTACGCCGCATCGTCGTCCGGGACTTCGGACAGCCGGTGCAGCAGCGGCGCGAGGACGGGGTCACGGCGCGCCGGGTCGAGCAGGTCCAGAGCACAGATCGGATCCTCGAAGAGCGGGCCCCGCAGCGCGAGGAGCACGTCGCAGGACTGCGCCGAGCCCGAGACGAAGTCGGTGGGTGTCAGCTCGACCTCGACGCCGAGGTTCTCGGTCAGCTGGGCCGCCACTTCTTCGGCCACGTCCCGGTTGGGGTAGTAGTCCCAGTACCCCAGGCGCAGCCGTACGCCGGAGTCGGCTGTGCTGGGCGGTGCCTCGACGTGGTGGTCGGGCGCTGCCGACTCCACACCGTTCCAGCACCGTGCGACGAGGCGGTCGTAACGGATCGCGCCGAGGAGCCGGCGACGGAATGCCGCGTCGCCCACCGCTGACGGGCTGTCAGGGTTGAACTCCAGAAGCATCTCGATCGCGGTCGGTGCCGTGTGGAACACCTGACTGTCCGCGAAGTCCGGGACGCGGTCGAGCGGAAACGCCGTCGAGCACGTCACATCGACCTCACCCCGCCGGAACCTCTCCGGGGCGTCGTGCGGATCGCGGCGGACGAGCACCCGCACAGGTGGCGTGCCGGCCCTGACGGGTTCGAGCCAGTACTCGTCATCGGCGGTGCGCACGGCACGCTCGTACGGACCGGACGACAGTTGCCCGCACGACGAGATGGGAGCGAGATCGACGCTCCGCAGCAGGCTGGGAAGGTGCGGCGCCTGGCGGCGGAGCTCGATGACGAGAGCGTCCTTCGATGTGCGGACCGCGCGGATGTCGCGCAGGAACCGCTGGAGCGACGGAACGGTGAGCGCGGTCTTGATCGCCCGGGCGTGATCGCGCGCACGCACCGGGCTCCCGTCGGAGAAGGACGCGCCCTGCTGGACGCGGTAGTGCTGGCTCAGCCCGTCGTCCTCGATCCACATGAGGTCGAGCCGGCTGCGTTGGCTCGCCGCGGCGAACCAGCGGCTCAGGTAGTCGCCTCCCGTGGGCCCGTGCCATCGAATCGGGTCGTCGTCCACCTCGACGACTACGGGGCGTGTCACGGTCACGTGGTCACGAGGGTGCTGTCGGCCACCGGAGGAGTCCGTCCGGGGGCGTCCGGCGAGGCGTCGATCTGCGCGCACAGCCCTGCCACCGCCGTCGCGACCTCACGCAACCGCCCTGGGGCGATGTTCGCGAGGAGAGCTTCGCGTTCCTCCCGCCCGCGTGGCATGAGGGCCTTGAACACCTTGGCCTGCGCCGGCGTCAGGCGGAGAGTCGACACCTCCGCCTCACTCGCGCGGTACACGACCACGACGGTCGGACGGTTCAGCTCCGGTTTCCAGGTGATGTCGCGCGGGTCGGAAATCATCGTGACGACGTCGACATCGAAGTCCGTGATCAGGAAGTGCGGCTTCTCCTCCACGGTGGCGGGCCGCCGGTATACGTTGACGAGCTCCTCCTCGACCTCGTCCCCCCGGAACTCCGCGAGCATCGAGTCGTAGGCGAACAGGGCCCTGGCGGCCTGCGCCGGCGCGCCCTCCAGGTGCGCCAGAATCTCAGCGAGCGCTTCCTCGATGGGCATTGAGGCCCGTTCGAGCAGTGCGTCGATGAGTTCGACGTACGTGTGTCCTGCACCTTGCTTGAGGAATCTCAGCAGGTGGTAATAGCGGCGCGTGAAGTAGCGCGAAAGGCGCAACACGTCCTGGTAGTACTCGTACTCCCGGTTCCCGCTGCGAATGAAGTTGAATCCGGTGAAGGTCGCCAGTTCGTCCTTGATGAGCGCGCGGACGTCCGACGGCAGGAAGGTGCCCATGACGTCGAGTCCGCTTTCGAGCGGTTCGAGATCGGCCCGGTACTCGTCCGTGATCTCAGCGCCGGGAAGCGGCTGAAGCACACTGAGGTCACTGTTGACGGCTCCGTAGGCGATCGCGTCGAAGACGACCTCCAGCGCCTTCTCGAGGTCGTCGGCGCTTTCGTCCGGGTATCCCACGATCGTGTTCGTCTCGAACTGGATTCCGACTTCCTGGGCGGACCGGAAGAACTCGTAGGTCCGCTTCGTCGAGGGCATCTTCAGCATGGCTTTGAGGATCTTCTCCGACCCCGCGTCCGTGCCGCAGAAGATGTTGAAGCATCCCGCGTCGGCCATGCGCCGCAGAAGGGACGGATTGACGTTGTCCGGTCGGACCGCGCATCCCCACTCGAACATGTCGTTGTGTTCGGAGAAGTAGGACACGAACTCGTCAAGGTACGTGCGCTTGTTGGCGAAGTTGTCGTGCAGGAAGTTGAACTGGGTCACCCCGTACGTGCGGTGCAGGAAGCGCAGCTCATCGAGGATGACCGCGGGATCCTTGATCCGGAAGTCGCGGTCCCAGAACGTCGACGTCATGCAGAACTTGCACGAGTAGGTGCACCCGGAGCCGATGTGCACGTCGAAGATGTGCGGGGTCGACAGCCGGATGTAGTCGCCCATCGGGACGGCGTCGTACGCGGGCATCGGCACGAGGTTCAGGTTCGTGGTCGGCTGGGGCCCGCTGGAGACGACCTGGCCGTTCCTGCACGACCAGAAGCCGCGCACCTCGGCGGGATCAGCCCCGTCGGCGATGGCGTCCGCGAGGGCGGTGATCGCGAGTTCTCCCTCGCCGCGGCACACGAAGTCGACGCAGTCGGCGAAGCGCGGGAGGGCATCGGGGAAGACCCCGAACGTCCCGGGTCCACCGAGAACCACCGTGACATCGGGCCGGCGCCGCTTGACCTCACGCCCGATGAGAAGGCATGTCGGCAGGGTGTCCGCGAGACAGGTGAGGCCGAGAATGTCCGGATCGTCGGCGAGGAAGCGAGCGCAGGTCTGGTCGAGCCAGTCGGCATCACTGGGCTCGAAGGCACCGATCCGGTGCTCGTACTCCAGGTCGACGACGACGGCGGGATGACGGTGTGCCGTCAGTGGTGAGGCAATGCAGAGCAGTCCGAGAGGAACAAAGAAGGGAGAATTGACATCGGAATTGATCAGGGGCCGGCCGAGTGTCACGCGAGCATGCCGCGTGGACGTTCGAACCGACACCTGGCCCTCCCCAGAAAACGAGAGGGCCAGTCGTTTCTGAGTCGGCATCAGATGCGATCAGCAGCGCCGCGCAACGATGGCACCCAAAGTAGCCGATGACAGGGCGATCAACTCGACGTCGTCGTCGAGGTCGAGACCTTCCTCGTCGGTGAAGAGCACCATGTCCGGCTCCGCCTCGTCCATCGCGGTCACCGAACGCTCCGTCACTGCCTGCGCCATTTTTGACCTCTCTTTACCTTGACTGGCTCCAACATCCTTATCTCATACAGTCTTTGGCGTCTCGTCAATGGGCAGTGCACACGTTTAACCGAGCCACACCTGGTCCCGGATGCCTCGGCCGTTGTACCGCTGCGATGCCCCCAGGAATGAGGAAGTGCCGTGTGGCCTGCGACGATGGGAGTTGCTTCAGGCCTCCAACACGCAGGATCGCTGGGGCACTTCCAAGACGGGAGGCCCTGCAGGTGGGGACTTCTGTCCTGTTCGAGTCCTTCATCGCGCCAGTGGTGGAGTGGTACTTCACCGTTCCGGTTGAGGGCATTTCGTGAGTCAGGAACTGCCGAGGGCCCGTGCGGTTCGGGCGCATCGCGCACGTGCGCCGATGTCCGCCGCCCGACGGATGCCAGGCCTTTCCCGCCTCTTGTAGGGCTTGATCGAATCTGGGTAGGCTGCAGCCGGTCCGGAACAGTGCCAAGCGGAGAGGGCGCCGTTGGATGCTGCTCACCTTCTGCGGACAAGGGCTGCACATGGATCGTTTCGCGCCACGTGGCGCGAAAGAGCAAAGACCGGAATCCGCAGGTCGTGGAAGCCGATTCGGCGATCATTCCATTCAGCGAGCCCAGGCCCATGGTGCCTGCATCAGCTTGGAGAGTGTGGGTGCCATCGACCCTCACTTCTCATGTGTCTTCCGTTATGTGACATTCGGGACGGAGCTAGGATTGTGACGTCTTCGCAGGCCAACGTTCCTGATCTGGAATCCACGGCAGTCCCGCTCTTTCCGATTCCCAGGGCGCATGGTTGTCCACTGGATCCGGCACCTGAGCTCGCCGAGCTGCAGGAACGGGCGCCGCTGGTCCGAGTCCGGCTGTGGGACGACAGCACTCCGTGGCTGGTGACGAGGCATGCCGAGCAGTGCGCTCTCCTGTCGGACCGCCGGGTCAGCGCCGACTGGATGCAGCCGGGCTACCCGTTCCACAGCCAGTTCCTGCGGGACCACCATGAAGAAGGCCAGTTCCTGACCGCCATGGAAGGCCCCGAGCATCTCCGGCTGCGCCGGATGATCGCCCGGCCGTTCACCCCCCGCAAGGTCGAGCAACTGCGGCCCACAGTCCAGCAAGTCGTCGACGACCACATCGACGCTCTGCTGGCCGGCCCGAAGCCGGCGGATTTCGTGTCGGACTTCGCCCTGCCGATTCCGTCCATCACCATCTGCCACGTGCTCGGCGTCCCTTACGAGGACCACGACTTCTTCCAGCACGCCATCAGGACGATGACCGGCAGCGACGTCCCGGACGACGCCGTGGACAAGTCCCAACGCGAGCTGTACCAGTACCTGGCGAAGCTGATCGGCCGCAAGCTCGCGGTTCCCGAAGACGACCTGCTGTCCCAGCTGGCCACCGAACGGCTGGCCACCGGTCAGCTGAACCGGCATCAGCTGGTGATGCTGGTCCTGTTCCTGCTGATCTCGGGACATGAGACCACCGCCAGCATGATTGCGCTGGGCACGCTGGCCCTGCTGCAACACCCCGATCAGATCACCGTCCTGAAGGACTCCGACGGACCCGAGGTCGCCGCGGCCGTCGACGAGCTGCTGCGGTACCTGACCACCGTCCAGCCCGGCCGTCGCCGCGTGGCCGTGGAGGACATCGAGATCGCCGGGCAGGTGATCCGCGCCGGCGAGGGTCTGATCCTCCCGGAGGAGATCGGCAACCGCGACGAAAGCGTCTTCCCCGACGCCGGGGAGCTGGACCTGCGCCGCGACGCCAGCCAGCAGCTCGCCTTCGGGCACGGCGTGCACAAGTGCACCGGCCAACCGCTGGCCCGCCTGGAGCTCCAGGTCGTGTTCGCCGCCGTGTTCCGGCGCATTCCGACACTGGCCCTGGCCGCCGACCTCGGCGACCTGCCGTTCATGGACGACGGACTCGGATACGGCGTCAAGAAGATGCCCGTGAGCTGGTAAGTGAACGAGGCCGAGCCGGCGACAGGAGCCGGAGTGGACCTGATGCGGATCGGGAACGGCCGGCCGGAGCCGGAACTGCCGGTGGTGGAGGGGTACAAGGTGCTGCACGGTTGCAGCACTCGGCATCTCCACCGAGGATCGCCGCGGCGCCTGCAACGGGTCCCCGAGGGTGGGCCTGCTGTCCTGCGCGCAGTGAGGACTGTAGGTTCCGGTCCACGGCGCAGGCCTGACAGCAATGATCACCGGAGTCACCAGGGGGATCCCGCAGCATGACCACCACGGAGGCCCTCGACGGGTCGGCCGCAGTCGACGATGCAGCACGAAGCGTCGCGCGCCCGTTCTACGTCTACGCCGTGCTCGCCAACTCGATGTTCCAGCGGGGCGTATTCGTCATCTTCCTGTATGAGCGAGGCTTCTCCGCCGGCCAAGTGGCCATCCTTCAGACACTGATCTACCTGGTCAGCGGGCTTGCGGAGATGCCGACGGGAATCATCGCCGACCGGATCGGCAGGCGTGCCAGCATCGTGATCGGCCAGGTGCTGATCGCTGGATGCCTGCTCGGTCAGGCGGCGTCCTCCAACTACTGGGCATTCCTGGCGCTGTTCATCGGCCAGGGCGTGGGCATGGCATGCGTATCCGGTTCGGACACCGCCCTGCTGTACGACCTGCTCGTGCGTCGTGGCGCAACGGCCGGATACGTCAAGATCAAGTCCCGGTTCACCATGCTGGGGACGGTCACCTCGGGAGTCGCCATCGTCCTCGGCGGCCAACTGCAGCACTTCTCCTGGGGAATCGTCTACCTCGGTTCGGCGTCGTGCCTCGTCCTGGCCGTGGTGGTGCTGATGTCACGGGTGCCCGAGATCCGCGGCGCGGACGCGGTGGACGAGCAGGACGGAGCCGAGAAGCAGCACGTCGACGCCACCGCATGGCGGGCGATGCTTCGCGTCGCCACGCCCGCGCTCGTGACGCTTGTCGTGGTGTCCGGATTGATGCACGCGACGTTGACGCCGTACATCATCTTCACGCAGAAGACCCTCTCCGATCAGGGAGCGGGCACCGCATTGGTCAGCGTGGTCATTTCGGCGGGATTCTTCGTCGGCGGACTCGTTCCCCTGCTGTCGGACCGCGCGAACAAGCGCATCGGGTATCGGATCGTCATCCCGATCTCCCTCGTGACGCTCGCCGCGGCACTCGGGCTCAGCGGCCTCGGCCTCGTCTGGGTCACCATCGCCGCGTTCCTGATCCTGGTCGGAATTCCCGAGATCACCGCGGTGCTCGTGGACAACGTGCTCAACGAGGCAGTGCCGTCGCGCCACCGGGCGAGCCTGCTCTCGATGATCGCATTCGTGGAGTCGGTGCTCATCGGCACTGGCTATCTGGTCCTCGGCACGCTCATGGACGGGTTGGGATCCAGCGTGGGCATGGCCACCTACGCCGCGGTCCCCCTGCTGGCATGTCTCCTGTGGCTCCCGGTGCTCTTCCGGGGCGCGCGGGTGACCACCGAGACCGAGAAGCCCGCCGACCAGAAGGCATCCTGAACCAGGCTGACGACGAGGAGCCGAAGTGGAATTGATGCAGATCGGGCACAAACGACCGGTACTGGATCTCAACCCGCCGGTCGTGCACGAGGACGCCCTTTCGGTTGCGTTGGTCTGCATGCCCTGGGCCGTGGTGGACATGCCCTCGCTGGCGCTGAGCACGATCGCTCCGCTGTTCGAGCAGCGCGGAGAAGTGGAGAAGCTCGACGTCGTCTATGGCAATATTCGGTGGCTCGACTTCCTGGTCCGAGAGGTGGGCCTCGAGCGTGAGCACTACGAACTGATCGTCGATGCCGAGGTGTTCGGGGTCGGCGAATGGGTCTTCTCCAGCTGCTTCCGCCCCGGTACCGACCCACGCCACACGAGTTTCTACGACCTCGTGAGCGGCAGTGAGCACGTTGACGCCTACTGTGCGATGTTCCGCGCGGCACCCGCCTTCGTCGACGGGTTGGCCCGAGATCTCGTGACGTCAGGCGTCGATGTCCTGGGGTTGACGACGACGTTCGATCAGAACATTGCCTCGTTCGCGCTCGCGCACCGCGTCAAGGAGTTGTCCCCGAGCATCGTCACGATGCTCGGCGGGGCGAACTGCGACGGCGTTCAAGGTACGGCAGTCCACCGCGCCCGCACGGAGTTCGACTACGTGATCCGGGGCGAGGCGGAGCGCTCGATCGCGCCACTCGTCGCCCATGTCGCAGCATGCCGGAGTGGTGACGAGAACGGACATGACGAACTGCTGCGTACGGTGCCCGGCCTGTGCTGGCGATCCGACAGCGATGGAGCCACGGTAAGCAACCCGATCGGACCGACACCCGTCTCGATGAACGTGGTGCCGGAGCCCGTCTACGATCACTATTTCCGCGATCTGCGGAAATCTCCGGCCGCTCGACTCATCGACGTCAAGATTCCTCTGGAGGCCAGCCGCGGATGCTGGTGGGGTGCGAAGCACCATTGCACATTCTGCGGCTTGAACGGGTCGGCCATGGCCCATCGCGCAAAGCCTGCCGAGCGCGTGCAAGCCGAGGCCAGCCGAGCTGTGCGTCGGCACAACGTGCTCGACCTGGTGTTCGCTGACAACATTTTGGCGCCCGACCATGTCGTTCGACTGACCACAGACATGGCGCTGCCCGCTGAATGGGACGTCCGGCTGTTCGCCGAGGTGAAGTCGAACCTCAATTTCAGCCAACTCGAGTCCCTTGCGCGCGCCGGTTTCACTCAACTGCAACCGGGTGTCGAGAGCCTCTGCACCCCCATTTTGCGCATCATGCGCAAGGGGGTGACCGGGTGGCAGAACGTGCGCTTCCTCCGCGACTGTGCCACCTGCAGGATCTATCCGTCGTGGAACATCCTCGTGGGCTTCCCCGGGGAGCACGACAGCGAGTATGCGGCGTTGATCGACTCGCTCCCATCCCTCCATCATCTGACGCCGCCCGCCGGGGTGTTCCCCATCAAACTGGAACGCTTCAGCCCCTACTTCGACGACCCGGACCTCGGCCTCCGGGTGCTCGGTCCCTCGCGCAACCTGGTGAGCGCTTACGAGGGGGTGGTGGATGCCCTCGATGACTTCGTCTACGTGTTTGAGTCCGAGCCCGCCGGCATCTCACCTGAGACGTATGACAGGTTGAGCGAAGCAGTCGCGAACTGGAGGGCCAACGCATCCCTTTCTCGGCTGGTCGCCCTGCCGGCGCCGGACGACTCGCTCATCATCGTCGACGACCGGGCCACCTGGCCCTCCCGTGAAGTGGTGCTTCATCCAGGTCTCGAGGCCGAGGCCTACCGTGCGCTGGCCAAGGGCAAAACCCTTCCCGCACTCGCTTCCGCGATGTCCTCGCTCGGGATGGCAGTGCCGGAAGGCCGGCTCGAAGAGCTCATCAAGAATTGGCTGGAGCTCGGAATCATTTTTCATGAGGATGCCACCTATTTGGCGCTCGCGACAGGATTGCGCTGGTGACGAAGCAGACAGCAGAACGGCGGTCGAACCGACGAAGGCTCTTCGCGGCGGTCCATCTCCACTCGATGCAGAGCAGGGAGGATCTCGTCACCCTGACCCGGTCGGGATACGCCGGGGTTCGACTGGCTGGTCATTTCGCCCTGTCGGAGATGGGCGATCGCGAACTCGTCTCCTTGATCGCGCTCCTCCGCGACGCGCGCGGCGTTGGATTGCGGGTTTCATGGAGCGGCGACCGTGGTGCCCTCGAGATCGGATGCCTTCGACACCTCGACCCGCCACGGCAGTCGGACGGCACCTTCGCGTGGTCGGCGCAGCAGGGAGCGTCCCTTGTCGTCCGGCGCGGTCCGGCGTTCCTGGCCGTTGAGGACACACGGTACGGGGAGCGTCGCCGCTTCGATATCGACCGCTCCGAACCGGCGGCAGCCGTTCTTGACGCAAGCCGTTGGGGACACACGATCACCCCGGAAGAGGCGGCCAGTATCCACGCCCTTGAATTGCACGACCTCGTCTTTCGTTCCGGCGACCACGGTGTGGGTATTGCCGTAAGGCAAGGAGTCTGGTGTGTCTGACGGCAACATCCAATTCCGCAAGACACTCGATGACCGGACCATCTCGCGCGAGCCGGCGGATCCGGCAGCCACCATCGTTCCGATGCGCATGGGAACGGCAGGAGTGGGGCTGCTCGTCAACGATCACGGCGAAGCCACCCGCATCTTGTCCGACGTCGAAACCTACGGCAGTGCGGGCGAACTCATGGCCAGCGTCTTCGACGAGCCGCTCGAATCGCATGCGGACTCGACGGCCGAGATGGTCTTCGCCGTCAACCAAACCGATGGGGAAGAGCATCGTCGCGTACGGCGCGCACTTCGGCGCGTCATCGACACGCGCGTGCGCGATGTCTCGGACCAGCTGATTCAGGATGTCCGAGAGTCGATCGCGAACGCTCTCACCCTGGGGAGGCTCGACGCGGTCGCCTCGATCGGCGCGCCCATCGCCGACAGCGTCATGTCGCGATTGCTCGGACTCGACGCAACCCTCGTCTCGGCCCTGAGGACCGCGGTGTACCAGGGATACCCGGTGCGCGAACTCGACGCCACGCTCGTCGACTGGGTGCGCGACAGGCGTGCCGACCCCGCCGATGACCTCGTGTCGGACCTGATGGCGGAACTGCCGTCCCTCGACGATCGACAAGTTGCGGCGAACACTCGACTGCTCGCGCTGTCGGGTGTCGAGGTGCTGGCGGCACTGATCACGAATGGAATCCTCTGCCTGGCGCAGGATCCGAGTACGCAGAGTCTCGTACGCGATGACGAGACGCTGCTGCCCGGCCTCGTCCAGGAGGTGCAGCGGTACGCGAGCCCGATTGCGCGGGGGATCTATCGGATGACGAAGGAGTCGTCCGTGATAGGCCAGTACACAGTTCCCGCAGGCACTTTGCTCGTCATCGGGGTGGACGTCTGCAACAGGGACACGTCGGCATTTCCCGATGCTCACAGGTTCGACCCCGCGCGCGGCCGGGATTTCGAGCATCTGACGTTCGGTCGTGGACGGCATTCATGCCTCGGTATTCCCGTCACACGCCTGATCGCGGCGGAGGCGCTGCGCGCGTTCCTCTCGGGAACAACGAGTTTCGGCCTGACCGTGGAACCGTCAGAGCTGAATTTCCACGATACTTCGGTCATGAACGGCCTTGTGGAACTCCCGATCTGGGTGGAGTGCGCGAACCAGGGTTCCGTGGCGTGAGCTGCCCGGTTCTTCGCTTCGCGGTCACCTCAGTCGCGAGGCAGCAAGGTCCCGAGTGGCCCGAGGTCGAGGTTCAGGTCCTCCGGGCGCAAGCCGTGCTGCTCGCACAGTTCCGTCATCCGCTCGTCGAGCAGCATCAGGGTCGTTCCGATCTCGTCGATCTGTTGCTCGCTCAGATCGCCCTGCTCCACCCGCCGAATCGCCTGGCGCTCCATCAGCTGGCGAAGGAGTTCCACCACGGTCAGGACGAGTGCCACGAGGTCGCGGCCCACCCGGTCGCGGTCCAGGTCGAGGCGTCCGCCGTCGGTCACAGGGGTCCCCCGTCCGCCCAGGGGGCCGGCACCCGCTCGTTCACCGAGGACAGCAAGGCGTGCAGCGACAGCCGGACCAGCGGTACCTCGGCGATCGCGATGACCAGGTCGCCGCTGATGACCACACCCGTTGCCAGGACCCGGTCCAGGAGGTCCACGAGTGGCACTCCCACGGGGCCGCTGAGCGGCTCGGCGCTGTCCCAGGGCACCACCGCGTGCGTCATCGACCGTACCTCGCCATCGCCTATACCTCGCCGACGAATGAATAGGGGACCCACGGCCCGGACAGTTCGATCCGCGCTCCGGTCCGCTCCCGCAGCGTCCGGGTCAGCTGGACGAGCTCGGGGGCCCGATGGTCCGCGATGAGATACGTGGCGTTGAGGACCTGGACATCCCGATCCCCGGAATGCTGGGCTCCGTGAGGCCGGAGCCTGCGGAACGCGGTCGCCAGGCGGCTGACTTCGGCGTCCACGACCTCGGCCGTACGCAGGGCGTCGTCGTGGCGCCGCTCCCGACGTTGCTGCATCCCCCGCTTGCGCTCCAGATAGGCGAGTCCCGCCCCGGGGGCCGGACGCGTCCGGGCGGATACGGCCGTCGGCGACGGCGCGACGGCGTCCGGGGCTGCCTGCGCCTCCGTCGGCAACGGCGCGACCGGGTCCGAGGCTGCCTGTGCCTCCGTCGGCGCGTAGACCTTCACCCCCCACTCGGCGTGGCGTGCGGTGCGCCTCAGTGCCGTATGGAATCGGTCCGCCTGCTCGGCCAGCGCCAGTCGCGCGCGCTCGTCATTGAGATACAGCGTGGCCAGTGGCAACGGGACGGTGGGCGCGGCGGCGGCCGCCGCGGACACCACCTCGTGATGGGCACGCGCGTAGCGTTCCAGCTCGCGCTGGTCGGACAGGCGTGACTGCCAGGCCTCATCGGTGAAGTCCGCCGCCGGGACGGACTGGACGACCGCCGTCAGTGTCCCGAGCGGCAGCGCGCGCACGGGCTCCGCGTCGTCGACGCCGGGCAGATCACGGACGGCTGCCGGGTCCACGTCACGGCAGACGGCGAAGACATAGGTGGCCTGAGCCTCCGGAACCGCAGGGCCGCGATCCGTCATACGTCTGTGCTCCCCTTCTATTTCCGCTGTGTGGACGTGCGTTCCGCGTCGGGCGCGTCAACCGCTCTCGGCGCCTCGTCCTCCCCGGCCGCCTGTGCCTCCAGGCGACGCCGCAACTCGTCGTTCTCTTCCCGCAGGGCGTCGCGGGCCGCACGCGAACTGAGCGCCGGATCGGTCTCCCACCAGTCGATGCCGGCCTTCTTCGCGGTGTCCACGGAGGCCACGAACAGCCTGAGCCGGATGGTGAGCAGTTCGATGTCGAGGAGATCGATCTTGATGTCACCGGCGATGACGATGCCCTTGTCGAGGACGCGTTCAAGGATGTCGGCGAGGCTGGCGGCCGGGGGGCCCGCAACCGGCTGGGCCGTCCCTCGGAAGTCCACTTCACCCACGGCGCCACCCGCTCGCTCCGCGCCCGCCCTGCGGCGCATCCGCGTGCTCCCCGTGGCCGAACCGTATGCCCGCCAGCCGGGTCGCGGCGGTCAGAGAGCGCCGGCCGTTCTGGGTCCGCTCCGGGGCGTGCCTCGCCAAGAGCGTGGCTCCGGGGGCGAGTTCGGCCTGGTCATCCATGGGTCTGTCACCTTCGGTCTCTTGGCGCGGAACGGGCTGCCGTGGCGGCGTCGAGTCGGTCGAGCAGCCGTTCCTCTTCCCGTTCGAACTCCTCCAGGCTGATGAAGCCGTCTTCGAGTTCCCTGTTGAGCACGGCCAGTTGGGAGCGGAGGACGGCCGGGTCGTGCAGTTCACGCTCGGCGGCCTCCTGGAGCTTCTCGGCGACCCAGACCACGCCGCGCACCGGGGCGATGGGCAGCGTGAGCAGCCCTGTGAGCAGCCCCATGTCAGACTCCTGCCGTCCGAGCCGGCCCGCTCGCGCCGGCGACGAAGCTGTAGCAGGGCAGAGGGCTCACGAGGCGCAGTTCCACGTGCTCGCGGTGTCCGTCGGCGAACCGCTGGGCCGTGGCGCGGAAGCGTTCGTGCGCGCCTCGGTCGACCAGGAACGACACATTGAGCGCACAGCCCTCGACGTCCGGCCCCGCAGCCACCTCGCGGGCCAGGGGCGTCAGTTCCCGCAGAACACGGCGACCCGCCTCGGCGGCGCGGGCGGCCAAGGCGTAGGCCACCGCCTCGCCCAGGCGCAGACTGGCCTCGTAGCCGGGGCGACGACGCGCCTCGTCACGCAGCCGGCGGACCTTCCCGTCCTCCGCGACGAGGGTGGCGAGGGCGTTCTGAGCCGGGAACGCTTTCAGATTGGCCTCGACGCCGCCGGCGATCCGCTCCAGGGCAGCGATGTGGCCCCTGCCGGGATCGGCGAGCTGCCGGCTCACCGTCTCCTCGTCCGGTGCGACCATGCCGAAGCGCATGGGCAGGACCGGCCCGTCGTCCGCGAGGCGCTGCAGAAGGCCCTGGTGGGCCAGCAGATCGCGTCGCCGGGCGCGCAGTTTCTGCGGCGCGTCGCTGACGACGGCGGCGACACGCCCTTGTCTGATCGTCCGCAGCGCAGCGGCCGGTCCGCCCACGCCGCCCGCATCGGCGGGCAAAACCGCATCGGCCGGAACGATCGCGTAGACGTACACACCAGCGGTGGACACGGCTCATCCCTCCGCGCGTCGTCGGCTCGTACCGCTGCTCGAGGAAGTACGCCGCTTGCTCGGCCGTTCCTCCTCTTCCTCCTCGGACTCCTCGTCCCGGCCGCCGACCGCCCTGCGTACGGTGTCGCCCACCGCTTCCGCGGCCTTGCGCACCTTGCGTTTCCCAACTGCCTTGGCGGCGCTGCCGCCGAACAGTTCGGGAACAGTGGTGCTCCGGGAATCCCGTTCCAGGTCGAGCCGGTTGCAGGCCTCGGCGAAGCGCAGATAGGTGTCCACGCTGGCCACGACGATGCGTGCGTCTATCTTGAGGATCTCGATGCCGACCAGGGAGACCCGGACGAACACGTCGATCACCATGCCCCGATCGAGGATGAGTTCCATGACGTCGTACAACGTGCCGGCGCGCGGGGGGCACGCCACTACCTCGTCGGAGTAGGTGGTCGCAGGCATGGGGCGTCCTTCCAGTCGTCAGGTGAACCGGGATCACTCGTCGGCGGAGCCACGCCGATAGCGGCGGACCCTGCGGTATTCCATGAGTTCGCCGTTCCGGTCGACCTGCACCTCGTAGGAGGCGAGGAGACTCGTCGTGTCCGGGATCCGGGGCAGTTCCAGGACGTCCACGACGACGCACCATCCGTCGTCCTTCCGGGTGACGGCCGACACGCCCTCGGCGGGATGGTCGATCAGTCCCTGAAGGCTGCGGCAGGCGGCACGCGCGGCGTACTCGGGTCCGCGGGAGGGTGACGTGCGGCGGGTGGATGCGGTCGAGGTCTTCTTCGCCTGCGAGCGACGCTCTTCTGCCATGACGTCAGGCTGGTCGCTGCGGGGAGCCTCCGCATCCCGGCGGGAGCCATCGGGGTGCCTGGGGACATTCGCCTGGCAGAGCAACGCAGCGAGAGAGCCGCCGTGCCCCTGCACGGCATCCGGGCGTCGACCCGAGTCATCGCCCGATCAGCCCAAAGTGATCACAGGTCCCCGGGCCCAGGTCGCTCTTGGCGATCTCCGTGTCGGAGCGGGCGAAAGTCGGTGTCGGCGACCGCCGCGGACAACCGGATGGGTGGGGCGGAGCGCCATGACGGCGTTGCGCGGTGCGGGGTACCGCACGTGGATGGATCTTCGAGCGGGAGGGCCTGATGCGCGGTCCGAGCCGGCCCGCCCGATGGCGAGAAAGCACTCCCGCCCAGTGCCCGGTTCGGAATAGCCCTCCGCGCGGGCGGGTTGCAGCCGTGGTCATGAGCTCACTGATCGGAAAGGCCTGTCATGAAGATTGGCATCATCGGTGCCGGCAATATCGGCGGTAACCTCACGCGTCGCCTCACCTCGCTCGGGCACGACGTGTCGGTGGCCAACTCGCGAGGTCCGCAGACCCTGACACAACTGGCCGAGGAAACGGGCGCCACCGCGGTCCGAGCGGAGGACGCGGCCCGCGATGCCGAGATCGTCGTCGTCACCGTCCCCGTGAAGGCCGTGCCGAACCTGCCGTCCGGGCTGCTCGACGGAGCGGCCGAGGGAGTCGCGGTCATCGATACCGGCAACTACTACCCGAAGCAGCGGGACGGGAGGATCGCCGGGATCGAGGACGAGGGCCTGACCGAGAGCCGCTGGACGGAGCGCCAGATCGGACACCCCGTCATCAAGGCGTTCAACGGCACCTTCGCTCACGACCTCCTGGATCGCGCACGGCCGGCGGGCTCCCCCGACCGTCTGGCTCTGCCCGTGGCGGGCGACGATCAGGCGGCCAAGCGCAAGGTGAGGGCCCTGATCGAGGAGCTGGGCTTCGACACCGTCGACGCGGGCGGACTCGATGACTCCTGGCGTCAGCAGCCCGGCAGCCCGGTGTACGGCATGCGCGGCAACGCCGCAGAAATCACCGAGGCGCTGGCGGCTGCCACACCGGAACGCGAGCCGGAGTTCCGCGGATAAGCAACTCGCTTCCTTCCAGGGCGTACGGGCCCTTCACCGCGTGCGAGCGCGCGACGCCGTATCAGGTGCCCTCCACACCTACGCGCGCTCCCCCGAAGACTCCCGCACCACCAGTTCCGTCGGCAACATCAACTGCTGCCGCTCCGCGCCCGGTTCGATGATGTCCGCGAGGATGCGGACCATGGTGCTGCCCAGTTCCTCCACCGGCTGACGCACCGTCGTCAGCGGCGGATTGGTCCAGCGTGCGTGCGGGGAGTCCTCGAATCCGACGACCGCCACGTCGCCGGGGACCTGCCGCTTCTGGCGGCGCAGTTCCTCCAGTGCGCCGATCGCCATGAGGTCGGAGGCGGCGAACACGGCGTCCAGATCGGGGACCCGTTCAAGAAGCGAACGCATCGCGTGGCTCCCACTCTCCCAGCTGAAGTCGCCGACCTCGAAAAGAGTCTCGGGCGCCGGCAGGCCGGCCTCCTCATGGGCCGTGCGCCAGCCCTCGAGGCGGCTGCGGCCGACGTCCATGTCCAGCGGTCCGGCGATGGTGGCGACCTTCTGCCGTCCGCCGCGCAGCAGGTGGCGGACGGCCTCGGTCGCCCCGCCGGTGTTGTCGGCATGCACGTAGCTCAGTCGCTCGTCCGCGTCGCGGCGACCGGCCAGGACGGTGGGCAGGCCCATCTCCTCCAGCATGGCGGGCAGCGGGTCGTCGGAGTGGACGGACACCAGCAGGACCCCGTCCACCCGGCGCTCGGCCACCGACTCGGTCAGCTGCTCGCGCTCGGCCTGGTCGCGGACGAGCATCAGCTGGAGCTGGGTGCGGCGGTCGGCGAGGGCTTGGCTGACGCCCCGGATCAGGGCGGCGAAGAAGGGTTCGGAGCCGAGTCGGCTCGCCGATTCCGGGATGACCAGGGCCACCGCGTCGGTGCGGCTGGTCACGAGGCCGCGGGCGACCGAGTTGGGGACGTAGTTGAGCTCCTTGATCGCGGCCAGGACCCTGGACCGCGCGTCGGCACTGACCAGATGCGAGCCGTTCACGACACGGGAGACCGTCGTCCGGCCCACGCCGGCACGGGCGGCGACCGTCTTGATCGTCGGACGGCGGTTTCCAGCCATGGACTCCCCTCCCTGAAGCCGCGGCAGCCTCGACCGCGTTGGTGACCAGCACCAATTCTGGCAGACAGCGAGGTCGGCCAGGCGGTCCGTCTGCCACGAAAGATGAACGCAAGGGCCCCGAATCGGACGGCCCTTGCGTTCAAGTCATTGACAGATCTGCTCGCTGCAGTGAGTCTGCTTCCCGTCGATGGGAACGTGCCCACCCAGGAGTGGGCACGTTCCCACTACTCACCGGAGCCGCTGGGTTACCGCTTTCGTGTCCGCCGATACGTCTGCGCCGGCCGTTGGGAGGAGATTCATGAGCAGTCTCGGTACGTTGCGCGGGAAGAGGCTGGCGGCAGCAGCTGCCGCCGTCGGCGCGTTGGCACTGGTCGTCGGGTGCAGCAGTGGCGACGGCTCGGTCACGGGCGGCGGCAAGAAGGACGGCAAGGTCGTCATCACCATGGGCATGTACGGGGTGATGGGCTTCAAGGAGTCGGGCCTGCTGGAGCAGTACGAGAAGGAGAATCCCGACGTCGACATCCAGGCCGAGATAGCCGGTGACGAGCAGACGTACTACACCGCGCTGCAGACCCATCTCGCCGCGGGCAACGGTCTGAAGGACATCCAGGGCATCGAGGTCGGCCGTGCGAAGGAGGTGACGGAGACCCAGTCCGCCAAGTTCGCGGACTTCGCCGGCATCGCGGGCACGGACCACTTCCTGCCCTGGAAGCAGTCCCAGATCACCACCAAGGACGGCAAGGTCCTGGGCCTCGGGACCGACAGCGGCCCGATGGCCGTGTGTTACCGCAAGGACTACTTCGAGGAGGCCGGCCTGCCGACCGACCGGGAGGCGGTGGGCAAGCTGTGGTCGGGTGACTGGAAGAAGTACGTCGAGGTCGGCCGCACCTTCGAGAAGAACCACAAGGGCGACAAGGTCGCCTTCATGGACTCGGCCAGCGGCCTGTTCAACGCCATGGTCTACGGCTACCCCGAGCAGTACTACGGCGAGGACGGCGGCCTCATCTACGCCAAGAACCCGGTCGTCAAGGAGGCGTGGAACCTCGCCGCCGGCGCCGCGGACGACGGCCTGAGCGCCAAGCTCCGTCAGTTCCAGCCGGGTTGGGACCCGGGACTGGCCAACGGGACCTTCGCCACCGCCGTGTGCCCGGCGTGGATGCTGAGTCACATCAGCGAGAAGGCCGGTCCGAACAACGCGGGCAAGTGGGACGTCGCCAACGCCCCCAAGGGCGCCAACTGGGGCGGCTCCTTCCTCGGCGTGGTGGAGAAGAGCCCGGTCAAGGCGGAGGCGCAGAAGCTCGTCGCGTGGCTGACCGCACCGGAGCAGCAGGCCCACATCTTCGAGAAGCTGGGCAACTTCCCCTCCTCTCGCACCTCGCTGGAGCAGGACGAGGTCAAGAACGTCACCTCCGAGTACTTCAGCGACGCCCCGATCGGCCAGATCTTCGGAACCGCCGCGCAGGAGATCCCGGACAAGCAGGTCCTCGGGCGCAAGGACGGCACGATCAAGGACACCTTCTCCCAGGGTCTCGCCCTGGTCGAGCAGGGCACCGCGCGTGACAAGGCGTGGAAGACCACTTCGGAGCGCATCGAGAAGGCGGTCGGCTGACCTTCGAGCCTCCCGCTCCCCGGGCGCGCCGCCTCTCCGTCGGCACGCCCGGGGCCCGGCTCGGACCTCCGCTGTCAGGAAGGAAATCCGGTGGCCACCTCCACCACGAACGCCTTGGCCGGCGAGGAGCCTCCAGGCCCGTCGCCCAGGACGAGCTCCTGTCGCACGGGTCAGCGACGCAGTGCCCTGCTGCACCGGCTGGACCTCAAGGGCGCGCCGTACGCGTTCGTCGCGCCGTTCTTCGTCGTGTTCGCCGCGTTCAGCTTCTACCCCCTCATCTATACGGCGTGGATCTCCCTGCACAGGGTGGAGCTCGCCACCCTCGACGTCATGGAGTGGGTGGCGTGGGACAACTACGTCGACCTCGTCAACGACTCACGGTTCTGGAACGCGCTGCAGAACACGTTCACCATCGGCGTCATCTCGACGGTCCCGCAGCTGCTGATGGCCCTCGGCATGGCGCACCTGCTCAACTACCGGATGCGCGCCTCGCTGTTCTTCCGCGTGGCGTCCCTGGTCCCCTACGCCACGTCCGTCGGCGCGGCCGCTCTCGTGTTCACGATGCTCTTCGAACGCGACTTCGGCATGATCAACTGGGCGCTCGGCGTGATCGGTATCGACCCGCTGGACTGGGAGGCCGACAAGTGGCCCGCCCAGGCCGCCATCTCGACCATCGTGATCTGGCGCTGGACCGGCTACAACGCGCTGCTGTACCTGGCCGCGATGCAGGCCATCCCCGCCGAGCGGTACGAGGCCGCCTCCCTCGACGGGGCTTCGCGGTGGAAGCAGTTCACCCACGTCACCGTGCCCGGGATCCGCTCCACCATCGTCTTCACCATCGTGCTCTCCACCATCGGTGCCACCCAGCTCTTCGGTGAGCCGCTCATCTTCGGGCAGGGACCGAACGGCGTCACCGGCGGCGCGGACAACCAGTACCAGACGCTCGGGCTGCTGCTGTACGAGGAGGGCTGGAAGAACTACCAGATGGGCCGCGCGGCGACCGTCGCCTGGGCGATGTTCCTGCTGCTCATCCTCGTCTTCGTGGTGCAGCGCCTGATCCGACGCCTGCGTTCCCGCACGCCCTGACCTGGAGCCCTCATGACCGTCAACAGTCTCCCGGTCCGCACCGACGTCCCGGTCCGGACGGACACCGAAAAGCCCCGCCGCCCCGTTCGGCGGCTGCTGCGCCCGGGTGCCGGCCGCCAGCACCACGCGGGACCGCTCGCCTACGTCCTGCTCGCCGTCATGGCGATCCTGTCGATCTTCCCGCTGTACTGGACGATGGTGGCGGCGTCCACGGACAACACCCGTGTCAGCCAGTCTCCGCCCCCGTTCCTGCCCGGCCCCAACCTGTTCAGCAATCTCGCCCGCGCCTGGGACGAGGCGGCCATGGGCAAGGCCATGGTCAACAGCCTGATCGTGGCCGGCGTGATCGCCCTGTCCACGGTGATGTTCGCGACCCTCGCGGGCTTCGCCTTCGCCAAGTTGCGCTTCAAAGGCCGCAATGTCCTGCTCATGCTGGTGATCGGCACCATGATGGTGCCGCCCCAACTCGGCGTCGTACCGCTGTTCATGATGATGTCCGAACTCGGCCTGGCCCAGCAGCTGCCCGCCGTCATCTTCCCCACGCTGGTGAGCGCGGTCGGGGTGTTCTTCATGCGGCAGTACCTCTCGGAGGCGCTGCCGGACGAACTGGTGGAGGCCGGACGCGTCGACGGAGCGCATTCGCTGCGCATCTTCTGGAGCATCGTGCTCCCGGTGGCGCGGCCCGCGATGGCGGTCCTGTTCATGATCACGTTCGTGCACGCCTGGAACGACTTCTTCTGGCCGTTCGTGGTCCTCGACATGACCAACCCGACCGTCCCCGTCGCCCTCACCCAGCTCAGCGCCGGCTACGTCCGCGACCAGTCGCTGATCATGGCGGGCGCGCTGCTGGGCACCCTTCCGCTCCTGGCGATGTTCATCGTCTTCGGACGCCAGATCGTCAGCGGCATCATGGCCGGCGCCGTCAAGGGCTGACCCGCACACCGGCCCGGGCGACCAGCGCCGGGCCCGTACGACCGTGTCCTTCGCGTCCTCGCGAACGGCACCATTCTGGAAAGGACTTACGTGGTCACCGCTGCACAGCAGAGCAAGTCCGGCATGGACGGCGCCCGCACCTTCCCCAAGGACTTCCTCTGGGGCTCCGCGACCGCCTCGTACCAGATCGAGGGCGCCGCCGCCGAGGACGGCCGTACGCCGTCGATCTGGGACACGTACGCCAGGACGCCGGGCCGGGTCCGCAACGGCGACACCGGCGACATCGCCACCGACCACTACCACCGCTGGCGCGAGGACGTCGCTCTGATGGCCGACCTCGGCCTCGGTGCCTACCGCTTCTCCCTTGCCTGGCCCAGGATCCAGCCCACCGGACGCGGCCCCGCCGTCCAGAAGGGCCTCGACTTCTACCGGCGCCTGGTCGACGAACTCCTGGCCAAGGGCATCAAGCCGGTCGCCACGCTGTATCACTGGGATCTGCCGCAGGAGCTGGAGGACGGCGGAGGCTGGCCCGAACGGGCCACGGCCGAGCGGTTCGCCGAGTACGCGGCGCTGGCCGCCGACGCCCTGGGCGACCGGGTGACGACCTGGACCACCCTCAACGAGCCCTGGTGCAGCGCCTTTCTGGGCTACGGCTCCGGTGTGCACGCCCCCGGCCGCACGGATCCGGTCGCTGCCCTGCGCGCCGCCCACCACCTCAACCTGGGCCACGGCATGGCGGTCGAGGCCCTGCGCGACCGGCTTCCCACCGGTGGCCAGTGCTCGGTCACCCTCAACATCCACCACGTCCGGCCGCTGACCGACGACCCGGCCGACGCCGACGCCGTCCGGCGGATCGACGCGCTCGCCAACCGGGTCTTCACCGGTCCGATGCTGCAGGGTGAGTACCCGGAGGACCTGCTCAAGGACACCGCCCCCCTCACCGACTGGAGCTTCGTCCGCGACGGCGACCTGCGGCGGATCAACCAGCCGCTGGACTTCCTCGGCGTCAACTACTACACGCCCACCCTCGTCTCGGAGGCCGGCAGCACGGGCAGCCACACCTCGGACGGACACGGCAACAGCGCGCACAGCCCGTGGCCCGGGGCGGAGAAGGTCGCCTTCCACCAGCCGCCCGGCGACACCACCGCCATGGGCTGGGCGGTCGATCCCACGGGTCTGTACGACCTGCTGCGCCGGCTGTCGTCCGACTTCCCGCGCCTGCCGCTGGTCATCACGGAGAACGGGGCGGCGTTCGACGACTACGCCGGCCCCGACGGCCAGGTCAACGACCCAGGACGGATCGCCTACCTGCGCGGCCACCTCGCGGCGGTCCATCAGGCCCTCGCCGACGGCGCCGACGTGCGCGGCTACTTCCTGTGGTCGCTGCTGGACAACTTCGAGTGGGCGCACGGCTACAGCAAGCGCTTCGGGACGGTCTACGTCGACTACCCGACCGGCACCCGCATCCCGAAGGCCAGCGCCCGCTGGTACTCGGCGGTGGCCCGTACCGGCGTTCTGCCCGACGCCTGATCCCTCGCGTCTTCATCGCTGAACCGTGGTGCTGCCGGCCCGGCGGCAACGCCTGGCCGGCAGCACCCCAGGTGGCGGGTGCTGCCGGGAAGGGGCGAGGAGCACCGGCCCGCAGCTCAGGCCGTGCTGAGCATGCCTTCGCGCAGGCGGGCCAGGAGCCTGGCGATGAGGCGGGAGACGTGCATCTGGGAGACGCCGAGGTGTTCGCCGATCTGGGCCTGGCTGAGTTCCTCCACGAACCGCATGTGGATGATCTGCCGGTCGCGTTCGTCGAGCCCGGCGATCAGCGGGGCCAGCGCGTGCACGTTCTCCACGAGCTCCAGGGCCGCGTCCTCGGACCCGATGAAGTCCTGCAGGGCGCTTTCGCCGTCGTCGCTGGTGCTGATGGCGGCGTCCAGGGAGGAGGAGTTGTAGCCGTTGGAGGCCAGTTGGGCCTCCACGACCTCTTCCTCCGCGAGGCTCATCAGTTCGGACAGTTCCTTGACGGTCGGTGTCCGGCCCAGTCGGCTGTGCAGTTCCTCGTTGGCGCGGGCGAGTTGAAGTCGGGCCTCCTGGAGCCGCCGGGGCACGTGCACCGCCCAGGACGTGTCCCGGAAGAACCTCTTGATCTCGCCCACGATGTACGGGACGGCGAAGGAGGTGAACTCGACCTCGCGCGACAGCTCGAAGCGGTCGATGGCCTTGATCAGACCGATCATGCCGACCTGGACGATGTCCTCCATCTCCTCCGGCCCGCGGCTGCGGAACCGGCCGGCCGCGTAGCGGACCAGGGACATGTTCATCTCGATAAGCGTGTTCCGGGCGTAGGCGTGTTCGGCCGTGCCCTCTTCCAACTGCGCCAGTCGGTCGAAGAACGCCCGCGACAGCTCCCGGGCGTCCCGGGGCGTCACCTGGGAAGGCTCTTCGACCTCAGCCGGCATGCCTGTGTGAGTGCGCGCAGTCGTCGCGTGTGTGAGCACCATGACCCTTCCCTCTCCCTATGCCGTCGACGGCCGCCCGCGACCGCCGACGGCACACCGTCTACCCCGTCGACGAACTTCCATTCCTGCAGCTCCGCAGGCATGCGTGAAGGGCCCGGCGGAGCCGGGCCCTTCAGGAAACGCACGGTGCGCTCAGGTCACCATCGATACCAGCGGCCTCGGCCACCACCTGTCGTGGTGGACCGCATCACGAAGCCGAGGAGCCACACCACCAGGACGGCGATGGCGACCCACCACAGCACCTTGAGTGCGAAGCCGGCACCGAAAAGGAGCAGGGCCAGAAGCAGAACCAGAAGAAGCGGAACCATAGTTATCAACCTCCCGCACTCCGAATGCCCTACGATCTCCAAATCACTCACTCAAAATGGCTTGTTTATCAAGGCAAGGGTGGGGCACCAGGATGGATTGCTAATCGCAGCTTGATACCCCCGCGCAGGCGGCGCCCACCGGGCGCTACTCGGTCTGTTCGCGGCGGGCCGTGGCGAAGCGGCGCTGGTAGGCGGCGGGGCTCGTGGACAACTCGCGCGCGAAGACGCGGCGCAGGCTCTCGTAGCTCGGGAAGCCGGCCATGGCTGCTGCCTGCGTCGCGGTGTATCCCTGGTCGAGCAGCGACTTCGCGATGTCGAACCGGATCGACTCGACGTACCGGGCCGGGGTGGTGCCCAGCTCCTCCTGGAACAGCCTGGTCAGGTGACGCGTACTGACGTTGAGTCGCCCGGCGAGTTCGGGAAGGGAGTAGCTGCCGGCCGGGTCCGCGGTGACCAGGTCGACGACCCTGCGCAGGGCGGGTGATCGGGGCGGCGGGCCCTGCAGAGGCGCGGAGAACTGCGACTGGCCACCGGCGCGGTGCAGGTAGACCACCAGGGAGCGGGCCACCTCCCGGCTGACGTCGGGGCCGTGGTCCTCCTCGACGAGGGCGAGCGCGAGGTCGATGCCCGCGGTGACACCCGCCGACGTGTAGGTCGACCCGTCGCGCACGTAGAGGGCGTCGGGCTCGACGTGTGCCTTCGGGTGGCGGGCGGCGAGTTCGCTCGCGATCTTCCAGTGGGTGGTCGCCCGTTTGCCGTCCAGGAGGCCCGTGGCGCCGAGGACGAAGGCGCCGGAGCACACGGACGCGATCCGCCCGGCCCGACCCGCCAGGTTCCCGGCCGCGTCGGCCAGGTCGTGCGGGACGGGGGTTCTGGGATGGACGTCTCCGCCCGGCATCAGGAACGTGTCGGGGTCCGGCTCGGTGGCGGCGCTGCCGTCGACGGCGATGCGCATCCCGATCGAGGAGGTGACGTCGTCGCCCGTCGTCGACACCAGGACGATCCGGTAGTCGGCGCCGAGCAGGTTCGCCTCACCGAACACCTCGGCCGGGCCGGCGACGTCCAGCAGCTTGACCCCGTCGTAGACGAGGATCGCCACCCGATGCGTGCGGGAGCTCACAGGCCCATCCTGGGATGACTCGATTCGAGTGGTTCATGGCCGTTCCGAGGCGGCACCGGAGGCCGTGCGGTCGGCACCCTGGAGAAAGAACGCCCGGTCCACTCGGAGCGCATAACACCGGAAAGCACGGACATCATGACCGACATCATCGCAGGGGTGGAAATCCCCGAGACCTCGGCCGTCGCCGAGGCCACCGACTTTCTCCGGGAGAGGACGAGCCCGCTCATCTTCCACCACTCCCGGCGAGTCTTTCTCTTCGGATCCCTGCACGCGCGGGAACGAAGTCTCCGGCCCGATCCCGAGTTGCTCTACATCTCGGCGATGTTCCATGACGCGGGACTTTCGATCCCGTTCTCCGACACACAGCAGCGCTTCGAGCTGGACGGCGCCGACCACGCGCGCGCATTCCTGCTCGACCGCGGTTTCTCCGAGAACGCGGCCGACGTGGTGTGGCGGGCGATCGCGCTGCACACGACGCCGGGTATTCCCGGCCGGATGGAACCCGAGGTCGCCGCCACGAACTACGGCGTGCTGACCGACGCGGTCGGCTGGGGACTGGACAGCCTGGATCGCGGCCGGCTGGACGAGATCGTGGCCGCCCATCCGCGTGGCGATTTCAAGAGGGAATTCCTGCAGGCATTCGTCGACGGCCTCAAGGAACGCCCGGACACGACCTACGGAACCCTCAACGCGGACGTCCTGGAGCACTTCGTTCCCGGCTTCCGCCGTACCTCCATGGTGGAGCGCATCCTCGACGCTCCCTGGCCCCGGTGAGACCGGCAGCAGCCAGGACCGCCACGGACACACTTCTCGCGCCCTCAAGCGGTGACGGCTCCCGGTCGAAGATCCACTGAGGCGTCCGTTTCCTGCATCTCTCATTTCCACACGTCATTGAAAGGAATACTCGTGCGAGCCATCACTGTCCGGGATCGCGAGTCCGGGGTCACGGGGCTTACTCTCGAAGACCTCCCCCATCCCCACGCCGCCGAGAACGACGTCATCGTGCGGGTGCACGCCGCGGGCTTCACCCGAGGCGAGCTCGACTGGCCGGCCACCTGGTCCGATCGCGCCGGGCGCGACCGTACGCCGAGCGTGCCCGGCCACGAGGTCTCAGGCGTGGTGACGGAACTCGGTTACGGAACCAGCGGCCTCACCGTCGGCCAGCGAGTCTTCGGACCGACCGACTGGGCCCGCGACGGCTCGCTCGCCGAGTACGTCGCGGTGGAGGCCCGCAACCTCGCCCCGCTCCCCGCCGACATCGACCACACCGTCGCGGCCGCACTGCCGATCTCCGGACTGACCGCCTGGCAGGGCCTGTTCGACCACGCCCGCCTCACCGCCGGCCAGACCGTCCTGGTGCACGGCGCCGCCGGTGCCGTCGGCTCGATCGCCGTGCAGCTCGCACACGAGGTGGGAGCCCACGTGATCGGCACGGGCCGCGACGCCGACCGGAGCACCGTCCTCGACCTGGGCGCCCACGCCTTCCTCGACCTGGAGGCCGACCGATGGGAGGACGCCGGCCAGGTCGACGTCGTGTTCGACGTGATCGGCGGCGACATCCTCGACCGCTCGGCCGCCCTCGTACGCCCCGGAGGCACGCTCGTCACCATCGCCCAACCTCCGACCGTGCGCCCCGACGAGGGGAGGGCCCTGTTCTTCGTCGTGGAGCCCGACCGCGCGTGCCTCGCCGAACTGGCCCGGCGTCTGCGCGACGGCCGCCTCCGGGTGCGGGTCGGCGCGGTCAGGCCGCTGGCCGAGGCAGCCGATGCCTTCGCCTCGAAGGAGCGCGTCCCCGGCCGCACGATCATTCGCGTCGCCGAGGACTGAGGCAGCGCGCGGAGGGCCGACCGACCACACATGGTCGCACCGGCCGCTCCGGCGGCGCACGGGGTCCCCATGGTGCAAGAGGCCACGTGGACAGGGAAAACGCAACTTCGACATGGCCCGCGCAGGCGGCTACCTTCACCTGGTCTTCGGCGATCGACCACGGTCGCACAGGAGCCCCCAAGGCTGAACCACCGGGCGCGACGGATGAGTTGGTCATGCTCCACGCATCCTCGTCCCCACGCATCAGCCACCGAGCCGGGCTCCGCACCGGGTACCCCCGACCAGGGAGAGACGCATGCCGCATCTTGCGCTGTACACCTTCGGCGTCCTGAAAACACCTCTCGCCGATCCCGCACCTCTCACGCGGGAGTTCTACGCCATGGGTGAGGCCGTCTACCGGAGGATCGGTCAGCACCCCGGATACCTGGGGCGGGCCGAAGCGGCGGACGGTGACCAGGGCGTGCTCTTCGAGGCGGACTGGGGTGCCTGGGGAGAGTTCGCCGTACCGCCCTGGTACGGCAAGGGTCGTACCAGGGAGACCACCGCCCTGGCCGCGACCCTCTCACTCTGGACCGACCTGCGTTCCGCCGTCGACGCCGTCTACACCGGTCTGCACCGTGAGGCGCTGAACAGGCGTTACGACTGGTTCGAGAGGACAGGCCACCCGAACTACGTGTTCTGGTGGGTCTCCGACGGCGTGATACCCACCTGGCGGGACGGGGTTTCCAGGCTGGAGCACCTCCACGACCACGGCTCCGCGCCGCACGCCTTCACCTTCCACCACTCGTTCACCCCGGAAGGAACTCCGACCGCGAGCAAAGGCACCGGGCCGAAGAGCGACCAGGTTCGCTGACACGGGAGCCTGAACGGTGGGCTTCTCTGTCGACCGCCTTCGACTGGCACCCGGCACACCAGCGAATGTGCGGAGCCGGCCACTGCCCGACGGCGCGCAGGAGCCGTCCGCTCCCCCGCGGAGGGCGACTCCTGCGCGCCGTCTGCGTGGTTCAGCCCCTCTGCTGACACACCGGGTCGTCCAGGGCGGTCACGGTGTACGGCGGAGTGCCGGGTGGCTCGTCGTTCTGGCTGTTGACGACATACAGGCGGCAGTCGTGTCGGGCCAGCGTGGTGGGCAGATCGAAGCGGTCACCGGTGACGCGGTGGACGACCGTTCCGCTGCGAAGCCGCGCGTCGAGCCGGGCGACGTACACGCCGTGCGGCGCTCCGTAGTTGAGGACGGCGTACAGGTTGCGGCCGTGGAGCACCATGCCGTCCGCGCCGAATGAGGCATCCCCCAGGTCGAGTCGGCTCACCTCGCGCGTGGAAGCGTCGATGCGCCAGACGGCCTCGGTGCCGTTGGAGGCGACGAGGAGGGTGCGTCCGGCCGGATCGGCCACTATTCCGTTGAGCAGCCAGTAGCGGTCGGGAAAGCCGGGGAGGGCCCCGCGCAGATCTGCCCACGGCTCCAACGGGCCGACTCTGCCCTGCTCCAGCGGTGCGCGCAGGACCACCGGGTTCGCCCAGTCGGTGACTTAGACGGCGTCGGGTGTGAGGACCAGGTCGTTGAGATCGGGGGCGCCGAGGGGACCGTCCGGCGCGTCCACGGCGGCGAGGAGCTGCCCGTCCGGGGCGTGCACGGTGAGCCGTCCGCCACCGACGGAGAAGACCCGGCCCGAACGGTCGGTGTGGATTCCCCGCGAGCTGCCGCGGGCGGTCGCCCCCTCGGCGCGGAACGGTCGCAGCTGCGGCGACGTCACCCGGCCCTGGTACAGCGCACCCGTGCCGTCGGAGGACACGTACATCGTCCCGTCGGGCCGGACGTCTATGCCCTCGGGGAGCACACCTTCCGTCCGGGAGACGACGTAGCGGTCGGGGAGCGGTCTGCAGGCGCCCTCCGCGGGCACGGCCGCGGCACAGATCAGCAGTGTCGCGGTCGCGAGGGCCGGTGCGACGAGTCGGCGGGGTACGGACATCTGGCCTCCAGTGGGCGGTGGCACCGGCGGGCGCCGGTTCCGCACCCGAGCATGGCCGTCCGCCCGCACCGCGCACCCGTCCTTTCGGGCAGGCCCGAAAGGACGGTCCCTCCGGTACTCTGCACCGCGTGTTACGGATACGGTTCAGCCCGGCCGACCTCGCCCGCGTCACCGTCGCCGCCGCACCCGACGTACTGCTGGAGACGGCTCTGAGTGTCCGTCATCTGGCGGCCCCGCCCTCGGGCCCCGCAGCGCACCGGGGTGAACTCGCGGCCTGGCGGCGGGCCGTCAAGCCGGGGCTCGCGGCTCGCGCGGGGATCCTGGCCCGGCTGGTGCCGGCCACCGGCTATCTGCCGGACTTCCTGTACCAGCCGACGGCCCGCGACGCCGTCACCGCCGCCGCACTTGCGGCGCAGACCCCCACGCACCAGCTGGCCGCCGACCTCGACCCGCTGCACAGAGCGCCCGGCGAATCCGCGACACGGGAGCTGGCGCAGGGCTCTACCGCCGCGCGGCGCAGGCTCCTCGATGACCTGACGCGCTATCACCGGACGTCGCTCGCCCCTCTGTGGCCCGCCGTACTGAACGTTGCCGCGGCCGACCGAGCGCTGCGCTCGGAGACCCTGCTGCGCGGCGGCGTCGAGGCGCTGCTCGCAACCTTGCAGCCGGGTTGGCGATGGGCTCCTCCTGAGCTGCTCGTCCCTTTTCCCACCTCCCACACCGTCGAACTGTGCGGGCGGGGACTGCACCTGATGCCCTCCTACTTCGCCTCGTCCGCGATGCTGATCTACGACCCGGCGGCGCCGACCGTCCTCGTCCGCCCGCTGCCGGTCACCGACCTCGCGGTTCCTCCGGGCGACGTCCTGGGGGCACTGCTGGGACGCACCCGCGCCGGGGTACTGACATCCCTGACCACCCCGGCCGGAACCACGGCTCTGGCCGCACGGGCCGGAGTCTCTGCGGCCACGGCCAGCGAGCACGCCACCGTGCTCCGTGCGGCGGGCCTGATCACGACGGTGCGCGACGGCAGTCGAGTGCTCCACGCCCTGACCCCGCTCGGCGAGGCCCTCCTGGCCGGAGGGTGAGGCCCCAGGGTCGGCAGAGATCCAGTGGCCACCACGGGCGACTGAGATCCTGTGGCCACCAGGGGCGACAGAGGTCCCGTGGCCACCAGGGACGGCAGAGGTCCAGTGGCAGCTACGGCCGCCTGTGCGGCCGTCGAGCCCGCAGGGTGCCTCCGCGCTGCTCCGCTCCGCCGAATCGCCGGCAGCTGTGCGACCTACTGCGGCGCGCCCGTGGCCACCACGGCCATACAGCCGTCACGATCGCTTCGTCACACGTTCGGCCGCGCCCAACAGGAGGCTCGCATGTCCGACAGTGCCCCCGAGCCCCGACCCGTCACCGCCGAGGCGGTCCCCCTGGGTGCCGGCACCCGCCGATGGCTCTTCCGCCCGCCCCGCCGCCACGGCGAGGTCGACACCGGTCGAAGCGTCAGCTTCCTCGAGCTCTTCTACGACCTCGTCTACGTGGTCCTGGTGGGGCAGGCGGCCCACACCCTCGCGGAGCACTTCACCTGGCGGGGCACGGCCACCTTCGCGGTGGTCTTCGGGCTGATCTGGATCGCCTGGCTGAACGGCACGCTCTTCTACGAACTGCACGGCCGCGAGGACGGCCACACCCGGTCGCTGATCTTCGTGCAGATGCTGCTGCTGTCCCTCATGGCGGTCTACGTCGGCCACGCCGACGGCGACGACGGCCGCACCCTGGCGGTCCTCTACGCACTGCTGCTGGCCTTGCTGACCTACCAGTGGTTCTCCGTCTACCGGCAGGACGCACCGGAGCTGCGCAAGACGCCGCGACGGTATCTGATCGTCATGGTCGCGGGCATCATCGTGATCGCGGCCTCGGTGCCGCTGTCCGCCGACGCCCGTCTGGTCCTGTGGGCGGTGTTCGTCGTCGCGTGGTGTGCCGTGGAGTGCGTCATTCTCATTTCCTGGCGCAGGATGCCGAGCTATGACGTGGTGACCGAACCCATGGTCGAGCGCTTCGGACTCTTCATCATCATCGTGCTCGGCGAGGTCGTCATCGGTGTCGTGAACGGCCTCACGGACACCGAGCGCAGCACCCTGGTCACCACCACCGGTCTCCTCGGCCTCGCCGTCGGTTTCGGGTTCTGGTGGAACTACGCCGACCTGGTGTCCCGGCGCATGCCACGCGAGACCGGCCACTCCCTGGCGACGTGGATCTTCGTCCACCTGCCCCTGTCCATGGCCGTGGCCGCAGCCGGCGCGGGCATGGTCGGGCTGGTGGAGCACGCCACCGAACACCGGACACCGACCGCGGTGAGCTGGCTGATGGGCGGATCCGTGGCCGTCATGCTGATCACCACTGTGGTGCTGCTGGCGACCCTGACGGACTACGACCGCATTCCCGCCGTCTACAAGTCGGTGCAAACGGTGCTCGTCACGGCAGCCGTCGGCGCCCTCGTCGCCGGCTGGTCCCGCCCCGCGCCATGGCTCCTCGCTCTCATCCTGCTGCTCCTCCTCTCCGCGACCTGGCTGTTCGCCTTCATCCGATGGATGAGCCAAGGCTCCCTCATCAACGAGAGACCGGCCGACTGACACCGCACGCCCTCCTCGGCCTCCGCTGACGGCAGCATCCGGAAGCCGGCAGCATCCGGAACAGGAGCCATGCGGAACCCCGTCCTGGGCACTCGGCCTGTCAAGGAGGGCATCCTCCTGGCCGCGGCCGTCCGGCGCCGCGGCGACAGTGCCGACGAGACAGAAGGAGCCGCAAGCAGATGAGCACGCTCACCGGATGGGAACGGGCTCTTGAGCGCGCCGAGGGGGCACTCTGGGGACGCTTCTTCCGCAGGGAGCCCGTCGATGTGGTGGCTGCGCTGAGGCGCGAATGTGACAGCAGTGCCGTGGTGTGCAGCAGCAGCCGCGTCGTCGTCCCGAACGCGTACGACGTGACCCTCGCGGAACACGTCCACGACGAACTCACCCGCAGCGGCAGCCATGTGGGGCAGGCCCTCACCGACAAGCTGGCACAACACGGCGAACATCAGGGTTACGAATGGGCCGGACCACTGGCCGTGCATGTCACCAAGGCCCGCGAAGTCCCCAACGGCCGCTATCAGGTGACGAGCAGGGCGATGCCCCACGTCAGCGCCGCCGGTTTCCAGTCCGACAGCCGCTGAACACCGACCGTGGTGATCGCGGGCGCTCCCTGCCTGGCTTTGCGTCCGCCGAGGCAGTCCGTGTCGACGCCTCTCCTTCCTGGGTTCGTCCGCGCCCCCAAGGCCGGCGGATCCTTGCATTTCCGCAGGTGATGGGGCACCTGGCGAAACGTGGTAACGCTGGTTAGGGTGTAAAGAACGCGTCAACATGCGGCCCGCAGGGGCTGGTGGCCGACGCGCGGTGTGCCGGGAAGTCTGGTCGGCGTCAGGGGCTCGTACGCCCGAAAGACGATCCCCGAAGGACTCCTTCATGGCTGCCGAGCCGCGTATACGTTCCCCCTTTCTCGGTCTCCTGCCGCTGCCCGAGCGCACGGCCATCACCCAGGCCCTGAGAACGGAGACCGTCGGCGGGCTGGTCCTCCTGGGGGCCGCAGTGGTGGCGCTGGTGTGGGCGAACACTCCGTGGTCCGCCGCCTACGAGCGCATACGCGACTTCCACTTCGGCATTCCGGCGCTCGGCCTGGACCTCTCCGTCGGGCACTGGACCGCCGACGGCCTGCTCACGCTCTTCTTCCTCGTCGCCGGCATCGAGCTCAAGCGCGAACTGGTCGTCGGTGAGCTCCGCACCCCCGCCACCGCAGCCCTGCCGGTCATCGCCGCCATCTCCGGCATGATCGTGCCCGCCGCGTTCTACGCGATCACCGCGTCCGCGGGAGACGGCGATCTGGACGGCTGGGCCGTGCCCATGGCCACCGACATCGCGTTCGCGCTGGCCGTGCTCGCGGTACTGAGCACGCACCTGCCCGCGGCGCTGCGCGCCTTCCTGCTCACCCTCGCCGTCGTCGACGACCTCGGCGGCATCCTCGTCATCGCCGTCTTCTTCACCAGCGACCTGAACTTCGCCGCTCTCGGCGGCGCGTTCGCCGGTCTGGTCGTCTTCTACCTCCTCCAGCGCTTCCGCGTCCGGGGATGGTGGTGGTACGCCCCGCTCGGGCTCACGATCTGGGCCCTGATGTACAACGGCGGCGTCCACGCCACCGTCGCCGGCGTGGCCATGGGCCTCATCCTGCGCACCACCCGCGACAAGGACGAGGACCGCTCTCCCGGCGAACGCACCTCCTACCTCCTGCACCCCGTCTCCGCCGGGGTCGCGGTCCCCCTCTTCGCGCTCTTCGCCGCCGGCGTCAGCATCTCGGCCGCGTCACTGAACGACGTGTTCACCACGCCCGAACCGCTCGGCGTGGTGCTCGGCCTCGTCCTCGGCAAGACGGTCGGTATCTTCGCCGGGACCTACCTGGCCGCTCGCTTCACCCGGGCCCGGCTCAATCCGGACCTGGCCTGGGCCGACGTCTTCGCCCTCTCCTCACTGGCCGGGATCGGCTTCACCGTCGCCCTGCTGATCGGCGAACTCGCCTTCCCGGACCCTGCGACCGCCGGACCCGTCAAGGCCGCGGTCCTCATCGGCTCACTGACCGCGGCCGCGCTGGCGGCCATACTGATCAAACGCCGCAATGGTGTCTACCGGCGCCTGTACGAGGAGGAGAACCGCGACGACGACCACGACGGCATCCCCGACATCTACCAAGTCGAGGCCACCAGCCAACGCTGACGTGGAGAGAGGTGGACAGTGGAACCTACGCTCGCCACAGCCCTGATCCTCATCGCGGCCCTCGTCATCAAGACCGCGGTGCTGCAACTGCGCGACCCCGGCAGCGCACGACGGGAGTGGGCCTTCGTCAACGACACGGGCGCACTGGCCGGCGGCGCGTTGACGGCCATTGCCGTAGGCGCCCTGGGCTGGTCCTACGGAGGGTACGGCGTGCTGGCGTGGGCCCTGCTCGCCGGCCTCCTGGTCGCCCAGGTCATGGGCCGACGCCCGGAGCGCTGACACCCCGCGGACTGCCGTCGACGTGCCGGATCCCGGCGGATCCCTGTCCCGCTCGGCGCCCCCGCGAGAAGGCTCGTCAGCAGTGCCTCTCTCCAGGGTGCCGCCCCGCCGCATGGCGGGGCGCGGACTCAACGGTGCTGGTGACCGCGGCGGGCTCACCAGGTGGTACGAGAACTGGGCAGCAGCGTGCACAATGCGGGTCGTGCTGCATGTACGAGTGATCAGCCCCGCCCACCGGACGGCAGAGGTGCACCAGATCGCCTTGGAATGTCCAGGTGCCGCCAACGTCGTGAAGTTCCTCGGCGCTGCCTCTTCGCCCGAGGGCGACGTGGTCGAGTTCAGTCTCACCAGGGAGGCTGCCAACGCGGTCCTGGAGCAGTTGCGAGGACTCGGGCTCAAGGACAGCGGTTCCATCACGGTCGAGCAGATCGACCTCTCCATCTCGTCAGCGGCGGAACAGGCCGAGGCCGCTGCGCCCGGCGACCCCCAAGACGCCGTGGTCTGGGACGAGTTGGCTGCCCGCGTCACGGCTGATACTCGGTTGAGCTGGTCCTATCTGGCGTTTCTGGCACTGGCCACGCAGATTGCCGGAATCGGCGTGCTCCTGGATCAGCCGATTCTGATCGTTGGGGCCATGGTGCTCGGCCCGGAGTTCGGCCCGGTCGCCGCGCTGTGCTTCGGCATGTTGCGGCGCCGGCCGGCTCTGATGGGCACCGCCGCGCGCGCATTGGTGGCCGGCTTCGCGGTCGCGATCGCCGTCACCGCGGCCTGCGCCGGAGTGAGCCGCCTCCTCGGCTGGATCACGCCGGCCATGCTGGACAACAGGCCGATGACGGAGTTCATCGCGCACCCCGACCGCTGGTCCTTCATCGTGGCGCTCCTGGCAGGCATCGCCGGGATTCTGTCGTTGACCGCGGGCAAGTCCTCCGCACTGGTCGGAGTGTTCATCTCCGTCACCACCGTACCGGCGGCGGGCAACATCGCTGTTGCCATCCCCCTGGCGCATTGGGGAGAAGTGGGGGCGTCGCTCCAGCAACTCGGCGTGAACCTTGCGGGCATGACCATCGCCGGCTTCTTCACGCTGCTCGTTCAACGGTTGCTCTGGGCGCGCTTCGGCCTGCGTATCGCGCCTGCCGCAGGAACACATTCCGCGTCGAGCCCCTGACAGTCGAATCCATGACATTCGGGCACGGGGAGTTCCACGGGCCAGCGAGTGGCGGCGTCCGGCGTCAGCGCGTCGCCACCGCCGGAAGCGGCACAGCCCTCACCATCGGACTGACACACCGCGAGCCGGTGGAAGTCTGCGCCCGGGGCCGGTGCGATCGGCCCCTTCGTCAACCGCTGGACCGAAGACTCGCCACCCGGTTGGCAATGGGCGGCAGCCCGGGGCCTCCCCTCACGTTTCCGCCGCCGGAGCGTACGCCTCCGCATCGAGCCCGAAGGTCCATGCCACGCCCTCTCGTGCCGTCCGCGTCGTGGGCGGGACCCGCAGCCAGTAGGTACGCCGCGTCCCGTCCGGTTCCGGGGTGGAGTTGAGGACCTCCACCATCACCACCGGCTCGTCGTCGACCAGGTCGATGCGCCACAGGGTGCCGGTCTCGTCCTGGTGGAGGGGGCGGGCACCCGAGTCGGTGAGGTAGCGGTCGTAGCCGTAGTACTCCAGCATCACGCGCCGGAGTTCGGCGTTCTCCTCGGCGCGGATGCGCTCCGGTGTGAGGGTGCGCAGCTCGGCGAGGAACGCGGCAGGGACGGGCATGCCGCGCCACGCGTGCAGGGCGAAGCCGTCGGGGTAGGCCAGGGCCGGGCCGTCGCCGTGGTCGAGTCGGCCGGCTTCGTCGCGGTGCAGGGCCACGGGCCGCTCGGAGAGGACCGCCACGCGGGCGTAGGGCCACCACCAGCCGGCGTTGCGGCAGACCGCCCTCAGTGCGTCGAGCGGGCCGTTGTCCGCGGGGAAGGCGGCCAGCCACGGCGCGTCATGCTGTCCGAGCACGGCGTCCAGGAGGTGCAGCCGGATCTCGGCGGCCTCCTTGCCGGTGTCCCGACCCGCGATGTCCTCGATGACGCCGATGCGGATCCGGTCCACGAGGGCCTGGGTGGAGTCCCAGAGCCGTCCGCCCGTCGCCGCCCAGTGCGCGGACCAGCCCGCGGCACCCAACTCGGTGTGCAGGGAACGCCTTTGCCGTGCCCAGGGTGCGTTGCGCACCGCGTCCCGTACGCTCGGGCCGCGGTCCGGGAGCTCGTCCCGGATCAGGGTGACCGCCGCCCGCGGGGAACCCACCCACACCACGCGCTCCGGTTCGGCGAGTCCCGCCAGCCGGTAGGCCCGTCGGACGCCCGCTTCGGCGGCCGCGCGCCCGGCGGGACCCGTCGCCGAGGCCCACGCACGCCACGGCCCCAGTTCGCCGGACGCCAGGTTCTCCCCCTGGATCGCCTCGATGGCGGTCCCGGATCCGAAGGCCGTCGCGGCCACGTGCCCCTCCGTCTTCTGCCCCACGGCGCCTTGCCCTTCCACGTCGTGCCTCACCACGCCCTGCCCCTCCACGCCCTGCCCCTCCATGCCTTGCCCCTCCACGCCTTGCCTATCCGCCACTCGCCCCTCCACGCCTCGCCCCTCCACGCCTCGCCGCTCCGCCCGTCGTCCCTCGGCCTTCGGCCTTCGCTGTCAGTCCGCCACGATCCGCACGGATCCGGGCACGTACTCCCGCTGCCGGATCACCCGGTACCAGCCCTTGGGCAGCGCGATCGCCGCGTGTTCCTCGTGCACGACCCGGCCGCCCTGGGGAAGGCGCAGCAGCAGAGGGCCGAACGGCCCCGGCTCACGTATCAGTTCGCCCGGACCGACGATCGCGTGAGCGTGGCCGGTGACCTCGCCCAGCGCCAGCACGAGCCGCCCCCGCCCGTCGCGCTGCTCCCTCGGGGCGTGTGCCACGTGTGCCGGAACGGCCTCCTCCGTCACCGGCACGATCAACACGTCTCCCTGTCGGTACATGGCTGTCCCCTCACCGCCGGGTGCACCGCGCACCGGCCTCATGACCACGACGTTAGGCGGCACCACTGACAACGCCCCGAACCCCGCCCCGCCGTGCGCCGTTGTCAGTGGCTGTTGGTAGAACTGCCGACATCACAGACCGCACACTCTTTCTCCTCGGGAGCGGCCCCATGACCATCGGTGACCACCTCGACCAGTTCCACGGGTTGCCCGCGCTCACCTTTCAGGGCCCGGACGTACCGACCGACGCCCTGCCCGAGCCGGACTCCGTCGCCTGGCGGATCGGCAGTGACGTGTACGACGCCGACGAGGAGTGGCAGAAGGCGTTCTCCCGGTTCTGCGCCGCCGTCGACACCACCAGGGTGCGGGCGCTGATCGTCGGGGCCTGGCAGGAGGCGTACGATTCCGACCCCTCCCCCGTCATCGAGGCCCTGCTGGCCGCACGGGACCGCTTCCCCGCGCTGCGCGCGCTGTTCCTGGGGGACATGGTGATGGAGGAGTGCGAGATCTCCTGGATCAACCAGACCGACGTGTCCCCGCTTCTCGCCGGGTTCGAGGCGCTGGAGGAGTTCGGTGTGCGGGGCGGGTCGGGGCTGGAGTTCACGGCACTGAGCCACAGCGCGCTGCGCAAGCTGGTCGTGGAGACCGGCGGTATGCCGGCGGAGGTGGTGCGCGGAATCGGCGCGAGCGACCTGCCCGCCCTGGAGTTCCTCGACCTGTGGCTCGGCACGCCCGACTACGGCGGCGACAGCGAGGCGTCCGACCTGGAGCCGATCCTGTCCGGGGCGCGGCTGCCGCGCCTGCGCCATCTGGCGCTGCGCAACAGTGAGATGCAGGACGCGGTGGCCGCGGCGGTGGCCTCCGCACCCGTGGTGGAGCGTCTGGATGTGCTGGATCTGTCCATGGGCGTGCTCACCGACGAGGGCGCCGGCGCGCTGCTGAGCGGTCAGCCTCTGACCCATCTGAGGAAGCTCGACCTGCACCACCACTACCTCAGCCAGGCCGTCGAGGAGCGGGTGCGTGAGACGTTCGAGGCCGCGGGCGTGGAGGTCGATCTCGACCGCGACGACGCGGAGGAGGACACGGAGGACGACGGCACGGTCTGGCGTTACGTCGCGGTGGGCGAGTGAGCACACCCTCCCAGGCCCCGCCGGCTTCCCGTCCCGCCGGGTCACGGTTCGCCGTGATCGGCAATCCCGAGAACCGGCGGGTGTCCCTCTTCGCGGACGCGGTGCGCGCGGCCGGCCTGCCCGGCCCGCGGGTCGTCGCCTGGAGGGACGTTCTGCGTGACGGCGGAGCCGACTTCGCCCCGGACGAGATCGTGCGGGTCGACTCCCCCGGCGAGAATCCCGAGGTCGACCGGTTGCTGCGAGGCACCACGGATCCCACCCGGGTCGAGGGCTCGGCGCGCTGGTACGCCCGCTTCACCACCGCGCTGCACACCCTGCGCGGCGGTATCCGACTCGACGACCCCGACGATCTCGCCGTGCTGTTCGACAAACGCGCCTGCCACGGCGTGCTCGACGCGGCGGGCGTGCCGGTACCCGTCTCGCCCACGTCGGGCCCGGCCGGGGCACCGGTGCGCGGCTGGGACGACGTACGGGCGCTGATGCGCGAGCACCGGATGCCCCGCCTGTTCGTCAAGCTCGCGCACGGGTCGTCGGCGTCCGGAGTCCTGGCCGTGGAGTCGGGCGGCGGCGGCCGGATCAGGGCCACCACGTCCGTCGAGCTCGCCCCGGACGGGACGCTGCACAACTCCCTCCGGGTGCGTCGCTACGACAGCGAGCGCGACATCGCCGCCATCGTCGACGCGCTCGCGCCCGACGGGCTGCACCTGGAGCGCTGGGTGCCCAAGGCCTCCCAGCGGGGACGGGCCGCCGACCTGCGTGTGGTCGTGGTGGCCGGCCGGGCCACCCACGCCGTGGTGCGCACCAGCCGCACGCCCCTGACCAATCTGCACCTCGGCGGCACCCGCGGCGACCTCGCCACCGCCCGGCACGCCGTCGGCGGAGCGGGCGGCCGCTGGACCGACGTACTGGAGGTGTGTGAACGGGCCGCCTCCTGCTTCCCACGGACCCTGTGCGTCGGCGTCGACCTGCTCCCCGCGATCGGCTGGCGCAGGGCCTTCGTCGGCGAGGTCAACGCCTTCGGGGACCTACTGCCCCGGCTGACCGGACTGCCCGGCAGCGGTGCGGAGGGCATGGACACGTATGCCGCGCAGGTGACGGCCGCCCTGCGTGAACCGGCCCCGTCCGGCCCGCTCGACCCGTACAGAACAGGAACATCCCATGCCTGAGCGCGACGTGCAGACACGTCCCACGCCTGAGCCTCGCCCGCGGGAGAACCCCATGTCCGAGCCGGACATGAACGAGGTCGTCGGCCGCCACGACATCCTTCTGGTCACGCTCGACACGCTGCGCCACGACGTGGCGGTCGAGCTCGCGGCCGAGGGGCGCATCCCGAACCTCGCCCGCCACCTGCCCGGCGGCCGCTGGGAGAAGCGTCACGCGCCGGGCAGCTTCACCTACGCGTCGCACCAGGCGATCTTCGCGGGGTTCCTGCCCACACCGGCCGAACCGGGCCCGCACCCGCGGCTGTTCGCGGCGAGCTTCGCGGGCAGCGAGACCACCGCGGAGGGCACGTTCGTCTACGACACCCCGGAGTTCGTCTCCGGGCTCGCCCGGCAGGGCTACCGGACCGTCTGCATCGGAGGCGTCGGCTTCTTCAACCAGCAGGGCCCGCTCGGGACCGTACTTCCCGGACTGTTCCAGGAGGCGCACTGGGAGCGGGAGTTCGGCGTGACCTCGCCGCACTCCTTCGAGAACCAGGTCGCCCGCGCCGAGCAGGTGGTCGCCGGACTCCCCGCGGAGCAGCGGCTGTTCCTCTTCGTCAACGTCTCCGCCCTGCACCAGCCCAACTGGTTCCACCTGCCCGGCGCGACCCGCGAGGCCGGAGACACCCGCGAGACGCACGCCGCCGCGCTGGAGTACGTCGACCGGCACATCGGCCGGCTCTTCGCCGCCGCGAGCTCCCGGCGCCGCTGCTTCGCGATCGTCTGCTCCGACCACGGCACCGCCTACGGCGACGACGGCTACACCGGCCACCGCCTCGGCCACGAGTCCGTGTGGACCGTGCCGTACGCCCACTTCTTCCTCGACCCAGCCAAGGCCCCGCGATGACCACCGCCCAGCTCGCCAGCCCGTACCAGCACTATGTGTACGCCTACCCGCACAAGACGGCCTACCGCCGGCTGCCCGACCGGCCGGCGCTGAGCTCGCTGTGGGCGGCGCAGGACAAGAGCGCCCTCGCCCTCTACCTGCACATACCGTTCTGCGAGGTCCGCTGCGGCTTCTGCAACCTGTTCACCCGCATCGGCGCCCCGGACGGCCTGACCGGCGCCTACCTCGACGCCCTGCGGCGCCAGGCCGACGCCGTACGCGAGGCGCTCGACGGCAGCGAGCCGGTGCGGTTCGCCACCGCCGCCTTCGGCGGAGGCACCCCCACCTTCCTCACCGCGGCCGAGCTGGAACGCCTCTGCGACATCGCCGAGCAGGGCATGGGCGCCGACCTCCGGGCGATCCCGCTGTCCGTCGAGGCCTCCCCCGCCACGGCGACCGCGGACCGGCTCGCGGTCCTGGCCGAGCGCGGCACCACCCGGCTCAGCCTCGGCATCCAGAGCTTCATCGACTCCGAGGCAAGGGCCGCCGTACGCCCGCAGCGCCGCGCCGACGTCGAGGACGCGCTCGCCCGGATCCGCGACGCGGCCATCCCGGTCCTGAACATCGACCTCATCTACGGCATCGACGGCCAGACCGAGCGGACCTGGCTGCGGTCTCTCGAAGCCGCACTGGCCTGGCAGCCGGAGGAGTTGTACCTCTACCCGCTGTATGTGCGGCCCCTGACCGGACTCGACCGCCACCGCGCGGACGCTCAAGGCCCCGATCCGGCCTGGGACGCCCAGAGGCTGCGCCTGTACCGCGCGGGCCGCGACCATCTCCTCGCCCGCGGCTACACCCAGCAGTCGATGCGGATGTTCCGCCGCACCGACGCTCCGCGGCAGGGCGCCGACGACTACGCCTGCCAGAGCGACGGCATGATCGGGCTGGGCTGCGGCGCCCGCTCGTACACCTCCGACCTGCACTACTCCTTCGACTACGCGGTCGGCATGCACGAGATCCGCGGGATCATCGACGACTACGTCGCCACCACCGACTTCGCCCGCGCCGAGGTCGGCTACCGCATGGACCCGCACGAGGCGCGCCGCCGCCACCTCCTGCAGTCCCTCCTCCAGGCCGAGGGCCTGCCCGTCGACGACTACCGGGCACGCTTCGGCACCACTCCCCTCGACGACTTCGGAGCGGAGCTCCACCGCCTGGCCGACCGGGGCTGGCTCGCCGAGCCCACCTCCGCGCACCTGCGGCTCACCCCGGAGGGACTCGCCCACTCCGACGCCGTCGGACCCGACCTCTTCTCCCCCGCCGTCCGGGCCGCCATGGCCGCCTACGAAAGGAAGTGACCGGCCCGCCATGGATCTGACCGTCCTCTACCGCGGCCCGCTCGCCTCCTGCGACTACGACTGCCCCTACTGCCCGTTCGCCAAGCGGCGCGACTCCACCGCTCAACTGCGCGCCGACCGCTCCGCCCTGGAACGCTTCGCCCGCTGGGCGGCGGACAGCGACGACCAGTTGTCCCTGCTGTTCACCCCATGGGGCGAAGGCCTGGTCCGCTCCTGGTACCGACGCACCCTGGCCGAGTTGTCGCATCTCCCGCACATCCGCCGCGTCGCCATCCAGACCAACCTCAGCTGCCGCACCGACTGGCTCGCCGACGCCGACCCGGAGACCCTCGCCCTGTGGTGCACCTACCACCCGGGCCAGACCCCCTACGACCGCTTCCTCGCCAAGTGCCGCGACCTCGGCGACCGCGGGATCCGGTTCAGCGTGGGCGTCGTCGGCCTGCCCGAGCATCTGGAGGCGGCCCGCCGACTGCGCGCAGAGCTCCCTGAACACGTATACCTCTGGATCAACGCGGCCGAGGGCCACAGCTATCAGGACGCCGAGGCGGACGACTGGACCGCGCTCGATCCCCTCTTCCCCTACAGCCGCCACCCGCATGCCAGCGCCGGTCTGCCCTGCCGCACCGGGGAGTCCGTGATCTCGGTCGACGGTGACGGCACCGTCCGCCGCTGCCACTTCGTCCGAGCCGAACTGGGCAACCTCTACGACGGTTCCTACCGCACCGCGCTGCGCCCACGCCCCTGCCCGCTGCAGGTCTGCGACTGCCACATCGGCTACGTCCACCTCGAAACCCTCCCGCTCTACGACGTGTTCGCCGGCGGGGTCCTGGAACGCATCCCGGCGCGCCCGGCCGAGCCACAGCCAGCCCGGGCCCTGACCATCACGCCCCGAGGCGGCCGCGACGCTGGCTGACCCGTGCGATCGCTCGGGGATCCGCCATGGTCGCGTTCGGCTCGTTCCGTAGGATCACCGCATGTCCGCTGCCGAACGCATAACCCGGTCGATGCTCTCCCGTCGCCTCAAGCCGATCTCCACCCCTCAGCCGATGCCGCGACTGCCCCCGCGGATCTGGTCGGACGAGGACTGGGAGCGTATCCAGCGCGGCTACGCGGCACGGGACATGGACGAGAAGTGGAACGTCTTCGCGGAGGGCGAGGTTGTCTTCCTGCACCGGAGCTGGACCGGTCGCGGAGTCTTCGAGGCGACCTTCGCGCCGGTGGACGACGGTGGTTGGCGGATCGCCTCGGCGGTCGTGGAACGCGACCCCCAGCGCTACCGACGCACGGACGACGACTACGACCGCCTCATGCTCGAACTCGTGCTCAGCGCCATCGTGCTGGGCGAACCGGCGCAGGACCTCCGCTCGGCACTGGTCGAGGCGACGCGCCGGGAGTCCGGGGCGGCCGATGCGTCCGGCGGGGTGATTCAGCACAGCGCGTTGGGACTTCGCTCGGATACGTAGGGAGCGGTTCGCCGCCACATCCTTCCGTGCGCTACCCCTGGACAGGCCCCTGCGAGCGTGCTGTCATGCCAACGACCGGAATTTCCAACGTTGTAGAGACTCCTTGCTCACGCCGGAGAACCGTTGCTCACGCGTTTGGAGTCGAGACAACGTTGTCCCCCCGATCGGCTCACTTCCGGAAGGCAGGTCATCCCCATGTCCATCAGCAGACGGGTGCTGCTCGGCGCGGGCTCGTTCTCGTTGGGAGCCGCGGCTCTCGGCACCTCGTTCGCGGGAGTCGCGGCGGCAGCGCCCTCTCTGTCGGCCGAGACACGCGTCCCCGACAAGTTCCGCAAGCTCCGGCCCGGCAGCGTCACCGCCCGTGGCTGGCTCGCCGGGCAGCTCCGGTTGCAACTCGACGGTCTCTGCGGTCGCTTCGAGGCCGGCTCCCACTTCCTCGACTTCTCCGCGACCGGCTGGGTGCACCCCGAGCGCAACGCCTGGGAGGAGGTGCCGTACTGGCTGCGGGGCTACATCCCGCTGGCCATCGCCACGCGCGACCCCGCGGCGCTGGCCAGGTCGCGCGAGTGGGTGGACGCCATCCTCACCACACAGCAGAGCGACGGGTTCTTCGGTCCGCGCGCCCTGCGCACCTCCCTCAACGGCGGGCCCGACTTCTGGCCCTTCCTGCCGCTGCTGCAAGCCCTGCGCAGCCACGAGGAGTACACCGGCGATCAGCGTGTGGTGCCCTTCCTCGTCCGCTTCCTGCGCTTCATGAACGCCCAGGGGCCGGGCACCTTCAACACCAGTTGGGTGTCCTATCGCTGGGGCGACGGCCTCGACATCGCCGTATGGCTCTACCGCCGTACCGGGGAGACGTTCCTGCTCGACCTCGCGGCGAAGATGCACACCCACGGAGCCGACTGGACCGGCGCCTCACCGAGCCGGCACAACGTCAACATCGCCCAGGGCTTCCGTGAACCCGCCCAGTACGCGCAGCTGATCGACTCGGCCGACCTCACCCGGGCGACGTACCGGGCCTACGACGCCGTCATGGCCGAGTACGGCAGGTTCCCCGGCGGCGGGATGGCCGGGGACGAGAACTACCGGCCCGGTTTCACGGACCCCCGCCAGGGCTTCGAGACCTGCGGCATCGTCGAGTTCATGGCCAGCCACGAGCTGCTGACGCGGATCACCGGCGATCCCGTGTGGGCGGACCGCTGCGAGGACCTGGCGTTCAACATGCTCCCCGCGTCCCTCGACCCGCGCGGCACCTCCATCCACTACATCACCAGCGCGAACAGCATCGACCTCGACAACCGGACCAAGACGCAGGGGCAGTTCCAGAACGGCTTCGCCATGCAGGCCTTCCAGGCCGGTGTCGACCAGTACCGCTGCTGCCCCCACAACTACGGCATGGGATGGCCGTACTTCACCGAGGAGCTCTGGCTCGGCACCCCCGACGGCGGACTCGCCGCCGCGCTCTACGCGCCCAACACGGTCCGCACCCAGGTCGCCGGCGGCACGACCGTGACGATCACCAAGACCACGGACTACCCGTTCGGGGACACGGTCACCCTCACCGTCTCCACGCCCCGCCCGGTGCGGTTCCCGCTGCACCTGCGCATCCCCGGCTGGTGCCGCGGCCCCGAGCTCCACGTGAACGGCGCCACGGTCGCCTCCTCGGACGGTCCTTCGTGGGCACGGGTGGAACGCACCTGGCGCGAGGGCGACGTCGTCCGCGTCCGCTTCCCGCAGCAGACCCGGCTGCGCACCTGGCCCGGTCAGCGCGGTGCCGTGAGCGTCGAGAGGGGGCCGCTGACGTACTCCCTGGACCTCGGGGAACGCTACGAACGCGTGGGCGGAACCGACACCTTCCCCGCCTACGAGGTCCACGCCACCGCCCCGTGGAACTACGGTCTGGCCCCGGACACGCAGCTCACCTTCACCCGGACCGGTTCCGCCGTACCGGACCAGCCGTTCACTCCGCAGGCAGCGCCGGTGCGGATCTCGGCGCGGGCGCGGCGCATACCGGAGTGGATCGCGGACGACGAACATGTCGTCGCTCCGCTCCAGGACAGCCCGGCCCGCGGCTCCGCGGCCGTGGAGACCGTCACCCTCATCCCCGCGGGAGCGGCCCGACTTCGTATCACCTCCTTCCCCACGGCAACCCCCGACGGCAGGCGGTGGACCCCGGAACCGCCCTTCCGCCGGCTGGCCAACCAGCACAGCGGCAAGGTCCTCGCCGTGGACGGCATGTCCACGGAGAACAGCGCCCGTGTCGTGCAGTTCGCCAACACCGGTACCGGCGACCACGCCTGGCAGCTCGTCGACAAGGGCGACGGCTGGAATCTGATCCGCAACGGCCACAGCGGCAAGGTCCTCGGCGTCGACCGCATGTCGACGGAGAACAGCGCTCTCGTCGTGCAGTTCGAGGACAACGGCACGCCCGATCACCTCTGGAAGCTGATCGACAACGGCGACGGCTGGTACCGCGTCCTCAACAAGAACAGCAACAAGGTGCTGGGCGTGGACCGCATGTCGACCGCCGACAGCGCGCAAGTGGTCCAGTTCGACGACAACGGCACGGCCGATCACCTGTGGCGTTTCGTGTGAGTTCGAAACGGCCGTCACGGGCCACGGAAATCACCTGCCGCAGTTGCCCCAAGTCTCGGACAGGGCGTCGGGAATCTGCGGGATGTCGCCGCATCCGTGTGCGCCGCGAGGGAATCCGTCGCTGGTGAGATAGTTCCAGCCGCCCCCGGACGTGCTCCGGAAGTACTTGGTGACGCTGCCCTCGTCCTGCATGGCCACGAGTTCCTCCTGGGTGGCACCGGAGGTGGCCTCGAAGCGGGTGGCGGCGTACCGGACGCCGTCGCACTGCCCGTAGTAGAACTGGTCCGGAGCAGGCTGGACATGGACGAAGCGGGGAAAGGCACTCCGGTACGCCCCCGTGACGGCCGCCTTCACCTCACTGGTTGCGGCCAGGTTGCCGCAGCCCGGGGCGGTGCGAAGGGTCGCCGCGGGGGTCGGGGATGCGGTCCTGGTCGGCGCGGCAGAAGCGGGCACCGGTGCGGGGGTGGTGGCGACGGGACTCGTCGAGGGTGCCGTGGGCGTGGCGCTGTCGGCGGCCCGCGTCGAGGCGTCGGCAGACAGAGAGGCGCTCACGGACGAGCCGGAGGGCGAGGGGGCGCCCGAGTCGACACGTGAAGCCGACCCGTCCTGGCACCCTGTCACCAGCAGGATCCCACCCATCACCAATGTCACCGACGTACCTCTGAGACCGGGCACGGCAAGTCCTCTCCACGTACGTTGCAGCCGGGGGCGTGACGCATGACCACGCTGACCTCCGGGCGCGAGGTCAGGACGTTCCCGTGATCACGAGTCGTTCCTAGACAAGCGGGCCCACGCCTGGGTTGTGGGCGATGCGGTGCGGGACGGTCTCGATTCCATAACCCCACGAGCGGAGGGAGCACGCCCGCCGCGGCACGGCGCGTATCCCTCGATCTCTGCGGGACGGTTTTAGCCTTGGCTCAGTCAGCCGCCGCCGAGATGGCCGGTCCGGGCTTCCGGATCGCGAGGTGAGCGAGGAGTCCTGGAGGAGTCCCATGGGTCTGCCCGGTATTCGGTCCTCGTCCCTTCAGACCATCGGCGGGACTCCGCTGGTGCGCCTGAGCCGTGTCGTGTCCGACGGGGCGGCCGACGTCCTGGTGAAGGTGGAGGGGAGCAATCCGACCGGCAGCTACAAGGACCGGATGGCGCTCGCCATGATCGAGGGCGCGGAACGTCGCGGTGCACTGCGGCCGGGCCAGCGCGTCGTGGAGTTCACCGGCGGCAGTACGGGCTCCTCCTTGGCCTTCGTCTGCGCGGTGAAGGGGTACGCGCTGTCGGTCGTGTCCTCGGACGCGTTCGCACCGGAGAAGCTGCGCACGATGCGGGCCTTCGGTGCGGACGTGACCGTGGTGCCCAGCGACGGGGGTCGGATCACGCCCGAACTCTTCGTGCGGATGCGGGAAGAGGTCGACCGGATCATCGAGCGCGACGGCGCCTTCTGGACCGACCAGTTCCATAATGTCGACGCCCTCACCGGCTACGCCGAACTCGGTCGCGAGATCCTTCAGCAGGCCGGTGGCGACGGGGTGACGGTCGACGTCTTCTGTGCCGCCGTCGGCACGGCCGGGATGTTCGCCGGGGTGGCCGCGGCGTTGCGCGAGGGCGGTGCGGTCCGCGCCGTGGCTCTTGAGCCGACCTCCTCGCCGATGCTGACCGCCGGCACAGCCGGGCCGCACCGGGTGGAGGGAATCGCCACCGGGATCGTCCCACCGCTGCTCACGCCCGGCTCGTACGACGAGGCCCGCGCCCTCGACGAGCAGGAGGCCCGTCGGCTGGCCTTGCCGCTCGCTCGGCGGGAAGGCGTCTTCACGGGCACCTCCGGCGCGCTCAACGTCGCCGGCGCGCTGCGTCTGGCCGGCGAGATCGGAGAAGGACACGTCGTCGTGACCGTCGCTCCTGACACTGGGCTCAAGTACCTCACGGGCGATCTGTTCACCGACTGACCATGCGCTCCGCACACCGCAGTGCCCGGTCCGAGTCGAACGCGGCCCGTTCCGCCGGCCGGCCGGTCAGTCGGTGTCGGACTCGACCAGCCACGCCACGAGCGTGCGCCAGCGATCGGGCTCGTCGGTGTCGCGCGGACCGACGAGATAGACCTCCTCGACGATGTTCTGGGCGCGCAGGCCGTTGCGGGCGGCGTAGGTGCCCACCGCGCCGTAGGTGAGGTCGAGGTCGTCGTGCGCGCCGATATGGGTGGCGACGGCGGCGGTCCGGCGCGGCAGTCGCTGTTCGTGCACGGTGCCCGGTGCGCCCGGTGGCAGCGGCGCCTCCGCGGGGAGGTAGACGGTGGCGCGGCCGTGGCCCTCGGTGAACAGCTCGTGTTCGTACCGGCCGCCCGGCGGGAGCACCGGGCGTCGGCCGGCCGCTGTGTCCAGGTCGCGCATCGCGGTGTCGTACCAGGTCAGGTCGGCTCCCTGCGGAACGTCGAGGGACACGGCGAAGACGTGCTGCGACGCCAGGACTTCCAGCGTCACCGTCCGCTCGGCCTCCGGATCGAGGAGCTCCCGGAGTGCTTCGACCGCCCGCTGGGTGCGGCCGAGCCGGTCCTCGAGACGGCGGAGGTGGGCTGCGACCACCTGTTGCGCGGCGTCATGGCTCGCACCGCTCCCGCCCGCCGACTCGGCCTGCAGGAAGCGACGGACGTCCGCCAGCGGAAGGTCGAGATCACGGAACCGTCTGATGGTCAACGCCGACCGGACCTGGGCGGGTGAGTAGTAGCGGTAGCCCGTGACCGGGTCGATCTCCGCGGGGACGAGGAGGTCCTGCTCGTGGTAGCGGCGGAGCGCGCGGATGCTCAGGTGCGTGATGCGGGAGAACTCCCCGATCGTCAGCCGCTCGGCCACGGTGCCCTCCTCGTCGTAGGCGTCGCGTCGTGGTGTCAGGGTGCGATGTCCAGCCGGGTGATCTTTCCCTGCGTGTCGCGCTCGAAAGTGAAGCACAGGGTGACCGGGCTGCCGGGGAAGTCACCGGCGACGTCGGCGACGGCCCGGCAGGCGGTGGGGGTGCCGGTGACCTCGCGCAGGTCGTACTGCACGGACGGGACCTCGTCCCGCCAGCGCCGCACCGCGGCGAGTCCTTGGTGGCTGCGGCCGTCGTCGTGTACGACCACTCCGTCGCCGAACAGTGAGAAGTAGCGCTCACGGTCCTGAGCCGTGGCCGCGGCGAAGTACTTCTCGACGAACTCGTGGATCTCGTGGTTCTGCCGCATGGTGTTCTCCGATGTCTGGGAGGGGCGGGTCACAGGGCGCGGACGGTGCCGCCGTCGATCACGTGCTCGGCGCCGGTGACCGCGCCGGCCCGGTCCGAGGCCAGGAAGGCGATGACCTCGGCCACCTCTGCCGGCTCCGCGGGCCGCCCCAGCGGGATGCCGCCCAGGGATTGCTTCAGCTCATCGAGCGCGGCGTCTCGGGTGATGCCGCCCTCCCGCATACGCCGGGCCAGGAGGCGCTCGGCGCCGTCGGTGCGAATGAAGCCGGGCGCGACCGAGTTGACCCGGACACCGTGCGGGGCGACCTCGTTCGCCAGCCCTTTGCTGTAAGTGGCCAGCGCGCTCTTGGCGGCGGCGTACGCCAGGGTCGACTCGTGCAGCGGCATCCGGCGCTGGATCGAGGTCACGTGCACGACGGCGCCCGTGCCACGGGTGACCATCGCGGGCACGAGCGCCCGGTCCAACCGGACCGCCGGAAGCAGATTGAGCGCCAGTTCCTCCGCCCAGAGCTCTTCGGTGAGCACCGCGTACCCGCCGGCCGGGGCACGGGAGCCCCCCACGACGTGCACCAGGATGTCCGGTACGCCGAAGTGCTCGGAGACGTGCGTCGCTGCCGACGCGACGCCTTCGTGCGTGCTCAGGTCGGCCTGCACGAAGAGCGGGTCGGGTGTCTCCGGTGGGGTGCGGGCGATGGTGACGACCCGTGCTCCGGCCTCGCCCAGCCGGTGGGCCGTCGCCAGCCCGGTTCCCTTGCTCCCGCCCGCCACCACGGCGAGACGTCCGTCGAGATCGTTGCTGTTCATGAACGCAACGGTGGACCCTCTCCCCGGGAGAGACTCAAGCCCGCGGTGAACCGTGTCCTGGCCCGGGGGGGGCGGGCCAGGACACGGGGTCCTCAGCCGCGCAGCGTCGTCACCGCGCTGTTGTACGCCTGAGCGGTCAGCACCGGGTGCCGTGACGAGCTGGCCTCCGCCGGCCAGGAGAGGGTGACGCGGCGGGATTCGCCGGGCAGCAGCCACAGATAGTTGTCGCTGTACAGCGTCGGCAGCACACGGCGGCCGTGGGCTTCCTCCAGCAGGGACAGCCGGACCATGGCGGCGACCGCCGATCCGCGGTTGTGGATCGTCGCCGTGAGCTCGTGACGGTCCCCGGAGCGCGACACCTTGGTGATGTCGCCGGTCAGCTTCACCTGCTTGGCCTTGTTGAGGTTCCGCAGGGCCGAGGCGTCGCGATAGCGCCAGTAGGTGTTCCGTGACACCTCCCTGCCCTTGGCGTCCGTCAGCGTGAGCCGCAGCAGGTGCAGGTCGGGAAGGTCGTCCGTCCACTCCGCGGTGAACGCCTTCTCGGTGGCGGCCCGCCGGACGTCCAGCCGCGCCGTCCTGGTCGTGCCGAGCTGCCGGCCGGTCAGGTCGAACAGCCGGGCGGTGACGGTGGCTCCGCGCAGGTCGGTCGAGGTGTGGTTGACCGCGAGGACCTGCCACTTCACCGGGTCGGCCTGGACGTGCAGGGGCTCGCAGGCCGAACGGGCGCCGAAGTACGTGCCGTTGACGTCGAAGTCGTAGTCGTAGGTCTGCCAGACCGTGCTGTGCCAGGCCGGGTGGGACATCCACAGCATCAGGCCGGAGGCGTTGTCCCACAGGTTGGCGTTCCACGCCTCGAACATGGCGCGGGTGTTCTCGTAGTTGACGAACTGCGCCTTGCGGGCGAAGTCGTCGAGGTCTCCGGCCTCGCCGAGGCGTGCCTCGATGGCCGCCTTGTAGTTCTGCGGTGCCTGGTTCCCGCGCTCGCTCCAGTCGTGGTGGTACCAGGCGCCCCCGATCGGCCACTCGGGTTCGTCACCCGTCAGGTTGCGGACGCTGGCCGCCGTGGAGACCACGGGCATGCCGATCTCGGTGTGGAAGCCGAAGTCCTTGCTGCCGTACGTCATGGGGTCGAAGTACTTCTCCGGCTCCACCCAGCCGTAGGGGCCGCCGCCGGTGACGATTCCGCCGGCCGAGTTGTTCTGGTAGAGCAGGCCGGGGACCTGCTCCTGGACGGCCTCGCGCATGCCCTTGTCGATGGCGGCCGGGGGGTTGCCCTCGTTGGCGCCGCACCAGACGGCCACGCTCGGGTGGATGCGGTAGCGCAGCACGGTGTCGCGGGCGAGCGAGATGAACGCCTCGCGCTCCGGCGGGTCCATGCCCCACGCGTTGGGGAAGTCGTTCCACACCAGGATGCCGTGCCGGTCGCAGGCGGCGAAGAACTCCTCCCGGTCGCTGCTGCCGACCCAGTTGCGGATCATGGTGAAGTTCATGTCGCGGTGCATGCGCACGGCCGCGTCCATGCGGTCGGCGGGCATCCGGCGCAGCAGTTCGTCCCAGCCCCAGTTGCCGCCGCGGGCCAGCACGCGCACACCGTTGACGCTGATCTTCAGCGGATCGGGAGTGTTGGACACGGACTTGACGTCGGTCCACGTCTCGCCGTCGTCGGACACCTGGATGACGTACGTCTTCGGGTACGCGCTCTCCCAGACGACGACCACGCGGTCGAAGGTCCGCGAGGATCCGAGGTCGACGCGTATCCACTGGTGGTCCTCGTAGGCGGAGGACCAGCGGGTGCCGGCATCTCCGTCGGTGGCGTGGGACGCGGGGTGGTCGGACTCCTCGGTGGAGGCGGTGGCCTTCTGACGCAGGGCGAGATCGGTGCCCGGGTCACTCCGGTCGATGACGCTCAAGGTCCACAGGGAGTTGCCCCAACTGGTGTTGCGCAGGCCGCAGTCGAGGCGGACGTAGCGTGCGGTGCGCCGGTCGAAGTCCTCGACCTGAAGGCTGGCGTTGCCGTTGTTGAACGGCAGCGGCACGGCCCCGTTGTCCACGGACGCGACGTCCGTCCAGTCCGAGCCGTTCGCCGAGACCTGGACCACGAAGGTCTTCGCGTACGCCTGCTCCCAGGTGAGGTCGACACGGTCGAAGGACTGGGTGGAACCCAGGTCGACGCGTATCCACTGGTCGTCCTCGAAGGCGGAGGACCAGCGGGTGCCGGCGTCGCCGTCGGTGGCGTTGCCCGCGCCGTGGTCGTCCTGGTCGGTGGTGGACGCCTCGGCGGGCGCGTGCAGGGCCAGGTCGACGCCCGGCCGGGTGCTGTCGCCGACGGAGAGCGCCCACAGGGAGCTGCCCCAGGAGGTCGCGCGGGTGAGGCATCGGATGCGGACGTGCTGGGCCTGCTGCCGGTCGAAGGTCACCGTCTGCGTGTAGGCGTCGCCGGACGCGGTGAACGGGAGCGGCGTGTCGTACTCGTAGCCGAACTGACGGATACCGAAGCGCGTGGTGCGCCGGTCGCTCTCCTGGCCGTCGACGGAGGCCGTCAACGTGAGGTCGTGGAGGTGGGGTTCGCCCAGGCCGTTGGGCCACCAGAGCCTGGGGTCGCGCACCTTCAGCTGGTTGAAGGCGTCGGGCGCGAAGACGACGTCGACGCTCTCGCCCGCCTTCACGGTGACGCTCCTGGACACCCGCACCCCGTCGAAGGCCGCGGTGACCGTCGCCCGGTGGTCGGTGTCGTCGGCGTTGCGGACCGGCACGACGACGGTCACCTCGGCGACCGACACGTCGGGCAGCTTCGGCAGAACGGTGTCCACACGCGGGTCGCCGATGACGACGTGACCGGTCGACCGGAGCCTCACGTGGTTCCAGATGCCGGCCGCGCGGTCGCGTACGGCGGGCATCCAGTCCCAGCCCGAGGAGGCGAGGTAAGTCGGGGAGTTGAGGTTCATCTGCTGGGCGCCGGCGTCGACCCAGGCCTCGCCCGCGGGGCCCTTGTCCCCCGGGCTGCCGGGCACGGGCATCGGTGTGATCCGTACGGCGAGCGCGTTCTCGTCGTGTGCGTCGAGGTGACGGGTGACGTCGAAGGCGGAGCGGGCGAACGGGTACGTCAGGTCACCGACCTGCTTGCCGTTGAGCCACACGTCGGCCTTGTGGTTGATGCCGTCGAACTCCAGCCAGACGTGCCGGCCGGCGCCGGTCCGCAGCCCCCTCGGCAGCGCGAAGTCCCGCTTGTACCACCACGAGTGGCGTGAGAGCGCCTCCGGGATGTGCAGGTTGTTCAGGCCCGCCACCGGGTCGGGCAGCTTGCCCTGCTCCACGAGGGAGCCGAGCACCGTGCCGGGAACGGTCGCGGGGAGCCAGCCGCTGGTGTCCACGGAGGTCTTCGACAGGCCGGCGCCGTCCGCGTCGGCCCAGTCGTCCATGGTCAGCCGCCAGCCCGACTCCACGGGCACGGTCCCGTCGTCCGCGACCGTCAGCTTGGGCGCCTTGCCGGGGTGGGAGCCCCAGTCCGTCCAGCCGGTGGCCGAAGGGCGATGGCCCTTGGCGGTGCCGTACACCTCGAAGCCGTTGAGGCCGAGGGGCAGCGGGCTGGAGCGCTTCTGGGAGGTCATGCGCACCCAGTGGGCCTTGGTGGGGCGCGGGAGCTGGACGTTCACCACGCCGCCGGTGCCCGCCGTGGTGCGGTACACGGTGGTCCACGACTTGTTGTCGAGAGAGGTCTCGACCGCGAAGACCAGCGAGTAGCTCGACTGGATCTCCTTGCCGGTGGTGCCGCTGTGCACGTTGCCGGAGGTGGGGGGCGTGTACACCGGGTCGGAGGCATCGGCCTCGAAGGTCAGACGGATGTGGGTGACCTCGCAGGTCTCCTGCAGGTCGACGGCGATCCACTGCGGGTCACCTCCCTCGGCACGCCATCCGCTGCCCTTGACGCCCGGGGAGACGAGGCGGTCGACGACGAACGAGCCGGGCGTGGCGGCGTAGGCGGTGGAGGAGACCGAGACGGGTCGGTAGAGGGCCAGCTCGCCGGGTGTGGCGGGTGCGACCGGTGCGCCGGTGGGGGCGGCAGCAGCGTGCGACACGGGAAGCACGGAGCTGAGGCCGAACCCGGCCAGCAGCGTGGTTCCCGAGGTGACAACGGTCCGTCGCGACGGGAGGCGCGACGGGCCCGACAGATCTGTCATGTGTGTGACGTCCCATCAGAAAGCGCAGGCCGAACCGGCTCCGCACGCCCCGCGCCGAACCGGATGACAACGTTGCCAAAGGCTGTGTCGCCCAGCGATTTCTGTCAACCCCTGGGGCGTTGTTGCTTCACACGGCGCTGTGCGGATATTTGCTCGGCATGGCTGAAGCGAACGGTTGCATACGAGGGTCGGGGCTGTGCGCGTTCAGGGGGACCCGGTGAACTCGTGGCGGTGGCGCGGGCCGTACGCCGCCAGAGGGTTCTTCGCGAGCGAGCCACTGCGGTTGTGGCGTGACCGCGATGATGCCAGGGAGCCGGGTGGCCGTCTGGGGCGTCGGCCGGGGCCACTGGATCGGTGGCACGGCCTGCCTGGGTGGTCGACCTCGCCGCTCGCCGATCTTGCCGTCATGCGCCGCGGGCCATGCCCCTGTACGCGGCCACACTTCGGCGCCTCGCGAGTGCAACGATGTGATGGACCGCCGGACTGCCGCCGCGTAGCAGGGTGTTCAGACGGGCGGTTTCGGCGATACCGGTGCCGTGTCCGGCACCGCGGTCGCGGTGCCGGACGTCCTGCCCGCGCGCAGTCGGTCTTCTCGCTGTGGGGCCAACGCCTTTGCGATCAACGGGGTGACTACGCCCTCGGTGACTTCTGGTTCGTGTGCGGCTCCGGAGCGGCGGTGCTGGAAGCCGCGGTGCTGGGAGCGGTGCTCCTGGAAGCCGCGCTGTGGGGAGCCATGTTCCTGGAAGCCGCGCTGTGGGGAGCCGCGTTGTTGGGAGCCAGGGTGCTGGGAGCCGCGTTGCCCGGAGCCGGGCTGCTGGGAGCCGCGTTGCTGGGGCCGCGGAAGACGATGTAGGCGAACAGGGCGCCCATGACGGCGACACCGGCCCACATGGCGTTCTGCCAGCCGTCCACGAAGGACTGCTGGGCGGCGTGGAGCAGGTCCGGCGCGTGCGGACCGGCGGTACCCGCCGCCTCGACGGCGTTGGCGACGCCCTCCCGGGCGGTATCAGCGGCTCCGCGGGGGATGCCGTTGAGTCGGCTGTCGATGGCGCTGCGGTAGCCGTTGGCGAGAAGCGCCCCCAGCAGGGCGACGCCGAGGGCGGTGCCGAACTCGCGGGTGATGTCGTTGAGGGCGGAGGCGACGCCCTGCTTCTCGCGCGGCAGGGAACCGGTGATGGCCTCCGTGGACGGGGTCATCGACAGGCCCATGCCGAGGCCCATGGCGAGCATGCCGGGCAGGATGGTCACGTAGCCCCCGTCGACGGAGACGAACAGCGCCATCAGCGCCAGACCGAGGCCGGCGCACGCGATGCCCGCGGCCACGGTCGCGCGTGAGCCGCTACGGACGGCGAGCTTGGGGGCCAGGCCGGAGGCCGCCATCATCATGATGGCCATGGGCATCAGCGCGACCGTGGACAGCAGTCCCGACCAGCCGAGCACGGCCTGGAAGAACGGGAAGAGGACCACGGCGATGCCCGCCTGGACACCGAAGACCACCAGGAGGGTGATCGAGCCGCCGGCCAGGCCGCGCTCCCGGAACAGGCGCACGTCCAGCAGGGCCGCGTCACAGCGGTGCAGCTCCCAGGCCACGAACCCGATGGCGCCGGCGAGACCGACCGAGAGGCTGGTCAGAGTCGCGGGGGCGGTCCAGCCGCGTTCGGGACCTTCCTGCAGGACGAAGATGAGGCCGATCACCGCGACGGTGGAGACCAGCGCGCCGACGGCGTCGAAGCGATGGGCCGAGGCCGCCCGGGAGTTGGGGACCGACTTCAGCGTCATGGCCAGGGCCACGAGGACCAGGACCACCGGCAGGACGAACAGCCCGCGCCAGTCGGCGACGTCGACGAGAAGCGCGGAGAGAAACATGCCGAGGATGCCGCCGCCTCCGGCGACGCCGGTCCATACGCCGATCGCCTTGCCGCGCTGCTGTTCGGGGAAGGTGGAGGTGATGACCGCGAGGGTGATCGGCATGATCATCGCCGCGCCGATCCCGCCGGCCACACGCGCGGCGAGCATGACCTCGGCCGACGGGGCCAGGCCCGCGACGACGTTCGCGGTACCGAAGACACCCAGCCCGGCGATCAGCATGGGCTTGCGGCCCAGGCGGTCACCGACGGCGCCGAGCGGCAGCAGCAGGGCGGCCAGGGCGAGCGTGTAGATGTTGATGATCCACAGGACCGTGTTCTGCGAGGCGCCGAACTCCACGGCCACGTGGGTCTGCGCGACATTCAGCCCGGACACCGAGGCGATGACGGCCATCAGCGCGACGGAGACGGCGATCAGGATCGTGCGCAGCTGCCGCGCGTCGGGTACTTCGCCGCCGTCGGTTTCGGCGGCCTGTACGGGCTGGTTCGTACTCATGGATTCCTCTCAAAAGGGCAGGCTGGGGCAGCGCCGGAGAAGGGCCGGTCGCCGAGTGAGGGGTGAAGAGGGTGGTGGGGTGGAGCGGTCCGGGCACCGCACGCATCGCCGGGGCTTGAGCGGTGGGCGGCTCGCCGCGGGCTGCGGGGAGGGCTACGTCGGTGTCCGCGGTGGACGGCAGGAGGTTGCTGTCGGAGCAGCCCCTTGTGCTGACGTCACGGGGGCCATGGCCTTGCCGTTGGTCGGGCGCACGCCGCTGTCCCTTCCTCGTGCGTGGCTCGGAGCGCCCCGGACCCTCTCCACAGGACGCTAAGCGCGATTTGCATCAGGGGCATACCATCTTGCTCATGGCGCAAGAAGACGGTGAGCTGGACAGCCTCGTACGCAAACGCATCCGCGCGCTGCGGGTGGCCCAGGGCTGGTCTCTTGAGGAACTGGCCACGCGCGCCCACCTGAGTCAGTCCTCACTGAGCCGCATCGAGAACGGCCAGCGCCGCCTCGCGCTGGATCAGCTGGTCACTCTCGCCCGCGCGCTGGACACCACGCTGGATCAGTTGGTGGAGACCGCGACGGACGACGTCGTCACCAGCCCGATGATCGACAGCACCCACAGCCTGATGCGCTGGCCGGTGAAGGGTGACCCCGGAATGAGTGTGGTGCGTCAGCGCATGACCGAACCACCGCCCGACAACCCGGCGCGTATGCGTGCCCACCCGGGGCGCGAATGGCTCGTCGTCCTGTCCGGCACCGCGGTGCTGATGCTCGGCCACCGCCGCTTCCGCGTCGAGACCAATCAGGCAGCCGAGTTCCCGACGATGATGCCGCACGCCATCGGCGCCGAGGGGGGCCCGTGCGAGATCCTCGGCATCTTCGACCGCGACGCTCGCCGCGGCCACCAGCGGGAGGGCGGAGAGAGCGATGCTCAGGGTGCGGATGGATGATTACGCAGGCTGCGGAACCGCGACACTGGCCTACGCGGCCAGGGTGCCCCGTCGAGCCTGAGCTGCACGCCCTCGGCTGCTGTCAGGCTTCGATGCGAAGCCACGTGTCGCCGGCGCGCAGCCACAGAAGACCATCACGTCCCTGGCCGCAGCGCATGACCACCCGTCCGGGCACTCGAATCTTGCGCCGCTCGGTCACACTCCAGGTGTCACCGTCCAGCTCAGCTCGGACCACTTCGGTTGCCCGGCGGTTGTGAGCGCGCTTGGTCAGGACTGCTCGACGGTCACGAACGGCGAACCCGTCCGGGTCACATACGGGGCTGGGCCAACTGGCCACCTCCCCGGTGGACGGCGTGATCCGCGTCAAGTACGTGCCTCCCCGGCTACTGCCTGAGTACCAGATCAGCCAGACCCGGTCCCCTTCGGTGGCAGCGGTGCATCCCTCCAAAGGCGCGTCAGGGAGCCGACCTCCCGGGGCCCAGACTGCCTGGCCCTCGGCACTCCAGCCGGCAAGACCGGCTGCAGACTCCGGATGCCCTCCATAGATGCCTTCGTCTCCATACGCCGTCCAGATGGAACCCCCGCCATCGGCCACCAGGGCAGGGATGTCGTCGCCGATGCAGAAGGTGGACTCTTGGTCACCACTTTCGAGGGAGAACACCACAGCGTTCGGGCGCCACGCTCCCGACTCCTCCTTGCTCGAACGACCGCACGCTATGAGGAGTCGGGACTTCGGGAGAAGGGCGATGTGACTCGGCCTGACCGGGATGTCCCTGATCCGTCGACGTTGAAGCGACCCATCAGCCTGCCGCATCAGCAGCACCGCATCGAACGGAACATGCGGGCCCCATCCCGCCCAACCCTTTATGTAGCGGCTCCGACGGAGCCACTGCCGATCGACGAGCAGAACGGCCAACTCCCCCGTCGGGCCGGCCGTCCACCACAGCGGGCGTGGTCCCGCCCAGCGTTCCGACAGAGACGGCTTCCAGACCCTCTCCACGTCGATCGCCGACACCACATCCCCCCTGCTTTCAGCCGCAGCACCCGAACGTAGGTCTGATGAGAGGAGTGTATTGAGGCCGCCGCCAGGCACGGCCCTCGCGTCGTCCGACTCGATGATGCCGCCGTCGCAGGTGAGCAGTTCGACCACGGAGCGAGCTAGTCGCCGGGGCCCGGGCTCGCCGGGTCGGGTACGGGTGCGGCCGTGGTCGCCGCCCGTTGGACCAGAAGGTCGGTGACCAAATTGAGCGGGGGCCAGGCCAAGCGTCCGTGACGTGCGACGGCGTGGGCGCGCAGCGTGACCGGCGGACCGGTGAGCGGCACCAGGCGCACGTCGGAGAAGGTGGGGATGCCGACCGGCAGCAGTCCCACCCCGAGCCCGGTGGTGATCATGCCCTGGACCAGGTCGAGGCTGTCGGCCTGGTGGGTGATCCGGGGTGTGAATCCCGCCATGGAGGCCAGAGTGCGGATGACGGTCTCGTCGGCGGTGTTACGGGAGTTGACGATCCAGTCGTGCGTACGGAAGCGGGCGAAGACGTCGAGGGTGTCCGCCGCGTCCGTCACATCGGCCCCGGCCGGGACGCCCAGGCCCCAGGTTGCGGTCCACAGTGCGGTGCTGTGCAGCGCGGGGTCCGGGTCGGCCGGCGCGAGGTCGTAGTCGTAGGTGAGCGCGAGATCGGTCTCGTCCGCGGCCAGCAACTCCAGCGCCTCGGCGGGTTCATGCTCGCGGATGAGGACATTGAGCCGAGGATGGCTCGCGGCCAGGTCGGTGATGAGGGGCAGCACATGAGCGCGGATGGCAGTGGCGAACCCGGCCACCCGCAGGGTCCCGTTGGGTTCACTGCCGGGGGTGAGGTCAAGGCGCGCGGCCTCTACGGCGGCAAGGATCACCGCGCCATGCTCCGCCAGACGGCGCCCGGCCGGGGTGAGCCTCACCCGACGCCCGTCAGGCTCGGTCAGGGCGGTTCCCATCTCCCGGGCAAGTACCGTGAGTTGCTGCGAGACGGTCGACGTGGTGGTGCCCACGGCTTCGGCCACCGCGCGCATCGATCCGAGCCGGGACAGTTCCACCAGTAGGTGCAGACGCCGTGTCTCCATCCACCTATTGTCCGTGATCTTCGAATGGAATGCTCAGGACTGACGCGTGGGCGCGAACGGTACGCAGAGCCACTGCGCGGCCTTGATGTGACGGCATCCCCTGAGCATGGCCGCTGCGGCCGGACGTTTCGGGGCGCTCTCCGGCCGGATGCGGGCCGTGGCTGGGTTCAGTGGCCACAGAGTGCTCGGAGCCCGGCCCACGCAGCCGGCCGGGTCACACACCCGACCGGCTCACGCAGCCGGCCGGCTCACGATGCTTCGGTGGCCGCGGGCCGCGGTGTGGGCGGGGCGTGCTCGGTGGCCGGACGGGCGCCTGTGCGGGTCGCGCCCACACCGGCGGCGACTACGAAGGCGACTCCGAGAGCGGATGCCACGCCGGGGAGCTGTCCGAGCACGACCAACCCCATCAGCATCGCGATGGCGGGTTCCAGGCTCATCAGAGTGCCGAAGGCCGAGCTGGTCAGGCGGCGCAGTGCGAGGAATTCGAGGGCGAACGGCACCAACGGACTCACGATGGCCAGTCCCAGCATGGTCCACGCCGCCGACCAAGTCACATGCGTCGAGAGGGTGGGCGCGGCGATGAGCATGCCCACTATGCCGGCGACCGGCATGGAGACGGCCAGGCCCTTGAGGCCGGCGAGTTGGTCGCCGACACGCTGGGTCAGCAGGATGTAGGCGGCCCAACAGGCCGCGGCGGCCAGGGCGCATCCGACCCCGGCCAGGTCGAGGCTCCCGTGCCAGGGTTCCGTCAGCAGAGCAACACCCACGGCAGCCGCGACCGTCCATATCTTGCGGCGTGCGCCGGGCCCGTACAGGGACACGGCCAGCGGACCGAGGAACTCCAGCGCGCTTGCGGTGCCGAGTGGGAGCCGGGCGATGGCGAGCATGAAGAAGAGCATCATGCCGGCGGTCACGACACCCAGGGTGGTACAGGCCCGCAGATCACGGCGGGCGAAATCGCGTCGGCGGGGCCGGACCAGGATGAACAGCAGAAGCCCGGCCCAGCCCAGGCGGAGTCCCGCGGCACCCACATCCGTGAGCTGTTCGAACAGGGGAACGGTCAGGGCGGAGCCGAGCTGGACGGTGGACATGCCCGCGACCGCCATGAGAAACCCCGTCTCGGGGCCGCCCAGGCGCGAGCTACGGGGAGGCTTCTGCGGACTCATGGCCTCCAGTAGAGGCGTACCGCATTGTTCGTGTCCACGTGTCGATCATGGACATACTCTTTAGACATCCTGGACGTTTGCCATCCGAGCTGCCGCTGTGCCTCGGCATGCGCGCGGAGAGCCAGGGGCGGGCCGCGTGGTCGTGGCCCCGCCTCTAAGATCGACCGGCCGGATGACGACGAGAAGTGAGGGGGCAGGCGTGATGGCCGGTCAGGTCGCGGCAGTCAGCCGTAACGAGACGTACTCGTTCAGCAAGCCCACTCGTGATTCCATCACCCTGCTCACGGGCCTCGGCATCGAAGGTGACGTGCACGCAGGTGAGACGATCCGCCACCAGTTCCGCATGACCTACGAGCCGGACCTGCCCAACCTGCGCCAGGTCCACCTGATGCACGAGGAACTCTTCGACGAACTCGCGCTCAAGGGCTTCGACGTCTCCGCGGGCCAGCTCGGCGAGAACATCACCACCCGCCAAGTGGACCTGCTGGGCCTCCCCACCGGCGCCCTGCTCCATCTCGGAGAGCGGGCGGTGCTTGAAGTGACGGGGCTGCGCAACCCGTGCTCGAAGATCAACGACTTCCGCAAGGGGCTGCTCGGCGAGGTCTTCGCCCTGGACCCCGTGTCCGGCGACTTCACCTTCAAGAGCGGCGTCATGGCCGTCGTCCGCCAGGGAGGGATCGTCCGCCCCGACGACCCCATCCAGATCGAACTCCCGCCCCTCCCCCACCGCCCGCTGGAGCGCGTCTAGGGCCGCGAGTTGCCGACTCCCTGACGCGCCGTCGCGAGCCCTTCCTCGAAGAAGGTCAGTAGGTGAGTGCGTCCTCGGCGGTGCCGAAGAAGCTGGTGACCCGACCGTCGTTGACCGTGACGGGACCGTCGTTGATCGGAACCGTCGCAGGGCTTTCGGCGGCCGTCAACGCGATCTCCACCTTGTCGGCGCTCTTGCCGCCCGAGGTGTCGGCGCGCGCGAACATGATCCCGGCGTAGGCGGTCTCGCCCGACTTCAGGATCCAGTTCTTGCCCTCGGGTCCCGCGTGCTCGGCGGCTCCGTCGAGTCCCGGAATCGTGATCACCAGCTCGTTCGCCGGCAGCAGACAGGGGGCGCTGTCCTTGTTCGTCGCCGTCAGCAACGCATGACTGGTCGGCTTGGACGCGACGGTGACCTTGTAGCTCAGGTCGGCCGTCTCGCACATGCCCACGCCGCCGTCCTGACCATCGTCCGCCACGGGTGCCGACGCCTGCGGGGTGCTGCCACCGCTGCCGGAGGTGTCACCGTCGGGCTTGTCGCCGTCGCCCGGGGCGGCCGTCGAGGGCTCGCCGGATCCGTTGTCGGCTCCGGCAGGGGACGCGCTCGCTGCCGCGCTCGGAGCGGACGCGTCCTTCTCGCCGTCGCCGTTGCATGCCGTCAGGGCCATGATGCCGAGCGAGACGGCGGCCAGCATCACTGTGGTGGTACGGCGTGGACGAGTTGCGTGAGCCATGTGAAATCCCCCGAGAGTCGGAACGTTGCGGTGATCGTGCCGCATGAGGGCGATGAATCCGCATGATCACACCAAGCAGGGGTCGTTTCCGGACATGCTTGTGACACTGCGACAGGGACCTCGGCTCGCGACATCAAAGGAGGCCGAGCACGACCGGCACCGCTTCGGCAACGCCGTCGCGTGGCGGCGTGCCTCACGCCATGGATGCGGCTCGCTCTCGCGCGACCGTGAGGACGATCTTGCCCTGGATGTGGCCCTGCGCGGCGCGTTCGTGGGCCGCTCGGGCGTCCGCCAGTGTGAAGGTGCTGTCGATCGCGACGCGGAGTGCGCCCGTGTCGAGCAGGCGGCCGAGTTCGGCGAGTTGCGTGCCGTTCGAGCGGACCTGGGCGGTGGAGACGGTGACGCCGAGCTTCGCGATCTCTTCCTCGTCGAAGTCGCCGGGAAGTACGGGGAATTGGGAGCCGCCGCGCTTGAGGGTGCGCAGGAAACGCTTGCTCTCGGGGCCGCCGACCGCATCGAGGACCAGGTCGACGTCGTGGACGAGCTCTTCGGGGCGGCTCCTGGTGTAGTCGATGAACCGGTCGGCGCCGAGCTCGCGCAGGAAGGGTTCATGGGTGCCGGATGCCACCGCGGTGACGTGTGCGCCCTTCCACTTCGCCAGCTGCAGTGCGAAGTGGCCCACGCCGCCCGCGGCGCCGTTGATGAGCACGGTCGTGTCGCGGTCGAGCGACGTCGGGCGATGCGGTGCGTCCTGGAAGGGTGAGGGGTGGTCGTGCCCGACATCGATCAGGAACTGCCACGCGGTGAGCGCGGCCATGGGCGCCGCCGCGGCGTGCACGTGATCGATGCCGGCGGGCTTGCGGGCGAGGTCGGAGGCGGGGGCGGCCACGTATTCGGCGTAGGCACTGCCGTGGAAGCTCGGGAAACGCAGCAGGCCGAAGACCTCATCGCCGACGGAGAACCCGGCCACGTCCGGGGCGACCGCTTCGACGACGCCCGACACATCCGTCCCCGGAATGGCCGGCAGGCTGACCGACGGCTCCGCCTCCCCCGGCATGGTGGTCAGCCCGCCGCGCAGGTACCAGTCGGGAGGGTTGACGCCCACCGCGTACACCTTGACAAGCACCTCACCCGGCCCCGGCTCGGGAATCGGCACCTCGTCGTACTGCAGCACTTCGGGGCCGCCGTGTGCGTGGAGGCGGACCGCTTTCATCGTGCCTGTCGGCATCGTTCTCTCTCCTGCCGTGTCGCGGGATACGCTGATCCGGATCGGCGATCCACATAAACGGATCACTGATCCGAATATATGGACCACTGATCCGGATAGTCAAGAGGGACCGATGCGGGCCGACGCCAGGAAGAACCGCGACCACCTGCTCGCCGTAGCGGGCACCGCCATCGCCGAGCAGGGCGTCGACGTGTCGCTGCGGGACATCGCCCGCAGGGCCGACGTCGGTCTCGCGACGCTGCTGCGCCACTTCCCCACCCGCGAGGCGCTGCTCGACGCCCTGCTCCGCACGAGCTTCGACGAGCTGACGGCGAAGGCGCACGCCCTGGAGACGTCGAACTCGCCCGAGGAGGCCCTCGTTTCGTGGCTCCGCGACTGTGTCGCCTGGACCACCGAGTACCGGGGCGTGACCGTGCTCATGGCAGCCGCCATCGACGACCCCGAATCCGCGCTCCACGCCTCGTGCGTCACCCTGCGCGCCGCCGGCGCCCGGCTCCTCACCCGCGCCCAGGAGACAGGCGCGGCCCGCGGCGACATCGACGGCGCCGACCTGTTCGCGCTGGTGGCCATGCTGGCCTGGCTCGGGGACCAGCCCTCCCTCGCACCGCGCGCCGATCACCTCTTCCAGGTGGTCGCGAGCGCGATTCTGACCAACGCGGTCAGCAGCCGGGCAGAGGCCTAGCGTCGCCACCGGACCCGTAGTCGGCATCGCCGTCCTCTGCCGGGGATTCGGTCAGCCGAGGGACGGAACCGACGCCGGACCCGTAACCGGCATCGCCGTCCACGGCCGCGTACTCGGCCGGCCGAAGGGGCGGAACCGACGCCGGACCCACGGGCGTGTCGAGGGCCGCGGCCTGGGTGGAGCCTCCCTGCGCAGGTCAGGAACCCCGTGTGCGAAGATCCGGGTTCCACACCAGCGAGACCCGCCCGGGACCGGCTCAGCCGCCCACGGTGACCACGGACCGAGAGAAGAGCGCATGCGCACCACCCCGACCAGGGTTCGACGGCTCGTGACCGCCCTCGCGGGGGCCGCCCTCGTCACCGGCTGCGGCAGCCCCGCGCTCCCCACTTCGACCGAGTCCTCCCCCGCCCCCTTCGGCCGGCCCGGCGTACAAGCAGAGCTGAAGGCGGCCGCCGCCGCGGCCGGAGCGCCCGAGAAGCTGGACGAGCTGGACCGCGCCAAGGCACTCCCGACGGGTGCGACGGAGAAGGATCGGAAGCTGGCCGCTCTCACCGCACGCCTGTCCCCCTGCACGGTCTCCTGGACGAACAACCGCGCGAACGGCGCCTTGTCCGGCCCGAACGAGTCGCGACAGCAACTGGACGGCCTTCTCTCGCACCTGGCGGCACACGGCTGGAGGAAGACCGGGGCCGCCACGGAGGCGCCGGTCGGCGACGGCGGGACGTACTTCACGGTCACCTACAAGAAGCGTGGCTGGACTCTCAACGCACGGCACATGACCGTGTCACCCGTGAGCCAGTCCACCGTCGTGGCCACGGAGGACACCTGCTTCAACCGCCTCACCGACGAGGAAGCGGCCCTCCTGGAGGGCTGACCATCACCTAGGGCCCCGTTCCGTTCGCTGCGCCCCTGAAGCATCGGCTCCAGCGGCGCCATGAGAGCGCCCGTGGGCATCCGGCCGACAAACCCGCGTCCGAGGGGTTGCCCGGAGATTACGGTCCCCACTTAAATCACATCGTGAACTAAGTTGCTGTACTGCTGTGTTGCCCCCTCCGGCATGCCTTGGCACACAAGCGACGCGGTTCGCCGCGGCTCCGTCGCGGCGTATCGCTCGCGCTGCAGGAAGCAGGCTCGTCCGAATCCCGCACCGCTCCCGCAGAAAGCTGACGCATGAGACTCATGAAAGACGCCGGACGCCTCAGACGCAGAGCGCTGGGTGTCTCGCTGATCGCCACCGCGGCGCTGGTCACCCTCCCCTCCCAAGGACCGGCGGCGGCAGCCGAAACGCCGCTGTCCCAAGGCAAGAGCGTCACGTCCTCCTCGAACGAGAACGCCGCCACGGCCGCTGCCAACGCCGTGGACGGTGACCGGGGCACCAGGTGGTCCTCGGCCGCGAGCGACAACCAGTGGCTGCAGGTGGACCTGGGCGCCACGGCCTCCGTCACCCGGGTCGATCTGGACTGGGAAGCCGCCTACGGCAAGGACTACAAGATCCAGCTCTCCCAGGACGGCGCCAGTTGGAACGACGCCAAGACCGTGACGGGCGGCGACGGCGGCACCGACTCCGTGGACGTCTCGGGGCAAGCCCGCTATGTGCGGATGCAGGGACTCAGCCGGGCGACGCCTTGGGGCTACTCCCTGTGGGAGTTCCAGGTCTTCGGCACCACCGGCGGCACCCAGCCCGCCTCCTGCGACTCCGCCGACGCCGCCCGCGGCAAGCCCTCGTCCGCCTCCTCGGTCGAGAACGCGGGCACTCCCGCCTCGGCCGCGTTCGACGGTGACGCCGGCACCCGCTGGTCGAGCCAGGCCTCGGACCCGCAGTGGGTGCAGGTCGACCTGGGATCGGTGCGCGACCTGTGCAAGGTCGACCTGAACTGGGAGGCCGCCTACGCCAGGACCTTCCGCATCCAGACCTCCGACAACGGACAGGACTGGAGCACCCTCAAGGAGGTCACCGACGCGACCGGCGGCCGGGCCTCCTACGAGGTCGACGGCTCGGGCCGCTACGTACGCATCCTGGGCACGGCCCGCGCCACCGGCTACGGATACTCGCTGTGGGAGGTCGCCGTGCACACCGAGTCCGGCGGCACCGGTCCCATCGAGGGCGGCGGTGACCTGGGCCCGAACGTCATCGTCGTCGATCCCTCCACACCGAACCTCCAGCAGAAGTTCGACCAGGTCTTCGCGCAGCAGGAGGCAAGCCAGTTCGGCAGCGGCCGCTACCAGTTCCTGCTGAAGCCGGGCACCTACAACAACCTCAACGCCCAACTGGGCTTCTACACCTCCGTCTCGGGCCTCGGCCTCAACCCCGACGACGTCCAGATCAACGGTGACATCACCGTCGACGCGGGCTGGTTCAACGGGAACGCCACCCAGAACTTCTGGCGGTCGGCCGAGAACCTGGCCATCAGCCCCGTCAACGGCACCGACCGGTGGGCGGTCGCCCAGGCGGCGCCGTTCCGGCGGATCCACGTCAAGGGCGGGCTCAACCTCGCACCCAACGGCTACGGCTGGGCCTCCGGCGGATACATCGCCGACTCGAAGATCGACGGCACCGTCGGCCCGTACAGCCAGCAGCAGTGGTACACCCGCGACAGCTCCGTCGGCGGCTGGACCAACGGCGTGTGGAACATGACGTTCACCGGTGTGGAGGGCGCGCCCGCGACCAACTTCGCCACCGGGCCGTACACCACGTTCGACACCACACCCATCTCCCGGGAGAAGCCGTTCCTCTATCTGGACGGCAGCACCTACAAGGTCTTCGTACCCGGCAAGCGCACCAACGCGCGAGGCGTGTCCTGGCCGGCCAACGCCGGGGGCTCGTCCCTGCCGTTGGACCAGTTCTACGTGGTCAAGCCCGGCGCGACGGCCGCCACCATCAACGCGGCCCTCGACCAGGGCCTCAACCTGCTGTTCACACCCGGCGTGTACCACATCGACCAGACCATCGAGGTCGACCGCGCCAACACCGTGGTCCTCGGCCTGGGGCTGGCCACGATCATCCCCGACGGGGGCATCGACGCCCTGCACGTGGCGGACGTCGACGGCGTACGGCTCGCCGGTTTCCTGATCGACGCCGGTCCGGTCAACTCGGACACGCTCCTGCGGATCGGCGAGCCCGGCGCGTCCGCCGACCACTCCGCCAACCCCACCACCATGCAGGACGTGTTCGTCCGCATCGGCGGCGCGGGCCCGGGGCTCGCCACCAACTCGGTGGTCGTCAACAGCGACGACGTACTCATCGACCACACCTGGATCTGGCGCGCCGACCACGGCGAGGGCGTCGGCTGGGACACCAACAGGGCCGACTACGGGCTGCGCGTCAACGGCGACGACGTCCTCACCACCGGCCTGTTCGTCGAGCACTTCAACAAGTACGACGTCCTGTGGAGCGGAGAGCGCGGACGGACGATCTTCTTCCAGAACGAGAAGGCCTACGACGCCCCGAACGAGGCCGCCATCACCCATGACGGCATCGTGGGATACGCGGCCTACAAGGTCGCCGACACGGTGAACGAACACGAGGCGTGGGCGCTCGGAAGCTACTGCAACTACACCTCGGACGACACCATCGTCCAGCACCACGGCTTCCAGGTGCCGGTGAAGCCCGGCATCAAGATGCGCCACCTGATGGTGATCTCCCTCGGCGGCAAGGGTCAGTACCGCCACGTCATCAACGACACGGGAGCCCCGACGTCAGGGACGGACACCGTGCCGTCCAAGGTCACGCAGTTCCCCTGATCCACGTCTGATCCCGCAGCGGCGGGAGGCCCCGGGGGCGTACGCGTCGCCCCCGGGGCCGGCCGGCGGTTCGCCATGTGCTCGTGCGGCGCGGGATCGTCCTCTGCCGTCCGGGTGGGCTGTCAGGGGTGAACAGCGGTGGCGGCAGGCTGCCTGCGGGCCTGCCGTGGGCCGATGGCGATAATTGGCCACGTGAGCAGCGACTATCCCAGCGAGGCGAGTCAGGCGCTGTCCAGCCAGACCCGGGCGCACTGGCGGACCTTCGTGCAGACCGAGACGGGCAGCGCCACTCTGCTGCTGGCCGCCGTGGCCGCGGCCCTGCTGTGGGCCAACATCGACGCGCACTCCTACGAAGCGGTGTGGGGAGCGCACTTCACCATCGGCTTCGACACCCGCCATCTCTCCCTCGACCTGCACGAGTGGATCAACGCGGGGCTGATGAGTCTGTTCTTCTTCGTGGTCGGTCTGGAGGCGCGGCGCGAGTTCGACATGGGGGAACTGCGGGACCGCCGCTGGGTGCTGCTCAGCGCCGTGGCGGGACTGGGCAGCATGGTCGTGCCCGCGGCGATCTACGTCGCCATCAACGCCGGTCATGACTCGGTGCACGGCTGGGGTACGGCGATGTCGACCGACACCGCCTTCGCCCTGGGCATCCTGGCGGTGTTCGGCTCACGGCTGCCGGCCTCCCTGCGCGCTTTCATGCTGTCGATCTCCGTGGTCGACGATCTCCTCGCGCTGCTGGTGATCGCGGTCTTCTACAGCGAGGGCATCCATGTGCCGGCGCTGCTGGTGGCGCTGGGCGGGCTGCTGCTCATCGGTGTGCTGCGGCTGGCCGGTATCCGCAAGGGCGTCTACTGCGCCGTGCTGTCCGTGGTGGTGTGGATCGCGCTGTACGAGGCCGGCGTCGACCCCGTGGTGACCGGTCTGGCCGTCGGAGCGCTGGTGGTCGCCTATCCGGCGCCGCGGGGCGACCTGGAGCGGGCGAGCCAGCTGTTCCGCCTCTTCCGCGAGCAGCCCACGCCCGAGCTGCAACGCTCCGCCGTACGGGGTCTCGCGGCGGCGATCTCCCCCAACGAGCGCCTGGAGCAGAAGTTCCTGCCCTGGGTGAGCTACGGCATCGTGCCGCTGTTCGCGCTGGCCAACGCGGGCATCGAGCTGAGTGGCGCCAAGCTCGAGGAAGCGTTCACCTCGCCCATCACGTTGGGCATCCTGGTCGGCTGTGCGGCGGGCAAAGTGATCGGGATCGTGGGTTCCATGGCGGGCGCGCAGTTCCTGACGGGCGGTCGCCTGCGCCCCAACGTGGGCTGGGGATCGGTCACCGCGGGCGGGGCCATCGCCGGAGCGGCGTTCACCGTCTCCTTGTTGATCGCCTCCCACGCCTTCGAGGGCGAGGAACTGGACCAGGCACGGATCGGCATCCTCGCCACCCTGGTCGCCGCGTTCGTGCTCAGCTGGGCCGTCTCGGGTGTCGTCGGACTGCTGCCGGAGGCCCGCCGGGCGCGGGCGCTGCTGGGCACGACCGACGCGCTGACGGATCTGGCGGTGGCCGTGGACGTGCGCCACGACCGCATCCGCGGGCCCGAGAAGGCGGCCGTCACGGTGGTGGAGTACGGCGACTTCGAGTGCCCGTACTGCGGGCAGGCCGAGCCGGCCGTACGGGAACTGCTGGGCACCGACTCCGACGTCCGCTTCGTGTGGCGGCACCTGCCGCTGTCGGACGTGCACCCCGAGGCGGAACTCGCGGCGGAGGCGTCGGAAGCGGCTGCGCGGCAGGGGAAGTTCTGGGAGATGCACGATTTGCTTCTCGCGCGGCAGGATGCGCTCGGCGGGGAGGACCTGCTGCGGTACGCGCGGGAACTCGGTCTGGACGTGGCGCGGTTCCGCGACGACATGGAGCGGGGCCGGGGCGCCCGGCGTGTCGCGGAGGACGTCGACTCCGCGGACTTGAGCGGGGTGTCGGGTACACCCACGTTCTTCATCAACGGACGGCGCCACAAGGGTGCCTACGACGCGGCAGCCCTGACGCAGGCGGTCGAACAGGCCCGGCGGCAGGTGCTGGCCACGCAGGCGGGAGTGTCGGGACAAGCGGGCAGCCGACCGCGCCGGCCCGCGCCTTGAGGGGCCCGGGTCCGGTACGGGCGCCGAGCGCGGGGCCCCTGAGTCAGAGGCCGCTCAGCACTGCTGCTCGTACCGGAGGTCGGCGTACCGTCGGGCGGCGATGTCCTCGCGGATGCCCACGATCAGGTTCAGGGTGAACACCTCGTAGTCGATCGCCTGCCCCGCCATCTGGGCGAAGAGCACCAGACCGTCCGTGTCCGGTGCCATGTCCCACGGGTCGGAGAAGCCGCCGAGCTGCACACAGACGCCGGGGCGGGTGCCGCCGGACGCCGCTTCCAGCAGGTCCTCCTCGAATCCGTCCAGTATGTCGTCGTGGCCGTCGCCCCTCGCGAAGGCTGCCGTTCGCGGGGCGTCGCGCCAGTCTTCGCCGAGGGTCAGTCCGACCACGGGGTACAGGGTGCGGGGTTCATAGGCCCTGACCCGTACGGACTCACCGTCGGACTCGTACGTCCCGGGGTGCTCCGTCGTCGGCGTTCCGGCCGGGACGTGGAGCACCGCCGATGAGTCCGGCGGGTACTCGATGTCGCTGAAGAACAACAGGTGCCCGTCGGCGGGAAGTTCGATGTCCAGCACCTCTCGGGGCAGCGCCGCGCAGTCGACGCTCAGTATCAGCGGCTCCCTCCCGTCGGGCCAGTCCGCCCCTTCCGGCAACGCGGGGAGCCCGCCCGTCCGTGCGGCCGGCCGGGTCCTCTCGCGGAGCGAAGCCGGGACCTCGTCGTACGGCACCAGGTGGATGCAGGGCCTGCTCCGGAGCAGCAACTCCTCTGCGACGGAGCCGGGAACGCCATGCTTCGCGGCCGTCTCGTGGATGAGCCGCGCGTCAACTGCTGTCATGCCGCGATCGTGCCACGGGCCACTGACATGCGAGCGTCCGTGCTCTCGCCCGCTCCCGCGGCCGGCGAGAGACACGGCGGCTCCTGCGCCCTTCGAGACATCCGTCGCTCTCTCGCCGGACGGCGCCGCTCACCTCAACGGGCGGGGCCGATGGCCACGTTGTCGAAGGCGGCGGCGGAGTCGAAGACGCGGACCCCGTTCGCCCCGCTCGGGAAGGTGCCGTCCTCGGCGGAGATCTTCGGCGTCGTCATGTCGTCGACGAATACCTTGATCGATGCTCCGACCGCGGTGACACGGATCCGGTGCGTCGAACCGGGTACGACAGGCGTGCGGGCGGCCCCCAGTTCGGTCCAGGAGCCGTTCGCCCGGCCGAGAACCACCTTGCCGCTCGGGCTGATACCGGCGTAGTAGCCCGAGTAGTCGTCCCAGCCGACCGAGGGCTCCTTCACCCGGAACACGAGCCCGGCGTCTCCACCGCCGGACGTCACGGTGACGTCCGCGTCGTACGTGAAGTCCGCGAAGTCGGTGTCGAGGAGCGCCTTGCCTCCGAGGTCCCGTCCCACGCGGTACCGACCGCCTGCGACCGACCACGTGCCGCCGTAGGTCTTCCAGCCCAGGGCGTTGCCGTCGGCGAAGTTGTCCTTCACCTGCATCGCGATGCGCCGGATGGTGCCGTCGGGGTTGAAGTACATGCGGTCGTAGGCCAGTTGACGATGGTTGCCGTCGCTCTCGCTGAGCGGACGGCGGTGGTAGACGATGTACCAGATGTCGGTGCCCGGCACGTTGACGACGGAGTTGTGTCCCGAGCCCTTGGCGACCGCCGGGTCCTGGGCGAGCACCTTGTCGATCTTGACGAAGGGGCCGGTCGGCGAGTCGGACATGGCGTACGACACCGAGTAGTCGGGTCCGGTCCAGCCGCCCTCCGACCACATCAGGTAGTACGTGCCGTTCCGCTTGAACATGTAGGAGCCCTCGGTGTAGTTCTCCGGGGTGATCTCCTTGTAGGTCGAACCGTCCTCGAAGGTCCCCAGGCTGGTCATGTCCGGGTTGAGCTTGACGACGTTGGCGTGGTGCCAGCCTCCGTAGTACATGTACGCCTGGCCGTCGTCGTCGATGAAGACGTCCTGGTCGATGGGCTGGGCCCCGTTGTGGAACTGGGAGATCAACGGTTTGCCGAGGGCGTCCTCGTAGGGCCCCTCGGGGCGGTCGGCGACGGCGACGCCGATGCCGCCGAGTTGGGAGTTGTCCTGGATGTCGTTCGCCGCGAAGTACAGGTAGTACCTGCCGCCGCGTTCGACGGGTGCAGGCGCCCATACCGCGTACTTGGCCCAGGAGACGTTCGCCGTCGTCAGGACGTTGCTGTGCTTGGTCCAGTGGATCAGGTCCGTCGAGGAGAACGCGTCGAGGTGGGTCTGTTCGGCGTACGCCTTCGACGCGGTGGGGAAGACCCAGTACTTGCCGTCGTAGATCGCGATGTCGGGGTCCGCGTACCAGCCGTCGACGAAGGGGTTCCCCGCCTCGGCGGTCGAGTACGCGGGGAGGGCAACGGCGGGAGTGGGCGAGAGCAGCGCCAGCAGTCCGCCGGTGAGCAACGCGGCCAAGGCTCGGGCGACGGACCCGGTCGGTCTGACAGTCATGAGGACCTCCGTCGGGGATCGGGGGCCGACAGTCGAAAGACAACGTTGTCCAACGACTCGCAGCCCTACGCACGGGCGCAGAGCTTCGGTAGAAGCCTTTTACATCGATGGAATGAGGCTGTAAACCCTCTGCGCACCAGCACCTCCCGAACTCGCCACGCCCCGCCTCCACTTGGGGACCGCTCGCATCCCCCGCACCGTTGACGACCCGTCGTCCCGTCATTACCTTCCGAGAGCGCTCTCTTTCACTCACAGCATGTCCCCGGGCTGTCGCCTCGGCCGGCGTTCGCAGGCCCCGGCGCAGCGTGGGGGCGGCGCCCTGACAGGGAGGCCCCATGGCTCCCGCACGAAGATTCCGCAGACCGAATCCCCCCACCGCCGGACGGTCGGCCGCAGCGATCGCCCTCGTGCTCCTCGCGGGTGCCGCCTCGCCGCCGGCCTCCGCCGCCGGCACGGTCACGGCCGCGGCGACCATCTGCAACAAGTACTGCGACGCCCGGGACCCCGCCCTCTCCCCCGGCGACCGCACCCCGGTATCGGCCACCGTCCACGGACGGTCGATCGCGCTGCACTTCGACGACGCCGACGCGATGGGCTGGGCGTCCCTCACCAACGGCAACCCGGGCGACGAGGTGTGGCTCGACCGCTCCTTCGACGGCGGCCGCACCTGGAGCTCGGGCAGCAAGCTCGGAGACACCACCGTTCCCGCCGGTCAACGGGGTTGGCGCACGCTCATGTACAACGTGGACGACTGGAACAACCGCGGCGTCGGCGCGTTGCGCGCCTGCGGCAAAGCGGGCGATCGTACCGAGATCGCCTGTACGCCGTGGGCCCGCACCACCTGGAACGCGGGCGACCGACGCACCGCCGCTGCCACGGGCCTGATGAGCCTCTACGACAACGCGACCGGCCTGTTCGACACCACCGGATGGTGGAACTCCGCGAACGCCCTCACCGCGATCATCGACAACGTCCGCGTGTCGGGGATGGGCAGTTACTCGTACGCGATCTCCCGGACCTACGACCTCAATCTCCAGGCGCAGGGCGGGCAGTTCCGCAACGACTACATCGACGACACCGGATGGTGGGGGCTGGCCTGGGTCGCCGCCTACGACCTGACCGGCGACAGCCGCTACCTCGCCACCGCCCGCGCCGACGCCGACCACATGGCGGCGTACTGGGACGGCACCTGTGGCGGCGGCGTGTGGTGGAGCACGGCGAAGACCTACAAGAACGCCATAGCCAACTCCCTCTACATCCACCTCAACGCGGCCCTGCACAACCGGATCCCGGGCGACACCGCGTACCGGGAGCGGGCGCGTGCCGGTTGGTCCTGGTTCCAGGGCACCGGAATGATCAACGGCTCGCATCTCGTCAACGACGGTATCGACCTGGGCACTTGCCGCAACAACGGCCAGCCGGTCTGGTCGTACAACCAAGGGGTCCTGCTCGGCGCCCTCACCGAGCTGCACCGGGCCACGGGGGATGCCGCGCTGCTCGACCGGGCACGGCAGATCGGCGACGCCGCCACCACGGCCTCCGCCCTGCACACCGCCGAGGGCATCCTGCGCGACCCGTGCGAGGGGGGTGACTGCGGCGCCGACGGGCCGTCCTTCAAGGGCGCGCACGTGCGGGGCCTGGGCCGACTCAACGCCGCGTTGCCCCACCATCCCTACACCGCCTACCTCCGTCGCCAGGCGGACCGTGCCCACACGAGCGACCGCAACGCCCTCGATCAGTACGGACTGCGCTGGTCGGGTCCGCTCGACAAGGTGGACGCGGCGCGGCAGCAAAGCGCCCTCGACCTGCTCAACGCGGCGCCGTAGTCGCAGCTTCCGGTCGAAGCACCCTCGGCTCCTCCTCACCCCCACCGACCCTGACGGAGAAAGGGCGGTACGTCGTCATGTCAGCACGCGGACATCGCATCTGGACCGGCCTCCTGGTCCTGGCACTGGCCCTGGCCGGGCTGGTCGCCCTGCCCACCCCCTCCCACGCGGCGCCGGCGGTCTGCGCGCTGGCGTGCGACACCCTGGACCCCTCGAAGGCACGGCAGGAGACGTTCCCGGTGCCGGACGGGAACATCAACGGTCGCGTCCTGCGCCTGCATGTCTCCGACCCCGACAACATGGCCTGGGCGAGCATCGACAACGGTGTGCGCGGTGACTCGGTCTGGCTCGACCGTTCCTGGGACCGTGGCGCCACCTGGGAGCCGCTCCTCGGCAAGGCGAGCGTCCCCGACACCTGGACCGGCACCCGCACGCTGATGTACAACGTCTCCGACCCGGTCGGTCACCGGCGCGGCTGGATCCGTGCCTGCGGCGACGCCGGTGCCGTCACCTGCACCGACTGGGTGTACCCGAGGGTCTGCGACGGAACGTCCTGCGACGGCGCCGATCCCGCCACCGCGTCCGGCGACGACACCCCGGTGCCCTCCACCACGCTCTTCGGCCGCACGATCAGCCTGCACGTCGACCAGCGCAACGGCATGGCCTGGGGCGCGACCGAGAGCGGCGGCGCGGGCGACGAGATCTGGCTGGACCGTTCCTGGGACGCCGGCGCGAGCTGGCCCGAGGGCTCCTCCCTCGGCCGCAGAAGCGTGCCGTCGGGGGCGTCCTCGACCAGGACCGCGATGTTCGCCACCCGGGACCCGCGGGGTCTGCTGTACGGCGGAGCGGTCCGGGCCTGCGGCCGCGAGGCGGCTCATCAGGAGGGGAGCTGCACGGCATGGGCGCGGCCCGCACCGACGCGGGAACGGGCCGCAGCGGACGCGTTGATGGCGTCGTACCAGACCAACGAGGGCTGGTGGCACAGCAGTTGGTGGAACTCGGCCGTCGCGCTCACGTCGCTGGTCGACTTCGCCGAGCGGACCGGGCGGCACGACTACGACTGGGTGATCGCCCGCACCTTCGAGCAGAACCGTGGTGTCTTCCCGGCGGGCGTCCGCAGCACGGACCCGATCGAGGGCCATTTCATCAGCCGCGCCGTCGATGACGCGGCCTGGTGGGCGATGGCCTGGGTCAGGGCGTACGACTACACCGGCGAGCGCCGGTATCTGGACGAGGCGGTCACCATCAGCGACTACGTCCACGGGTTCTGGGATCCGGGCACCTGCGGTGGCGGTGTGTGGTGGGACCGGGAGCGCACGTACAAGAACGCCGTGACCAACGGGCTGTACCTGTGGCTCGCCACCGCTCTGCACCAGCGCGTCGGCGGCGACACGGTGTGGGGCGGCCGGGCGGCCGGGGCGGCGGACTGGTACCTCGCCAGCGGGATGATCAACTCGGCGGGTCTGGTCAACGACGGACTGACCGCGGGCTGCGCCAACAACGGCCAGACGGTGTGGAGTTACAACCAGGGCCTGGCCATCGGCGCCTTCACGCAGCTGTGGCGGTCCACCGGCAGCGGCCGCTACCTGGAGACCGCCGTACGCCTGGCCGACGCCGCGATCTCCTCCCCCGTGCTCACGCGCGACGGGATCCTCACCGAGTCGTGCGACATCGCGACCAACTCCTGCGACGACAACCAGAAACAGTTCAAGGGCATCTTCATGCGCAACCTGGCGGACCTGGCGGAGGCCACCGGATCCGCCGCCTACCGGGCGTACGCCGACCGACAGGCCGACGCGATCTGGACCAACGACCGGGACTCTCTGAACCGCCTGGGCCAGCGCTGGTCCGGCACCACTCCCAACCCGTCGGACTGGCGCACCCAGGCGAGCGCCCTGGAGGCTTTGACGGCCGCGGCCATGCCCTAGTCGACCCTGACGACGTACTTCCCCCGGACTCCGCCCGCCTCCAGCGCCCCGTGGGCCGCCGCTGTCTCCTCCAGGGGGAAGACCGTGTCCACCGACGGGCGCAGTTTCCCCTCCGTGACGTGGTGGGCGAGGTCGTCGAGGAGCGGGCGTTCGGGGTTGCCGCTGAAGAAGCGCACCCGGCTCCGCCCGTGGACGGCGCTCGCCGCGATGTAGCCCAGCGAGGCGGCGGGCCTGGTCACGTCGAAGGCGATGGTGACCATGCGGCCGCCGGGCCTGAGCAGCCCGCGGAGGGTCCGCAGGTCGGTGCCCGCCGTGTCGAGGAGTACGTCGAACCGGCCCAGCTCCGCCGGGGACGCGGTCCGGTGGTCGACGGCGTGGTGGGCACCGAGGTCGCGCACGAAGCCGAGATTGGCGGCGCGGGCGAGAGCCGTGACCTCGGCGCCGTACGCCTGTCCGAGCTGGACTGCGGCGTTGCCGACGCCGCCCGCCGCGCCCCGCACGAGGAGCCGCTCGCCGGGGCGCAGCCGGGCCTTGTCCCGCAGCGCGGTGAGGGCCGTGGTGGCGACGGGCAGTGCGGCGGCGTCCACCAGGTCCAGCCCGGGAGGAACGAGGCCGAGCCGCTTGACGGGCACGCTCACGTATTCCGCGGCGCTGCCGAACCCGCTGGTACGTCCCAGGACGCCCCAGACGAGGTCACCGACGGCGAAGTCCGTCGTTCCGGCGCCCAGCGCGGCTACTTCGCCGGTGAGGTCGAGTCCCACGCGCTGGGGGAACCTCCGGCCGGTCAGGAGACGGACACGGCCGGCACGGGCTGACAGTTCGCCGCCGTTCACGCTGAACGCGCGCACCCGCACCAGGACCTCGCCGGGAGCCGGTTCGGGGCGTGGCACCCGGCCCAGGTAGAGCACGTCGGGGGTGCCGTAGCGGTCGAACAGCACTGCCTTCATCGTGTCGCCGTCCATCGGTCGTCCTTCTCGCCGGGTGCCTGCGGGGTTCTGAGACGGACCGTAGGCTGCCAAGTGGACGAGATCGTCCGTTTGGACGGGAAGCGAGACACAGTGATGGCGGAATCCTCTCGGATCACGGGCTCGGACGGGCTGCGGGCGGACGCCCGGCGTAACAGGGAGCGCGTCCTGGTCGCCGCCCGCGCGGTCTTCGCCGACCACGGGATCGACGCCCCGATGGCGACGGTGGCCCGCCGGGCCGGGGTCGGCGTGGCGACTCTGTACCGGCATTTCCCGACCCGGGACGACCTGGTGCGATCCGCGTTCGCACGGCAGATGGACACATGTGCCCGGGCGCTCACCGAGGCGCTGGCGGACCCGGATCCGTGGCGGGGCTTCCAGCGGCTGATCGAGACGGTCTGTGAACTGCAGCGGGAGGAACGGGGCTTCCCGGCCGCGTTCGTGTCGGCCTTCCCGGACAGCTCAGGGGAACACGCGCGGGTGCGGGAGCGGGCCGAGCGGGACTTCAGGACCCTGGTCCGCAGGGCTCAGGCGGCGGGCGCGCTGCGCGCCGACTTCCACCCCTCCGACCTCGTCGTGGCCCTGCTGTCCCACTGCGGTCTGGTGACCGCGCTGCCGGACGACCGTGCGGCGTCCCGGCGGCTGGTGGCGTACCTGCTCCAGTCGTTCCGTGCCGAATCCGCGCTCGGGGCTCTGCCGGCGCCCAGCGCGCTGTCGCTGGGCGACCTTCCGCTGGTGGCCGACCATTCCCAGGGGCAGCGACCCGCCAGGTCCAGAGCCTGACGCAGGACGGCGCCCGCCGGGCGGAAACGGAATCTTCCGGCAGCCCCGGAGAACTGCCGGAAGAAGACTCAGACTTCGCAGTGCCGTGCGGAGCGGGGTTCAGCAGCCGCCGCAGTTGTAGTAGAGGACGTCCCAGTGGTTGCCCTCGTCGGCGTAGATGTTGCCCGAGCCGGAACGCCACTGGGGAGCCCCGTCGCCGCGCAGGCCGATGTAGGTGAAGTTGTTCTTGATGTAGTTCCCGATGCAGGTGTACTTGCTGTAGTCGAGCTTGTAGCCGTTCCAGTGCGAGTACGTGCCGGAGGCGTGCCCGGTCTCGGTGCCGCCGGTGATGTTCAGGGCGCAGCCGCTGGCGCGCTTGAGCGTCTGTGCGCCCTGGGCGGTGGCCAGGTTGAGCTGCTCGAACGACGTACAGGTGGAGTTGTTGCGGTTCGAGCAGTTCCCGGACGACGACCAGGTGATGCCGACCTGCTGGAACATGGACGTCGCGGTGGCGTGACTGATCTTGGTGACGGCGAACGCGTCGCCGGCCGTGCCGACGACGACGGCACCGGGGGCGACCACGAGGGCGAGAGCGGTCAGGACCGAGCGGAGCTTCAAGGCCTTGGTGACCTTCATGCGGGGGACCTTCCTGCGGTGGGCCAGGCTTCGTGAGGGTGGCTGTGCAGGTGGTGCGGGAAGCATGGTGCCCGCGGTCTACGCGCGTTGGCCAGAGGACAAAGCGGAACACATGCGCTCGCGCCGACTCCGCACCCCATTCCGGTCACATACATGACCCGGCCTCTGTGAATGCCGTAGGGGATGTGGATGGCTACCGGACTCTTGAAGCCCTCAGAAGGCTCTGCTTTCCTCCATTAGGAAAGTTTCCTATCAATCACTCACGTGAACGAGGTTCATATGAGGGCATTCTCTCTGCCACTGCGGCGAGGTGCGCTGGGTGCCGCGCTCGGCAGCGTCCTGTTGCTCCTCCTCAGCGTCGTCCCGACCGGCTCGGCCTTTGCGACCGGCACCGGCCAACGGGCCGCCGCCACGCCGGTCTCCGCCAACGGGCAGCTCAAGGTCTGCGGCACCAAGCTGTGCAACAGCCGCGGGAACCCGATCCAGTTACGGGGCATGAGCACCCATGGCACCCAGTGGTACCCGCACTGCCTGACCAGCGGTTCGCTCAACGCCCTGGCCACCGACTGGAAGGCGGACGTCCTGCGCGTCTCGACCTACGTCCAGGAGGGCGGCTACGAGACGAACCCCCAGCACTTCACCAACCTCGCGAACTCCCTCATCCAGCAGGCGACCGACCGCGGCATGTACGTGATCGTCGACTGGCACATGCTCACCCCGGGCGACCCCCACGCCAATCTGAGCAAGGCCCGGCAGTTCTTCACCGACATCGCCAACCGCAACAAGGACAAGAACAACATCCTCTACGAGATCGCGAACGAGCCCAGCGGCGTGAGCTGGTCGCGGATCAAGAGCTACGCGGAACAGATCATCCCGACCATCCGCTCCATCGACTCCGATGCTCCCGTGCTGGTCGGAACACGCGCGTGGTCCTCGTTCGGGGTGTCCGAGGGTGCCGACGAGTCGGAGGTGGTGAACAACCCGGTCAGGGGGTCCAACATCATGTACACCTTCCACTTCTACGCGTACTCGCACCGCGACGAGTACCTGGCGACGCTCTCCCGGGCAGCCGACAAACTCCCGGTGTTCGTCACGGAGTTCGGCACCCAGAACTACGCCGGTGAGGGCAGCAACAACTTCGCCATGTCGCAGCGCTACCTCGACCTCATGGCCGCCAAGAAGATCAGCTGGACGAACTGGAACTTCTCCGACGACAACCGCTCCGGAGCAGTCTTCAAGACCGGCACATGCGACAGGTCCGGCCCCTGGACCGGCACCTCGCCGCTGAAACCCGCCGGAGTCTGGATCCGCGAGCGGATCATGTCGCAGGACAACTTCCCCGCCGCGTGACCCGGTGAGGGACGACTGCGCATGAGCACGAGCGACCGGGTGGCCTGTGTGTCTCGCACAGGCCACCTCCTGCTTCAGGCCACCTGCTGTCTCAGGCCACCTGCTGCCTCAGGGCGCCGACGTGGTGGGCGCCGCCTCCGTCGGGGTCGCCGCGGTGGACGACGTGATCACTTCGGAGCTCTCGGAGCCTCGGCCGCCCCGGTCCATGAGGCCGCCCATGAAGGCCAGGCCGAGACCCGCCACGGCCAGCGCCGCGCCGACGAGGTTCGGTGAGGCCCAGCCCCAGCCCGCGGAGATGGCCAGGCCGCCGAGCCAGGCGCCACCGGCGTTGGCCAGGTTGAAGGCGGAGTGGTTGGAGGCCGCGGCCATCGTCGGGGCGTTCCTGGCCTTCGCCATGAGCAGCATCTGGACGGGGGTGGTGATGAGGGCACCCATCGCGCCGATGAAAGTGATCGTGAGCAGGGCCGGAACGGTGCTGTGGACGGTGAAGTAGAACGTCACCAGCCCGGCCGCGAGCAGGGCGAGTCCCGCGTACAGGGTGGGGCGCAGGGCGCGGTCGGTGAGGGGGCCGGCGATCAGCGTGCCGGCCGTCATGCCCACGCCGTACAGCGCGAGGACCAGAGTCGTGGAGGTGTCGGAGATACCCGTCAGGTTCGTCAGCATCGGCACGAGGTAGCTGTAGACGGCGAAGAAGCCGCCGAACCCGACCACCGCCGTGGCCAGGCCGATCACGACCTGCCGGTTGCGCATGGCGCGCACCTCGTGGCGGATGCCGGCCTGCTGTCCGCGCGGCTGGTGGGGAACGAACGCGGCCAGCGCGGCCAGCGCGACGAGCCCGATGACGGCCACGGCGCCGTAGGCGGACCGCCAGCCGAGCTGCTGGCCGAGCGCGGTGCCGGCCGGGACACCGATGATGTTCGCGACCGTCAGGCCCAGGAACATCCTCGACACGGCGCGCGCGGCCCGGTCGGGGGCGACCAGCCGGGACGCGACGACGGCGCCGACGCCGAACAGCGCGCCGTGCGGCAGCCCCGCGAGGAAGCGTGCGGCGAACAGCAGGCCGAAGTTCGGGGCGAACGCGGAGGCGATGTTGCCGATCACGAACAGGCCGGACAACAGCAGCAGCAGCTTCTTGTGCGGGATGCGTGCACCGATGCCGGTCAGCACCGGGGCACCGACGACGACACCGAGCGCGTAGGCCGACACGAGGTTGCCGGCCTGGGGTACCGACACCCCGACCCCGTCGGCGATCTGGGGCAGCAGCCCCATCGTGGCGAACTCGGTCGTGCCGATGCCGAAGGCGACGACAGCCAGGGCCAACAGAGCCAGAGGCATGGTGCGGGAGAACCTTTCGAAAGACAGCGGTACGGGGACGAGGGAGCAGAGAAGGCCGAGGTCGTGCGGAAACCCACCTCAGCCGGCCGCGTCGAGCACCGTTGCCCAGCGCGCCCCCACACAGGGCGAGCCCATGAACAGTGCAGCAGCGACGGGAAACCGCGCATTCCAAGATCGGGCCGCGCCTTGACGTGATCTACGTCATGCGACCTCGGCGGACTCCCCCAAGGACCGTTCCTGCTGCGTCTTGGGCCGCCCCACGTGATGCCCAACGGGTATCACAGACGCCGGAAGAGGTCTTGGACGCCGGCTCGTCGCCGGGCGGAGGCTGTGAGGGCAAGGCAAGCCACCGACAGGCAGGAGCCAAGATCATGAGGGTCTTCCTCACCGGCGGATCCGGATACATCGGCAAGGCGACGATCAGCGCGCTGCTCCGGCACGGGCACACCGTGGAGGCACTGGCGCGCAATGACCGGGCCGCCGAGACGGTCGGGGCCCTCGGAGCGGCTCCCGTACTCGGCGGACTGGCCGACCTGGACGTCCTGAACACGGCCGCCGCCCGTGCGGAGGCCGTCGTACACCTGGCGCAGGCCGCGACCGGTGACGAGGACCTGGCGGCCGCCACCGCCCTGCAGGACGGCATCGGCACCGGCCCCTACGTGCACACGGGCGGCACCTGGGTCCACGGCGACACCCAGGGTGTGGCCGACGAGACCGCCCCCTGGAATCCGCCCGCCCTGGTCGCCTGGCGCAGGCCCGTCGAGACAGCCGTCCTCCAGCGCGCAGAACAGGGCGGCAGGCCCGTGCTGGTACGGCCCGGTCTGCTGTACGGCGGCGAGAACCGTCTGATCGACCTCTTCTACACCGACCCCGGCAAGGACGCGGGCGCCGTCCCCTGCATCGGGGACGGGGAGAACCACTGGCCGCTCGTCCACATCGACGACATCGCCGAGCTGTACGTGGCGTCACTGAAAGCCGCGCCGGGCGCGGTGTATGTCGGGGTGGGAGGTGTGAACCCCACCGCGAAGGAGTGCGCGCTCGCCCTCAGCCGGGCCGTGGGGCTCGACGGCAAGGTCGTGTCGATCAGCCTGGAGCAGGCTCGTGAGCGGATGGGTCCGATCGCCGACGCCTTCGCCCTGGACCAGCAGTTCACCCCGCGCCGCGCCCTGGCCGAACTCGGGTGGGTTCCCGCCCACACCGACCCGCTGGCCGTCCTCGGCCGTCGGTGAGCGAGCTCAGCTGCACGGAGACGGTCGATCACGCGCCGGGGCCTTTCGTGGCTGAGCGGTAGATTTGTGATCGGCTGCCGGGAGCGCCGAGGCGGTCGCTTCCCACGATGGCCGGCTGACCAGGAATGCGGCGGCGACAGAGTGAGCGGTGAGCCCCGGTGGATCTTGATCTGCGGAAGCTCCGGTACTTCGTGGCGGTGGCGGAGGAGCTTCATTTCGGACGGGCGGCCGAGCGGCTGCACATCGCCCAGCCGGTCCTGTCCCGGCAGATCCGCAGCCTGGAGGAAGAGCTCGGTGCGGAGGTGTTCGACCGCGGCCGCCGCGGCACTGCGCTGACTCCCGCGGGAAAGCAGTTGCTGGAGGACGCGGTTCCCCTGCTCGCCTCGGCCCAGGCCCTGGTCGGCCGGGTGAAAGCGGCGGCGCGGGGCACGCGGTCCCTGACCATCGGCTTCATGCCCGGCATCACCGTCACCCCGGCCATGACCGCGTTCACCGCGCAGCACCCCGGCGTGCAGGTGCGGCTGCTGCGTACGACGTGGGACGACCAGGTCGACGTGCTGCTGGACGGTCGGGCCGACGTCGGCATCGTGCGGCTGCCCATCGACCGGCAGGGTCTCGATGTGCGCCCTCTCTTCCAGGAACGCCGCGTCGTCATGCTGCCCGTGGGGCATCGCCTGGCCGGCCGGAAGTCGGTGACGGTCAAGGACCTCGCCGCCGAGCATCTGCTCCAGGACCCGGACGCCGTTCCCGAGTGGCGTGACGTGGCGCTGGAGTTGCGGGCCGGGCGACGCCCCGACGTTCCGGTGATCCACCAGGTGGAGGAGAAGCTCGAACTGGTGGCTGCCGGAGCCGGGATCTGCGTCCTGCCGCTGTCGACCGCGAACTTCTACACCCGACCGGACGTGATCCCGCTGCGCGTGGACGGCATCGGCCCCAACGACGTGGCGCTGGCGTGGGTGGCGGCCCGCCGGTCCCGCCTCATCCGCGACTTCGCCGTGGCGGCAGCGGACACGCTGGCCGCGTCCCACGCCGAGGACCCGTCGACCCCTTAGGCCGCGGCCTCTCGGCCGTCGGACCACGCCGCCCCACCGACAGGTATTGATACATCAATCTGATTTGACGTACCTTCGATGTATGGGATCCGATCCCCGGGACGTGACCTTCGCGCCGCCCGAGTTCCTTCGGCTGGCCGCGCATCCCCTGCGCTGGCGGCTGCTGACGGCACTCGCCGACGGGGACCACCGGGTGCGTGAACTGGTGGAGCGTGTCGGGGAGCCGCAGAACCTGGTGTCGTACCACCTGCGGCTGCTGCGCGACGGCGGGCTGGTCGCGGCCCGGCGCAGCAACTTCGACGGCCGGGACAGCTACTACCGCCTCGACCTGGAGCGTTGCGCGGAGGCTCTGGCGGCCGGCGGTGCCGCCCTGCACCCGGCGTTGCGCCAGGCCCCCGCACTCCCCCGTCGTCCCGCACCGGCGCGATCCCCGCGGGTGACGGTGCTCTTCGTGTGCACCGGCAACAGCGCCCGCTCGCCGATCGCCGAAGCCCTGCTGCGCCACCACACCGCCGGCCGGGTCACGACGGCCAGTGCGGGCACGAGTCCCAAGCCGCAGCTGCACCCGTACGCGGTCCGGGTGCTGGCCGAGTCGTACGGCATCGACCTCTCCGGTGGACGCACCCGGACCCAGCACGTGGACGCCCTGGCCGGACGCCGCTTCGACCACGTGGTCACCCTGTGCGACAAGGCGCGCGAGGTCTGCCCGGAGTTCGGCCCGCGACGGGTCCACTGGAGCATGGCCGACCCGGGCGCGGCCGATGCCGCCGGCGGCGCGATCGGCTACGCGGCCTTTCAGCATGCGGCGGCCGACATAGACACCCGTGTCAGGTACCTGATTCCGGTCCTGAACAACCCCGAGACCGTTGCGAGGTCCGAGCCATGACCATCCACGACGAATACGTCAGCGTCCGCTACCTCGTCGATGACGTGCGGGCGGCGGCCGACTTCTACACCGCCCACCTCGGCTTCACGCTGAACTCCAGCGCCGCCCCCGCCTTCGCCGACGTGGTGCGCGGCCGCCTCCGGCTGCTCCTGTCGGGCCCGGCGAGCTCGGGCGCCCGCGCCACACCGAAGGAGGCGGCCGTCGCGGGCGCCAACCGCATCCACCTCACCTACGACGACCTCGACGCCGAGATCGCACGGCTGCGCGGCGCCGGACTCACCTTCCGCAGCGAGGTCGTCGCCGGCCCCGGCGGACGCCAGATCCTGCTCGCCGACCCGGCAGGCAACCTCATCGAGCTGTTCCAGCCGGCCGACAGGCCCTGACCGGGGCGGCGCGCGCCGTTCAGGTACCTGCGGCTGTGGCGACCGACGTCAGGGGCTGTTCGGCACGACCAGGCCGGACTCGTAGGCGAGGACGACGAGTTGGGCCCGGTCACGGGTGTGGAGTTTGGTCATCGCCCGGTTGATGTGGGTCTTGGCGGTCATCGGGCTGATCACCATGCGGTCGGCGATCTGGTCGTTGGACAGGCCCTGGGCGACGAGGCTGACCGCCTCGCGTTCGCGGTCGGTCAGCACGGTGAGCGCGCGGTCGGTCGCGGTGGGGAGGGGCTGGTTGATGTACCGGTGGATCAGTTTGCGGGTGAGGGACGGGGCGAGGAGGGCGTCGCCGCGAGCGGCGACCCGTACGGCGTGCAGGAGGTCCTCCGGCACGATGTCCTTGACCAGGAACCCGGCCGCGCCGGCCCGCAGCCCCTCGAAGACGTACTCGTCCATGCCGTAGTTGGTCAGGATGACGACGTGCACACCGGTCAGGGCCGGGTCCGCGGCGATGTGGCGGGTCGCCTCGATTCCGTCCATGGCCGGCATCCGGATGTCGATGAGCGCGACATCGGGCAGGTGCTCCCGGGCGAGCGCCACTCCCTCTTCGCCGTCGGCGGCTTCGGCGACCACCTCGATGTCGTCCTCGAGGTCGAGCAAGGCGCGGAAACCGCTGCGGATGAGTGGCTGATCGTCGACCAGCAGGACGCGGATCATGATGCTCGTTCCACGGGGAGTTCTGCCTGGACGGTGAAGCCGTGCCCGGTACGTGGTGCGGCGCGCAGCCGGCCGCCGAGCGCGGTGACGCGTTCGCGCATGCCGAGCAGCCCGAGACCGGGGGCCGGGGCGACGTCGGGGGTGGCCGTGCCGTCGTCGTCCACCTGGACGGACAGCGCGTCGGGCCGGTATCGGATCCGGACCGTCGCGGTGGTGGCACCGGCGTGCCGGGCCGTGTTGGTCAGCGCCTCCTGGACGATGCGGTAGGCGGTCCGGCTCACCGCGGCCGGCACGTCGTGTCGTCGGCCCTCGATCGTCAGCGTCGCGTCCAGGCCCATCGAACGGGCGCGCTCGACGAGTTCCGGTACGTGCTCAAGGCTCTGCGGCGGGGTTGTGTCGTCGTCGCGCAGGGCTTCCAGGGTCGCGCGCAGTTCTCGGGTCGCCTCGCGGCCGGCCGTCCGGATCGCCAGCAGCGTCTCGGGGACCTGCTCGCCGCGCCTGCGCGCCACATGTACGGCGACCTCGGACTGCACTTTGATGATCGAGATCTGGTGGGTGAGGGAGTCGTGCAGCTCACGCGCGATGTGCAGCCGCTCCTCGTCGGCGCGGCGCTTCGCGGTCTCCTCCCGGGTGAGCTCGGCCTCTTCCGCGCGCCGCTCCGCCTGCCGTAGCGCCTCCCCCGCGGCGAACGCGGCGATCAGCCACGCGATCTCCAGTACGTTTCGGGCCTGTGCGAAAGCGTCGCGCGCGGGCCCGTCACGGAGGACCAGGGCAGTGAGCGGGAGGACGACGAGCAGGGACACCGACACCGCCACCGTGAGCGCATGGTGCCCGGCTCGTACGGCGCCGTACACCGCGACCAGGTAGGAGACGGCGAGGACCTCGAAACCGGTGGCCTCGTACCCCGCGGCGCACAGAGCCGTGACCCCCAGTACCGCGATCGGAGCCCTGCGGCGCGCGACCAGCACCAGACCGCCGGACGCCAGCAGCACGGAGCCGAGCAGCGCGCGGCCACCGGCCGGGGGCGACCCGGAAATCCCGGAGCCCAGCATCAGCGCCGCCACACTCGCGGCAACCGCCCAGTCCATGACACCGGCCGGGACACGAAGACGCGTTGTGTCCATGAGCGCACAGTAGCCGCGCGTCACCGCCGACGCGTCCCGCCCGCGGACGAGGGGCCGAGTACCGCAGCCGCGGTACGGATCCGCCACCTGCCGCTTCCGCGGCAGACGGCTGCCGCGCCGACGGCAGTCGGAAGAGACCGCGCCCGCCGGACGACCGGCGGCACCGTCGGCAGGCACGCTCACATCACGGCGGAACCTCGCGTCCGCGACACCAGGAGAAGGAGGAGAGCGGTATGAACACAGCAGACGCCCTGACGGTGGCTGCCGAGGGCGGAATCATCGGCGACGGGCGGACCGGGGCCAACCTGGCCCTCGGGGTGGGGCTGGTCGGCGTGGTCCTCGGCCTGCTGGCCCTGGCCCGCGTCGCAGGCCGCGTCAGCACGGGCAACGCGCGCACGGGCGCCGTGTCGGCCATGGCCGTGGGGCTGACCGGCATGGCCCTCGCGGCACTGCACCTGGCCACCTCCGACGGAGGCCCTGGCACCGGCAACGGGATGGTGGGAGCAGTCGCCGCACTCCCGTTGGGACTGCTTGCGGTCGCCATCGGCCGGCGCGCCCTCACCCGCTCCCGACGCGCCGAGCGCACCGCCGACCGCTTCGAACCCGCCTGACCAGGGCGGCTCGTGGTCGTGCGCCGCCGGACCACGACGGCGAACCGGATCACTGTTCGCCGTCGTTGGCGGCCGGTCTGCGAGGCCAACCACGTATCGCGTGTTCACACGGTCGGATCAGGGGCGTACGTCGACGTAGTCACCGGCGGCCTTGGCCGGGCCCGTGGTGGTCGTGCCGGGGAAGTTCCATCGCCAGTAGCCGTCCTTCACCGCCTTGACCGTGGTGCGCAGGGTGCCGGTGCTGCTGGTCTTCACCGCGATCACCGTGGTGTAGGTGCTGCTGTCCTTCGGGCGGAACTGCAACTGCACGGTCTGCCCCGCGTATCCCGCGTAGCGGTAGGTGTCCCAGTTGGCCCGCACGAGCTTGCCGCTGACGGTGATGCGGCCGCCCTTGGTGACCGGCTCCGGTGACGCGTTGACCGTGAGCCGCGCGGCACGCTTGAGGCTGAACGACCCCGCGCCGGGGGCGAAGACGGAGTCGCCGTCGTGGGCGTCGGCCAGGGCGTCGACCGTCCAACGGCCCGCGTTGGCGTTGGCGAGGTCCACCGGGTCGTCGCTGCCCGGGGCAGGGTGGGCGTTGACGGTGAACACCGTTGTGCAGGCCGTGGTGCTCTCGCAGAACGCGTCGGTGGTGTAGAAGCCGCCGTGCGGTCCCTTGAGGTCCACATCGACGAAGGACAGGCCGGAGTCGTCCGACCCGCTGACCGTGACCGGGAAGACCACGTCGTGCGTGATGCCCACGACGACGTCGTGCCCGGAGTTGACGGTGGCACCGCTGACCAGCGGATCGCCGGGCGCGGCGCCGGCCGGGGCGCCGACCCCCGCCATCAGCACGACCGCGGCTGCGAGCACGACACCGCGGGTTGTCGCCCGGCCTGCGGGACGGCCCTGCGGGGTGCGTGCGCCGGCCGTGGGCGATGCGGTGTCGTGTCCGTCGCTGGGTCTGGCTCCCAGCGGTGCGGCGTTACGGCTCATGAACCCTCCCGGGGGTGACAAGCCCTCACGCCAACCACCTGGCACGGGGCGGTGGTTGGCGGAGAGCTCCAGAGGCGGAACTGCGTCACTCCCTACGACAGCCGAACTGGCCGGATCGTTGCCCCCGGATGTGAGGGGTACCTCCGGGACGCGCAGTATCGCGCGGCCCGGTGGTACGGCCGGTACTAGGCGTAGGTCTCGAACTCGGCCACCTTGGGCGTGCCGGTGGCACCGGTGATCTCGAAGGTGATCTTCTTCAGCGAGGTCGAGGCGAACGTGATGGCGCCCGCGCCGTTGCCCGTGGTCAGCACCGCGCCCGTATCGCCGTTCAGCAGCCGCCAGGAGCCGATGACCCCGCCGGCGTCCGCGGCCTCCCGGATGACCACGCTCGACACGGAGGTCGCCGCACCCCACTTGACGGAGACCGAACCCGTCGAGCCGGACGGCGACCAGTAGGTGCTCATGTCGCCGTCACGGACACTGCCGTAGCTGGTGCCGTCGGCCTTGCTGGAGCCGTCGGAGCCGGCACCGATGCTGAGGTTCGTGCCGCTGGGCTGCGTCGGGTCGGGGGTGGTGGGTGGGGTCGTGGGGGTCGTCGGGGTGGGAGTCGGCGTCTGTGCCGAGCAGTTGCCGTCGGACACCTGCAGGCCGGTGCCCGCGCCCGCTGTCCGGCTCACGACGTCGGGGACGCACGCGGCGGCGTCGAGCGTGTAGGCGTAGGGGATGCCGACCGTGGTGTTGGACTGCGGGTCGGGGCCCGCGGGGTAGTTGTCCGTGCCGGGGCTGGACCAGGTGACGTTGTCGAAGATGTTGCCGCTGACCTGCCAGTAGCCGCGCTGGTCCGTGTAGAAGGTGCCGAGGACGTCCTTGGAGTCCTCGAAGTAGTTGTTGTCCACCTTCGCCTTGGCACCGGCCCGTGAGTTGATGCCGGACTCGTTCAGGCTCACGTAGTGGTTGTTGTACGCGTGAGCCGTCCCGCCGCGCAGGAGTGGGGCACGGGAGTCGATGTTCTCGTAGCGGTTGTGGTGGAAGGTGACGTAGCCGTTGGACAGATCGCTCTCGCTGGACCCGATCAGACCGCCCCGGCCCGAGTTGCGCAGGATGCTGTACGAGAGCGTCACGTACTGCGTGTTGTCCTTCATGTCGAACAGGCCGTCGTAGCCCTCCGACTCGCCTCCCGACGCCTCCAGGGTCGCGTGGTCGACCCAGACGTTGCGGACGTCGCTCTCCATGCCGATCGCGTCACCGCCGTTGGACGTGGGTGAGCCCGACTTCTTCACGTTCCGGACGGTGACGTTCTGGATGATGATGTTGCTCGACTCGCGGATGTGGATGCCGAGTTGGTCGAAGACGGCGCCGTTGCCGACGCCGACCAGCGTGACGTTGCTGATCTGCTTCAGCTCGATGACGCCGGCGGCCGTGTTGCAGCTGTCTCCCGACACCTTCGCGGTGTTGCCGTGGTTGATGGTGCCCTCGACCTCGATGATGATCGGGGTGCCGCTGTCGGCCCGGCCGCAGAGCGCCGCGTGGATCTCGGTGCCCGTGGTCGCGCGGACCCGCTGTCCGCCGGCTCCACCCGTGGTCCCGCCGTTCTGGGTCGCGTAGCCGGTGACACCGCCGGTCGCGGCCGCGGCCTGCGACATCGACAGGGTCACGCCGGCCGCGGCCGCCAGGGCCATCGCGGCCGAGGCCGCGCAGAGTCGCAGTGCGACAGGTCTTCTCATCTTGTCTCCTGGATTCACCGGGGGTTCACCGTGGTTGTGGCGACGCGTGGGTGTGCGACAGCCCCGGCCTGGTGGCGTGGGGGCTGGTGGCGCATAACGCTGGAGAAAGCGCTTTCCGGGTGGAGACCCTAGGGCCGGTTCGGTCAACCGACAAGACTTTCAGCCGGACTTTGTTCACATCCTCGAATGAGACGCGAACACACCCCGGGGCTGGTGGAGTTGACCAGGCATGCAATGGCTCACGGTCGGATGAGGCTGAGATCTCGAACTACACCGTGAACTCGCATCATGGATATGAACGCGCGCCCATGTCGCCTCGGCGTCACCCCGAGACCCGGACCGTGGCCCCGCTCGGACGCCGGTGGGCATTCCTCGTGCACGGCTATGGGAAGTTTTGGGGTGCATCGTTACCCTCCGCCCATGATTCCCACGGTGGTTTGGGGCACAGGCAACGTCGGGCGTGCGGCCATCCGGGCTGTCGCCGCGCATCCGATGCTCAGCCTTGTGGCCGTGCTGGTGTCGAGTCCCGCCAAGGTCGGCAAGGACGCGGGCGAACTCGCCGACCTCGGGCGGCGGTTGGGGGTGGCGGCGACAGACGACGTGGACGCGGTCCTGTCGGCGGGCCCGCGCGCGCTCGTGTACGCGGCGTCCGGTGACGTCCGCCCGGACGGCGCGATCGAGGACATCGGCCGCGCGCTCCGCGCCGGTGCGGTGGTCGTCACTCCGTCCGTGTACGGCATGTACGACTGCACGAACGCCCCGGCGGAGATCCGCGACGTGCTGGCCGAGGCGGCGCGGGCCGGGGGCGGCTCGCTGTTCGTGTCGGGCGTGGACCCCGGTTGGGCCAACGACGTGCTCCCGCTGCTGGTCAGCGGGCTGGGGTCCGTCATCGACGCCGTCCGGTGCCAGGAGATCTTCGACTACTCGACGTACGACCAGGAGGAGGCCGTACGTGATCTGATCGGTATGGGCCATCCGCTGGACTACCAGCCGCTGATGCTCGCCGAGGGCATTCCGACGATGATCTGGGGCGGGCAGCTGCGGATGATGGCGCGGGCCCTGGGTGTCGAACTGGACGGCATCGAGGAGACCTTGGAACGCCGGCCGCTCGACACGTCCGTCACCACGGACACGATGGGCGAGTTCTCGGCGGGCACCCAGGGCGCGGTGCGTCTGGAGGTGCAGGGCATGGTGGCGGGTGAACCCCGCATCGTCGTCGAGCACATCACCCGCATTCACGCCACCTGCGCCACGGACTGGCCGGCACCGCCGGACGGCGGAGCGGGCGCGCACCGCGTGATCATCGAAGGGCGCCCCCGCATCGAGGTCACGGTCGAGGCCACGGACGAGGGGGAGAACAGGGCCGCCGGCGGCAACGCGACGGCGGCCGGCCGTCTGGTGAACGCCATCGACTTCCTCGTCGAGGCCGGACCGGGTCTCTACGACGCACTCGACGTCCCGCTGCGCCCCGCGGTGGGCAGACTGGGAAAGAAGTGATCATGCAGATCGACATCCCGCCGGGCGCCGAGCCCATCCCGTACGTCTGGGGCGACCTGGTGCCCGAGATCGGCCAGGCGGCCAGCCACTTCTCCTTGTCCGTCTATCAGTACACGACCCTCGGACTGCGTGAGTTCGAAGCGGCCCGCCTGCGCATCGCGCAGATCAACGGATGCCTCTTCTGCCTGGACTGGCGCACCGAACGGGACGGAGAGAAGGTCGAGGAGGGGTTCCTGGACGCGGTCACCCAATGGCGTACGACGGACTCCTTCGACACGCGGACACGGCTCGCCGCCGAGTACGCGGAGCGCTACGCCGTCGACCATCACAACCTGGACGACGAGTTCTGGAAGCGGATGAAGGCGCACTACAGCCAGGCGGAGATCGTGGAGTTGAGCATGAGCATCGGCTCCTGGCTGGCGTTCGGCCGCCTCAATCATGTGCTGGGGCTCGACAGCGTGTGTGTGCTGCCGTCGGCGCAGGGGTCCTGATCAGGCGTGTCCCCGGTGCGGGACCGGCCGATCGCTCGCATTGCGGGATCCCCTCGTGACCGCTCGGGAGCCTGACCGACGATGCCAGGGCTCGGCCGGAGCCGTCACTGCCCATGAGCGGCGGCCGGTGGGCGGACCGCAGCGGCCGGAGGCATGTCTAGTTGTCGAACCAGACCACGAGACGGACGTTCTCGGCCCCGTGCCGTTCGGCCAGCATGCCCATCACCGACCAGACGTCACCCCAGTCCTCGTCACGAACCGCCTCCCGCCGGGTGAGCCGACTCTGTGGCGCGGGCGACCCGGTGACTGATTCCGTACCGTCCCAGTCCGCCTACTCCAGTTCGGACCAGCTGATCCACGACGGGCTGTGCGAGTCCGGCCGCTCACGCTCATAGGCGCGCGTCACCGCGCGGGACGCGTCCTGCGGGAAGCCTCGCTGCGCCGCGAGCGGCTCGAAGGCCCGGCCACGGACGCCGAACAGGCAACCGAAGGCGGCGTAGGACCGGTCGTTGTGGACATGGTCCAGGGGGATCGCCGGATGCCAGCGGAAGAACGGCTCGTCGTCATCGGGCTCGGAGCTGTCGACATAGCTGTTTCTGACTTCGATGAATCCATGGATGTCCGTGCCCATGAAACCGATCATGGCAGGCATGTCAGGCCGCTGACCAGTACCTTTCCGCGGGGTATGGCGGGAGGGTGCCCGGTGCGGGCGAGGTTCGACCGGGCGGCGACCCCGCGGCCGCAAGGCTGCGGGCCGGGGCACTTCGGCCGCGGCCCACAGGTGTTCGCACGGCGCGCCGACGGGGGCGTGCCGGTGGTGTCAGAAGTCCTCGGCGATGATCTTCTCGATGTTGCGCTCGGCGAGCGCGGTGATGGTGACGAAGGGATTGACGCTGACGTTGCCGGGGATGAGCGCGCCGTCCATCACATACAGGCCGGGATGGCCGTGCAGGCGCCCGTAGTTGTCCGTGGCCTTGTCGAGGACGGCTCCACCGAGCGGGTGGTACGTCAGATGGTCGCCCCAGATCTTGTAGATGCCGAACAGGTCGGTGCGGTAGATGGTGCCCTCAGTGGCGTTGATCTTGTCGAAGATCGATTTCGCCATGGTGATCGACGGCTGCTTCCAGGCGGTCTGCCAGTCCAGGTCCACCTTCCCCGTCGCCGCGTTCCAGGTGAACCGGCCGCGGTGCGGATTCTTGGTGATGGACAGGTAGAACGACGCCCAGGTCTCGATTCCGGTGGGCAGCGGCGCCACCTCGGCGAACGCACCGCCCGCTGCCCAGTTGTCGATGCCGGCCGTCGGGATCGACGACTGGAGCGCTCCGGTCGGATCCCACAGGTGGTTGGCCCGGCCGCACATGACGTTGCCGTTCTCGCCCCATCCGTTGCCGACTTCGCCGTTGAGGCCGGGCAGCGCGCCGGTCGCCTTCAGACGGACCAGGAGCTTGCTGGTGCCGACGCTGCCCGCGGCGAAGAACACCCGTTGGGCCCGTACGGTCTTGGTGGTGGTGACGGCTCCGCTCGTGTCGAGCTGCTCGATGGTCACGGAGTAGCCGCCGGTGGCCGGCGTCACCGAGGTGACCCGGTGCAGGGGTGAGATGCCGACCCGCCCGGTCGCGCGGGCCTGCGCGAGGTAGGTCTTCGGCAGGGACTTCTTGCCGTGGTTGTTGCCGTACAGGATCTCGCCGGCCAGGGCCGACTTGGTCACCGCTCCCGTGGCCTCCTGTTTCATGTAGTCCCAGTCGTAGACGTTGGGGACGAACATGAAGCGGAAACCGGAGCGTTGGGCGTGCTTGCGGCCGACGCGCGCGTACTTGTAGGCCTCCGTCGTCTCGAACCAGGCCGGGTCGATGGTGGCGACGCCGAGGGTGCTGTTGGCCCGCGGGTAGTAGACGTCGTACATCTCGTCGGCGTCGACGGACGGGAGCACCGCGGGGAAACGGCTGCGCTCGGGTGTCACCGCCATGCCGCCGTTGACGAGGGATCCGCCCCCGACTCCCCGGCCCTGGTACACGACGATGCCGCCCATCTCCTCGGCGTCGAGGATGCCGGTGTACCGGGGTACGTCCTTGTCGAGCGGGAAGCCTAGGAAGTTGCTCAGGGGCTGCTTGGTCCGGGTGCGCAGCCAGAAGGACCGGTAGTCAGGGGTGGTGGTGTTGGCGAAGATCTTGCCGTCCGACCCCGGGGTGTCCCAGGCCATGCCCATTTCCACCATGTGCACGTCGACGCCTGCCTGCGCGAGCCGCAGTGCGGTGACCGAGCCGCCGTATCCGGTGCCGATGACGAGTGCGGTGACCTGTGCACCGGGTTCGATGACCTCTGCCTGCTGCGGGAGCGCGGAGGCGTGCGGAAGGTCGATTGCGCCGAGTGCGGCGGCGCCCAAAATAGAACCAGTTCTACCAATGAAGCGACGACGGGAAAGACGTCTTCCTTCCTGCGTGCTGGGTGGCCTTGAGTCCACGTAGATCTCCTTCCATTTACACAATGGAAACGAGTTCTACTCAGAATCGTGAAACAAGTCACGAGAAACCTGCGGGTAACTTCAGTACTGGCCTCTGGTTTACGCATCAGGAATTGCGTGAGAACTCACCGGCCTCTCCGGCATCAATCGGCAACCGGCGAATCGTGTCCACAGAACGGTGAGAATGTCGGCGCCCTGCGGAACCGGCACCGCGGAAAGTCCGAACTGGCGCACGGACGGCAGGTGTGGGGACATAGGTTGGTCCGTGAATGATCCCTGCCCCGGTTGAAGGACGGCTGCGACCCATGAGTGACCCTGCGACGACACCGGAGCCGGCGACTCCGAGAATCGACGCGTCGATTCCGCACTCCGCCCGCATCTGGAACTACTGGCTCGGCGGGAAGGACAACTACCGCGTCGACGAGGAGGCCGGCGACGCGTACACCGCGGTCTTCCCGGGCATCGTCACCATCGCCCGCTCCAGCCGCGCCTTCCTGCGTCGCAACATCACCCACCTCGTCTCCGAGGCGGGCATCCGGCAGTTCCTGGACGTCGGGACCGGCCTTCCGACGGCTCAGAACACCCACGAGGTCGCCCAACAGCTGGCGCCCGAGGCGCGGATCGTCTACGTCGACAACGATCCGATGGTCCTCGCCCACGCTCGCGCCCTGCTCTACTCCACCCAGGAGGGCGCGACCGCCTACGTCGACGCCGATGTCGCCGACCCCGACCGCATCCTCGAAGCCGCGGCGAAGACACTGGACTTCGGCCGCCCCACCGCGCTCATCCTCAGCAACATCCTGGGCCACATCGCGGACCACGGTCAGGCACGCTCCATCGTCACCCGGCTGATGAGCGCACTCCCCGCGGGCAGCTACCTCTCCATCAACGACGGGTCGCTCGGCATCGACCCGGTCTTCGAGCAGGCCCAGGAGGCCTACAACAGCAGCGGCGCCGTCCCGTACAACCTGCGCACCGTCGACGAGATCACCGCGTTCTTCGACGGCTTGGAACTCGTCGAGCCCGGCGTCGTCCCGGTCACGCAGTGGCGTCCCGAGCCCGGTTCACCCGCCCCCGAGGTCGTCGCCGAGCACGGCGGGCTCGCCCGGAAGGGGTAGTCGGCGGACGTGCCGCCGTTCATTCTCCGCGAGGTGCGGATTGCGTGGTGCCGGTACTCGGTACGGGCAACAGGGCGAGCGGCACGTGGTGTTGTCCCGAGTGGATGTCACGGTCGAAAAGGGATGCCTGGCTGACGGGGCGCGGGAAGGAAATCTTGACGACGTTCAGCGACGGGATCCGGAAGATCTGGATCCCGGACGCGTCCACTCCGTAGAGCCGAGCGATCGTCCGCTCGTCGAGGAACGTCTCGTCCGCGGCGATGCGATAGCCGTCCGCGTCGCGCATGAACAATTCCATCGTGACCCAGAACGGGCCGGCGTTCTTGGACCGGATCTCGTGGGCCAGGTCCCCGAGGGTGGTGGGGATGGTCTCAGGCACGACGCGTGGCCTCCTCGAACGCGATGCGGAACATGTCGGTGGGGGTCGCGCTGTCGACGACGTGATGGAGCACGAACTCATACGCCGGGCCACGCTCGATCTCGGCCGGCGAAGTGGCGAACGCCAGGCTCGGCAGGTAGTTCATGTCGGGCGTCGGCAGGTGGAGCATCAACGGGTTCGCGATCTTCGCCACGGCGGTCGCGGTGGCCTGGTCCGGCGCGCTGACCAGGAGCATGACCCCTACCTCACGAGGCGCACCCACCGCCGGGTCGAAGTCCCCCAGTACGGCGTTGTAGCCGTAGAGCCGGACGTCGAAGGCGTACTGGTCCTCGCTCAGGCCGATCGTCTGCTCCACCCGCTCCCTGATCATCGTGCGCAGGAGGGCGGCCCAGTCGTCGATGGCCGCGAGGATGTGCGGATCCCTGATCGCGGTGAAGGACATCGTCTCGTATCCGGTGATCCGGGCGCCCTCCAGCTTGATGGTGTGCTGGTCGGCGACATGGAACCGGGAGCCCTCGACCCGCACGGTGCTCTCGTCGACAGCGGTGTACGTGGCGTCGCTGACGTCCAGCGTGCCGTCGGGCTCACGCATCCGGAACGGGTTCGCGGTCTCGTAGAGCATGTGCGCGGCGACGAGACTCGGCGTGCAGGCGGCCGTCGTGGCGAGCGGCTCGATGGAGAACCCGTTGGCGTCGATGGTGGCCAGCACTCCCCCGGCCCGTGGGTCGGTGGTGCACTGTCCTCCGCACTCGATGATCTTGGCGGCATGCCACGACGGTCCGGCCGGCATCCCCTTCATCAGGGGGTAGGCGGCGGCGATGGCGGTGTCGGTGGCCCGCCCCGCGAGCACGACTCGGGCGCCGGCCTCGAGTGCGGCGACGATGGGCTCGTGCCCCATGACACCCACGACGTGCGTGCAGCTTTCGAGGGTCTCGGGCCGGAGTTCCTCCGCGGGAGGCAGCGCGTGGATCCGGCCGGCGTCGAGGCGCTCCTTCAGATCGGCGGTGTCCTGCTCGCTGTAGATCCGCGCGACCCGCAGGTTCAGCCCCTCCTCCGCCTGGATGTCGGCGACGATGCCCGCGACCCAGTCGACGCCCCGGTCGGTGCCGCTGGTGCCGCAGGAACCCACGATCAGCGGTATGTCGGCCTGTGCTGCCGCTTTCAGCAGCATGCGCAGGTCACGGGCGACCGCCGCGCGGGTGGTCTTGGGCTGCGAGGCGCCGAGGTAGTAGGGACCCGAGTCCGTGCTGCCGCCGTCGACGGAGATCACGTCGGCGCCGAGGCGCAGGCCCCGTTCGATCGTGGCCTCGGGGAAGCCGGCTCCGAGCATGCCGGTCGGCGCCAGGACCGTGACGAAGTCAACGGTGTCGTCGTCCATGTTCCTCTTTCCTTGTCGGTGATCCATGTCGGTGATCCATGTCGGTGATCCATGGCGGTCGTCGATGTCGGTGGGCCCGGTCAGCGGGTCGTGGCGGCCGCGTGGGTGCTCGGGAGCAGGTGGGCGTTGACCGCGAACCGGGGGTGCCCCGCCAGTGCGGCCATCACCTCGGACGCCCCCTCCAGGCCCGTGGCCGCGCGGGCTTCGGCGGTCTGTCCCGCGAGGTGGGAGTAGACGACGATGCCCTCAACGCCCCGCAGGGGGCTGTCGGTTGCGAGGGGCTCCTCGCTCACGACGTCGAGTGCCGCTGCCGCGATCCGGCCGGCGCGCACCGCGTCGGCGAGGGCCCGCTCGTCCACGACGGCTCCGCGCGCCGTGTTGATCAGCACCGCCGTCGGCTTCATCAGGCGGAAAGCGGACGCGTCGAGGAGGCCCCGCGTGCGCTCGGTCAACGCGGTGTGCACCGAGACGTAGTCGGACTCCGCGAGCAGTTCGGGAAACTCGACGAAACTCACCCACGGATCCGTGCGCTCCCCCTCCGGCACGCCGGTCGTGCACAGCACCCGCATCCCGAACGCCCGCGCCAGCGGGACGACGGCCCGGGCGGCCGCACCGTAGCCGAGCAGACCGAGGGTCGACCCGCGCAGCTCGTGGCCGTCCGCCCTGGGCCAGTTGCCGGCCGCGACGCCAGTCGCGCTCTGTACGAGTCCGCGCGCGGCGGCGAGCAGCAGGCCGAGGGTGTACTCGGCCACGGCGTTGGCGTTGATGCCGGGCAGGTTGCTCACCGTGATACCGAGCCTGCCCGCGGCGGCGACATCGATGGAGTCAAAGCCGACGCCGGTCCGGACGACGGCCCGCAGTCGGGTCGCCCGGGACAGGACGTCTTCGGTGAGGGGCTCGTTCGCGACGAGTGCCGCGTCGATCCCGTCGAGGGCGGCGACGAGTTGTGCGGGGTCGCGGCGTCCGACCAGGGGTGAGTGGACGGTGGTGTGACCGTGGGAGCGGAGGCGGCGGTCGACTTCGTCGCCGGGGCGCAGATAGTCCGTGGTGATCAGGATGCGGGGCACGCGGTCCTCGTTTCTGGCTGTGGTGCTGCGCGGCCGGTCACTTGGCGAGGGCGAGGGCCGACCGCCGCCGCAGGGTGCCGATCCGGGCGATCACGACGATGGCCAGCAGGGCGACCGCGGCGATGTCGACGAGCATCAGCGACCACCCGTTGACGTCGACCATGCCGCCGATCAGCGCCGGTCCTAGGAAGCCTCCGCCCGCCCAGCTCACTGTGTACATGCCGGCGTACGTCCCGAACACCCTTGCCGAGGGAGCGAGGTTCCACAGGACGACGACCGCGTTGACGAGGAAGCTGCTCGCGCCGGCGGCCGCGACGCAGAAGGCGATGGTGGTGCCGGTCGGTGTCTGCAGGAGCGTGCCGAGCAGCATGGCCGCGGCGAAGACGGACATGCCCGCGGCGATGGCGCGCAGCCGTCCGTAGCGCTCGGCGAGCAGTGCGGCCGGATAGGCGGCGAGGATGAAGGCGACACCGCTCGGCAGGGTGAGTCCGCCGGCGTCACCGCGGGACATATCGAGCGCCTCCATGCCGTACGGCGTGATCAGGGAACGCGAGGCGGCCCAGGCGCTGCCGAAGAGGAGGATGGCGGCGAGGAGCAGGAGCCTGCTGCGGTCCGGGTCCTTCACGATCTCGACGAAGGTGTCGCGGACGCGCGGCGCCCTGCTGTCGGCGGGCTCCTCGGCGCTCTCGGCCAGCACCTGCCGGTAGGCCGGGGACCGGCTGTCGCGCACGGTGGCACCGAGCACCACGATGGACACCGCCATGATGGCCGCGGGGATCGCGAAGGCGATCTTCAAATGGTCGTCGACGAGGAAGATGCTGATCAGTGCCGCGACGATGGCCGTCAGGCTGGTCGCGATCTTGACCGCGGCGTTCGCGCGGCCGCGTCGCTCGGGTGCGATGAAGTCGGGGACCAGCGCCTCGGCGACGGGTTTGAAGGTGTTGGCGACCAGCGCGTAGGCGAACATCACCGTGATCAGGAGCGGCAGGGAGGCCGCCGTGTGCGGAATGACGACGAACAGGGCGGCGGCGATCGGCATTCCGACGACCAGGTACGGGATGCGGCGGCCCCACGCGGTGCGGGTGCGGTCCGAGCGGTTGCCGATCCACGGCTGGACGAAGATGCCCAGCAGGTTGTCCATGCCCATCAGCACGCCCACGACGGCCGCGCTGCCGATGTGCTCCCGCAGCAGGGGCGGGACCTGGGATTCGTAGAAGTTCCAGGTCGACTCCTGCGCGAACACCGCGAGAGCGACCAGGAACGTGATGCTCCGGGTTCCTGGGAGCTGCCCTGCCGACGTCGTCGTCATGAGGGTCGTCCCTTCGCGCCGCCGCCGGGTCGGCGGCTGTCGGATGAGAAGGCGGTACTGGAGATCTCCGTCGCGATGGCCTTGCCCAGCCCCACGGTGGTCCCCGTGCCGCCGAGGTCGGGGGTGACCGCGTCCGGCTGTTCGTCGAGGACGTTCTCGATGGCGGCGACAACATGGGCCGCCGCCTCGTGCTCGCCGAGATGGTCGAGCATCATCGCGCCGCTCCAGATCTGGCCGACGGGGTTGGCGATTCCGCGGCCGGCGATGTCCGGTGCCGATCCGTGGACCGGTTCGAACAGGCTGGGGAACGTGCGGTCGGGGTTGATGTTGGCGCTGGGGGCGATGCCGATGGTGCCGGTGCATGCCGGACCGAGGTCGGACAGGATGTCGCCGAAGAGGTTGCTCGCGACGACCACGTCGTACCGTTCGGGCTGGAGCACGAACTTGGCGGTGAGGATGTCGATGTGGTCCTTGTCGGCGGTCACGTCCGGGTACCGCCGCGCCATCTCGGCGGCGCGCTCGTCCCAGTAGGGCATGGAGATCGAGATGCCGTTGCTCTTCGTCGCCCAGGTGAGGTGCTTGCGGGGGCGGGCCGCGGCGAGTTCGAAGGCGTAGCGCAGCACCCGGTCGACACCGGTCCGGGTCATGACGGTCTCCTGGACGACCGTCTCCCGCGCGGTGCCCTCGAAGATCCGGCCGCCGATGCTGGAGTACTCCCCCTCGGTGTTCTCGCGGACGACGTAGAAGTCGATGTCACCGGGCCGGTGATCGCGCAGAGGGCTGCGTACACCGCGCAGCAGCCGGACCGGGCGGAGGTTGACGTACTGGTCGAATCCCCGCCGGAACCGCAGGAGGCTGCCCCACAGGGAGACATGGTCGGGGACCACGTCGGGCCGGCCGACCGCGCCGAAGAAGATCGCGTCGAAACCGCCGAGGACGCTTTGCCAGTCCTCGGGGAGCATCGTGCCGTGGCGCAGCCAGTAGTCGGCGCTGGCGAAGTCGAACTCGGTGACGTCGAGGGCGAATCCGTGCACCTCGGCGGCGGCATGCAGGCATCTCAGGCCCTCGGGGACGACCTCCCGGCCGATCCCGTCGCCCGGGATCGCTGCGATGCGGTGGTTCTGCGGCACGAATCTCTCTCCTCGAGCGACGAGCAGTGGCGAAGGGGACGGCGTCGGCCGGCGGGGCGGGACGCTCGACGCGCTGCGCGTCTTGCGGCCCGGTAGCGACCTGGGGACCACCCTGGCCAGCCGCGATACCCGCAACAAGGCCGCGGGCGGCAAGGTAGCCTTTCGCTGGTGGAAAACCTCCGCCGCTCCGGGCCGCCGGGCCGCAAGAACCGTTCACCCCTCGACGACTTGGAGTTCTTCCAGGTCGTCGCGTCGAGCGAGACCCTCACGGCCGCCTCTCGGGAACTCGGGTGCTCCCTGCCCGTCGTCAGCAAGCGCCTCAGCGCGCTGGAGCGCCGGCTGGACGTGCGACTCGTCCAGCGCGGTGCCCGGCGACTGGTGCTGACCTCGGAGGGCGCGCTGTACGCGGCGCGGGTGGCGACGATCCTCGACCAGGTGCGCGAGCTGGAGGACTCGATCACCGACCGGTCGGGGGGACTGCGCGGTTCGCTGACCGTCGAGGCGACGCTGGGCCTCGGACGCGCGCACATCGCCCCGCTGCTGGGCGAGTTCGCGCAGGCCCACCCCGAGCTGCACGTACGGCTGCAGACCTCCGCGCTCCCCCTGCGGCCCCATCGACGCGAGTTCGACGTGGCGGTCCATGTGGGCGCCCCGCCCGACTCGTCGCTGCGCATGCGCCGGCTCGCCGAGAACCGGCGGGTGCCGTGCGCGGCGCCGTCGTATCTCGCCCGGCACGGCACGCCCGCGACCATCGAGGACCTGGCCGGCCACGACTGCATCGTGCTGCGCGAGAACGAGAGCGACTTCGCGCTGTGGCGGTTCGGGGACACGGCGGGCACCCGCCACCTCCGCGTCCGCGGCAGTCTCTCCAGCAACGACGGTGACGTGGTGACCGGGTGGGCCCTGGAGGGGCGGGGCATCATCATGCGTTCGCAGTGGCACGTCGGGCCCCACATCGATCGGGGAGAACTCGTCCATGTGCTGCCGGACGTACCGACGCCGGCCGCGGACATCTACGCCCTGACCGAGGACGACGCGCACCTGCCGCTGCGGGTCGGCAGGCTCATCGACTTCCTCGCCGCCCGGCTCCCCCGGCGGCTGAATCAACGTCACACGGAGTACGGGCTCCTGCGGTAGGGGCGCCTCCTCCCGGCCGTGGCACACCTCCGGCAGCCGGAGCGGGGGACCGGTCGGCTCTGCCGCAACGACCTCCGTCCCACCCGTTTACATCGATGTACATTCCGCTCTAGCCTGACGCGCGTCTCCCCCACCCGGAAGGAACACCATGGTGATCCTGCGACTTCGGCATGCCCTCGGACGGCATCGACTCCTCGCGCTCGCCCTGACCGGCGTGCTGAGTCTGCTGCCCGCCACCCCCGTCGCCGCCTCTCCCGAGCCCACCGGCGCGACCGCCTCGGCGCCCTCGCCCGCGGCACCCTCCCTCACGGCCACCGGAACCCCGCTGCGGGCCGGAACCGGCCTGTATCCGCGAGCCATTCGGCTCGCCCACAACGGCACGGCCAACGGGCGCGTGCTGGCGAGCGTCGTCACCTTCGACGGCGACAACGGCATCGGCGCCATCCACGAGAGCACCGATTCCGGTGCGACGTTCCGCGAGGTCGGCAGAGTCGCCGACCCGGAGTCCGCGGCGGGCCAGGGGCTCTGCTGTTCCACCCTGTTCGAGCTGCCACGCCAGGTGGGCGCACTGCCCGCCGGCACCCTGCTGTGGGCCGCCTCCGTCGGCCAGGACGAGCAGAACCGCCGTATGGCACTGCGGATCTGGCGGAGCAACGACGTGGGCCGCAGCTGGTCCTACCTGTCGTCCTGCGCCGTCGCGGGCGGTACGGGCGGGCTGTGGGAGCCGGAGTTCTCCGTGGCCGCCGACGGCGCCCTGGTCTGCCACTACGCCGACGAGACCGACCCCGCGCACAGCCAGAAACTCGTCGCCGCGCGCAGCTACGACGGGGTGCGCTGGGAGGGCCACCACAACACCGTGGCCGGCACCTGGGCGGAGGACCGGCCCGGCATGCCGGTGGTGCGGCGGCTGCCGAACGGCACGTACTTCATGAGCTACGAGATCTGCAATCCCGGTGGTCAGTACCAGTGCGTCGTCCACTACCGGACCTCCGCCGACGGCTGGAACTGGGGTGACCCCGCCGGCCTCGGCATCCGGCCCGAGACGGCGGACGGGAGGTACTTCCGCGCCGCCCCGACCATCGCCTGGGCGCCCACGCCGGGCGGCGGGGCCGACGGGCGGATCCTGCTGATCGGGCAGCGCCTGCTCAACCGGGACGGCACGCCCGCGGCGGGCAGCGGACGCACGATCCTCACCAACACCCGGAACGGCAGCGGAGCCTGGACCGCGATCGCCGCGCCGGTGAACGTGCCGAACCCGGAAGTGAACTACTGCCAGAACTACAGCTCACCGCTGCTTCCCTCGGCGGACGGCACGCGGGTCCTCCAGATCGCCACCGACTTCGAGGGCACGGTGTGCCGGGCGTACTTCGCGACCGGCAGCCTGCCGTAACGGCGGGACGACCTCCCCCCTCTCGGCCCCGACCGGATCATCGTCGGGGCCGAGAGGGGAAACCCGGGCGCCTGCCACCCACCCCTTGAGAAATCATGCTGTAGCAAATACGGTGCTGCACATGGGACAGCTTCCGCAGCTCACAGCTTCCGCGACGCTCGGCGACCAGGCGTACGCCGCGATCCGCGAGGCGATCATCTCCGGCGCCCTCGAACGGGGCCAGAAGGTGACCGAGCGGGGTCTCGCCGAGTCGCTGGACATCAGCGCGACACCGGTGCGCGAGGCGCTGCGGCGCCTGGAACAGGACCGCCTGGTCGAGCGGACGGGTCCGCGCTCCGTACGCATCGCCAAGTTCGCGGAGGAGGAACTGCGCGAGTTCACCATGATCGGGGACTCGTTGCGCGCCCTGGCCGCCCGGCTCGCCGCCGAGAAGTCGACGGCGGCACAGCGCCGGGAGATGCGTGCGCTGCTCGACCGGGCCGACGACCTGCGCGGCCGGTCGGACGGGATCGAACCGGGCAGCGACGAGGAGCGGGAGCTGATCCAGGAGATCCTGCGGTGCATGCGCATGTTCCACGCCCTCGTCGACCGGGCCGGCGGCAACTCGACGCTGCTCCAGATGCTGCACATGGTCGACGCCTTCGGGGCGGACGAGCGCCGCAGCACGGTCCTCACCGAGGTCGGCGGCGACCGGCGCGGCGCGGTGGAGGAGCGCTACCGCCAGCACCGTGCCATCTATGACGCCATCGCCGCCGGCGACGGGGACCGGGCGGCCGAGCTGATGAGTGCTCACAGTGCGGCGTCCAGCGACTCGTTGATCTCGGGGCGCTTTCCGGCCTGAGAGCCGGGCGACCACCGCGTACACCTCCGGGAGAGTGCGGTCGTCACTCACCTTCAAGAAGCTATAGCAAATAGCGAGTATCTCATTCCGGCTCGCAGACCCCTTTCCGCATCCCACTTGCTATGGCATATGGCAAAGGAGCCGCCATGCCTGAGACCGCACAACCCCCGCCACTCCGGGAAGCCCTCGCCTCGCCGGGGCGGATGAGTGCGAGCACCGTCCTGTGGGTGACCCTCGCGGTCTTCGCCCAGGAGTCGGTCTGGAACTTCTACGACGCTCAAGTCCCCGCCGAACTGCGGCAGTACCTCACCTCCGCGGGCCTCGTCGGACTCGTCATGGGTATGGACAACCTGCTGGGCGTCCTGATCCAGCCCTGGACGGGCTTCGTGTCCGACCGGCACGCCCGTGCCGGCAAGGGCCGCTGGGGGATCGTCCTCACCGGCGCGGCGCTGGCTTCGGTGCCCTTCGCCCTGATCCCGTGGACCGGCGATCTGCCCACGCTGATGGTCTGCGTCGTCGCGTTCGCCGCCACGGCCAACGCGTTCAAGGGCGTCACCGAGACGCTGGTCTCCGACTACCTCGCCCCCGCGCACCGGGCCAAGGCGCAAGGCTTCGTGAAGGCGGGAGTGAGCCTCACCATCGTGGTCTCGGCGCTGATCAGTCTGCTTGTCGTCGACCGCAGCGTCACCCTGGCGTTCGCCGTTCCGCCCGTCCTGATGCTGGTGCTGCTCACCACTTCGTGGGCGTTCCTGGGCCGTCGGCACACCACGGCCGCCGCGCGGGTGCAGGAGGAGGACGAACCGACGGACTTCGTCTCGCCCTGGGCCGTGGTGAGGGACATGGTGCGCGACCCCTCCCGCGCCCGGGCCCTGCTGATGCTCGGCATCTTCTGCTTCGCCGGCATGTGGTCCGCCCTGCGCGCCCTCATGACGCCGTACGGCACGGAGACCCTCGGCCTCTCCCGCGGTGCGGCGGGCGGACTCGCGCTGCCCGGCGCCGTCGCCTTCCTGGTGTGCGTCGTGCCCCTCGCCTACGCCTCGTCCCGGCTGGGCCAGGTGCGCGCCATCCGTTACGGCGTCGGCCTGTTCGTCGCCGGCCTGCTCATCGGCTTCGCCTCCCCCACCGTGCCGGGCACGGTCCTCTCTCTCGTCATCACCTCGATCGGGTACGCGACCTTCGCGGTGAACGCCCTGGTCGCGCTGTGGGACCTCGCCCCCAGCCGGCATGTCGTGGGCACCTACACCGGCCTGTACACCGTCGCCTCGTCGACCGGCGCGGCGCTCGGCCCGGCCCTGCTCGGCTTCACCGTCGACGTCACGGGGTGGCGGTTCATGCTGCTCGACGGGGCCTTGTTCGCCGCCGTCACCTTCGCCGTGTTCACCCGGCTGGCTCGCCGCCTCACACCTGCCGCCGCCTGACACCACGTCCGGACACACCCCACCACACAGGAAACAGAGACCTTCATGGAGTTCCGCATCCTCGCTCCGACGGGAGCCCTTGGCGCCGGCTTCGACGCGGAGGCGTTCCGGCGCGGCGTCGCGTCCCGGCCCCACGTCATCGCCTGCGACGCCGGGTCGACCGACTCCGGTCCCGCGGCCCTCGGCTCCGGCACACCCAAACTCTCCGACCAGGCCGTCACCCGCGATCTGCGCCTGCTGCTCAGAGCCCGTGCCGAACTGGGCGTCCCCCTGATCATCGGCTCCTGCGGCACCAGCGGACGGGACATCGGCGTCGACCGGGTCGCCGGACTCGTGCGCGGCATCGCAGAGGCGGAGAACCTGCACTTCACCTTGGCGCTGATCTACTCCGACCAGCCCGCCGAGCGTCTGGAGGGTCTCTTCGACGCCGGCCGCATCGCCGCGCTGCCCCACGCGCCCGCCATCGACCGGGAGTTGTTCGCCCGCAGTCACACCGTCGCCATGATGGGCACAGAGCCGATCGAGGAGGCGCTGCGCTCCGGCTGCGACGTCGTGCTCACCGGCCGGGCCAGCGACACCGCCCTGTTCGCCGCGGTCCCCCATATGCGGGGTGCCGACCCCGGACTGACCTGGCACATGGCCAAGACCATCGAGTGCGGCGCCGCCTGCGCCGTGCCGCCGTCGGCCAACGGGCTCCTGGTGCACCTGCGCGACGACCACTTCGACGTCACCACACTCGCCGAGGACAGCCGGCTCACCCCCCGGTCCGTCGCGGCGCACACCCTGTACGAGAACGCCGACCCGTTCCGCGTCGTGGAGCCCTCCGGCATCCTCGACACCACCGACGCCACGTACGAGGCCGTCGACGAGCGGACGGTCCGGGTGCGCGGGGCGCGCTTCATCCCCTCGGACGGCTGCACGAACAAACTGGAGGGCGCCGAACTCGTGGGCCACCAGACCGTCATCGTCGGCGGCGTGCGCGACCAGGTGGTCATCCGGCACCTGCCCGATCTGGTGCCCTTCGCCAAGAAGTACTTCGCGGACAAGATCCTCGACGTGTTCGGCGGCGACGTCGACCCCGCGGACGTCGACATCGACTTCCGCCTCTACGGCGACGGAGCCGTCCTCGCGGCCGCCGAACCCGAGCCGCTGCGCCCCCGCGAGATCGGCGTCCTCATCACCGTGACCGCCCCGGACCAGGCCACCGCCCACGCCGTCGCGACCTTCGTCGCCCACGCGAGCAGTCATCTGCCGATCCCGGAGTACGACGGCCTGGTCTCCACGCTCGCCTACCCCTTCTCACCGCCCGAGACGGACCGCGGCCCGCTGTACCGCTTCACCCTCAACCACGTCGTCACCGGCGTCACCCCCACCGAACTGTTCCGCACCGTCACCGAGGAGGTGTGAGCCATGCCCACCCTGCTGGACTTCTGCTCCCTGGTCCGCTCCAAGAACGCCGGACCCTTCACCCTGACCTTCGACTTCATGTGCCACGACCGGGCCGCCTACGACGCCCTCGTCGCCACCGGCTTCCTCAGCAAGGACCTCTTCGGACGGCTCTACGGCGTCCACCCCGCGCACATCCTGCTCGTCAACCACCCCTTGGCCCTCGCCGTGAAGGTCTCCCTGCCCCGCCCCGAGATACAGGGCGACCTGCGCGACGCCGATTGCTACGCCGGCCAGCAGTACGCCCCGTTGATGGACCTCCCCATAGAACCGGACCCCCTCTCGTGACCGCCGAACTCCCCCTGTCTCCCTGGGACTTGCCCGCAGGTCACCCCGGCGTGACCTTTCTCACCGGCCCCACCGCCCAGTTCGCCCTCGCACGCGACCCACGCTTCTCCTACTGCCTGTACGTCCCCGAGGGCCATGCGCCCGACGGCCCGCCCCGCCCTGTGGTGATCGCCGTGCACGGCACACGCCGTCGCGCCGAGACCCTGCGCAACGCGTTCGCCGACTTCGCCGAGCGCCACAACTGCGTCGTTCTCGTGCCGCTGTTCCCCGCCGGGATCACCGGTCCCAATGACGTGGACAGCTACAAACTGCTCTCCCCTGCCGGGTTCCGGGCGGACGAGGTACTCCTTGCCATGACCGAGGAGGCCGCCGCCCGCTGGCATCTGCGGACCGACCGTTTCCACCTGCACGGCTTCTCCGGCGGCGGCCAGTTCGCGCACCGCTTCGCCTACCTGCACCCGGACCGGCTGGCCTCCCTGTCCGTCGGAGCGCCCGGAAGGGTCACACTGCTGGATCCGACGAGGACCTGGTGGCACGGCACGTCCGATGCCAAGGAGCGGTTCGGGATCGAGGTCGACCCCGCCGCGCTGCGTGACGTGCCCGTCCAGCTGGTCATCGGTGCGCAGGACACCGGCAGCGCCGAGCTCGCGCCGCCCGACGCCCGCGGCCCCGCCCCGGTGGGCAGCAACCGCCTCGAGCGCATCCACGCGCTGCACTCCAACTGGCGCGAGCACGGCATCGACGCGCGTCTCGACACGGTCCCGGACACGGCGCACGACCACTTCGCCGTGCTGCCCGTGGTGCAGCGATTCCTCGCCGCGTGCCTGGCCCGGTGAACCCCGCCGTGCGGGCGTACGCACTAGATCCGCGGATCGCCGAAGTCCTCGGGACCGGCGCGGTCGAGCCCGACCTGCGCTCGTTGCGGGCGTCTTCGGCCGGCCGTCCGGGCTCCGACCCTCAGGTGCGCGACGACATCGCGCACCTGAAGGGCCGGTCCCTGCCGATCCGTCTCTACCAGGGCACCCGCGACGACTGTGTCGTCGTCTTCTTCCACGGCGGTGGTTTCGTCAAGGGAGACCTGGACTCGCACGACGTGCAGGCGCGGACCTTGTGCGGGGTCACGGGGCGGCCGGTCGTCTCGGTGGGGTACCGGCTCGCTCCCGAGCACCGGTTTCCGAGCGCCCATGACGACGCCGTGGAGGCCGTCCGCTGGGTGCACGAGAACGCTCGCACGCTCGTCGGCCGCCCGGCCCAGGTCGCGGTCGCGGGCAGCAGCGCCGGAGCGAATCTCGCCCTCGGCGCCGCGTCGGCCCTCGCGTCCGCGCCCTCGGCCCCGGTCGCGCAACTGCTTGTCTGTCCCTTCGCCTCGGGCGACCCGACGTTGCCCTCGCGCACCGAGTTCGCCGAGGGCTACGGGCTGACCTCCCGAGCCGTCGAGCGGTTCGTCGAGGCGTACGTGTCCGATCCGGCGCAGCGGCGGAACCCGCGCTTCGCCCCGGTGCTGTCCGGGGAGCTCGCCGGTCTGCCGCCAACGGTCCTGTACAGCGCCGGACTTGACCCCCTGCGTGACGACGCCCGCGTCCTGTCGGAGCGACTGCGGGCGTCGGGCGTACACGTACTGGCCTCGGAGGAGCCGACGCTCCCCCACGGCTTCGTCAAGTACGCCGGGCTCTCCGAAGCGGCGCGGGACGCGGTCGTACGAATGAACACGGCGTTCCGCGACCTGCTCGACGGCCTCGGCGGCGACGTGGCGCACTCGGAGCAGGAGTTGAAGTGAGGGACCTCAGTCCCTGTCCTCCTCCTCGATCGCCGCCGGGCGCTGCTGTGCGGCGCGGACGCGGTCGATGTCGAGCTTGGTGCCGCGGTCGAAGCGGTAGATGCCGTTGCGTTCCTGGAAGACGTCGGTCAGCTGGGTGTAGCAGTAGCCGAACATGTCCCGGTCGTCGAGCAGGACGCCGGTGAGGCCGGCGAAGCGGGTGTGGAACTCCTCCTCGTCGCGGACCCGTTCGCCGTAGCCCCAGGACTCGGTGCGGTCCTCCCCGGACTGGGCGACGGCCGCCTCGGGGTCCCACCAGATCCCCCCGAACTCGCTGACGAAGTACGGCTGACCGCCGTAGGGCAGTGAGTAAGGGGCGCCGCTCTCATGGGCGTTGACGAACGGGGCGTCCTTCGCCAGCCCCGACATCAGCTCACGGAACGCCTCGGGGTCCTGCTCGTAGTGATGTGAGTCGTAGATGTCGGTCTCGGCGACCCGGTGGGCGTAGCCGGAGGCGTCGATCACCGGCCGGGTGGTGTCCATGGCCTTCGTGGCCAGGAACATCGCGCGGGTCACCGCGTCGAGTTGGGTGATGCGGTCGTGCAGCTTCTGGTAGGTCTCGTTCAGCGGGCACCAGCCGATGATCGAGGGGTGGGAGTAGTCCCGCTCCACGGCCTCCAGCCACTGGGCGACGTACGACGCGTCGGGCTGCTGGTTGTCGCCCGAGGAGCCGCCGACCTCGCAGCCCCAGTCGCCGAACTCGCCCCAGACCAGGTAGCCGAGGCGGTCGGCGTGGTAGAGGAAGCGCTCCTCGAACACCTTCTGGTGGAGCCGGGCTCCGTTGAAGCCCGCCGCCATGGCCAGCTCGATGTCCCGCACGAGGGCCTCGTCGGTCGGCGCCGTCATCAGTCCGTCCGGATACCAGCCCTGGTCCAGCACCAGGCGCTGGAAGACGGGGCGTCCGTTGAGCAGGACGGCCTTGCCGCGCAGACCGACGGCCCGCAGACCCGCGTAGCTCTCGGCGCTGTCGACGATCTGCCCGTCCGCGTCGAGGAGTTCCAGCCGCAGGTCGTACAGGTGCGGGTCTTCGGGGCCCCACTCGCGGCGCCGGCCCTCGGGAACGGGCAGGTGCAGGCGCGGGGCCAGGTCCAGGTCCGCCCGTGCCTCGGCGCGGGTCACCTCGCCGCCGGCGTCGCTGAGCACGGCCCGTACCCGGTGGCCGGGGCGGTTGCCGGAGATCGGCAGTTCGAGGTGGAAGGCGGAGCCGGCGAGGTCGGGGGTGATGCGGGGGCGCCGCAGGTGCAGATCGGGGACGGGCTCCAGCCAGACGGTCTGCCAGATGCCGGTCACGCGGGTGTAGTTGCAGTCGTGGTTGGCGTACTGGATCGCCTGCTTGCCGCGGGCCTGCGGTCCGGACTTGGGGTCGCGGGCCCGGACGGTGATGACGACCTCCTCACCGCTGCCGGCGATGTCGCCGAGGTCGGCCGTGAAGGGGGTGAAGCCGCCGCGGTGCCGGGCGACCTCCTTCCCGTCGGCCCACACGGTGGTGTCGTGGTCGACGGCTCCGAAGTGCAGCAGTACGCGGCGCCCGGCCCAGTCGGCGGGCAGGGTGAGGACGCGCCGGTACCAGACGGCCTCCAGGAAGTCGGTGTCGCCGATGCCGGACAGCTCGGACTCCGGCGGGAAGGGTACGAGGATCTCGTCGCGCAGCTCGCGGCCGGGCAGGCCGCGTTCGAGCCCGCTGTCCCCTCGGTCGGTCTCGAACTGCCAGGCGCCGTTCAGGTTGAGCCAGTCGCGTCGCACGAACTGCGGTCGCGGGTACTCCGGGCGCGGTACGGAGGGGGTGGGCACACATGCTCCAGTGGATCGAGAGTCGGCGGGGTGACCGCCGGCCTGTGGTCAGGGCGAGGGGTGAGGTCAGGAGCCGCCGAGGCCGGTGGTGGCGACGGAGTCGACGATGCGGCGCTGGAAGAAGAGGAACACCACGATCAGTGGCAGCGCCGCGAGCAGCGCGGACGCCATGGACTGGGCGTACTGGATACCGAAGGCGTCCTTGACGGTGGCCAGGCCGACGGGGAGCGTCATCAGGTCCGGGTCGTTGGTGACGATGAACGGCCACATGAAGTTGTTCCACGCCCCGATGAAGACGAAGATCGCGACGGCGGCGACGATCGGGCGCGACAGCGGCAGCACGATCGACAGGAACACCCGGAACTCCGAGGCCCCGTCCATCCGTGCCGCGTCCTCCAGGTCACGGGGGATGCCGTCGAAGAAGCGCTTGAGGATGAAGACCATCATGGGCGCGACCACCTGCGGCAGGATGACCGCCGCGTAGGTGTCCACGAGGTTGAACAGCAGCATCTGCTCGAAGAGGGGGACGACGAGCAGTTGCGGCGGCACCAGGATCGCGGCGACCGTCACGGCGAGCAGGGTCCGGCGGCCGCGGAAGGTGCCGCGTGAGAAGCCGTACGCGGCGAGCGTGGAGACGGCGACCGTGATCAGGGTGACGAGGCCGGCGATGAGGAAGCTGTTGAAGGCCCAGACGGTGACGTTCCCGCGTTCCAGGATCTGCCGGTACGCCTCGGTCGTGAAGGCGCCCTTGATCGGGGACAGGCCGGGTGAGGCCGCGTCCTGCTCGCTCTGCACCGAGGTGGCGACCGCCCAGACGAACGGCAGCAGCCAGACGGCGGCGAGGACGGCCAGCGCGGTGCCGGCCAGGACGCGCGGCAGCCGGCCGTGTCCGAGGACGAGGGAGGGTTGGGCAGCGGCCAATGGGGGACGGCGCCGCGGGCGGAGGGGCGTTGCGGTGGCGGACACGGTCAGTCCTCCTGGCGGAAGAGACGCAGTTGCACGAGCGAGACGACGATGACGAGGGCGAAGAAGAGGTAGGAGACGGCGGAGGCGTAGCCGAGCCGGTAACCGGTGAAGCCGACGTCGTAGACGTATTCCAGGACGGGGCGGGTCGAGGCGTTGGGGCCGCCCTTGGTGAGGATGTAGATCTGGTCGAACACCTTGAGCGAGGCGAGGATCTGCAGCATCGCGACGAGCGCGGTGGTCCGGCGCAGCTGCGGCAGGGTGATGGACCACAGGCGCCGCCAGGCTCCGGCGCCGTCCAGCGCCGCCGCCTCGTAGTAGGTCGAGGGCAGGGACTGGAGAGCGGCGAGGTAGAGCAGGAAGTTGAAACCGACCGTCCACCAGACGGTGAGGGCCGCGATCGACCACATCGCGACGGCTTCGTCGGAGAGCCAGCCGACGGGCGCCATGCCGAGGGTGTCCAGGAGCTGATTCGCGAAGCCGAGTTCGGGCTGGTAGAGCCAGGTCCAGATGAGTGTCACCACGGTGACGGGCAGCAGGTAGGGGGCGAAGAAGGCCAGCCGCCACGCCCACTGCCCGGCGAGGCCGCTGTGCACGAGCAGGGCCATCGCCAGAGCGATGAGCACCAGCGGGACGCTGGAGATGGCGGTGAAGACGACCGTGTTGCCGAGGCTGCTCCAGACGTCCGGATCGCCGAACGCCTCGGCGTAGTTGTCGAAGCCGACGAAGGCCGTGTCGCGCAGCGTGAGTGAGCTGTCGGTGAAGCTCATCCAGAGCCCGTGCACGATGGGCCACACCAGGAACAGGGCGAAGACGAGCAGGAACGGCAGGACGAAGACGAGGCCGGGGCCCTGGGCGGTCCGGCCGGTCTTCAGGCCGATGCGGCGCAGGCCGGCGGGGCGGCCTGCGGCCGCGCCGGTCACGGTGTCGGAGCCGGGGGGTGCGGTGGTGGTCACGTGGGTCACTCCTTCTGCTCGTCAGGCCACCGGGTTGGGCTGCCGGAGCAGCGTGTCCGCCTCGCGGACCATCTGGCGGACCGCCTTCTCGGCGGAGGTGTTGCCGAGCAGTGCCGCCTGGAGGGGCTGGCACATCCGGTTCTGGAAGTTCGAGGCGGCGCCGGCGAACCAGTTCGGCGGGTCGAGCACCGCCACCTCTCCGGCGTCCGCGTAGGAGGACTGCGGGTCGAGGGCGGCGTACTCGGGTTCCGCGAGCACGGGCTGGTAGGCGGGGATGTGACCGGCGGTGGCCCAGGTGAGGCTCTGCTTGACCATCTCCGCGACGTACCGGTGGGCCTGGCGGCGCCTCGCCGGATCGGGGTCGTCCTGATGCGGGAGGACGAAGCTGTGGCTGTCCGTGTAGACACCCGGCTGGTCGAAGACCTGTGGGAAGGGGGCGGCGCCCAGCGGGATACCGGACTTCTTCAGCGTCGGCAGCTCCCACTCGCCGAGCATGATCATGCCGCCGCGGCCGCCGATGAAGCCGGCCATCGCGCCGTTGTAGTCCAGGTTGTTGGGGTTGGTGCGGCCGTCGAAGAGCTGCTGCATGAAGGTGACCACGCGGACGGCGGCGTCGACGTCGATCTGCGGCGGCCCGCCGTCCGGCAGGGTGAAGGCGGCGCCGGTCTGGGCGTAGAAGGCGGCGAACTGCCGCCAGGTCTGGGCCGTGTCGGTGACGTGACCGAACAGGATGCCCTTCTGCCCGGTCGCCTCGGCGAGTGCCTTGCCCGCGTCGAGCAGGGCCTCCGGGGAGCCCATCGGGGCGAGTTCACCGGAGGAGTCGAGGAGACCTGCCTTGTCGGCGGCCTCCTTGTCGTAGAACACGATGAAGGGGTGGACGTCGAGCGGGACGGCGTAGACGGTCCTGTCGTGCTGCGTCCGCGCCCAGACGGCCGGCGCGAAGTCCTTCTGGGTGACGCCGAATTCGGCGAGCAGGTCCAGGTCGAAGGGGTCGAGGAGGCCGCCGGGCGCGTAGCCGGCCAGCCGGGAGAGGTGCAGGATCGCCACGTCGGAGGCCCGGCCGCCGGCGGCCGACATGGCCAGCTTGGTGTAGTACGACGGGCCCCAGTCCAGGATCGTCCGCTCCACCTCGAACCCCTTGGGTCCCTGGGAGACGGCCTTGATCATGTCGTCCATCAGCATGCCGTCGCCGCCCTGGAACAGGTCCCAGACGCTGAGCGCCGAGGCGTCGGCGGCGGCCGGTGAGGCACAGCCGGACAGCGGGGCGGCAGCGAGCAGGGCACCTGCGGCTGCCGTGCCGTCGCGCAGCAGCCGGCGACGGGTGAGACCAGTTGCCGCATCGGGTGCGGGCGCTGGTGGTGAGGCGGAGAAGCGGGTGAACATCGCGGACCTTCCGACGGCCGGACACGCATGCCGGACCGACGGTGGACCACCCGTGGAGAGGGTGCTCCACCGCCTGGGTCAGGCGGGGGCGCACCGGTCGAGCCGATGCGATGGCTAGTTTTTACATCGATGTACATTGGCTGTAAAGAGCCTGGAGGCGCGGCCGGAAAACGAGGGCCCGTCAGGCCGGGCGGACTCGCTTCCGATCCGGCTTCGGATCCGCGACCTGCCGGGACATAAACTCGGCAGCTCCGAGGGGCAGGGAGGGTTCCGGTGGCACGACCGAAGATCAAGGACGTCGCGCGGCTCGCAGGTGTGTCGGAGAAGACGGTCTCCAACGTCATCAACGACTACACCCACGTCTCCGACCGGACCAGGCGCGCCGTCCGCGAGGCCATCGAGGAACTCGGCTACAAGGTGAACCTGGCCGGCCGTCATCTGCGCCAGGGCCGCACCGGCATCATCGCCCTCGTCATCCCCGAACTGGACGTCCCGTACTTCGCCGAACTCGCCCGGCACGTCATCCGCGAGGCGGAACGGCGCTCCCTGACGGTGCTGATCCACCAGACCGGCGCGGATCGCGATCACGAGCTGGCGGCACTGACCGGGTTCGGGTCCAGTTTCGTCGACGGCGTCATCCTCAGCCCGCTCGCCCTCACCCCCGACGACCTGCGTGACCGTGCGGGTTCCCCGCCCACCGTGCTGATCGGCGAACTACTGGAGGAAGGCGCCGACCACGTCGCCATCGACAACGAGAAGGCGGCACGGGAGGCGACCGAGCACCTGCTCGGCCTCGGCCGCCGTTCCATCCTGGTCATCGGCGGACGCAGCGACGCGGGCCTGGGCACCGCCGAGGCCCGGACCCGCGGCTACCGTGCCGCGCTCGCGGAGGCCGGCGTCGCCTACGATCCGTCGGCCCTCCTGCCCGTCGAGTCCTTCCGGATGCCCGACGGCGCCGAGGCGGTGGCCCGGGCACTGAGCGAGGGCGCCCGCCCGGACGCGCTGCTGTGCCTCAACGACCAGTTGGCGCTGGGCGCGCTGCGCACCCTGCACGAGCACGGCATCCGGGTCCCCGAGGAGGTCGCCGTGGTCGGCTTCGACGACGTCGAGGCCGGACGCTTCAGTGTCCCCACGCTCAGCACCGTCGCCCCCGACAAGGCGGCGGTCGCCCAGGTCGCCGTGGAACTCCTTCAACGCCGGATGGACGAGGCCACGGGGAACTCTTCGGCGGACGCCTCCTCGACGGGGGTGCGGTCGGTTCAGGACCTCGTGGTGGCGCATCGGCTGGTGTTGCGGGAGAGCACGGAAGGGCCGCGTCGGGATCGTGTGGCGCAGAGCTGACCGTCGCCGGCGGTCCGCGGTTCACGGTCCGCGGTCCGCGGTCCGCGGTTCACGGTCCGCGGTTCACGGTCCGCGGTCCGCGGTCCGCGGTTCACGGTCCGCGGTTCACGGTCCGCCGCGAAGAGACCAACGGGGTGGTCCGCGGAAGTGTCGGGCGGCGCGTGGTCGGGGTGCTCAGCCATGCTGGGGCGAGGCGGCATCCCTTCTGGCAGCAAGGAGCACCGTATGCCCACCGACACGGTCGCACGATTCCTGACGGCCCTGGACCCGGAGCAGCGTGAGGCGGTCGGTGCCAAGCCGCGCCAGGAGCAAGAACGCCTTGCGGCGGCATGGGAACGCGAACTGGAAGCGGACGACGAACTCGACACCCTCGACGAACTGTCACCGCCGGCCGCGGAGGCCGAGGCCGCCCGCCGCGTCCTGGATCGCGAGAGCGACTGACGGCCGCTGCCCTACAGCAACGGTGACCGCGCCGCAGGGTCACATCCAGACGTCGTCCCCCGGATCGCCGCCCTGCGCGGCCGTCGCGAGCCGGTCCACGTAGTGCGTCCACCCCTCCTCGTGCGCGGCGCACGCCTCCGGGGAGGGCAGGCCGCGATGGTGCAGGCGCAGGAGCGTCCCTTCGGGGACGGGTTCGAGGGTGATCTCGACCGTGGTCGAGCCGGGCGGTACGGGCATGCTGCCCTCGGCCCAGCCCCAGGTGAAGACGAGCCGCTTCGGCGGGTCGATCTCGATGAAGCGGCCCTCGGCGACGTTCTCGCCGGTGACGTTGGTCCGGTAGGCGCCGCCCGGTTCGAAGACGAACTCGCCGGAACGGCCCATCCAGGACAGCCACTTGTCCCGGTCGGTGAAGAAGGAGAACACCGTCTCGGGCCGAGCTGCGATCAGCCGCTCGACCATCACCACGCCTGCGTTCACGAACTCGCCCCTTCTTGACGCCCGTCCCGATCCTGGCGCCCGTCCCGCTCGGCCGCTTCCGCCAGCTCGGCGAGAGTGTCGATCCTGGCGGCCCACATGGACTGGAGGTAGTCGGCGAGGGGGCCCATGTTCTCCCGGTCCGCCCGGTAGAAGCGCTTCTTGCCGTCCTGGCGCAGCGTAACCAGGCCGGAGTCCCTGAGCACCTTGAGGTGCTGGGAGACCGCTCCGAAAGTGACGTCGAACCGCTCCGCGATCTCACCCGCGGACAGCTCTGCGTCCCAGACCAGACGCAGGATCTCGCGCCGTCTCGGCTCGGCCACCGCCCGTACCGCATCCATGGAGTTCATTTTAGCGTCCGCTACAGCTTGCACATCCGAAGCGCTTCATTTTAGTCTCGACTAAAGCGAACGAGGACTGAAGTGAGGAGCACCCGCCATGGCGGACATCTCGATGCAGCTGCACATAGCGGCCGACCCGGACACCGTGTACGCGGCGATCTCCACGACCGACGGCATCCACGGCTGGTTCACCACCACCGCAGCCGCGGAGCAGGGCGTAGGTGGGGCGCACGAGCTGCGTTTCCCCGGCGTGGAGGAACCCTGGCGGCTGCACATCACCGAGGCCGAGCCGGGCAAGCGGCTGGTCCTCACCGGAGAGAACGGCCCCTGGACCGACACGGTCCAGACCTACGAGATCCTGGCCCGCCCCGACGGGGACGTGACGCTGCGCTTCACGCACAGCGGCTTCCCCGGCGTCGACGACGCCTACCGGGACTTCACCTACGGCTGGGCGACGAAGTTCACGCAGCTGAAGGCGTACGCCGAGACGGGCGAACCCGCCCCGTTCTTCACGGGCTGACGCAGAACCCGAGACATGCCCGGCCGGCGCAGGCCCCTCCTGTCGGGAAAGCGGGCCGAGAAGCGACGCCGCACCGCGCCACCCAGTACCACGCACGCACACAGCACCGAACACACCTCGCCGGGGTCGCAGGCACCGGCGCGGGAGAGGGAGAACCCCGTGAACCCCATGACCGCCCCGCACAACACGCTGCACTCCGCCCTGAGCGAGTGCGCCGAGGTCGTCACGGCGACGGCTTCCGGCATTGCTGTCGAACAGCTCGGCAACCGCACGCCTTGCGAGAAGTTCACCGTCGCCGAACTGCTCGACCACCTGGGTCAGACGCTGTCCTCTTCCACGCGGGCCGCGCGGAAGGAGCCACAGCCCGGCGAGGGGGCCGTTCCGGGCATGTCGGCGCAGACCGTGGCCCGGTGCGCCGAAACAGCCGCGGCTGCCTGGTCCGCCCCCGAAGCGTACGAAGGCACCACCCACTTCGGTCCGGGAGAGATGCCGGCCGGCTTCGCCGCCACGATCACCCTGGAAGAACTCGCCCTGCACGGCTGGGATCTGGCCCGCGCCACGGGCCGCCCGTTCGACCTCGGCGACGAGACCGCGCAGCTCGTGCTGAGCGCGGTCGAGGAGATCGCCGAGCAGGCCCGGGCCAACGGCGCCTTCGGCCCGCCCGTGCCCGTACCCGCCGACGCACCGGCCTTCCACCAGGCGCTCGGAGCCAGCGGGCGGAATCCCGCGTGGAGCGGCTGACCGCCGGGAGCCCTCGGAAAGAACATGCGCGGTGACCGGCATCCGCGTTCCCCACCCGGCGCCCGCGCCTGGGGCCGCCCAGGCGGTGCTCGGCGTTCCGCCGCAAGCATCCACAGCGCACCGGGTGGTGGCGCCGGGCGGCAGCGAGGAAGGTGAAGCAATGACGATCGACGTGACGGCCGAGCGGGCCATCCCGTTCCCGCGCGAGCGGGTGGCCGCGTACGCCATGGACTGGCGGCACGACGCCGAGTGGACCCAGGGGATCCGCACGGCCGAGCTGACCCGGGAGGCGGACGCCGGGGGTTTCGGTGCCGGGGCCGAAGTCACCCGGACGGCGCACTTCCTGGGACGCCGCATCGACTATGTGCTGCGGGTCGCCGCGTACGACCCGCCCGGGCTGCTCGACATGGTCTCGGTGGCGGGTCCGATGCCGATGCACGTCACGTACAGCTTCGAGCCCCACCCCGACGGCACCCTCGCCCGCATCCGTGTCCGAGGCGGTGAGGGTGGTTTCTACAGACTCGCCGCCCCGCTGCTCGCACGCCAGGTACGCGGCAATCTCGTCAAGGACCTTCGGGATCTGGAAGCACGCCTCGTGAAGCAGGGGAACCCGGAACAGGAGTGAGACGTGGCGTACGACGAAGGACTCGCCGAGCGGATCCGGGAACGGCTGGGCACGGACCCGGAGATCAGCGAGAAACGCATGTTCGGCGGGTTGGCGTTCTTGCACCGCGGCAACATGGCCGTCGGCGTCACCGGCGACGACCTCATGGTCAGGGTCGGCCCGGATGCGACGGACGCAGCCCTGGCACGGCCGGGAGCCCGGATCTTCGACATGACGGGTCGTCCGATGCGCGGCTGGGTCGTGGTGGACGGCAGTGCGGTCACGGAGGACGAGGCGCTGGGCGCCTGGGTCGACGAGGGACGCGCCTTCGCGGCGGGCCTGCCACCCAAGTAGGCGGACAGCCCGCAGCCTTCGGCGCAGTTCTTCCCTCCGGCCCCGGCCGGCGCCCGCCCTGCCTCCCCCCGTTCGGACCACCATGAGGGCCTTTTCCAGTGATTTACGCCGGGCTCGCGCACAGCGCACGGCCCGCGGCGGGTACGCCGACCACGCAGATCACGGCCCCACGATCCACGAGGAGAGCAGCCATGTACGCAGTGGTCCGGCGGTACGAAGGCGTGACCGATCCGGCCGAGGCCGGGCGCCGGGTGAACGAGGAGTTCGTACCGCTCCTGCGCCAGGTCCAGGGATTCGTGGCCTACTACTGGGTCGATGCCGGGGGCGGCGTGATGGTGTCGACCGGAGTGTTCCAGGACCGGTCCGGCGCCGAGGAGTCGACCGACAGGGCGAGGGACTTCGTACGGGACCGCCTGGCCGCTCTGCTCCCCGTCCCGCCGCAGGTGACGGCCGGCGAGGTGGTGGCTCACTCGTAGGCGACCTGAGAGCCGAGAGCCGGAGTCGGATCGGGTGACCGCCCTCCTCGCGCCCACCCAGCCGTGAGGCGTGGGTGACTCCCGCCCTGCCGTGAGACACAGGTGACTCCCGCCCAGCCGTGAGACACAGGTGACCGATGGGGTACCCGACCCTGCCGGCGCTGTTCCCGACCCAGGTCCGCTACGGCTCCCTGTCCGTCGGCTACAACCTCTCCGCCTCCCTCTTCGGCGGCACCACGCCCCTGGTGATCACGGCCCTGATCTCCGTCACGGGCACCGACCTGATGCCCGCGTACTACGTCATGGCCGCGGCCGTGGTCGGCGTGATCGCTGTGGCCTGTATGAAGGAGACGGCAGGTCAGCCGCTGGCGGGCTCCCCGCCGTCCGTCGCGACGCCGGAGGAGGCGGCCCGGATGGTGGAGAGCCAGGCGCCGGCGCCGAGGTTCTGAACGGGCCACGGCGACGCGACGCCGGTCCTCACTCGAAGAACTTCAGGCTCCAACCGGTGTCCGTGTTCGGGCCGGGGACGTTGGCGCGGCTGTAGGTGGTGTTGCCCCACCAGCAGAACGTGCCGGTGTACCAGTACCGGTTCTCCCATGCGTACGGCGTTCCCTTGGGGACCGCGTGGAACATCAGCGGAAACCTCGGGCCGGCCGGCGGGCTCGTGCCGATGTCGCCGTCGAGCAGGACGAAACTGTGGTGGCCGGGGCCGTTGACGTGCAGCGTCGGGTCCCAGCCGGCCATCATCGTGCCGCGGTTGGAGCCGAAGAGACAGCCGTTGGACTTGTACCAGTCCCAGACGTACGTCGGGTCTCCCCCGGCACGCAGCCGCAGGTCCGCCAGGCAGTACTGCTCGCTCCAGCTGCCGTTGGCGGAGTACACGATGTGCAGTTGGCCGTTGGGGTCCTTGATGGCCTCGGGTGCCTCGTTGATGAACGGGTTGCCCACCACCCGCTCCCAGCTCTCCCGGGGCTGCGAGATGATGTGGCGCGCGCCGGTCGGGGTGGTCGGGCTGCTCATCCGGGCGATGTAGAGGTTCTGTTCGACGTTGGTGTCGCCGGCCCAGCCGGACCACACGAACCAGCGCTGCCCGTTGAAGGTGAACAGGGTCCCGTCGATGGCCCATTTGCCGTCCGGCAGGGCCAGTTCGCTCTCGGCCGTGTATCCGCTGTCGGCGACGGCCGAACTGATGACGTACATGCGGTGGGCCGGTCCGCGACCTGCCGAGAAGTAGATGTAGTAGCGGCCGCCGTCCCGCACGATCTCGGGAGCCCAGACCTCCCCGCGGTCGCGGGTGTCGGACCAGACCTGCCGGGCGGGCGCGCTCGCGAGAGCGTCCGTCGACGGAGCCTGCCGGACGACGATGCCGCCACCGGCCGACTGCACCGAGACGTAGGTGCCACCGACGCGAAGCACGCTCGGGTCCGCGGCCCGCAGGGTCGTCTGTCCTGCCCGGGCGGGCTCGGCGGACGTCAGGGCCAGCACGGCGGCGAGGACGCCGGACAACAGCACGGCCACGACGCCCGTGTACCGGCGCGGACAATCCATGGTCACCTCGGCGCCCCGCTTTCCATCGATGGAACAGCTCTCCGGCAGCATCGTTATGGGTTGCGGGCATGTCAATGCCGCGGAGGGTCGAGTCCGTAAGTCGCCTTCGGTACAAGGCCCGTGAGGGTGGGTGACCGAGTGGTGCGCGAGGTCTGGACAGCGGTCGAGGGCCGTGCTGTCATTTCGCCTGGCGCAAGATTTCCAACGTTGAAAGAACCGCCCGACCGCGTCCGTTCCGGTCTTCCGTCACTCCGGCGGCCTGGTCCTTCCAGCCGACCGGTCCCGGTCCGCGGCACCCGTGCAAGGAAAGGTTCGATGACAAGACAACACACCCGCACACGGACCAGACTCTGGGCGCTGCTGGCCACGGCCGCTCTCGTCGTGCCCCCGAGCGGTCTGGCCGCCACCGCGTCGGCAGCGGAACCGACCGGCAGCGCCTCGGCGCTCTCCACCGAAGCAGCCGATGTCGAGGTGCACGGCCTGAAGGGCGAGTACTTCAGCATGTCGGCCCCGGGCGCCCGGGACTTCGCCGAACTCGGTGGCACGCTGCTCGACCCGCAGATCAACTTCTCCGGTCTGACCAGCACCTTCCAGGAGCTCACGGGCAAGACGGAGCACACGACCGCCCGTTGGACGGGCCGGATCGAGGCACCGGCCACCGGCGACTACACCTTTTACGCCATCGGCGACAACGGCTTCCGCCTCTACATCGACGGCGAGCCGGTCATCGACCACTGGGAGCCGGACTGGGACCGGGAGCAGACCAGCGCCGCGATCCGGCTGAACGCCGGCGAGAAGCACGACTTCCGTCTGGAGATGTTCCAGGACTTCGGCGGCTCCAACATGTTCCTGCGCTGGGCGGGCCCGGGCCTGTCCAAGCAGCTCGTGCCGATGTCGGCGTTCACGCCGCCCGAGGGCTTCGAGGTCTACCCGGTCGAGATGTCCGTGGCCGCGGACGGACGCCGTCTGCGCGCCCGCTTCGAGGGCAGGGTCGGTGACCTCGCCGCGGTGAAGGGCCACCTGAAGGTCGAGGCCGACACCACGGCCATGCCCCTGAAGTCGGTCGCCGTCGACCCCGCGGACCGCAACTCCCTGCTCGTGACGCTCGCCGAACCCATCCAGAAGAACCAGCAGGTGCGGGTCACCTACGACGGCGAGGGCGGCCTGACCTCGGGCGGCGAGACCGTGCCGAAGGTCATCCGCTACGCGGACAACGCCTCCACCCACCGGCTCACCACCAAGTGGGGCGACAAGGTCGACAAGCGGAACCCGCTGCCGGAGTACCCGCGTCCGCAGCAGGTGCGCTCCAAGTGGAGGAACCTGAACGGCCCTTGGCAGTTCAGCGGTGCCGAGGCGGGCGAACAGCCGGTGTTCGGCAAGGACCTCGACGAGAAGATCGTCGTGCCGTACCCGGTGGAGTCGCAGCTCTCCGGCCTTGAGCGGCACGAGGACCACATGTTCTACCGCAGGCTGGTGAACGTCCCCAAGGACTGGAAGGTCGGCAAGGACGGCAAGGGCAACCGGCTGAAGCTGAACTTCGGCGCCGTGGACTACCAGGCCCGCGTTTTCGTCAACGGCACGAAGGTCGCCGAACACACCGGTGGCTACGACGCGTTCAGCGCCGACATCACCGACGCGCTGAAGGATTCGGGGCCCCAGGAGGTCGTGGTCGCGGTCACCGACACCGGGGGCGCGGACCAGCCGATGGGCAAGCAGTCCACCAACCCGGGCGGCATCTTCTACACCCAGTCGTCGGGCATCTGGCAGACCGTCTGGATGGAGCCCGTCGCGAACGCGGCGGTCGATAACGTTGTCTCCACGCCCGACATCGACACGAGCAGCCTCGCGGTGACGGTGGAGTCGGACAAGGCGTCCGCCGGGGCCCGCGTCGAGGCCGTCGCCCGCGACAAGCGCGGCAACGTCGTCGGCAAGGTCAGCGGGCCGGCCAACAAGCAGCTGCGGCTGCCGGTCGCGAAGCAGCACCTGTGGAGCCCGGACGACCCCTACCTCTACGACCTCGACGTCAAGCTCACCGACGGCAGGTCGACCGACAAGGTCGGCAGCTACTTCGGTATGCGCGAGATAGGCATCGCGAAGGTCGGCGGTTTCCAGAAGCTGGTGCTCAACGGCAAGCCGGTCTTCTCCCTGGCCACCCTCGACCAGGGCTTCTGGCCCGACGGCCTGTACACGGCACCGAGCGACGAGGCCCTGGCCTTCGATCTGAAAGCGCACAAGGAGCTCGGCTTCAACGCCGTGCGCAAGCACATCAAGGTGGAGCCGGCGCGCTGGTTCTACCACGCGGACAAGCTCGGCCTGCTGGTCTGGCAGGACTTCGTCTCCGGCAACATCACGAACGAGACCGGGCGGCGCGCCTTCGTCGACCAGGGCCGGGAGATGATGCGCGAGCACCACAACGCGCCCTCCGTGATCGGCTGGATCGTCTTCAACGAGGGCTGGGGCGAGTGGGACCGCACGGAGACCGGCAAGATCGCCGAGGCCGTGAAGGAGGCCGACCCGTCGCGTGTCGTCAACGCCCACAGCGGTGTCAACTGCTGCAACTCCAAGGGCGATTCAGGCAAGGGCGACATCATCGACCACCACGACTACAACAACGAGGACCCGCCGTTCCCCGACGACAAGCGGGCGGCGATGGACGGTGAGCACGGCGGCTTCACCCTGCGCACCCCCGGGCACATGTGGCCGGGCGCGCCGACGGTGATCTACAGCGGCGTCAACGACAAGGAGGCGCTGACCCGCAAGTACGTCGAGAACACCGAGAAGTTCTACCTCGACCAGGCCGGAGCCGAGCTGTCCGGTTCGATCTACACCCAGATCTCCGACCTGGAGAACGAGCTCAACGGCCTGTACACGTACGACCGTCGGGAGATCAAGGTCGACCCGGTCCGGGTCCGTGAGATCAACCGCAAGGTCGTCGCGGCCGGTGCCGCCGCGGGCGAGCGCCAGCCGCTCAAGGGCGGTGGGCACTGGGCCCTCGACGAGGGCACCGGGACCACGGCGAAGGACGACGGCCCGAACGCCAAGCCCCTGACGCTCTCCACGGGCACCACCTGGACGCCCGGAGTCAGCGGCAGCGCGCTGAAGTTCGACGGCAACGGCCAGTACGCCGAGACGGACGGACCGGTGCTCGACACCACCGGAAGCTACTCGGTGTCCGCCTGGGTCCGGCTCGACGAGCTCCCCGGCAACTACGCCACCGCGGTCAGCCAGGACACCCGCCGCCAGACCAGCCCGTTCTACCTCCAGTACGGGCAGGGCGCGTTCGCCTTCAGCACCCCGGGCGAGAGCCGTGCACGTCTGGTGACCACGCCGGAGAAGGGCCGCTGGTACCACCTGGTCGGCGTCCGCGACAGCGCCGACAACACCATCGCGCTCTACGTCGACGGCAAGCCGGCGGCGACCGCGACCGGCGGCGCGGCCTACCCCAGCACCGGTTCCCTGTCCGTCGGCCGCGCCCAGTGGGGCGGCAATGACGTCGACTTCTGGAACGGCGCGGTCGACGAGGTCCACGCCTACGACAAGGCCCTCACCGCCGAGGAGGTGAGCGCGCTCTACACGGAGGAGAAGCCGTAGCACCAACGGCGACGACCGGGCCCCGGCGGGATGGCTCCCCCGCCGGGGCCCGTTCGCGTCTCGCCTTTGACCGCGGACCCGGCGTACGTCCGTCCGCGGTACCCGGCGTACGGGGGCGTCGGAGCGGCCCTCCTCACTCCCGGTCGCGCGATCATCTGCCGCGCCTCAAAAGCAGTGCTGCTCTGAGAGCTCAGCCCGAACCGGCGACCAGCGCCTCGCCGAGGGGGGTGCGTCGGTAGAGCACCGACCGTCCGGACCGGGCGCGGACGAGCAGCCCCGCGCCTCGCAGAATGGCGAGGTGGTCTCCCACCGCGCCGGGAGCCATGGCGAGGCTTCGGGCGAGGTGGCTGGTGCTGGCCGGGGCGTCCAGCGCCAGCAGCAGCCGGGCTCGGGACCGGCCGACCAGAGCGGTCAGCGCGTCCGGTTGGGGGACGGTCTCCTGTTCGCCCCACAGGGCGGCCGTGCCGCGTGCACGGTAGACCAAGGTCCTGGGCCAGGGGTCATCCAGGTGTGCGGCGATATGCCCGACGCAGACCGAAGGGATCAGCAGTAGCCCGTCGCCGGCGAGGCGGACTGTTCCGCCTCGGAAGAAGCCGATCTCGATACCGCCGGCGCGCCAGGCGATGCCCGGGTGCAGGCCCTCGATGGTCGTGGCCCAGCCGTGTTCGCCGATCACACCCACCCGGTGCACGACATCGCGCTCACAGATCGCGCGCAGTTGCGGCCAGTCCGCGGCGAGCAGCTCGTGCCACGCCTGGTCCATCGCCTCGGCGATCCTGGAGACAGCGTCCGGCGAGTCCAGCACTGCGCGTACGCGGGGATCACGGGCGGACGGGCCGGTCACGGTGGCGGCGAATTCGTGGCGGGCCGCTTCCAGGGGTGTGGCCCGAATCATGGCCAAGTCGTCTGCCCAGGTCTGGCTGAGGCCGCGCGGAGGCGGGGCGACGAAGTTCGGTCCGCCTTGCGGGGCCTGCAGAGCGAGGGCGGCGTCCAGTTCGGTCTCGCGGCGAAGTCGCTCGAAGGCCGGAAGGAGCCGGGTCGCCCAGGCTCGCGGCAGCGGCCGGTCCAGGCCGGAGAGCGAGCGCAGCAGCAAGCAGAGGTCCAGCGCAGGCGACAGTGCGAAGCGGCTGCGCAGCAGGTCCTCGACGGAGACTTCGAAGCGGAGCACCCTGCGATGCTACCTCCGGACGTCCGTTTCGATTCGTCCAGCGACGAATCATTGGTGAGTGGTATGAGCGCACGACGAGGGTGTGCGACATGATCCCAACCGCCGAACCCGTGCAGGGCAACCACCGTGCCACCTACCGGGAAGTGCTGGCCGAGCCGCGGTTCCGGCTGCTCTTCTCGACCCGCGCCGTCGCGATCACTGCGGGCTCGCTGCGGATCACCACGTTCTCGGTGCTGGTCTTCGCGACCACCGGCTCAGCGCTGTTGAGCGCACTGGCCTTCGGCATCGGCTTTCTCCCGCAATTGTTCGGCTCGCTGCTGCTGGGCTCACTGGCCGATCGACTGCCGCCCCGCGCGCTGATCGCCGGCGGCTACGCCCTGGAGTGCGCCGCCGCCCTGCTGCTCGCCCTGGTGCGGATGCCGATCGCGGCAAGTCTCGGCGTCATGGCGCTGGTCGCCCTCGCCACACCGGTGTTCGGCGGCGCGTCGAGTCGGCTGGTCGCGCAGTGGCTGAAGGGCGACGCCTATGTGCTGGGCCGTTCACTGAACAACCTCGCCTCCTCCGGTGCGCAATTGTTCGGTCTTGCGCTGGGAGGTGCGGTCGTCGCGGTACTCGGCCCGCACCGGGCGCTCGCGGTGAGCGCCGCCCTCTACCTCGGCTGCGCGCTCGCCATCCGCATCCGGCTGCCCCGGCTGGAGCCGGGAGAGTTCGGCGGCACACCCGGCAGGGCTCGCGGCGACGGCGGGGCGGTCCGGGCAAGCCTGCACGGTGCCGGCCTGCTGCTGCGCGGACACACGGTACGACGGCTGATGCTGGCCCAGTGGCTACCGCCCGCGTTCGTGGCGGGCGCGGAAGGTCTGATCGTCGCCTACGCGGGAGGACGCCACTTCGGGCCCGGCTGGTACGCGGTGCTGATGGGCTGTCTGCCGGTCGGCATGCTTGTCGGTGACCTCCTGGTGGGTCGACTGCTACGGCCACCCACCAGGGAGCGACTGGTGGTCCCGTTGATCGCGCTGACGGGACTGCCGCTGGTCGGCTTCGCCACCGAGCCCGGAGTGGGCGTCTCGTCCTGTCTGCTGCTGCTCTGCGGCTTCGGACTGGCCTACGGTCTCGGCCTGCAACGGCCGTTCCTGGACGCCCTGCCGCGGGACGGCCAGGGCCAGGCCTTCGGTCTGCTCGGCTCCGGCAGCATGACGCTGCAGGGCATCGGGCCGGCCTGCTTCGGCTCGGTGGCCGCAGGCACCGGCACAGGCGGCGCGATCGCCCTGGCAGGCGGCGCGGCGGTGCTGACCGCCGGCTGGATCCTCACCTGGCACCCGCCCGCCCCATCGCCTCTCTGACAGACAGCCATTCCCGGTAGCTCATCCCACGGAAGGTTCATGCCCCATGATCGATGAATTCGCGAAGGACGACCTGCACCGGAGACTACGGCGGGACCGCAATACGCTGCTCTGGAAGCTCGACGGCTTGTCCGAGTACGACGCACGCCGGCCTTTGACAGCGACCGGGACCAACCTCCTCGGCCTGGTCAAACACGTGGCCACCGTCGAGGCCAGATACTTCGGCAAGGTCTTCGACCGCCCTTCCCCGGAACCGCTGTGCCGGTGGCAGGACTCCGACGGCAGCGATCAGTGGGCGACCGAGGACGAGACCCGCGATCAGATCATCGGGTTCTACCGGCGCACATGGGAACACTCGGACGTGACGATCAACGAGCTTTCCCTCGACTCCCCCGGCCACGTGCCATGGTGGCCGGAGCCTTCTCCCAACACGAACCTGTTCGCCGTCATGCTCCACGTCCTCACCGAGACCATCCGGCATGCCGGGCACGCCGACATCCTGCGCGAGGGCCTCGACGGCCGCACCGGGGTACGCCCCGAATACGAGCAGCCGATCGACGAGGAAGCCCGTGCGGCCCACTGCGCGAAGATCGAGCAGGCCGCCAGGTCGGCCACATCAACCAAGGCCTAGCCGGATATCACAGGCACGGAAGCAGGGCGGCGGCGTCCGCCGACGCCGCCGCCCTGTCCCGAGTGCTACTCCCGGCTCACGGTGCCCAAGGAGCCTCCACGGCCCACGTGGTGTCCTCCGTGAAGAGGCCGGGGTTGTCCCAGATGTGGGTGCCGCCCGGGGTGGCGAGCCACAACTCGGCGTTGTAGTGGCGCAGGTACTGCTCCGGGAAGTTGTACGCGGAGAGGCGTACGCCGCCGTTGGCGCCCGCGACGGGGCAGAAGGTGGCGTCGGCACGGTACAGGTCGCCGCTGCCGGGCTCCTTGTAGACGCGGTACTCGCGGTGGCGCAGGTACTCGCCCGGGTAGTTGCGCGACTCGAAGCTGTAGCAGGAGCTGTTGGCGAGACCGGGGACGATCTTCCAGGTGGCGTCGTTCTTCAGCAGGGCGTCGCTCGCCCCGGTGACGATGTCCGTGAAGGCGGCTCCGTCCCGGTGGCGCAGGTAACGGTCGGTGTGGCCGGGGGTCGTCACCCGCAGGGACTTGTACTGGTTGGTGGGCAGGGTGAGGGGGGTCGTCGAGCCGCGGGAGGCGTTGATCAGCGCCTGGTTGGCGGCGCGGACCCGGGCCTCGTCGACCTTGACCACCTGACGGTCGTAGGTGAGCAGGCCGTTGACCTCGTTCTCGACGTCGGTGATCTCGGTGTAGACCGAGGCGGACAGGCCGCGGGGCATGCGTACCTCGCGGATCGCGTCGATCAGGCCCACGAAGCGGTTGTTCAGGTGGGCGAGGTCGGCCTGGTCCTCGTAGCTGAAGCCGCCGCCGGGGTACCACTCGTGGCCGGCGACCTTGAAGCCCAGTCCGCCGAACTCGCCGAGGACGGCGGCGCGGGTGGCGCTGGGCACGGTGGTGCCGGGGCCGACGTAGACGTGGTGGTCGACGACGTCGCCGTTGCCGCCGTCGACGGCTCCGCAGCAGTTCACGCCGCTCATGTTGTCGACGAGGCGGGAGGGGTCGTAGGCCTTCACCTTGTCGGCGATGCGGGCCTGGTCGTACTGGCCCCAGCCCTCGTTCTGGTTGACCCACATGACCAGGGACGGCGAGCTGCGGTGCTGGTCGATGATGCGGTCGTACTCGGCCTCCCACTGGGTGCGGGCGGCGGCGTCGGGGGTGCGTTCCATGGACGGCATGTCCTGCCAGACCAGCAGGCCGAGCCGGTCGGCCCAGTAGAACCAGCGCTGCGGTTCGACCTTGATGTGCTTGCGGACCATGTTGAAGCCGAGGTCCTTGTGCTTCTGCAGGTCGTGGCGCAGGGCGGCGTCGGTGGGCGCGGTGTAGATGCCGTCCGGCCAGTACCCCTGGTCCAGGGTGCCGGTCTGGAAGACGAACTTGCCGTTGAGGACGGGGCGGAGGGTGCCGTCGACGCGGGCGACGCCGATGGAGCGCATGCCGGTGTAGCTGCCGACCGAGTCGACCGTCGTGCCGCCGGAGAGGAGGTCGGCCTTCACTTCGTAGAGGAAGGGGTCCTCCGGGGTCCACAGGTGCGGGTTCGGGACGGGCACGGTGAACTCGGTGCCGACCGGGCCGGTGGCGGTGCCGACCGTGGTGCCACCGGTGGAGACGGTGACGCGGGCCTGGTGGCCGTTCGTGCCGGTGCCGCGGACGGTGACCTTGAGGCGGCTGTTCGCCAGGTCGGGCACCAGGTCCAGGCGGCTGACGTACGCGGAGGCCGTGGGTTCGAGCCACACGGTCTGCCAGATGCCGGATGCGGCCGTGTAGAGGATGCCGCCGCCCGGGTGCGGGGCTACGTCACGGATGCGCTGCTTGCCGATGGCCTGGGTGCCGGTCTCGGTGGGGTCCCAGACGGAGACGACGATGGTGTTGGTGCCGCCGTTGAGGAGGTCGGTGACGTCGTAGGTGAAGGCGTCGTAGCCGCCGTTGTGGGTGGCGCCGGCCTGTCGGCCGTTGACCCATACCGTCGTACGCCAGTCGCTGGCGCCGAAGTTGAGCTGGACACGGCGGCCGTTCCAGTTCGAGGGGACGGTGAAGGTGCGCTTGTACCAGAGCTTGTCGTTCTGGGTGATCTTGCGCTGGATGCCGGAGAGCGCGGACTCGGCGGCGAACGGCACCCTGATCTGCTCGCTGAAGGTGGCCGGCTGTCCGGCGTCCGCCGAGGTGACGGCGAAGTCCCAGATGCCGTTGAGATTGGCCCAGTCGGGGCGGGTCAGCTGGGGGCGGGGATATTCCGGGAGCGGGTTGTCGACGGGGACCTGGTTGGTCCACGGGGTCGTCATGGGGGACGGCTTGGGTGTCCAGGCCCGGGGTGCGGCGGCCGCGGAACCGGTGGCCGTCAGTGCCGTGCCGCCGACCAGGGTGAGCGCGGCGAGCGCGGTGGTCGCCCACCGCGCTCGTCGTCTCAGCCAGTCCAGCGGCCTTCGGCCTGCGGGTACTCGACGCATCGTGCCTCCTTGAATCGTGGGGTGGGGAGACCTGCGCGTGCGGGCGGTGGCCGGAAGGGAGTCCGGCCGCCTGGAACCGGACCCGGCGGCCGGGCCGTCGCAGGGGCTCGGCCGCCGGGTCCGGGGCTTGTCACATGAGTTGCCGTCTGCGGCCCAGCCAGGTCTGGGCGATGACCACTACGGCGAGGAAGGCGCCGCTGACGACCTGCTGGTAGGAGGAGTCGAGGGAGCCGATCTGGTTGATGACGTTCTGGATGACCTTCAGGAGCAGTACGCCGACCAGGGACCCGCTGACGTAGCCGAGGCCGCCGGTCAGGAGGGTGCCGCCGATGACCACGGCGGAGATGGCCTCCAGTTCCATGCCGCTGCCGAGGATGGTCACGCCGGAGGCGAGCCAGGCGGCGTTGAGCGCGCCGGCCAGGCCGGCGAGGAGCCCGGACAGGGTGTAGACGAGGATCTTGGTGCGGGCCACGGGGGCGCCCATCAGGGCCGCCGCGTCCTCGTTGCCGCCGACCGCGTAGACGTGCTGTCCGAAGCGCGTGCGGCGCAGCACGACGGCACCCGCGACGAACAGGGCCAGGGTGATCCACACCGGGTTGCCGAGGCCCAGGGTGGTGCCCTGGCCGAGTTCGGCGAGGAACGAACCCTTGCCGATCAGGAAGGTGTCCGCGCCCTCGTCGGTGATGGCGAGCAGCAGGCCGCGCGCGCCCAGCATCGCGGCGAGCGTGACGATGAACGGGGCGAGGCGGGAGCGGGCGACCAGCAGGCCGTTGACGACACCGATCAGTCCGCACACCGCGAGGGGCAGCAGCAGGGCGACCAGGGTGCCGTGGCGTGACCCCCAGGCCGCGAGGACGCCGCCGAGGGCGAACAGCGAGCCGACGGACAGGTCGATGCCGCCGGTGATGATCACGAAGGTCATGCCGAGGGCGACGATGGCCAGGAAGGCCGAACTGGTCGCCATGTTGCCGATGTTGTCGCCGGTGGCGAAGCTGTCGAAGGAGAACGACGCCACCACGGAGACGATCACCAGGACGGCCAGCGCGCCGTGCTGCTGTATGAGGGCGCTCAGCCGTTCGGAGCGGGCGGAGCCGACCGGTTCGGTCGCCCCCGTCGGCTCGTTGCTCGCGGTGGTCACGGGCGCGTCCGCTTTCGTGACGGTCATCGCTTCCCCCGTCCCCGTGCCGCGTAGACCGCGGCGACGATCACTATGGCCTGCGCGATCTGGGTCCAGGAGGGCGGCAGATCGTGCTTGATGAGGGTGGCGGTGAGCAGTTGGATGAGGACGGCTCCCGCGACGGTGCCGGCGATGTTGACCCGGCCGCCGGTCAGCGGGGTGCCGCCGACGACGACCGCCGTGATCGCCGAGAGCTCCATCAGGTTGCCGAGCGAGGTCGGGTCGCTGGCCTGGAGGCGGGCCGTGGCGAGCACACCGGCGACGGCCGCGAGCAGTGCGCACACGACGTACACGATGATCAGCACGCGGCGTACCGGCAGGCCGGCGAGCTGCGCGGCCGGCCGGCTGTCGCCGATGGCGAGGAGTTGGCGCCCGAAGGTGGTGCGGCGCACCACGAAGGCGACCAGCAGGGCCAGGACGGCGGCGATCAGGATCAGGTACGGGATGCCGAGGATGTCGCCGGAACCGAGCGAGGCCAGGGAGGGGTTGCGCAGGTCCTCCAGCTGGGGCAGCAGGACCAGGGCGAGGCCCCGGCCCCCGACCATGAGCGCCAGGGTGGCCACGATCGGCTGCACTCCCACGAGCGCCACCAGCGCGCCGTTGGCCAGTCCCACGCCTGCGGCGAAGAGCGCGACCACGAGCAGCGCGGGCAGCAGCCCGTAGCCGAGGTAGAGCGCGGTGACGGACGCCGCCAGTGCCATCACGGCACCGACGGACAGGTCGACGCCCTCCGTACCGATGACCAGGGCCATGCCGAGGGCGACGATGATGACGGGGGCGACCTGGACGGCCTGGGTGCGGAAGTTCTCCGCGGAGAGGAAGTGCGGGGTGATGACGGTGTTGACGACGAGCAGCGCCGCCACGCCCGCGTAGACGCCGTACGTCTGCAGCCACTGGAGCACGCGGGTCCTGTCCAGCGGGGCGGTGCGGAGGGTGGCCTCAGCCATCGGTCGCCGCCTCCTTGGCCAGGTGCTCCACCTGGGCGTCCCCGGCGATGGTGCGCATCAGCTTGTCCTCGGTGACGTCGTCCCCGGTCAGTTCGCCGACGACGGTCCCGTCCTTCAGTACGACCACGCGGTCGGACCCTTCGATCAGTTCCTCCAGGTCGGAGGAGATGAGCAGGACGCCCAGGCCGTCGGCGGCCAGTTCGTCCACGAGTTTCTGCACCTCGGCCTTGGCGCCGACGTCGATGCCGCGGGTGGGCTCGTCGAGCAGCAGCACCTTGGGGTTCATGGCGAGCCAGCGGGCGAGCAGCACCTTCTGCTGGTTGCCGCCGGACAGTTCGCCGACCTTCTGGTGCGGTGAGGAGGCCTTGATGCGCAGCCGCTTGATGAAGGTGTCGACGACGCTGTCGACGCGGGCCTCGGAGACGAGGCCGAAGCGGGAGAGGCGGGGCAGGACGGCGAGCGCGATGTTCTCCCGTACCGAAAGGCCGGGGACGATGCCCTCGCTCTTGCGGTCCTCGGGCAGCAGGCTGACGCCCGCCCGGATGGCGGCCGGTGCGGAACCGCCGCGCAGCGGGACGCCGGCGACGGTGACGCGGCCCGAACGGACCGGCAGGGCACCGGAGATGGCCTTCGCGGTCTCGGTCCGTCCGGAGCCGAGCAGTCCGCCCAGTCCGACGACCTCGCCGGGCCGGATGCTCAGGGACACCTGGTGCAGTTTGTGCGGCACCGTCAGTTCCCTTGCGTCCAGGACGGGTTGGGTGTCGGTTGCCTCGTGGTCGCCGGTGAACTTGGTGAGACCTTCCTCGCGGACCTGGCCCAGGTCCCGGCCGAGCATCGTGGACACCAGGGCGAGCCGGTCGAGGTCGGCGAGCCGGCCGTGGTGGACGCGCCGGCCGTCGCGGAGCGCGGTGACCGTACTGCACACGGCGTACAGCTCGTCGAGGCGGTGGCTGACGTAGACGACGGCGATGCCGGCGTCCCGCAGCCGCCGGATCACCGAGAACAGGGTCTCGACCTCGCGCGGTTCGAGCGAGGAGGTCGGCTCGTCCATGATGACGATGCGGGCGTCGGTGGCCACGGCACGGGCGAGGGCCACCATCTGCTGGGCGCCGACCCCGAGGGTGCGCAGCGACCGGCGGACGTCGACCTGGACGCCGTAACCGCGCAGGGTCTCCTCGGCCTCCCGGTTCATACGGGCGATGTCCAGCACACCGAAGCGGTTGCGCGGTTCACGGCCCAGGAAGAGGTTGCGGGCCACGCTGAGCAACGGGATCAGGTTGACCTCTTGGTAGATGGTCGAGATGCCCGCCTTCTGCGCCTCCAGGGGTGTGGCGAAGGAGACCTTGGCGCCCTGGAAGGTGATCTCACCGGCGTCGGGGCGGTGGACACCGGTGAGGAGCTTGATGAGGGTCGACTTGCCTGCGCCGTTCTCGCCGATGAGGGCGTGGACCTCGCCGGCGTGCAGGGTGAGGTCCACGTCGTCCAGGGCCCGGACGCCGGGGAAGGTCTTGCTCAGTCCGCGGACGGCGAGGACTTCGGCGGGGGGTGCCACCTGTGCCTCCAGGAAGAGGATGGAGAAGGAGTGAGAGACGAGCGTGGGGGCCCGGACGTCCGGGCCCCCGGCAGCTCAGTACGCCTTGCTGATCTCCGTCTTCGCGTTGTCCGCGGTGTAGGCGCTGTCCTGGATGATGACGTCCTGCGGGACGTCCTCGCCCTTGGTGAAGGTGTCCAGGGTCTGGAACGCCAGCGGGCCGAACCGGGGGTTGGACTCGATGACGCCGCTGATCCAGCCGTCCACGATGCCCTGGACGGCGTTGCGGGTGCCGTCGACGGTCACGATCTTGACGTCGCCGGCCTTCTTGCCGGCGCCCTTGAGCGCGGCCACCGCGCCGAGGCCCATCTCGTCGTTCTCCGCGTAGATGCCCTTGATGCCGGGCTTGGACTGGATGAGCTGCTCGGTGACCTGCTGGCCCTTCTCGCGGGCGAACTCACCCGTCTGCTCGAACACGACCTTGAGCTCCGGCGCCTTCTCGGCGATCCGCTCCTTGAAGCCCTTGGTGCGCTCGGTGGTGACGTTGTTGCCGGCCGACCCGAGGAGGATGGCGACCTCGCCCTTGCCGCCGGTCGCCTCGATCATCTGGTCGGCGGCCCGTCTGCCCTGCTCGACGAAGTCGGAGGCGATGAAGGAGACGTAGTCCTTGCAGGCGGTGGCGTTGATCTTGCGGTCGATGGTGACGATCGGGACCTTCTTGGCGGCCGCGGCCTGCAGCACCGGGTCCCAGCCGTCGGAGTTGAGCGGGGCGATCACCAGCAGGTCGGCGCCCTTGGCGAGGAGGTCCTGGACGTCGCTGATCTGCTTGGAGAACTGCGACTGGGCGTTGGCCGTCAGCAACTTGACGCCCCGCTTCTTCGCCTCGTCCTTGATGGACTGGGTCTCGGCGATGCGGAACGGGTTGGCCTCCTTCTCCGACTGGGAGAAACCCACGGTCGCGCTCTTCAGATCCAGCTTCTCGGCGCCGTAGGCGTCGATGGCGCAGGTCTTGCTGCCCGGCTTCGGCGTGACGACCTTCTGCTCGGCACCCGCGGCCGCCGGGGACTGGGTGTCCTTCGAGGCGTCGTCCTCCGACTTCGCGCAGGCGCCGGCGGTCAGGGCCACCGCGGCGGCCAGGGCCACGACCGCGGGGCGGGTGAGGAGACGAGGACGGTGAGTGGTGCGCTGCATGGGTGACCCCGATCCGGGCGACGCTGAAAGGGAACTGGGGAGCTGACGGACAGGCAGAAACGGCTCATCTCCCCCGGCGGGCAACGTTGTCGGGCCCGCTGCAAGGAGGTTTTTACATCGTTGGAAGGACGCTGTAAACCCCCTGTGCGCACACCTGTGTGCCTCGCGAGGAGACAGGGATGCGGGGGAAGCGCTTGCCCCGTGCCCGGACTTGGAGGGAACGTCAACTCCCTTACGCCGTCCAGACGTCGGGCGACCAGGCTCTTTGCCGGTGCGGCAGGGGGCTGCTGCCGGGGCTGAGGTTCCCGGGCGCGTGAACGCCGTTGCGGCCTGTGCGGGGGGATGCCGCGGCCAGGAGGAGCCGGCGACGCGACCCGGCAGACCTCAGACTGCTGGCGGCAGGCGACAGACGGCACCCGGTAGGCGGCACCCGGCAGACGGCACCCGGCACCCGGCAGACGGCAGACGGCAGACGGCAGGCCGCAGGCAGCAGGCGGCGTCCGGCACTCGCCAGACGGCCGGCGGCAGGCGGCAGGCGGCAGGCGGCAGGCGGCATGACGAACGCCCCGCCGTTTCGCTCGACCGACTGACGGGGTTCGCGGCGCGGTCGTCTACGGAGCGCTCAGCCCTGCGGCTCGCCCTTCGCCGCCGCGCGTCCCAGCGTGCTCTCCCGCTCGACCAGGCGATAGTCCGCCCAGACACGCCGGGGCTCGGGAGCCGCCTCCCCCAGTCGGGCGAGCACCGACTCCACGGCGAGCCGGCCGATCGCCGCCTTGTCCGGCGACACGGAGGTGAGGGTCACCGCCCCGAAGTGCCCCTCGACCACGTCGTCGAAGCCGACGACCGCGATGTCCTCGGGAACGCGCAGACCGCGTTCGTGCAGGACGCGCATCGCGCCGATGGCCATCGGGTCGTTGTAGGCGAAGATCGCGTCGGGACGCCGTCCGGCATCGAGAATGCGGGTCATGGCCGCCGCGCCGTCGGCATGCCCCCAGCCTTCGGTCGCGGCCACCAGCCCGTCGTCGGCCGGGAGTCCGGCTGCCGTGAGCTCCTCGCGCCAGCCGCGTACGCGCAGTTGCGCGGGCTCGCTGCGGCCGCGCCGGTCGCCGATGAACGCGACCTCCCGGCGCCCGAGGCCGACCAGATGCCGGACGGCGGCGCGGGCCGCGGCGACGTTGTCGATGGCGATGTGGTCGTACGGCAGGTCGTAGTCGCGCTCCCCGAGCAGCACCAGCGGAACGTTCTCCGCCCGGTCGCGCAGGTCCTCCGCCTCCAACTCGATGGGACTGAGGATGAGTCCGTCGATGACGCGGGCGCGGAAGCCCTGGCTGACCAGGAGTTCCTGTTCACGGCGGCCGCCGGTGTGGTCCAGCAGGACGATGTAGTCGTGGGCGGCGGCGGCATCGATGACCGCGGCGGCGAGTTCCGCGAAGTAGGGGTTGCCGAGTTCGGGCAGGGCGAGCGCGATCATGCCCGTGCGCCCTTTGCGCAGGTGCCGCGCGGCCAGGTTGGGCCGGTAGCCGAGCGCGTCGATGGAACGCTGGACGCGCTCCCGCATGGCGGGGGTGACGTGCTGGTAGTTGTTCACCACGTTGGAGACGGTCTTGATGGAGACCCCCGCGTGCGCGGCGACGTCCTTGAGGCTGACCCGCACGGCATTCCCTTTCAGAGCGGCCCGACTCGGGTGGTCGGTGCGGGTACGGTGTCGTCACCGTGAGCCTGGCGCCGAGTCCCAGTGCTTGACATTTACAACGTTATACAGCCGACATCGAAGCGCTGACAAGGCGTTGTGCGAGCAGACGGCGCGAGGATTTCACCTCGGTGTTCAGCGGGTCGACCCCTGATCGTAAGCGCTTGCTCCGCGCCGTCCGTGGAGACAGTGTCGTGCCGGACCACGGCGGCGGTCTACGGGTGGGGCTGCCGCACGGCAGGGCGTACGCGCCGTCGAGTGCGGGGATCGTGCGCCGCGCCCTAGCGCACCGGTCGCCTGCCGCTGCGCCGGAGCCGCATGCCGACGTAAACAAGGTCGAGGACGGCCACGAGCACCCCGATGAACAGCAGGTAGAGCAGGCCCTCGGCGAGCACGCCGACGAAACCCAGCACGACGGCCACAAGGAGCAGGAACAGGAACAGTGCCATGGCGGCCTCCCGGATCGTGGTTGCCGTCAGCGGCGTGCCAGCCGCCGCTCGCCCTCCGCGCCAGGACGGTAGGACAGGTCGTAGTGAGCGAAGATCGCTTCCTCGTCCTCAGCCGGCAGGACGCCGTCGACATCGATGGACGGCGCACCCTTGACCTGGTTCTTCGGATACGTCACCTTCAGGTACCCCGGGCCGACCAGCGCCCCGGCGAGAGGAACGAACACCAGGCGGTGCCGGGTCGGCATGCCGACCGTGACGGTCGCGAAGGACGGCGCGTCGGTTGCGGTGTCCACGTAGATCGACTCCAGCTTGCCGATCTTGCGCGCGTCCGCATCCACCACGTCGTGGCCTCGCCACTCCCGGATGTCACCGGCCTCGAACATCGCGACCCTCCGCTCGTCGTTCCTTCCGATCGCGTACCCCGTCTGAGCGTCCCGTCACGGCGACCGGCGGCAGATGCGCTCTCCTGTACGCCGAAGTGGCCCCACCCGGGTCAAGGGGCCGGGCGTCTCAGCCTTGGAGCCCTGCCGGCGTCCCGGTATGGAAGGCAGGCCGCCGGCGTCCCGGCGGAGAAGGCAGGCCGCCGGCGTCGCGGTGCAGAAGGCAGCCGTGCGCTCGGGGCCGGTCGTCGCCGAGCAGGTCGGAAGAGACCTCGTAGCCCAGGCCCCGCACGACACGATCACGACCGCGACCCGCACCCGCGCCCCGCCGCGTCACGTCCACCGACGCGGTCGTCCCGGTGCCGGCCGTGCCGCACACCCGGACCGGCAAGAAGCTGGACCGCCCCGGACTCCGGCTGAACGTGCACGGTACTCATTCCGTACGGCGCATGGACGTGCCGCGGACGCTCCGTGGATTCGCGTCGATCACTGCGATGCGCCGGGCGTTCCGATCCTCGAATAGGAAGCTGTACGGGTTGTCCGGGAGCGCGGAGTCGGGCGAGCAATTCAAGCCAGACTCGAATTGAGGAACACCACCGATCGGGCGCGAATAGCGCCCGATCGCGGTGCGTCCGAGCCCGTTCCATGCCCGCGTCCCGGACGCCTTCGCCCGTGCGATCACTCGCCCGCGCAACCTCACCCCGGTCAAATGACGGCCAGTCGCGCTGGTCAACCGGCACACCGAAGATCGTTCACGAGGTACCTCCCGCTTCCAGCCAATGCGGAGAATCCGGGATGGGGAATTGCATGAAGCTCAAACCGCCCAACCCCGGGGAAAAGCTTCATCGTCGAGAACCGGCTCGCGATCAGGCCGGACATCGCCCGGCGCCCAGGGTCCCCGAGCTGAAGCCACGTCGAGCTTTAGTGGTTTCCCTAGTCCTCAATGCCCCATCGTTGACATGACTCGGAGAGATCACACAGACTCAAATCCGGTAGCGCCACCGGGTCCTTGGGTGAATTCGGACTCCGGGCTACGCAGAACTCGGGAGCACGTATTTACGAGTGTCCAGTGGTTCAATTCGCGAACGACTTGTGCATTACTCGCGCGCCTGGAGGAATATCGCGATGAGTACCCACGTCAGCTCGCCCACCGGGGCCCATTCCCTCCTGTCGCCGACGGCAGTGCGATCCACGGTAGTGCCCGTTATTCAGCGTCAGGTCTCCCTTTTGGAACCGTCGTTGGCCCGGATCTGCGGATACCACCTGGGCTTCGTCGACGAACACGGCGACCCCAGCAGCGGCGGGGCCGGGAAACTGACTCGCGCCGGCCTCATGCTGGCGGTGGCCGACGGCGTCGGCCTGCGGCCGGAGGACGTGCGGTACCAGGCGGCAGCGGTGGAACTGCTGCACAACGCGACCCTGGTCCACGACGACATCGCCGACGCGGACGACCTGCGGCGCGGCCGCCGCGCCGCGTGGAAGGTGTTCGGCACGGGTCCGGCCATTCATGCCGGGAACGCGCTCCAGATCCTTGGGCTGCAGATGGTCGTGGACGACTCCGGCCCCGGCCACAAGGAAATCGCCGGCTCTTTCACCGAGGCCATCGGTCTGGTACACGCGGGCCAGGCCCGCGAGCTCACCATCCGGCCGGGTTCCCACGTCGGCATCGCGACGTACGAACAAATGGTGAAGGAGAAGGCGTCCGCGCTGCTGGAGTGCTCGCTGGGGACGCCGGCCATTCGGGCGGGCACATCGGAGAATGTCCTGGCCGCCCTGCGCGACGCGGGCCGGCACCTGGGTATCGCCTTGCAGATCTCCAACGACGTGGAGGACATCTGGGGCGATCCCGCGGTGACCGGCAAGCCGATCCGCGGTGACATCCAGCGGCGCAATCCGACCTTCCCCGTACTGGTCGCCATGTCCACCGGCACTCCCGCCGGTGACCGGCTCAGCCGGGCGTGGGAGGCCGACAGCACCACGGACGCGCACCTTCAGGAGATGGCCGACCTCATCGACGAGGCCGGCGGCCGCCGCACGGCCGAGCGGCTCTCCCGCCACCATCTCCAATCGGCTCTGGAAAACCTCGGCCGAGCCGAACTCTCCCCGAACGCGACCGCCGAACTGACCGCCTTGTTCGACCGCATCGTCAATCGCGCAGGATGACCCGCGCCGCCCGAAAGAGGCGGCATATGAATCGGAGTACTCCCTCATGACCACTACGCACGACAAGCCGGCCTCTGCTGTCGTCCGCACCGAATTCGAGCGCCGGGCGCAGGCCCACTACGAAACGAAGACCCAGGACCCGATCAATCTGCTGCTGGGCGAAGAGGACGGGCTGTACCACCACCACTACGCCGTGGGCCCCTACAACAAGTCCGTGCTGGAGGTTCCCGAGCCCGAGCGGGACGCGGCGATCCTCGCGGAAATGGCCCGGATGGAGAACGAGCAGGTCGAGCTGATCCTGCACGGTCTGTCCCCGCTCCCGTCCGACGCGCGGGTGATGGACGGCGGTTCGGGTCGCGGCGGCACGGCCTTCCTGGTCAACCGGCGGTTCGGGTGCGAGGTGGTCGGGGTCAACTTCTGCGCCCACCACATCGAGTTCGCCGAGCGCCTCGCCAAGGAGAAGCACGGCTGCGACGACAAGGTCTCCTTCCGGTACGCCAACATGTGCGACACCGGCCTGCCGGCGAATTCGTTCGACGCCGTGTACACCAACGAGACCACGATGTACGTCAACCCCGCGGAGGCCTTCGCGGAGTTCGCCCGGGTGCTGCGCCCGGGAGGCCGCTACGTCTGCGTCACCTGGTGCGCCAACGACGCCGTATCGACCACCAGCGAGGCCGTGAAGGCCATCGACGACCACTACGACTGCCACATCAACAACCGCAGCGAGTACTTCAAGGCGCTCGCCGACAACCACCTCGTGCCCTCCCAGGTCTGGGACCTGACCCAGGAAGCCATCCCCCACTGGGAGCTGCGGTCCCACTGGGGCCTGGCCACCGGCGTGGAGCAGCCCTTCCTCGACGCGCACCGGCGCAACGAGCTCAACTACATCGTCGTCGTCGCCGAGTACACGCCGCCGGCGTAGTACAGCCGCTGCCCTGAACCAGTGCGCCGTGGACGTACGCGGGTGCCCTCGAGAACTGGCCCGGTCTTCGAGCGGCACCCGCCCCGGCGGCCACCTGGTGGAGGTCGTCACGGGTCCTGTCGATGTGGAGGTTGTCAGTGAACGCACCAGCCCAATTGCCCTTCGAGCAGACGCATCTGCTGCACGTCGCGCCCCTGCTGCGCACGCTCCAGTCCCAGGGCACGGTCCATCGGGTCCGTACCCCCGAGGGGGACGAGGCCTGGCTGGTCACCGGTCATGCTCAGGTGCAGCAGTTGCTGGACGACGACCGGCTCAGCCGCTCCAACCCCGACCCCGGGGCGGCTCGTGACAGCGGGGCCGCGCTGCTCGACAGCCTGCTGGGCAGCTTCGCGCACGACCACGCCCGGTTGCGTGCGCTGCTGGAGCCGCACTTCTCCCCCGACCGTATGCAGGCACTGCGGTTGCACGTCGAGACCCTGACCGAGCAGCTGTTGGACGAGCTGGCCCGGAAGGTGCCGCCGGTCGATCTGCGCCTGGCCCTGGCACTGCCGCTTCCGATTCTGGTGATGTGCGAGTGGCTCGGCGTGCCCCATGAGGACAAGGACCAGTTCGGCCTCTGGACCCAGGACGCCGCCAATGTGGGAGACCGGGTCCGCTCCAAACAGGGGATGGCCGAGTTGTTCGGCTATTGCCAGAAGCTCATAGCGAGCAAGCGGCAGAACCCCGGTGATGACGTGATCTCCAGGCTGTGCGCAACCGAGGACATCAGCGACCACGAAGTCGTCGGCCTGACCGCGTTGCTGCTGTTCGGGGGCTACGAGACCACGGTGGCCCGCATCGGCACGGGTGCGCTGCTGTTGCTGGAGAACCCCGAGCAGCGGCAGGCGTTGCTGGGGGACCCCGGTCTGATCCCGGGCGCGGTGGAGGAAATCCTGCGGATGTCGATGCCGAACCCGCACAACGGCGGAATGCCCCGGTACGCGCTGACGGACTTCGAGATCGACGGAACCACCATCCGCACCGGTGACTTCGTGCTGCTGAACATCATCGCCGCCAACCACGACGAGACGGTCTTCCCCGACTCCGAGCGGGTCGATGTCACGCGCCGGACCGCCGGCAGCCTCACCTTCGGACACGGCACCCACTACTGCGTCGGTGCGCCGCTGGCCCGGATGCAGCTGCAGGTGGCACTGGCCCGACTCGTCGAACGATTCCCGACCATGCGTCTGGCCGTCGACGTGGAGAAACTGAGGCTGCGTCACGACACTCTGCTCGGCGGGCTGGTCGAGCTTCCGGTGACGTGGTGACCAGCGCCCCCACGGCGGCGGGCCGTGACAACTCCCCTCTGCTGCAGCGGATGTCGGCGCACCTGGTCAGGAACAGCCCCGAGTCGATCCGCGCCTATCTCATCCTGATGCGGCTGCACGCGCCCACCGGCGTCGTGCTCTACCTCCTTCCAGGACTGTGGAGTCTCTCCCTCGCCACCGAGGGACGGCCAGACCTCACGGCGGTGGTGTGCCTCGCCCTCGCGGCCGTGCTCGTGCGCGGCGCGAGCTGCGCGGTCAACGACGTCATCGACAGGGACATCGACGCCCAGGTCGCCCGCACGGCGTCGCGTCCTGTCGCGGCGGGGACGATCAGCGTCGGCAAGGCCCTCCTGTTCGGCGCTGCACAGGCGGTGGCGTCACTGGCGATTCTGGCGCTGATCAACACCAGGACGGCGCTGGTCGTCGGTGCCTCGTACCCGTTCCTTGTCGCGTATCCCTACATGAAGCGCATCACTCCGTGGCCCACGGCGTGGCTGGCGTTGGTGATCAGCGTCTATCCACTGGCCGGCTGGACGGCGGTGACCGGGAGCGTGGACTACCCGCCGACCGTGCTCGGCCTGTACGCCTGCGCTTTCTTCTGGACCCTTTTTCACGACACGGTCTACTCCCACCAGGACAAGGAGTACGACCGGAGTATCGGCGTCAAGTCCTCGGCCCTGATGTTCGGCGACTCCAGCAAGGCATGGCTGGGCGTCTTCATCGTCATGAGCGTCGCCGGCGCGCTGTGGGCCGGTGTCGAGGCGGACACGGGGTGGGCCTTCTACGTACTCCTCGCGTGTGCCGGGGCGCTGCTGTCCTATCAGGCCGTGCACGTGGACCTGGACGATCCGAAATCCTGCTGGGACACCTTCGTCACCAACCGCTATTTCGGCTGGATCATTCTCGCGGCCACCGTCGCCGGACAGCTCACCTGACCGCACCCGCTCCACGACCGGCGGAACGCCGCGGCCTCTTGTGACCACGTCAGGGATTTCAAGGATGGGATACGCATGACAGATTCGATGTGGCAGGGCCAAGGCGTCGACCTGGACGCCTACCTGACGCGCGTGGGATACCAGGCCGACGTGGCACCGGATCTCGCCACGCTGCGGGGCCTGCATGCCGCCCACGTCGAGACGATCGCCTTCGAGAACATCGACGCGGTGCTCGGACGGGCGGTGCCGTTGGACCTGGACAGCGTCCAGGACAAGATCGTCCGACGGGGCCGCGGCGGCCTGTGTCTCGAACAGGTCGTCCTGGTGGCGGCCGTACTGGACCGGATCGGGTTCACCTTCTCGGCGTTCGCGGCCAGGTCGCGGATCCGCACGGGCAACAGGACGGGGCCCGCCGTCCATGTCGCTCTGTGCGTCGAACTGGACGGCGAGCGCTGGCTCTTCGACGTGAGTTTCGGCGGATACGGACTGCATGAGCCGATCCGCCTCGCCGAGGGCGCGCGGCTGGCCGGCGACTGGGCCTTCGACCTGGTGCGGGAGCCGAACGGGGAGCATGTGCTGCGGTTCCTGCGGGCCGAGGGACCGTCGGAGCTCTACGGCTTCACCACGGACCCCCGCTATCCGGCGGACTTCGAGGTCCTCAACCACTACTGCCTGACCCACGCTCGCTCACCCTTCAACCACCGGGTGATCCTCCAGCGCACCGAGCCGGACGTGAGGTCCGTCCTCATCGGCAACATGCTCACCGAAATCCGGCCCGGAGAACCGGCCGCGCACCGGGAACTCGACGAGTCGGAGACGCTTTCCGCTCCGGAGAAGATCTTCGGGCTCACCTTGGAAGCCGACGACGTCCAGGCGCTCCAGACCGTGGCCGGCTCGGCGGGGACCAACCGGAACTGACTTTTCGGCGCGCCCGCCCGGCCCGTCCTTTCGACAGGAGGCGAGATCACACGATGATCAATCCGGAATTCGGAGCGTTCTCCGTGGCGGAACGGCTGCGGTCGCTCCCGGAACACGATCCGAATGACGCAGTGGAGAACGCCGTTCTCAGCAGGCTCGCCGGCAACTGGGACAGGCGCGCCACGGTCAGGCGGCGGGAAGAGACCCTCGACGACCTGTTCGAGCCGGACAGGCCGGACTTCCCCGTAGCTCTGCTGCCGTTCCGGAATCACCCCACCTATCTCGGTCTCGACGACGAGGTCAAGGCCAAGATCCTCGCGTGGGGCTGGGTGGCGTTCAACAAGAACGTCATGGACATCGAGCAGTACGTGGTCAACCCGGGCTTCAGTCTGATCGCCAAGGGAGCCTTCGACACCGGGCTCGGGGACTCCATGACGATCGCGGTGACACAGGCCATGGTCGATGAGCAGTACCACACGCTGATGCACCTGAACGCGAGCGCCGTGACGCGTCGGCAGCGCGGTTGGCGCATGCCCGAGTCCGCGCTTCCCCTCGGTCACAAATCACGCCGGCACGCGCACCGGCTCGCCTCCGCCGAGACAGCTGAACAAGAGGCTCTGGTGTCACTCGCTTTCACCACGGTCGCGGAGATCTCGATCAACGCCCACCTGGACCTCATCGCCGAGGACCACGAGATCCAGCCCGTGAACCGCATGACCGCCGTCCTGCACAACCGTGACGAGTACTGCCACGCCTCCATCGCGAACACCGTCGTCCAGGAGGCATGGAAGCGCCTGACCACCGAACAGCGCGACTACTTCCTCACCGCGCTGGCCGACGGGATGGAGGCGTTCTCCGCGCACGACTTCACGACCTGGGCGAGGGTCCTGGACGTCCTCGGCGTGGAGGGCGGCGGAGCCATGCTGCGGGACATCCGGAACGCCTCCGGCACGGGCCGGCTCCTTCAGGACTTCAGCGGGCTCCGGCAACTGTGCGAGGAGCTGGACGTCCTCGGTTCCGTCCCCTTCGACTGGTCGACGGTGACGACCGAGACCCCCTGACGACCACCGGCCACGCCGCACCCGACGGCCGGGCCAACCGCGCCCAGCAGAGATCCGACGCACCGGGAGACACCCGCACTCTCCTCCCTTCCGCCTCCGACAACCACCTGGTGTTGACCCATGCGCGTGCTGCTCATCGACAATTACGATTCCTACACCTACAACCTGTTCCAGCTCCTAGCGAAGGTGTACGGCATCACGCCCGTCGTCGTACGGAACGACGCCGCGGCCTGGGAGCACCTCGATCTCGACGACTTCGACGCCTCGGTCATCTCGCCGGGCCCGGGGCACCCGGCGGTCCCTCGCGACTTCGGCCGCTCCCGCGATGTCCTGGAGCATGCCCGGCTTCCGGTCCTGGGTGTGTGCCTCGGTCATCAGGGCATGGGACTGCTGGCGGACGCGTTGATCACCCCCGCGCCGCAGCCCCGCCACGGACACCTCTCCACGATCCGGCACAGCGGTGACGGACTCTTCGCCGGCATCCCGCAGGACTTCACCGCCGTGCGCTACCACTCACTGAGCGTCGCCGAACCCGTGCCCGCCCACCTGCGGATCACCGCACGCGCCGAGGACGGAGTGGTCATGGGCCTCGCTCACCGCGACCGGCCCTGGTGGGGGGTGCAGTTCCACCCCGAGTCGATCTGCACGGAACACGGTGCCCTCCTCCTGGCGAACTTCCGTGACCTGGCACTCTCCTCGGCCCCACGGCGGGGCGGTACCGGCATCCGTGGCCGCCGGGCCGGCACCGGCCTCAACGGCACATCCGTGTCCGCCGCGGCGTCGACCGCTCCACCGGCGCGCCTGCAGGCGCAGTACTCCGTCCTGGACAAGGCCGTTGACACCGAGGCGGCATTCCTTGCCCTTAACGGGCCCGGCGCACGCTCGTTCTGGCTCGACAGCTCGCACGTCGAACCGGGACTGGCTCGCTTCTCCTTCCTCGGCTCCGCGGATGCCCCCGGTACCGAGATGCTGACCTATCGCGTGGAACACGAGCATGTCGTCGTGGAACCCGCGGGAGGTGTTCCCCGTCTGGAACCCGGCACCATCTTCGACGCCCTCAACCGCCGCACCGGCCGTGTGGTCGACGGTGCCGAGGGGTTGCCCTTCGATTTCCTCGGCGGCTATGTCGGCTACTTCGGCTACGAGTTGAAGGCCGACCTCGGCGCGGCTCGCATCCACCAGTCGAAGACCCCGGACGCCGTATGGCTCCAGGCCGACCGCTTCGTCGCCGTGGACCATGCCGAGGACCGTACGTATGTCGTCGCCGTCTGCGCGCAGGAGGACGTGGCCGACGCCGAGAAGTGGATCAATGCTGTGGTCCCCTCATTGACCGATCTGACCGCAGCGCAAGGCGCCCCCTCTCCCCCACCCCGCGCCGAGCACCATGACGCGTCGAGGCTGCTGGCCCGCTCGCGCGGCCAGTACCTGGCCGACATCCGTGAGTGCGACCGACGGCTGCGGGAGGGCGTGAGCTACGAGATATGCCTCACCAACAAGCTCCACCTGCCCGCGCCGGCCGACGACTTCGCCTACTACCGGCGCCTGCGCCGGCTGAACCCCGCTCCCTACGCCGCTTTCCTGCGTCTCGGCGAAGTGACGGTGCTCAGCTCCTCACCCGAGCGGTTCCTCAAGGTGGACGCGGATCGCACGGTGGAGACGAAGCCGATCAAGGGAACGGCGCCCCGTCACCCGGACCCGCGCACCGATGACGAGCGGCGCCGCTCCCTGCAGATGGACCCCAAGACGCGCGCGGAGAATCTCATGATCGTGGATCTGCTCCGCAACGACCTGGGACGGATCTGCGAGATCGGCAGCGTCACCGTTCCCGCGCTGATGGTGACGGAGTCGTACGCCACCGTGCACCAGTTGGTCTCCACGGTCACCGGGACGCTCGCCGACGGCACGTCCGCCGTGGACGCGGTGCGGGCCTGCTTCCCCGGCGGCTCGATGACAGGAGCACCGAAGCTACGCACCATGGAAATCATCGACACCTTGGAGGGTGAAGCGCGCGGAGTCTATTCCGGAGCCCTCGGCTTCATCGGATACACCGGGACGACCGATCTCAGCATCACCATCCGCACCGCGGTGAGCCATGACGGCGAACTGACCATCGGTGCGGGTGGCGCCATCGTGCTCGACTCCGACCCCGAAGCGGAGTACGAGGAGATGCTGCTCAAGGCCCAGGCGACCCTGCGGGCACTGCCGAAGGCCAGGGTCCCGGGATCGTAGGGCCGCGGGTCCGGTGGGCGGCCCGCCCGCCGGTCCCGGGCTCGTCCGGCGCTGTGCCGATCACGGTGGACGCCGAGATCGGCCGGCTGGCAGCGCAACCGTCAGGCGGGCCTCTCGCGCAGGGTGCCCTCACATGTCGAGTTCGCCGTCCTGGTGGGCCTGGTCCCCCATAACAGCCACGCAGCCGCAACGTTCCTTGCGACTCCTGCTGCGCTTGCCTGCGGCGGAAGGATTCTCATGCCACAGCCTGCAACTGTCCTGCCACGACCCCCACTTCGCACCGCGCGCGCCCTGTTCGCGCAGCGGCCGCCCGCGGAGCCCGGACCGACCGGGCCCGCATACCGCGCGCGGCGCCGCCCCGACCGGGAGGCGTCATGACCGAGCTCTCCGAGGCACTCGCCGACAAACGGACCACCGCGGTCGAGGGCGCGGACCTGACGACGCTCGACGGCCCGCACGCCGTGCGTGCCCTGCCGGCCGGGCAGCTCGCGGCCCTGGCCCGGGACATGCGCGCGTTCCTCATCGAGAAGGTCTGTGCTTCGGGCGGCCATCTGGGGCCCAACCTGGGGATGGTGGAGCTGACCATCGCCCTGCACCGGGTCTTCGACTCGCCCCGCGACCCGATCCTCTTCGACACCGGCCATCAGGCCTACGTCCACAAGATCCTGACCGGACGCGCCGCGGGCTTCGACCGGCTGCGGCAGGCCGGCGGGCTGTCCGGCTATCCCTCGCGGGCCGAGTCGGCGCACGACTGGAGCGAGAACTCGCACGCCTCCGCCTCCCTGTCCTACGCCGACGGACTGGCCAAGGCCCACGAACTGCACGGGTACCGGGACCGGTCGGTGGTCGCCGTCATCGGTGACGGCGCCATGACCGGCGGCATGGCCTGGGAGGCGCTCAACAACATCGGGGCCGGCGAGCGTCCGGTGGTCGTGGTCCTCAACGACAACGGCCGCTCCTACGCCCCCACCACCGGGGCTCTCACCCATCACCTGGACGCCCTGAAGCAGCCCGGCGAACGCACGGCCGTACCGGACCGGGCCGGCGCGAACCTGTTCACCCAGATCGGCTTCACCTACCTGGGTCCCGTCGACGGCCACGACACCGCGCTTCTGGAAGCGGTCCTCGAGCAGGCGCGCGTGCTGCGGCGGCCCGTGCTCGTCCACGCGGTGACCGTCAAGGGCTCGGGCTTCGCCCCGGCCGAGGACGACGAGGCGGACTGTCTCCACGCGGTGGGCACCGTCGACGCGGTCACCGGCCGGCCCGCCCCCACCTCCGGCCCGCCCTCGGTGTCATGGACCGGCCTGTTCGGCCAAGCCCTGCTCGAACTGGCCGGTGAGCGCGAGGACCTGGTGGCCGTCACCGCCTCCATGCTCCGTCCCACCGGCCTGTATCCGATGGCGGTGAAGTACCCCGAGCGGGTCTTCGACGTCGGAATCGCCGAGCAGCACGCCGTCACCTCCGCGGCCGGGCTGGCCATGGGGGGCTTCCATCCCGTCGTCGCCCTCTACTCCACGTTCCTCACCCGGGCCGCGGACCAGGTCCTCATGGACGTGGCCCTGCACCGGCTGCCGGTCACCTTCGTCCTGGACCGGGCCGGCATCACGGGCCCCGACGGCGCCTCGCACCACGGCATGTGGGATGCCTCCCTCCTCGGCATCGTGCCCGGTCTGCGGCTGGCGGTGCCCCGCGACGGCGGCCAACTGCGGTCGCTGCTGCGGGAAGCGACCGCATACGAGGGCCCCACGGCGCTGCGCTTCCCCAAGGGAACCGCCGAGCAGGGGCCGGAGGCCGTGCGCCGTGCCGGGAGCGTGGATGTCCTGTCGGAGTCCGGTATCCGGGACGTCCTGCTGATCTCCTACGGACCGATGGCCCACAGGTGCCTGCAGGCCGCCGCCCAGCTCACGCAGCAGGGAATCGGCGTGACCGTCGCCGACCCGCGCTGGGCGGTACCGATCGCACCCGAACTGCTCGAACTGGCCGCACGGCACCGGCTGGTCGTCACCGTGGAGGACAACTCCCGCACCGGAGGTCTGGGCAGCACCGTCGCCCAGACCCTGCGGGACGACGCGGTCACCACTCCGGTGCACAATCTGGGGCTGCCGCGCGCCTTCCTCACCCACGGCCCCCGTGAACAACTGCTGGCCGACGCCGGCCTGACGGCCGCTCAGATCGCCTACGCGGTCCTGCGCGCCCGCGCCGGACAACCCCTCGTGCACGCTGCCGCCACCGACGGGAGCCCTCAATGACCGCCGTCGACCTGCCCCTTCCCGCCGTTCCCCCCGCTCCGGTGCGCCGCCGCTCCCGGCAGATCCATGTCGCCGATGTCCCAGTCGGCGGCGGCGCACCGGTCTCCGTCCAGTCCATGACCACCACCCCGACCGCGGACGTGAACGCGACGCTGCAGCAGATCGCCGAACTGACCGCCGCCGGCTGCGAGATCGTGCGGGTCGCGGTGCCCTCCCAGGACGACGCCGACGCGCTGCCCGCGATCGCCGCGAAGTCGAAGATCCCCGTGATCGCCGACATCCACTTCCAGCCCCGCTACGTCTTCGCCGCCCTGGACGCCGGCTGCGCCGCGGTGCGGGTCAACCCCGGCAACATCAGGGCCTTCGACGACAAGGTCAAGGAGATCGCCACGGCCGCCTCCTCCGTCGGGGTGCCGATCCGCATCGGCGTCAACGCCGGCAGTCTGGACCGGCGGCTGCTGGCCAAGTACGGCAAGGCCACCCCGGAGGCGCTGGCGGAGTCCGCGCTGTGGGAGTGCTCCCTGTTCGAGGAGCACGGCTTCACCGACCTGAAGATCTCCGTCAAGCACCACGACCCCATGACCATGGTCGCCGCCTACCGCCACCTCGCCGCCGCCTGCGACTACCCCCTGCACCTGGGTGTCACGGAAGCCGGCCCCCCACCCCAGGGCACCGTCAAATCCGCGACCGCCTTCGCGATCCTCCTCAACGAGGGCATCGGCGACACGATCCGGGTCTCCCTGACCGCACCCCCCGTCGAAGAGGTCAAGACGGGCCTGCAGATCCTGCAGTCGCTGGGCCTGCGCGCCCGCCGGCTGGAGATCGTGGCCTGCCCCTCCTGCGGCAGGGCCCAGGTCGACGTGTACGCGCTCACCGAACGCGTTCACGCTGCGCTGGACGGCTTCCCCTACCCGCTGCGTGTCGCGGTCATGGGCTGCGTCGTCAACGGCCCCGGCGAAGCACGCGAAGCCGACCTCGGCGTCGCCTCCGGCAACGGCAAGGGCCAGATCTTCGTCAAGGGCGAGGTCGTCAGGACCGTCCCCGAATCGAAGATCGTCGACGCCCTGGTCGAGGAAGCGATGCGGCTGGGCGAACACCTCGCCCCGCAGTCCGCGGGGGAGGAGAGCCGAGCGTGAGCACAGCGAGCCTCTCCGTTCTGTTGCGCGCGGCCGGACGGCAGGCCGCCGCCGGCACCTTCACCACCACGCCGAGGACCCCATGACCAACTCGCCCGCCGTACCCGAACCGGCCGCAGGGCGCCGTCGCGTGCTGCTCGCCTCCCCCCGCGGCTGGTGTGCGGGCGTGGACCGCGCCGTGCTCGCCGTGGAGAAGGCCCTGGAACAGTACGGGCCGCCCATCTACGTCCGCCACGAGATCGTCCACAACAAACACGTCGTGCAGACCCTGCGGGACAAGGGCGCCATCTTCGTCGAACGCACGGACGAGGTACCGGAGGGGGCCATCGTCCTGCTGTCCGCCCACGGTGTCGCCCCGACCGTCCACGCCGAGGCCGCCGAGCGCAATCTCGCGACCATCGACGCGACCTGCCCGCTGGTCACCAAGGTCCACAGGGAAGCCGTGAGGTACGCGCGGGAGGACTACGACATCCTCCTGATCGGCCACGAAGGGCACGAGGAGGTCATCGGCACCAGCGGTGAGGCCCCCGACCACATCACCGTGGTCGACGGCCCCGACGACGTCGCGAAGCTCTCGGTGCGCGACGAGTCGAAAGTCGTCTGGCTCTCCCAGACCACCCTCTCCGTCGACGAGACCATGGAAACCGTCGACGCCCTCAAGCAGCGCTTCCCGAACCTGACCTCACCGCCCAGCGACGACATCTGCTACGCCACGCAGAACCGCCAGACCGCGGTGAAGAAGCTCGCCGAGGACGCCGAACTCATCATCGTCGTCGGCTCCAGGAACTCCTCCAACTCCGTGCGGATGGTCGAGGTCGCTTTGGACTCCGGGGCGCCCGCCGCCCATCTCGTCGACTTCGCCCACGAGATCGACGAGGCCTGGCTGGAGGGCGTGACCACGGTGGGTCTGACCTCCGGCGCCTCCGCCCCCGACGTCCTGGTCGACGGCGTACTGCGATGGCTCGCCGAGCGCGGCTACGACGACGTCGAGACCGTGACGACCGCCGACGAGTCCATCACCTTCGCCCTCCCGCACGAGCTCCGCCGCAATCTGCGATGACCCGGACGACAGAAGCCGCGACCGGCATACGGGGGCCGGCCCCGCAACAGCCGGACTGGGACGACCCGTCGCAGGTACGGCGCATCCGTGAGGTACTTGCCGCACGTCCGCCGCTGGTCCGGGTGGAGGACGTGCGGGTGCTGCGGACGCTGCTGGCGGAGGTGGCGCGGGGCGAGGCCCTGGTGGTGCAGGCCGGGGACTGCGCCGAGAATCCGGACGAGTGCGACGGCGCGTACGTGGCGCGCAAGTCCGCAGTGCTCGACCTGCTCGCCGCCGCTCTCGAAGCGGCCGGCCACAAGCCGGTCGTACGGGTCGGACGCATCGCGGGCCAGTTCGCCAAGCCCCGTTCCAAGCCGTTCGAACAGATCGGGGACCTGGAACTGCCGGTCTACCGGGGCCACATGATCAACGGCCCGGAGCACGACCCTGAGAGCCGTCGGCACGATCCGCTGCGCCTGCTGACCTCGTACCTAGCGGCCTGCGACGTCATGGAACACCTGGGCTGGCGCGGCCCCGCGGCCCGGGGGCACCAGCCCCTGGTCGAGACCCGGTTGTGGACGAGCCACGAGGCGCTCGTCCTCGACTACGAGGTGCCCATGCTCCGAGAGCTGGATGACGGGTACCGCTGGCTGGCCTCCACGCACTGGCCGTGGATCGGCGAGCGGACCCGTCAAGTGGACGGCGCTCACCTCGACCTTGCGGCCCGTATCGTCAACCCGGTCGCCGTGAAGGTCGGTCCCACCATGGCCGCGGAGGAGATCACCGTCCTGTGCGAACGGCTCGACCCCCTGCGCGAACCGGGCCGGCTCACCCTCATCGCGCGGATGGGCGCCGAGACGGTCACCGAGCGGCTGCCGGCGCTCGTGGAGGCGGTCCGGGTGGCCGGTCATCCGGTGATCTGGCTCAGCGACCCCATGCACGGCAACACCGTGGTCGGCCCGGACGGACACAAGACCCGCCTGTTGGAAACCATGGCGCGGGAGATCAGGGGCTTCCTGCGGGCGGTGCCCGAAGGCGGCGGCACGGCGGGCGGACTGCACCTGGAGACCACCCCCGACGACGTCCTGGAATGCACGACGGACGTCGCCTTCCACGAGCGCAGGAGCGTTCACCGCACCAGCCTGTGCGACCCCCGCCTCAACCCGGAACAGGCGGTCTCCCTGGTCTCCACCTGGTCGGCCGGTGAAGTCCGGGGCCGGGTCGGACCATCAGGGATCCGAGCCCCGGGACCGGTTCGCGGTGCGGCTCCCCACCAGGCCGTGTGACGAAGTCACCGGCCCGCAGGACGCAGGCGGGAGCCGAGTCCCGGCCGTCGTACGTCGTCCTCGATCAGGCCGTCGAGTCGGGCATGATCTCCCGGACCTCCTGCGCGCAGCGACACGCGGCGGCGATCTTGGCAGCCCACTCCAGCGCCTCCTCACGTGAGGGCACATCGATGATCGAGAACCCGCCGAGCACCGCCTTGGTCTCTGGATACGGGCCCTGGGTCACGGTCCCGTCGGTGAGCACGACGCTCGCCTGCTGCCTCTGCAAGCCACCACCGAAGACCCATACACCGGCGCCCTGAGCCTCACGGACCACCTTGTGCGAGGCTTCGGCCACCTCGGGCAGATCCTCCTCCGGAAAGGTCATCGCGCCGTCATCGAACGAGATCAAATATCGCGTCATACGTGGCTCCCGTGGTCGTCGGCCCCTCTTCGGCCGTCCCTCACCCTACGAGGAACACCGCCTCCCGGAGCCGGTGTCTCCTCCGGCGTTCGGAACAGGTCCTGGCAGTTTTCGGAGTGCCGACAGGCGTCCCCCTGCTGCCATGCTGTTCGCCATGGCGACTCTCGACGAACGGGCGGCGACGGCCGACGACTTGCTTCCCCTGGCGCTGACGGCGTACGGCCACTTCACGTCGATGCGTGTCGACGAGGGGCGCCGGATCCGGGGCCTGTCGCTGCATATGGAGCGGCTGGTGAGGGACAGTCGGATCGTGTTCGGAACGGTGGTGGACACCGGCCGGGTCCGCGACCTGGTGGCGCGGGCCCTGGACGGCCCGGAGACGCCGTGCGTCGTCCGGGTCACCCACTTCGATCCCGGTATCGACATCGGGCACCCCGAGGACGCCACCCACCCGCAGATCATGGTGAACGTACGGCCCGCCGGTGCCCTGTCGCCGCCCCCGCTGACCGCCAGGAGCGTGCGGTACGAGCGTGACCTGCCGCAGGTGAAGCACTGCGGGCTCACCGGGGCGCTGCACGCCCGCCGCACGGCACGCCTCCAGGGCTTCGACGACGCCCTCTTCCTCGGCCCCGACGACCAGGTGTCCGAGGGCGGCACCTGGAACGTGGGCTTCATCGACGAGAACGGCACCGTCATCTGGCCGACGGGCCCCGTGCTGCCCGGCGTGACCACGGCACTGCTCCAGCAGCGAACCCCGTTCAAGGTCGTGCCCGTCACGCTCGCGGAGGCCAAGGCCATGCCGGTCGCGTTCGCGACCAACACCTCCATCGGCGTCCGGGCGATCTCGGCCATCGACGACACACCCATGGCGGTCGAACACCCGGTGCTGACCATGCTGCGCGAGACGTACCTGTCCGTCCCGGGCGAGGAACCGTAGGGATCCACGGGACGGAAATGCCCCGCCGCGTCCGGGTCGTCCGCGCGCGCCGCGTGCTGTCGCGCCCCGGCAGGCCCCGGCGGCGTTCACCCGCCACGGTGATCCTGCGGTAATCGCGGCACGACGGGGTAATGGGAGGTCCATCAGACTCCGTCGAGAAGGAGCCGAGGATGACCGACGACGCCTATTTGTTCCTGCTTGACGACCCGTCCGCGGTGCTCGGGGTGGCCCCCGCCGCCATGGGGCGTCTCGCCTGTATGGAGACACCCGCCGTGCGCGCCTGGCTCAGCGCACAGGGGAGCACGCCGGACTCGCCGCACCTGCGCCTGCTGCCCCCTGAGGAGACGGCGGCGATTCCCGAGGGCGCGGAGCGTCTGCCGGTCCCGCTGAGCGACGTGGAACTGAGCCAGGTCCGCCACCACATGGCACCCGAGCCGCTCGCCCGCATCGAGGAGGACCTGCTCGCCTACCGCGACAGCGCGGACGCCCGCGACGGCCTGATCGGGCGGGCCCTGGCCGCCGGGGTGCCCCCGCACCGCGTGGTCGAGCTGACCGGCGTGGACCCGGCGACGGTGACGGCCGCGGCGGGCCGCTGACCGCAGGGGCGGCTCGCGACCGTACGAGCCGCCCGTCCCCGCCGGTCAGTCCGTGGTGTCGACCTCCTCCACCGGCGGCATGAACGCCCGCAGCCACCGCTCCGTCTGTGCGACATGCGCCTGCGCCGCGCCGGCCGCGGCCACAGGGTCGCGGTCGGCGATCGCGGTGGCCAGGACGCGGTGGTCGTCGTCGCTCTTTCTGCGCAGGTCGGGCCCCTCGGGCAGGGTGAAGACCTGGTACTTGCGGGAGCGGGCACGGAAGACCGCCAGGAGGGACGCCAGGGTGGGGTTGCCGCCCACGCGGGCGATCTCCGCGTGGAAGCGGTGGTCGAGTTCGGAGGCCTTGGTGGGGTCGCTCGTGGCCTCCATGTCCTCGATGAGGGAGAACAGCGTGCGCACGGTCTCCGGTGTGCAGCGCGCCGCCGCCTGGGCGGCCACGTGCGCCTCCAGGACGCGCCGGATCTCGTAGACCTCCAACAGGCCCGAGAGCGGGAGGAGTTCGAGGGTCAGGGATAGGCTGCCGATCACGTCCTCGGGCCTCAGTTGTGAGACGTACGTGCCCGAGCCGTGCCGCGGCTCGATGACGCCCAGGGCGGCGAGCATCCGTACGGCCTCGCGCAGCGACCCGCGCGAGACGCCCAGTTCCTCGCAGAGCTCGCCCTCGGGCGGGATGCGCTCACCCGGACCGAGGCGTCCCGTCCCGATCATGTGCCGTAGGCCGTGGAACGCCTTCTCGACTGCGGACATCCGTCCCCTCTTCCTCCCCTGACGGGCCGGCGCATCATGCCGCCGTCCCTCGGAGCACTGTAGCGAGTCTCAGATGTGTCGGATGCGTGTCACTCGAAAGTCATCTGATGACTTTCACTGTACGACCCTTGTTTCCGCCGAGAAAGGTGGTGCAGGATGCCGAGTCATCAAACGTGTCCGGCGGAGTCTGATCTTCCGTGGATCCGCCCTGTCCAGATGTGGAGTCCTGTGAGCGAGACCGAGGTGACCACCGCACCGCGCCCTCTGCTGCTGACGGACGGCCGGCCCGCCGATCGGGCGTGGTCGCTGGATCCTGCCCTCAAGCACCTCAACCACGGCTCCTTCGGGGCGGTTCCGCTGGTGGCGCAGGAGCGGCAGGAACTGCTGCGCGTGGAGATGGAACGCTCACCCGTGGTGTGGTTCCCCGCGCTCCCCCAGCGGATCGCCGCCGCCCGTGTCGAACTCGCCGACTTCCTGCGCGTCGACGCCGGGGACCTCGCCCTGGTGCCGAACGCCAGCGCCGGCGCGAGTGTGGTCTACGCCGCCCTCACGCTGCGTCCCGGCGGCGAGATCGTCGTCACCGACCACGGCTACGGGGCCGTCACGATGGGTGCCGAGCGGCTGGCCCGGCGCTACGGCGGCCGGGTCCGTACCGCCCGGGTGCCGCTGGACGCGGACGCGGACCAGGCGTACGAGGCCGTGGTCGCCGAACTGTGCGACGCCACCGAGCTGGTCGTCGTCGACCAGATCACCTCGGCGACCGCGCGTCGCTTCCCGGTGGAGCGCATCGGGGCGGAGGCCCGCCGCCGCGGTGTCCCCGTCCTGGTCGACGGCGCACACGCGCCCGGTCTGCTCGACGCACCGCTCGCCGACGCGGCCTACGACGTCTGGACCGGAAACCTGCACAAGTGGGGCTGCGCCCCGCGCGGCACCGCGGCGCTGGTGGCCCGCGGCCCTCTGCGCGAGCTGCTCCACCCCCTCATCGACTCCTGGGCCGCGGCCGACCCGTTCCCGGACCGCTTCGACCAGCAGGGCACCGTCGACGCCACCGCCTATCTCGCCGCGCCGACGTCCCTGGCGTTCATCGAGCGCACCTGGGGCTGGCCCGCCGCCCGCCGCTACATGGACGACCTCGCCGACTACGGCGCCCGGGTCATCGGCGACGCGGTCGCCGGACCCACGGACCCGGTCGACGTCGGCATGCCCGTCCCCGGCATGCGCCTGGTACGCCTCCCGGACGGACTCGCCGCCGATCGCGTCGAGGCCGACGCCCTGCGCGACCGGGTGGCTCTCGAACTGGGCGTCGAGGCGGCCTTCACCAGCTTCGACGGCATCGGCTACATGCGCCTGTCCGCGCACGTCTACAACACCGCCGCCGACTACGAGTACTTCGCCGAGGAATGCGTCCCCGTCCTCGGCCGGTGGGCACGAGAAAACGGAAGGAAGAGGTCAGCACAATGAGAAGAAGGACGGCAGCTCTCGCGCTCGGCACCGCCGCCGCGATGGTCCTGACCGGCTGTTCCACCATGAGCCCCGAGGCGAGCGGAACAGTCACCCTCAACATGGTCGAGAGCCTGACGAACCCGACCCGCACCGACCTGCTCAAGGACCTCATAGCCGACTTCGAGCAGCAGAACCCCAAGGTCAAGGTCAACCTGGTCTCCCCACCCACCGAGCAGGCCGACCAGAAGCTCCAGCAGATGCTCCAGTCCGGCAGCGGCGTGGACGTCCTGGAGGTCCGGGACATCACCGTCGGGCCCTGGTCGAACAACGGCTGGCTCCACGACATGAAGAAGGACCTCGCCGGCTGGAAGGGCTGGGAGGCGATGACGGAGAACGCCGTCAACGCCTCGAAGGACGCCAAGGGCAAGACGTACTTCGTCCCGTACGGCTTCTACGGTCTGAGCCTCTTCTACCGCACCGACCTGATCAAGGAGGCCGGCTTCAGCAAGCCGCCGGCGACCTGGGAGGAACTGGTGGAGCAGGCCTCCGCCATCCACGACCCGGCCAAGCGCCGCTACGGCTACGCCTTCCGCGGTGGCGCCAATTCCAACAGCAACGCCACCGCCGCCATCGAGGCCTACCTCGCCGACCAGGTCGACCCGGCGAACGGCTTCAAGCTCAAGGACGGCCGTACGATCTTCGCCGCCCCCGAGGCGGAGCAGGCCATGGAGAACTACCTGAAGCTCTTCAAGCGGGCCTCCCCCAAGTCGTCGGTCGCCTGGGGCTACCCGGAGATGGTCGAGGCGTTCTCCAACGGCTCGACGGCGTTCCTGCTCCAGGACCCCGAAGTGATCGCCACGGTCTCGGAGTCGAAGTCCATCTCGAAGAACCAGTGGGGCACCGCGCCGCTCGTGGCCGGGCCCGGCGGCAAGACCGTGCAGCCGCTGGCCACGGCCGGGTGGGGTGTCGCCCAGGGCAGCGAGCACAAGGCCGAGGCCGTCAAGCTGGTCGAGTTCCTCTCCCAGGGCGAGGCGTCGACGACGTTCACCAAGAAGAACAGCCTGGTGCCCATCCTCAAGTCGGCGACCAGCGACCCGTTCTACAAGACCGGCCCCTGGTCGAGCTACGTCACGATGACCGAGCAGCCGGACAAGTACCTGGTCGTCACCCAGCCTCGCGGCGTCACCTGGTGGGCCGAGTGGCAGCAGAAGGCGGACGCCGACGTGCAGAAGCTGATCCTCGGGAAGACCACGCCCAAGAAGCTGGTCGCCGGCTGGGACGCGTACTGGACCGAGAAGTGGCAGCAGGAGCAGTAGACATGTCCGTCACGTCCACAACGGCGACGAAGACGAAGACGCCGGGCAGTGGGGAGACCTCGCACAAGCGGGGTCTCCCCCGCGGGGGCCGGCGGCGGGAGTTCACCACCCGGCGCGGTCTGCAGATCGCCGCGTTCATGGCGCCGGCCGCGGTCTTCGTGGCGGTGTTCACGTACTACCCCATGATCGCGGGCGGCCAGATGGCCTTCCGCAACTGGAAGTTGACCGATCTGACCGACACCTCCTGGGTCGGGCTGAAGAACTTCAGCGACGTCTTCGCCGACCCGGCCTGGGGCACCGTCCTCGGCAACAGCGCGATCTGGGTGTTCGGTTCGATCGTGCCCCAGCTGGTGATCGGCTTCGCGCTGGCGCTGTGGCTGCGCCGCCGGTTCCGCTTCCGCGGGCTCTACCAGGCGCTGATCTTCTTTCCCTGGGCGATCTCCGGATTCCTCATCGGCATCCTGTTCCGCTGGCTGTTCAACAGCGAGTTCGGTGTCGTCAACGACCTGCTGCAGAAGGCGGGTCTGATCGACGAGCCGATCGCCTGGCTGGCGGATCCGAAGACGGCGATGGTGGCCGTGCTCATCGCCAACATCTGGTACGGCGTCACCTTCTTCGCGATCATGATCCTGGCGGCGCTCCAGTCGATCCCCGACGAGCTGTACGAGGCGGCGGCACTGGACGGCGCGGGCAAGGCGCGCACGCTCTTCCAGATCACCATCCCGTACATCCGCACCACGCTGGCGCTGACCGTGCTGCTGCGGGTGATCTGGATCTTCAACTTCCCCGACCTGATCTTCGGCATGACCGGGGGCGGGCCGAACAACGAGACGCACATCGTGACCACCTGGATGATCAAGATCACTCAGCAGGGCGACTACGGCAGGGCGTCCGCGCTCGGCCTCCTCGTGGTGGCCGCGCTGCTGGTGTTCGCGGTGTTCTTCCTCATGGCCACGCGCGAGAAGAAAGGAGTGCGGCGATGATCGGCAAGGAGTCCGGGGCCGGCCGGGCCGTCAAGTTCACCTTCCTCGGCGTGTGGCTGCTCTTCACCGTCTTCCCCCTCTACTGGATCACCGTCACCTCGCTCAAGGCACCCGGCGACATCTTCAAGTTCCCGCTCGCCTACTGGCCCGAGCGGTTCTCGCTGGAGAACTACAGCGGGCTGTTCGGCACGGCCGACTTCGGGACCTACCTGACCAACAGCCTCATCGTCTCCACGGTGGCCGGCGCCACGGCAACGGCGATCTCGATGCTCTCGGCGTACGTGCTGGCCCGGTTCGAGTTCCGTACCAAGTCGGCTCTGCTGATGGCCGCGCTGGTCACCCAGATGATCCCGTCCTTCATCGCGCTGGGGCCGCTGTACCTGCTGATGACGGACCTGAAGCTGGTCGACAACCGCCTCGGCCTGATCCTCGTCTACATCGCGGTGTGCATCCCGTTCTGCACGGTGATGCTGCGCGGCTTCTTCGAGAACATCCCGGACGCGCTGGAGGAGGCCGCCATGATCGACGGCCTGTCACGGTTCTCGGCCCTGTTCCGGGTCCTGCTGCCGGTGATGCGCCCGGGCATCATCGCGGCGTTCATCTTCAACTTCGTCAACTGCTGGAACGAGCTCTTCCTGTCGGTGACGCTCATGAACAGCGACAGCAACAAGACCGTCCCCACAGCGCTGAACGGCTTCATCTCCAGCTTCAACATCGACTGGGGCTCGATGTCCGCGGCGGCGGTGCTCACCATCCTGCCCACCATGCTCCTGTTCGCCTTCGCCAGCCGCCACATCGTGCAGGGCCTCACTTCGGGGGCGGTGAAGGGCTGAAAGAAGCGGAGAGGACTCGAATCAATTCGAACGGGTACTCGTATGCCACCAACGAGTGAGGGGTGGTATACCGCTCATGGAGATCTCAGGCGTCATCAGCGCCATTCTCATCGGCATTGTGATCGGTGTTCTGGGCCGGCTCGTCATTCCCGGCCGCCAGCGCATCGGGGTCCTCTGGACCATCGCCATCGGCATCATCGCCGCGTTCATCGGAACCGGCATCGCCTCCGGCCTCGACGTCGCCGACACCGACGGCGTCGACTGGGTCGAGTGGCTCTTCCAGATCGCTCTCGCGGCGCTCGGCGTCGCCGCAGTCAGCAAGGTGAAGGTGCGCCGCTGACCGAACCGGCTCCCGGCGCGGCCTCATTCGCCCGGTCCCGGGTCCGGCCGCACCGGGGATTCGATGCCGGCCCGGGCCGCTTCGAGCTGTGCGGCGAACGCGATGCCGAGGAAGAGGGCGACGGCGGTGAGGTTGGCCCACAGCAGCAGGGCGATGAACGCGGTCAGAGGCCCGTACACGGCGCCGAAGGCACCGCTCTCCTCGACGTACAGGGCGAGGAGCCAGGTGGCCGACACCCACAGCAGGAGGTGCACGGCGGAGCCGAACGCCAGCCAGGTGTAACCGGGCTGGACCCGGCGGGGCGACCAGCGGAAGATCACGGCGGAGGCCACCCAGGCCAGCGCGAGCCCCACGGGGATGTCGAGCACACCCCACCACTGCGGTCCGCCGCCGTCCCGCCCGGCGGACTCCGCCACCGCGTCCCCCACGGCCTCCCCGGCGACGAGGACGACGAACCCGAGGACCAGGGGCAGTCCCGCGGCGAGGGCGAGTGCCATCGCCCGCCCGTACTTCCGGGGGAAGGGACGGTCGCGCTCGATGCCGTAGATACGGTTGGCGCCGCGCTCGATCTGGCCCATGGCCGAGGCCAGGTTCAGCAGCGCGAAGCCCAGGCCGAGCCACAGGGCGAGTGTGCTCCAGACGTCGCCGTGGGCGGTGCGCCGGGTGCCCTGGAACGCGTCCTCGACGATGTCGGCGCTCGCGCCCGGAACGATCCGGCCGAGCGTGTGCTCGATGATCCGGCCCACGCCCTCCGTGTGCACGGACGTGGCCAGCCCGACCAGCGCCACCGTGCACGGCACCAGCCCCAGCACCACCTGGAAGGCGAGGGCCCGCGCGTTGGTGAAGCCGTCGGCGTAGCGGAACCGTTTGAACGAGTCGGTCAGCAGCCGCAGTCCGCCGTAGTGGCGCAGGGCGGCGAACGCCTCGTCTCCGGAGAGCTCTTCCCCGAGCATGTCCCGGGTCTGCGGGACGTGGACGGCAGTGCCCATGGTGTCGAGGCTCCTCGCTTCGCGGCTGCTTCCTGTCCGGATGCCCCAAGAAGCGCCTCGTCCATCACGCCATCAGTACGCGTTGCGGCGCCGCAACCCGAAGGGCCGGCCGTCCGGGTCGACGAGGAGACGGTGCAGCGGCGTGCAGAGCGTCTTCGTCGTACGCGAGAGGCTCGGCGGGCGATACGCGCGCAGCCGTCCGGGGGGTCTCGGGCCGCGGCGGCCGTTGTCGTGCCAGGCGTCCAGCGCGGCGGCGCTCGCCGCGAAGGCGTCGAAGGCCCGCACGGGATCGCAGAGCGCGTCCGGCGCGTGCGGAGCCGAGGGCGCCGCGAGATCCAGATGCTCCCGCGAGAGTTCCAGGCGCAGCTCCCTGGCGAAGGCACGTGCGCCGTCCCCGAGGCCCGCGGGGTCGCGCGGCTCGCGCGGGTCGGCCGTCTCGTCGAGCACGGCACAGGTGAGTTCCGAATCATGGGTCCAGGAACGGAGGTTGACGTTGTCCGAGCCGACCGAGGCCCAGACGTCGTCGATCACGCACACCTTCGCGTGGACGTACACCGGTGTCCCGGCGTGGTTCTCGACCCCGTACACCGCGACCCGCCCGCCGGCGGCGCGCCGCAGCCGGTCCAGGGCGGTGATCCGGCCGATCAGGTTCATCGGGAGGGTGAGCCGGCCGTCCTGCTCGGGCACGGAGGGGATGACCGCGATCAGGCGCAGGCCCTCATGGGCGCTCAGTGCCTCGGCGAAGCACTCCACCACCTGCGGTGACCACAGGTACTGATCCTCCAGGTAGATCAGCGACCGGGCCCGTCGCAGTGCCTTGCGGTAGCCGCGGGCGATGCTGCGCTCGCCGTCGGGGGCGAAGTCGTATCCGCTCAGCAGCCGGTTGGGGTAGGTGCGCAGCACCTGGAGGGTCTGGGTGCCGCACGGCGAGGGGTCGGGGGTCTGGGGCGGCAGCCGGTCGGCTTCCGTGTCCTCCCGGTGAGCGAGTTCCCGCAGGCGGACGAAGGGGCTGCGGGTGAGCGGCGCGGGATCTTCCCAGCGTTCGCGGAACACGGCCTCGATGTCGCCCACGGCCGGTCCGCGGATCGCGAGCTGGACGTCGTGCCACGGCGGGTGCGGCCCGTAGGCTGCGGCGATGCGCAGCGACTGCCGGTCGCCGCTGTGCGTGGCGTCGTCGTTGCGGTTGTGGCAGAGGTCGATGCCGCCGGCGAAGGCGATGTCGCGTTCGGGGCGGGACGCGTGGCGGAGCACGACGAGTTTCTGGTGGTGCGAGCCGCCGGGGCGCACCCTCATGTCGAGCAGGCATTCGCCGCCGGCCGCCTCGATCTCCTCGCCGAGATGACGGTTCTCGGCCTCACTGAACTGGAAGCGGTCCAGGTGGGAGCGCCACAGCAGCCCCTTGACGATCACTCCGCGGCGCGCCGCCTCGGCCAGGACCCGGCCGATCTCGCTGCCGGGGCCGTCCAGGCGTTCGTCCGGGTCGCCGCGCCAGTCGGTGAACAGCAGCAGGTCCCCTTCCCGCTGCGCCCTGATCGCGCGCAGAAGTTCGCGGAAGTACGTCGCCCCGTGGATCAGGGGCCGCACGAGGTTGCCGTGCGACCATGCCGTTCGTTCCGGCCGACGGCCGTCCAGACGTGTGGCGCTGTTGCCGCGTTCGCCCGAGGTCAACAGCCATTCGGTGAGTTCCACTGCGCAGCCCCTCCAGACGGGGCACACGGGTACCCCGCCCGCGCCTTCTCATCCACGACCCGCATGCGTGCCGGGGCCCGTCGATGACGCCCGTGCCGGGCCCGCGTGGAGGCGTACGGAGCGGCGGCGCCGAACTCGGACGAGTACCCGTCCGCGCCTGAGGACATGCTTCCCCGGCCACGGTTTTCCGCGCTGTCCCAACCTTTGAGGGGGGCTTTTGTTGTCGCCTGACAACTGAGTTAATCTTCACCAGATTTCCTCATCCGGTCAAAGCCGTGAACAGCACAAATGCGACCGGTGAGGGGGCCTTTCACAGGCCCGGCGCGGTTCCGAGTCCTCGGTGTGGGGGCTCTTGGGGAGCGGAACGAGGGTGCGCATGACGAGCAAGACGATCGAGGCCGTCGAAGGAGCCTCCGGCGAGCAGGAGCTGCGGCAGCTGCTGGCCGGACTCACCGCCGTGCGGGACGGCGACTTCGGCACCCGGCTGCCGTCCGACGGCGAGGGTCTGCTCGGAGACATCGCCACCGTCTTCAACGGCATGGTGGACCAGCTCTCCGTGTTCACCTCCGAGGTGACCAGGGTGGCCCGTGAGGTCGGCACCGAGGGAACCCTGGGCGGCCAGGCCGAGGTGCCGGGCGTCTCGGGCACCTGGGCCGACCTGACCGACTCGGTCAACGCCATGGCGGGCAACCTGACCACCCAGGTGCGCGACATCGCGCAGGTGGCCACCGCCGTCGCCAAGGGCGATCTGTCGCAGAAGGTCGACGTCCCCGCGCGGGGCGAGATCCTGCAGCTCAAGGAGACCGTCAACACGATGGTCGACCAGCTCTCCGCCTTCGCCGACGAAGTCACCCGCGTCGCCCGCGAGGTCGGCAGCGAGGGACGCCTCGGCGGGCAGGCGCAGGTGCCCGGCGTGGGCGGTGTGTGGCGTGACCTGACGGATTCGGTCAACTTCATGGCCGGCAACCTCACGTCCCAGGTCCGCAACATCGCCCAGGTGACCACCGCGGTCGCCCAGGGCGACCTCTCGCAGAAGATCACCGTGGACGCCCGCGGCGAGATCCTCCAGCTCAAGAACACCATCAACACGATGGTCGACCAGCTCTCCGCCTTCGCCGACGAAGTCACCCGCGTCGCACGAGAAGTCGGCACCGAGGGACGCCTCGGAGGTCAGGCGGACGTCAAGGGCGTCAAGGGCACCTGGCGCGATCTCACGGACTCCGTGAACTTCATGGCGGGCAACCTCACCGCGCAGGTCCGTAACGTCGCCCAGGTGGCCACGGCCGTGGCGCAGGGCGACCTCTCGCAGAAGATCACCGTGGACGCGCGCGGCGAGATCCTGGAGCTGAAGACCACCATCAACACGATGGTCGACCAGCTCTCCGCCTTCGCCGACGAAGTGACCCGCGTGGCCCGCGAGGTCGGCACGGAGGGCAATCTCGGCGGCCAGGCGATCGTCCGTGGCGTCTCGGGGACCTGGAAGGACCTGACGGACAACGTCAACGTGATGGCGTCGAACCTGACCGGTCAGGTCCGCTCGATCGCCAAGGTGGCGACCGCGGTCGCCCGCGGTGACCTGTCCCAGAAGATCACGGTCGAGGCCAAGGGCGAGGTCGCGGCCCTGGCGGACGTCATCAACACCATGGTCGACACCCTGTCCGCGTTCGCTGACGAGGTGACCCGCGTCGCCCGCGAAGTCGGCACCGAGGGGCGCCTGGGAGGCCAGGCGCACGTGCCGAACGTGGCCGGGACGTGGAAGGACCTCACCGACAACGTCAACTCCATGGCCAACAACCTCACCGGCCAGGTACGCAACATCGCCCTGGTGACGACGGCGGTGGCCAACGGCGACCTGTCGAAGAAGATCGACGTCGACGCCCGCGGCGAGATCCTGGAGCTGAAGACCACCATCAACACGATGGTCGACCAGCTGTCGTCGTTCGCCGCCGAGGTCACCCGTGTCGCCCGTGAGGTCGGCAGCGAGGGCCGGCTCGGCGGGCAGGCGGAGGTCGAGGGCGTCGAGGGCACCTGGAAGCGCCTGACGGAGAACGTCAACGAGCTGGCCGGGAACCTCACGCGCCAGGTCCGGGCGATCGCCGAGGTCGCCAGCGCCGTCGCCGAGGGCGACCTGACCCGCTCGATCACCGTCGAGGCGTCGGGCGAGGTCGCCGAGCTCAAGGACAACATCAACTCCATGGTGGGCTCCCTGCGCGAGACCACCCGGGCCAACCAGGAACAGGACTGGCTCAAGACCAACCTCGCCCGGATCTCCGGCCTGATGCAGGGCCACCGGGACCTGCCCGTGGTCGCCGAGCTCGTCATGGACGAGCTCGCGCCGCTGGTCTCGGCGCAGTACGGCGCCTTCTACGCCGCCGAGGACACCGCGCGCGGACCCGAACTGCGACTGGTGGGGTCCTACGGCTATCCCGACGACACCGACCGGCCCGAGCGCATCCGGGTCGGACGCTCCCTGGTCGGGCAGGCCGCGCGCAACCGCCGTCCCGTCAGCGTGGAAGAGCTGCCGCCGGACTACGTGAGGATCTCCTCCAGCCTCGGGCAGACGGTGCCCAGCGCGCTGGTGGTCCTGCCCATCGTGGTCGAGGACCAGGTCCTCGGTGTCATCGAGCTGGCGTCCGTCACCCGCTTCACGCAGATCCACCAGGACTTCCTCGGCCAGCTGATGCCGACCATCGGCGTCAACCTCAACACCATCGTGGCGAACGTGCGCACCGACGAGCTTCTCGTGGAGTCGCAGCGGCTGACCGCCGAACTCCAGGAGCGCTCCGCGGAGTTGCAGGTGCAGCAGGACGAACTGCAGCGTTCCAACGCCGAACTGGAGGAGAAGGCCTCCCTGCTGGCCTCGCAGAACCGCGACATCGAGGCCAAGAACCTCCAGATCGAGCAGGCGCGGCAGGAACTGGAGACCCGCGCGCAGCAGCTGGCCCTGGCGTCGAAGTACAAGTCGGAGTTCCTGGCGAACATGAGCCACGAACTGCGCACCCCGCTCAACAGCCTGCTGATCCTCGCGCAGTTGCTGGCGCAGAACCCCTCGCGCAATCTCACCCCGAAGCAGGTCGAGTACGCGGGCATCATCCACTCGGCCGGCTCGGACCTGCTGCAACTGATCAACGACATCCTGGACCTGTCGAAGGTCGAGGCAGGCAAGATGGACGTCACTCCCGAGTGCGTCGAGCTGCGCGAGCTGGTGGAGTACGTCGAGGCGACGTTCCGCCCGATGACGACGCAGAAGAGTCTGGAGTTCTCGGTGGCCGCCGCGCCAGGGACACCGGTCGACCTGCTCACCGACGGTGCCCGGTTGCGGCAGGTCCTGCGCAATCTGCTGTCGAACGCGCTGAAGTTCACCGAGCAGGGAAGCGTCGAGCTGCGCATCGAACCCGCAGAGGACCGCGAGGTTCCCATGAGCGTCCACCGCAGCAGTCCGATCGTGGCCTTCCACGTCAAGGACACCGGCATCGGCATCCCCGAACAGCAGTTGGAGACGATCTTCGGAGCGTTCCAGCAGGCGGACGGCACCACCAGCCGCAAGTACGGCGGCACCGGCCTCGGCCTGTCCATCACCCGCGAGATCGCCCATCTGCTCGGCGGTGCCGTCACGGTCCGGAGCACGCCCGGCCAGGGCAGCACCTTCACGCTCTATCTCCCGGTGGCCCGCGCCGACTTCGAGGGCGTGTTCGGCGGTGGGGCGGTGGAGCAGCCGCAGCCCGTCGAGCTCCCGCCGGCCGTACCGTCGGAGACACCCTCGATCAAGGCTCCCGAGCGCCGCAGGCGCCGCCTGCTCGTCGTCGAAGGCCGGACACGCGGGCTGCTCACCCTGGTCGCCGAGCGCGCGGTCGCGGACATCGCGCCCGATGCCGACGACCCACGCGCCGCGATCGACATCATCACGGCGGTCGGGGCGCAGGAGGCGGCGAGCGCGCTGGCCGACGAACCCTGCCACTGCGTCGTCCTGGAGCTCGGGATGCCCGACGACGAGGGGACGCGGCTGCTGCAGGCCATGGAGGGCGACTCGGCGCTGGCCAGTGTGCCCGTGCTCGTGCACACCGGACACCATGTGGACCTGGCTCAGGAGCAGTTGCTGCGCTCGCGGGCGGACGGCCGGCCACTGGCCTTCCTCTCCAGCCTGGACGAGCTGCGCGAACGCATCACGCTGCACCTGTCCGCCGAGGAGCCCGGGGACGTCCTTCAGCTGGTGCGCACCGAGGAATCGCAGCGCGCGCTCCCGCAGGTCGTCGACAACACCCTCTTCGGCCGTACGGTGCTCGTGGTCGACGACGACGCGCGCAACCTCTTCGCCCTCAGCGGGGCGCTGGAGCTCCACGGCTTCCATGTGCTGCACGCCGACAACGGCCGCGAGGGCATCGAGACGCTGCTCGCCCACAAGGACGTCGCGCTGGTCCTGATGGACGTGATGATGCCGGAGATGGACGGTTACGCCGCCACCGCCGAGATCCGCTCCATGCCCCAGTACGCCGACCTGCCCATCATCGCGGTCACCGCCAAGGCCATGCCGGGGGACCAGGAGAAGAGCCTGGCGTCCGGCGCCAACGACTATGTCACCAAGCCCGTCGACACCAACGACCTCCTCAGCCGCGTCCAACGCTGGCTGACCATGTGACGGGCGGTCACGCTGCCGTGCGCATCAACCGACCGCCTGGCGTCCTCGGACGTCCCAGCCGAGGAACGGGTCACCCGTGAGCAATCCCCACCGTCCGACCGAGCCGGAGACGGCCGGTACTCCGGCGAGCGCCGAGCTGGTTCCCTCCGATCGGTCCCCCGCGGTGGCCGTGGCCGGCGACGGCGAAGTCCGGACCGGGACCGACGTGGCCGTACAGGGCGAGGACCCCCGCCGCTCCCCCGTCGGCAGACTCGCGGCGACCGTGGAACGGCTGCGCGGAGAGGTGCAGGCGGCCCAGAGCGAGGCGGACGGGCGAGCCCTGATCGAGCTGGCCAAGGGCATCCTCGTCGAGCGGCTCGGGTGCGGTCCCACCCAGGCGGCACGGCAACTCGCTGAGCTCACCGAGCAGGCGGGCATGACCCCTCTCGAATTCGCCGTCGAGGTCATCAACCAGGCCTCGGGCGACCGGCTGTCGGAGGTGGCCACCGCCTTCCTGCACAGCACGACGGGCGGCGCCGAAGCCACCGACCCGCCGCACACCGACTCCTCCGCCCTGCGGCTGCGGGCCGCCGAGAGCGGTGCGCTGGCCGCTCGTGACGCGCAGGCCGTGGCCGACTCCCTGATGGAACACGCCCTGCGGCCGCTCGGCGCGGAAGCGGTGGCCATCTGGTCGCTGGGCAGCGACGGCTCACTCACCCTGGCGGGCAGCGCCGGGTTCGCGGTCGCCGAGGCGGAACGCTGGCGGTACGTGCCACCGGGCGTGGCGACGGTGGCGCGCCGCGGGCTCGGTGAGCGGTCCGGGCACTGGATCGGCTCCCTGTCCGAGACCGGGCTGCCCTCCATCGGCCAGCACCAGCACCCCGACGGCGGCCGGGCGGCCGTACCCGCCGACGCCGGCGGCCGGATCCACGGCGTGCTGGAGATCGTCTGGCCCTCTCCTCTGCTGCCTCAGCCCCCGCAGATCGTCCGTCAGGTCGAGGCCCTGGCGGAGCTGTGCGCGCACACGCTGGAGACCACCGCTCCGCGCCGCCCCGACGAGGACTGGCGGCCCGGCGTTCCGCAGGACGTCACCGAACTGATGGATCTGGCCGACAGCCTGCACGACCCCACGCTGGTGCTCGTACCGCACCTGGACGCCGAGGGGGAACTGCTCGACTTCCGCATCCGCCACGTCAACAGCCGCTTCCTCGACCCGAGCGGCCGGCCCCGCGGCGTCGTCAACGGCTCCCTGCTGCTGGAGGCGTACCCGATGGCGGCCGGCGAGAGCGAGCTGTTCGAGCAGATCGAACGGGTCTACGCCACAGGCGAGCCGTTCCGCGCCCGTCGCATGCGGCTGACCGCGCTGGTCGACGACATCCCGCTGGCGGCGGTCGCCGACGTCGACATCAGCCGGTACGGCCGCTGCGTCCTGCTCATCTGGCGCATGGAGGACGAGACGGCCCGGCTGGCGAGCCTGTTGCAACACGCCCAGCGCCTCGGCCGCATCGGCGGGTTCGAGGAGAACCTCCTCACCGGTGAGATCACCTGGAACGTCCAGCTCTACAGCCTCTACGGCAAGTCCCCCGCGAGCGGCCCTATCCCGTTGGAGGACCTCCCGGCCCACGCCCACCCGGACGACGCGGTCGCCATCGGCAGGTTCCTGCGCACGCTGCTGCACCACCGGAGTCCGGCGTCCGTGGCCTTCCGGCTGCAGCGGCCCGACAGTGTGACCCGGCACATCCGCGTGGTGGCCGAACCGGAACTCGACTCCGATGGCCGGCTGTTCGTCGTACGGGGCGCCTACCAGGACATCTCCGCGCACCACTGGACGGAGGTCGCGCTCGCCGCGACACGGGACCAGCTCGCCCACTCCGAGCAGCAGGCCCGCGAACGCAACCGGCTCACGCTCCAGTTGCAGCACGCGATCATGCCCCCGGCGCAGGCTCCCCTGGACGCGCCCGGCCTCCAGGTGGCCGTCCGCTACCGGCCCGCGGAGACCCAGCATCTCGTCGGCGGCGACTGGTACGACGCGGTCGTGCTGCCGTCCCGGCTGGTGCTGCTGTGCGTGGGAGACGTCGCCGGACACGGCATCGACGCGGCCACCAGCATGGTCGTCCTGCGCAACGCGCTGCGCGGCCTCGCCGTGACGGGCGCGGGGCCCACCCAGTTGCTGTCCTGGCTCAACATGGTGGCCCACCATCTGACCGGCGGCGTCACCGCCACGGCGGTCTGCGGCCTGTACGACCCCGACCGCCGGACCCTGCGCTGGGCCAGGGCCGGTCATCTGCCGCCCGTGCTCGTGCGCGACGGTGAAGCGACGCCTCTGCCCCTGGTCAAGGGGCTGCTGATCGGTGCGGTGCCCGAGGCGGCGTACGAGGAGCACGAGGTCCAGCTGGCCGTCGGTGACACCTTGCTGATGTACACGGACGGCCTGATCGAACGCCGTGACCGGTCCGTGGAGGAGTCTCTGACGCAGCTGCTGGCCGCCGCGCGGACGGTGCCGCCCTCGCTCGACCAGCAGCTGGACCGTCTGCTCACGTACAGCAAGTCCGACACCGACGACGACACGTGCATCGTGGGCGTCCGTCTGGCCTAGGGGCCGTGGTCAGATCGCTCGATGAAAGCCACGTCACAGGTCTGCGATCACGAAAGCGGGGCACCTGAAGTCGTACTTCATCCCTACGGACAGGAGTTGCGACCATGGCGAAGGACCTCACCCCCAAGTACACCGTGCCCGGCATCGAGCGTGCGGAGGCCGGCCGGCTCATCGACGTCCTCCGCATGCGGCTGCACACCCTCAACGACCTCCACCTCACGCTCAAGCACGTCCACTGGAACGTCGTCGGACCCCATTTCATCGCCGTGCACCAGATGATCGACCCGCAGGTCGACCGGGTGCGGGACATGGCCGACGACGTGGCCGAGCGCATCGCCGCACTCGGTGGAGTCGCGCAGGGCACGCCGGGTTCCCTGGTCCGGGAGCGGACCTGGGACGACTACTCGATCGGCCGCGAGGACGCCATCGCCCACCTCGGTGCGCTGGACATCGTCTACACGGGGGTCATCGAGGACGTCCGCGCCGCGATCAAGGTCGTCGGGGAGATCGACCCGGCGACGGAGGACCTCCTCATCGAACAGCTGCGGGACCTCGAGCAGTTCCAGTGGTTCGTCCGGGCCCACCTCGAGAGCGCCGGCGGCACGTTGACGACGGCTCGGGTGGACACGGAACGGGACGCCGCCAAGGCCGCCAAGGCCTGAGCCGAGCCGTCCGACACCGGGCTGGTGGGCGCGTGCCGGGTCACGACGGGGCGGAGGCGGCCGCCTCGGCCGGTACGCGCCGCCGCCCGCCTTCCCGTCGCCCAGGACACCGGCGACGCGTGAACGGTCCATCGCCCGGCCTCGCTCTCGCCAGGGGCCAGGAGTAGCGCACGTCGCGTGAGCAGCACGCTCAGCGACTCCTCGACCATGCGCACCTGTCTGATCAGGTCTTCGTCGGGCTCCGGCTCATGCTCCCGGTACGGGTGCTGCTCGTGCCCACAACTCCGGTGCCCCAGAGCGCCGTCGACCGCCTCCAGCGCCCATCTCGCCTGCGCCACGACGCCGTCGCCCGGTTGCCCCGGCGATGGAGGGGGCCATCATCCGCAGCCCCATCGTCCACACATGGGCCGCCTCCCCGCCGGGTTCGGCGGCGAGGCGCGCGGCGCGGTCGAGGACCCTGCGGTCGTACGCGTCGTTGAGGAGGTCGTCGTACTCCTCGCGGACCTCGCCCCAGCAACGGGCCAGTTCATCGAGCGCTGTTCCGTCGGCGATCACCCGCTGAGCGTCAGCGGATCGAGGTGGCCCGACGGCTCCCTGCTCGGTGCACGCCCGCCGAGCGGCCCTACTTGACCCGGTACGCCCGGAGGAAGGTCCGCACTCCTTCGACGACGAGCGGCTGGACGCGCGGGTCCTCCGCGGCGTTCGCCGAGCCGTATCTGTTGAGTGAGACGCCGAAGGTCAGCGCGATGAACTGGTCAGCCGCGAGTCGGGCGTCGGGGACGTCGAGGAGTCCGGCCTCGGCGAAGGCGGCGAATCGCTCGGCGAGTGCCTCGTCAGGGGTGTCGGCCATGGAGTTCTCGCCCCCGTCCGGCAGTTGGCCGAACTGGGTTCTGACGAGCCGTTGCAGCGTGGCGTACTCCGCCGACCCCAGCATGTCGGTCGCGATGCGCATCGAGAAGGTGACGAGGACGTCCTCCAGGTCGGCGGCCTCGGTCGGATCGGTGAGGGTGTCGTCGAGGATGCGCCGGATCGTGGTGACCAGGGACTGACCGACGCCGTCGACGACTGCTTGCAGCAGCGTCTGCTTGTCGCCGAAGTAGTCGTAGACCGTCCGCTTGGAGACGCCGGCCCGCGCCGCGACCGCGTCCACGCTGGACCGGTCGAAGCCGTCGGAGAGGAACAGTTCCCGGGCCGCGGTGAGGATCGCGGCCCGCTTCTGCGTGGACCCCTCGCGCAATGTCTTCGTGGTCGGCATGGTCCCATCCTAACCGAACTTTACTGCACGGTGTAGTGTAGTCTCCGATGAGGCGAGGCCGTCGTGCCGCCGCGACGACCACGCCCTGGACTCGGCCTTCAGAGTCTCGATCAAGGCCCGTGCCGCACTCGTACACCGCCCGGCACCGGCGGAACCTCCGCCGGTGCCGCTCCCCCGGTTCCCTCACCGACCGGCAGCGTGATGCGCACTGACGAACCGTCACTCACCCGGCATTCACGAAGGAAAGGACGTTCATGACGACGACCCTGGCTCCCCCGGTCCACGTCGGGAAAGCCGCCGTCGCGGCCCTCGGCATGCTGGCAGCCGCCACCGGGGCCCTGGAGTCGGTGGTGACACCGACGCTCCCCCTGCTGCAACGCGAGTTATCGATGAGCCCGGCCCAAGGGGCATTACTCAGCATCACCATGCTCATCACCGGTGCTCTGGTCACACCCGTCGCGGGCAACCTCGGTGACCGCTACGGCGGAAAGCGGGTCATGCTCCGGCTGATGGCGGTGGTCTCGGCCGGCGGTCTGGTCTCCTCGCTGGCACCGAACCTGCCGGTGCTGCTGCTCGGTCAGGTCCTGGAAGGCGCGATGGTGGGCGCGATGCCCCTGTCGTTCATCCTGGTGCGCAAGTACCTCCCGAGCGGCGAGTCCCAGGTGGCCATCGGCGTCGTCAGCGGACTGTTCGTGGGCGGCGGCATGCTGGGCACGCTGATGGCCGGGCCCATCGCGGAAGGGCTGTCGCGGCACTGGATGTTCGCGCTACCGACGATCGCGATCGTGGTGGCGACCCTGCTCGTCCAGAGGCTGATGCCGAACGATCCGCCGGCCCGTTCGGACGCCCGGATCGACTGGCCCGGGCTCGCTCTCCTCAGTGGCATCCTGCTGACCCTCATGCTCGGCCTCTCCATGGCGCCGGAGCTCGGCGGCCGGCCACTCGCCCTCGGCGCCCTGGTCCTGCTCCTGGCCCTTCTCGTGACCGGCTGGATCTCCGTGGAGCGCCGGTCGCCGTCACCCATGGTCGATCTGCGTCTGGTGGCGAAGCCCGCGATCTGGAGTTCCTACGCGATCACCTTCGCCGTCTGCGTGGGGACCGCGGTGTCGATGTTCCTCGTTCCGCAGTTGTTCGCGGTGTCCGCCGACGGCTACGGCTTCGACGCCAGCTCCACCGACATCGGTAGGTACCTGCTGCCCGGCGCCGTCGCGGGGGCGGTCAGCGGGCCGCTCGGCGGGCTCGCGGCGCGGCGTTTCGGCTCGACCGCCGTGGTCGCTGCCGGGATCGGCGTCATGACAGCCACGTTGGTCGGGCTCGCGTTCGTGCACACCGAGGTCTGGCACCTCGTCGTAGGCAAGGCGCTGGTCGCCCTGGCCAGTGGGGTCTGCATCACGGCGATGGTCGTCAGGACCGCCACCTCCGTCGATCACGGCAACACCGGCACCGCCACCAGCCTGGTCCTCGTGACACGCGTGATCGGCTTCGCCGCCGGCGCACAGGTCAGCGGTGCCTTCCTCGCCGCCGGCACCCGACCCGGGACGGACGACCCGGTCGAATCGGCCTTCGTCACCGGTTTCGTCATCGCCGGCGCCGTCACGGCGCTGTCCCTGCTGGCCGTCCGCACCATGAGCAAGGGAGCCAAGGAATGACTTCCACCGAGCAGTGGGCGGACAACCGCCCCATGCCGACCTCCGCACGCCGCAGCAAGGTACTGATATCGGGAGCGAGCATCGCGGGACCCGCCCTCGCGTACTGGCTGAACCGCCACGGCTACGCGGTCACGGTGGTGGAGAAGGCACCCGCACCGCGCAGCGGGGGCTACCCCATCGACGTACGCGGCACCGCCCTCGAGGTCGTCCGGAGGATGGGGATCCTGCCGCAACTACGGGACGTACACATCGACTTGCGCCGCTTCACCTTCCTCGACGGGGACGGCGGCACGGTGGCCTCGGTCAACCCGCAGGCGGTCGCCGGCAGCGTCGCGGGGCAGGACATCGAGGTGCGGCGCGGGGATCTGACGGACGCTCTGCACGAGGCGGTCCGTCACGACGTGGAGTTTCTGTTCAACGACTCCATCGACACCCTCGACCAGTCGGACCACGGGGTCGACGTCACGTTCCGCGGGGGCGGCAGCCGTACGTTCGACATGGTCTTCGGTGCGGACGGACTGCACTCCCGCACCCGAGAGCTCGTGTTCGGCCCCGAGGAGCAGTTCCACCGCTATCTCGGTTACTGCTTCGCCGGATTCACCATGCCCAACGTCTTCGGTCTCTGCCACGAGATCGCGATGTGGAACACCCCGGGCAGAGCGGCGGCCCTGTACGCCGCCGGGGACGACGACACGGTCCACGCCTTCCTGAACTTCGCCCGCCCGGAACCACCGTTCATCGCACTCCGCGCACCAGAAGCCCAACTGGACCTGGTGGCCGGGACCTTCGCCGAGGCGGGATGGGAAGTCCCCGGCATGCTCGCCGCCATGCGCACCGCGGACGACCTCTTCGTCGACGTCGTCAGCCAGATCCGCATGCCCCGCTGGTCCAGCGGGCGGGTCGCCCTGCTCGGCGACGCCGCGTACGCACCCTCGTTCCTCACCGGCCAGGGCTCCAGCCTCGCCCTTGTCGGCGCGTACATGCTCGCCACGTCCCTGGCCGACCGGGACCCCGCCGCGGGCTTCGCCGCCTACGAACACAGCACCCGTGCATTCGTCACCCTGAACCAGAACCAGATCGGCGAAGGCGACGCGACACTGTTCCCCACCACGGCCCTCGCCCTGCAGCAGCGCAACGAGATGCTACGCAACCTCAGCACCCTGCCCGCCCCGGAGGGCCGCCCGGCCCACTCGGCCCTGACCCTGCCCGAATGCACGCCTGCGGGGTGATTCCGGGTACGCACGGCGGTGACGGGCGCCGGCGGGTGTGCCTCGTGGATGGCTGATTGAAGACCGGAACTGTGGTGGCGGGTCGTAGAGTGCGACGCCGTGTCCAAGGCCATCGAACGGTCCTCCCTGTGGGGCGACCAGCAATTTGTTCTGCTCGCTTCCGCTCGGACCATCTCGGTGCTGGGCAACGGTTTTGCGCGTGTGGCGCTGGCATTCGCCGTGCTGGCTCTGCCCGGTGCGACTCCGGGGCGGCTGTCGCTGGTGGTGGCCTGTCAGGCTCTGCCTCAGCTGGTGTTCATCCTGGCCGGTGGAGTGATCGCGGATCGCGTGTCACGCGCGCGACTGATGGTCGGGGCCGACCTGGTGGGTGCCGCCGCCTACACGGGGCTGGCCGGCCTCGTGCTGTCCGGTCACGCGCCGTTGGTCCTGATGTGCATGCTGGCGCTCGTGGCAGGGACCGCGACCGCCCTGTTCGCTCCCGCGATGGACGGCCTTGTGCCGCTGGTCGTTCAGGCGGACAGGCTCCAACAGGCCAACGGTCAGCTGCGGGTGTGCACGAACAGCGCCATGCTGCTGGGGCTGGCCTTGTCAGGAGTGGCCGTCGCGTGGATGGGGGCCGGTTGGGCACTCGCCCTCAACGCGGCCTCCTTCGTGGTCAGCGCGCTCTTGACCACCCGCCTGCGCGTTCCCGGACGGGCGCCCAAGAAGTCCTCGGGCTGGGACGATCTGAGGGAGGGGTGGCGGGAGTTCAGCTCGCGGCAGTGGCTGTGGGTCGTCGTCGCCCAGTACGCGGTGGTCGTCGCGGCTCTCAACGCCAACGTCGGCGTCCTGGGGCCCCTGGTCGCAGAAGAGGACCTGGGCGGGGCCCGGGCGTGGTCGCTCATCGTCGCGGCGCAGGCCCTGGGCACCATCGCCGGAGCCGGCCTGGCCGCGCGTGTCCGGGTGAACAGGCCGCTCCTGGTGGCGGTTCTGGCCACTTTCCCGGCCGCCCTGCCCATCGCTCTGCTCGCCGTCTCCGCCCCGGTCTGGCTGACGGCGCTGGTCATGTTCGGCTCGGGTGTCGCCGCGGACGTCTTCGGTGTGCTCTGGGCCACGACCATCCAGCGCGAGGTCCCCGAGGAGGCCCTTTCCCGCGTCAGTTCCTACGACTGGTTCGGCTCCCTGGCTCTCGCCCCGCTAGGGCTCCTCGTCGCCGGACCGGTCGCCGGCGGCGTCGGTACCCAAACGGCGCTGGCGGGTAGCGCTGCCGTGATCGTTCTGGCGACGTGCGCGGCCCTGCTCTCACCGCAGGTCCGCAACCTCACGGCGACGCCCCGGCCGGAAGTGTCTCCGGCTGTCGCCGCGCCCACGGCGGACGAGGGGACGTCCCCGTGACCGGCCCCGCCGGCCCTCTGCTCCGGCCGGCCGTGGTGCCGGAAGTCCCCTCCCCCGTGGCACCCGACTCCCGCCGCCCACCCCGCGGCTAGGCGGGGCCGGTTCCAAGGGCGTTGCGCAGGAACAGCGTGGACTGGTCGATCGCGCCCCGCGCGGCTTCGGACCGGCTGAGGGAGTTGAGCATCATGAAGTCGTGGACCGTACCGTCGTAGCGCACGGTGGTCACCGGCACCTCGGCGGCTCGGAGCTTGGCGGCGTACGCCTCGCCCTCGTCGCGCAGTACGTCGGCCTCGTCGACGATCAACAGGGCGGGCGGCAGGCCGGAGAGCTGCTCGACGGTCGCCTGGTTGGGCGACGCGGTGATCTCCGAGCGCTGGTTCGGGTCGGTCGTGTACGCGTCCCAGAACCACTCCATCAGCTTGCGGCTCAGGTAGTAGCCGGTGGCGAACTGGTCGTAGGAACCGGTGTCCATGGCCGCGTCCGTGACCGGGTAGTACATCGACTGCTGAAGGAAGTTGACGTCCCCGCGCTCCTTGGCCATGAGGGCCAGCGCAGCGGTCATGTTCCCGCCGACCGACTCCCCGGCCACGACCATGCGCTCCGCGTCCAGCCCTTTGGACGCGCCCTCGCGGACGATCCACTGCGCGGCGGCGTAGCCCTGCTCGATGGCCACGGGGTAGTGAGCCTCGGGCGACGGCGTGTACTCGACGAAAGCCACGGCCGCACGCGCGCCGACCGCCAACTCCCGCACCAGACGGTCGTGAGTACCGGCGTTGCCCAGCACCCAGCCACCGCCGTGCATGTACAGCACGACCGGCAGCGTTCCGGTGGCGCCGTTCGGTTTGACGATGCGTACCCGCACATCACCGACCGTGGCCGGCACGGTCACCCACTCCTCGTCGACCGGCAGCTTGTCGACCGGCGCGGCCTGCAGGTCGTCGAGGACCTTGCGCGCGTCGGGAGGATCGAGCTCGTACAGGAAGGGATGGTGCGAGGTGGCGTCGGCGAGCTCCTGTGCCTCGGGCTCAAGAACGATTGAGCCGGTCTGAGAAGCCATGGGAATACTCCCTGGAAAGTGCGAGAAGCGCTGGGTGACGAGCGCACAGGACCACGAGCGTCAGGCGCGCTCGGATATGGGGCGCGCAGCGGAGCCAGCGCCCTGATGACAGCCTCAAATGGGCTAAACCCAGAATAGTCACGCCTCATCCGTCACTGCATTTCAAGCAGCCCCGGCCCTCACCCCGGTCACTGTCCGCTCGGAGGGGTGACGCGTCCGCTCCTCATCACCAGCGACGGTACCCGGCGGTGTTGTGCTCGATGACGACGAGTTGTCTGCGGACGGGATTCCGTATCTGGTACCGGAGTCGGTCGGCTACGGGGCTCACTGCGCTCGGTCGGCGGAGGTCGTCGGCGGGGTGGGGAGCGTCCGGCCCAGGCGGGCGAGCGGGGACAGGGCGATCAGGGCCGGGGACAGGAGCATGCCGGCGGCCGTCAGCAGGAGGCTGGTGCGTGTCCCCCACGCCTCCGTGAGAAGGCCGCCGAGGAGGGAGCCGAGCGGGGTGAGTCCCATGCCGACGAAGGTGATCGTCGCGGCGGCGCGGCCCTGCATTCCGTCCGGAGTGACGGTCTGCCGGACGGCCATGATCGTGACGTTCACGAGCTGACTGAAGGTCCCGAACACGAAGTTGACCGCGAGGAGCGCGGGGAACGTCACCGCCGGCGCGCCGTGCAGTGCGGGTACCAGGAGGAACACCCCGTCTCCGAGGGCCGCCGCGGCCACGAGTACGGCGCCGTGTCCGAACCGGCTCGGCAGGCGGGCGGCCAGCAGTGCGCCGAGGAGCGCGCCCGGTCCCGTCGCCGCGAGGGCCAGCCCGACGGCCGTGCCCGACAGGTCCAGGTCCCGTGGCAGGAACAGTAGATACGCCGTCATGACGGCCGCGAAGGAGAACTGGAACGCGGCCGAGGCGAGACACACGGTCCGCAGCGAGGTGTCGCCGGCGACGAAGCGGAGGCCCTCTCGGATCTGCCGCCCCACCCGAGGCGGGCGTCCCGAGCGTTCGGGGAGGGATTCGCGGCGGCTCATCCGCCGGATCGACAGGAACGACAGCGCGAAGAACACGGCGCTGGAGGCGGCGGCGATCGGCGCCGACAGCACCGAGACCAGCGCACCGCCGAGAGCGGGCCCCACGATCTGCGCGGCGGACCGGCTGCCTTCCAGTGCGCTGTTGCCCCGCACCAGCTGATCGCGCTTCACCAGCCGTACCAAGGACGCCTGGTAGGCCACGTCGAAGAACACGGACAGGGCCCCGACGACGAAGGCGACCACGAGCAGCGCGGGGAGGCCGAGCACCCCGAGGAGGCCCGCGACCGCGGCGGCGCCGAGTGCCAGGGCGCGACCGGCGTCGGTCCACACCATGACCGTACGGGTCCGCCACCTGTCCACCCACGCTCCGACGAAGAGCGCCAGCAACAGGATCGGCGCCTGACCCACCGCTCGCAGCGCGCCCAACTGACCGGCGCCGGCGTCGAGCGTCAGGACGGCGAAGAGCGGAAGGACCACCAGGCTCGCGTGCTCGCCCAGTTGGGAGACGGACTGCCCCGACCAGAGCCGGCGGAAGTCCGCGTCCCGCCACAGGCTGGACGGAAGGGGTCGACCGGAATCGGATACGGCGGATGAGGAGGAGGACGGCACGGAGACCTCACGGAGGACCGAGGGCGAGACCCGCCGAACGGCGCGCCACAGGGGCACCGGCCGTTTCGGACAGCGGGAGAGGAAGGCTCGCTGTGCCGCGTTCCCAGGGCAGCACGCGATGACGGGCCGCTCACGGCCTCACACGTCAACGCGCGCCGGGACGACCGACCATGTCCTCGCTCCTCGTGAGTCACTCGCTGCGCAGAACACTAACTCCCGCTCGGCAGGCACGAAAGCCGATTAGTGGTGCGGTCATCCCCGCACCGAAGTCCTCAGACTCCTGCGGTGCGCCCGGTTCGTGGCCATCAGCCCGTCGAGGGCGTCCCGGGTGCGGATGAGCTCCTCGATGTGCGCGGAGAGCCGCTCACGCTCCTCAGCCATCCGCTCCAGCGCGGCGTCGGACGTGGACTCGCTGGGTGAGTCCACGCACGGGAGGAGTTCGGCGATGGTCCGGCTGGACAGGCCCGCGGCGTACATCCGCTGGAGGAACGTGACCCGTTCGACGTGGACCTCGGTGTAGTGGCGCTGTCCGCTGGCGCTGCGGGTGCTCGTGAGCAGGCCCTGCTCCTCGTAGTAGCGCAGGGACCGGACGCTCACTCCGGCTCGTACCGCAAGCTCGCCGATGCGCATGCCGCCCTCCCTGTTGTGATCCGGGGCACAACCCTTGCCTCTGACGTCAGTGTCAGGTTTTAGCGTAACCGGTGTGCCCGGTCAGGGCACGACGCAGCACGCGGGACTCATGAAGGAGACATGACGTGACGACCCTTTTCAGCGGCTACCGGCTCGGCGACCTGGCGCTGCCCAACCGGGTGGTGATGGCCCCGATGACCCGGGTGCGGGCCGCCGCCGGCGGTCTGGCGACGCCGTCGATGGCGCGCTACTACGCCCAGCGGGCGTCGGCCGGCCTGATCGTCACCGAGGGGGTGCAGCCGAACCTGATCGGCCAGTCCAACCCGGGCACTCCCGGCCTGCACACCGACGACCAGGTGACCGCGTGGCGCACGGTGACCGATGCGGTGCACACCAACGGCGGCCGGATCTTCGCCCAGATCATGCACGGCGGGCGGGTGTCGCATCCCGACACCACCGGTATGCAGCCCGTCGGCCCCTCGGCCGTGGCGGCCGTCGGCGAGGTGTTCACCCCCAGCGGGCGGCTGCCGGCGCCGACTCCGCGTGCCCTGGACACCGCCGAAGTGCCCGAGCACGTCAACTCCTACGCGGACGCCGCGCGCCGGGCCCTGGACGCCGGCTTCGACGGTGTGGAACTCCACGGCGCCAACGGCTATCTGATCTCGCAGTTCCTCTCCTCCAACGCCAATCTGCGCACGGACCGGTACGGCGGCTCGGTGGCCAACCGGATCCGGTTCGCCGTCGAGGCGGCCACCGCGACCGCCGAAGCCGTGGGCGCGGACCGGACCGGGATCCGCCTCTCCCCCGGCGGTTCGTTCTGGGGCATCGAGGAGACCGAGATCGCCGAACTCTACGCCGCCCTGCTGGACGAACTGTCCCGGCTGGGTCTGGCCTACGTCCACCTCGAGGCCACCGTCGACGAGGAGACGCTGGTCGCTCTGCGCCGGTCCTGGCCCGGTGCCCTCGTGATGAACCCGGTGCTGCCGATGGGCCCGAAGCAGACCGGCCGGGCCGACGCGGACCACTGGCTCGGCCTGGGAGCCGACCTCATCAGCTTCGGTCGCGCCTTCATCGCCAACCCCGACCTGGTCGAGCGGCTGCGCACGGGCCTGCCGATCGCGCCCGCCGACGAGGCGACGTACTTCGAGGGCGGCGACAACGGCTATCTGACGTACTCGTCGTACCAGCACGCGGCGTGACGCCGAGGAGCGGTTGAGGGTTGCCGGCGGTCGGGGTCCCCGCGTCCAGGGAGCGCCGGGTGCGGAGGCCGCAGTCTCGGCCCGGCCTCCGCGGTCTCTACCCCGGCAGCCGGTCTCCACCCCGGCAGCCGCGATCCCCGCGGCCGCGGGCGGGGGAATCGACCTGGCGCCCCTTCACTCCCCGGACACCGCCCGGAGGGTGCGGCCGATCCACAGCGGTTCGGGACCGGTCCGCCTCCGGCCGTGCCGTCGCATGCGCACGGGTCGACGGCAGGGCCCCATCGTGTTCACCAGCTGATGCCAGCCGCCACCGGCAGGTGGTCGCTTCCGGTGGCCGGCAACACCCAGGAGCTCTCCGAATCCACGCCGCGGACCAGGATCTGGTCGATCCGGGCCACGGGGAACGCCGCCGGCCAGCTGAAGCCGAAGCCGTCCCCGGCCAGTTCCTGGACCGAGTCCAGCCGTGAGGTGATGCCGGCGAACGCGCCGTCGTCCACGGTGCCGTTCAGGTCACCGAGCAGCACCACCCGCCGGTCGCGCTCGGCGGCGAGCGCCTCGGCGAGCGCGTCGGCGTTGCGGTCCCGGCTGTCCGTCCAGAAACCCTTACGGGGCATGACGCGCACGGACCCGAGGTGGGCCACATAGACCGCCAGCGGACCCTTCGCCGTGGCCACCGTGGCGCGCAGGGCCCGGTTGTCGATCATCTTGACCTCGTACGGCTTGCTCTCCCCCAGCGGTCCGGCGTCCTGCTTGATGTCGACCGGCCGGGTGTCCGACAGCGGCAGCCTGCTCCACAGTCCGACCGTGCCCATCACCACGTGGTGCGGGTACGCCTTCGCCAGCGCCTTCTCGTAGGTGCCTCGGGCCTGCGCGGTGATCTCCTGCAACGCCAGCACGTCCGCCCCGGAGGCGGCCAGGTCACGGGCGGTGGCGGCCGGGTCGGAGTTTCCGGCGCCGACGTTGTGGCTGACGAGGGTGAGGTCGCCGCCCGAGTGGGACCTGTCGCCGAGAAGACCGCCGAAGAGGTTCAGCCACACCACGACCGGCAGCAGCAGCGCGACCACCGCCGAGGCGGAACGGCGCCACAGCGCGCAAGCCAGGAGCACCGGAACGAACACCCCGAACCACGGCAGCACGCTCTCCACCAGGCTGCCGAGGCCCGCGCGGTCCGTGATCCGCGCATGCAGCAGCATGAGCAGGCCGAGCAGTACCGCGAGCGCCGCGAGAACCCGGCCGCGCTTCCAGGGCCCGGGCCGGCAGGCGACGCGGATCGCGCGGCGGACGACGGAGTCGGAGCCGGTGCCGGTGTCGGGCCGAATGTCAGAGCGTCGGGTCCGGGACCCGGTGCCCCGGCGGCGGCCGCCTTCTGCGGTCTCCGCCTCGTCCACCTGCGTCATCGTCTGTCCTCGCTCGCTGTCGGTCACTGCTGCGTCCTCGGGTCCTGGGTGGGGTCGGCGTACCTGCGGGGGCAGTTTTGGTCGATCGCCCCGGTGCGCGGTTCGGGGGAAGGCGCGAAGGCCGAGAAGGATGCGGGCGGGGACGCGGGTGCGGACGTCGGCACCTGGTGGCCGACGGCTGCGGTGATCGCTGCCACGGCGACGGCGAGGCCGACGACAAGGAGCGGCAGGCCGCTACGGCGGGGCCGCGCCAATCGTGGTGGTCGGGTCATGCTGCCAGTCAAGGCAGCGCGGTGTTGCCGTCGCGTATGCGGATTTCGATATGCCGACGATATGCGCCGCCTCCTAGCATCGATGCCATGCGCGTGTTGATCGTCGAGGACGAGCCCTATCTGGCGGAGGCCATCCGCGATGGTCTCCGTCTGGAAGCCATCGCTGCCGATATCGCGGGCGACGGCGACACCGCGCTGGAACTGCTGAGCGTGAACGCCTACGACATCGCCGTCCTCGACCGTGACATCCCGGGACCGTCCGGGGACGAGATCGCCCAGCGCATCGTCGCGTCCGGCGGTGGCATGCCGATCCTCATGCTGACCGCGGCGGACCGTCTCGACGACAAGGCCTCCGGTTTCGAGCTCGGCGCCGACGACTACCTCACGAAGCCCTTCGAACTCCGCGAGCTCGCGCTCAGGCTCCGCGCGCTCGACCGCAGACGTGCCCACAGCAGGCCGCCGGTGCGCGAGATCGCGGGGCTGCGGGTCGACCCGTTCCGCAGAGAGGTGTTCCGGGACGGCCGCTACGTCGCCCTGACCAGGAAGCAGTTCGCGGTGCTCGAAGTCCTCGTCGCCGCGGACGGCGGTGTCGTCAGCGCGGAGCATCTGCTGGAGCGGGCGTGGGACGAGAACGCCGACCCGTTCACCAATGCCGTGCGCATCACCGTCTCGGCGCTGCGCAAGCGTCTCGGCGAGCCCTGGATCATCGGCACCGTGCCCGGCGTCGGCTACCGCATCGCAACACCGCCCCTGGCCGGACCCGAGGGAACCGACCGTGGATAGGGCGCCCGGGGCCGTGGAGCGGGAACCCGGGTTGAGCGTGCGCCTCAAACTCACGCTCAGCTACACCGGATTCGTCATGCTCGCCGGGTTCCTGCTGCTCGCGGCCGGGTGGGTGTTCCTGACCCGGGTGCGGCACGTCGGACTCATCATGGTGCCCAACTACCGCTTCGCCGTCGCGCGCGCTTTCGCCCCGACCGCGGTCGTCGTACTGGGGTTTCTGCTGGTGTTCGGTCTCGTGGGAGGGTGGTTCCTCGCCGGCCGGATGCTCGCCCCCCTGACCCACATCACGCACGCCACCCGCAGGGCGGCGAACGGATCCCTCTCGCATCGGATCCGGCTGCCGGGCCGCCAGGACGAGTTCCGCGAACTCGCCGACGCCTTCGACACCATGCTCACACGGCTCGAAGCGCACGTCGCCGAACAGCGGAGGTTCGCGGCCAACGCCTCGCACGAGTTGCGCACCCCGCTCGCGATCTCGAAGTCGCTGATCGATGTGGCACGCGCCGATCCGAACCGTGACACCGACGAACTCATCGACCGCCTGCACGCGGTCAACACCCGTGCGATCGACCTCACCGAGGCCCTGCTCCTGCTCAGCCGTGCCGAGCAGAGGTCGTTCACCCCGGAACGCGTGGACCTCTCCCTCATGGCGGAGGAAGCCACCGAGACGCTGCTCCCGCTCGCGGAGAAACACGGCGTCACCCTCGAGACCAGTGGCGAGGTCGCGCCCACGGACGGCTCGCAGGCGCTGCTGCAACTGGCCATGAACCTCGTGCACAACGCGATCGTCCACAATCTGCCCGAGGGGGGCACGGTGTGGGTCACCACCGGCGTCCGCCCCCGGACCGTGCTGCTCACCGTCGAGAACACCGGCGACGTCCTCACGCCCCACCTCGTCTCGACGCTCACCGAACCCTTCCGGCGCGGCACCGAACGCATCCACACCGACCACGCGGGCGTCGGCCTCGGCCTGGCCATCGTCCAGACCATCACCCACGCCCACGACGGAACCCTCACCCTCACTCCACGCCCCACCGGCGGAATCCGCATCACCGTGGAACTGCCCGCGGCCGCTGCGCACACCGACGCGTGAAATCGAGCCCCGGTCGCTCCTCTTCGCCAAGCCGCCGATGCCGGAGCCGACCGCCATGTGTCGACGGTGGCGTCGATACCCTTCGCCGATGAGGAATGTGGACCGCGCCGTCGCGACGATCGTCGGGTCCGCGGTGGGCGACGCCCTGGGAGCCCCTTTCGAGTTCGGCCCCGAGGGCGTCTTCTCCGCCCGTTTCCCGGACGCCGGGGGCGATGGCGAGATGTGCGGAGGCGGCGGCTGGGAGCCGGGCGAGGCCACGGACGACACGCAGATGGCCGTTCTCGTCGCGGAGTCGCTGCTGGAACGGGGCGAGTTGAACCTGCCGGACATCTTCGCCCGCTTCCAGCGGTGGGCGGCGGCCGACCCCAAGGACATCGGCCTCCAGACCGAGGACGTCCTGACCAACGGCATGCCCTGGGATCTGGCGGCAGCGGTCCATTTCCAGGTCAACCAGCGAGCCGCCGGCAACGGCTCCTTGATGAGGGCATCGACCTCCGCGGTCCACTTCGCCCCGGCCGGACAGTCGGCCACCATGGATGCCGCCCGGCGCATCGCTGCCCTCACCCACGGCGATCGCGCCGCCTGGGAAGGCACCGCCATCTTCCACGAACTGATTCGCCGCGCCCTGACCGGAGTCGACCCCTGCTCCGCCCTTCCCGAGGTCCTGGATCTCGTCCATCCCGATCACCGTCAGCGCTATGCCACGGTCCTCGCCCCGGACTGGCATCCCGACCGGGCGACCGAGTTCAACGGCGCCGTCTGGCCCTGCCTGGGGTCGGCGGTCTGGGCCTTGCGCAACACCACCACCTTCGAGGAGGCGCTCCGCGCGGCGATCGATCTCGGGGGTGACACGGACACCGTCGCAGCCGTCACCGGTGGTCTCGCGGGGGCGTATTACGGCCCGGACGCGATACCGGACCGCTGGACCGAGCCGTTGCACGTCCCCCTGCCGGGGTTCGGAGGTCGGGTGCTGCGGCTCGGTGAACTCGTCGGTCTTGCGCGGCGTCTCGAGGCCGGCCCCGCGGCTGGCGGCGGCTGAAGGGTGGGAGGCGTACTGAGTAGGAGTGCTCATGTGTGCCGGAGCGTCGGCTGACACGCTGCGGGCATGACGGGTGACAGTGGGGCGGCGAGTGGCAGAGAGGTGCTGACGGTTCTTCATCTCGTGCTGGTCTGGGCGACGATGGCGGCCGCGGTACCGACGCTGGGCTTCGGGCTGTTGGTGACAGGGTGGGGCGGCGGGGTCGAAGCCGCGGTACTGGCCTTCGCGGTGGGGGTGCCGCTGACGGTGGGCCTGCTGGCCATGACGGGGATCCCCGCGCGCACGGTGGTGCCGTTGTGCGGCTCCGCGTCCGGGCGGTTCGGATGGGCCTTCCTGGTCTTCGTGCTCGGCACGCTCGGTGTCCTGGCGGGCTTCGCCGCCTACGGTCGGGACGTCGGCCTCGGGAGCGCCGGCGCGCGGATCGCGCTCACGGGAGTGCCGTACGCCGTGGCCGCGGCGCTGTTCGTGCCGAGCCGTTGGGTGCGGCTGGGGGCGGCGGCCGCGCTGGCGGGTGGCGTGGTGTACGGGGGTTTTCTCGGCCCGGCGCAGGCGCAGCAGCGTCAGCACGCGGCGGAGGTCGCCCGTTACCGGGAGCATCCGGAGCTGCTGTACCTGGGTGCCGTCCCGACCGGGATGCGGATCTCCCATGTCGTGGTGGGGCCCGCCAGTTTCAGCGTCGACTACCTGCCCGTCGAGCAGGACTCGGCGGGGTACGTGGGCCTGATCGTGCGGTCGTCACTCACGCCGACACCGAAGTGCTCCGACCTCGTGCAGAAGGACGTCACCTGCGCTGTGGACGCGCACGGCGGGAGGCGCGTCGTCCGCGAACTCCCCGGAGACGCGCGTGTCGTCACCCTCACCCGCCGCCTGCGGAACGCGGAGGCCGAGGTCAACAGCCAGTTCCTCGACGAACCCGGGCTGCGCCGTCTCCTCGACACGCTGCATCCGCTGTCGGACGCGGAACTGGAGAGGCTGATGCGGGAGAAGGTGATCGAGCAGGGCTACTGACCCGCCACGGCCGGTCTCAGTGCCGGTCCGGGACCGTGAGCAGCGTCAGATGCGAGAGGTCTCTGGGCGGTGGTGTCGACACGGACCACAGGGGAGCCGGCGTTCCGTCGGCGACCGCCGCCGGAGCGTCCGTCAGGTTCATCCGCCGGCGCAGGCGGCCGTAGAAGTCCATCGGCCCGAGCCGGACGGCCCGCAGCCTGCGCGGTGCGGCGTACACCCCGATCCAGTCTCCCGGTCCCAGCACGCCCCGCACCTGGCCGTCGATGCTGACCGCGGCCTGCCCCGACCGTTCGAGGACGCGCAGCCCCACGGGTTCGTCGGGGGCGGTGACGATGGAACGGTTGAACGTCATGTGCGGGGCGACGGGCGTGAAGACGAGTGCTTCGGCGCGCGGTGAGACGACGGGGCCGCCGGCGGCGAAGCTGTAGGCGGTCGAGCCGGTCGGGGTCGCCACGAGCAGGGCGTCGGCCGAGTAGGAGGCGAGGAGCCGGCCCGAGACGTAGACACCGACGGACACCTGGCGGTCCCTGGAGAGTTTCTCCAGCACCACGTCGTTGAGTGCGGTGACATTCAGCGGAATACCCCACTCCGCGTCGACCTCGCAGTCCGGACGCACCTGCGGCGCCGGCAGCAGGGGGCCGCGGCCGTACCGCATCATCTCCTCGACGTCCGCCGGCACCTCCAGGCGCCGCGAGGCACGCAGGGCGAGCAGCATGCGGCTGTCGATGTGCAGCCGGTCCTCCAGTACCGCGTCCAGTGCCACGCGCACGTCGGCGGCCGGCACCTCGGTCAGGAATCCCACCCGGCCGAGGTCGACGCCGAGGACCAGCGCGTCGCCCTCGGCGGCCAGCCGCGCGCCGCGCAGGAAGGTACCGTCGCCGCCCAGCGTGACCACGAGATCGGGGCGGCCCGCGGCCTCGACCTCGTCACGGGCGTTGCGCCGGCCGGCGTCGTCCCACACGTCGATGTCCGCGCAGCCGACGCCGTGGTCCGCGCACCAGGCGCGGACCACATGGCCCGCTTCCACGGCCTGGGCGCGTCCGCCGTGCACGACCAGGCCGAGCCGCTTCACCGTCATCTCTGCCTCCGGGACTTCGTCCTCCCACGGACGGGCCGGCCGGCGCGTCGCTCCACAGCCCCGGACGATCACCAGGGGCGATACGGCTACGTGGTGTGCAGGGGCTCCTTGAAGGCTTTGCGGAACACCGGCCCGGCGAAGGGAATGATCGGGGACATCATCTTCGCCTTGAGGGTCGTGGGATGCCGTTCGAGTTTCACGTCGATACGGGTGCCGTCGTCCGTCGGCGTCATGTGGAAGTTCCAACCCCCCGAGCCGAAGGGCTCCGATTCGTGGGTGGTGACGGTGACCTCGTTCGCTGCCGGGTCCCATTCGTAACGGGCGCGCTCCCACGATTTGTCATTTCCCTCGGTGACCTCGGCCCAGGTGTCTCCCCGCTCGTGGACCTGGAAGTGATCGGCGTCGATGGAGGGCCACTCCTCGACACGGGAGGGGCTGAAATTGGTCAGCACCCCCATCACCTCGGACGGGCTCATCGAGGAGTTCACATGAAAATGCAGGGATGGCATGACCTGCTCCTTGGTTCTCGCCGACGCTGAACTGCCCACTTCTCAGGATGCACCTCCACTGAGCACCGCGCACCGGCAGGTTCTCGACCTGCGGTCACGCTGCCGCACCCCTTTCTCGTGCTTTCGCGCGGGAGGACCAGGCGTGATGTCATGGGAAGCGGGTGGAATCCGCTCTTTGACGCCGTCGGCTCATGACGCGAGCGGGCCGGCCGCCTACTCGCAGCTGCTCGTTCGGTGTGTTCGGCCCGAGCGGGCGTGCGGGTGTGGCCCGGGCATGGTCCGGCCGGGATTCGTGTCCGCGTGATCCGAAGAGGACCAGTACATGAGTGACATCAACCCCCGGTTCCGTACGATCGACGGCCTTTCCGTCCGGTACGCCGAGAGCGGCAGGTCCGCCGATCACGACGCGCTGCTTCTCAGTCCCTGGCCGGAGAGTCTGTACAGCTATGACGCGACGTGGTCGCGATTGGCCGATCAGGCGCGTCTGATCGCCGTGGACCTGCCTGGGTTCGGGCATTCCGAGCTCCGGGAGGATCTTCTGTCGCCCTCCGCCATGGGCGAGTTCGTGGTGCGGATCGCCGATGAATTCGGCTTGGAGGGGCCGCATGTCGTGGGTCCGGACATCGGGACGGCCGCGGTGCTGTTCGCGGCGGCCCGGCACCCCGGACGGTTCAGGAGCCTGGTGGTCGGCACCGGAGGCACCGCGGTCCCGCTGAAGCTGGGAAGCCCTCTCGACGAGTGGGTGCATGCCGAGGACCTCGCTCCCTTCCGCGCCATGCCCCCGAAGGCGGCGGTGACGGCCGCGATCGGCACCATCAACGGCTACGAGCTCCCGGACGTCGTACGCGAGGACTACCTGGCCTCGTACGCCGGGCAGCGGTTCGTCGACCAACTGCCCTATGTGCGCGCCTATCCCACGGAGCTGCCGGTTCTCAGCGAACTGCTGCCGAGCATCGGGACACCGGTGCAGATCGTCACCGGCCGCAACGACACGGTCGTTCCCGTGGAGAACGCGGAATACCTCGACGAGCGGCTGGCCGACAGCAAGCTCGACATCATCGATGCCGGCCACTTCGTCTGGGAAGAGGACGCGGACGCCTATGCGGAGGTCATCACCCGCTGGTGGCAGGCGAATTGACGGCCGCGGCGATGTGACCGGGGACACTTCCGACTTCCGCTCCTCTGCCCCGCTCTGCCAAGCTCTCCGCCGTGCCCCAGGTCAATCCCCGGTTCAGCGTCCTGTCCGACGACTTCGCCGCCGACCCCTACCGCCATTTCGCACGGTTGAGGGAGCAGGACGCGATCCATTACGAGTCGGTGATCGACAGCTACTTCGTCTCCCGGCACCGGGACGTGAAGCGAGTGCTCACCGACCATGAGACGTTCACGACCGAGACGCTCCAGGAGCGCGCCGAACCCGTGATGCGGGGGCCGGTTCTCGCGCAGATGACCGGAGCCGAGCACACCGCCAAACGAAAGATCGTCGTCCGCGCCTTCACGGGGCGGGCCCTGCGGGACCAGATGGGCGTGGTCCACGCCAACGCCGCCGAGCTGGTCGCGCCCTTTCTCTCCCGGGGCCGTATCGACCTCGTCGACGACTTCGGCAGGCCCCTCGCCGTCAATGTCACGCTGGACATTCTCGGTCTGGACAAGAGGGACCGGCACCAGCTCGCCGCCTGGCACAGCGGAGTCGCCGAGTTCATCACCGCCATCGCCCTCACACCCGAGCGCCGCCGCCACTGCCTGGACTGCGCGGACCGACTGGAGGGCTACCTCGCGCCCATCATCGAGGAACGCCGCCGGCATCCCGGCGAGGACCTGATATCGACGCTGTGCGCCGCCGCGTTCGACGGCATCGCCATGACCGACCGCGAAGTGACCGCGCTGATCATCAACGTCATGGTCGCCGCCGTGGAGCCCGCCGACAAGACGCTCGCCCTCCTCTTCAAGCACCTGATCGACCACCCGGAGCAGTTGGCGCAGGTGCGCAAGGATCCGGCCCTGCTGCCCGCCGCGATCGCCGAGACCCTGCGCTACACCCCGCCCGTGCAGCTCGTCCCCCGCCGGGCGGAGCGGGACGTCGTGCTCGCCGGCAGCACCGTCCCCGCGGGTGCCACCGTCTTCTGCATGATCGGCGCGGCCAACCGCGACCCGGCCGCCTTCGCCGCACCGGACGCGTTCGACATCCACCGCCCGGACCTGGGCACCGCCCGCTCCTTCACCGCCGCCGCCCAGCATCTGGCCTTCGGCACGGGACTCCACCAGTGCGTCGGGGCGGCCTTCGCGCGCGCCGAGATCGAGACCGTCGCCGGATTGCTGCTCTCGCTGTTCGACGAGGTCCGCCACACGCCCGGGGCCCGCTACCGGGAGACCGGCCTGTACACGCGCGGCCCGGCCGCCCTCCGCGTCGACTTCACCCCCGCGCGAAGCGCCCCCGCTCCTCCGTGACCTCCGCCCCGCCGTATCCGGTCTCCGGGCCGGGAGTTCCCCGGGGCGCCGTACTGCTCGCCCCGGCACCGCACCCCTTCAGGAGAAGACAGCACCCATGACGACCACCGACATCACGCGCGCCCTCAACGACCTGCTCTTCTCCCCGGATCTCGACCTCGCCGAGGCCCTGGACCGGCACTTCACCCCCGACTACCGCCAGCGCACGAACGGCGAGTGGAGCGACCGGGAGTCGTTCGTCCAGCACATCACCCGTCTGCGCACCTTGGTCCGCAGCGGACACATAGAGGTCCACGAGGAACTCCGCGACGGGCCGCGCTACGCCGACCGCCACACCGTCACCCTCACCCAGCACAACGGCCGCACTTCCCGCACCGAGGTCTACCTCTTCGGCGAGTTCGCGCCGGACGGTCGCTTCCAGCGCGTCGAAGAGACCACCCTCCTGGTCACCGGCCACCCCGACGACGGGAACCTGGGCTCCGTCAAGTGACACGGGCGACGCCCGCACGACGTACCGCTCGCGAAGGCCGCCGTGACGCCGGGCGAACCTCGGGCGCCTGGGATCCCTCTCCTTGAGCGGGCGTGCACAACCTCGGCCCGACCGAACGAGATCGAGTGGCGCGAAAAGGCCGGACCACCGCCACGCACGTGAGCTGGGACATGGGGAGGGAAGCGGCCATGGCGTCCGTGGGCGAAAGACTGAGCAGGGCCCGCATACGGTCCTTCGTCGGCCGGGACGAGGAACTCGGGCGCTTCGAGCGGGCCTTGGCCGGCGATCCGCGGGCGCCGTTCGCGTTCTACGTGTGCGGACCGGGCGGCATAGGGAAGTCGACTCTGCTGCGGTGCATGGCGGACCGGGCCCGCGCGGCGGGCCGGACGCTCGTCGAACTCGACGGCCGTTTCGTCAGCCGGGACCCGGCCGATTTCGAGCGCGCGGCAGGTCCCCTTCTGGACGTGCCCGGCACGGTGCTGTTCGTGGACTCCTTCGAGCACAGCCAGTGGCTGGAGAGCTGGCTGTGGCAGCACTTTCTGCCGCGCGCGGCCGACGGCACCCTCGTCGTCCTGGGTGGACGGCTCACCCCTCAGCCGCAGTGGACCACCGATCCCGCCTGGGCGGGACTGCTGCACGTGACCGAGCTCCAGCCGTTCTCCGAGGAACAGGCGCGCAGTCTGCTGGCCGCGGCCCGGATCCGGCCGGAACTGCGGGACCGGGTGCTCCGCTTCGCCGCGGGCAACCCCCTCGCCCTGTCCCTCGCGGCGGCCGCGGGATCGGCCGGGTGCGGCAGCGAGGAGATCTGGGCCCCCTCGGCGGACGTCCTGCGCACCCTGCTCGCCGGGCTGGTCGGTGACGTCCCGTCAGCGGCCCACCGCCGCGCGCTGGAGGTGGCGGCACAGGCGCACTCGACGTCCGAGGAACTGCTCGCCTCGGTCCTGCCCGACGAGGACGCTCATCTGCTCTTCTCCTGGCTGAGGGATCTGCCCTTCATGGAGTCCACGCATCGAGGGCTCCATCCGCACGACGCGGCACGCGAGACCCTGGCCGCCGACCTGCGCTGGCGGGCGCCGCACGCGTTCGCGGCGATGCGTCAGCGGTTGGCCGAGGAGTACCTGCGCCTCCTGCGCGAGGCGCCGGAGGAACGGGGCTGGATCGTCACCGACGAACTCTTCTACCTCTTCAGGGAGAGGGAGATCCTCGCGCGCGTGCGCACCTGGTCGCGCGAGGACGAGGTGCACGACCGTCCCCTGCACCCGGACGACCTGGACACCGTGCTCGGGATGGCCGAGGAGACCGAGGGGCCTGCCTCGGCGGAACTGGTCCGCTACTGGGCCGAGCGCCAGCCGCAGGCGTTCAGTGTCTACCGTCTCGTCGGCACGGGCCGGATCGTGGCCTTCACGACCCGGCTCGCGCTGCCGGCCCCCGCCGATCCCCAGGATCTGGCCACCGATCCCGTCGTCGCCGCGGCGTGGGCGCACACGGAGGCCACCGCGCCGGTGAGCCCCGGGGAACACATCGGCATCAGCCGCTTCTCCGTCTATCCCGAGCGGTACCAAGTCCCCTCCCGGGTCATCGACCTGAGCAGTTCGCGTGCCCAGGCCGAGGCCGCGCGCGCTCGCGGCCGTGCCTACGGCTTCGCGGTCTGGCGGGACGCCGAGACGTGGGGCGAGCGCGTCAAGGGCACGCTCAGCGACACCGGTGCGCGCCCCCGGGTCGGTGCGCACAGCTACGGCCTGTTCTTCGTCGACTGGCGGCAACTCCCCGTAGAGGCGTGGCTCGGCCGCTTCATCTCCGCCAGCGAGGTACCCGCTCCGCCCGGCCCGTCGGGATTCTCCCGCACCGCGTTCGACCAGGCCGTACGTGAGGCGTTGACGCACTGGCGCGACCCCGCGGCCTTCGCTGCCTGCGCCCTCACCCGTACGCGCCTGGCGGCCGACCTCGCCGACCCCGTCCAGGAACTGCGCGACCTGCTGCGCCGGTCCGTCGACGACCTCGCCGACGAGCCGCGCGGGGTGCGCGCCCGAGACGCCCTCACGGCGGGCTACTTCTCCGGCGCGCCCACCCAGGAGGCCGCGGCGCGGCGCCTCTCCCTTCCGTACGGCACCTACCGGCGCCATGTACGTCAGGGCCTGGACCTGCTCTGCGAGGCGCTATGGCAGCAGGAGTTGCACGGCCCCCGATAGCGGCGGCCCCTCTCCCGGCGGAACGGGTGGACAGGTGCGGACAGCAGTGGACGGTCATCGCCGCTGACGACCCTGGATAGTGGACAGCGCCCCGCCTGAGGCTGTGCGCCATGAACCTCCCCCGCACACAGCCGGCGCGGACACCTCCCGCCCCTCGGCGGTCCGCCGTGCTCGCGGTGCTCGCCGCGGCCCAGTTCACCGTCATGCTCGCCACCTCGATCGTGAACGTCGCGCTGCCGCAGATCCGCGCCGGCGTCGGGCTCTCGGACGGCGGCACGACCTGGGTGGTCAACGCCTACACCCTGGCCTTCGGAGCGCTGCTCCTGGCCGGCGGACGGGCGGCCGATCTGCTCGGGCGCCGCCGGGTACTGACGGTCGGCCTGGCTCTCTTCGCGGTCGCCTCGCTGGCAGCGGGAGCCGCCGCCTCACCGCAGGTCCTCATTGCCGCCCGCGCCGTTCAGGGTCTCGGCGCCGCCGCCATCGCGCCGGCCGCGCTCGCGCTGGTCATGGGCCTGTTCCCGTCCGGTGCCGGGCGCGGCAGGGCGCTGGGGGTGTGGGGCGCGGTCTCCGGCGCGGGAGGCGCGGGCGGGGTGCTGCTGGGCGGTGTCCTCACCCAGGCCTGGGGCTGGGAATGGATCTTCCACTGCGTCGCGCTGGGGGCTCTGATGGTGCTGGCTGCCGTCCGCGTCCTGGTCCCCGGTACGGCTCCCGCGCTCGGTCGCGGATCCGGACGGTTCGACCTGCTGGGCGCGGTCACCGTCACGCTCGCGCTGACGTGCCTGGTCTGGGGACTGACCGAGGCGCGCGGCGCCGGCTGGACGGGCGGCCGGGTGCTCGGCGCCCTCGCGGCTGCCGCGACACTCCTCGCCGCGTTCGCCGTCATCGAGCTGCGTCGGCCGAACGCCCTGATGCCGCCCCGCCTGTTCGGCATGGGCCGGGTCGCCGCCGGCAACCTGCTCATGGCTCTGCTCGGGTCCGTATGGATCGCCCTGTTCTTCTTCCTGCCGCTCTACCAGCAACAGGTCCTCGGTCACGGCCCCTTGGCCACCGGTGCGGGCCAACTCCCGCTGGCCGCCGCCAACATGCTCGGCTCCGCCCTGGCGCCGCGGCTGTCCCGGCGCCTCGGCGCCACCACGACGGTGACCGCGGCCCTGCTCACCGAGGCGGCCGGCCTGCTCTGGCTGTCGAGGATCAGCGCCGACGGAAGCTACGTCACCGACATCCTCGGCCCGAGCGTCGTCGTCGGGCTCGGCCTGAGCATCGCCTTCGTGCAGCTCACGGAACTCGCCGTGGACGGCGTACCGGCGCAGGACGCGGGCCTGGCCGGAGGGCTGGTGAACACCACCCGTCAGGTGGGCGGCGCGATCGGACTCGCCGCCCTCGCGACACTCGCCGGCTCGGTCACCGCCCACGCCGGCGTCCACGAGCCGCACGGGGAGGCACTCACCGCGGGCTACCGGGCCGCGTTCACCGTGTCGGCCGCGCTCCTCGCGGCCACGGCCCTCCTCGCGCCGCCCCTCACCCGTCGCAGGCGTGCCCGGACCGCGGTCGTCCCCGCGCCACCGGCGCCACGGAAAACCCGTACCGGCTGAACCGAAGCGGCTCGGCCGCACCCCGCCACCCACCCCGTCGGCAAAGGAGTACAGCCATGACCACCATCGACGAGACCGCACCCGTCGTCGTCCGTCTCAGCATCAAGATCGACGCCCCGCTCGCAACGGTGTGGGCTCTGCACACCGACATCCCCGGCTGGCCGGCCTGGAACGCGGACATCGAAGGAGCCGCCGTCAACGGCCCTCTCAGGCCCGGCAGTTCGTTCACCTGGCGCACCCACGGACTGGACATCACGTCCACCGTGCAGGAACTGGTCCCCGGCGAACGGATCGTGTGGGGCGGGCCCGCCGCCGGCATCACCGGCGTGCACGTCTGGACGTTCGAGCAGAACAGCGACCACGTCACCGTGCACACCGAGGAGTCCTGGAGCGGTGACCCGGTCGAGGCCGCCACCGAGCAGCTCGGCCAGGCCCTCCACGCATCCCTCGCGGACTGGCTCGCCGCCCTCAAAACGCGCGCCGAACTGTTCGCCTGACGTCACATCACCTTCAGCGAAAGAGGTTTCCGTCAATGACCGCGAACAAGCCCTACCTGACCGGCCACTACACCCCCGTCGCCGACGAGATCACCGCCACCGAACTCACCGTCGAGGGCAGCCTGCCGCCCGAGCTGACCGGCCGGCTGCTCCGTAACGGTCACAACCCCAAGCCCGGCGTCACCCCCACCCACTGGTTCAAGGGCAGTGGCATGGTGCACGGCATCCGGCTGCGCGAGGGACGCGCCGAGTGGTACCGCAACCGCTGGGTGCACACCCCCGCCCTCGACGGCGCCCCCTATATGACCGAGCGGGGCCCGGACCTGACGGCCAGCACCGCCGGCACCCACGTCATCGAGCACGCCGGACGGCTGCTGGCGCTGTGCGAGGCCAACCTTCCCTTCGAACTCGGCCCCGACCTGGAGACCGTCGGCGCCTACGACTTCCACGGCAAACTGCGCACCGCCATGACCGCGCACCCCAAGGAGGACCCCGTCACGGGCGAGCTCCACTTCTTCGCCTCGTCACCCATGCCGCCGTACCTGATCCACTACGTCGCCGACGCCAAGGGCGAGATCGTCCACGAGGCCGAGATCCCCGGAGCCACCGCCTCCCTCAAGCACGACTTCGCCGTCACCCGCGGTCATGTGGTCTTCGTCGAGGGCAACGTCACGTTCGATCCGAGCGACCACTCCGGCATCCCGTACGGCTGGAACGACGAGCACCCGGCCCGGATCGGTGTCATGCCGCGGGGAGCCGACGGCGCCGGGCACATCCGCTGGTTCTCCATCGAGCCCGGCAACCTGCTGCACGTCGCCAACGCCTACGAGGACGGCCGGGGCCGCATCGTCCTGGAGGGCCCGACGGTGGACCGCGAGGGTTTCCGGCTCTCCTGGAACTGGTGGATCGGCGCGCCGGGACGCGGCACCGAGCCCGTGGCCCGCTCGTACACGCGGCGGTGGGTCGTCGACATGGCCGCGGGGACCGTCGACGAGCAGATCGTCGACGACCTGCCGGTGGAGTTCCCGACCCTCAACGAGGCGTATCTGGGCGCCGAGAACCGCTACCAGTACGCCATCTCCTTCCCCGACGAGACCGGGCTCGGCGGCTACGGTCTGGTCAAGTACGACCGCACCAGCGGCGCCCGTCGTATCCGCCAGATCGGTGACGCGCGCATGCCCAGCGAGGCGGTCTTCGTGCCCGCCGCCGCGGCGAGCCGTGAGGACGACGGCTACCTGCTCACCGTCGTCTCCGATCTCAAGCAGGACGCCTCGCAGCTGCTGGTCCTCGACGCCTCGGGGCTCGACCGGATCGCGACCGTCCACCTGCCCCACCGGGTGAGCGCCGGGCTGCACGGCTCCTGGGTCCCGGACGGCGACCGCGGCGCACACCAGGGCTGACCGACCGCGGACGCCATGGGGACGGGCACGGCCCCGCCCCCATGGCGCGCCCGCGGCTGCCGGGGACGTCCCCTACCGAGGGCGCATGAGGTCCAGGTCCCCGCCCCATGCGTCGAGGACCTCCCCGTGTCCGGCCTGCCGGGCCGCCACCTCGACCAGAGCGAAGAGGTTCCGCTGCCGGGACACGTCGCCGGTCGTCGTGATGCCGTCCACGGCACGGAGCAGCTCGGCGGTGTCCCAGCCCGGCAGCGGGTACCGGGCGAGTTCCCACTCCAGGTACTTGTTGTAGGGACGGGGACGGCGGTCGAGCGCGAAGAGCAGCTCCAGCAGGAACCGGACGCTGTCGACGGCGTCGAGGCGAGCGGCCAGCGGCTGCCCGTCCCGGTGGTTCTTGACCGACCGGTAGTGCGCGTTGGCATAGGCGTCGAGCCAGGCGCCGGCGTCCCGGAACGCTTCCCCGGCACTCAGCCGCGCCTTGTCGGCGAGGATCCGGGCGATGCCTCCGTCGAGCCGGTCGAGCACGACCTGCGCGCGGGCCAGGGCGTAACGCTCGAAGCCGGGCGCACCCGCCGCGCGGAACGCGGCGAGAGAGACGACGACGAGATCGAGTTCGGGTGTGCGGTGGCCGGCGAACCGGGTGAGGCCGGTGGTCGCGTCGTCGGCGAGGACCACGTACAGATCGTGGTCGGAGTGCAGGGTGATCATGCCTTCATGGGCTCGGGAGCCTTTGAGGACGAGGCCGGCGACGGCGGGATCGGCGGTGGCGAGTGCGACGAACGCGTCGTAGGTGAGTGTCTGCCGAGCGGGCACGGTGCGTATCTCCGGTGGCGTGGTGGCGTGGTGGCGGGCATGGCTGCCGGGGCGGTCCCTGTTCGGGGAAGCGCCCCGCACCGTCCGCGGCGGCGCGAGGCCGCCGCCCGGAAGATCAACGCACCTGTGGACCCTATCCGCCCGGACGGCCGCGAGGCCGAGGATTCGGGGAGATCCGTCGGGATGACCGCTGTCAGCCCTCCACGCCGACGGCTCCCCGGTCCTGTGTGCCGGAGCATCTGAGCGCGAGGGCGGCGATGTCGTCGTCGAGCCTGCCGCCGCTGTGCTGGAGCAGGTCGCCGTGCAGCCGGTCGAGCAGGTCGCGGGGCTGTTCCAGGTCCTGCTGCCGCATCCAGTCCGTCAGCGGGAAGAACCGGCCGTCGTGGTCCCGGGTCTCGGAGACGCCGTCGGTGTAGAGCAGCAGCCGGTCACCCGGGGCGAAGGCGACGACATCGACCCAGTAGCGGTCGCCGATGAGGGCCGCGAGGTTGAGGGGCGGGGAGGCGATGGTGGGTTCCAGGACGCGGACCTTCCCGCCGTGCGCGATCAGTGGTGGAGGGTGTCCGCAGTTGAGGATGCGGACGCGGCCGCCGCCGTGCGGGATCTCGGCGAGGAGGGCGGTGGCGAAGTGCTCGGGCTGGTCGTGGGTGGGAAACGCGGCGCTGTGCCGGGTGATGGTGGTTTCCAGGCGATGGATGATGGCCTGCAGGTCGGGCTCGTCGTACGCGGCCTCCCGGAAACAGCTGATCACCGCCGAGGCGGCACCCACCGCGGACAGTCCCTTGCCCCGTACGTCGCCTATGAGCAGCCGGACCCCGTGTGGTGTGCCGACCGCCTCGTAGAAGTCTCCGCCGATCCGAGCCTGCTCCTGGGCCGCCAGGTACAGCGACTCGATCTCGACGTCGTCGATGCGGCGCGGCAGGGGGCGCAGCAGCACTTTCTGGGCCGCGTCGGCGACGAGCCGGACGTGGAAGAGGATCTCCTCCCGCTGGATTCGGACGTGGCTTCCGTAAGCGGCCGCCAGAGTGACGGCGATGATCGCGGCGGCCGTGTACTGCGTCCCCAGATCGGTGTAGAAGAAGCTGAGAACGATCATGATCAGAAAGCAGAAGGCCCCCAGCAGGATCGTGGGGAACACCGGCCACATCGCGGCGGCGAGTGCGGGGGCGGCGGGCAGAAGGCGGCTGATGGCGATCTCCCTGGGCGTGGAGAACGCCAGTCCGGCGATGAGGACCGCCAGGATCACGGGTGACAGCCGGGCGGCGTCCCATCGGCCGCTGTAGGCGGGCCGACGGCGCCCGTGCCGAGCAGACATGATCACAAAATGCATCATATCGGCGTAAGACCACATCAAGCGCGCAGAAATCATGGCCAGGCGTGAGCGTCCGGGCGGGCGGCGACTCCCTCCGGAACCGCCGCCGGGCAGGTGCGACGGCACAGACGTCCGAGGTCAGCCGGGCGAGGATCCGGCAGGCGGGCTCTGGCCACCTCGGATCACCGATGCTAGAAAGGTCGCATGGCGAATCGATTCGCCCGCTTTCGGCACCTTTCGGTCAAACGGCTGTTCAGCAAGAGCACGCGAAGTGTGGCCGGGCAGGTGCTGGTCTTCCAGGTGGCTCTGGTGGTGCTGCTCGTGGGCTGCGCCGTCATTGCCCTGGTCCTGCAGTCGGAGCGGGATACCAGCGCCGAAGCCAGGCACCGCTCCACCGCCGTGGCTCAGACGTTCGCGCACTCACCAGGCGTACTGGAGGCCCTGGAGTCCCCGGACCCGAGCAAGATCCTCCAGCCGTTGACCGAAGCGGCACGCCGGGCTGCCGGCGTCGACTTCATCGTGGTCATGAACACCGAGGGCATCCGGTACACGCACCCCCTGCCGGACCGGATCGGTAAACGGTTCGTGGGAGAGATCGGACCGTCGCTGGCGGGCAAGGTCTATGTGGAGAGCGTCAACGGCCCGCTCGGCCGAGAGGTGCAGGCCACGGTCCCGATCAGGAACGACGACAACCAGGTGGTCGCCCTCGTCTCGGCCGGGATGAAGGTCAAGAACGTCGAGAGTCAGGTTTACCGGCAGCTGCCGATCATCCTCGGCGCCGGGGCCGCGGCGCTCGTGCTGTCCACGGGAGTGACGGCCCTGGTGGGCAGGCGCCTGCGACGGCAGACGCACAGCCTGGCCCCGGACGAGATGACCCTGATGTACGAGCACCACGACACCGTGCTCCACTCCGTCCGGGAAGGCGTGCTGATCGTGGCTCCCGACGGGCGGCTCATGCTGGCGAACGACGAGGCGAGACGCCTGCTGGAGCTGCCCCCGGACGTGGAGGGGCGGCGCGTGCCGGAGCTGTCGGGCCTCGATCCCGAGACGAAGGAACTGCTCGTGTCCGGGCGTGAGGCCACCGACGAGGTGCACCTCGCGGGAGATCGGCTGCTCGCGGTCAACCAGCGGCCCACGGATCGCGATGGTGGACCCAAGGGAACGGTGGTCACGCTGCGCGACTCCACCGAGCTCCAGGCGGTGACCGGCAGAGCGGAGGTCGCACGGGAGCGGCTCAGGCTGCTGTACGACGCCGGACTGCAGATCGGCACGACGCTGGACGTGCTGCGCACCGCGGAGGAGCTGGCGTGCGTCCCCATTCCACGCTTCGCCGACTTCGTCACGGTCGACCTGGCCGACGCCGTCCTGCACGGCGAGGAGCCGGCTCCCACCGCGAACGACATGCGGCGCGCGGCCGTGTGCGGCATCCGGGACGACCATCCGCTCTCCGGCCAGGGCCGGCTCTTCGCCTACCAGCCCGCCACGCCGCAGGCTCGCGGCTACGGCAGCGGCCGCTCGCAGCTGGTGAGTGATCTGCCGACCGCCACGACCTGGCGCCTGCAGGACCCCGAGCGCGCCGCGGCGATCATCGACTACGGCATCCACTCCCTGATCACCGCCCCCATCCAGGCCCGGGGCGTGGTGCTGGGCATGGCCACCTTCTGGCGCGCTCAGGACCACGAGCGCTTCGACGAGGAGGACCTGTCGCTGGCCGAGGAACTGGTGGCCCGTGCCGCGATCAGCATCGACAACGCGCGCCGCTACACCCGCGAGCACGCCATGGCGGTCACCCTCCAGCGCAGCCTGCTGCCACAGGCGATGCCCGAGCAGAACGCCCTCGACATCGCCTACCGCTACCTCCCCGCGCAGTCGGGCGTCGGCGGGGACTGGTTCGACGTGATCCCCCTGCCGGGGAGCCGGGTCGCTCTCGCCGTCGGCGATGTCGTCGGGCACGGCCTGCACGCCGCCGCCACGATGGGTCGGCTGCGGACCGCGGTGCACAACTTCTCCGCGCTCGATCTGCCGCCCGACGAGCTGCTGAGCCATCTGGACGACCTGGTCGGCCGCATCGACCAGAACGAGGCGACCGCGAGCGCCTCGGGCGTCGTCGGCGCCACCTGTCTGTACGGGATCTACGACCCCGTGACGCGTCGCTACGTCATGGCGCGTGCGGGGCATCTGGCGCCGGCGCTGGTCCGGCCCGACGGAACGGTCAGCTTCCCGGACGTGCCGGCCGGTCCGCCCCTCGGCGTCGGCGGCATGCCGTTCCAGACCGCGGAGCTGTGCCTGGAGGAGGGCACGCAGCTCGTCCTCTACACCGACGGCCTCATCGAGGACCGCAGGCGCGACCTGGACGTCGGCATGGAAATGCTGCGTGCCGCGCTGGCGGGCCATCCCACGCGCCCACCCGAGGAGACCTGCCGGGACGTCCTGGACCGTCTGCTCCCCGAGCGCCCCAAGGACGACGTCGCCCTGCTCGTCGCCCGTACCCGCCAACTGCCGGCCGACCGGATCGCGGACTGGGACGTACGCCAGGACCCGGCGGCGGTCTCGGGCATGCGGGACGCCGTCTCCGGCAAACTCGAGGAGTGGGGCCTGTCGGAACTCGCCTTCACCATGGAACTCATCCTGAGCGAGCTCACCACCAACGCCATCCGGTACGGCGCCGAGCCGATCCACGTACGCCTCATCCGCGACCGCACCCTCATCTGCGAGGTCTCCGACGGCAGCAGCACCTCCCCGCACCTGCGCTACGCCGCGACGACCGACGAGGGCGGCCGAGGCCTGTTCCTGGTCTCCCAGATGGCAGAGCGCTGGGGCACCCGCTACACCCCCACGGGCAAGGTCCTCTGGGCCGAACAGGCCCTCCCGGCACTCATCGAAGAGCCGGTACCCGCGGTGGCCGGCGCCGAGGGGCCCACGGCCCAGGAGTAGACCGCCCACGGAGCCCCGAGCTGACCGCGGCGGCAGCTCGCCGCGGTCAGCCATGCATCGCGCACACCCCGGGGCGGTCAGATCGAGAAGCGTTCCTTGTGCAGCAAGGGTCGTACTCGGGTGGTGAAGTCGGGTGTGCGGAAGGGGGCTTGGAGGAGGCCGGGGCGCAGTTGCTGGGCGAGGGCGGCGGTGATCATGCCCTGGTCGAGGGCGAGGACGAAGTCGCTGACGCGGCCGGTGGTGACGTCGATCGAGTCGCGGAAGCCGTAGCGGTCGTCGTAGGCGCCGAAGGTGCGGTCCAGGGCGCGGAGGTTGGCGAGGGCCTCCGTCGGGGCCTGGGGGAGGGCGAGGAAATTGGCGTGCGGGGTGACGACGCCGAGCGAGTGGTAGCCGTCCTCCTGCATGCCGATGGCGTCGACGCCGTACTCGCGGTAGCCGCCGTCGGGGATCGAGGCCGGGGAGAAGCCCCAGTAGCCGTACCCCTCCTCCTGCAGGCCGTGTTCGATCTGGCTGCGGACGTAACGCCGGTGCGTGGTGCCCCAGGCGTGCGGGGACCACTCGCTCTCCGGTACGAAGAGGGGGACCATGAGCGCCTCGAACATGGAGCCGCCCCAGGTGGGGACGAGGTCGCGGCCCCGGTAGGTGTAGTGGCCCTCCCAGACGCGTACGCCGTCGATGTCGACGTACTCGCCCTGCGGTTGCTGTTCCTGGCCCGCGCCGGGCAGCAGGGTGCGGAAGAGGTGCCAGTAGTGCTCCGAGGGGAGGGAGCCGTCCGCGATGCCCAGGTAACTGGCCATTCTGGGCTCGGTGTTGAGGGCGCCGTAGTGGTGGCCGGTCGGCTCGCCCTTGCCCGGCTTGTCCGGCCAGTAGCCGCCGCGGAGCTGCCCGGGGCCGGCGACGGGGTCCGACGGGTCGTAGGGCGTGTAGTAGTACGACCAGTCCGCGTCGGCGAGGAGTGCGGCGACGCGTGAGCGCAGGGCCGGGTCGGCGTGGGCGGCGATGCGCAGGCCGGTGACGAGCCACGCGTTGTCGACGGTGGAGAGGAAGGGGCGTACCGGGTCACCGGTCTCGGGCCAGGTCGTCAGCAGGGAGCCGTCGTGGGCGTCGTACCAGTTGAACCAGAAGCCGTGCGCTCGTTCCAGTCGCTCCACGGCACTCAGCGCGCGGTCGAGGCGCCGGTGCATCGTCGTCCCGGAGATGACGCCCAGCCCCGCGGCGGCGACGGTGGACCACAGGCCGCAGCCGATGTTGGTCGGCGAGGTCTGCGCGGAGGGCACCGGTGTACCGCTGCCGCTGACGTCGATCTTGTCGGCGGCCAGGCCCAGTTCGGTCGTCATGGCCTCCATCGAGCGGTGGGTGGCGAGGAACCACTCACGCAGCAGGCGGCGTTCGGAGTCGGTGCGGGACGCGGGGGCGGCCTCGGCCGCTCGTGCGGTGAGCGGGGTCGTGCACGTGACGGCCGCGGCGGTGGTCGCGGCGGCGGTCAGGAAGCTTCGGCGGTTCATGGCTGATCTGACTCCCTCGGGTCAGCGGACGGGTGTACGTGCCGTGATGCGGTGGTGCCGGGTCGTGCCGAGGAGTTGCGGACGGGGTGTGGCGGGGGCCGGCCGGTGTCAGGTGCCGGCCGGCCCGCGCCCGCTCGGATGGTTCAACCGGCCCCGCCCGCCGGGCCGCTTCAGCCCTCCGCGCGAGGCAGCCCGCCCTCACGGCGCAGGCCGCCGAGCCAGGCGGCGGACGGCTTCGCCGTGCGCGCGAAGGTGACGGGGTCGACGGCGATGAGGCCGAAGGTGGGCCGGTAGGACCCCCATTCGTAGTTGTCGAGGGCGCTCCAGGCGAGGTAGCCCCGAACGTTGAGGCCGTCGTCGAGGCAGGCGGCGACGGCGTCGAGGGCTCCGGTGTAGTAGTCGACGCGGCGGCTGTCGTCGGCGGTGGCGATGCCGTTCTCGGTGACGATCAGCGGGGTGTCGTCGCCGAGGACGTCGGCGGTGTGGCGCAGCGCGTGACCGACCGCCGCCGGGTAGTACTCCCACCGGGTGAGGGTGCGTTCGGCGTCCTCGGGGGCGGGGATCGGACCGTCGGCCCCGACCTTGGTGCGGGTGTAGGACTGGACACCGATCCAGTCGTCGCCCCGTGCGGCCTCGATGAAGACGTCCTCGCGGGGGTGGCGGTAGTCGGCGGTGACCTGCTCGGCTCCGGGCAGCGCCTGGTAGACCTGGTTGGCGACGGTCCAGCCGACCTTGATGTCGGGGTGGCGGCCGCGCAGCGCCTTCACCGCCGCGTGGTGCGCGGCGATGATCGCGTGGGTCGTCTCCTCGTCCGGGGTGGGCAGGCCGGCCGGCGGGAAGCCCTGGTCGCCGGCCTTCGCGGCACCGGCCATCACGGCGATCATGTTGGGCTCATTGATGGTGCACACGTACGGCACGCCATCGGCGATGATCGGCGCGCAGCGCTCGACGTACCGGACGAACAAGTCGGCGGCGCCGTCCGCGGTCCAGCCGCCGCGGTCCTCGAACCACTGCGGGACGGTGAAGTGGTGCAGGGTGACCATCGGGCGCAGTCCGCGGGCGACGGCGCCTTCGACCATGCGGCGGTAGTGGGCGATCTCGGCATGGGAGAAGGTGCCGGGGACCGGTTCGACGCGGGACCACTCGATGCCGAAGCGGTAGTCGGTGAAACCGAGTTCGGCGAGGAGGTCCATGTCCTCGTCCCAGCGGTGGTAGCTGTCGCAGGCGTCCAGGCTGGGTTCCTCGATGCCGGCCGCCGGGTCGTGCTCCTTGCGCCACCAGTCGCTGTTGACGTTGTTCCCCTCGATCTGGTGACCGGCGGTGGAGGCGCCCCACAGGAAGCCGTCGGGGAAGGGGGTGGTGCGGGGGTGCGTCATCGTGTGTCGCTGTCTTTCCGGTAGGGGGGTGGGGGGGTGTCGGGGCATGGCGGCGCCGCGCCGGGGCCGTGTGGCCGGAGCCTGCGGTGCGGGGGTGGCTCTACTTGAGGCCGGCGGTGGCGATGCCCTGCGTGAAGTGCCGTTGCAGGACGGCGAAGACCAGGAGGACCGGCAGGACCACGAGCAGGGAGCCGGCCATGAGCATGCCGTTGCCGCCGGCGACCGTGCGGTTGGGATCGTTGGCGAAGGTCGCCAGCGCCACCGGCAGGGTGTACTTGTCGGGGTCGTTGGTGGCGATCAGGGGCCAGATGAAGTTGTTCCAGGAACCGAGGAACGTGAAGATCGTCAGCGTGGCGAGGGCGGGCTTGACCAGCGGCATCACGATCCGCCAGAAGATGTACCACTCCCCCGCGCCGTCGAGGCGCGCCGCCTCCAGCAGTTCGTCGGGGACCTGGAGCATGAACTGCCGCATGAGGAACACCCCGAAGGCGCCGGCGGCGAACGGCAGCACGAGACCGGCGTAGGTGTCGATCAGTCCCATGCCGTTCATCAGCACGTACAGCGGCAGGATCATGAGGTTGCCGGGGACCATGAGCGCGGCCAGGACCAGGCCGAAGACCTTGGAGCGGCCGGTGAAGTCGAGCTTCGCCAGCGCGTACCCGAGCATCGAGCAGAACAGCAGGTTGCTGACGGTCACCAGGACGGCCACGATCAGCGAGTTGAGGAAGTACCGCGGCATGTCGAGCTGGTCGAGCAGTGCGGTGAAGTTGTCCAGCGTCCAGTGGGTGGGGATCCACACCGGCGGGCTCGCCGTGAGGTCCTGGCGGGTCTTGACGCCGACAGCGCCATCCAGAGGAACGGTGCCGCCATCACCAGCAGCCCCACCGAGGCGACGGTGTAGAGCAGCGGCTTGCGCACGCGTCCGGTGCGGCGCGGGCGGTGTGCCTTCACGGCTGTCTCGGCGGTCATCGGGTGTTGTCCTTCAGCAGGCGGAGCTGGAGCACCGTGATGGCCATGATCACGACGAACAGGACGTACGCCATGGCGCTCGCGTAGCCCATGTGGAAGAAGTTGAAGCCCTCGCGGTACATGTCGAGGGAGACCGTCAGCGTGGAGTCCGACGGGCCGCCCTGGGTCATCACGAACGGTTCCTCGAAGACGTTGAGGTAGCCGATGGAGGTGATGACAGTGGCGTAGAGAAGGGTGGGGCGCAGCAACGGGACGGTGATTCTGCGCAGTTCCTGCCAGGCGCCGGCACCGTCGAGGCGGGCGGCCTCGCGGACCTCCGTGGGGATCGCCTGGAGGCCCGCGACGCACAGCACCATCACCGTGCCGAGGTTGCGCCATACGGCCATGGCGATCAGCGACGGCATGGCCCAGGTCTCCGAGCCGAGGAAGTCCGGTGCGCTCAGGCCGGCCTCGGAGGCGAGGGAGGTGATGAGCCCGTCGGTCGGGTCGAGCACGAACCGCCAGACGATGGCCACGGCGACGATGGTCGTGACGACGGGCGCGTAGAAGCCGATGCGGAAGAACGTACGGGCCCGGTCGATGCCGTTGTTCAGCAGGATCGCCGCGAGGAGCCCCAGGACGATGGTCGCGGGGACGCCTACGACGACGAAGTATCCGGTGTTGAACAGGGCTTTGAGGAAGGTGTCGTCCTGGAAGAGCTTGGTGTAGTTCTCCAGGCCGACGAACTCCGCCTCCAGGGGGCGGGTGACGTTGCGGGCGCCGAAGTCGGTGAAGCTCATCAGCAGCGTGGCGACGATCGGGAAGAGCATGAACAGGCCGAACAGCACAAGGAACGGCGTGGAGAACAGCCAGCCCGTCAGGTTGTGCCTGCTCGGGGAGCGGCGCCCGCGGCGCGTGGAGGTGCCGGGCTCGGGGCTCTTGTCGACGGCCGCCGCGCGGGCGACCGGTCCTGTCGTGAGGGACATGAGGGGGCACGCTCTCCTACTGCACGAGGCCTTCGATCTCGGACTGGGCCTTGTCCAGGGCGGCCTTCGCGGTGGACTTGCCCTGGGTGACCGACTCGATGGCGGCGTCGACCTTGGAGGTGATCTCGGTCAGCTTGGCCTGGGAGGGGGTGCTCTCGGCGGTGTCCATCTGCTTGCGCCAGATCTGCAGGGCCGGGTCACCGGCGAGGTCGCCGGACTTCCAGGCGGCCGTGTTGGCGGGGAGGTCCTTGGTGCGCTCGAACCAGTCGGCCTGTCCCTCGGCGTCCGTCAGGGAGGAGATGAACTCCTCGGCAGCGGCCTTGTGGTCGCTGTCGGCGGAGACGGCGAGGCTGGAGCCGCCGGCCATGGAGACGGAGGACCGGTCGGCGGGGACGGGAGCTATGGCCCACTTGCCCTTGAGGTCGGGGTAGTTGTCGTCGAGCAGGCCGGTGATCCAGGGACCGCCGAAGAACATGGGCACGGTGCCGGTGTTGAAGTCCTTGGTCACGTCGTAGCCGGGCTGGACACCCTTGTCGCTGAGGTCCTTCTCGAAGAAGCTGCCGTAGTTCTCCAGCGCCTGCACGGCGGAGGGCGAGTTCACCACGGCCTTGCCGTCGTCGTCGATGATGGCGCCGCCGGCCGAGAACAGGAACGGGTAGAAGCTCTGCACGGTGTCCAGGCCGCGGGGCTGGATGGACAGACCCCACTTGGAGCCGGCCTTCTCCTGGTAGGCCGCCGCCGCGCTCTGCAGCTCGGCCATGGTGGCCGGAGCCTTCTTGATGCCGGCCTTCTCGGCGAGGTCGGTGCGGTAGAACAGCACGCGCGTGTCGACGTACCACGGCACCCCGTAGGTCTTGCCGTCGTAGGAGCCCTGCTGCCAGGCGGCGGGGAAGAAGTCCTTCTCCTTGAATTTCTTGGTGTCGACCGGCTCCAGAACGCCCATGTCGGCGAACTCGCCCAGGTAGGTGCCGCCCATCTGCACCACGTCGGGCAGCTTTCCGGCGGCGCCCGCGGCGACCAGCTTCTGGTGGGCGACGTCCCAGCCGATCGGCGTGACCTTCACGGTGACGTGGGGGTGCGTCTTCTCGTACTCCTCGGCCACGTCGCCGAGCTTCTCCCCCTCCGTGCCCATGGCCCAGACGGTCAGGGTCTGCTCGGCATCGGCTGCCACGCCCGCACCACCCGAGCCGCCACAGGCGGTGAGGGTGAGCGCAGACGCCAGGGTGAGGGCGAGCGACCCGGTTGCGGCGGCGCGGTTCATGGAGGGCTCCTCCTTGAGCTCTGGTGCAGATGTATGCGCTGTCTGTAAGCGCATACATCACTCTGTTGCAGCGCTTCGGGGCCTGACAAGAGGGGCCGTGGTCACACTCCGGTAACGAGCGCGACATCCGACGGACGGCCCGCGCTGCGCCGGCCGGTCACGGTCGTGCGCTCTCCATCGATGCGACAGCAACGTAAAACGGATCAATGCACAGGGAAAGCATCTGTGATCGACGCCGCTGCCCGGACCTCCCCCCCGGGACGTCGCACGCGACTGCCTGCAGTCGCCGCATGCCGTTCGCCGGTCGCCCTTTCGGCTTCGATCCCCCGCACAGCCATACCCTCGACGACCTGCTGCCCCTCGCCGCACCGGACGCCCCGACGGATCTCGACACGTTCTGGGGCGACCGCAAGGCAGGCGCGGACCGCATCCCTCCGCGACCCCGGCTCGGCCGGCCCGTCGAGGAGCGCAACGACTGCCGGGCGCGGGAGATCTCCTACGACGCCTACGGTGGACGCCGGGCGGCTTTGCTCGTGCTACCGAACGACCCGTGCAGGACGTGCTCGGCGGGTTCGGACTGGCCTCGCCCGGCTGTGGGAGAACCACCTGCGCGCACTGTTCCCCGACGGCTTCCGCGGCGTGGACTTCGACGGCGTGGACCTGGTCCTCCTGGACGCCGACGTCGCCGGCCTCATGCAGAGGGAGCTGAAGGGCGGACTCGACGAAAGTGGCATCGCCTGCCTCTGGAGCTGCATCGCCGACCTCAACAAGATCGTTCCTCTGATCGACGAGGAGTACTGCGCCTCCTACTTCACGAGACTTCTGACCTTGACCCAGGTCGTAGCAGCGCGCTACATACCGACCGCGACCTGACGACCGGGGCTGCGGCAGCCGGGCCACCTCTGTCACGCACGCCGGCGATGGACCGGTTCGCCGTCGGTCCGTTCGTCCTCGTCCACGACCGCATGCCGTGGGAGGGGAACGATCACGGCGGCCGCGCGTCCCTTACGAGTGAGGGGTTCCTCGCACGCACGGCTTCGGCGTGAGGCTGTCGCAGCCCTCAGACGGCGCCGAAAGTGCCCGGCCCCGTCTCCTCGCAGCCGCAGCTCGCCCGGCGGGCCAGGCTCACCGGGAGCATCAGGGACACCGGCTCCGCGCCGCTCTCCCCGCGCAGCCGGCCGATGAGCAGTTCGGCGGCCTGCTCGCCCAGCCGCACCATGGGCTGGCGCACCGTCGTCAGGGACGGGCGGACGATGCGACTGAGGGGGATGCCGTCGAAGCCGGTGACGGCCACGTCGTCCGGCACCCGTACGCCACGCCGTTCCAGCGCCTGGAGCGCGCCCACGGCCATCTGGTCGTTGGCGAAGACGAAGGCGTCGGGCCGCTCGCCGCGCGCTTCGCAGAGCAGGTCCGCGGCACGGGCTCCCTCCGCCTGCGTCATCATCGGCATGCGCAGCGCGGGCTGTGCTGCGGCGTCGACCCCGGCCTCGGCGCACGCCCGGCGAAAGCCCCGGAAGCGGGCCTCCACGTCCGGCGACGTCTCGTCGACCCCGACATAGGCGAGACGGCGCAAGCCGTGGTCGTCCAGGAGGTGGCGGGTCAGCTCGTACTGGCCGTCCTCGTTGGCCACCTCCACATGGTCGAGGTGGTCCAGGGAGGGGTCCGCGCGCGGCCCGGCGAGCATGACGACCGGCTGACGCCGGGAGATGACCTCCAGCTCCTCCGTCGGTACGGTCCGGGCGAGCACCGCGAAGCCGTCGACCCGGCCGGCCACCTTGGCGACGAGGCTCTCCGGGCCGCCTTCGAGCGACGCGGCGATCAGCAGGGCATAGCCGTGCCGGCGGGCGGCCCGTTCCATGCCCCGGATGATCTGGTCGGAGTAGAGCATCGCCGCGTCGTCGTCCTCGATGTCCGCGGTGCCGGGGTCGGCGTAGTCGGGGAAGCACAGGCCGAGGACGCCGGTGGAGCGGCTCGCGAGGCCGCGGGCGTTGCCGCTGGGCACGTAGCCCAGTTCTCGGGCCGCGGCGAGGACGCGTTCACGGGTGGCGGCCCGTACGGAGTCGGGGTTCCGGTACACCCTGGACACGGTCGCGATGGACACGCCGGAGCGCTCGGCGACGTCGTACACCGTGGGTGTGGCGTTCACGATGCGGCGCCCTTCATGATCGATCCCCCGTTCCGTGCTGGTCGTGCGATGCGCCGACACGCGAATGAAAGCGCATTCACCCTAGGCTCCGGGTGGGCTGTGAAGCAACCGTGAGGGCCTGGCGGGGGCTGGGGGCGACAGCCGTTCCGCCGTTCCGAGGGGTTCGCGACCCCGATCACCCGGACCGGACGACGCCCCGGAGGTCCCCTGTCCGTCACCGCGTCGGGACATCCCCGCGACGGGACCGTGTTGTTGCGTCAAGTCCGGTCCGGAGAAGTCGAGTTGGTGTTCGGGAGCGCCTCACGTAGGCCACACTGCCTTGCATACGTACCGCCGCGGAGGCGGAGCGCGTCCATAGGGGTGGGGGCTGGAATGACCGAGTGGAGACCGGTCGTGGCAGCGGTGGCGGGGACACTGCTGCTGGCCGGGTGTTCGAGTGGGGCGGACGGGGGTTCCGCCGACGAGGGCAGGAGCGGCAAGGGGGGTGCCGGCTCCTCCGCCCCGGCCGGGAGTGCCGACCCGTCGGACGCGCCGGACGGTGCGGAGCCCTCCGCCTCGGCGGCCGCGGCGGCCGAGGACGAGCCGTACACGATGGCCGAGGAACTGGCGCCGCGCACCCGCTCCGCGGCGGTCGCGTTCGTGCGCGGGCTCACCGGGAGGGCGGACAACTTCGGCACCGGCTTCCGCAAGGCGCAGCCGTACGAGAGCGATCCGGCCGAGTGGGCCGTCCTCGACGAGAACTGCGTGTGGCAGCGGCAGCCGCTGCCCGACACCGCATTGGCCAGCCTCACCCGGAGATTCGAGCTGCCGGGCAGCGGGGGCAAGGGGCCCGTGCAGGTGTCCATGACGGTCACCGTCCACAAGGACACCACCGCCGCGCGCCGCGACATGGCCGTGTCCCTGGAGGAGGCGTTGCGCTGCCCGAACCAGCGGCTGAACGCCACCGAGCGGGTGCGCGGACTGTACTCCCGGGCCGATCCGTTCTCCGAGGCGCGCAACGGGATCACCGACGACGACCTCGTCGAGAGCGGGGAGTTGGTCGTCGACGGCACGAAGGGCGCGCTGCCCTTCGACTGGTTCAAGTACCGGCTCGGCCCGGTGACGGTGGCCGCGACGGACCGTATCGGTGCGGGCCACACGGACGAGGAGGCGACCCGGATCGCCTCCCAGGTGGCGCAGGGAGTGGCCTACACGGCCGCCGAGATCGACAGCATCGGCGGCAACACGGCACGCGACGACGCGGAGGGCAAGGACAGTTCCGGCGGCGCCGATGACGCGGAGGCAGGCGATGAGTGAACCGCTGAGGCCCGCGGACCCGTCCCGGATCGCCGGCTTCCGGCTGCTGCGGCGGCTCGGCGCGGGCGGCATGGGCGTGGTCTACCTGGGACGCGACGACGACGGCACCCTCGCGGCCGTGAAGGTGATCCGGGGCGAGAACGCCGGCGACCCCGATTTCCGGGCGCGGTTCGCCCGCGAGGCAGAACTGGCCCGGCGGGTGACGAGCCGTTGGGTGGTACCGGTGCTCGGCGCGGACGCGGAGGCGTCCGAGCCCTGGCTCGCGACCGCGTTCGTGCCCGGTCCCTCGCTCGTCGAGGCCGTCGCCGAGCACGGGCCGCTGCCCGCCGCCACCGCACGCTCCCTCGGCCGGCTGCTGGCCGACGCGCTCGCGGACCTGCACACGGCCGACCTGGTCCACCGGGACGTCAAGCCCGGAAATGTACTGCTGGCCCTGGACGGCCCCCGCCTGATCGACTTCGGGGTGGCGCGGGCCGACGACGACACGGCGCTGACGGCTTCGGGCATGGTCGTCGGCAGTCCCGGCTTCCTCTCCCCCGAGCAGGCGCGGGGCGAGCCGGCCACCGCCGCGAGCGACATCTTCTCGCTCGGCGGGGTCCTGGCCTACGCGATGACCGGCCGTCCGCCCTTCGGCAGCGGCACGCCCGACGCCCTGCTGTACCGCACCGTCCACGACGAACCCGCGCTCGACGGCATCGAGGACGGCTCCCGCGCGCTGGTCGCCCGGTGCCTCTCCAAAGAGCCCGGGGACCGGCCGACGGCCGAGGAACTGCGCGGGCTGCTGGCCGAGGACGACGCCCCGGACGGCGCCCCGCACCTTCCGGACGCGGTCGCCCGGATGATCGCCGCCCGCTCCGCGGAGGGTCTGGCGCTGCCCGAGATCGAGCCGACCGAGGTGGACGATTCCGGCGCGGCACCCGCGGCCGCCGGGGACGAGCCGCAGGACGCGGTGGACCGACGCCCGAGCCGGCGCCGACTGCTGCTGGCCGGTGGGGCGTTGCTGCTCGCCGCGGGAGGCGCGAGCGCCGCTGTGCTCGCGACCCGCGACGACGACGAGGCCCCGGCCGGCAAGGCCCGTCCCGTGTACGTCCTGGGCGTGCACGTCACCGAATCCACCGCACTGGTCAGCCGGGTCAGCGAACGCGCCGCCCGGCTCGCCGTCGCCCAGCACCAAGCGGACCCGGACCGCGCGTACGACTTGAAGGTACGGGTCGGACGGGACAAGGGCGACGCGGCCGGCGCCCAGGACGTGGCTCGCCGGTTCACCGCCGACCGGGACGTGGTCGCCGTCCTCGGGCCGGTCACCGAACTCCCGATGCGGTCGGCCGCGAAGGTCTACGGCCAGGCCGGACTGACCCATGTGTCGAGCACCACCGGCCAGCAGGACTACTTCGTGACCTCGCCCACCGCGTCGTTCCAGACCGGCGTGGCGCACACCGCGCTCGGCGGCTGGATCGCCCTGCACGCCATGGTCACCAACCGGCTGGGGCGCATCGGCGTGGTCCTGGACCGCTCCGGCGGCACAACCATCCAGGACCAGGCCACTCTCCTGGTGCAGCAGTGGCGGGACGCGCTCGGTGCCCAGGTGGTGCCCCAGGTCGTGGCCGAGGAGACCGGTGACGGGCCGGACGCGGTACGCGCGCTGCTCGCCACCGGGGTGAGTGCCTTCGCCTACCTCGGTCCGATGGACGCGACCGTCGCGGCGGCCCGCCAACTGGCCGCGGCCGGGTTCGAGGGTCCGCGCTGGATGCAGCACCTGCTGTACGGCACGGACTTCCCGCGCCGAGCGGGCGCCGCGGGCGAGGGCTGGTACGTCGTCGACTCGGCGGCCGATCCGTCCGCCCTCACCACCGAGGCGGCGCGTGACTTCACCTCGGCGTGGCGCGAGCGTTACGGGGCGGACCCGGAGCCGTTCGCCGCGGAGGCGTACGACTCGGTACGCATGCTGCTCGGCGAGTTCGCCCGGACGGTGCCCGCGCGGGCGGGCGCCCGGCCGGTGCGGGCCGAGCTCGGTGCACGGCTGGCGAAGGTCAAGTACCAGGGCATGGACCGGACGTACGCCTTCGGCGACTATCACCAGTTCGAGAGCAGCGGGCAGGGGTGGCTGCGCAGTACCTATGTGCACGAGGTGCGCGACGGACGCTTCCGTCAGCTGGGGTCGCTCGCGCAGCTGCAGAGCGCGGGGAAGGCCCGGAGCTGACGGACGTCTCGCCCGGTCCCGGGCCGGTTCCGGTGGATCAGGCCGCGAGACCGGGGCCGGGGAGGGAGATGGAAGGGGGGTCCGTGCCATGGATCGGCTGCTGTCCGCCGACCCGTCCGTGATCGGCGGCTACCGGTTGGCCGCGCGGCTCGGGGCGGGCGGCATGGGCGTGGTGTACCTGGCGCGTTCCCCGCACGGCACCTGGTGCGCCTTGAAGTCGATCCGCTCCGAGCACGCCGACGATCCCGGCTTCCGGGCCCGCTTCCGGCGTGAGACGGAACTCGCGGCGCGGCTGAGGTCCCGCTGGACCGTGCCCGTCCTCGCCGCGGACGCCGAGGCCCGCTCGCCGTGGCTGGCCACCGCGTATGTGCCGGGCCCCTCCCTCGCCGAGGCCATCGCCCGCAACGGCCCTTGGCCGACGGTGCAGTTGCTCCGCCTCGGGGCGGCGCTGGCCGAGGCGCTGGAAGGGGTGCACGCGTGCGGGCTCGTCCACCGGGATGTGAAGCCCGCCAATATCCTGCTCGCCGCGGACGGACCGCGCCTGATCGACTTCGGCATCGCGCGCGCGGTCGGAGTGACCGCGCTCACCACCGACGGGTCGGTCATCGGCTCCCCCGGTTATCTCTCGCCCGAGCAGGCCCGGGGCCGCACGGTGGGTCCGGCGAGCGACGTGTTCTCGCTGGGCTGCGTCCTCGCCCACGCGGCCACGGGCCGGCCCGTGTTCGGCGTCGGCGGCGCGGCCGGTGTGCTGTACCGGACCGTGCACGAGGAACCCGACCTGGACTCGGTGCCCGAGGCGCTCGCCGGGATCGTACGGCGATGTCTGTCGAAGGATCCGGAGCGGAGGCCGTCGGTCGCCGAACTCCGTGACGGTTTCGGCCGGTTCGAGGAGCGGGGCTGGCTGCCGGAGGGGCTGCCCGCTCTGGTGGCGGCGCGTGCGGCGCGGGTGCTGGAGCTGCCGGTGCCCCAGGGTACGGTCACCGACGGCGTGCCGGTGGACGGGTGGGCGGACGCCGTGACGCAGGCCGCCGGAGCGCCGGCCGGAGCACCGACGTCCCGCCGCCGGGTGCTGGCCGCGGGCGGCGCGGTCCTGGGAGTGAGCGCGGCGGGTGTGGGCAGTTGGTGGCGCTGGGGCCGCTCGCCCTCGTCGGGCACGACCGGGGCCGGGGCGCTGCCGCGGCGGGTGATCGGCCTTCTCGGCGATCGCTCCGAGGCGGCGTTCACCGCCCATCAGCGGGGCGCCCAGGTGGCGGTGGGCGAGCACAACGACAGCGCGGGACGCGCCTTCGATCTGGTGCTGCGCACCGCCGACGACGGCGGCACGGCGAAGGGAGCCACCGCGGCGGCCGCCCGGCTGGCCGCCGACCCGGAGGTCTCCCTCGTGATCGGCACCGGCACCAACGCCACCGCGCCGGCGGCGGTGGAGGCCTGCGCCCGGGCCCGGGTCGCCCAACTCCTGACGCGGGCCGACACCAACGAACTGGACGGCGTCAACCTCACCAGCACGCTGCTGATGCGCCCGACGAGGACCGCCGGACCACCCGCGATCCTGCGCTATCTGAACCGGGTAGTGAAACCCACGCACACCACGGTCGTCCACGACCTCACCGACGGGGCGGAAACCCTCCAGACGGTCCGCAGCATCACGGTGCACAAGAAGCTCGACGGCGACGCCACGGTCGAGGAGATCGCCCCGGACGGCGACTTCGGCGCCGCGGCCCGGCGGATCGCCGACCGCGGGGACGACGCGGTCCTCTTCGCCGGCGTCCACCCCGACCGGGCCGCGTCCTGCGCTCGCGCGCTGCGGGAAGCGGGGTACCGCGGGCCGTGTGTGGCGGACGAGCATGTCCTCGGCGCCCGGTTCCTGGCACAGGCGGAGGGCTGGCTGATCGGCACGGGCTACACGGACGCCACCGCCGACCCGCGTGTCAGGGCGTTCACGGCGGCCCACCGGGCACGGTTCGGGGCCGCCCCCGCGCCCTGGGCCGCCGAGGCCTACGACGCCGTCCGCTTCGCCGTCCACGGACTGACCGCCCTCGGCGACGACGACCGCTCCGTCCTGCGCTCGGAACTGCTGCGCCGCCCCTGGCAGGGCATCACCCGCAAGGTCAGCTACGACGCCGACTCGGAGTTCTTCGAGGCCCAGGAGGACGCGGGCGCGTTCCTGTACCGGGTGAGGGACCACGCCATCCGCTTCGTGGCCCGCGCGGACGACATCGGCAGGACGGCGAACTGACCGGGGCGGTCGGTCCGGCGAGGCGGGAGCGGCCGGATCAGCTCCGGCTCGCGTCCGGGGTCCAGCCCGGCGGACCGAAGACGTAACCCGCGCGGTCGCGCCAGCGCGTGGCGCTTCGTACGTCGCGCCAGGCGGCCGCGTACTCGTGGAAGGCGACCCGCAGCGGGTTGTGGGTGTCGATGTTCTTGGTGAGGCCGTAGACGGCGCGCTCGCCCTCGGCTTCGAATGTGCCGAAGATCCGGTCCCAGACGATGAGGATGCCGCCGTAGTTGCGGTCCAGGTAGGCGTTGTTGGAACCGTGGTGGACGCGATGGTGCGAGGGGGTGTTGAAGACGTACTCGATCGGCCGCCACAGGCGGTCCACCCGCTCGGTGTGCAGGAAGAACTGGTAGATGAGGCTGACCGACTGCTGGAGCAGGATCATCCAGGGCGGAATGCCGAGCAGGGCCAGCGGCAGCCAGAACGGCAGGGTGGTCATGGGCGTCCAGCTCTGCCGCAGCGCGGTGGAGAGGTTGAACCGCACGCTGGAGTGATGGACCACGTGGCTCGCCCACAGGACCCGTACGCGGTGGTGCGAGCGGTGGAAGGCGTAGTAGGCGAGGTCCTCGGCGAAGAACAGCAGCACCCAGGTCCACACCGACGAGGCGGACAGCTGCCAGGGCGCCACGCTGTAGAGGCCGGCGAAGGCGACGATCGTGACGGCTTTCCAGGGCAGCGCGATGACCTGGCTGCCCGCGCCCATCGACATGCTGGTCACGGTGTCGCGGGTCTCGTAGCCGCGTTCGTCGTCGTCCGGGAGGAAGCGGTACGACAGTGCCTCGACGGCGACCAGCAGGACGAAGGCGGGTATGGCGTAGACGACGGCGGGTATCACGGTGTGCCTCCTTCGGGTTCCCGGGTGTGGTGGGTGGCCGGGACGCTGCGGGCCAGCAGCGCGCGGGCCGCGGCCTCGGCGCCCTGTTCGTCGCGTGAGGCGATGAGTGCGGCCAGCCTCATGTGTCCGGCGACGTCGAGCAGTTCGGTGGCGCGCAGCTCGGTCGGCACCTCACCGGCGGTGAAGCCCTCGCCGACGAGGCTGTTGAAGGCGAGGAGATAGGCGATGTTCCCGGAGCCCTCGACGATGAGCCGCCACCAGATGACGTCGGCCGTGGCGAGGTCGGTGAGGTCGGGTCCGCGGTTGATGTACGCGGCGGCGGCGCTGACGATCTCGGCCGCCGTCCCGTCCGGGCAGCGGGCGGCGCAGAGCCGTGCCGCGTCCGCGCCGATGGAGGCCCGCATCTCCAGGACGTCGCGGCGCAGGTCGTAGGACGTGGACAGCTGTTCCGTGTGGGCGAGTTGCAGGGCGAGGTCGAGGCCCGCGGTACGGCGCCAGTCGAGCACCCTGGTGCGTCCTCCGTGGCTGACCTCGACGAGTCTGGCCTGCTGGAGACGCTTCACGGCCTCCCGTACCGCGTGCCGGTTCACCCCGAACTCCGCGGCCAGTTCACGTTCGGCGGTCAGGGGGACGCCGGCCGCGAGCTCGCCGCTCAGGATGCGGTCCCGGAGCAGCGTGAACAACTGCTCGGAGACGGCTTCACGCCGGATGCGCTGCTCTGTCATGCACACACCCTGGCCGCGCGCACGCGGACTGGTCAACTGGTTGGACCAGATCGATCCCGACTCACCGCACGAGGGCGCCGTCCCGGTCGCCCGGCGTGCGCAGGGCCAGGAGAGCCATGTCGTCGTGGCCGTCGCTGGGACGGTGGTCGGCGAGGAAGCACACGAACTCGTCCAGCGGCAGGTGGACATGGTCCGCGGCGAGTTCGGCGAGCCGGGACAGGCCGTCGTCGATGCAGTGCTCGGGGTGTTCGACGAGTCCGTCGGTGAAGAAGAGCACGGTGGCGCCTGCGGGCACGGGGTGGGTGTCGTCGGGACGGTCCTCGTCGAGGTCGACCCCGAGCGGCAGGCCGGGCTCGACGTCGAGGTACTCCGTGTGCCGGTCCGGGGTGATCAGCAGCGGGGGCAGGTGGCCGGCCGAACTCCAGTGCAACCGCCAGCCCTCGCCCGCCGGTTCCATCCGGGCGAGACAGGCGGTGGTGACCGGCAGGTCGGTGATGGCGTTCAGGGTGCGGTCGAGCTGGGCGAGGACGCTGCTGGGCGGGGTGAAACGGTCGAACAGCAGGGCACGCAGCATGCTGCGGGTCTGCGCCATCGCGGCGGCCGCGCGGATGTCGTGGCCGACGACGTCACCGATCACGACGGCGCACGCGTGGTCGGGCAGCCAGAGCGCGTCGTACCAGTCCCCGCCGAGGTGGGCCGGAGTGAGGGCGGGGCGGTAGACGGCGGCGGCGGTCAGGGGCGACAGGTCGGGCAGCGTGGGCAGCAGCAGGCGTTGGAAGTGCTCGGCGCCGTCGCGGACCTGCTCGAACAGGCGGACGTTCTCGATCGCGATGCCGGCGGCGCCGGCCAGGGCGACGACGACGTCCTCGTCGTCGCGGTCGAAGGGCCGGCCGTCACGGCGTTCGGAGAGGTAGAGGTCGCCGTAGATGGTGCCGCGGACGCTGATGGCGACACCCAGCAGGGTGCGCATGTGCGGATGGCCGGGCGGGAACCCGACCGACGCGGGGTGGGAGCCGATCTCGTCGACCCGCAGAGGTTCGGGGTGGTGGATCAGGTGTCCCAGGACGCCGCGGCCGTGCGGGAACTCGATCCCCGCGAGGTCGGCGCGCTCGGACTCCGACAGTCCCGCCGTGAGGAACTGCGCCAGTTGCTCGCCGGACTCGTCCAGCACCCCGAGGGCGCCGTAGCGGGCGCCGACCAGCTCCATCGCGGTGGTGACGATGCGGTGCAGCACCGTGGGCAGGTCCATCTCCCGGCTGATCGTCAGCACCGCCTCCAGCAGCCCCTGGAGCCGGTCCTTCGCGACGGCCAGCTCCCGCAACTGCTCGGCGATCTGCTCCAACTGGGCGTCCAGCCGCAGCACCGGGTCGGAACCGGGCGGCCCTCCGGGTTCTCCCGCGTCACCCGACATCACTGACGCCCGATGGTCTCGGCGGCCTCGGTGGGGGTCATGCACTCGTGCCCTTCGTCGTCCCGTGCCGCGATGTGCGCACCCGCAGTCCCCTGCTACGACCGGGAGCACCCCGCACAGGTTGACCCAGTCGTACGAGCCGGCCGGCCCATTACTCCGACGGCGGCATGTTCCCCACCGCCCCGCGGGGGTAACGCGGGGCGGACACGGTCAGGCCGGCTGCCACAGTTCGACGCGGTTGCCCTCGGGGTCGGTGACCCAGCCGAAGCGGCCGACGCCGTCCATGTCCTGCGTCTCCTCGGCCACGTCCGCCCCCTTGGCGCGGAGTTGCGCGAGCATCGCGTCCAGGTCGCGCACGCGGAAGTTGAGCATGGTGCGCTGATCGCGGGATCCGAAGTAGTCGGTGTCCGACGCGAACGCCGCGAACACGGTGAGCCCTGCTTCGGGGCGCCACAGGCCGTGCTCGTCGGCGTCCAGGCCCAGACAGTCGCGGTACCACGCGCTCAGGGCCGCCGGGTCCGCGGCCCTGATGAAGTATCCGCCGATTCCAAGCACACGTTCCATGCGGTCATCCTGCCAGGGCGGCGCCGCGCCGCGCTCAGCCGCCGCGCGGCAGGTCGGCGGAGGGCTGCTGCTCGGCGGGCAGGTGCGTGTCCGTCACCGGCACGGAGCAGGCGCCGTCCCCGCCCGCGCACCCGGCCGCTGCCCGCGGGCGCAGCGGGACACCATTGCCGCGCAGCACGTCGCGGACGTCGAGGATCAGTGGGAAGACCTCGTGGTTGCGGTCCTCGCCCTGTTCCTCCCACGCCCGTTGCTCGGCCTCGACGGCCATACGGTCCTCGGCGAACACCCGCTCGGTGAAGCGCCTGATGAGGGGCCAGGCCAGCCGCAGCGCGCCGGGGATGCCGGGCTTCTCGATCATCAGGAGGCCGTAGGCGTGGCAGGTGCGCTGCTCGGCGTCCTCGGGCACGTACACGGCCCACAGTCGGAAGGCCGGGCGCTGGGCGTTCTCCGGTACCAGGTCGAGGGTCTGGTACGGGTACTCGGTGCGGATGGTCATGACGTCCGCGGAGTCGCTGCCGCCGAACCCTTCCGCGGCCAGCAGTCCCGCGCCACGGTTGCGTTTTCCGCCGGCGTGGGTGAAGAGGTAGCGGGCCTCCACCGACCGTGCGGACGTCTCGTACCCCAGCAGTTCGGGGTGGAGTTTGCCGACGACTCCGCGGTGGAGGAACTGGTGGTTCATGTCGAGCAGGTTCTCGTGCATGAACGAGTAATGGCAGCGCACCGTACGGGAGAAGGTCATCGTCCGGTACCGCGGATCGCCGAACGCGGGCAGCATCGGCAGCGGGATGTCCGGCGCCTTCCCCGGGTCGCCGGGGAAGACGAACACCAGGCCGTACGCCTCGCGGACCGGATATCCGCGCACACCGCGCGGCGGTCGGCCGTCGCCCTTGGACAGGTAGGGGATCTGCGAGATACGGCCGTCACCGCGGTAGGCCCACGCGTGGTAGCAGCAGCGGAGCACCTCGCCCTCGACGACGCCCATGCTCAGCGGCACCTGCCGGTGGGCGCACCGGTCCTCCAGCGCGTGGACGGTGCCGCTCTCCCCCCGGTAGAGCGCGATGCGTTCCCCGGCGAAGGTGGTCGCGATCACCCGGCCGCGGCGCACCTTTCCGGACAGCGCGACCGGGTACCAGAAGTCCGGGTTGGCCCCGACGCGCCTCAGGTCGACGGTGGCCGCCTCCGGATCGTGGTGGCCCGGACGGCGGCCGCTCCTGGTCCCGTCGGAGTCTGTCTCGTTCATACCTCTCCCTTACATCGGGGATACCGGCATGGATAGGCCACGCATCACCGACCGGCGGACGCGACAGAGCCCAGCACCGATCCCAGCCTTGCCGCCCCGGGCCACCCTGTCCTGCCCAGCACACCCGCAGGGGTGAGCGGTCCCAGGTGCCGGATCGGGAGAGCGGCGGGTGCGGTCCGCGACGTCCACGACAAGCGGGTCCGGCGCTCCGGCGATACGCTCGTCGTGTCTGGTGCACGGCTGAGAGGCACGTAGATGAACTGCTATGAATGCGCCCAGTCCGGGCGCACCACGGTGGCAGTGGCCGTCTGCCGAGTGTGCGGAGCCGCTGTCTGCCCGGAACATGTGCGTTCCGAGTCGGTGGTCATCCGGGGGACCGCCCAGCCCGGCGAAGTGATCCACGACCGGCCGGCCAGGCGGCTGACCTGCCCGGTGTGCCGTGAGGCGGAACAGGCGGAATGAACCGTTCGCCGGTGGCACGGCAGATCGGGTGACCTCGTCGGTCTCGGTTCCGGTCGGCCGGACCGTGCCGCACGCCCTGTCGTGACCGTTCGCCTTCGACGGATGCGCCCCGCGCCCCGCTGCGGTCATGACCGCGCGACCACCACGGCGAAGGGGCCGATGAAGCTCACCACCATGACGCAGGTGACCGTCGACGCGGTGGTGCGGGGAAACGGTCACGCGGCGGACGAGGAGCGTAGGCAGGGATTCGATCGCGGCGGATGGGCGACGGAGGCTTTCGACGACGGGAGCATGGCGCTCGTCAACGAGACCGACCGGCGTGCCGACGCGTTCCTCTTCGGCCGACGGACGTAGGCGGCCGAGCCCTGATCCGCTCGCCGCTCGCCGAGGACCTCGTCGAAGTCGCAGCGCGCATGACACGGCAGGCGCCCCGGCGGGCGCGGACGGTCCGGTGACGTCCCCTCGGTCCCACTCGGGTCACCGATGTCACGGTCGGGGTACGCCTCGCCGATCCCTCTGGTCACGCAACCGCCGTGGCCGAAAATGTGTCTCTGAGCGCGTGGCCCGGTCGCCGCGGAGTGGGTGAGGCTCCCGCGGCGCGCCGGAAGCGGCCTGGGGGGGGCGTAATGAGCACATGGGAAGTGCCTGGATACACCGAGTCGCTCGAACTCGGATCGGGGGCGAGCGGACGGGTCGTGCTGGCCGTCCACGAGGAGACCGGCGTCGCGGTCGCGGTGAAGTACCTCAGCGAGGCACTGCGCACGCGGCCGGGCTTCGTGTACGACTTCCGGGCGGAGGCACGGCTGCTGGGCGGCCTGGAGAGCCCGTACGTCACCGGGTTGTACGAGTACGTGGAGAGCCCGCACGGCGCCGCCATCGTGATGGAGCTGGTGGACGGGATCTCGCTGCGGACCCTGCTGAGCCGTGAGGGCCCGCTCGGTCCCGAGGCCGCGCTGGTGATCCTCAAGGGTTCGCTGCTCGGTCTGGCGGACGCCCACCGCGTCGGCGTCGTCCACCGCGACTACAAGCCGGAGAACGTGCTGGTCGAGCCGGACGGTTCGTCCAGGCTCGTCGACTTCGGGATCGCCGTGGACTCGGGCACCAGCGCCGGGGTGGCCGGCACCCCGTCCTACATGGCCCCGGAGCAGTGGACGGGCGCGCCCGCCTCGCCCGCCGCCGACGTGTACGCCGCGACCGCCACCTTCTTCGAGTGCCTGACGGCCCGTAAGCCCTACTCGGGCGAGAACTTCGCCGAGCTGGCGCTCCAGCACGTGGAGGCACCGGTCCCCGCCGAGGAGGCGCCCGAGGCCGTACGGGGGCTCGTACGCCGCGGTCTGGCCAAGGACCCGGCGGAGCGGCCCGCGCGGGCCGAGGAGTTCGTGACGGAACTCGAAGCCGTCGCCGGTGTCGCCTACGGGCCCGACTGGGAGGAGCGCGGCCGCGGCCGGCTCGCCGCGCTGGTGGCGCTGCTGCCCCTGCTGCTGCCCTCGGCCCGCAGCACTCCCCGGACCACCACGGACACCGCCCGTACGGTGCTGCGCCCGGAGCCCGGCTACTCCCTCACCCCGGCACGGTCGTGGCTGCCCGGCCGGCCCGGAATGCTGGTGTCGGGTGCCGCCGTCCTCCTCGCGGTGCTCCTGACCTACGGCGTGCCGTTCACGCCGGGGACCGCCGCACAGCGTGCGGAGCGGGCCCTGGCCACGACCAGCGCCCGGCCCGGCGCGGAGCCGGCCGGAACCACGGCGCCGACCGCGTCGGCGTCCTCGTCGACATCGTCGTCGCCCGGCGAGTCCGCCGAACCGTCCACGTCAGCGAGCGCGTCGGCCTCGGAGCCGGCGGCGACCGACGGCACGGGCCCCTCGGCCCCCGCGACCCCGGCCGGAGGCGAGGAGACGACGCCTCCCACCGACCCCGAGGACACGACGGCGCCGACGACGTCCTCTCCGCCGTCGCCCGCGGCCCCCTCCGTCAAGGACGTCGCGGTGTCGGGTTTCGCGCAGACCGGCTCGGCGACCGCAAGCGCGACCATCGACGTCACCACGGACGGGACGGGACCGGTCTCCATCACCGTCTCCTGGTTCACCGGCAACGTCACGGGACTGCCGGGCTCGGCCGACGGGGCGTCCCAGACCTTCACGCGCAGCGGCTCCACGCAGTACTCGATCACTGTCGATCACACCTTCCAGAACGCCGGCTGCTACTGGACGGTTCAGGCCACGACCGAACCGGGCTCCGCCGACGGCGGTGCCTCTCAGCAGCTTCTGACCAGGCGGTGTGACATCCGATGACTGTGCCACGCGACCGTACTCCCGCACCCGGCGACGAGGAGCCGACGCGGGTCCTCGCGGCCTCCGACGACCACGGTGCCACCCTGCCGCTCGGTCCGGACAGCGCCCGCGCGCCGCTCGACGCATCCGGCTCGGCCGCCCTCGAGTACAGCGCCACCGTGCTGGCCAGCCACTGGATCCAGCGGCCGGAAGCGGATGCCACGCTCGTGGAACAGAGCGCTTCCGACACCCGGCCGGCGCCGCCGCCCGACCGTGTCGAAGGCACCGTGCTGCGCTTCGGCCCGGGGGTCACCGCCGCCGTCGCCGAGCGCACTCATCGGACGATCCCCGCCGTGCCGGTGCCCTCGGCACCACCTCGCCGACGGCTGCGCAGACACGCGCTGCCCGCGCTGGTGCTGCTCTGCGTCCTCGCGTTCCTCGCCTGGCAGCGCCTCGGGCCGTCCGTCGAGGTGCGGACCGTGGCCGTCACGGCTCAGCCGACGGTTCTGGGGTGCGACGACACGGCGGACATCGTCGGCCTCGTCACGACGAACGGCCGTGCGGGCACCCTCTCCTACCGCTGGACCCGAAGCGACGGCACCACCTCCGGCGTCCTGCGTGAAACGGTGGTCCGCGGCCAGCGGCAGGCACGTCTGCACCTGCTGTGGACGTTCCAGGGCGAGGGCCGCCGCGCCGCGCGTGCCGAGCTGCGGATCATCTCCCCCGCTCACAGCGCGGTGACCGCCCATTTCACGTACGACTGCCGCTGATCCCGATCGGCTGGCCGAAACCGGTCGGGAGAACAGGCACCAAAGAGGCATGCGGCGGTGGGGAAACGGGCTGGGACATCCCCCGCCGCATAGCCCTCACCTCTGTCATTCCGGCACTGCCCACGTTGAAATACGGGCACATTCGGTCACGAACCGCTCTACGGCGAATCTGGTCACTACCGGTGATCCCCTTGTAGAAATTTGGCCACCGAAGCCGAATGGGACGGGCTCCGGGAAACAGCCGGCGCGGAAACAGCGCGCCGCGTGTGAAACGGAGGTGTCGCCGTGGACGCCGAGGAACGAAGACGCGGAATCCTGGAACGGGCACGCTGTTCCGGATCCGTCGATGTGGGAGAGCTGGCAGCCGACCTCGGGGTCTCCAAGGAGACCGTGCGGCGGGACCTGAATCTGCTGGAGGGGCACGGGCTGGTCCGCCGTACCCATGGCGGCGCCCACCCCGTGGAGAGCCGCAGCTTCGAGACGACGCTCGCCTTCCGCACCACCATGCACGTTCCCGAGAAGTCCCGGATCGCGGCAGCCGCGGCGGACCTGCTCGGGGACGCCGAGACCGTCTTCGTCGACGAGGGCTACACCCCGCAGCTCATCGCCGCCGCACTCCCCCGCGACCGCCGACTGACCGTGGTCACCTCCTCGTTGGCCACGGCCGGTGACCTGGCGTCGGCCGAGAACTTCACCGTGCTGCTGCTCGGGGGCCGGGTGCGCGGCGGGACGCTGGCCACCGTCGACCACTGGGCGACCCGCATGCTGGCCGGCCTCGTCATCGACCTGGCTTTCGTCGGCGCGAACGGCATCTCCCGCGAGTTCGGGCTCACCACCCCCGACCCCGCCGTCAGCGAGGTCAAGTCCCAGGTCCTCAGGACCGCCAGGCGCCGGGTTTTCTCCGGTGTCCACACGAAGTTCGGCGCCGTGAGCTTCTGCCGCTTCGCCGATGTCACGGAGTTCGAGGCGATCGTCACCGACGCCGGACTCAGCGCCTCCGAGGCGCACCGCTACTCACTGCTGGGCCCCGAGGTCATCCGGGTCTGAGCCGCGGTTCATCTCGTCACCCACCCGCCCCCGCACCTCCGGGGGCCTGGTTCCGCACACCCTCGCAACACATCCCTGGAGTCAGTCATGCGCACACGAAGAATGATCCATGTCGTCGCCGCGGCGACGGCCGCGAGCTCGCTGCTGGTCGCGTGCAGCGGGGCGGGCGGCTCCGCCGGCTCCGGTGGTGGCGACGGCAAGAGCATCAACGTGCTGATGGTCGGCAACCCGCAGATGGAGGACATCGCGAAGCTGACCAAGGACACCTTCACCAAGGACACCGGCATCAAGGTGAACTTCACCGTCCTGCCCGAGAACGAGCTGCGCGACAAGGTCACCCAGGACGTCGCCACCCAGGCCGGCCAGTACGACGTCGCCACCATCGGCGCCTACGAGGTGCCCATCTGGGAGAAGAACGGCTGGCTGCACGAACTCAGTTCCTACGCCGACAAGGACAGCGCCTTCGACAAGGCCGACCTGCTCAAGCCGATGGTCACCTCGCTGTCCGGCTCCGACGGCAAGCTCTACGCCCTGCCGTTCTACGGCGAGTCCTCGTTCCTGATGTACAACAAGGACGTCATGGAGGCGAAGGGCATCACCGTGCCCGAGCGCCCGACCTGGCAGCAGATAGCCGACATCGCGGCCAAGGTGGACGGCGCTGAGCCGGGCATGCGGGGCATCTGCCTGCGAGGGCTGGCCGGCTGGGGCGAACTCGGCGCGTCGCTGACGACCGTGGTGAACACCTACGGCGGCACCTGGTTCACCAAGGACTGGAAGGCGCAGGTCAACTCGCCGGAGTTCAAGAAGGCGGCGAACTTCTACGTCGACCTGGTCCGCGAGCACGGCGAGGCGGGCGCGGCGCAGGCCGGGTTCACCGAGTGCCTGAACGCCATGAGCCAGAAGAAGGTCGCGATGTGGTACGACGCGACCAGCGCGGCCGGGTCGCTGGAGGACCCGAAGTCCAGCAAGATCGCCGGCCGGGTCGGCTACGCGTACGCGCCGACGGCCGAGACCAAGAGCAGTGGCTGGCTGTGGAGTTGGGCGTGGGCGATGCCCAAGACCACGAAGAACGCCGACGCCGCGTCGAAGTTCATGCTGTGGGCCTCCAGCAAGGAGTACGAGAAGACGGTCGGCGAGAAGCTCGGCTGGTCGCGCGTTCCGGCCGGCAAGCGGGCCAGCACCTACGAGCTCCCGGAGTACCAGAAGGCCGCCGCGTCGTTCGGTGACATCACGCTGAAGTCCATCGAGCAGGCCGACCCCGCCAACCCGGGCCTCCAGCCGAGGCCGACCGTGGGGGTCCAGTACGTGGCCATCCCCGAGTTCCAGGACCTGGGCACGAAGGTCACGCAGGAGATCTCCGCCGCCATCGCCGGCAAGACCAGCGTGGACAAGGCGCTCGACGACGGCCAGAAGCTCGCCGAGGAAGTCGCCAAGAACTACCGGTGACCGTCATCGCCCGGCCGGCTCCTGGGCCGGCCGGGCCCGCCTTCTCCCGTCTCCCGGCCGTCACTGGCAGAGGAAACCGCCATGACCACACTCACCGCACCCCCCAAGACCGCTCCACCGCCCGGCCGCCCACGCCCGTCCGCCGGCGCCGGCAAGTGGAAGCGCCGCATCCCGCTGCTTCCGGCGCTGGTCTTCACCATCGTCGTCACCCAGCTGCCGTTCGTCGCCACGCTCGTCATCTCCACGCTCCAGTGGAACGTCCTCAAGCCGGGCGAGCGGCACTTCGTCGGTCTGTCCAACTTCACGTTCGTCTTCACCGACGAGCGGCTGCGCACGGCGGTGCTCAACACCGTCGTCCTCACCGCCTCGGTGGTCCTCATCAGCGTGCTGCTCGGCCTGGGCCTGGCGATGCTGCTGGACCGCCGCTTCATCGGCCGGGGGCTTGCCCGGACGCTGCTCATCGCCCCGTTCCTGGTCATGCCGGTCGCCGCGGCGCTGCTGTGGAAGCACGCCATCTACAACCCCGACTACGGCCTGCTCAACGGCACCCTCAACGCCGTGTACCGCCTGGGCGGCGCGGACAACGGCCCCACGATCGACTGGGTGTCCTCCTATCCGATGCCCGCCGTCGTGCTCTCGCTGGTCTGGCAGTGGACGCCGTTCATGATGCTCATCATCCTGGCCGGTCTCCAGGCACAGCCCGGTGACGTCCTGGAGGCGGCCCGGGTCGACGGGGCGTCGGCCATGGCGACCTTCCGCTTCATCACCCTGCCGCATCTGCGCCAGTACCTCGAACTGGGCATCCTGCTCGGCACGATCTACGTCGTGCAGACCTTCGACGCGGTCTACACGATCACCCAGGGCGGCCCCGGTTCCCGGACCACCAACCTGCCCTACGAGATCTACCTGACCATGTTCCGCAAGTACGAGTACGGCCAGGCGGCCGCCGCCGGCGTGGTCGTCGTGCTCGGCTCCATCGTGATCGCGACCTTCGCGCTGCGCACCATCGCGTCGCTGTTCCGCGAGGAGGTGTCCCGATGACCACGCAGACGGCGGTCGCCGCGCCCGGCGCGCGGCTGAGGAAGGCCCTGCGACGCCGCGAGGACCACGGCGGCACGCCCCGGCTGTCCCCGCTGTGGACGTTCGTGGCGTGGCTCGCGACCCTGGCGTTCTTCGCGCCGGTCGCGTGGATGGTGCTCACGTCCTTCCACCAGGAGGCGGACGCGGCGACCAACCCGCCGAGCCCGCTGGCGCCGGTCACCTTCGACCAGTACAAGCTGCTGTTCAGCCGCGACATCACCCCGTTCCTGCTGAACTCGACCATGGCGAGCGTCATTTCGACGCTTCTGGTGCTCGTGCTGGCGGTGCCGACGGCCTACGCGCTGTCCATCAAGCCGGTCCGGAAGTGGACCGACGTGATGTTCTTCTTCCTGTCCACCAAGTTCCTGCCGGCCATCGCGGCCCTCCTGCCGGTGTACCTGATCGTCAAGGACGCCGGGATGCTGGACAACGTGTGGACGCTGATCGTCCTCTACACCGCGATGAACCTGCCGATCGCGGTGTGGATGATGCGCTCGTTCCTCGCCGAGGTGCCCAAGGAGATCCTCGAGGCCGCCGAGGTGGACGGCGCGGGTCTGCCGACCGTGCTGCTGCGGATCGTCGCGCCGGTCGCCATGCCGGGGCTCGCCGCGACCTCGCTGATCTGCTTCATCTTCAGCTGGAACGAGTTCATGTTCGCCGTCAACCTCACGGCGACCAACGCCTCGACCGCGCCGGTCTTCCTGGTCGGCTTCATCACCAGCGAGGGCCTCTTCCTCGCCCGGCTCTGCGCCGCCGCCACGTTGGTCTCCCTGCCGGTCCTCATCGCCGGTTTCGCCGCCCAGGACAAGCTGGTCCGAGGGCTGTCCCTAGGAGCAGTCAAGTGAAAGCCGCCGTCATCGAAGCACCAGGCAAGGTCACCGTCACCACGGTGCCCGACCCCACCCCCGGGCCGCGCGAGGTCGTGGTCGACGTGGCGGCCTGCGGGCTGTGCGGGACCGATCTGCACATCCTCCAGGGCGAGTTCGCGCCGACCCTGCCGGTGGTGCCGGGGCACGAGTTCGCGGGGGAGGTCGTGGGCCTCGGCAGCGAGGTCACCGAACTCGCCCTCGGCGACCGGGTCGCCGTCGACCCCTCGCTCTACTGCCACGAGTGCCGCTACTGCCGGGCCGGCCGCAACAACCTGTGCGACCGGTGGCAGGCGATCGGTGTGACGGTGTCCGGTGGCGCCGCCGAGTACGCCGTCGCGCCCGTCGCCAACTGCGTACGGCTGCCCGACCACGTGGACGTGCAGGACGCCGCCCTGATCGAGCCGCTGTCCTGCGCGGTGCGCGGCTACGACGTGCTCAACAGCAGGCTCGGGTCCCACGTGCTGATCTACGGCAGCGGCACGATGGGCCTGATGATGCTGGAGCTCGCCAAGCGCACCGGCGCCGCCTCGGTGGACGTCGTCGACGTCAACCCGGAGCGACTGGTGACGGCGGAAAAGCTCGGCTGCTCCCAAGTGGCGCTCTCCGCAGCTGAGTTGGGACGCGCCGGCGGCTGGGACGTGGTCGTCGACGCGACCGGGAACGCCGCCGCCATCCAGGACGGCCTGGAGCGCGTCGCCAAGGCGGGCACGTTCCTGCAGTTCGGGGTCTCCGACTACGCCACGAAGGCCACCATCTCGCCGTACCGCATCTACAACCAGGAGATCACGATCACCGGCTCGATGGCGGTGCTGCACAGCTACGAGCGTGCCGCGGAACTGTTCGCCACCGGGGTGCTCGACCCGCAGGTCTTCATCAGCCACCGGCTGCCGCTGACGGAGTATCCGCGGGCGCTGGAGCAGTTCGCCGCCGGCCAGGGACGCAAGATCGTCGTACTGCCCTGACCTCCGGCCCGTCGGCCCGTCGGTACCGCTGCTTCGCGGTGCCGACGGGCCGACGGCCTTTCCCCCGGCACTCGTTGCTCCGACCAGGCAGCCCTCAACACCCACGGTGATGCTCGATACTGCTCGGAACAGCTCTCTATCGAGCACATATTGACATGCATGTGTCGCAGCCCGCAGAGTCGTGCACCGACAGTCCCCGCGTCCCCCACACCCCCCGACAGTGCACCGGCAGTGATGCAAGCGACCCCACCGAGGAGTGTTGCCGTCATGTCCGAAACACCCGCTGTCTCACGCCGACTGCTCCTGGGCGGAGCCGTCGCCACCGGCGCGCTCGCGGCGAGGATGACCGCCGCGGCGCCGGCCGTGTCCGCCGCCACCGGGCAGGTACCCCGCCGCCGTCCCGGGCAGAAGTCGATGGTCGGCGTGCCCTTCGAGGTCCACAGAACCGTCCGCGTCGCCGTCATCGGCCTCGGCAACCGCGGCTCGGGCATGGTCATGGGCTGGGCGGCCGTGCCCGGCTGCACCGTGACCGCCGTCTGCGACATCCGCGCCGACCGCGCACGCAGCGCCGCCGACCGGCTGGTCGGCAAGGGGGAGCCGCGCCCCGCCGAGTACGGCGGTTCGGCCGACTCCTACGCGCGGATGCTCCAGCGCGACGACATCGACCTGGTGTACGTGGCCACGCCGTGGGAGTTCCACTACGAGCACGGCAGAGCGGCCCTGCTCAGCGGCCGGCACGCCGTCGTGGAGCTCCCCGTCGCGACCGAGCTGCGTCAGCTGTGGGACCTGGTCGACACCTCCGAGCGCACCCGCAGGCATCTGCTCCTCGCCGAGAACTGCAACTACGGCCGCAACGAACTGGCCATGCTACGGATGGCGCACGCGGGCGTGTTCGGAGACATCACCAACGGCCATGGCGGCTACCTCCACGACCTGCGTGAACTCCTCTTCTCCGACACGTACTACACCGACTCCTGGCGGCGGCTGTGGCACACCCGCAGCATCGCCTCGTTCTACCCCATGCACGGACTGGCGCCGATCGCGGCGGCGATGGACGTCAACCGCGGCGACCGCATGGCCACCCTGCGGGCCACCGCGACCGCGCCGAAGGGGCTCGCCGACTACCGCGAGCGCAACATTCCCCGGGACCACCCGTCCTGGAAGGAGACGTACATCAATGGCGACCTGATCACCTGTCTCATCGAGACGGAGAAGGGCCGGGTCATCAGGGCCGAGCACGACGTGAGTTCGCCTCGGCCGTACAGCAGGATCAACACGCTCGCCGGCAGCCGCGGCATCGTCGAGGACTACACCGGGCCCGGCCCGACCGGCGCGCGTGTCTACCTCGAGCCGGACCACGCCGGCCACACCTGGCGCGACTTCGCCGACTACCGCAAGGAGTACGACCACTGGCTGTGGCGGAAGGTCGGGGACGACGCCGCGAACAACGGCGGCCACGGCGGCATGGACTACGTCCTGCAATGGCGCACCGTCCAACTGCTGCGCGCCGGACTGGTGCCCGACATCGACGTGTACGACTCCGCCGCCTGGTGCTCCGCGGTCCCGCTGAGCGCGGCGTCCCTGGAGAGGGACGGGCGCCCGGTCGAGATCCCGGACTTCACCCGCGGCGCCTGGGCCGCGAAACGGCCCGGGCTCGACTCGAGCCCGACCGACATGCCGCCCGTCGGCTGAGCGGCGAAAAGCGTCCCCCATGACCGCACGGACGGGTTCGGCGCCGCGTTCTGGCGCCGTCCCCGGGCCTATCTCGACCCGGGGGGGTGCGCGCCGGGATCTCCATGTTCGCCCAGACCGGAGAGGACGTCCTCGCTCCCGGGCCGGCGGCGCTCGCCGAGGACCTCGCGACCGGCCGTCGGCACGAACGGCACGCCGGCCTGCTCGCCCTGGAGTCGCTCGACGTCGGCTACCAGCTGCTGGTGGCGGACTCCTGACGCCGCTCCGGGAAAGGGCGGTCGGCGTGAGCCCGGACCCCGGGTGTGGTGAGGTGGGGATCATGACGAGGAACGACGCGATCGTGGTGCCCGAGCTGTACGTGGGCTACCCCGAGGTGGCTTTCGGCGGCTATGTCGCCGGGGTGTTGGCAGAGCGGTCCGGGGCGGGCACCGTACGGGTGGACTTCCGTGGTCCGGTGCCGGTCGAGGTTCCGGTGCGGATCGCCGAAACGGCGCAGGAGGGCGTGGAGTTGGGTGAGGCCGAGCGGCCCCTCGCGGCCGCGCGCCCCGCCGAATTGCGGCTCGACGTGCCGGCCGCCCCCGCCTGGGACGAGGCGGACGCGGCCGCACGGAGGTTCCGGGCGGCGCCGCCGTCGGGTGTGGTGGACTGCTTCGGCTGCGGCCTGCGGACCGCTGACCGGGGTCTGCGGGTGCACGGCACACCGGTGCCGGATCTCGGCCTGGTGGCCTCCGCCTGGATCCCGTCACCCTCCTTCGCCGACGCGGACGGTCTGCTCCCGCCGGAGCTGATCTGGGGCGCCTTGGACTGTCCGGGGCACTGGGCGGGCCGGTTCCTCGGGACCCTGCGTCCGGGCGCGGTCACCGCGTCCCTCACGGGCACGGTCCTGCGTCCGGTCGTCGCGGGTGAGCCGTACATCTCGTACGCCTGGCTGGTGTCGGAGTCGGGGCGCAAGCACACGATGGGCGTGGCGCTCGCGACGGCGGCGGGCGAACTGTGCGGCCTCTCCGAGGCGTTGTGGATCGACCCCAGGACGGCTGCCTGAGCAGGTCTTCGACGCGTGGGCCGGGCCGGTGCACCGACCGGCACGGCACCGGGTCGGCCGACCGCTGCCGTGCCCGCTTCACGCCGGCAGTGAGCGCCCGCGGTCGGCCGGGTCGACCAGGTCCGGGGTATGTCGCGACGCCGCCGCGGAACGCGCTCGCGTGGGGGGGGCGGGGGTCAGCCGCGCTCGCCGAGGTACGCCTCCAACTCCGCGGCACCGGTCAGCATCGCCCGGCCGCGGGCGGACAGCCGGTCGTGCCAGTCCGACAGCGCGGCCTCCAGGGGCTCCAGTCCGCCGGCCGCCCGGACCTGGGTGATCAGCGGGGCGATGTGCTCCAGCAGGTAGCCGCCCCGCCTGAGTTGGTGGGCCAGGCGGGCGTCCCGGACGTCCGCCTCGTCGTAGAGCCGGTACCCGGTGCGCGGGTCGCGGCGCGGGGTCACCAGCCCGGCGCGCTCCCATGTGCGCAGGGTCGCCGGCCTGATTCCCAACGCCCGCGCCAGCGGTCCGATGAAGGTGCCGCCGCCCCCGGAGGCGGCTGCGGTATCGGCCCCATGGGCGGGCCCGGCCTCCATGCCCGGCTCCAGGTCGCGCAGGGCGCTCTCCACTGCTCGAAGGGTCCGGCGGTCGTCGAGGAGTTGGACGTGGCTCTCGTCGATGAGGCGGAGGGCGTCGTCGACGCGTCCCTGGTTCACGGCCCTCATGATCGACGTCGCGGTCCGGTGGCCGTGGCCGGGGACGAGGGCGAGGAACGCGCGCAGCGCTCCCGCGTGAAGGGAGGTGTAGGTGCGGTAGCCGTGGGGCGTGCGATCGGCGGCCGGGAGGATGCCGGCCGCCTCGTAGTTCCTGACCGCCTGCGTGGAAAGGCCGTGCCCGCGCGCCAGGTCGACCGGTCGGAGACGTGCGCCCGTTTGAAGGTTTTGCCCCATGGGGCCGACGATAGCGCGGCAAAGTTTCAACCGAAGGTTCAACGATAGCGTTGAAGGCATGGCGACTGACTTCAAGGACACCGCCCCTGCCGTCGACGCTGCCTCCCTGATGAGGCTGCTCCCGGCCCGGCCCCGGATGCTCGCCCTCGGCGAGCCCACCCACGGCGAGGACGCACTGCTCGAGGTGCGCAACGAGCTCTTCCGGCAGCTCGTCGAGCAGGAGGGCTACCGGACGATCGCGATCGAGAGCGACTGCCTGCGGGGCCTGCTCGTGGACGACTACGTCACCTCGGGCTCAGGCACCCTCGACGCGGCCATGGAACACGGGATCAGCCACGCATGGGGCGCCTTCGCGGGCAACCGCGAACTGGTGCGCTGGATGCGCGCCCACAACGAACACCGCCCGGCCTCCGAGCGGATCCGCTTCGCCGGTTTCGACGGTCCGCTGGAGATCACGGAAGCCGCGAGCCCCCGGCAGGCGCTCACCGCCCTGCACGGCTACCTCTCCGCCCGCGTGCCGACCCACCTGTTGCCCTGCACCGCCGACGCACTCGACCGCCTGCTCGGCACCGACGACCGCTGGACCGACCCCGCCGCGATGATGGACCCCACCCGGTCCGTGGGGCGATCGGCGGAGGCCGGCGAGCTGCGCCTGATCGCCGACGACCTGGCCGCGCTGATGGACGAGCAGATGCCGCACCTGCTCGCGGAGTCCACGCGGCAGGAGGGGGAACGGGCCCGCCTGTACGCCCGCACCGCGTCCGGCCTGTTGCGCTACCACCACTGGATGGCCGACACCTCACCGGCCCGTCTGACCCGGCTGGTGAGTGTGCGCGACCGGATGATGGCCGACAACCTGCTGGCCCTGGCCGACCGTGGCCCGGTGTTCGTCCACGCCCACAACTCCCATCTGCAGCGGGAGAAGAGCTCGATGCGGATGGGCGGCGACCGGCTGGAGTGGTGGAGCGCGGGCGCACTGGTGAGCGCGCGCCTCGGGCAGGACTACGCCTTCGTCGCCACCGCCCTCGGCACGGTCCGCCACCAGGGCGTCGGCACCCCGCCGCCGGACACCCTGGAGGGGCTGCTCCACGTCCGCCCGCAGCAGACGTCCGTCATCGACCCCACCGAGCTGGCCACCGCCCTCGGCGACCCTCGGCCCGCGCCCAGGGTGTCCCCCTGGTTCGGGTACGCCTCCCTCGACCCGGCCCACCTGAGCGCCATCGACGGGATCGTGTTCGTCAAGGACGCCGGGCGGGACTAGAGAGCACGGGACGGGCCGGGCCGATGCGCGACCAGTGGCCCGTCCGTGTGAAGGGGACGGCCTTCCCCACGATCCTCGCTTCCTGGTTCGGCTGACGGGTCGACCGGTTCGTCACTCGCTTGCCGCGGCGTGTCACCGACCACGAATAACCCCAAATATTCATAAATAGGACTTGGGATGTTCGGACGAGCGGTGAAACGAAGGGCCTTTGTATGCCGTCGAGGCTTCGCGCACATCTGAGAGCCGACCTCGCCGCGGGCGTGGTCATGGCGACCGCGGCGGCGCTCGTGGGCCCCGCCCACGCCCAACCCGCCCAAGCGGCCCCGCTCTTCGAACAGCGGGTGATCTTCAGGACGTCGCAGGATCCGGGCGGCTACTCCTGCTTCCGGATCCCCGCCGTCGTGCGGACCAACCAGGGCACGCTCCTCGCCTTCGCCGAGGGCCGGCACGACACCTGCGGTGACGCCGGGGACATCGACATCGTGATGAAACGCTCGACCGACGGCGGCCGCACCTGGGGACCGCTCCAGGTCGTCACGGACGGTGCCGGCAACACCCACGGCAACCCTGCCCCGCTCGTGAACCGGGCGACCGGCCGCATCCTGCTCCCGCAGACACACAACCCGGCGACTCCGGACGGCTCCAGCTGTGCCGTGCCGTGCAACCGCAGACCCCACCTGCAGTACAGCGACGACGACGGCCGCACCTGGACCCGGCCGCGCAACCTCAGCTCGCAGATCATGCCGTCGAACTGGAACTCCTGGTACGCCACCGGCCCCGTCCACGGGATCCAGCTCACCCGCGGCAGCCACGCCGGACGACTGGTCTTCGGCGTCAACGCCGAGACCTGGAACGGCAGTCGGGTCAGCGCCAACCACGCGGCCCTCATCGTCAGCGACGACGGCGGCACCAACTGGCGTCGCGGCGCCACCGACTCCTGGCCTGTCGCCACCGACGGCACCTTCCACCAGAAGCCGTCCGAAGTCACCCTTACGGAGCGCACCGACGGTGCCATCCTGGTCAGCGGCCGCGAGCAGGACGGAACCGATCTGGGCCATCGCAGCCAGACCTTCAGCGTGGACGGCGGAAACACCTTCACCCACCCGTTCCGGCCCCTCCCGAGCCTGTACACCCCGCAGGTCCAGGGGGCGACGCTGCAACTCGGCAGCCGGCTGCTCCTGTCCTGCCCCGGCGACCCCGACCGCCGCCGGACCCTGATGATCCGCTCCTCCTACGACGGCGGCACCACCTGGGACAGCGTCGACCGCGGGACCGTGGTGACCCAGGACTGGTCGGGCTACTCCGACATGGTGCACATCGGTGGCGACGTGGTGGGGCTGATGTACGAGGGCGGCACCGTCGACGCCCGCGACGAGATCCGCTTCACCCGCTTCAACGAGGAGTGGCTCAAGCCGCGCCGCGGCGCCGACCCGACCACCGCCGACCGTGCCCCGGCCGCACCGCGGGCGACCGTGCTCGGCGGGGCCTCGCCGACGGCCGGCGTGTTCGGCAGCGCCCTGGCCTTCGACGGCGCCGACAACGCCGTACGCCTGCCGTTCCGCAATCAACTGGAGCTCGGTACCCAGGGCTTCACCGCCTCCCTGTGGTTCCGCTACACGGCCCGGACCGGCGAGCAGCCACTGCTGTGGATGGGCGGCATCGGGGGCAGCCAGCCGCAGTTCTGGCTCCGTGGCGAACCGGCGAGCAACCGGGTCCGCGGACTGATGACGGTGCGCAGCGGAGCGACGGCCGTGCGGTCGGCGTCCGTCAGCACCACGGCCGCGCACAACGACGGCCGGTGGCACCACCTGGCCCTGCGGCGCGGCGGCGGACGGCTCACCCTCTTCATCGACGGCAGGGCGATCAGCACGGCCGACGTGGCCGGATCCGTCAGCCGCAACTCGCCGTTCGGCGTGCACATCGGCCAGCGCATGGACAGCCGGGCGTTCTTCACCGGCGGCATCGACGAGGTCCGCGTGTGGAACCGGGCCCTGACCGACGCCGAACTCACCCGCGTACGCCGGACGAACGTCGGGCCGTCCTCGAACACCACCCTGTGGCTGCCGCTGGACCAGGTGACCGCGGGCGGCTGACCAGGCCAGGCGATCGCCTCAGGCCGTGTCGGTCTGCTGGATGCTGTCGCCGCGGTTGTTGATCGCGATGTAGGTGCCGATGCGCCGGAAGTCGTTCATCACGCCGAACATGCTCTTGTCCGACGGGAAGAGGGCCCGGAGCGGGGAGTCCGGCGGCAACTGGGCGAGGAGCGCCGCCTTGTAGGCGTTGAAGACCTTCGCCGTGTAGCCGGGCTCCTTCGCCGCGTTCATCCGGTGGTCGTTGGTGACCGCGATCGAGGCGAGGTCCATCAGATAGCAGTCGATCAGGTCCGTGACGTCCCTGGCCTGTGCGTTCTCGTCCCCCCTCGCCGCGTCCTCCGCCAGGATCCGGGCCATCGACACGACGATGTCGCGGTAGATCCCGTGCCGGGTGCTGCTGGGGAACGCCGCCATGATGTGGTCGGCCTGGCCCGCGCCCTCGGTGCTCATGGTGCGCGGCGTCTTCAGATCGGTCAGTCCGGGCACAGCCAACGGCACCCCCGCGAACATCTCTTCCTCATCGGGGATGTTCGTGTTCCGGGACGCGAGCGGATGCAGCCCGATCTCATGGGCCAGCATCCCCATGATGTGGCCCATCTCGTACTTCTCGAAGTAGTAGCTGGCCAGGTTGATGTCGACGCCGTCCTCGCCCCGGTCGATCACGTCGGCCGGGGTCTCCGTGGTGCGCACGCGCAGGGTGATGCGGCACGAACGGCCACCGATGTAGTCCTTGATCGTGTCGTGCCTGCGCAGCAGCTCCATGATGCGGACGGCCTTGGCGACGTACCGGTCGTCCGTGAGCTTGAGATTCGTGAACGCCATGTTCCCCGAGGAGAACGGCACGTAGGCGGGCGTCGCCGTGCTCGGGTCCTGGGGCATCCGCGCCGGGACCGCGTCGGTGGCGTCGGTGGACTCGGGCAGGGAGACCGGGTCCACCCACACCGACCGGTGCGGGACCGCAACGGCGGCGGTACGGGCCGTGTCCCAGGTCTGCGGGGAGTCCTGCTCGGGGGCGGGGGTGACGTCCCCGATGAGGGCGCCGAGCAGGGCCAGGTGCCGGCCGCGCAGCCCGGAGGCGGCGAGTGAGGAGTCCTCGGGAGCCTCGTGCAGGCCGCCCAGCAGGCTGCCCGGGATGTGGGGGCGGTGCGGCGAGTCGGCGTCACGGTACTCGTCGCGCAGGCCCAGCTGGTGGGTGAGCTCATGGACGAGCTGGACCGGGTCGGCATCCGCCCACCAGGTGTTCTGGTCCATCGCCCGGTCCCGGCCCGCCAGGTCGACGGTCAACTGCGGGTCGTCGGAGGGGTCGACGTGCTCGACGGTCACGTGCAGGCGGTCACCGTTGGGCAGGCGGTGGGCAGGGTCGTTCAGGAACTCCCGCACGCCTGCCGCGAGCCGGTCGCGTACCTGAGCGGCCTGGTCCTGCGCACCCCGTATCGCGAGGCGCACCGTGAGGTCGGTGACCGGCTCGCCCTCGTACGAGAAGCGCCGTGTGTCGAAGCCCGCCCGCACCACGAAGCGCGGGCGGGAGTCGTGCGACCGGGGTGCGGCGGGCGCCGTCCGCTGTGGAGGCGCCTGTGTGCCCTGCGGGAGCCGGGGTTGTGCCTCGTCCGTCGTGACGGGCTGCTGGATGCTGTCGCCGCGGTTGTTGGTCGCGAGGCTCGTGGCGAGCTGGGCGAAGTCCCGTACGACCCCGAACAGTCCCTTGTCGGCGGGCAGCAGGGGGCGGGCGGGGCTGTCCTCGGCCATGTGCTGGGCGAGCAGGGCCTTGTAGGCGTTGTAGACCTTGGCGGTGTTGCCGGGTTCCTTGGCCGCGTTCATGCGGTAGTCGCTGGTGATCGCGATGGAGGCGACGTCCATGAGGTAGCAGTCGATGAGGTCGGTGACGTCCTTGGCCCTGGCACCCTCCACGCCCGCCCGCGCGGCCTGGGCCAGCATGTCGGCCATCTTCAGGACGATGTCGCGGTAGATCCCGTGCCGGGTGCTGCTGGGGAACGCCGCCATGATGTGGTCGGCCTGGCCCGCGCTGTCGGTGTTCATGGTGCGCGGCGTCCTGAGGTCCGCCAGGCCCGGCACCGGCAGCGGAATGCCGCGGAACATCGCCTCCTCGTCGGGGATGTCCCGGTTCCGGGAGGCGAGGGGGTGCAGCCCGATCTCGTGGGCGAGCATCCCCATGATGTAGCCGATGTCGTACTTCTCGAAGTAGTAGCTCGCGAGGTTGATCTGCACGCCCTCGTCGCCCAGGTCCCGCACGTCGGCAGGGGTTTCCGTGGTGCGCACGTGCAGGGTGATGCGGCACGGCCGGGCGCCGATGTAGTCGCGGATCGTCGGGTGGTCCCCGAGCAGCTCGATGATGCGGACGGCCTTGTCGCGGTACTTCTCGTTCGTGTGCTTCAGGTTGGTGAACTCGAAGTTGCCCGACCTGAAGGGCGTGAGCGTCCCGGTCTGCGGCATCCGCGGCGGGGCGTCGGTCCCGGCCTCGGTCCGCGCGGACTTGGTCCCGGGCAGGGAGACGGGGTCGACCCACACGGATCGGCGCGGGACCGGGGTGGTGCCCGTACGGGCCGCGTCCCAGGTCTGGTCCTCGGGCTGGGAGCGCGGGGTCACCTGGCCGATGAGGGCGCCGAGCAGGGCCAGGTGCCGCCCGCGCAGGCCGGCCGGGGCGAGGGAGGAGTCCTCGGGCTGCTCGTCCAGGGCACCGAGGAGGCTGCCGGGGATGTGGGGGCGGTGCGGGGAGTCGGCGTCCCGGTACTCGTCGCGCAGACCGAGCTGGTGGGTCAGTTCATGCACGAGCTGGACCGGGTCGGCGTCCGTCCACCAGGTGTTCTGGTCCATCACCCGGTCCCGGCCCGCCAGGTCCACGGTCAGATGCGGGGAGTCGGCGGCCGAGACCGGTTCGACGGTGACGTGCAGGCGATCGCCGTTGGGAAGGCGGTGGCCGGGGTTGTTCAGGAACTCGTGCACGCCCGCCGTGAGTCGGTCGTACACCTGGGCCGCCTGTGCGTCGGTGCCGCGCAGGGCGACGCGGACGGTGAGATCGGTGACGGGCTCGCCGTCGTACGAGAAGCGGCGGGCGTCGAAGCCGGAACGCACCACGAAGCGGCGGCGGCTGTCCCGCGGACGCCGGGGCCCGCCGGTCGGGCGCGGCGGTGTGCCGGTGCCCGTGCCGGTCCGGGGAAGACGCGGTCGCGCTTCACCGGCATCGGTGGCGGTGGCGGTCTGGATGCTGTCGCCCTGGTTGTTGAAGGTGAAGCTGGAGCCCAGGCCGAGGAAGTTGCCCGTGACGTTGTACCAGCTCTTGTCCGCCGGCAGCAGCGGGCGGACGGGGCTGTCGTCGGGCAGTTGCGCGGCGAACATCTCCTTGTAGGCGTTGTAGACCTTCGCCGTGTACCGGGGTTCCCAGGCCGCGTCCTTGCGTCGGTCGTTGGTGACCGCGATGGTCGCGAGGTCCATGAGGTAGGTGTCGATCAGGTCCGTGACGTCCTTGGCCCTGGCGCCCTCCTCCCCCGCCTGCGCGTCCTGTGCCAGCACGCCCGCCATCCTCACGACGATGTCGCGGTAGATCCCGTGCCGGGTGCTGCTGGGGAACGCCGCCATGATGTGGTCGGCCTGGCCCGCGCCCTCGGTGCTCATGGTGCGCGGCGTCTTCAGGTCCGACAGCCCCGGCACGGCCAGCGGCACCCCCGCGAACATCTCCTCCTCGTCCGGGATGTTCGTGTTCCGGGACGCGAGCGGATGCAGCCCGATCTCATGGGCCAGCATCCCCATGATGTAGCCGATGTCGTACTTCTCGAAGTAGTAGCTCGCGAGGTTGATCTGCACGCCCTCGTCGCCCAGGTCCCGCACGTCGGCAGGGGTTTCCGTGGTGCGCAGGTGCAGGGTGATGCGGCAGGGGCGGGTGCCGATGTAGTCCTTGATCGTGTCGTGCTTGCGCAGCAGGTCGATGATGCGGACGGCCTTGTCGCGGTACTTCTCGTTCGTGTGCTTGAGGTTGGTGAACTCGAAGTTGCCCGACCTGAACGGGGTGACGGTCGCGTCCTGCGGCATACGCGCCGGGACGTCGGTTCCGGCCTCCGCCGACCCGGGCAGGGAGACCGGGTCGACCCACACGGACCGGCGCGGGACGGGCGTGGTGGCCGTGCGGGCCGCTTCCCAGCTCCGCCCGGTCCGCTGAGGCAGTGGCGTCACGTCGCCGATCAGTGCGCTCAGCAGGGCCAGGTGCCGGCCGCGCAGGCCGGTGGCCGTGAGGGAGTCGTCCTCGGGCCGCTCGTCGAGGGCACCGAGGAGGCTGCCCGGGATGTGGGGCCGGTGCGGGGAGTCGGCGTCCCGGTACTCGTCGCGCAGACCGAGCTGATGGGTGAGCTCATGGACCAGGTGGGCCGGGTCCGCGTCCGCCCACCAGGTGTTCTGGTCCATCGCCCGGTCCCGGCCCGCCAGGTCCACGGTCAGGTGGGGCGAGCCGGCGGGGTCCACGTGCTCGACGGTCACGTGCAGCCGGTCGCCGTTGGGCAGACGGTACGCGGGGTCGTTGAGCAACCGCCGCACGCCTGCGTCGAGTTCACGGCGCACATGTGCGGCCTGGTTCTCGGGGCCGCGTATCGCGAGGCGGACGGTGAGGTCGGTGACCGGCTCTCCGTCGTGCGAGAACCTGCGGGCGTCGAAGCCGGAACGCACCACGAAGCGGGGGCGGTTGTCGCGCGGGCCTCGCGGGGCGGGCGGGGTGGCGGTGGCCTCGTGCGGGTCGGACGGCAGGGTCCGGGGCAGTCGCGGGGACGCGTCCGGTGCCGGGGAGCCGGGCATGGCGTCCGTGTCCATCGCCTCGTCACCGGACTCGTACTCCGACGAGGATCCGGCGGGGTACTGCTCGTGCGCGCCCTCGCTGCGATCGCCCTGGAGCACGCCGCCCTGGTCCAGGTAGGCGCCGATGCTCTCCGCGTTGTCCCTGATGTGCTGCAGCAGCTGGGGCCTCTGCCGCATCCACTGCGGCATGCGCCAGCCGGGGAAGAACAAGCCGTGGGTGCCGGAGGCCCGGACCCGGTGGCCGAGGGGAGTCCCGATGTGTTCGTTGACCGCCTGGTAGGCGAGGTCGCAGGCGGCGCAGGCCATCTTGAACCCGCCCAGGGGCAGCGTCAGGGGCGCGTTCGGGTCGCCCGGGTTGCTCTCCCAGTGCGCGACCCAGTGCCCGAGCAGCGTCAGCTCACCGTGCTCGGAGCCGTGCGTGCCCGGTGCCTGGCTTCCGTCGCGGCCCGCCACGTTCAGGATGCGCGGGTTCGCCAACGCCCGCTTGACGAGGTCGAGTTCGGGAGAGTCCGGGTGGTAGAGCCGGTACCAGCCGGTGGCCAGCGCCCGCAGCTTCGTACGGTCCCGCAGCTCGCGCGCGATGCCGGGCCGCCGGCGCGCCAGCCACCGCTCGTCGCGCCGCCACTGCTGCCGCTGCGCCGTCAGACGCTGCCGCTCCTGCTCGGCCGCGGTCTCGTCCTGCAGCAGGGTGTCCCACTGCTGCTGAAGCCCATCGTCCCACGCACCCGACTCGTACCGTTCGTCCAGGCGCGTGTGCAGTTCCGCCTGCTCCGCGGTCCGTCGTCCGAGGTCCCGCTCCTCCTGGTCGAGCCGCGCCGCCCACTGACGGTGGGACTCCTCGTCCCGGGACCACTTCTCCAGTTCCTGCACCCGCCGGGTGCCCCCCGGCTCCTGACCGGAGACGAACCAGCGCAGTTCGTCCTCCACCAGGGTGGCCTCGTCCTGGGTGAGGGCCTTCGCACCGGTGTTGCCCGCGATGCCCAGCGAGCCGTCCGGCAGCAGGGTGACGGCGATGTGCGGGGTGACCTGGGCGTCGGCCTGCCGGTCCGGCTTGCGCAGCGCTTCCTTCACCAGGCGGGCCACCCGGTCCAGCATCCGCAGCGTCACCTCGCGGTCCCGCTGGGAGGTGCCGGGCGGGCTGGTCTGCGTGAACGGGACGCCGATGCCGAGGCCGAGCGCCTCCCGCAGGGCCTCGTACTCCTCGCTCGACAGCCGGCCGGCCTGCTCCACCTGGTCCAGGGCCTCGGGTACACCGATGCCGGTGTGCTCCGTGAACGCGCTGTCGAACGCCACATCGGGGAAGCCGCCGAGCCGGGCGTTGCGCCGTCGCACCACGTCCAGCAGGGCGTCCGCCCGCAGTTCGGGCTCCTCCAGCAGGCCGGCGAACTCGACCGCGAAGTCGTGCTCGGGGCCGGTCTCGACGGCGGCCCGCTCGCTCTCGGAACCGGAGTCGAGGTGCATCTCGACGTCCGAGTCCGCGCCCGCGTCCGTCGTCCCGCCCGCTCCGGTGAGCGTGCTGAGGTCGTACGCCTCCTCCTCGCCCGGCAGCCCGGGGAGGGAGCTGCCGGTCGGGGACGCGGGCGACGGGGGCAGCGGGACGGCGGCCGGGTCCTTGTGCGAAGGCGGCGGCGGGACGCTCTCGGAGACCGGCGGGGCCGGCTCGGGCGCAGGGGTGCGCTGGATCAGGGGGACGAAGTCGCCGCCGCGGCGTCGCAGTCGCAGGTGCGGGCCGGTGTCGCCGGACGGGCCGGGGTAGGTGTGGGCGGTGCCGTTCTCCTCGATCAGGGTGACGGTGGTACCGGTCGCGGCGGCGGCCCACTCGGCCACCGCTCGGTCGGCCCCGGGGCCCCAGGGCGCGTCGGCGAGGTGGCGGCGCAGGTGGCCGTCGCGGGCGTCCTGGCTCGGTGCCGGTGCGCCGGGGCGGACGGTGAAGGGCGGCGGGGTGAAGAGCGCGTCACGCTCGGCGCGGGCGCCGGGCAGGCCGTTCAGGCGCATCAGCTGGGCCGGTGGCGCGTCGGCACGCAGGCGCAGCCGTGCGGCCTCGTGGCGGTCCGGGCCGGGCCGGCGGGCCGCGTCGTGCAGGGCGGTGGAGAGCGCGGCGAAGAATCCGTTGCCGCGGCCGGCGGGATCGCCCTGGGTGTAGGTGGCGCCGTCGGGTGCGGTGAGGACGCCGTCGCGGGCGAGCCGGTAGCGCGGGCCGGTGCTCTCGGCGGGCGGGTGCCAGGGCGGGGTGGCGTGGCTGCGGTGCTCGGGGGCGGTGTCCGTGCGGTCGGTGTCCGAGGTCGCGCCGTCCGTGCCGGTGCCGGACGTGGTCGGCGGCGCCGGCAGCGGGGTGGCGACGGGGGGCGGGGTGCCGGGCGGCAGGGTGGCGTGGAAGTAGCCGTCGGCGGCGAACAGGACGGGATCGCGGGCCGGGTCCACGGCGGCCGGGTCGGTGCCGTGCGGGAGGAAGCGCTGTTCGCGGCCCTCGCCGGTCACGACGGTGACGGGCGTGCCGAGGAGGCGGGCGGCGAGGGCGGGCAGCAGGTCGGCGCCGCCGTGGTCGCCGGCGCGGCGCTCGGGCGGGGCGGGTTGCCCGGTGTCGTGCTGCGGCGGCTCGCCGGTGAACGGGCGGAGCATGGCCGCGGTGGCCAGTGCCACCCGCTGCTCGGGGGACGCCCAGAACGTCTGCGGGAGCCGGCCGAACGCGTCGAACTCGGCCTGCTGGGCCGGGGTCAGCCGTACGTGCGCGAAGTCGAGTTCGTCCTGGGTGAAGGTGTCCGCGGCGTCGAGGGCGAGGGTGTCCAGCAGGTCCTCGTTGCGGTTCTCGCCCAGTTCCCAGGCGAGGCGGTTGCGGGCGGCGCGGACGGCCCGTTCGGTGATCGCGGGGTCGCCCGGATCGGCCGTGAACCGGGCCGCGAGGTCCGTGCCGAGGAGGTGGGGCAGCCGGCCGCGGTCCTGGGCGACGGCGATGAGCGCGTGGAAGAACGAGGCGCCGTCGTGCGGCATCTCGTGCACCTCGCGCACGGTGGTGCCGTCCGGTGAGGTGAGGGTGCGCGGGGCGGAGTCGGTGCCCTCGGTGATCCGGTACGGCTCGGGTGCCTCGGAGCGCCAGGCCGGCTCGGTGTACTCCTGCGCCAGGTCCGGCACCGGGACCGTCGCCCGGCCCTGGTGGTGGGCGGTGAGGCGGGAGGCCGCCAGGTGCAGCCGGTGATGGTCCCCGGCGGCGGCGTCGGTGTGGCCCGCCCAGCGCCGTACCTCCTCGCGGGCGGCCTGCCAGGCGGCGACGGCCGGCGACTGGGACACGGCCCGCGGCAGGACGGTCGGCCGGTCGGGGTCGTCGTCGCCGAGCGCGGCCCGTTCCTCCGCGGTCAGGTCCAGCCACGTCTCACGGGCCCGCGCCCGGGCGTCGTAGTAGCCCTTCTCGGCCGCCGCGAGATCGCCGGCCGCCTTGGCCATGGCGTCCCAGGCCGCGCCGACCTCGTCGGGGAACGTGGTGTCGTCCAGGAGGCCGTAGTCGCGGGCGATGTCCTCGCGCAGCCAGACCAGGGCGGTGGTCTCGGCCTCGGCGGCGCGTGGGCCGCGCTTGGCCTTGCCGAGCGCGTGCAGGGGGCGGCTGTCGGTGAAGTGGTGGTCCACTTCGGCCACGGACAGCCAGCTCACCGGGATCGCGAAGAGCATGCTGCGGTCGGTGACGACCTTCAGGTGGGTGCCGAGAGTGGTGTCCGCCGTGCCCTTGAGGGCGGTGCCGTCGTTCGCTCCGCCGATCGGGACCGTGGCGCCGGGGTTGGTGACGCCCGCGTTGCTGTTGCCCGCGAGCGGCGACGTGCCGATCGCGCCCTCGACGTTGTCGGTGATGCCGGCCTCCAGCGCGTCGGAGGTCTTCGAGCGCTGCATTGCCTCCATCCGCGGCTTGCTCTCGACGGCGAGCAGCCGGGCGCCGGTGCGGTGCATCTTCGCGTAGAGGCGGGAGTCGGCGGTGTGGGACTGGCCGAAGAGGCGGGAGGACGCCTGGGCGGGCAGCGGTGAGCCGTTCGCGCCGAGCGCCTCGCGGAAGCCGGAGGTCAGACCGACCTGGGTGGTGGCCTCCTGCTGGGCCTGCGCGGGGGCGGTGCCCAGGCCGGTGAGCGGGGTGAGGCGGGCCATGCGGACGCGTGCGGCGAGGACGTCGCCGGTGTGGCGGCGGCCGAGGTCGCTGTCGCCGAGGCCGTCGGCGCGGGCGGTGGCGAGGGTCAGGGCGTCGTGGACGTTGGCGGCGCCGCGGATGTCCACGGCGAGGATGCCGGAGCCGATGCGGTCGTCGAAGGGCAGCACGTCCGGGTCGGCGGCGCCGTCGCGCCATTGGGCGATGCCCTCGGGGCGGGCCTGATCGGCTGTCAGCATCCGTACCGCGCGCTCCGGTTCGGGCACGTCCTCCTCGGTGAGCGCGCCGTCGTCGCCGTCGCCCGCCGGGGTGAGCAGGCCGGCCGGGACGATCTCGTTGAGGGTGCCGACCGAGGTGACGGCACGCGGGGACAGCAGGTCGCCGGTCGCGTCCGTCATGGTGACGGTCAGGATGTAGCTGGTGACGATCTCGGCGTGCGCCTGGGTGGTGGCGATGTTCGGCATCGAGGTGTTGCCGGTGGTCTCGGTCCGGGTGCTCGCGCGCTGCTTGGCGGCGGTGCCCTGGAGCGAGGGGTTGGCGAGCAGGACGCCGCTCTCCGCCGCGCGCTGGCCGGTGGCGAGCGTGACGTCGGCGCCGCGGTCCTGGGAGGAACTGCCGGCGTCGTCGCGGGCGGTGGTGCGGTAGTCCTCCAACTCGAAGCCGGTGCGCAGCCGTTCCACGGTGGTGGTGACCGGGGTCAGCTTGAACCGGACCTGTCCGGGGCTGCCGCCGACCGGCAGGTGGGTCGGGCTGCTCCAGGTGCGGTAGCGGACCGGCAGGGTCATTCCGTCGGTCGTCAGCTCGTGCAGATGGGCGCGCAGGAAGTCCGGCGAGAGCCGCTGCAGGACCTGCTCCCGGTCGTGCGAGGACACCCCGATCCTCGTCAGCCGTCCCATGAGCTGCTGGGCGGCGTGACTGGCGTCGAGCTGGCCGCTGGGGTGGCTGGGGAAGCGGCGGCCGCGCAGGAAGGGGGGCACCCGGTAGCCGCGGCCGAGGTTGCGTGGTGTGGTGGTGCCCAGTCCGTCGGGGGCGAGCCCGGCCTCGATGACGTCCTGCATGGGCAGGTGGAACATCACCGCGTCGCGGATCCGCTGGAGCGTGGCGGCGGCCCGGCGCGGGGCGAGCGCGCGGCCGAGGCGCTCGGAGAGCCGTCCGGCCGCGGAGCTGATTCCGGCGCCGGCGCGGGTGCCCACCGCGCCCATCGCGGCCGTCCACCGGTCCCGTACGGCGACGGTCTCGGCGGCGTCGGCGACGACCAGGTACATCCGGCCGGCGTAGGTGAGGGTGGTGTTGCGTCCCCGGGTGAGGGTCTGGGCGACGCTGCGGCCCTTGCCCCAGGCGTACTGGAGCGCGGTCGAGTAGGAGCCGACCACGGCCGGCCCGCCGGGGGCCTGCTGGAGCGGCATGTCGGCGCCCTGGACGCCGAGGGTGGTGCGCGAGACGGTGCTCGCGCTGCCGGCGACGCGGTGCTCGTTGCCGATGGTCGCTTCGAGGCTGGCCGGCTTCGGGTCGCTCTTGACCCGCAGATTGTCCAGTTCGCCGCGGACCGCGGCCTTCAGGTAGTGGGTCTGGAGCGGCCCGGCGCCGTTGAGACCGGTGATACGGGAGCCGAACGGGCCCAGGTACTGGCCGAGTTGACCGGCCACGTGGAGGTTGGCCATCGCCCGGCGCAGCGCGCTGCGCACGGGGGCGCCGGGCGCGCTGACGTGCCAGGAGGTGCCCGAGGCGAGGTCGGCGGTGTCCTGCATCAGCTGCTGGCGCCGTCCCCCGCCCTCGGTGCTGAGCACCACGTGCGGGGCGCGCAGCAGCCTGCGCACGAGTCGCCCGCCGGCCGAGTCCGTCCTCGGCAACGGGCGGGTGCCGTCGAGGAGTTGGTCGGCCTCGACGGCGGAGAGCCGTACGGGTGCGGGGGCCGGGGCCGGCCCGGTGGGCGGCGGGTCGGCGGGGGCGTGCCGGTCGGAGCCGTGCGCCGCGGGCACGGCCAGCTCCACCCGGCCCACGGTCTCGTTGCCCCGGCTGAACAGCGGGCGCTCCTCGACCTTGCTGACGAAGACACCGGCGCCGAGGAGACCGACCGAGGCGAGCCGTGCCCAGCCGCGTGGGCGGCGGTGTCCCTCGAAGGAGGCGCCCAGTTCCACCTGGTAGCTGTAGAGGTCGGCGCCGTTCTGGAACATCAGGTGGTCGTGGGTGACCGCGGCCGTGCTGCGGGTGGCCTTCTGGTCGGTCCTGGCGTACCGGGCGCCCAGGGACACGTTGCCGGTCTGGCGCGGCAGTCCGGCCTCGGGCACCTTGTCGTGGTCGCGAGGGGAGATGCCGAGTTCGACACCGCCGGAGAGGGTGGTGGACGCCTGCTGTCCCTGGCCGGAGACCTCGGTGCCGATCACCGCGTTGCGCAGCGACCGTTCACTCATCGTGGTCTCGAACCGCCGGTCGGTGAGCCGCGCGCGCAGGATCAGCGTGTGGTGGCCGCGGCGCACCTTGCCGTCCTCGGTGAGGGTGACCGGCACGCCGGTGGTGGTCAGGTCGTCCAGACTCTGGGCCAGGCTGGGCCGGTTGAGCGCCTCGCGGACCTGCCGGTCGTTGTGCAGCGCGGTCCGCATCCGCCCGTCGCCGTACCAGAACCGGGCCAGGCGTGGGTGCCGCAGCATCAGCGGCGGTACGAAGAGCGACGGGTAGGAGCGGTGCAGCGTGTCGAGGACGGTGTCCGCGAAGGCGCGCAGGGGGTCCTGGGGGGCGGGTTGCCCGTCCTGGTTCTGCGGCGGGGCCGGCTGCTGGGGCCGGCCGTCGGCCGGCAGCGGGTTCTGCGGCCGGTCGGGGCGGAAGCCCTCGGCGCGGACCTGGCCGCTGAGGTGGACCGGGTCCTCCCGGGTGAGATACCAGGGCACCGGCGGCTCGGCGTCCGGGTGGGGGCCCGTCTGTCCGGGCGTACGGCTGTCCCAGCCGGCAAGGCGGCGCGCGTCCTGGGTGGAGATCCAGTCCAGGCTGACCACTCGCACCGGGCGGGCCGCGGACGCCGGTTCGCCCGCCTTGCGCACCATGAGGGTTCGTTCCACCCGGTAGAGCGCGACGGGGTGGTTGCGGACGCGGCCGGTGGTCTTGCGGGCCGCGTCGGTGCCCAGGTAATGGCCCCGGCCGGAGCTGAGGTCCGCGCGGACGAGCGGCCCGCCCTGGAGGCGTACGTCGGTCTCCGGGCCGACGAGGGTGTAGTTGGGGCCGGCGGTGACCTGGACGCCGAAGCGGGTGTCACGGACGTGGCCGCGCTCGTTCTGGTACGTGGTCTGGGTGAGGTCGCGCAGCTCCGCCTTGACCGACTCGGCGACCAGGGTGGCCCGCTGCGGGATCGAGCGTTCGACGACGAGGTGTCCGAGCGGGTGCTGCCCGCTCCCCCGGGTCAGTTCGGGTCCGCTGACCGGCCCGGAGAACCGGCCGAACAGGGCGAGCAACCGCCCCGGACGGACGTAGGAGATGAGGGTGCGGTGCGCGGAACTGCCGGGCCGGGCGCCGGAGATGGCGAGCGCGATGTCCTCCGGCGGGTCCACCAGGTGCAGTCCGGTGGTGTCGGCCATCCGCGGCTCGACCCCGTCCGGGAAGGTGAGCGTCTCCGGGGCCCGACGGGGCCCGTTGTACGGCACGGTGAGGTCGTCCGGCAGCCGCCAGCTCAGGCCGTCCCGCATGGCGAACCGCGCGGTGTGCACCTCGCTGCGCCGCCAACTCGGGGCCGTCGCGGGCGTGGTGCCGGGGCCCGTGGTCTTCGGTGCCTCGGTGACGCGTTCCACGCGCACCCGGTAGTGGACGTCGTCCAGGTGCAGATGCGAGCCCTCGTGGGCGCGGTGCTCGGTCTGGTGGTACGCCTGGGTGCCCAGGGAGTAGTCGGTGCGGCGGGTCCAGCCCAGCGAGACGCCGATCTTCAGCAGCCAGTTGAGCGGCGGGCCCATGCTCAGCGCGGCGGCGATCCGGCGCCCGTGGCCGACGCTGCGCCCGCCGCCCGTACCGGCCTGGCCGCGGCGCATGGTGTCCAGGCGGGTGGTGCCGCCGTTCACGTCGGAGAAGCGTTCCCAGCGGTGGTACGGGACGGCCTCGATCGTCATCTCGTGGCCGACCCCGGACTTCTCCCGGCCCACGAGGCGTGCGCCGCGCGGGGCGGTGAAGGCGCCGGGCTGGTCGATCAGCAGACGCAGCAGTTCCGCCTCGTCGAACTGGTCGCGCAGCTTCTTCGGCAGCTGCCGAAGGATCTCCTCGGCGACCTGCTCGGGCGAGCGCAGGGTGAGGACGCCGGGGCCGGTGAACAGGCCCGTCGGCCGGCTCCGTCGGGTGCCGTCCGTGCCGGACTCGGGGCTGCCGTCGGCCGGATCGGGATCGGCGCCCGGGTCGATGAGCACGGTGGGCAGCCGGCTGCCGTCGTCGAAGGTGACGGTGCGCGGGGCCGGGCCCGGCGGCCCGGCGTCCGGCCCGGTCAGCAGGCGGGCCGGGCGGTGCCGTTCGAGCTGTGTCTCCAGCGGCACCGGGTCGCCCCGGTCGGGGGTCTCGGCGTCGGGGCCGTCGAGGTCGGTGATCCCGCCCATGCCGCGCAGCCACGCGGCGAAGGGGTCGGAGACGTCGGGCTCGTCGGTGGCCGGGTCCCCGGAGGTGCTGACGGGATCCGGTACGGGCGTGAGCGGGGCGGTGGCCGGGACCAGGGCGTCGTAGTGGTCGGTGCCGTTGTAGGCCAGGTGCAGGGTGCCGCCCCGGCCACCGGGGTGCAGGGGGGTGACGAGGGTGTCGGCCGGTGCGTGCGGGTCGGGCTGGACGAGGCGCAGGTCGAGGTCGAGGGTGTGCGCCAGCGCCTGCGGGAGGACGTCGGCGAAGGGGGAGGCCCACAGTCCGGCGTGTTCGGCCGCCGCGGCGATGAGTCCTTCGGTGCCGAGCCGGCGTGCGGCGTCGGGGGTGGGCGCGATGTCGGCGAGTTGGGGGTAGCCGCTGTCGCGGAGGATGCGCCGCCACCGGCGGGGGTCGCCGTTGTCGACGACCGCCTGCGCGATGCCGTTCCAGCGCTGGGTGATCCTGCCGCGCGCGTCGGGGTTCCGCACCCCGGCGAGAGCGGTCATCCGCAGGTCGTCCACCACGGCCAGAACCGGGTCCGGGGTGGCCTCGGCCGCCGTGGCGGCCAGTTCGGACCCGGTGATGCGGTCACGCAGCAGGCCGCGCAGTCCGGCCACGTTGCGCGCGGCCCAGGCCGGCGGGGTGTCCTGGCTGCGGGCGCTGTCGAGCAGTGCCCGGAACAGGCAGTTGCCGCCGCCGGGGGTGTCCAGCCGCCTGAAGTCCTGGCCGTCCGCCCGTACGGCGTCCGTGTCCGTGGCGTCCTTGCTGAACAGGGCCAGGTCCTCGGCGAGGCTCTCCGGGCGGCTCGGCGCGGGCGACAGATCGGGTCTGCGGCGCGCGAGTTCGGCGGTGTCCTCGGCACTCAGTCCCAGTTCCGACAGCGGCAGCGGGGTGTCGGAGAGCGACCAGGTGATCTGCGCGGAGGGCGCGTAGGTCAGGCCGCGCACGTCGTCCGGCGAGACCAGGGTGCCCGGCGGGAGCGCGGGCGGCGGCGGGGGCAGCAGGGCCTCGAGCGTGGTGTCGGGTCCGGCGGACGACCGCAGACCGGCTGCCGCGCGCAGGAACCGGCGGTACTGCTCCGTGCCGGGTGCGGTCGCCGGGTCGACCGTGGCGCCGGACCAGTTGGTGACCATCCGGCGCAGCAGGTCCGGTGTCATCCTGCCGTCGCCGTAGCGGGCCGCGGTGTCCGGGCTGAGCCAGCGCAGACCGTCCACGTGGGCGAGACCCGCGAGCAGGTCCCGGTTCTCCGGCCGCTGTTCGGCGTCCGGGCCGAGGGCGTCGCGCAGTGTGCGGATCTGCTGGAGGGTACGGGCCCGGGCGAAGGCGTCGGCCGGTTCCGGACCCGTGTGCAGACCGGCGACGCGGGCGAGCGCGTCCAGGTCGGCGCCGCCGGGCTCCGGGGTGAACAGCCGCCAGCGTCCCGGCCCGTCCGTGCCCTCCGTGAGCACCGCGCGCACGTCGCCGTCCCGGTCCCGGGCCGTGCCGACCTCGGTGGTGGGCGCGTACACCGGCCGTCCGGTGCGGTTCGCCACGTGCTGGGCGACGGGCAGTCCCGCGATCTCCGGCTGCCGCCCGGTCTCGCAGGAGAACAGCACCAGCGGCCGGTCCTGATCGCCGTCCCCGGCCCAGGAGTTGAGCACCTCGCCGAGCTGGACGCCGCTGACCTTCACGGTGGGGCGCGCCGCGTCGTCGGTGCCGAGGGTGACGGTGCGCGGGGTGCCGTGCCCCACGAAGTAGTCGGCGCCCTGGTCGGTGCCCGAGCCGGGGAGCGCGGTCGGCGGGCCGGTGAACACCGTACGGGGCGGGGCCGGCGGGGTCCCCTGGGCAGCGGGGGCCGGGGTGGTGCGCACTCCGCGGAAGGTGTCCTGGCCGAGCAGCGCCCGGCGGCCCGCGTCACGCGACGTACCGTCCTCGGCCGGGCTCTGCGAGATGGTGAGCGTCCGTACGGCCCGTCCCGGCCGGGGCTTGACGGCGGAGTCCGGCACCCAGCGCCGCAGTTGTGCGAGGGGGACCGTGTGGCCGTCCAGGGTGGTGACGGCAGGCTCGCGGGCGGGGGCGTTGCCGTCTTCGGTCGTGGCTTCGCCGCCCGTGTGGTCCGCGGGCCGCACGACGATGCGCCCCGGTGGCGGGAGTACGACGGGGGGTGCGGGGGTGCGGGGGTCCGGCGTCGCCGGTGGGGGCGGGGGCGGCGTGCCGGCGTCGCCGGGTCCGCGTCCGCCGCCGGGACCGGGTGCGGTGCCGTCGGTGCCGTTGCCGCGATCCGACTCCAGGTGCAGGTCGGTCGCCGGCTCGGTCCAGGGGCGGGACAGGGTGGCGAGCTTGGCCGCGGCGGGGGCGTCGGCGACGGTGGAGACGGGGGCGATTCTGCTGCCGTGTACGGGCGTTGTGGACTCGGTGATCAGCTTTTTGGGAGGCGGGGTGAGGGTGGTGGCCTTGCCCGACGGATCGCCGTCGGTCGTCGTGGTGCCCTGGGTGGCAGGGCGGGAGGCCGGGCCGAGGGCGTCGGCGAGCGGCAGCAGGATGTCCGCGCCGGGGAACGCCGTCTCGGTGGTGATCGGGGTGCCGGTGGTGGCCTGGGTGTCGTGCGGCGTCGGGGTCGGCGCGGGTCCGGTGAGCGGACGGACGCGGACTGGGGCGCCCGGGCCCTCCCGCGTCAGCTCGACGGCGGCGCGCACCGGGCGGCCCGCCCCGTCCGGCGTGACCGCCGGCCCCAGCACCACCGCCCGGTCGGTGCCGGCCCTGTCCAGCAGGTCGGCCGCGTCGGGCGATCCCTCCCCCGGCGGCGGCACCTCGGAGACGACGATCGTCAGCGGCGGCGCCTGGGGCACGTCGCCGGGGGTACCGGCGTAGGACCCGGTGGTGCTCACCTTCGGCGGAGCGGTCGTGGCGCCGGTGTCCGAAGTGAGGTCGTTCTCGGCGGAGTCCGGCGTGCCGTGGCTGACGGTGTCCGGAGTGGCGGGGAGCTCGGACGACGGGGTGATCTCGACGGTGCTCGTGGTCTCCGGCGAGAACGTCGTCTCGTCGGAAGAGGTGCTCTCCGGCGACGGCGTCGATTGCGTCGACGGCGTCGATTGCTCGGGGGACGCGCCTTCCGACGACGTCGATTCCTCGGAAGGGGTGCCTTCCGAGGACGACGTCGACTCCTCGGAAGGGGTGCCTTCCCGCGAGGGCGTGCTCTCCGGAGAAGTGGGGGGTTCCGAGGTCGGGGAGGGCTGCTGCGTGGAGTCGTCCCGCGTGCCCTGCTGACCGTCCGGAACGGTCACGCCGTCCGGTGTGCGCGTGCCCTGGGTCTGCGCTGTGGAGGGGGCCGGGCTGCCTCCCGCCACCGGCGCGCCGCCCGGCCGGGCCCCGGTGCCGGTTCCGGGCGCGGTCTGGGAGCTGTTGGACGCCGCGGGGCTACCGCCGACCTGGCCGGGCGCCGGAGCCGTGTCGGCGTCCTGCTGCGCCGTCACGTCGGAACTGTGCTGGACGGCCGTTTCGGAGGTGTTCCGGACGTCGCTGTCCGGGGACCCCGGCGTGGTGAGCGGGTCCTGCACCGTCGTCGGCGTGCCGAAGCCGTCCAGGGCGCGACGGACCTCGTCGGCGTCCACCTGAACCGCCGGACCGTCCCCGGCGGGCACCACCCGTACCTCGGGCACCTGCGAGAGATTGCCGTGCACGCTGTCGCGGACGTCGATCTCCGCGTCGCCGGGCGGCTGGGCGCCGCGCAGGTCGGCGATGTCGCGCAGGGCCTGCTCGCGGACGTCGGCGGGCCCGTTGTGGACCTGCTGCCACAGGGCGTTCTCCGCGGCCGTCACGGGCAGCGGGCCCGGGGAGTACGGCGGGGGGTCCTGCGTGGTGTAGAGCGGCGGGTCCTGGGTGGAGTACGGCGGCGGGCTGTCCGCGGTACGGGGCGGTGGGGACGTACGCGTGGAGTCGGCGCCGCCCGTGAGGTCCGTGGTCGACGGACCGCCGGTGGTGTCCGGGCCGTCACCGTCCTGAGTGCCCGAAGAGTCGGAGGAGTTCCGTGTGTCGGAGTCCCCGGTGTCTCCCGTGTCACCGGTGCCGGTGGAGACGGTGGGCGGCTGGTTGCGCAACTTGTCGATGACGTGGCGCAGTTCGGCACCGCTGTTCAGGGCGGAGTCGGTGAGCGTGGCCTCGACCTGGCTGCTGATGCCCGCGCCGACGAAGGTGGACCAGTTGGTGGACCAGTCGCCGTCGAAGACACCCTTGATGAAGATCTCGGCGAGTGCCTCACCGGCGCCGGCGGCGAGGAAGTCGGCGGTTCCCTTGAGCCCGTAGTGCCCGGCCAGCGCGCCCGGCCGGTCCGCGTTGTTGCGCAGGATCTGGTTGTTGCGCCACAGGTTGGGGTTGTTCCGGAAGGAGAGCGGGTCGTTGCGGAAGGTGCGCGGCGGGTTGTTCGTGAGGCCGGGGCCGTTCGCGTTCGGGCCGGGCCGGTCCTTCGGGGTGGGGCCGGGGCCGGGGTCCGGCTTGGGGTTGGGGCCGGGGCCGTTGTTCTTGAACTCGGGGGTCGGGGTGTTCTTCCAGTTGGGGTTGGGCTTGAAGTCGAGGTCGGGCCCGTTCTTGAGGAAGTTGTTGTCGTAGCTCCTGACGATCTTCTTCGCGATGTCGTCGAAGATGCTGGTGAGGAAGCCGGCTGCGGCGCCGAACGCGGCGGACTTCAGGATGTCGTTCCAGTCGAAGCCGTCGGGGCGGCGGCCGTCCGGGGCGAAGTTCATCATCGCGAGCCGCACCGCGAAGGTGGTGAACGCCTCGGCGAACGCCTCGGTCAGCGAGGGCGCCAGGTGCAGTCGCTGCAGCAGATGGCTGAGCGTGGTGAGGATGAGGAACCGGCTGCGCAGCTTCGCCATCATGATCTGGCTGGCCGAGGCGCCGCCGGTGAAGAACGACATCGCCAGGTAGATGGCGATCTCAATGAGCAGCCGGATGACCTCGGCGATGACCTGCCACTTGGACTCCATGATGTCCATGGAGGTCTTGCGCCGGCCCTCGGCGATCTTGTCGAGCTGTTCGGCGAAGTCGCGCAGGTAGTTCTTGCCGCCGTCGTCGATGAGCATGCCCATCGCCTTGGCGTACGACTTGGACAGGTCGTCCGGCATGACCTCGGCGATGTCGTGGATCGACTTGTCGATCAGCGACGACAGCCGATCGACCTTGCGGCCCAGTCCGGAGTAGGGCCGGCGGCTCTCGTAGGCGAGGTCCTCGTCGGCGTCGATCAGCTTCTCCCCGGTGAGGATGAAGATCATCGCGTTGACCTCGGGCGATGCCTTGATGCTCAACGGGGGCCGTCCTGGGGGCCGTGCGGGCAGGAACGAGCGGCCGCTCCCGGTGCGGTGCGGGAGCGGCCGGCGGTGCGGAGGTCAGCGACGGCCATGCCCGCCCGGGCCGTCACCGTTCAACCCGTCGGTCTCGATACGGCTGTTGACCCGCTCGACGTCCTCGATGTTGCGGTCGCGGGTCCCCTTCATCATGCGGACCTGGCTGACCGTGGCGTCGGTGATGCCCACGACCCCGTCGCGGATGGCCATCATCGTCTCCTTGGTGGTCTGCCGCTCCTTCTGCTCCTGCGGCTTGGCCTTCTCGGCGAACTCGCCCTCCGAACCGGGCCAGGTGACCGTGGGCGCCAGTTCGTCGAGGAACTCCTCGGTGATGCCGGCCGCCAGGGTGCCGATCTCCTCCAGCTGCCGGGCGAGGGCCTCGATGCGGTTCGGGTCGACGTAGTACCGCTGTCCCATGATCAGTCCTCCCCGTCCTCGCCCAGCGCGTCCCGCCAAGCGGGGGTGGCCGGGGCGTCGCGTGCCGTGTCCTCTTCGTCGTCGCGCAGCACCTCTGGTCCGAAGATGCGCTCCCAGTCGAGTTCGAAGCCCTTCAGCTCCGGCACGTTGCTGCTGGGTTCCGTGAAGGGCGCCATCGCCTTCATCACATGCCGGTTCATCTTCAGCCGCGCCGCGTTCGCCGCCTCCAGGACGCTGGCGGCCAGCTCCTGGGGAGACATGTCCCGGTACTTGTTCTCCAGGAACTCGATCCCGGACAGTTCACCCTGCGGGCCAACCGTGGCGCGGACCGCCCGGTCGGAGGAGAGCACGGCGAACGACGCCTGCCGCAGCTCGCGTTCGGTGCGCGCGACCGCCTCCTGGGCGGCGTGGAGTTCGGCCATCGCCTTCTCCAGGCGCTTCTCCAGCGGTTCCGTCACGCCCGCTCCTGCCTTCCGCGTCGGTCTCCGCGCGTGTCCGGACGTGGGGTCCGTACGCCCGGTCGTGCCTGCCGGTCCGTCAACTGCCCTGCTGATCTTGCCCGGTGAGGCCCCCGCTGTGGAAGCGGGGACCGCGTGTGATGCGTCTCGGCGCGGTGCTCAGGCCGCGGCCGTACGGTGCTCACCGTCCGATGACGGCCGGTGTGCCGCCCTCTTCGGTACCCCACACGTCGGCGTCCTCCTCCAGGTAGTCGGAGGTGGTGGCTCTGTTGCGGCCCGGCTCCGCCTCCTCCTCGGGCGCGTCCCCGCCGGTGGTCGCGACCCGGGAGGCCGGGGCGAGGAAGGTGTCGTCGTCCTCCTGGCGGTTCCACGGGCTGCGCCGGCGGCGGTTGCGGCGCTCGCTCTCCTCGGCCGCGTCGACCAGGACGGCCCGCACGCGCTCGCCGTTGCCCTTGTCGCCGCCCGCTCCCATGCCGCCGGCGCCCATGCCTCCCATCGGCATGCCGGGGCTGCCGGGCATGCCGGGTGCGCCGGGGGTTCCGGCTGTCGCGGCGGGGGCCAGGGGGCTGCCCGCGCTGTCGGCGGCACCGTCCGAGAGGGGATCGGCTCCGGTTCCGCCGGTGCTGTCCGCGGTGAGGTAGCTCTCCCCGACGCCGCCGCCCGATGCCCCGTCACCCGCCCCGCCGCCGACGCCGAGGTCGGAGAGCGACAGGTCCTGGGTGGAGGTGCCGCCGCCGGTGTCGTCGAGGCCGCCGATGCTCTCCAGATCACCGAGGCCGTCGAGGATGTCCGAAGCATTCCCGCCGCCCTGCGAGTTGAGATCGTGCAGGTCCACCCGCTCGGTGTTGCCCTGCGGGTCGGTGACGGTGGCGATGCCGGTGTCCGGGTCGATGACCTGCTTGCTGCCGTCGGGGAACTCCGTCGTCAGCATCCCGTTGTCGAGGCTGGTCTTCGAGCCGTCCGGGTTGGTCACCGTCGCACCGTGGGTGAGGTCGGTGGTCGTGGTGGTGCCGTCCGCGTTCGTGCTGGTGAGCAGACCGCTGTCCGGGTCGAAGCTGATCCTGCTGCCGTCTCGGAAGTCGGTGGCGATGTCGCCGTCGCTGAGCTGGGTGGTGCCGCCCGTCGGGGTTTCCAGGCCGGACCGGTCGGCGTTGAGGTCCCCCAGGTCGCCGAGGTCGGTCTCCGACTGCGTGGGCAGGTCGGAGTTGATGTCGCCGAGGTCGCCCAGGTCCCCGTTGATGTTCTGGCTGTTGAGGTCGCCCAGGTTGCCGAGGTTCTGGGTCGTCGTGGTGCCGTCGGGGTCGGTGGTGCTGACCTGACCTGTCGAGGGGTCCACGGTCTGGACGCTGCCGTCGGGGAAGGTGGTCGTCAGCTTGCCGTCGTCGCCGAGAGACGTGACCGAGCCGTCCGGGTTGGTCACCCTGGTGCCGTCGCCCAGGTCCTGCGTGGTGACGCTGCCGTCCGGGTGGGTGGTGGTGAGCACCCCGCTGTCCGGATCGAAGCTGGTGCTGCTGCCGTCCGGGAAGTCGGTGGTGAGCTTGCCGGCGTCGAGCTGGGTGTTGCCGCCGGTCGGGGTCTTGACGGGGCCGCCGGCGGTGTTCAGGCCGCCGAGGTTCCCCAGATCCTGGGTGACCGCGTCGTTGGCGGCGTTGTTCGTGCCGCTCGGCCCGCCGTTCACGGGACCGAGGTTGCCCAGACTCGTGATGCCCGGGGGCGGGGTGGACGTCAACGCCTCCTGGTCGCCGCCCTGCCCGTTCACATCACCCAGGTCGCCCAGGCTCTCCGTGACCGTGGTCGGGTTCAGCAGGTCGTCGATGCTGCCGAGGTTCTGCTCGGTGACGGCGTTGGGGTCGTTGATGCCGCCGAGGCTCTCCTGCATGGCCTTGGCCTGCTCCTCGGCCTCGCGCTTGGCCTCCTCCTGCTCACGCCGCTGCTCCTCGCGCAGCTCGTCCTGGTACTTCCTGTCCTCTTCGCGCTGCTGGTTCTGCTCGTTGCGCAGGTCGTCCTGGAGGCGCTTGTCCTCCTCGCGCTGCCGGTTCTGCTCCTCGCGCAGCTCGTCCTGGTACTTCTTGTCCTCCTCCCGCTGCCGGTTCTGCTCCTCGCGGAGCTCCTCCTGGTACTTGCGGTCCTCCTCGCGCTGCCGCTCCTGCTCCGCGCGCAGCTCGTCCTGGTACTTGCGGTTCTCCTCGTTCTGCCGGTTGATCTCCTCCTGCTCCTCCTTGGCCTTCTTCTCCTCGTACTCCTCGGAGGCGGTGCTGGTCGACTTCGGCTTGGGCACGTTGTCGGAGAAGTCGTCGCCCAGGTCCAGGAAGTGGTTGTTCAGGTTCGACTGCACCTCGGCGGCGGGCTTGCCGAGGTACTCGTTGACGCCCTGGCTCCAGATCTTGACGGCCTTGTCGCCGACCTTCGCCCAGTTCGCGATGTCGGTGAGGTCGCCGTACTCCGGATGCACCTGGGTGAAGCCGGCCTGCGGGCTGTGGCTGACGGTCGTGGTGTAGCGGGAGGTGTAGGACTTGATGTCCGTCTTGGCGACGTTGTTGGCGTCCACCCACTGGGCGAGGTCGTCCAGGACGTAGCGCAGGACCTGGTGGGGGTCGTAGTACGGGGACTTGGCCCAGGCGAGCCATGCCTCCAGCAGCTTGTTCGCGGCGTCCTCGAGGTACTTGCGGCCCAGCGACAGGGCGCGGGAGTACACGGTGCCGCCGGTGCCGGTCCCGTCGCCGGCTCCGGGGCTCTCGTTGAAGGTCTCGACGTAACTGTCGTAGTTCTCGCGGATCTTCTTCAGCAGGCTGCGGAAGACCTCCGCCGCCTCGCCCTTCCAGCTCGCGTCGTCCCGGCCGAAGCGGTCCTCCCAGTCCTTCAGCACCACCGCGTGGTCCTTGAAGAACTTGGCGGCGAAGTCGAAGGACTCCCCCGTGGTGTTGAAGGAGTTCAGGTCCACCACGTCGGCCCCGGGCACGCCGAGGTTGCTGAACCGGGCGTCCGTGGTGTTGCCGCCCAGCAGGGCGAGGAGTGCCGCCCGCGGCCCGTTCATGTACCGGGCGAGCGGGATCGTGCTCATCTTGTCCTTGTTGTAGTCCGTGAATTCGTTGCCCTCACGGACCTGTGCGTCATGGACGTTGTCCGAGCCCGGCCCGGCGAAGATGATCTCCTCGCCCGCCTTCACCCGGCCCTCGAAGACGATCCGGGCCTGCATGATGGAGCGCTTCTTGCCGCTGTCGAAGAACCAGATGTCGTAGTCCTCGCCCTTGTTCGTCAGGAACCCGGAGTCCTTGACGAGCACGGAGAGGCTGCGCTCGGGGATGTCCATCCGGAACAGCTTGCCGCCGTGGTCGGAGCGGAGCGTGTCGAAGACGGTGTTGCGGTCGGGCACCGGATAGCCGGTGATGTGGGTGACCAGGGTGGCCCAGGTATCACTCGACGGGTCGCCGGCGTTGTCGAACTTGTCGAGGTTGGCGACGGAGTTGGGATCGTACCGATCGGCCACCGGGCGCCCTTTCTATCGGAGTGGGTCAGGACTCGTCGTCCGGGTCGCCGGTGCCGCCGGCGGTGAGGGTGTCGACCTCGTCGAAGGTCTGCAGGAGCGTCTGGGCGTCGATCGCGTCGAGGTTCTTGTCCTTGGTCTTGTTGGCCTCTTCGATCGTCTCGGTGAGGGCCTCCTTCAACTCCTTGAAGAGGTCCATCTGGTCACCGAGGAGCTTGTCGATGGCCTCGGCCGCGGTGCGGATGTCCTCGATCAGCTTCGGTCCCGAGACCAGCGGCTCGGTCACCATCCTGCCGATGCGCAGGAGTTGCTTGTCCTGGGCGAGGTTGTCCGGTGTGGTGTGCCCGTCGATGAGGTGGCCGAGCGGACGGATGTGGGACCCGTCGCCCTCCTCCTTGTGCTTCTTCGCGGCGGTGTAGACCGGCTGTACCTCGTTGTCCCGGAAGTTCTCCATCTGCTTGAGGTCGAAATGCTTGACGTCGGCCTTCTCACCGGCCATGGGACGCACTCCTGACGCTTGGTGCCGGACGGGGTGACGGGGCCCGGCGGCCGCCCCGCGGGCGGGCGACGGCCGGGCCTGCGGCCCGCGTGCGGGGTGGACGCGGCGGGCCGGTCCGGAGATTCCCGCCCGCTCCACACGGTGTCCGTCGCGACGGCACGGCCGCGTCGGTCGAACCCTCGACGGAGGGAATCTCCGGCTGTGCCCCTAACGGGCCCGCACGGTCCCCCAGTTGTCGGCGCTCTTGCGCTCGTCCCGGGAGTGGTTGTCGTGGATGGTCTGGATCAGCTCGCCGTTGTCGCCGAGGAGCTGGGCCATGTTCTTGGTGGCCTGGTCCCACTCCGCCTGGACCTGGCGGTACGTCTCCTGGTCGGAGCCCTCCCAGGAGGTGACGAGCGGCTTCAGCTCGTCCTCCAGGTTGTTGAGGGTGGTGATGATCTGCTGGGTCTGGGCCATCAGTTCCTCGATGGCGTTGCGGACCACGGGGTACTGCACGTCGATGATGCCGTCGGCCATGACGTCTCCTCTCGGACGGCCGGGCGCCGGGCCCGGGAAGCTCAAGGGATCCGGCCTCGCCGTGACGGGGCCGGTGCTGCGGGTGGGGTCAGCGCAGCGCTTCGAAGACGCCCTGGCTGGTCTTGCTGTTGAGGACCTCGGTCAGGTCCTGGTTCTCCTGCGCCAGTCGGTTGGCGGAGGTCACGTTCTCCTGGAGCGCGTCGACCATCTTGCTGATCTGGATGACGACCTTCTGCGCCTCCGCGTTCCAGCTGCGGAAGAGCTTCAGCAGGGCCTGGCCCTCGTCGCCGCCCACGCCCGAACGCGCGGCGATCTCGGCGACGTTGTTCTGGATCTTCTCGACCTGGCTCCGGGCCGACTCCAGCGAGGAGACACCCCCCAAGCCCTTGGCATAGTCCGCTTTCCTCGCGGCGCTGTCCGCCATGTCGCGCTCCCTTCGTTCAGCCCTGTCTCGTCGCAGAGTTGCTCGCTGAGGCTAAAGAGAAGCCGGCGTTCCGCGCAACGCACACAGGGAAGATTTGAGCTTCGGTCAGTTCGCTTCAGAATTCTTGCGTGGCACGGGAGTTGTGCCGAGGTTTCGGCGATATGAACAAGCCTCACCGACGGGGCGGACACCCGGGCGCGCACCGTCCGTCAGGCAACGCGAGACGGGCAAAAAGCGGGCACGCGGGGACGCCGAACGGGCGCGGCGAAGAGCCGAATCCGGCATTGCAAGCGCTTCCCCGGGATTCCGCGGGCACAGCCCGGCCGAAATATCTGAGCTTTGTTTGAGGTTCCCTCATGTTCCGTCCCGCGATGGCTCCGTGGACTTCACACCAGCGTCCCCGACTTTGGCTCAATACTTCTGTTGGCCCCGCCCTTTTCCTATTCGTCGGCACCGAATGCGTCCCTTGCCGTGATCAGCGTCCGGTGTCCGCCTTGTCCGCAATGGCGCTCACCGTGCCCGTCTCCCGCTCCGTGTCGGCGGCGCACCGCGGAGCGGTCACCCTGGGCTCGGCGGAACCGGACGCGGCGGCGGGGTCGAGGTCCGCTCCGGTCGGGAGAGCGGCGAGCAGGGGTGCGGGCACGGAGGAGATGTCCGCGGTCTCGTACCCGAGGGCGGCCAGTGAGTTCTTGGTGGAGACGCGGTACTTGACGCCGTTCTCCGCCACCAGATAGGTCGTCCCCGCGTGGGCGGCGCCGCTGGCGTTGAGGGCCCGCACCAGGGCGCCCCGGCCGGGCCGGACCACCGTGGCGTCGGTCGGGACGCAGGCCGGCTTCAGCGGCTGCGCGGTGCCCTCCGACACCGCGACCGGCGCGAGCCGGGTCAGCGGCACCAGCACCGAGCGGATCCGGACGCCGCCGTCGTCGCCGTCGACCTGTGCGCACAGCGCGGTGCCTTGGGGCGCGGACTGCGGGACGGGGGGTGCGTCGGGCAGCTCCGCGGAGGCGGTGGTGTCCTGGTCCTCGGCCCGGTGTTCGCGCAGCGCGTCGGCGCCGAGCGTACGGACCTCGGGCGAACGCCCCTGGTAGGCGTCCTTCTGGGTGGCGGGGTCGCCCAGGACGAGGGCGGCGCCGAGGCGGGTCAGCGGTACCAGGCCGTCCTGGCGCAGCAGGTGGTAGGTGCTGTCGCCGCCGGGGACGCTGACCTTGAACAGCTGGCCGATCCGGCTGGCCTCACCGCCGAGTTCGGGACCGGCCTCACCCCGCCCCTCGACCGCGGGCGGCTTCAAGACGGGCCCGGGGGCCAGTGCGTCGAGGAAGGCCGCCGAGACCGGCATCGGCTGTTCGGAGCCGTAGCCGAGGGCGTTGCGGGCGTCCGACTCTCGGTCCAGCGGCAGCCGGCTGCCCCGCCACACCAGGTACTCGGTGTCGTCGGGCCCGATCACCAGCACTCCGCGGTCGCCGGCGATACCGCTGGAGCCCAGCGGCGCACCGGCGACCACGGTGGTCGCCCCGGGCTTCTCCACCCCGGTGCTCGCCACGGCGCCGGAGGTGTCCGGCAGCGCTCCTTGCGGTCCGGTGACGCACATGTGCCAGGCGCCGTCGTCGAGTTGGCCGGGCTCGGGCACCGTGTCGGGGACGCCGGGGATGCCGGCCGGGGCGCCCACCGGGACGTCCCGCAGCGAAGCGGTGGCGACGTCCACGGTCTCCAGGTCGGAGCCGCCGATCAGCCGCGCCGAGGCGTAGTTGCGCACCGGATGCAGCACGCCGTCGGTGTTGGTCCACAGGTAGCGGGCGCCGGTGTCGCGGTTGACCACCAGGTGGGCGTCGTCACGCCAGGCGTCGTTCCCGCCGGGGCGCAGCAGGCCGTAGACGGTGGCGCCGGCACCGACCAGGACGGTGACCAGTACGCCGAAGACCACGCCGCGTGTGGTGCGCCCGAGCGGGCTCTCCGGGGCGTCCGGGTCGGCCATCAGCAGGCCCGAACTGAGCCTGCCCATCATGAAGCTGTGGGCGTGTACCTGGTCGCGTTTGGACTGCACGGCCTCTCCTAGTCGTTCTTTCGCCGCGGTGCGGGTGTACTCAGCCGAACAGGCCGCGCAGCCAGCCGAAGAGTCCCGCCACCCACAGGCTCAGCGGCAGCAGCGCCACGGCGATGCCGGTGTGCGCGATCTCCGCGGCCCGGCCCCAGTACGGCAGCATGCGACGCCCCGGCACCGTCCAGGCGGCGATCACCAGCGCGGCAGCGGCGCCGAGCAGCACCGCGAAGACCACCAGCCGCCCGTCGCCCTCGCTGTCCACCGCCCAGCTGCGGGCGAGCAGGAGCAGCCCCCAGATGCCGGGCACCGCGAGGGTCAGCCGCTGGCCGATGTGCACCAGGCCCCGGGAGTGCAGAAGCAGCAGCAGGCTCAGTGCGAGCGCGGTCAGCACCTCGGGCAGGTTCGGGCCTTCGGCGAGGACGACCAGGGCCGCCGCGGCGATGATCCCGGTGACGGCGAACAGCGCGGTGACCCACCGTCCGGCCAGTTCGGTGCGCTCGGCGACCTCGCTGCCGGCGTAGGGCTCGATGCCCTCCTGGAGCTGGCTGGCGGAGGAGGGCAGGGCGGGCATGCGCATCCCGGCCAGCTTGAAGGCGAACGGTGCCACCGTCCCGGCCGCGAGCACGAACACCGTGGCCACCAGCGCCACCGACGCCGGCACGTCCAGGTCCGTGTATCCGATCAGGGCCCCGGACAGGGCGATGGCCACCGAGACGACCGCGGTTCCCAGCAGTGCGGGGGCGCCGACCGCGGTGGCGGCCAGTGCCAGGACCGCGCCGCCCGCACCGGCCGCCCCTGCCGCGAGCAGCCGCGCGCCCGCGACCTGGGCGGCGTCCGGGCCGGTCAGGTCACCGCCGGGCAGCACCCAGCCGGCCAGCGCCAGGCACGGCGCGACCAGCAGGCCGAGCGCGGTCGCGGTCAGACGGTCGCCGACAGCGCGGCTGGCGGTGCCCGCGCCCGCGAGCAGCAGCAGCCCCGCGACGGCGGCGCAGGCGGCCCGCACGGAGCCGGAGCCGGCCGCTCCCGGCCAGAACACCAGCACCAGGGCGGCCACGACCGTCGCCACCGTGGCGCCCACCAGCAGCCCGCGGGCCGCCTCGGGGTGCCAGGTGTGCAGCCTTCGGCCGGCGGTGTCGGCTATCCCGTCCACCAGGTCGTCGAGCCGCGCCTCGGGCAGCGCCTCGGTGTGCGGACGCAGATAGAGCACGTCCCCGTCGGCGAGCCCGGCCCGCGCGAGGGTCGTCTCCTCGTCGAGGGGGGCGTCACCCAGCCGCTGGAGCACCCAGCCGGCGTGGTCCAGTCCGGCCTCCTCGGCCTCCTCGCCGACATAACGCAGCAGCGTGGGCAGCAGATCGGCGACCGGCACGTCGGCGGGCACGGCCAGATCGACGGAGACGCTCGGCGCACGTACGGTCAGGCGGCACAGTTCGGCCACCGCGCTGTCGGTCATCAGCTGAACTCTCGTCTTCCGTGGGGGTTTTGACAGGAGGACTTCCCCGCGAGCGGGGCAGTGCGAAGAGTACGGAAGGTCCACACGGGCCAGAACAGGGGGGTCGGACAGGGGAATTACGTCCGTACGCCCGCCAACCACCTCTCCCGCGTGGACAGGTCGCGTTACGTGAATGCACACTACTGCCTACGCTCGCCGGAACGTGCTGGGGACCGGGCTCCTTGTCCGGTATGCAGTTGAATGGTGGGAGAGTTGACCGTTCCCTGCTTTCCGCTCACAACATTCATCCGGCGTTCACCGCGTACCCGGGTCCCCGGAAAATGAGCGCGGTGCGGTCTTTCCGGCTACCGGGTGTCCCGGTATTCGGCGCGGGCCGGAAAGCCAGTGAAACCGGAGGTTCTGTTCCTTGAGTGTGGTGCTGTTTCGCCGGCCGGCCCGCAGGCGCGGACCGGAGATGCCCGAAGGGCAATTGACCCTCCAGGAGCCCCCGGTCCTCGCCGAGACGGTGCCCGACACCTCGGCGATATGGACCTATCTGCCGATGGCGCTGATGTCGGTGTCGATGATGCTGATGTTCCTGCGCCCGGGCGGTGGGAACGGCGTCTTCATCTACCTGGCGATGGGTGTCATGGCGCTCTCCGCCGGCGCGATGCTGCTGGGCCAGCTGATGCGCCGCTCCAGCGAGCGCAAGCAGCGCCTGAAGGGCGAACGCCGCGACTACCTCCGCTATCTGGCGCAGACCCGCAAGCGGGTCCGGTCCACCATCGTGGAGCAGCAGCGCGCGCTCGCCTGGCGCCACCCGGAGCCCTCGTCCCTGCGTTCGCTGGCCCGCACGTCCCGGCTGTGGGAACGCCGCCCGGCCGACGAGGACTTCGGCGAGGTCCGGCTCGCGGTCGGCGAGCAGCAGCTCGCCCTCACCCTCAACCCGGTCTCCACCCGCCCGGTGGAGGACCTCGAACCGCTCTGCGCGCACGCCCTGCGCCGCTTCATCCGCGCCTACTCCACCATCCCCGAGCAGCCCCTCGGCCTGTACCTGCGTTCCTCGGCGCGGATCATGCTGCGCCCCGAGCAGGAACCGGACGGGCAGCCGGCAGCGGCGTCCGGGGAGCCCGGGGGCGCCGACCACGAAGTCGTACGGGCGCTGGTGCGCGCCGCTCTCGGCCAGCTCGCCGTGTTCCACGCGCCGGAGGAGCTGTGGATCGCCCTCTGCGTCAGCGACGAGCGACGGGCCGACTGGGAGTGGGTCAAGTGGCTGCCGCACGCGCTGCATCCGCACGAGGAGGACGGCGCCGGCCAGGTCCGCCGGATCACCGCCGACCTCACCGAGCTGGACGACCTGCTGGGCGCCGAGTTCGCCGAGCGCCCGGGGTTCGACCCGGACGCCCGCCCGGCTCGTGACGAGCCGTACACGGTCGTCGTCCTGGACGGCATCACCGTCCCCGAGGGCCACCGCTGGGAGGGCCACGGCTACCGCAACGCGGTCGTGCTGGACGTCTCGGGCGCGCTGCGCTGGCGGCCCGGCCGCAACACGCTGCGGCTGACCGTGGGACCGGACCAGGTGAACCTGGTGCGCACCGACCGCAGCCGCAAGGAGCGTTCGGTGCCGCTCGGGCGCCCGGACCGGCTCGGCCCGCTCGGCGCGGAGTCACTGGCCCGGCTGCTCGCCTCGCGCCGGATCAGCCTGGGCACCGACATCGCGCAGCCGCTGGACACCGACGTGGAGCTCACCACCCTCCTCGGCATCCCCGACCTGCACCGGCACGACACCAAGGCCCTGTTCGCACGGCACACCGGTTCCGCCCGGCTGCGGGTGCCGATCGCGGTCGGCGTGGACGGCCGCCCGGTGGAGCTGGACATCAAGGAGTCCGCGCAGGGCGGCATGGGCCCGCACGGCATGCTCATCGGTGCCACCGGCTCCGGCAAGAGCGAACTCCTGCGCACGCTCGTCCTGGGCCTGGCCCTGACCAACTCCTCCGAGACCCTGAACTTCGTCCTGGTCGACTTCAAGGGCGGCGCCACCTTCCTCGGCCTGGAGGAACTGCCGCACACCTCCGCCGTCATCACCAACCTGGCCGACGAAGTCGCCCTGGTGGAGCGCATGCAGGACGCCCTGCACGGCGAACTCATCCGCCGCCAGGAGCTGCTGCGCGCCGCCGGCAACTACACCTCGGCCCTGGAGTACGAGCGCGCCCGCGCGGGCGGGGCCGACCTCACCCCGCTGCCCAGCCTGTTCGTGGTCGTCGACGAGTTCAGTGAACTCCTCTCCGCGCACCGCGAGTTCATGGACCTGTTCGTCATGATCGGCCGCCTCGGCCGCTCCCTAGGCGTGCACCTGCTGCTGGCCTCGCAGCGCCTAGACGAGGGCCGGATGCACCAGCTGGAGAGCCACCTGTCGTACCGGGTCGGCCTGCGCACCTTCTCGGCCATGGAGAGCCGGGGTGTCCTGGGCGTGCCGGATGCCTACGAACTCCCGGCCCAGCCCGGCAGCGGCTACCTCAAGTCCGGTGTGGAGGCGCTGACGCGCTTCCGGGCCGCCTACTCCTCCGGCACGTACCGGCGCCGTACCGGCGCGGTGGTGCAGGCGCGCGTCGCCAGCCAGGTGGTGCCGTGGACCAGCGGCTGGGTGGTGCCGCGCACGCTCGACCCCACGCCCGCCCCGGAGCCGGAGACCGAGGAGACCGGCGACGAGGAGACCCTCCTCGACGTGGCCCTCGACCGGCTGCGCGACTCGGGTCCCGCCGCCCACCAGGTGTGGCTGCCGCCGCTGGACGAACCGTCCCCGCTGGACGTCCTGCTCCCCGGTATCGCTCCCGACCCGGAGCGCGGCCTGAACGCCGCCGGCTGGTCCGGGACCGGCAGGCTGCGCGTCCCGGTCGGGCTCGTCGACAAGCCCTTCGAGCAGCGCCGTGACCCGCTGATCGTGGACCTGTCCGGCGCCGGCGGCCACGTCGCCATCGCGGGCGGCTCGCAGAGCGGCAAGTCCACCCTCGCCCGCACCCTGATCGCGGCGCTCGCGCTCACCCACACGCCGGCCGAGATCCAGTTCTACTGCCTCGACTTCGGTGGCGGTGGCCTCTCCCAGTTCGCCGCTCTCCCCCACGTGGGCGGTGTCGCGGCGCGGCTCAACCCGGAGCGGGTGCACCGGGCCGTCGCCGAGGTGATGACGCTGCTCGCGCGGCGTGAGCAGTTCTTCGTCGACCACACCATCGACTCCATGCAGTCCTACCGCCGCCGGCGCGCCTCCGGGGAGTTCCCCGACGAGCCGTTCGGCGACGTGTTCATGGTGGTCGACGGCTGGTCCACGGTCCGTCAGGACTACGACGACCTGGTCCCGAAGTTCAACGAACTCGCCGCCCGCGGTCTGAACTACGGCATCCATCTGCTCATCACCACCACCCGCTGGGTGGAGTTGTCGGCGCAGGTCCGCGACCAGGCGGCGACGCGCCTGGAGTTGCGGATGGGTGATCCGATGGACTCGGAGATCGACACCCGCAAGGCCCGCTCGGTGCCGCGCAGCGGCGGCCGGGGCATCACCGCCGACAGCAAGATGCACTTCCTGGCCGGCCTGCCCCGCCTGGACGGCAGCGGCTCCCTCGAGGACCTCGGCGACGGCGTCGCCCACCTGGTCGGTGAGGTGGCCAAGCACTGGTCAGGACCGGTCGCCCCGCAGGTCCGGATGCTGCCGCACCGGCTGCCGCTGGCCGAACTCCCCGCGCCCGAGGCCACGGAGGGCGGCGGCATGCGCCTGCCGCTCGGTATCGACCAGGACGCCCTGGAGCCGGTGTGGCACGACTTCAGCCGCACCCCGCACCTGATCGTCGTGGGCGACACGGAGAGCGGCAAGACCAACCTGCTGCGCCGCGTCACGGCGGGCATCACCGCCCGTTACGCCCCCCACGAGGCGAAGATCATCGCGGTGGACTACCGGCGCACGCTGGTGGACGGGATCCCGGAGGAGTACCGCATCGGGCACGTCATCTCCCTGGACAACCTCAAGGAGACGATCGACGGCGCGGCCCGCGCGATGAAGACCCGCGTCCCCGGCGCGGACATCGCCCCCGCCCGGATGCGCAAGTGCGACTGGTGGACCGGCCCGCGGCTGTTCATCCTGGTCGACGACTACGACATGGTGTCCGGCAACTCCTTCCAGAGCCCCTTCGAGCCGCTCTTCGAGCATCTGACCCTCGGCTACGAGATGGGCCTGCACGTGATCGTCGCGCGCAGCGCCATGGGCGCGGGCCGGGGTCTGAGCGACGCCCTCATCCGTCGCATCGACGAGGCGAACAACCCCGCGATCCTGCTCTCCTGCCCGCCCACCGAAGGCCGCCTCTTCGGCAACGCGAAGCCGGTCAACCTGCCCCCGGGCCGCGCCCTGCACATCGCCCGCCGCAAGGCGCGGCTGATGCAGACGGCGCTGGTGGAGCAGGACGCCGGACAGGAGAGCTGAGACGGCGGGACGGTGCGTGGACGGCGGGGGTCATCCTGGATGGCCCCCGCCGTCGACGTGTGTCGGGGGGGCGCCCGGCGCGGGTGGACGGACGTCCGAGCGCCCCAGGGGTGCACTCGGGCGTTCAGCCGCGCGTGGCCGACGCCGGGCTTGCCGAGGGCGGGCCGGGCACAGGCGTTCATGCGGGTGACGGCACCGATCCTTCTCGGCGCCCCCCGGACGTCCGGGCCCTCCGTGGAGGCCTCGTAGCGGGCGCCCGCCTCAGTCCTCCGCCGAACCCCCCGCACGCGCCGGGCGCCAGCCCCTCGCGCGGGCCCGGGGCAGGGTGAACGCGGCCCACAGGACGGTGAGTACGGCGGCGGAGCCGAGGATGACGAAGAGGGTGGCTCGGTCGGTGGCGTCGTCGGCGTCGGAGGTGTCGCGGACGGCGACGTGCTCCGCGGCGCGGTCGGTGCCGCCCGCCGCGACGGGGTCGCCCAGGACCGTGGTCACGGCGGCGTAGGCGTCCAGTTGAGGGATGTCGGCGGGGTAGGCCGTGGCGGTCAGGCGGTGCGTGACGGCGTCGGGTGAGTCGTCCGGGTGCGCGGCGAGGACCACCGCGGCCGCGCCGGCAGCGTAGGCGGCGGCCACGGAGGCGCCGGCGCCGAGGTAGTGGCCGTCACCGCGCGGGCCCCCGGACACCACACCGGCCCCCGGAGCGGCCAGGTCGATGCCCGTGGTGGGCAGGGCCCGGTCCGGGCGGAGGCCGCCGGGGAGCATGTCGGCGACCGAGAGGACTCCGGGTTCGCCGGCCGGCCAGTACACGCGGGCCGGGATCTCGTCGGTGCCGCCCCGGGTCGGCGGGTCGGGGGTGGCCGCGGCGACCACGATGGCGCCCGCCCGGCGGGCGTCGGCGACCGCTCGGGTCAGTTCCGTGTCCCGGCGCGGCAGGGCCACCGTGACCGCGATGACGCCGGCCCCGGCTTCGGTGGCCTCGCGGATCGCCGCCGCGACCAGTGCCGGGCTCGCCTCGCCGCGCGTGTCCGTGCCGCGCAGGGCCAGGATCCGCGCGCCCGGGGCGACTCCCGCAAGACGCGCGGCGCCCTCGCCGGACCCGGCGATCAGCCCGGCCAGGAAGGTGCCGTGTCCGACGCAGTCCTCGGCGGCGGAGCCGTCGGCGGTGACGCGGCCGTCGAGTCCGTCGGCGTCGGGGGCGACGCCGGTGTCGATCAGGGCGACGGTCACACCGGTGCCGACGCCGTGGGCGTGCAGCCGGTCCAGGTCGAGGCGCTGGCGTGACCAGTCCTGCTTCTTCGCCTGCTCCCGCGAGGCGGCGGTGCACTGCGCGTCCGCGTCGAGTGCGGAGGGCATCGCCGGAAGCTCCTGGCCCTTCTTCCCCTCGGCCGCGGGCATCCCCGAGAGGGGAGCCGGATGCGCCGCGGCGGCGGTGGGCAGCAGCAGAGCGGCGGCGAGTCCGGCGCCGGACAGCAGACGGGCGGCCCCCTGGGCGTGCGGCTTCACAGTCCGGCCGCCTTCGGGGCCGCGGCCACGTCCTCGGGGATGAGGATCCGCAGGTCGTCCAGGGTGGGCGCGGCCAGCGAACTGAGCCGCCCCGCCTGGCGGGTGACCATCGATTCGAGCACCTGCCGGGCGAGCCGCGCGTTGCCGAAGGAGCGGTCCCGGGGCAGTGCCTCGAAGTACGACTTGAGCACCGGGCCGGTGCCGGGCCCGCACTCGTAGCCCATGCTCGCGGCCTGTGCGCGCACGATGGTGACCAGCTCCTCGGAGGAGTAGTCGGCGAAGGTGATCCGTCGCGGGAAGCGGGAGGACAGCCCGGGGTTGGAGGCGAGGAAGCGCACCATCTCGTCGGTGTACCCGGCGACGATGACGACGACCTCGTCGCGGTGGTCCTCCATCAGCTTCAGCAGGGTGTCCACCGCCTCCTGGCCGAAGTCGGCGCCGCCGCCCTGCGGGGTGAGGGTGTACGCCTCGTCGATGAACAGCACCCCGCCACGGGCCCGTTCGAAGACCTCGCGGGTGAGCTGGGCGGTGTGGCCGATGTAGCGGCCGACCAGGTCCGCGCGGGCCGCCTCCACCAGCTGGCCCCGTTCCAGGATGCCGAGCTGGGTGAGGATCTCGCCGTAGAGACGGGCGACGGTCGTCTTGCCGGTGCCGGGCGGGCCGGTGAAGACCAGATGGTGGCTGAGGGAGGGCACCGGCAGCCCGGCCGCGGCGCGATGGCGGGCGGTGGTGATGAGGTTGACCAGGTCCGCGACGTCGCGCTTGACCTCGGCCAGGCCGATCATGTCGCCGAGGCGGGTCAGCGGGTCGTCCTGCGCCGTGCCGGACTCTGCGGCCTTCGCTGCGGCGGTGGCGGACACGTCCTCCGGCAGCAGCAGCCGCAGGTCGTGCTCACCGACCTGCGTCTGCGAGGCGAGCCGGACGGCCTGCCGGTCCACCATCTCCTCGAACACCCCGCGCGCGGCACGGCCGTTGCCGAACCCGGCGTCCCGGGGCATCGCCTCGAAGTGCGCGGCCAGCGCGGCCGCGGTGCCCTCCCCCAGTTCGTACTGGTGCTGGGCGCACATGTTCTCCATGATGGCGACCAGTTCGGGCACGGAGTAGTTCTCGAACTCGACGGTCCGGGAGAAGCGGGAGGCCAGGCCGGGGTTGGAGCCGAGGAAGGACTCCATTTCGCGGGAGTAGCCGGCCGCGACCACGACCACGTCGTCGCGGTGGTCCTCCATCAGCTTCAGCAGGGTGTCCACCGCCTCGCGGCCGAAGTCGGCGCCGCCGTTGCCGCTGTCCGCGGTGAGCGTGTACGCCTCGTCGATGAACAGCACGCCGCCGAGGGCCCGTTGGAAGGTCTCGGTGGTCTTGATCGCGGTGCCGCCGACGACCTGCGCGACCAGGTCGGCGCGGGAGACCTCCACGAGATGCCCGCTGCGCAGGGAGCCCAGTTCGGCGAGGATCGCCCCGTAGAGGCGGGCGACGGTGGTCTTACCGGTGCCCGGGGGGCCGGCGAAGATCAGATGTCTGCTCATCGGCGGTGCGGACATGCCGAGTTGCTCGCGGCGCTGCGCGAGCTGCGTCAGGTTGACCAGGGTGCCGACCTGCTGCTTGACGTTCTCCAGGCCGATCAGCGCGTTGAGGGCGCCGAGCGGGCCGTCCACGCGGTCCGGTGCGGGTCCGTCCGCGGCGCCGGAACCGGCCGGGTCGGTGTTCTCGGCGCTGCCGCTGCCCCAGGCGTCCCGCTTGCCGTTGCCGGCGCTCTTCAGGCCGTCCACGGCGAGCCGTTCGCCGGGGGTCGTCTGCACCAGGCCGCCGCCCTCGTTCTCCCGGGCCAGGCAGTTCACGACCGAGACCGGTGCGGTGGACTCCACGCGGAAGCCGTCCTGGGCGCCGCCGGAGACCTCGCAGCCGCTGAGTGAGGCGAGCGCGCCCTCGCGGAGCAGGAAGCCGTGGCCCTGAGGCGCGTGCACCGTGGTGCGGTTGGCGGTCAGCTCGCCGCCGGCCGCGACGACGACGCCTTCCTCGGCGGATATCTCGATACGGAAGTCGCGGACGGTGACGTTGCCGCCGTCCTCCACGATCAGGCCGCTGGTGGCGGTGTCGGAGACCCCGCCACCGGCCAGGTAGAGGGTGCTGCCGGAGGCGACGCGCACGCCCGCGCCCTTGGGCCGGACGATCTCGCAGTCCTCGGCACGGCCGCGGGCGTCCTTGCCGGCCGTGATGCCGTCGCCGGAGGGCTCCACGAGCCGTGCCCGGCGCAGCAGCGGGTTGGCGCCGCCGCGCACCGAGACCGCGGGCGAGCCCCCGATCACCTCGAGGCGGTCCAGTTCCGGCGCCGAGTCCTCCTCCAGGAGCAGCCCCGTCTGCTCGCAGTCACGCACCGTCAGGCCGGTCAGGGCCGGCGACGCGGCTCCCGCGACGCGGAGCGCCGCGCCCTGCGCGCCGTCCACCCAGCAGTCCTCGAAGGTGCCGCGCGCCCGGTCGGTGACCAGCACGCCGTGGCCCCGGGTACGGGAGACGCGGCAGCGGCGCAGCACCGGATCGGTGCCCCCGGCCAGCGCGATGCCGTTCCCGGAGGCGCCGGTGACGCGGACGTCCTCCAGGGTCGTACGGCCCGCGCTGCTCAGGTGCACTCCGGTGCTGGTGTCGTGCACGACGGTGCGCACCACCGTCAGGGAGCAGTTCTGCTCCAGGGCGATGGAGGGCTTGTCGGTGGAGGAGATGTCGCAGTCCTCGACGCTTCCGGTCGCTTCGCCGTTGGCGAGCAGGCCGTTGCCGCGGGCGGCGCGCACGGTGCAGCCGCGCAGACGGGCCTCGCCCTGTTCGGCGAGGACCAGGCCGCTGGTGCCCAGATGCTCGAACGTGCAGGACTCCACAGTGGTGGGCGTGGTCGAGGTGACGACGATCCCGGCGCCCTGCGGGTTGCTCACCCGGCAGTCCCGCAGCGCGAGGGATCCGGTGCCTCCGGCCAGCACCGCGGTCCAGGCGGCACCGACGATCTCGCAGCCGTCGAGCGCGGCCTGTCCGCGCCGTACGTCCACGGCGGGCAGCTCGGCGTCGCCGCCGCGCAGCGTCAGCTCGGAGAGCATCACGGCGTCGGCGCGCAGGGCCAGCACGCTGCCCGAACGTGGCCGGATCTCGACCGTGCCCCGGCCCTCGGCGGCGGTGAGGGTGACCCGGGTGTGGATCACCAGGTTCTCCGCGTACGTCCCGGGCCGGACGCTGATGAGCGCGCCGGTACGGGCAGCCGAGAGTGCCTCACCGATCGTCCGGTAGCGGTCCCGGTCGCCGGGACCGACCGTCAGTACCTGGCGCGACACGCACCAACCTCCTTGCTAGGGCAACGTCTTCAGCGGGCGCCCCCGTGGGCGCGTGTCGGCGAGCCGACGGTGCCATCATGCCCCGCTGCCGGGGCGGTCAGGTGCCGGGAGCGACGCTCTCGGCCTGAAGGCGTCTGGCGCGCGGTCAGACGCTCCACTTCTGGTTGTCGGTGCCGGCGCAGGTCCACAGTTGCAGCCAGGCGCCGTTGCCGGTGTTGTTGTCCTTGATGTCGACGCACTTGCCGACGACGGTGTTGACCAGGTCGTGGCGCTCGTTCAGGACGAACTTCTGGGCGGCGTTGCCGCTGCACCGGGCGATCTGGATCGGGGTGCCGTCGTTGTAGTTCGCGTTGGCCACGTCCAGGCACAGGCCCTGGATGCGCATGGTGCCGTCGGAGGCGAACTGCCACTTCTGCGCCACGCCGTTGTTGCAGTCCCACACGAACAGCTTCTTGCCGTCGCCGAAGTCGGCGTTCGGTACGTCGAGGCAGCGGCCCGAGAGATGGCTGCGCAGGGAGACCGGGGCGCTGAACGTCACACCCGAACCGGGGTTCGCGGGCTGGTCGTCGCCTCCGCCGGCCTGCTCGCCGCCGCCCGACTTCGCGGGCTGGTCGTCCCGGTCCGCGTCGCCCTTGGGCTGGTCCTTCTCGCCGTCCTGCTTCGGCGTCTCCTTGCCCGAGTCCTGTGCCGCGCCGCCCCCGGGAGCCCGCTTCACCGGCTTGTCGGGCTTGGCGGAGGTCTTCTTCCCGTCGTCCGGGGCGCCGGAGTCGGGCTTGGTCACCACGAAGTCGCCGGGCGCCTCCTGCGCCCCGCCACCGAGCACGGTGCCGCCCGCAGGGGCCGCCTTGGCGTCCTTGTCGTCGCCCCCGGTCAGGACGAGGAACGGCACCGACACGAGCAGCGCCCCGGCGACCGCGGCCCCGGCGAGCACCGCCTTGCCGGGCCGCCCCACGTGAGCGGCCTGCTGCTGCGGCCGGTCGATGGCGGTCGCGGTCATGGTCCGCACGAGAGCGGGCAGCCGGCTCTTGGCGGCCGCGGCCGCACCTGGATCGGACTCGGAGTCGCTGTCGGAATGAGGCTCCGCCGCGGACTCGGACCGATTGCCGGGCCCGGCACCGCTTTCGGGAGCGGCCTCGGACTCCGACCCGTTGCCGGGCGCCGTACCGCTCTCGCGAGCGGGCTCGGACTCGGACCGGCTGCCAGGCGCCGCACCGCTCTCAGGAGCGGCCCCGGGCTCGGCCGTACGGCCCTCGGCGGCGGCCGGGGCCGTTCCTTCGGCCTCGGCAGTCGTTTCGTCGGTGCCGGATCCGGCTGCGGCGACCTCGGTTTCGGCGTCGGGCTGAGGCTGGGCGACGGTGGCGGTCGGGGCCGTCTCCTCGCCGGCGGAACCGGACTCCGCCCGCGGGGTGGTGGGGGTGGGCTGGGCCGGACGCGTCACGGGGTCCTCCCTGTGGTGTGGGGCCAGGGTTCAGAAGAGCTGTGGGTCCGGACCTCGGAGGAGGCCGCGGGCGCCCGCTCGGTCTCCGGCTCGGGCACGGCGTCGAGGAGCCTGTCCGACGGGACGAGCAGGGGTGCGGCGGCACCGGCGTTGACCATCAGCATCGCGCCGGAACCGCGCAGCGATCGTGCCAGTTCCTGGGCCGGGACCGTGTCATGCCGAAGTGCCGCGGACATGAACTCATGCGCCGCTGAGGTGAACGAGAGGATCACGGGTGCCCCGTCCAGCCCGGCGGCCGTGAGCGGTCCGCCGTCCGGCCCGCGCACCACGGTGATCTCCGCTTCCGCGAGCGCCGCGCACGCCTCGTCGACCGAGCCGTAGCCGGTGGCCGCGCGCTGCGCCGCCGCGTCCACCGGGTCGGTGGGCTCCGGCCAGCCGAGCACCCTGCCCGAAGGCCGGTAGGCGGGATTGGGGCGGTAGTTGCCGACCTCCCCGCTCTCGTCGGACTGCCACTCCCCCAGCACCGCCCATTCCGGCGGCGTACGGTCGTGGGTCCACTCCGGGTCCACCATCCCGATCCAGTGGCCGGGCGCCCGGCGGGCGGCGTCCCGTACGGCCTCGGGTATCTCGGGGGGATCGGTGGCCCCGGCGTCGTCGGCGCCGGGTGGCTCGGCGGCCGCCGGGCCGGAGCTGCCGGGCACCGTGGACGGGACGTCGTGCCCGCCCTCCTGCCGTTCTCCGGGGCGCATCTCCACCTGAACTCTTCGGTCAGTACGAACACTTGGGTGCCGACGGCGTACGCGCACGCCGGCGATGATCAGATCGGAAGCCCCAGGATGCCACACGCGTCCCGTCCGTAGCGGGGCAGGCGAAGTCCGAATCGCGCCACGGCGTGCCCGTTTGCTGCCCGGGTCGGGGACTTTCCGGGAGCAGCGCGGCCGGAGTGGACAAAGCGACGGGAGAGTTGGGGGAGGTGGTCGGTTGATCGCCGCCGGTACGGGCTAAGTTGGGCCGTACGGGAAGACCTCGTACCCGGCACGTCGTCGGATCCGCCCGCGGCCGCCACCGCGGCGGGTCGGCGCACCTCGACGACGGCGACCGGGGCGGACCGGTCCGTCCCGGCGAGCGTCCGACCAACGCCCGCCGGGCTTCCCGGAGTTCGTCCAGCCGACCACTGCACGGGCCCCGGCCATCACCGACAGCTCCGCCACCGAGGAGGAGTACCGCATGTCCCCCCAGCACCCCACCCCCGACGCGAACGCGGAGGCGGCCGCCGCCCGCGCAGGGGGTACCGGTTTACCGCCCGCCCCCTCCGCACCGGACGAGCCGGTACCGGGCCAGGGCCCCGCCGCGGAGGCCGAGTCCGGGGGCACCGGCACGAAGGCCGGTACGAACGGCGCGGAGTCGAACACCGCAGGCGGGGAGTCCGGCACGAGCAGCGCTCAGCCGGACCCTGCGGGCGGAGAGTCCGGCGCCAGCGGTCCGAAGCCCGGCGACGCGGACGGGGACGCCGGCACCAGCGGAACGAAGCCGGGCTCCGCGGACGGGGAGTCCCGCGCGGCGACGGCGGAGTCCGGCACCACCGGGCCCGGGGAAACCACCCCCACGCCGACCTCACCCGAGGCGGCAACCGACACCGCCGAGACACCCGAGGCACGCGTCGCCGTGGCGGCGGCCGTCGCGACCACGCCGCCGAACGCCAGGACCACCACCGGTGTGGGCAGCGGGCGCCCCCGCAAACCGATCCTGGCGGGTGCGGCGATAGCCGGAGCCGCGCTGATAGCCATTCCGCTGCTGCTGACCGGCAGCGCGAAGGACGACGGGCCGCCCGACTCCGCCAAGGGGCTGGCCGCGGAGGGCTCCGACACCGTCCTGAACCCGACCTCCGCCCCGGCCGCTCTCGACGACTACGTGGCGGAGAAGCCCAGCCCGTCGCCGAAGAAGGCGAAGGCGACGAAGAGCGCGCCCTCGAAGGTCACCGCTCCCCAGCCCGCCGCACCCGCGCCGGAGTCCAGCCCGAGCAGCAAGCCCACGACGAAGCCCAAGGCCAAGCCCAAGCCGAAGCCCAAGGCGACGCCGAAGCCGAACTGGAGCACCGAGACCGTCTACGCGACCAGCGTCCTGGAGGTCAACCAGGCCTGGACGACCAATCGCATCCGGATGGTCATGCAGACCGACGGCAACCTCGTCGTCTACAACGAGCAGGGCAAGCCCATCTGGGCGTCCATGACCTTCGGCACGAACCACCGGGCGATCTTCCAGCAGGACGGCAACCTGGTGATCCACAATGGCGAGGACCGCCCGATCTGGGCCTCCCAGACCTGGGGCCACGAAGGAGCCCAACTCGTCCTGCGCGCGGACGCCAAGGTGGTCATCGTGCAGAACGGCGCGGTGCTCTGGTCGACCTGACGTCCCGGATGGAGTCGAGGTGAAGGTAGTTCTGTTCGGGGCCTCCGGCATGGTCGGGCAAGGCGTTCTGCGCGCGTGCCTGGAAGAGCCGGAGGTCACCGAGGTCGTCGCCGTCGTACGGCAGCCGCTCGGCAAGAGCGCGCCGAAGCTGCGCGAAGTGCGGCACGGCGACTTCACCGATCTCACGCCGATCGCGGGAGACCTCTCCGGGGCGGACGCCTGCTTCTACTGCCTCGGCGTCTCGTCGGTGGGCCGCAGCCACGAGGAGTACGAGAAGATCACGTACGACTACACGCTGGAGGCCGCGCGGGTGGTGGCGGCCGACAATCCGCACGTGACGTTCGTGTACGTGTCGGGGGAAGGCACCGACAGCACGGAGCGGGGACGCGTCTTCTGGGCCCGTGTGAAGGGCCGGACGGAGAACGCGCTGATGGCCATGGACATGCACGCGTACGCCTTCCGGCCCGGATGGATCCAGCCCGTCCACGGGGAGACCTCCGCCACGCGGTGGTACCGGCTGGCGTACCGCCTCACGTCCTGGCTGTATCCGCTGCTGCGCCGGGTGACGCCCCGCTACGTGACCAGCACCGAGCACCTCGGGCGGGCGATGATCGCCGTTGCGCGGCTCGGCGGTTCGGGACCGCGGGTCCTGCGAACGGACCGGATCACCCGCCTCGGCACGTAGGTCTGCCGCGCACCCGCGGCGGCCGGCGTGTTCCCGTCGTGGTCCGCCCCGAGTTGCGCGTGCGCCGGTCAGTCCGTCGCGAAGGAGGCGAACATGTCGAGCAGCGGCTGAGGAGCCCGGTCGTTGAAGATCGTCTCCAGGCCCTGCGCCGACTCCCGGGCCGCCTCCTCGCTGCGCGGGAAAAGCGCCTTCTCGTAGGCCGTCAGTGCCGCCTCGGTGTCCCCGGGGTGCGCGGCGAGGGCCTGCCCGAGTTCGGCGCCGTCGATCATCGCCAGGTTGGCGCCCTCCCCCGCGAAGGGGGACATCAGGTGGGCCGCGTCGCCCAGCAGGGTGACACCGGGGGTGCGCTCCCAGTCGTGCCCGACGGGCAGTGCGTGGACGAGCCGGGGGACCGGCGAGCCGTCGCACTCGGTGATCAGCTGCCGCAGGCCGGGCGCCCAGTCGGCGAAGCACTCCAGCAGAGCGGCCCTGACCGCGTCGGGGTCGGTGAAGTCGAGGGTGGACAGCCAGTGTTCCGGGGTTCGCAGGGCGGTGTAGACGTGCAGACTGCCGTCCGTCTCCCGGTGGGTGAGGAAGCCCTTGTCGTCGCCCAGGGCGAAGCACATGCCGCCGCCGGTCAGTTCGGCACATTCGGGATGGCGCGCTTCGGCGTCGAGGAGATCGAGTTCGACGAAGGAGACACCGCTGTACTCGGGGGTGGCGTCGGAGACCAGCGGCCGGATCCGGGACCACGCGCCGTCGGCGCCGACGAGCAGGTCGGTGGTGAGGACGGTTCCGTCGGCGAGGGTCACCTCGTGCCGGCCGGCGCCGAGCGGGCGCGCGCCGACGACCTTGCTGTTCCAACGGATCGTGTTCTCCGGCAGCGAGCGGAGCAGGATCTCCCGCAGATCCCCGCGGTCGATCTCCGGGCGGCCGCCGGTGCCGTCGTCCGCCTCGTCCAGCAGGACGCGGGCGCGCTTGTCGAGGACCCGCATCGCCTGCCCGCCGGGGTGCACCTTGGCGCGGAACTGCTCATGGAGCCCGGCGACGCGCAGCGCCGTCTGACCGGTCTCCTCGTGGAGGTCGAGCATGCCGCCCTGGGGGCGCGTCTGCGCACTCTCCTCCAGGTCGAGGACGACCGCTTCGAGGCCGTTGACATGCAGTACGCGGGCCAGCGTCAGGCCGCTGAGGCCGGCGCCGACGACGAGGACGGGGTGGTGAGTGGTGGTGGTCATGGTCGGTCTACTTTCTCCTCGGTACGGGTCCGGAGTCCGGCGGCTCGTGACGGCTCGCGTCGGCGCGGGTGCCGCCTTCCGGTGTGGGGGTGGTCAGGGTCCCCTGGATGACCGAGCGGAAGATCCACGTCAGACGCTCCTGCGGGGTGCCGGACACGAGCGCGTCGCCCACCGCGGCGATCCGCGGATGTGTCTCGGGCGAGACCGTGAGCAGGGTCGTCGTGAGGGACCGGAACTCGTCCTCGGCGGCGCTGTCGCGGTCCCGGGCGGACTGCTCGGCGGCGGTTGCGGTCGCCACCTGCAACAGGACGTCCACGCCCCAGGCCGCTTGCGTGTCGGGGACCCCGCCCTCGTGCAGAAGGGCCAGGATCGCCTCGACCAGCGCCAGGTAGTGGGGGCCCGAGGGACGGGCGACCAGCGCGGAGTGCGCGAGGCTGGGATGCTCGAACAGCACCCGCGTGTAGGAGCCGAGCACGGCGATGAGCCGGTCGGTCCACGCGCCGTCGCCGTCCACCGGCGTGAGGTCGACGACGCCGAGGAGGTCCTCCAGGATCGCGGCGTGCAGCTCGGCCGTGTTGGCCACGTACACGTACAGCGACGCCGGCCCGGTGTCGAGTTCCTGAGCCAGCCGCCGCATGGTGACGCGCTGAAGCCCTTCGGCCTTCATCAGACGTACGGCGGTGGCGACGATGCCCTCGTAGGTGAGGGCGGGCTTGGCGGGCCGCTCGCGGCGGCTGCGTGGGGTGGGGGTTCCTTCGGGCACCCTCACACCGTAACGAACATGTTCGTCACGAACAAGTTCGTCACGCCGAGCGGACGTCGCGGATTACGGATTGGCCTATACCAAAGCCTTGACAGGGCATTTCTGGCGCTTCTTAAATCATGCTGTGAAATAAGTACCTGGCATGCACACACCACATCCCTCCATCCCCCACACGCCGCTCGCCGGCGCAGGAGACGACATGCCTCACCACCCAGGACGCCGGCTCGGTGCCTCACCGATCAGACGGCTCGCGGTACGGCTTCTGGCAGGACTCGCGATGATGCTGGGGCTCACGGTCGCCCCGACCACCGCCGCTCCCCCGGCCTCCGCAGCGCCCCAGGCCGACCCGTTCAAGGTCATCGCCTTCTACAACGGCACGTGGGACGCCGCCCACATCGACTTCGTCAAGGAAGCCAACGAGTGGTTTCCGCGCACCGGCGCCCAGAACGGCTTCACCTACACCGCGACGACCAACTGGGACCTGCTCGCCAACGGAGGCGTGAACGACTACCAGGTCGTCCTCTTCCTCGACGACGCACCGCAGAGCGCGGCCCAGCGGGCCGGATTCGAACGGTACGTGCGGGCCGGCGGCGGCTGGATGGGCTTCCATGTCTCGGCGTTCACGACCGACGCCGGTTCCTGGCCCTGGTACTACAACAGCTTCCTGGGCAGCGGGAACTTCCGTTCCAACACCTGGGGCCCGACCACGGCCGTGCTGCGCACGGAGGACCGCACGCACCCCTCCACCACCGGTCTTCCCGCCACGTTCACCTCGGCGGTCAGCGAGTGGTACAGCTGGTCCAACGACCTGCGCACCAACCCGAACATCAAGATCCTGGCGTCGGTCGACCCGTCGAGCTTCCCCCTGGGCACCGACCCCAACCAGTCCTGGTACAGCGGCTACTACCCGATCCTGTGGACCAACACCCAGTACAAGATGCTCTACGCGAACTTCGGCCACAACGCCATGAACTACGAGACCAACACGCGGTTGTCGTCCACGTTCGCCAGCGCCACCCAGAACCGCTTCCTCATCGACGGGCTGAAGTGGCTCGCCGGCGCGAGCGGCACTCCCACGCCCACCGATCCGATCTCGGACACCGCCTGGTACTCCCTGAGCAATGCCGCGAACGGCGCCTGCGTCGACGCCAGGGCGGCGGCCACGGCCAACGGCACCGCGATCCAGCAGTACACCTGCAACCAGACCCAGGCCCAGCAGTTCCAGTTCCGTCCCACCGACAGCGGCTACTCGCGCATCGCGATCCGGGGCAACCCCCAGCAGGTCGTCGACGTCACCGGCGTCTCGACCGCCGACAACGCGCCGTTGCAGCTGTGGTCCTACGGAGGCGGCGCCAACCAGCAGTGGCGTCCCGAGCGGGAGGCGTCGGGGAGCTACCGCTTCGTCGCCCGGCACAGCGGCAGGTGCCTGAGCACCACGGGCAGTTCGGCCAACAGTGTGCAGCTGGTCCAGCGGGCCTGCGACAACTCGGCCGCGCAGTCCTTCCGGCTCACCGAACAGCCCTGACCAAGGGCCGGGAAAGCGGCCGGCGACGCTACGCGCCCGTGGCGTCGCCGGTGCCGCGTCCGTCCCGGCGCGGGGAGGCCGCAGCGTCCAGGGACAGGGCGAGCACGGCACGGTCGTCGTTGTCGGCCTGCGCCGACCAGCGTTCCGCGTCCGTGCGTACGAACGACACGACCGTCTCCGGGTCGGGTGCGCGCTCCCCGGAGAACCGTTCCCCGAGCCGTTCGAACACCGGGTAGAAGACGCCTTCCGCGTCCCGCGCCTCGCTCACCCCGTCCGTGTGCAGGACGAGCACCTCCGACGGTTCGAGCGGATGCACCGTCGTGTCGACCCCGTCCGGTGACATTCCGCCCAGCCCCAGTGGCAGCCCCGGTGCCGTGGGCAGGCGTCGGGCGCCGCGCGGGCCGACCGCCAGGGGCGCGGGGTGGCCGCGGTCGACGATGCGCACCTCGCCGCCCTCCGGCGGGAACTCCAGCACCAGCGCGGTCACGAACAGTTCGGGGTCGCCGTCGTCACCGACCGGGCTGTTGCGGGCGATGCTCAGTTCCAGCCGTGCGGCGAGGGCGCTCAGGCTCTGCCACTCGTGGGCCGATACCCGGAAGCTGCCGAGTACGGCGGCGACGGTCTGCACCGCGCCGAGTCCCTTGCCCCGGACGTCGCCGATGATCGCCCGCACCCCGAACGGCGTCTCGCACACGTCGTACAGATCCCCGCCGACGAGTGTGCCGCCCTCGCCCGCCTCGTAGAACCCGGCGGCACGCACCGGGCCGAGTCTTCGCGGGACCGGACGCAACAGGGTTCGCTGCATGGCCTCGGCGACCGAGTTGGCGCGGATGAGGTGTTGCCGGGTCCGTTCCCGCTGCACGGCGAGCGCGACGCTCGCGACGCCGATGAGGGCGGTGGCGGCGTACAGGGCGACGTGGTGCTGTTCGTCGAAGTGGCCCGGGCGGCGGGCGGCCATCCACATCTGCAGTCCCAGGCACACGACCGCCGACATCGCGGTGCCCAGCGGGCCGCGCGTCGCGGCGGCCAGGGCCGGGACGGCGACGAGCAGGAAGCTCACCGGTTCACGGCCCCTGACGATGAATTCGGCGGCGATGTCGATGAGCACCGCGACCAGCGGCAGCCACCACACCCAGCCGCGCGGGGTGGGGCCGCGTAGTTCGTGGCGGAGGGGCCGGCCGGACACGGGGCGCCCTAGCTTCCGGGCCCGTCGGCGCCGGAACCCGCGGTGCCGGCGGCCGCTGTGCCGCGCCGCGGTCCTCGGATCGCCTCGGGCAGTCCCGCCTCGATGCGGGTGAGCTGGGCGGTGAGGCTGCGCAGCCACATGTCCAGGTCGACCAGCACGGGCAGCGGCGGCCCGGCCGGCCGCGCGGGCGGCGGTGCCGCATCACCCGTCTTCGGCCGTCTGCCGCTGCACAGGTCGGCGAGCCGGTCGGTGGTCCGGGCGAGCGCGCGGGCGCCGGCCCGGGCCCGGTCGCCGGCCTCCGGGGGCAGGGCGGTGGTCGGCAGGTCGAAGCGGGGCAGCCACTGGGCACCGAGCACGACGTGGTGGGCGGTGAGGAGCACGGCGTGCCAGTCGGCGCGTACGTGCGCGTCGCTTCCGGGTTCGCTGCGGAACTGGGCGTAGGCGGACTCGGCCAGGCGCAGCCGGTGCAGCGCGGGGAGCGAGGCCGGTGCCGGGACCGAGCCCGGCGGCACCGCGGCGAGCATGCCGACGGTGCCCTTGATCAGCGGACCGCACTCGTACAGCAGGCCCGCCATGGTTCTGCGCACCTCGGCGCGGGCGCCGGCCGGCCAGGCGAGCATGCCGCACAGCAGCCCGATGGCGCTGCCGGTGACCACGTCCACGATCCGCGCCTCGGCCAGCCGCCAGGAGGCGGGGGCGATCTGGGCGAACGCGGTGGCCACCACCAGCGTGAACAGGCCCTGCGCCCAGGCGATGCCGAGCAGCGGCCCGAGCGCGAAGGCGATCAGCATGGCGGGTGCCAGGATCGCCGCGTACGCCTCGGTGTGCTGGGCCAGGCCGGTGAGCAGGGCGCCCGCGACGACGGCGCCCACGAGGTTGCCGGCGACGGCCTGGCGGATGGCCGTCCATGCCTCCCCCACGGTGGTCCGGCTCAGCGTGAGCACCGCCAGCAGCACCCAGAAGCCGTGTGTCAGATCGAGCGAGCCGGCCACCAGGCGTGCCGCGGCCAACGCCACCGCGATCCGCAGGGCGTTGTGGAACTGCACCGAGCGCAGCGAGATGTTGCCGGTGATCCGGCGCAGCCACAGCTGGGACGCGGCGGCGTGCGTGTACCAGAACAGCTCCGCGGGTTCGATGGGCGCGGTGCGCCGTCCGTCGAGGCCGACCCGCACGGAGATCTCCAGGGCACGCACCGACTCGGCGACCGCCAGCAGCGCCGCCTGTCTGCGCAGCACGTCGGCCGGAGGTACCTCGTCGGCGGGTCCCGCCGCCTGCCGGGCGCGCATCCGCTGGAACTCGTCGATGGCCTCGTCCATCCGCTGCGGTCCCGGAGCGGCCCGGCCCGTGCGCAGTGCGGCGGCGGTGTCGTCGAGGAGGGAGACCACGCGCGGCAGCAGCAGCCGCAGCGCCGTGTCCCTGCCCTCCCGGTCCGCGTCCCCCGCCCCGCTCCGCACGAGGGCGCGCAGCTCGCCCACCTCGGTCAGATGGGCGAGTTGTTCCAGCAGCCGACGGGCTGCGGATCCCGCCTGCGCCAGGCCGCGGGCCGACCGGCCGGGGCCGGCGGGGCGTTGAGCGGGCGCGGTGTGGGACAGCCGCAGTTGCGCCCCGACCTCCCTCAGCTCCCCCGGTGAGAGGTCGTCGTCCCCGGTGATGGTGTCGCGCGCCGTCGCCAGGGCCCGCGCCAGGGCCGCCAGGTACGTCGGCTCCGGTGGGGACGGCAGCACGAGCAGCTCGCACAGCACCAGCGCCACCACGCCGAAGGTGAGCCCGGCCAACCGCAGCCCCAGCGTCCCGGGTTCGTACGGCGGGAAGCACGCCAGGATGTAGAAGAGCTGGAGTCCCGGTGCCGCCCCGGCGGGCCGCGGGCCCGCGATCGCCGCGAAGGCGAGGAGGAACCCCACGACGAGCATGCCGAGCACGGCCGTCCAGGTGTGCACCGCCAGCACGGTCCCGAGGGCCACCAGCCCCAGCCCCACCGGCAGTGCCTTCAGCATCACCTCGGCCCGCTGCCGTCCGGATCCGGGGATCGGGGACAGCAGGCCGAGCGAGATGGGCCCGAAGAGCGCGTACAGGGCGAGCACCGGTTCGTCGAGCCCGTACACGAAGAGGTAGAACCCCAGGGACGCGGCCAGGGTCACCCGCACCGACCGGTGCAGGATCCGGGTCCGTTCCGCGCCGCCCGTCACGGCAGGCGCCCGTCGGCGTCGCCCGCGGTCCGCGCGCCCGCCGAGCGCGGCGACGGCGCCGGGCCTGACGCGCCGGGCGGTGGGAAGTCCCCGTCGCCCGCGGTGCGTACGAGCCGGTGCCGCACCACCAGGACGACCGCCGAGGCCGCCAGAATCACCGCGCCTCCGAAGCGGAGGATCGCGTCGTACGCGGCCTGCGGCGACCGCTCCGGCACCATCGCCGTGATGGCGGACGCGGCAGCCGCCAGGGCGACGCCGCCCAGTGTGACCAGGAACGTCAGCAGCACACCGGAGGCCTCACCGGCCCGCTCGGGCGTCACGACCTGCTGGGTGGCGACGCTCGCGAACGTCCAGCCGAGCCCCAGGCCGAGCCCGCACCAGGCGAACACCGGGACGTACAGCCACCAGGCCGCCACCAGGCTGAGCACGATCATCCCCGTACCGGCGACCGCTCCGGCCAGCGCCATCACCGACACCGGCCGCATCCGCCCCGACAGCCTGCCGCCGAGCGGGCCGCTGAGCGCCACCAGCGCGGCGGGGGCCAGGAACACCGCGCCCGCTTCCAGCGGTGACAGACCGCGCACTTGCTGGAGGTACAGCGTCGACACGAAGACGGTCACCGCGTAGCCCATGTTGGTGACGGTTCCCGTGCCGGTCACCAGGACGTAGGGCGTGTTGCGGAAGAGCCCGAGGTCGATGAGCGGGTGCCGGGCGCGCCGCTCCCGATGGACGAACAGGGCGGCCGCCACGACGAAGAGGGCCAGCAGGGTGAGGGTGCGGGCGTGGTCCCAGCCCCAGGCGCTGCCGCGTTCCACGGCCAGGGTGAGCGCGGCGAGCGCGCACACGACCGTCGCGCAGCCGGTCAGATCGAGCTGGCGCGGTGCCGTCGGATCCCGGGAGTCGGGGACGTACACCTGGGCCACGACCAGCGCCAGCACGCTCAGCGGTGCCAGCAGCCAGAAGATCCAGCGCCAGCCGGGGCCCTCGGTGAAGCCGCCGCCCACGAACGGGCCCAGGGCCGTGCCCACGTTGGCGATGCCGAACACGGCTCCCAGCGCGCGGGCCCGGGTCGTGTCCGGGAAGGCGTTGGTGATCACGGCGACCGACACGGGGAAGACGAAGCCCGCGCCGACGCCCTGCACGATCCGCGCACCGACGAGCGCCCACAGACCGGGCGCCAGCGCGCAGCCGACGGACCCGGCGGCGAACAGAGCCGTCCCGGCGAGCAGGGCGCCCCTGCGTCCGAAGACGTCACCGACCCGGCCGCCGACGATGAAGCAGCAGCCGATGGCGAGCATGTAGGCGGAGAGGGTCCACTGGGCGGCCGAGGCGGTGACCTGGAACTCGCGCGCGATGCCGGGGACGGCCAGGTTCAGCGCGAAGAAGTCGAGCTGGATGCAGAACAGGGCGACCGCCACCGCGATGAAGGCACCCGTGCGCGCGGCCGGCGAAGACTCAGCGCCCATGAGCACGTTCCTCTCGGACCGACACCACCACGGCAGCGAACCACGGCACGACGCGGCCGGCCGGACACGCCCTCCGCCGCCCAATTGTCGGCCGCCCCCGCAACGCCCGCAGCCCGGCACTCCCCCACCCGGCGGTATCCCGCCGGAGCGACCGGGACCAGGGCCGGGGACCGTCCGGGCGGCCGAACCGCAGGTGAGAGCATGTCCGCATGCCCGAAGAACCGCCGGCACCCCGCCGGGCAGCCGCCCCGTCCGCCTCGACCGACTGGCTGCTGGAGCTGTGCGGTGACGGCATCACCGGGTTCACGCCTCCGGCGCTGCCCGACGCGGCCTGGGTCCTCAACGCCATGTACGAGCACGAAGCGGGTCCGGGCACGCTCTCCCACCACGAGTACCGGCAGGCCCGGCAGAGGGAAGGCGGCATCCGGGCGGACACCGGCATCGGCGCACCGGCCATCGCCACGGGAGGCGGCCTGGGTCGCGCCGACCATCCCGGCACCGGCTGGCGGCGCCTGCGCTGGGCCGAGCTCTCCCGGCGCACCGGAGACCCCGTCGTACCCGAAGGGCTGCTGCCGTCGTACCGCTGCTTCCCCTCGGCCAAGAAGGACGACAGCTGGCCCCTGGGCATCGTGCCGCCCACCGAGGGAAGCCTGGACCGACCGACGTGGAACCGGCTGATCGACCTCCTCACCGCGCACAGTCCCGCGGGAGCGGACACCGCCTGCCTGGCCTACTGGACCCCGCTGATGCTGAAAGCCATGGACTTCGACAACCTCCGTGTACGGACGGGCCGTCTCGGCGACGCCCGGAGCCTGTACGACGATCCGGAGACCGTCTTCAGCCCGTCCAACCTCTGGGCACAGGACCGCTCCTGGGTCGTGTGCACCGACTACGACCTGTGGGCCACCAAGGTCGCCGGCCCCCCGGCGCTCGTCGAGGCGCTGCTGTCCGACTCCGAGATCGAGGCCGTACAACTGCCCTGGGCGCCCTGAGCCGGCCCGCACCGTCGTGACGGAGCCGGTACCGGCCTTCGGGCGAATTCCGGGCCGGGTCCGCGATCCGACGGTGGCCGAGTGGTACGGGCATGAGGATGGCCACACCCCCCGATCCGCCCGCCCCGTCTGCCGGCCGCCCCAGCGGCGGGGAGTCGCGCGTGCCGGAGTGGCTGCGGACGTGTGCCGCGTACGCCTGGCGGATCATCGCCGTGGCGATCGTCGTGCGTGCCGTGTTCTCGGTGCTCGGGCAGTTCCACCGGATCGCCGTCGCCGTGTTCCTGGGCCTGGTCCTCACCACCTTGCTGCGGCCCGTGGCCGGCCTGCTCGCGCGCAAGCTGCCGCGTCCGCTGGCCGTCGCGAGCGCGGTCATCGGCGGCATCGTCGTCGTCCTCGGCGGGCTGGCGCTGGTGGGGGAGATCGTGGCGGGTCAGCGCAGAGGGCTCCAGAAGGAGTTCGTGGCGGGAGTCGACCGGATCGAGCGCCAACTGGAGGAGCCTCCCTTCCGTCTCCCGCCGGACACGTTCAACGACCTCCAGTCCAGGATCGGCAAACTCCTCTCCAGCCACCGCTCCACGCTCATCAGTGAGGCGGTGAGCGGCGCGAGCCGGCTGCTCGAAGTACTGACCGTTCTCGCCCTCGCCCTGTTCTGCGCCGTCTTCTTCACCCACTCCGGCGACCGGCAGTGGCAGTGGATCTGCGATCAGCTCCCCACGCGGGCACGGCAGCACCTCATGGTCGCGGGCCGGGCTGCGTGGCGGACCTTCACCGGCTACACGCACGGCATCCTGCTGGTCGCGGCGACCAACGCCTTCCTGGTCTGCATCGCGCTGCTCATCCTCCGCGTCCCCCTGGCCGTTCCACTGGCGCTGCTGGAATTCGCGGCCGCGTTCATCCCGTTGATCGGCTCCCCCATCGCGCTGGCCGTGGCGGCCGTCGTCGCCCTCGCCACGAAGGGTCCGGTGACCGCTCTCATCGTCGTCGCGCTGATCGTGATCATCGGTCAGATCGAGGGCCACCTCCTCCACCCCATCGTCATGAGCTGGGCCGTACGCCTTCATCCGGTCGTCGTGGCGCTCGCCGTCGTCGGCGGAGCGATCGCGGCCGGCTTCATCGGCGCGGTCGTGGCCGTCCCGTTCGTGGCCGTCCTCTGGTCCGTCCACCAGGCACTGCGCGGCCGCGCCGAGGGCAGGTCGGGCAGCGGCACCCGGCCCGCGAAGACCGGTCCGTAGGCGCCCGGCCCTCGTAGGCGTCGGCCTGCAGGCGACGGGCACTTCGACGTCGGCACGTAAGCGTCGGCACGTAAGCGTCGGCACGTAAGCGTCGGCACGTAAGCGTCGGCACGTAAGCGCCCGGCCCGCAGGCGGCCGATCCATGGGCGACGGGCCGGCCCGCAGGCGACCGGCCCGCTGTCGTCAGTCCAGCAGAACTCCCGGATTGAGGATCCCGTGCGGGTCCAGGGCGTTCTTGGTGGCGCGCAGGGCGAGGGCGAAGGGAGCCGGGCGCTGGAGGTCGTAGCCGGGGCGGTGGTCGCGGCCGACGGCGTGGTGGTGGGTGATGGTCGCGCGGTGGCGGTGCAGGACGTCGGTCGCGGCGGCCTTGATGTCGTCCCAGACGGCGACCTCGTCACCGGGCCGGCCGCCGACGGCCACGGTGAAATAGGGGGCGGCCCCGTCGGGGTAGACGTGGGTCAGGCGGCAGTTGATGGTGGCCTCGTGCCCGGTGGCCTTGCGGGCGGCGGCGCCGACCTCGGTGCGGACGGCGTCGATCAGGGCCGGGATCCGGTCCCAGGTGGCGGCCGTCTCGAAGGTCTCGACGACGGCGCCCATACGGGCCAGACCGTCACGCAGGTAGGGCATGCGCAGGAACGCCGAGCGCCACGCGCTCACGGCCTCGTCGGCCGGTATGTCGCGCTCCGCCTTCGGAGCCTCGCCGGTGCCGCCGTGTGCGCGGGCCATGTCCAGGGCGGTGGCGAGGCGGTCGTCGACCGGGGAGGTCGCGGATTCGAAGCCCAGGACCAGGACGGAGGAGCCGTCGTGGGAGGCGCCGGAGAGCAGGGCTTCGCCGGGGTCGAGCAGGCGGCAGTTGGCCGGGGCGAGGTCGGACTGGGCGAGGGCGCGCACGGCGTCCAGGGCACGGTGGAGGTCGGTGAAGGCGACGGACGCGGAGGCCTTGTACCGGGGGCGTTCCTGCAGGCGCATCCACGCCTCGGTGATGACGCCGAGCGTGCCCTCGGATCCCAGGAACAGCCGGTCGGGCGAGGGTCCGGCGCCGGATCCGGGCAGGCGCCAGGACGTGCCGGTTCCGGCGGGCGTGACGACGCGCAGGGACTGCACGAAGTCGTCGATGTGGGTGCGGACGGTGGCGTAGTGGCCGCCGGCCCGGGTGGCGAGCCAGCCGCCGAGGGTGGAGAACTCGAAGCTCTGCGGGAAGTGGCGCAGCGTCAGGCCGTGGGGGCGCAGCTGCCCTTCCAGTACGGGCCCGAGCGCACCGGCCTGGATGAGGGCGGAGCGGCCGACGGTGTCGATCTCCACAACCTGGTCCATCGAGGTCAGGTCCAGTGACAGGACGGCCCGGTGGGCGTCTCCCCGGTACTCCACGCCGCCGACGACCGACGAGCCGCCCCCGAAGGGGACGACGGCCACGGCGTGCTCGCCGGCCCAGTCCAGCAGGTCGGCCACGTCCTGGTCGCCGGTCGGGCGGGCGACGAGGTCGGGGATCCGGCCGGGACGGCCGCGCAGGGCGCGGATGACGTCCCGGTAGGCCTTGCCCATGGCGTGGGAGGCGCGCGCCTCGGGATCGGCGGTGACCAGGTGCGCGAGTGAGGGCGGGGGTGTCACGCCGGGACGGCCGACGGAGAGGTCGGCGACCCGCGGTATCGGCAGCGGGCGGGCGAGGGTTCCCGGCAGCAGGGCGCCCATCTCGACGCACTCGGCGTCGGCCGGGTGGGCGTCCGTGTAGCCCCAGCCCCACCAGGAGCGGGTGCGGGACGTGCCGGGGTCGGTCGCGGTGCCAGACATGAGTGTGCTCCCAGCGGGATCAAGGAATTTACCCAACGGTAAATTACCGTAGGGTAAGATCGAGCCCATGACAACGCACCCCTCCAAGGCCGGCACCAAGGGCGTGCCCAGAGCCGCGCGGGAACGGCAGGTTCTGGCCGCGGCCACCGAGGAGTTCGGCCGCCATGGCTACGAGGCCACGACGGTGGCCGGCATCGCCGCGCGCGTGGGTGTCACCAAGCCGCTGCTGCACCAGTACTTCGGCAGCAAGCAGGACCTCTACCTCGCCTGCCTGGAGCCGGTCGGCGATCTCCTGCTGGAGGCGGTCCGCACCGCGATGGCCGAGCCGGCCGCCGGTGCGCCGCCCACCTCCCTGCGGGTGCTGGACGCCCTGTTCACCGCCCTCGACGGGCAGCGCGAGGCCTGGTTCGTGCTCTACGACGCCACGCTGCCGCCCGACAGTGACGCCGCCCGCCGAGCGGCGCACTACCGCACCGCCATCGACGACCTCGCCGCGAGCGGTACCGCCGACCTCCTGCGAGCGGCCGGAGCAGGCGACCCGCTCGACGCCGACGCCCTCAAGTACGCCTGGCGCGGCCTGTGCACCGCGCTGGTCCGCTGGTGGATCAACCACCCCGACCAGTCGCCCGAGGCCATGACTCGACGCTGCGCACGGCTCTTCGCCGCCGCCCGGTCCTTCGTCCCGGCCGGCGACGACCACGCCTAGCCCGGCCTACGAGGCCGCGTGAGGCGCCGGTTCCAGCATGGTTTCCAGATTCTTCCGGGCGATCCGCTTACGGAACTCCCCCTCGTAGGTGGGGTCACCGGAGTCGCGACGAGTTGACCCGCCACGTGGGTGTGGGGTTCCAGCGAGTAGCCGTGCGGCATCCACCCGGCGCCGCTGGGCACGTCCTGCGGCTCGTCGAGCTCCGGGGAACGTCGGCGGCTTTTCGGCATCGCGCGTCACCTTACCGGTGGTGCGCGAACCGCCGCGGGCCGGACAGTTGCTCGGGCGACGTCGCGGGCCGGACGGTGGCTCGGGCGACGTCGCCGGTCCCCCGCAGGCACGGGCGGGGCCGAGGCCGTGTGTCCGGCCTCGGCCCCGCTCGTCATGACGTCGTCAGCTGCGGGAGGCGAGGTACTCCTCGACGCCGGGTGCGGTGTGCGCCTCCTCCACGTTCACCGCGGCGCCGACCGCCTTCGCGTCCGGCTTGTGCACGTAGGTGGAGGTGCTGGCCGGCTGCCCCTTGTCGGAGAAGTTCTGGGCGGTGCCGAGCCCGACGTCGACGTTGGACTGGGCCCGGTGCGCCTTGACCACGTCCTCGCGGGCGAGACTGCCGCTCTCACATGCCTTCTTCAGGTCGGCGCCCATGAGTTGGGCGGCGTTGTAGCCGGAGAGCACGCCGGAGTCCACGAGGGAGTCCGGGTACTTCTTCTTGTACGAGGCGACCATCTTCTGCACGCCGGGCAGGTCGGAGCTGACGGCCGGGGCCGCGCTGACGACGTTCAGCATCGCGGTGAGGGCGGGCGCGGCCGGTGTCTTCATCAGCTGCGGGGCGTAGCCGGGGGCGCTGCTGACGACGGGCACCTTCAGGCCCCGGGACGCCGCGACGCCGACGAGCGAGGCGGTCTGGGCGGGTCCGGCGCTGATCAGGATCGCCTTGACGCCTTCCTTGCGCAGGGCCGAGACCTGCGCGGACAGGTCGGTGTCGGTGGCCTTGATCTTCTGGCCGACGACCTTCAGACCCGCCTTCTTCGCGGCCCACTGCGATCCCTCCAGCGCGTTCGCGCCGTAGTCGCCCTCGAAGTAGACGTGGCCGATCGTGTCGCCCTTCGCCAGGCCCTTGGTGCGGGTGAGGAAGTCGACGGCGGCGATCATGTCGATGTCGTAGGTGGTGCCCAGGACCTGCACGGACTCCCGGTCGAGCAGGGAGGCGGCCCAGGCCTGCGGGAAGGTGAGCACCTTGTCCCGCTCGATGTCGTCGAGCAGCGCGGCCATCACCGGCGATCCGATGACCTGCGGCAGGGCGACGACGTCCGCGGAGATGTCGGCGTAGGCGGTGACGGCCTTCTGGACGTCGTAGCCGTGGTCCTTCACGACGATCTCCACCTGCCGGTCGCAGATGCCGCCGGCGGCGTTGACCTCGTCGGCCCACATCTGCTGGGCCTGCACGATGCTCTTGCCGAGGGTCGCGTACGGGCCGGTGAGGTCGGTGAGGGCGCCGAGCTTGATGGTCTTGTCGGTCACTCCGGGGCCGGTCCTGACGCCGTCGGCGCCGTCGCCCGCGCTGTCGGAGGAGTTGGCCTTGGAGCTGCATCCGGTGCCGGCGAGCAGGAGGGCGGCGAGGGCCGCGGCCAGGAGCGTCCTGGTGCGCGGTGCGGCGCGGTGCGTGTGGTCGTGCGAGGGCTTCACGGGGTGGGCTCCTTGGCTCGTACGGCTGGCGCGGGTGGTTGGGAGGGGGAGGTGGCGTTCGGGGGTGGTGGTGCGGTCCGGGGGCGGCGCAGTCGGGCGCGCAGACGCCGGACCAGGCCGTGCAGGCCGTCGGGGGCGAAGAGGAGGATCAGGACGATCGACGCGCCGTAGAGGTAGCGGGCCGCCTCGGTGGGACCGACCGTGCCGTCGGTGGTGCCCGGGGCCGCCACCAGCGGGAGTTGGTCGGCGTACCGGGTCATCAGCAGGGGCAGTGCCGTGACGAACACGGCGCCGACGGTGGCTCCGGCCACCGATCCGAGTCCGCCGATGACGATCATGGCGAGGTAGTCGACGGACAGGACGAGGCCGAAGTAGTCGGGGACCACGCGTCGGAAGGAGAGGGCGAGCAGGACGCCTGCCAGGCCCGCGTACATCGACGAGACGACGAACGCCGCCGAGCGGTAGCGGGCGACGTCGACGCCCATCACCGCGGCCGCGGTCTCGCTGTCGCGCAGCGCCACCAGGGCACGTCCGGGACGGCCTCGCAGGAGCCCCCTGGCGGTGAACCAGGTGACCGCGAACAGTGCGAGTCCCAGGTACCACAGCCGTTCCTCGGCGCCGAACGGCACTCCCAGCAGGGTCAGTTCGGAGTCGGCGGAGAAGGAGAAGCCGCCCACCTCCAGCGGCGGCACCGAGCGGCCGTTGAATCCACCGGTGACGGAGTCCGCGGTGAGCAGGACGTGGTGCCCGAGGAAGACCAGGGCGAGGGTGGCGACACCGAGGTAGATACCGCGTACTCGGCCGGCGACGGGGCTGAACAGCCCGCCTGCGGCCCCGGTCAGCAGCACCGCGAGTACCGCGGCGACGGAGGTCGGCAGCCCGGGGCCGGGCTCACCGGCCAGCCATACGTAGCCGTAGGCGCCGACGGCCAGGAAGAAGGCGTGGCCGAGGGAGAGTTGGCCGGCGGTGCCGGACAGCAGGCCCAGGCCCACCGCGCCGACGGCCGCCGCCATCGAGAACAGTCCGATGCGCAGCCAGAATGCGTCGAGGTAGAAGGGCAGCGCGCACAGGACGGCGACGGCGGCCAAGGTCCACCCCAGCCGGATCGCCCGGGCGCGGGAGAGTCGCTCAGACACGGACCGCCGCCTTTCCGCCGAACAGCCCGGTGGGCCGCACCAGCAGCACCAGCACCATCACCGCGTAGGGCGCGACGTCGCCGAACCCCTCGCCCAGGACGTGCAGATCGGACTGGTAGCCCGCGACGAGCGCCTCGGTCAGACCGATCAGCAGGCTGCCCGCGAGCGCGCCCGGTGGTGAGGCCATCCCGCCGAGGATCGCCGCAGGGAACGCCTTCAGGGCGATCTGCCCCGTCGTACGTTCCAGGCCCGGCGCGGGGAACGCGGCGAGGAACACCGCCGCCAGGGCCGCCAGCGCTCCGGCCAGGCACCAGGCGAGGGTGCGCACCCGCACCAGCCGCACACCCATCAGGGCGGCCGCTTCCACGTCCTCGGCCGAGGCGCGCAGGGACAGACCCCAGTTCGTGTACCGGAACAGGGCGAAGACACCGGCGATGACGACCGTGGACACCACGATCGCCGCGATCCGGCTGTCGGCGACGGTCACCGGGCCCAGCCCGCTGACCGCGTCGCCCCAGGGGTCGCCGAGCGAGAGCAGGTCACCGCCGATGCGCCGCGAGAGGTCGGTGAGGATCACGATGTCGACGCCGATGGTGACGATGGTCTGCACATGGGCGGCGTGCGGGTCCGCTCCCCCGCCGGCCTGGAGCAGGAAGCGGTCCATGGCGCCGGCCACGGCCGCGGTGACCAGGACGGACACGGCGAGCGCTCCGGCGAAGCCGAGGTCGTCGTGGAGTACGGCGGTGAGGTAGCCGCCGAGCAGGAGCAGCGAGCCGTGCGCGAAGTTCATGACGCCGGACGCCTTGAAGATGATGACGAAGCCGAGGGCGACGAGCGCGTAGACCGCGCCGAGGGCGAGCCCGTTGAAGACGTTGTCCAGGAAGGTGGTCATGCCGCGTCCTCCTCGTCGGCCCCGGTGCCCAGGTAGGCGCGCAGCACTTCGGGGTCACGGCGGACCTCGTCCGGGGTGCCGTGGGCGATGGCGCGGCCGAAGTCGAGGACGGTGACCTCGTCGGCGAGCCGCATCACGATGCCCATGTCGTGCTCCACCAGCACGACGGACAGGCCGAGTTCGGCGCGTACGGCGTGCACGACCTCGACCGTGCGGGCGCGTTCGGCCGCGTTCATCCCCGCGACAGGTTCGTCCAGCAGCAGGACGCGGGGTTCCAGGCACAGGGCGCGGGCGAGTTCGACGCGCTTGCGGTCGCCGTAGGACAGCAGGGCGACGGGGCTGTCGAAGTGCGGGGCGAGTCCGGTGAGTTCGGCGATCTCGCGGGCGCGGGCGAGATGCTCGCGCTGCTCGCGCCGGGCGTGCGGCAGGCGCAGGGCGCTGGCGGCGAAACCGGCCCGGGACAGGGCGTGCCGGCCGAGCATCAGGTTGTCGGCGACCGTGCCCTGGGTGGTGACGATGTTCTGGAAGGTGCGGGCGACGCCGAGTGCGGCGATGCGGTGCGGGGCGAGCCGGGTCAGTTCGGCGTCCCCGAGCCGTACGGCACCCGCGGCCGGGCGGCACAGCCCCGACAGCACGTTGAAGCAGGTGGACTTGCCCGCTCCGTTGGGTCCGATGAGCGCGTGGACGGTGCCCGGGACGACGGTGAAGGAGACGGCGTCCAGGGCCGTGAGCCCGGCGAACCGGACGGTCACGTCCGTCACGGTGAGTTCGGGCGGTGCGGTGGTGCTGACGGTCACGCGGCTCCCTGCCCCTCGGTGGTTTCGGCGGCCTCGGTGGCCTCGCCGGTTTCTGTGGCCTCGGTCGTCTCGCCCAGGTACAGCCGCCGTACGGCGTCGGTACGGGCGAGTTCGTCGGCCGGTCCGGAGAGCCGGACCTCGCCGACCTCCAGGACGTGGGCGGTGTCGGCCAGCGACAGCGCCATGCCCGCGTTCTGCTCGACCAGCAGCACGGCCGTGCCCTGGGTGTTGATCTCGCGGATGACCTCGGCGATCCGGTACACCATCTGCGGGGCGAGACCCAGGGACGGCTCGTCGAGCAGCAGCAGGCGCGGGGCCGCCATCAGGGCGCGGCCGATGGCGAGCATCTGCTGCTCGCCGCCGGAGAGCAGCCCGGCGGCCTGCCCGGTGCGTTCGGCCAGGCGCGGGAAGAGCGCGAAGACGCGGTCCCGGGCCTCGGCGACCTGGGCCAGGCGGCGCCTGCCGAGGCCGAGGCCGCCGGTGCGGAGGTTCTCGTCGACGGTGAGTCCGGCGAAGACCCGGCGCCCCTCGGGGACCTGCACGACTCCGGCACGTACGGCGGCGACCGGGTCGCGTCCGTCGAGTTCTGTGGCGCCGTAGTGGATACCGCCGGCCGTGATCGCGCCACGGTGCAGGCGCAGGGTGCCCGACACCGCCCGCAACAGGGTCGTCTTGCCGGCACCGTTGGGGCCGAGCAGGGCGACGACCGCGCCGTGCGGGACGGTCAGGGACACGGAACGAAGGGCGGACAGGGCGCGGCCGTAGGTCACGTCGAGGCCCTCGACGTACAGGGCGGCCTCTTCGTCCGGTGGTGCTTCGGGCATCACGGCTCCTCGGGTCCGTGCCGTCGGGCACGGGGCTTCGGGGGAAGGGCAGCCCACGACAGCACGGGCGCGGGCGGGCGGTACAGGTGTTCGGGCGAGGACGCTGCGTGGTCCCAATGCGGGTGGGGTGGGGTTGTGCGGGTGCCCAGGGGTGGTGCGGGGAGGTGTGGCCGGGGGCGGGAGGGCGCGACGATGCCGTCGAGGGGATCGGGCGCGGATCCGGTTCAACCCCGCGGTCGCCCGGGGTCGTCGGCCGTGTCCGTGGCCCCGGCGTCGGCGGGTGCTCGGGCGCCGGGTCAGGACCGTGCGGAGGCCCCGGGCGTCCGGCCGTGTGCCGTCGTCAGCCGCGCAGCAGCCGGCGTGCCGTCAGGGCGAGGCTGATCTGCACGACGTCCAGCGGGCGGGCCAGGGAGCGGCCGGTGAGCTGCTCGCAGCGGCGGAGCCGGTTGAGGACGGTGTTGCGGTGGCAGTAGAGCCGCTCGCCGGCGCGCTGGGCGGAGCCGTCGCAGGCGAACCAGGCGGCAAGGGTGTCCAGCAGCACGTCCCGGTCGGCCGGTTCGAGCCGCAGCAGGGGGCCGAGCACCTGCTCGGTGAGGGTCGCGCCGAGCTCCGGACAGGAGATCACGAGGGCTTCGGGCAGGTGCTCCGTGAGCCGGACGGTGCCGCCCTCGGGCGCGCAGATGCTCAGGGCGAGGTCGGCCAGGCGCCGGGCGTCGCCGACGGCGGCCAGTCCCGCCACGGCGTTGCCGACGCCGATCCGCCCCTCGGACGCGCTGTCGGCCGGGAGGCCCAGCGCCTCCACGGGGTCCTGGTCGCCCTCCCCGTCGCCCTCGTCGCCGACCCGGACGATGCCGTAGTCCACATCCACTCCCGAGTGCCAGTAGACGCTCGTGCCCGGTGGTACGGGGGCGGGGCGCAGGCCCGCGGGGCCCTGCGGGCGTGCGCCGGCGACCGCGACGACGACGTATCTCCCGTGTTCCGGCAGGCGCAGTCCCTCGGCGGTCTCGGGCAGGTCGGCGATCCGGCTCGTGCCGTCGAGGAGGGCGGCGGCGAGCAGCCGTACCCGGTTCTCGCGCCGCCAGGCCAGCTGGCGTTCGGCCTGCCGGTAGGCGTCGGCGACGAGGCTGCAGTGCTCGTCGACGAAGTTCCACACGTCGGTGGCGACGTGCACGAGAAGGCGGATGTCCTCGGGCGCCGAGCGGGAGGTCTCCTCCACCAGCCGCTGCCAGACGAGGGATCCGCCCAGCCGGAAGGCGTGCAGCAGGGCGTCCAGCGGCAGCCCCTGTTCGGCCCGGGTGACGCCGATGTGCCAGGTGCAGCGGTGGGCGGCCTCGCGGGTGCCGCGCGGGTCCAGCAGCGAGGTGACGCTGTGCCGCAGGGAGCGGTGCACCTCCTCCCAGGTGGCGGCGTGATCGTTCTCCAGCGCGGTCCGGTACGCCGGTTCCTGCTCGCGCAGGACCGCCACGAGCCGGTCGGTCAGTTCCGGGAGGTCGTCGATCAGGACGCGGGCCGCCCGGTGCAGGACGCGCAGCGCGTCGGCGTCGATCAGCGACCGGATGCGGCGGGTCCGCGGCCGCGGAACGGGCGTGGGCCCGGTGCGGTTCGTCGCGCGTGTGCGTACGGCAGGATGCATCGCGGTCCTCCCCCAACCTCGGCTTCCCGGCAGCGCTCCGACGGCGCCGGGCCGGCGGCTCTGCGACGTCCGACGAGGCACGCCGCCGGTGCGGCAGCGGCCACCCGGCTCGTCGTCCTGCCCCGAAGGATGGCATACCGTCCGGTCGGTCCCTAGGGGTGTGCAGCGGCATTCTTGGGCGCGGAGCACGGGGATTGTTCAGCCGGCCTCGGAGATACAGGGGTTGGGGGCCCGTGTCGCGGCTCCGTTCGATGCCGTGAAGCGGGGCGGTTCGGTGCGCCGGTGGGGGGCGGCCGGGGTGCACTGCGATGCACGCGGCCCGCCGCCCGCCGCTGGCCGCTGGCCGCTGGCCGGTCCGCCGCCCGCCGCCCGCCGCAGGCCGCAGGCCGCAGGGCCGCAGGGCCGCAGGGCCGCAGGGCCGCAGGGCCGCAGGGCCGCAGGAGAGCGTCCCCCTCCGCCGTGTCCGCAGGGCTCTCGGCGGCGCCCGGCGACCGGGCCGCGGCTCAGCGGTCCTCCTGGTCGACCATGCGGGCCAGTTCGACGCGGGAGCGTACGCCGAGGGCGGCGAAGACGTTGCGCAGGTGGTAGTCGACCGTACGGGTGCTGACGGCCAGGCGTTGGGCGATCTCGCGGTTGGTGGCGCCCTCGGCGACGTGCCGTGCGATGCGCAGTTGCTGGGGCGTGAGCAGGGGGGAGAGCCCGCCGGCCGCCTCCCTTCCCGACGCCGCTCCGTTGGCCCGCAGTTCGCCGCGTGTCTGCTCGGCCCAGGCGCCGGCGCCGCAGCGTTCGAAGCCGACGAGTGCGGCACCGAGCCGGGGCCGCGCCTCACGCAGGCGGCGCCGGCGGCGCAGCCACCTGCCGTACAGGAGCTCCGTGCGGGCGCGTTCGAAGTCGCCGCCGACTTCGTCGTGCAGGGCGAGCGCCCGCAGGTAGAGGTCGTCGGCGCTGTCCTCGGGGGCGAGCAGGGCGCGGCAGCGGGCGAGTTGGGCGGGTGCGTGCGGGTCGGCGCCGAAGGCCGCCCACAGGGCGAGGTCGGCGACGACCGTCCGCGCGTCCTCCGGGCGCCCGGCCAGCACCGCGGCCTCGACGAAGCAGGGCACGGCCAGCATCCAGACGGCGAAGTGGCCGCGTCTGGGGCCGGGTCCCACGAGCGGGCCGAGCCGGTCGGCGGCCTCAAGGGGTCGCCCGCGCGCGAGGTCCGCCCGGGCGGTCGCCCACTCGGCCAGGGTCGCGGCCTGCGCGAGTCCGTGGCGGCGGGCGACGGTCAGGGCGGTGCCGGCGTGTCGCTCGACCGCGCCGGTGTCACCCTCGATGGAGGCCGCCAGGGCGAGCATCGCGTGGTGACTCGCCGCCGTGTTGCGGTGCCCGGCCGCCGTCGCGGCCCGGACGCCCTCCTCGGCATGAGCGCGCGCCTGCGCATGACGGCCGGCGCGCAGTTCCCCGTAGGCCAGGTACTCCAGGGCCCGGGCCTCGAAGGCCGCGTTGTCCACGGTGCGGGCGGACGCGAGGGCGCGGGCCCCGGCGGCGCGGGCCTCGCGGACGTCCCCGAGCAGCAGGGCCGCCGCTGCCGCGCGCAGCAGACGCTCCGGCCGGTGATCGGTGCGGGCACGATCGAGCACGCGCCGCAGCGGGCCGACGGCGAGCTCCGGCCGACGGGCCAGCAGGGCGCGCATGCCGTCGCGGTAGTCACGGACGAACGCGTCACGGGCCCACTCCGGGCCCGACGGCCCGTCCCGGTCGGGGGGAACGACCGCGTGGTCCGCGATGTCGCCCCGTGCGGCTCCCCGGGCACCGGCCCCGTCGCGGCCGTCGGAATCTGCGGTTTCGCCGGTGCCCGGTCCGCCGAACCGTCCGGCACGCGCCCCGCCGTCCACGCCGTCGAGCGTGCTCAGACAAGCCGCGACGTCCCCCGCCGCCCAGGCGGCGTCAGCCGCGCCGAGGTGGGCGGCCTCGGCCAGCTCCGGCGCGTCGGCCGCCAGGAGCGAGGCGGCCAGCAGCAGGGACTCCCGGGCGTCACCCACCGGCCCGTCGGACAACTGCCGTCCACCGCGCGCGAGTTCGATGTGGCCACGGTCGGCAGCGGCCGATGCGGCCCTGTCCCGTCCGGTGCGGCTCCGTAAGCGGGGAGCCGTCCGCACAGTGCTCCGGTCTCCGGTCATTCCCGGGACGCTACTTGCGCGTAACGAGGACCGGAAGGCTCACGTCCGCGCGCCCCGACCGCCCGATCGCCGCTGCCACCTGCGTGTTGACCGTGCACGGTCGCGGGGCGCCTTGTGCCGCTGCCCAGCCGCCGCCGGTCCCGACCGTGCCCCGGCACAACGGCAGGGCGCCGGCGGCGGACGTGTCGCGTACGTCCGCCGCCGGGAGGCACAGGGCCGTCAGGAGGTGTGCGGGCAGTTGCCCCGGTACTCCTCGATGGTCAGGCTCGGGCGGGGCAGCGGGCACAGGAACTGCTCGTAGCGGGTGTCGTTGTCGATGAAGCGCTTGAGCCAGGAAATGCTGTACTTGGCGATCGTCGTGTTCGACGAGTTCGGCGTGAAGTGGGTCGCCGAGTTCAGCTCCAGGTAGCCCCGGTCCAGCGAGGAGGACAGGCTGGAGTAGAAGGGTTCGGCGTGCGAGGCGACCGGGGCGATGGTGTCGCCGTCGGCACCGAAGATGAGGGTCGGCGTGGTGACCTCGGGCCAGGTCTTGTCGAGGTTCCACGGGGTCAGCGGGATCGCCGCCTGGAGGGCGGGACGCGACTTGGCGGCTTCCAGGCTGCCGCCGCCGCCCATCGAGTGGCCCATGACGCCGAGGCGGGTCGCGTCGACGCGGGTGCGGACCGAGCTGCGTTCGGTGAGGTGGTCCAGGGCGGCCAGCAGCTGACGGCCGCGGGAGTCGGGCTGGTCCAGCGTGGTGAGCGTGTCGATGGTGAACACGACGAAGCCCTGCGAGGCCAGACGCGGCCCCAGCCAGGCGATCGACGACTCGTAGGCCGTGTAGCCGGGCGAGATGGCCACGGCACCGAAGGTGCCGTCGCTGGTGGACGTCGGGTAGTAGATGGTGCCGCCGCCGAATCCGCTGACGGACAGCGAGGAGACGGAGGTCTGCGACACGGCGTACGGGCCGCGCGCCGCCTCGATGCTGGAGGTGGTGGGGGCCGGGCCGCGCTCGTAGGGGTTGTCCGCCGCGTGGGCCCCCGGGCCGGCCACGGTTCCCAGGCCGACGACCGCGGCGAGCGCCGCGGCGGCGCCGGCCAGTCTCCCGGTCCGGCGCCGGGATGAGCCGGAGGCGTGCGTACGTGAGCTGGTGCGGGTGTGGAACTGCACGACGAGTCGTCCTCTCTGTCGTGGCGGGCGGCCCTTCGCAATGGTCACGCGGGACGTGACGCACAGGGCATGCGTGGGCACGGAGCCTCGGTCGCGTGCCCTCGATCGGCCGCCGCCGTGGGGCTGGCCGTGCCACTGTCGGGGGCGGGCCCGCCCGCGCGGACCGGCAATGTCACCGGTCTTGCCGGCCGCCCTCCGCCCCGGCCCCCAGGCCCCCTGCCCCGTGCCGGCTCCGGGACCCTCGGCTTCGTTCCCTCTGCGTTCGCGCGGCATGGCCGTACGCTGATCAAGGAGCCGATGTGGCACGGGGCGGGGCGAGCGAGGGGGTCAACTGGTGGGCGTGGCAGGAGCGTTCGAGGTAAGGCCGGTCGCGGAGTTGCTGGTCGAGAACTCCTTAACCCAGGGAGACAGGCCCGCGTTCACCGACGACCGGCGTACGGTGAGCTGGGCCGAACTGGAGCGCCGTACGGCACGGTTGGCGACCGGGCTGGCCGTGGGACGAGGTGCCAGGGTCGCCTTCTGCCTGGACAACTGCGTGGAGTTGGTCGAGGGTCTCCTCGCCACCGTGCGGGCCGCCGCGGTCGGCGTGCCCCTGAGTGCCCGCGCCACCGACTCCGAGCTCGCGGACCTGCTGGCCGACTGCGACCCGGCGGTGGTCGTCACCGACCGCCGGGACCTGCCCCGGATCGCCGCGCTCACGGCAGGCCGGCCCGTCCGACTCGTCGTGACCGGCGACGAGGACCTCGCCGCGGATCCACCGCCCGCACCGCACGTCACCCGCTTCGAGGACCTGGTCACGGGACCGTCCTGCGCGCCGCCCGACGATCTCGGCCTGGACGAACCGGCCTGGCTGCTCTACACCTCCGGCACCTCGGGCACCTCCAGGGCCGCGGTGTCCAGCCAGCGTTCCGCGCTGTGGTCCCCGGTCGCCGCTTACCTGCCCCGGCTGGGTCTGTCGGCGACGGACCGCGTCCTGTGGCCGCTGCCGCTCTCGCACACCTACGCCCATTCGCTGTGCGTCCTCGGCACCACCGTGGCCGGCGCGAGCGCACGGATCACCACCGCACCGGAACCGGCCGCGCTGCTCCGGCTGGTCGAGGAGTACGGCCCGACGGTCCTCGGCGGAGTGCCGCTCACCTACCGGCAGTTGCTCGATGCCGGGCTGGGTGCGGTTCCCTCACTGCGGTTCTGTGTCACCGCCGGTGCGCCCAGCGAGCCGGAGTTGCGGGAGCAGGTCGAGACACGGCTCGGCGCCCCGCTCCTCGACGGCTACGGCAGCACCGAGACCTGCGGCAAGATCGCCATGGAGTCGCCCGACGGCCCGAGGACACCCGGCAGCAGCGGACTGCCGCTCCCCGGCACGGACGTCCGGCTGGTCGACCCGGCGACCGGACAGGACACCACCCGCGGCGAGGGCGAGATCTGGGTGCGGGGCCCCGGCGTCATGCTCGGCTACCACCGACGCCCCGAGGAGAGCGCCGAAGCCCTGCGCGACGGCTGGTACCGCACAGGTGACCTGGGCCGGATCACCGAGCACGGCTCTGTGACCGTCACCGGCCGGCTGACCGACCGGATCGTGCGGGGCGGCGAGAACGTCGACCCGGCCGAGGTCGAGCGGGTACTGCGCGGCCTGCCCGGCGTGCGGGACGCGGCCGTGGTGGCGCGGGCGCATCCGCTGCTGGGTGAGGTCCCGGTGGCGTTCGTCGTGCCCGCCCGGCAGACGCTCGACACGGCGGGGCTGTTGCGGGCGTGCGCCGCGGTGCTCTCCGCGCACAAGGTGCCCGACGAGGTCCTGTTCACCCCGGCCGTCCCCCGCACCGCCGCGGGCAAGCCGCGCCGGGCCCTGCTGCGCGAGGCGCTCGCCGGACGTCCGCCCGAGCCGACGCTCGAACGGCTGGCCGACCGGACTCCCGGCGAGCGGCGGGCCGCGCTGACCGACCTCGTGTGCACGGAGACGGCGGCCATCCGCGGGACGGCCGCCGACCCCGGCACCGCGTTCGCCGACCTGGGCCTGACGTCCATGGACGCGATGACGCTGTGGCACCGGCTCAGCCTGCGCACCGGCCTGCGACTGCCCGCGACGCTGGTCTGGGACCACCCCAACGCGGCCGCGGTCGCCGCCCATCTGGACGCACGGCTGCACGGGACGGCCGTACCCGCGACGGCCGTGCCCGCCACGGCCGTGCACGCGGCCGCGGTGCCACAGCGCGGTCCGCAGGCCGAGCCCGTGGCGATCGTGGCGGTCGGCTGCCGCTACCCCGGTGGCGTGAGTGCGCCCGAGGACCTCTGGCGCGTGGCCGCGGACCGGGTGGACGCCACCGCCGGCTTCCCCGTCGACCGGGGCTGGGACCTCGCCTCCCTGTACCACCCCGACCCCGACCGGCCCGGCACGACGTACACCCGTCGGGGCGGGTTCCTCGACGACGTGGCGGACTTCGACCCGCTCTTCTTCGGCATGTCGCCGCGTGAGGCTCTCGCCACCGACCCGCAGCAGCGGCTGCTGCTGGAGGTCGCCTGGGAGACGCTGGAGCGCGCCGGCATCCCCGCGCCGACGCTGCGCGGCTCCGGCACGGGCGTGTTCGTCGGACTGATGCACGTCGGCTACGGCAGCGGGGTCCCGGCGCAGGAGTTGGAGTCGCACATCGCCATCGGCTCGTCGGGCAGCGTGGCGTCGGGCCGTATCTCCTACGTCCTGGGGCTGCGTGGCCCGACCATGACCCTGGACACGGCCTGCTCGTCCTCGCTGGTCGCGATGGACCTGGCCGCCAGGTCGCTGCGGGCCGGGGAGTGCACGCTGGCCCTGGCCGGCGGGGTGACGGTGCTGTCGAGTCCGCAGCCGTTCATCGCGTTCAGCCGGCAGCGCGGTCTGTCGCCGGACGGCCGCTGCCGGTCGTTCGCGGCGGGCGCGGACGGCACCGCGTGGGCCGAGGGCGTCGGTCTGATGCTGCTGGAGAAGCTGTCGGACGCCCGGCGCAACGGGCATCCGGTGCTGGCCGTGCTGCGCGGGTCCGCCGTGAACTCGGACGGCGCGTCGAACGGCCTCACCGCGCCCAACGGCGAGGCGCAGCGGGAACTCATCCGACTGGCCCTGACCGACGCGGGACTGGACGCCGCTGACGTCGACGCCGTCGAGGGGCACGGCACGGGCACCGCGCTCGGTGACCCGATCGAGGCCGGTGCCCTGTTGGCCACGTACGGGCAGGACCGCGACCCGGCCGACCCGGTGTGGCTCGGCTCGGTCAAGTCCAACCTCGGGCACACCCAGGCCGCGGCGGGCGTGGCGGGCGTGATCAAGATGATCGAGGCGATGCGGCACGACGAGCTGCCCGCCTCGCTGTACGCGGAGGAGCCCTCACCGAACGTCGACTGGAGCGCGGGCGCGGTACGTCTGCTCGACCGCGCACGGCCCTGGCCGGCTCGCCCCGACCGTCCGCGCCGCGCGGCGATCTCGTCCTTCGGCATCGGGGGTACGAACGCCCACGTGATCATCGAGGAGCCGCCGGCGGACGCGGGTTCCGCGACGGCGGGGGAACCAACGGCCGGTGCGGACCCCGCCGGTTCAAGCGCCGGACGAGGAACTGTTCCGCCCCCGTCCGCGCCCCGGCTCCCCCTCACCCCCTGGCTGGTCGGCGGCAGCGACGAGGCCGGGCTGCGCGCCCAGGCCGCGAGCCTGGTTACCGCACTGGCCGACGTGACCGACCGGTCCGCGGCCCTGGACGTCGGCTACTCCCTGGCGACCACCAGGGCACCGCTTCCCCACCGGGCCGCCGTCCTGGCCGACGACGCCGAGAGCCTCGTCGCCGGACTGCGTGATCTCGCCGACGGCACCGACACCGACGGGGTCGACGGCCCGTCCGTGATCCGCCGCACCGCGCTTCCCCGCCCCAGGACGGCCCTGCTCTGCGCGGGACAGGGCGCCCAACGCTCCGGGATGGGCCGCGAACTACGCGCCGCGTTCCCCGTCTTCGACGCCGCCTTCACCGCACTGTGCGAGGAGTTCGCGCCGTACCTCGACCGCCCCCTGCCGGAGGTGATCGACGATCCCGACGAAACGCTCCTGAACCGCACCGACTACGCGCAGCCCGCGCTCTTCACCTTCGCGGTGGCCCTGCACGCGCTGCTCGCCGACTGCGCGGTTCGGCCGGACCACCTGGTCGGACACTCGATCGGTGAGCTGGCGGCCGCCCATGTCGCGGGCGTGTTCTCCCGTGCCGACGCGGTGCGCCTGGTGGCGGCCCGTGGCCGTCTGATGGCGGCGCTGCCCACCGGCGGCGCGATGATCGCGGTGCGTGCGCCACTGGCCGAAGTGACCGCCCGGATCGACGAGTTGCCCGAGCATGTCGCGGCGTCGGTCGCCATCGCGGCGGTCAACGGACCGGCCTCGGTGGTCCTGTCCGGCGACGCGGCCGCGGTGACCACGCTCGCCGCCCGCGTCGGACGGCCGTCCCGGCGACTCCGGGTGAGTCACGCCTTCCACTCGCCGCTGCTGGATCCGATGCTGGCGCAGTACCGTGCGGTCGCCGAGTCGGTGACCTATCACCGCCCGTCCGTTCCGGTGGTGTCCACGCTGACCGGCCGTCCCGAACCGGAGGCGCTCGCCGGCGCCGACCACTGGGTGCGGCAGGCACGGGAGACGGTTCGTTTCGCCGACGCGATGGAGTGGCTGGCCGGCGAGGGCGTCACGGCGTTCGTCGAGGCCGGCCCGGCCGCCTCGCTCGCGGTGGCGGCCGAGGAGTGCGTCGCGCCGGACAAGGACGCGGTGTTCACCTCCTGCCCGGACGCCCGTACGACGGTCGAGGCACTTGCCTCGCTGCACGTCCACGGCGTCGCGGTGGACTGGCGGCCGGTGTACGCCCACAGCGGTGCCCGTCGCCGCCCGCTGCCCACCTACCCCTTCCAGCGCCGGCGCTACTGGCTCGACGCCGTCCGGCACCGGACCCCGTCCGGGCATCCCCTCATGGGGCGCCCCCAGCCCGACGCCGACGGGCCCGGGATCCGGCACACCGCCGTACTGTCCACCGCTGAGCACCCCTGGCTCGCCGACCACGCGATCGGCGGGCGGGTGGTGGTGCCCGCGACGGTCTTCGCCGAGCTGGCGTGCCGGGCCACCGGCACCGCCGGCGCCGTACGACTGGCCGAACTGGCCTTCCACGAGCCGCTCGTGCTGTCCGCGACGGGCCGGACGCAGGTGCAGGTGGTCGCCGGGGCACCGGACGCGTCGGGCGGGCGGCCGGTCACCGTGTGGGCCCGCGCGGCCGACGCCGTGGGGGCACCGTGGCACCGGCACGCCTCCGCGACGGCCGCCCCGGCCGAGGCACCGCCGACCGATCCGCCCGGCGCCTGGCCGCCCCCGGACGCCGAACGCCTCCCCGTCGACTACGCCCGCCTCACGGCCGACGGCCATCACTACGGACCCGCCTTCCGCGCGGTGACCGCCCTGTGGCGAGCAGGCCGTGACGTGTTCGCCGAACTGGCCCTGTCGCCCGGGGAAGCGGCGACCGCGAGCTCGTACACCCTGCATCCCGCCCTGTTCGACGCGGCACTGCACGCCGCCCTGCTGGCCGAGGAACCCGGCGACGGCCGGCGTGAACCCCGCGCCCCGCTCGCCTGCACCGGGGTGACGGTGTACGCCACCGGCGCCTCCGCCGCGCGTGCCGTCGTACGGCGGCTCGGCCAGGACGAGTTCCGGGTCACCCTGACCGACCTCGCCGGCCGTCCCCTCGCCGCGGTCGAGTCCCTCGTCACCCGGGCGATGCCGGCGGCGGTCACCACGCGTGCCGAGACCTACCGCGTCACCTGGCGCCCCGTCGAGGCAAGTCCCGACGCGAGCCCGGAACACGAGTTGCTCGACGTGAGCCGACTGGCCGCCGCCCTGCCCGAGGACGCCGGCCGGCCCGAGCGCGTCCACGGGCTTGTGACGGCTGTGCTGGAGGCGGTCCGCGACTGGACGGCCGATGCCCGGCCGGGCCGTCTTCTGGTGCTCACCCACAACGCCACCGGCGACGACCCGGACCTCGCCGAGGCAGCGGTCGCCGGGCTCGTGCGCAGCGCCCAGTCCGAACATCCCGGCCGGATCGTGCTGGTCGACCGACGCGGAGGCCCCGCCTCACCCGAGGACCTGGAGAGGGCGCTACGGACCGGCGAACCCCAGGTCTGCCTCCGTCACGGTGTGCCGCTGGCGCCTCGGCTCACGCCCGCGGACCCGCCCACCGCTGAGCCAGCCGTCCTGGACCCCGAGGGCACGGTGATCGTCACCGGCGGCACCGGCGCGCTCGGCGCGAGCCTCGCCCGGTATCTGGTCGGTGAACGCGGGGTCCGGCACCTGCTGCTGACGGGGCGTCGGGGCCGGATCCCGGACTGGGCGGCCGACCTGCCCGCAAAGGTGCGTGCGGTGGCGTGCGACGTGAGTGACCGGACGGCCGTCGACGCCCTGATCGCTTCCTGCCGGCCGGCGCCGACGGCGGTGTTCCACCTCGCGGGAGTGGTGGACGACGGCGTGGTGGACGGCATGACCCTCGACCGGCTGGCGAAGGTACTCGCGCCGAAGGCCGACGGCGCCTGGCATCTGCACGAGGCGACCAAGGGCCTCGATCTGGCCGCCTTCGTGCTGTACTCCTCGGCCGCCGGCGTACTCGGCCGGCCGGGCCAGTCGAACTACTCGGCGGCGAACGGCTTCCTCGACGCACTCGCGCGGCACCGGGTGGCGCACGGGCTGCCCGGTCAGGCCCTCGCGTGGGGCCCGTGGGCCACCACCGACCACGAAGGGATGGCTGCCCGCGTCGCACCGGAACGCCTGAACGAGGGTGGCGTCCTGTCGGTCACGGAGGCGGAGGGCATCCGTCTTCTCGACTCGGCCCTGCGCGTCGCGGAGCCGGTGTTGGTGCCGATCCCGCTCGATCCGGCGGCAGCGGCGGGCCCGGCCGTCCTGGCGGACCTGCTGCCGCGGCGTGCGGGCCGGACCGAGCGGCCCCTCGCGCCCGATCCGGCGGGCGGGGCGACGGAGGCCGTCGCTGCCGTGGTCCAGGCACCCGGCGCGTGGCGCGAGCGGCTCGCCGCCGTCGTGCCGCACGAACGCGAGGCGGTCCTCGCGGAGTTGATCCGTGCCGAGGTCGCCGCGGTCCTGGGCTTCCCGGACCCGGCCGCGCTCCCCGCCGAACGCCCCTTCACGGAGATCGGGTTCGACTCCCTGACCGCCGTGCAGGTCCGCAACCGGATCAGCGCGTTCACGCGCGTGCGGCTGGCTCCGACGGTGGTGTTGGAGTATCCCACTCCGCCCGAGCTGGCCGCGCACGTCCATGCCGCCCTGATCGACGCGGGCGCGCTGCCCCCGGCGCAGGACGGATCCGCACCATCACGGGAAGCCGAGGCGGACCCCGGACCCACCCCTGACGGAACGCGCACCGAACCCACCCCCTGCGAGCCCCCCGTCCCGCCGACGTCGTACCGGTTCAGCACCGTCTACCACCAAGTGCTGCGCGAGAAGGGCCCGTTGGAGGCCATGGCGCTGCGCTACCTGGCGTCCTACGCCCTGCCGACGATTCCCGACGGCGGCTACGCCCGCCACACCGTCCCGCCGGTCCGGCTCGCCCAGGGCGACGGCACCCCGCTCGCGTACATCCCGGACTACCTGACCCCACTGCACCGTGTCCCCCTCGCTCTCGCCGAGCAGTTCAAGGGCGAACGTGACCTGTTCCTGCTGGAGCACCCGGGATTCGGGACGAACGGTGCCGCCGTACCGCACGGCATGGCCGCGCTGGTGCGAGCCCATGCCGACACCGTGCGCTCCCTGCCGACGGACGAGGCACCGGTCCTCGTCGGCTACTGCGCCGGCGGAGTGGTCGCGCACGAAGTGGCCCGCCACCTGGCGCGGACGGGCCGGCCACCCGCCGGCGTGATCCTGATCGACACCCATGCGGGAGTGCTGCGCCGCGACGACCCCCGAGGGCTGGCCCTGATGTCCGCGGGCACTTCCCTGCCGCAGGACGTCGTCGACGCGTTGGACGACTCGCTGCTGATCGCCGGAGGCGGCTACGCGCGCGTGCTGGAGAACTGGCAGCCCGGGCCGTCGCCGGTCCCCACACTGCTGCTGCGTGGCCGGCCCACCGCCCACATGCTGCGGACGGACCCCGACCGGGACTGGGAACCGCGGTGGCCGCTGCCGCACGACCGTGCGGACCTGCCCGGTGACCACTACTCCGTGCTCAACAAGGACGCCGCCGGCACGGCGGCGGCGATCCGCAGCCGGCTGACCCGGTAGGGCACGTCGCGACGCTGCCCCGGTCGCCGGTCGACCCCGCGCGACCCGTGCGGCCGTCGCGTCCTCACCACCACCCCACCTCGGAACAGGAGCCCTTGATGACCTCGGACTACGACCTCGTCGTCGTGGGCGGCGGGCCGGCCGGCTCGACCGCCGCCACGGCTGTGGCCCTGCGCGGTCACCGGGTGCTGCTGCTGGAACGGGAGACGTTCCCCAGGTACCAGATCGGCGAGTCGCTGCTGCCCGCCACGGTGCACGGCCTGTGCCGCATCCTGGGCGTGGCCGACGAGGTCGCCGAGGCCGGCTTCACCCTCAAGCGGGGCGGGACGCTGCGCTGGGGCCGTACGGCGGAGCCCTGGCAGTTCTCCTTCGCGATGACGCCCCGCCTGCCCGATCCCACGGCGACGGCCTTCCAGGTGGAGCGTTCCCGGTTCGACGAGATCCTGCTGCGCCACGCCGAACGCGTCGGCGTCGAGGTGCGCGAGGGCAGCCCCGTCCGCCGCGTCCTCGCCGAGGGTGAGCGGGTGCACGGCGTCGAGTACACCGACCGGGACGGAACGACGCGCACGGCGCACGCCCGGTTCGTCATCGACGCGTCCGGCAACACCAGCCGGATCCACGGCCGGGTCGGCGGAGCGCGCGTGTACTCCGACTTCTTCCGCAATCTCGCCGTGTTCGGCTACTACGCCGGCGGCGGCCGGCTCCCCGAGCCCGACAGCGGCAACATCTTCTGCGCCGCGTTCGACGCGGGCTGGCTCTGGTACATCCCGCTGCGCGCGGACCTGACCAGCGTCGGCGCGGTGATCTCGCCCGAGCACTACGCGGCCGTCCAGCGGGACCCCCGCACCGCCTGGCAGGACATGATCAACGCGTGCCCGCAGGTCGCCCGCCTCCTCACGGACGTACCGGTCGCGACGGAGCCGCCGTACGACCAGGTCCGTGTCCGCAAGGACTACTCCTACTGGAAGAAGTCCCTCTGGACGCCGGGCATGGCCCTGGTCGGGGACGCCGCGTGCTTCGTCGACCCGGTGCTCTCCTCGGGCGTCCACCTGGCGACGTACGGCGCGCTGCTGGCCGCCCGCGCGGTGAACTCCGCCCTCGACGGCCGTGTCCCCGAGGAGCGCGGCTTCGCGGAGTTCGAGGCCCGCTACCGCCGTGAGTACGGCGTGTTCTACGACTTCCTCGTCGCCTTCTACGACATGGAGCGCAACGAGGACTCGTACTTCTGGGCGGCGAAGAAGGTCACGGAGGTCGACATCGACGAGGTCGCCGCCTTCGCCGAACTGGCTGGCGGAGTGGCCTCCGGCGACGAGGCGGTGGGCGCCACCGGCCGGCTGGGAACCTACTGGAGCGCGGCCGCGGCCGAACTCGACGCCGCGGTGGACCACCTGACGACCCCCGCCGACTCCCGCACCAACCCCCTCCTCACCACCCGGATCGTCACCGACACCTTCCGCACCGGCAACGCTCTGCAGGAACAGGCCCTCTACGGCGGCCCCCTCGACGCCCCGACCCCACCCGGTCCGGACGCTCTCACGGTCACCACGGACGGTCTGTCCTGGGTCGGATGAGACGGACGGGCATGGGGCACGGTCTCCGCGTCCGGCCGAGGCAGTGTCTTCCCTCGTCACGCAGTGGGTTCTGCCCCGCTGTCGGGCCTACGCAGTTCCTGTCGCCGCGCGGCCCGGGCACGAGCCGCCTCGTGGGCGTGCCGAAGGAGCCGGACGACCGTGTCCTGGGTCCGTTCGCCGGGATTGTTGACGCAGATCCAGCCGAGGGTGCCGTAGACCGGGTGGGGCAGGACGGTGTCGGTGGTCGTGTAGTCCCGGGGGTGGGCGACGCTGTCGGGCTCCGCTCCCAGGAGTTCCAGGAATGTGGCGCGGTCCACGTGGATGTTCACGCGCCAGCGGCCGGGAGGGTCGAGGTCGCAAGCGGTGTCGTCGGGATAGTTCTTCGTGACGATCGTCCCGTAGGGCTGGGTGTGGTGGGGGATCCTGCCGTCCGGGGCGTGGTAGAAGAAGGCGTCTCCCCACGCGACCTCGGGGAAGTCGCCTTCCGGGCCGGGGAGGAGCACGAGGGCGCCGTCGAGGCCGCGCACCGTGGCGATGATCTGTTCCATACTCATGGTTCAAGCATCACCTTCAAGTCCTTCTGTGGGGTTCACCGATGAGCGAGGCTTCGGACGGTGCCCGGCCGGGGCCGCTCAGGACCGTCGATGTCGCCCGGGCCACGGAGTACTCCGTGCAACAGGTCCGCGACCTGGAGCGGCTGGGCGTCATCCCGCCGGCCACCCGGTCGGACAACGGCTATCGCACCTACACGTCGGTCCATGTCGGGGCGCTGCGCGCCTATCGAGGGCTCGCCATGGCCGTGGGGCCGGTCACCGCTCGCCAGGTGCTCAGCCGACTGCGCACGCGGACGCTCGCCGAGGCGGCCTCGGCGATCAGCGCGCTGCATGTACAGCTCGCGAACGAGCGTGAGGAGGCGCTGCGCGCTCAGCAGGCGCTGCGGGCGATCCAGGCCGAGGCGGACACGTCCGACGTACCGGTCAGGTCGACGTCCGCGGAGAACGGCTCCCGGGCGCCCGGGGTCGAGCACGACGGCGACGCGATGACCATCACGCAGCTTGCCGGTGCGCTCGGCGTCCGCCCCTCGACCCTGCGGTTCTGGGAGGAGGAGGGACTCGTCGTGCCCGAGCGGGTGACGTCCCTGCGGGCGCGCCGGTACGGCCTGGCCGCGACGCGAACGGCCCGTATCGTCGCGGCGCTGCGCAGCACCGGGCACGGCATTCCCGCCGTACGCGAGATCGTCGGCGCGCTGAACCGGTTCGACGGCCGGGAGGAGACCCTGCGCCTCCTGGGTGAGCGTCTCGACCGGATCGCCGCACGGACCATCGCGCTGCTCCGGGCGGGCGCGGACCTGGCCGCCGTGATCAGCTCCGTGGAGGGGCGGAGCAGCTGACGCACCCGCACGCGGTGCACGGCACGGGCTTCCGTGCAACGGCTCGAAGTGACCGGAACCGTGCTGCGTCCGCCGCTGTGGAACCCGGCGCGTTGCCGCTACGGTTCGGCCATGAGGGCAGCGGTGAGCAGGCGGTACGGGCCGCCGGACGTGGTGCGGGTCACCGACGTGGACAAGCCGGCGGTCGGTGCGGACGACGTGCTCGTCCGGGTGCACGCGACCACGGTGAACCGTACGGACTGTGCCTACCGTGCGGCCAGGCCGTTCTTCATGCGGGCGCTCACCGGCCCGACCCGTCCACGTCGCGTCGTGCTCGGGACCGAGTACGCGGGTGTGGTGGACGCCGTCGGCAGCGGTGTCACGTCGTTCCGTGTCGGCGACCGGGTGTTCGGGTACAACGAGGGCGCGTTCGGTGCCCACGCCGAGTACCTCGCGGTCCCGCAGGGCGGCGCGATCGCGGCGATGCCCGACGCGCTGACGTTCGAGGAGGCGGCACCGGGTACCGAGGGCGCTCACTACGCCCTGTCGTTCCTCCGGGTCGCCCGGGTCCGCGCCGGGCAGAACGTCCTCGTCCACGGCGCGACCGGTGCCATCGGCTCGGCGGCCGTGCAGTTGCTCAAGCATCGCGGGGTCACCGTGACCGCGGTCTGCGACACCGCGCGCCTGGAGCTGGTGAAGGGCCTCGGCGCGGACCGGGTCGTCGACTACACCGCACAGGACTTCACCGAGGACGAGCAGCGGTACGACGCCGTGTTCGACGCGGTCGGCAAGAGCACCTTCGGCCGGTGCAGGCGGCTGCTGAAACCCGGCGGGCTGTATCTGTCGTCGGAGCTCGGCCCGGGCTGGCAGAACGTGCTCCTGCCGCTCGTCACCCCGCTGTTCCGCGGAAGAAGGGTGAAGTTCCCCTTTCCGCGGCAGAATCAGGACATCGTGCGGCACATCGGAGAGCTGATGGACACCGGTGGGTTCAAGCCGGTCGTCGACCGGCGCTATCCGCTGGAGCGGATCGCCGACGCCTATCGGTTCGTCGAGACCGGCCAGAAGACGGGCAACGTCGTGATCACCGTCGTACCGCCCGACTGAAACCTGCGGCCGGCTCAGTTCAGACGGCGGACCACTTGGGCCTCCGCGGCCTCGATCTCCGCCCGCCAGGACGCCATCTCGCCGCTGATCGGGCGTCATCTTTGTGTCGGGTGCCGTGAGTTGGGGCGATGACGGGCGGAGCGGACGCCCGACGCGGGCGCCACGGCATGACCGAGCCGCCCGGCGGTTCGGACCGTGGCGGGCGGCTCGCGTCGCGGGTGTTCAGAGATCGAGGTCGGCGACGGCACTGAAGGCGTCCTGGGCCGCTGGACGACATCGGCCGGTGATGCCGATGGCGGGATTCGAACCCGCGTTACCCGCTTGAGAGGCGAAGTAGCCGCAGCCTGCGCACCTGAACGCCCCCAACGCTAGCGAGGGTGGGGGAAGCGTGCATCCGGATTTTCCCGGGTGGTGGAGAGGCGTGCGTGTGCCGTGGTCCGCGACCCGGGACAGCGTCCGGCGTCAACACCTCTATGCCGCCCGGGGCTTCGGCGGCACGCACAGCCAGGCGAGGAGCGCGGCGACGAGGTACGCGAGCGCGCCGATCGCCATGCTGGTCCGCAGTCCGGTGCCGTGGTCGGCGGCGGTGGCCAGGAGGCTGCCGCCCAGAGCCACGCCGGTGGCGCTGCCGATCTGCCGGGTGGTGTTGAACAGGGCCGAGGCGGTCCCGGAGTAGGCCGGGGGCGCGGCGCCCATCACGGTGGCGGTCGAGCCGGTCAGGGCGAAGGACGTACCGAAGCCCGCGGCCATCATCGGTGCCACCAGCAGCGCGTACGCGGGGTCCGATCCCGCCGCCGCCCAGCCCGCCAGTCCCAGCCCGGCCAGCAGCATGCCGGAGACCACCAGGGGACGGTCACCGGTCCGGCGGCTCAGGCGTCCGGACAGGACGGAGGCGAACATCGTCATCGCCACCGCCGGGAACAGCGCCAAGCCGGTTTCGAGGGCGCTGTACCCGCGCTGGTGCTGGAACTCCAGACTGGCGGTGAAGACCATGCCGTAGAAGCCGAAGTTGAACAGCAGGCCGATGACGGCACCGCCGCTCATCGCCCGGGAGTGCAGCAGGTTCAGGGGGAGGACGGGGGCGCGGGCGAACTTCTCCCGTACGGCGAACGCCGCTGCCGCCGACACGGCCAGGCCGAGGCCGGCGAGTACGGCCGGGTCGGACCATCCGCGTCGTCCCGCCTCGTTGAGCGCCGCCGTGAGCAGTGCCACCGACGCGACGACCGCGCACTGGGCCGGCCAGTCGAGAGCGCGGCCGGCACGCCTGGGTGAGCGGGTCACATGGCGGAGCGTCAGTGCGAGGCACACGGCGCCGACCGGCAGGTTGATGAGGAACACCCAGCGCCAGCCGGCCGTGGAGACGAGCAGGCCGCCCAGCAGCGGGCCGGCGGAGGCCGCGATGCCCGCCATCGAACCCCACAGGCCGAAGGCCCGCGCGCGAGCGGCCGGCGCGGGGTACGCCTGCTGGAGCAGGGCCAGGGAGCCGGGCACGATCAGTGCCGCGCCGAGCCCTTCCACCAGGCGCGCGACGACCAGGAAGGGGGCGTTCGGCGCGAGCGCGCAGGCGGCCGAGGACGCCGTGAACACGGCCACGCCCCAGCAGAAGACCCGGCGGTTGCCCATCCGGTCGCCCAGCGCGCCGCCCGTCAGAAGGAAACCGGCGAAGACCAGGGTGTAGCCGTCGGTGATCCACTGGATGCCGGTGAGCGAGGCCGACAGTTCACGGCCGATCACGGGGACGGCGACGTTGATGATCGTCACGTCCAGGATCACCATGAAGTACCCGGCGCAGACCGCGAGCAGCGGCGCCCAGGAGCGTTGCCCGGCCTCGCCCTCGGCGTCCGACTCCGCGAAGGCCACGGCCCCAACTCCATTTCGTCCACGGGAGCACGACGTCGAGGTCACGGTAGGTGACATACGCCGCAAACCGCGGGATCACGGCCAGGGTTCGACGTGGAGCCGGGGCCGGCGCATCGGGAGCAACTGAGGCTTCAAAGACTTCGGTTCTTGCTCCTGCCGGGGCGCCCTACCGGCCGATCGAGCCCGCGGCGCCCGGCCGCCCGGACCCTGTTTCCGCCTCTTTTTTCCGGTGCTGCCCGCTCTACTGCAACGCCGTGCGCGCGGCGGTCACGGCCTCCTCGTACCCGAGAGCCCCGTCGCGATCCTTGTCGGCTTCCTCGAACGCCCGTCGGGCATGAGCCCGGGAGATGCCGGCGCCGGCGAGGGCCGCCAGGAATTCCTCGATGTCTATCCGACCGTCGCCGTCCGCGTCCCCGATGATCCTCATCTGGTCGGTGACGGCCTTGAGTGCCGGGTCCAGGGTGGTCATCTCGTCCTCCAGCCGGTCGTCTGGATGTGACTCCCTGCCAGGCTGGGCGATGACCGCGCCGCTCGCGTGCCCGGACGGCCGATCGGGTGAACGTCGCCTCACACGCCCCTTGTGCCGCCTGCCTCCGCCCCACCTTTCTGCCTGGAGCCCTTCGTGCCCCGGCATCCGCCTCCGGGCCCGTTGCGCGCCGTGCGTGACATGCTGGGTACACGGCCGGCCGGGCAAGCCCGAGAGGTGGCGTACGCGATGGACTGGGCTCATTTCGCACAGCAGATGGCGTCATTGGCGCGGGATCTGCTGGCGCAGAAGTCGGTCGACACGACCTTGGAGCGGATCACCGACTCGGCGACCGAGCTCGTGGAGGGATGTCACGCGGCCGGCATCCTCGTGCTGCACGGCAAGCAGGTCCAGAGTCTGGCGCCGACGCACGAGCTGGTGGTGGAGAGTGACCGGTTGCAGGAGCAGCTGGCCGAGGGTCCCTGCTTCGACGCCGCCCGCACGAAAGAGGGCGAGCGGGTCTTCCGCATCCGGGACTTCACCCGGGAGCAGCCGCGCTGGCCGTCCTTCGCGCCCGAGGCCCACCGACTCGGCATCGGCAGCATGATGGGGTTCCTGCTGTACACCGATGACGAGGACTTCGGTGCGCTGAACATCTACTCGCGTGAGGCCGGTGCCTTCACCGAAGCCAGCGAACTGGCCGGCTGGCTGCTGGCCTCCCACGCCGCGGTCGCCTTCTCCAGCGCCCGCACACACGCGCAGATGGAGCACGCCGTCGCCACCCGGCACATGATCGGGGAGGCCATGGGCATCGTCATGGGCAGCCATGACCTCAGCGAGGAACAGGCGTTCGACGTGCTACGCCGGTACTCGCAGGAGAACAACATCAAACTCCGCGAGGTCGCCCGTCTGATCTGCGAGCACGGCAGCCTGTCCTGACCGGAGGGCGGCTCCCCCGGCTCGTGGTCTGAACCAGAGGAGCCTGGCCGACCCCGGCCCCCAGGGGAACGCCGCCGGCACCGGCCTCCTACGCCAAGTCCCCACGCCCGTCGTTTTCACGCCGCCCGGGACCGCGTTATCGCTTCTCTTGTGCGAACAGGGGACGGGGCACCCGCTCGCCCGGGGCGGCAGCGGCTGCCGGCCGCCGAGGGCGCCGGTGACTCATGACCGGCGGTGCGCAGGCCTCCCCCGACATCACACTAGAGACGAGACGGTCCGTTTTGCTAGGATGGTCGCGTGGCTTTCTACTACTTCCCCTGAGTCCGGGCACGGCCCCCGCCGCCGTCTCCGCTGCCCGTGGACCCTTCACACCCCAGGGAAAGTCACATGCGCGAACGCGCTCACTCCGCCATGCCCGCTGCCGTGGCGCAGCTGTCCGTCAAGGACGTCACCAAGTCCTACGGCACCCGGACCGTCCTCGACCAGGTCACCTTCACCGTCCGCCCGGGCGAGAAGGCCGCGGTCATCGGCGAGAACGGTTCCGGCAAGTCGACCCTGCTGCGACTGCTCGCCACGACGGAGGCGCCGGACACCGGGGAACTCACCGTCCGCTTCCCCGGCGGGATCGGTCATCTCGCCCAGACCCTCGACCTCGACCCGGACTGCACCGTGCAGGACGCCGTCGACCTCGCCCTCACCGACCTGAGGGACATGGAGCGTCGGTTGCGCGCGGCGGAGGAGCGTCTCGGTGCGGCGTCCGAGGCCGATCTCGCCGCGTACGGCGAGCTGCTGACCGCGTACGAGGAACGCGGCGGCTACGAGGCCGACGTACGGGTCGAGGCGGCCCTGCACGGGCTCGGGCTCGCCCAGATCACCCGTGACCGCGCCCTCGGCTCGCTCTCCGGCGGCGAACAGTCCCGGCTCGCGCTCGCCTGTGTGCTGGCCGCGGCCCCCGAGCTGCTGCTGCTCGACGAACCCACCAACCACCTCGACGCGGCGGCCGTCCACTGGCTGGAGGAGCACCTGCGCGCCCACCGCGGCACCGTGGTCGCGGTCACCCATGACCGCGGGTTCCTGGGACGCGTCGCCACGACGATCCTGGAGGTGGACCGGGACACGCGCGCCGTGTCCCGCCACGGCGACGGCTGGGCCGGGTACCGCGCCGCGAAGGCCGCCGCACGGCGGGGCGCGGAGCAGGATCACCTCGAGTGGGTCCAGGAGGTGGCCCGCGTCGAGGAACTCCTCGGCGCCGCCGGGAAGCGGCTGGCCGGCACCGGCAAGGACCCACGGCAGGGCTTCGGCAAGCATCGCCGCTCGCACGAGGCGAAGCTCGGCGGACAGGTGCGCGCTGCGCGCGAACGGCTGGCTCACCTGCGACGCCACCCGGTGGCGGCACCGCCGCAGCCCCTGCGGTTCACGGCGGCGCTGCCGACGGAGGCCGACGAGCGTCCGGCCGACCACGATCACGACGGAACCCACAACGCCCAGGACAGTGATCGTCCGCTCGCCGAGCTCGACGACGTGAGGGTCGGCACGCGACTGCGGCTGGACGGCTCGCTGACCGTCGCCCCCGGTCAGCGGTTGCTGATCACGGGCGAGAACGGGGCCGGCAAGACGACGCTGCTGCGCGTCCTGGCCGGTGACCTCGAACCGGACGCCGGCAGCGTGCGCCGTCCCCGCCGGATCGGGTACCTGGCGCAGGAGCTCCCGGCCCGCTCCACCCGGCTGCCGTTGCTCGCCGCCTTCGCGGCCGGACGGCCGGGGCTGCCGGACGAATACGCCGAACAGCTCCTGGCGCTCGGGCTGTTCCGCGAGGAGGACCTGCACGTCCCGGTCGCGGCACTGTCCGCGGGCCAGCAGCGCAGGCTCCAGATCGCCGCCCTGGTGACCCGGCCCGCCGACCTGCTGGTCCTCGACGAGCCCACGAACCACCTCGCGCTCGACCTCGTGGAGGAGCTGGAAGCGGCACTCGCGGTCTACCCGGGAGCGGTGGTGGCGGTCTCGCACGACCGTGGGTTCCGCGAGCGGTTCCCGGACGGGCGACTCGCACTGCGCGCCGGCTGCAGGCACTGACAGCGGGCCCGCGACCCGGCCTCGCAGTGCGGCCTCACCGGCTCGCCACCAGGAAGGAGCGTCTGTCCTAAGGGACTGTTAGGACTTCGTTCGCGCTGTTGAACGGGACTGTCGGGCCGTCGACTCTGTGTGCCTCCGGGCCGCAGACAAGGGAGTTCTCGATGGCCACACAGACCACGACCGCGGGTGCGCGGGAGTCACGTCAGGGCGAGCGCAGGGTTGTCAGCAACATCGTGCGGGGCTCGATCGGCAACCTGATCGAGTGGTACGACTGGTACGCGTACACCGCGTTCAGTGTGTACTTCGCCGCCGCGTTCTTTCCGTCCGGCGACCAGACCGCCCAGTTGCTGAACACCGCCGCCGTGTTCGCCGTCGGCTTCCTGATGCGGCCGATCGGCGGCTGGGTGCTCGGGCGGTACGCCGACCGTCGTGGCCGGCGGGCGGCGCTGACGCTGTCGGTGACGCTGATGGCCGCGGGTTCGCTGATCGTGGCGCTGACACCGTCCTACGACGCGATCGGCGTCGCCGCGCCGGTGCTGCTGGTGACCGCGCGACTGCTGCAGGGGCTGTCGGTCGGCGGGGAGTACTCCACCTCGGCGACGTACATGTCGGAGGTCGCCTCGCCGGGCCGGCGCGGCTACTACTCCAGCTTCCAGTACGTCACCCTCATCGCCGGGCAGCTCACCGCGCTCGGCCTGCAGATCATCCTCCAGCAGCTCCTCAGCGGCACGCAGATGGAGTCGTGGGGCTGGCGGATCGCGTTCGTCGTCGGTGCCGCGGGAGCGATCGTCGTGCTGTGGCTGCGGCGCGGCATGGACGAGTCGGAGAGCTTCGAGCGGGTGGCGGCCGAGGGCGACGGCGAGAAGGGCGACGGCCGGGCGCGCGGCAGTCTGCGGATGCTGCTGTCGTACCCCCGGCAGTGCCTGATCGTCGTCGGCCTGACCATGGGCGGCACCCTGTTCTTCTACACGTACACGACGTACCTGCAGAAGTTCATGGTCAACACCAGCGGCATCGCCAAGCCGACGGCGGCGTGGATCAACTTCTTCGCACTGCTGGTCTTCGTCGTGCTCCAGCCGGTCATGGGCCTGCTGTCGGACCAGATCGGGCGGCGTCCGATGCTGATCGGGTTCGGCGTCCTCGGGGCGATCGTGGTGGTGCCCTCGCTGACCCTCCTGTCGCACACCAGCAATCCGGTGTACGCCTTCCTGCTCATGGTCGGTCCGCTGGCCGTCAGCTCCCTCTACACGTCGATCAGCGCGGTGGTGAAGGCCGAGCTGTTCCCGACGTCGATCCGGGCGCTGGGTGTCGGTCTGCCCTACGCGCTGACCGTGGCCGTGTTCGGCGGGACCGCCGAGTACGTCGCCCTGTGGTTCAAGAACGCCGGACACGAGAGCTGGTACTTCTACTACGTCACCGCCTGCGTCCTGGTCTCGCTGCTCGTCTACATTCGGATGCGCGAGACGTCGGACGGATCGCCGCTGGAGAGCGAGGCCAAGGACTGACCGGGAGGGTGGCGAGCGTGCGCGTACTGCTGGCCGAGGACGACGACGGGGTGGCCGGTGCCCTGACCGAGGCGCTGTACGAGCACGGTCATCTGCCCACCCGGGTGCGACGCGGCGAGGAGGTCCTCGGCCGGCACCGCCAGGCCGACCTGCTGTTGCTCGACCTCGGGCTGCCCGACCTCGACGGGCTGGAGGTGCTGCGCAAGCTGCGTGCGGTGAGCGGCCTCCCGGTCGTGGTCCTCACCGCGCGCGGCGACGAGCGGTCGGTGGTCCGCGGCCTTCGTCTGGGCGCCGACGACTACCTGGTCAAGCCGGTGCGGCTGGCCGAGCTGCTGGCCCGGATCGAGGCCGTCACCCGGCGCGCCGCCCCGCCGACCGCTGCGGCGGCACCCGCGTCGCGTACGGTCCGCGCCGGTGACGTCGAGGTCGACCTCGACGCGCGCCGGGTGACCGTGGGCGGCGCGGAGGTACGGCTGACCACGAAGGAGTTCGCGGTGCTGGCCGCGTTGGCCGGCCGGGCCGGTACGGCGGTCAGCCGCCAGCGGCTGATGGACGAGGTGTGGGGCGACGCCTATCTGGCGGTGTCCCGCTCCCTCGACGTGCATCTCACCCAGCTGCGGGCCAAGCTCGGCCGCCCGGAAGTGCTGACGACGATCCGTGGCTTCGGCTACCGGTTCGGCGGCTGAACCGGGCCCATGCGCACTCGGGTACTGACCGTCGTCCTCGCCTTCGCGGTGCTCGCGGTGGCCGGTTTCGCCGTGCCGCTGCTCGGCGTCACCGCGACACAGCGCACCGAGCAGCTCGTCGCTGCCCGTACCGGCGACCTCGACCGGTTCGCCGGGCTGGCCGAGCAGGCGGCTCGGAGCGGCGACACCGGGGCTCTCACCGCCGAGGTGACCCGGTACGCGGAGCTGTACGGCGAGGCGGTCGTGGTCGTCGACGCCCGCCGTGCCCCGGTGGTGCAGGCGGGCGGTCTGCGCGCCGCGGACCCGGTGGTCGCGCGGCTGGTCGACGCGGCGCTGCGCAACCAGCGTGTCTCGCCCGGGGACACGCTGCGCCCCTGGTCCCGGGGCGACGAGCTGCTCGCCCGCCCCGTGGGCACCGGCACCCGGGTGTCCGGGGCCGTGGTGCTGCGGGCGTCGGTGCGGGCCGCCGCCGACGACATCGCGCTGCGGTGGGCGCTGGTCCTGGCCGGTGCGGGCCTGTTCGCCGTGGCCTGCGTGCTGCTCGCCCGCGCCGCCACGCGGTGGGTCGTACGGCCCCTGCATCACCTGGACCGCGCGGTCGGCACGCTCGCGGCGGGACTGCCCGCCGAGCACGCCCGGGCCGGCGGTCCGCCCGAGCTGCGGCAGCTCGCCACCGGCTTCAACCGCATGGCGGACGCGGTGACCACGGCTCTGGAACAGCAGCGCCGGCTGGTGGCCGACACCTCGCACCAGCTGCGCAATCCGCTGGCCGCGCTGCGCCTGCGCATCGACTCCCTCCAACTGCGGCTGCCCGCCTCCGCCACCCGCACGTACACGGGCGTGACCGCGGAGCTGGAACGTATGGAGCACCTCCTGGACGACCTGCTCGCCCTCGCGAACGCCGAGCACCGCGCCGGCGAGCTGGCCGTGACGGACGCCCCGGAGGCGTGCTGCGACGCGACCGGCATCGCCGAGGCCCAGGTGCAGCTGTGGCGCCCGGTGGCCGAGCAGGCCGGCGTCCGCCTCGACCACGTCCCCGGCCCGCGCGTCCGTACCGCCTGCACGGAGGGTGAGCTGGCGCAGGTCGCCGACATCCTCCTGGACAACGCGATCAAGTACGCCGGGAGCGGCGCCCGCGTCGGGACGCGCTGCTTCGCCGAAGGCCCGCACGCGGTGTTCGAGGTACAGGACGACGGTCCGGGTCTCGGCACGGCGGAACTGCCGCAGGCGGGCACCCGCTTCTGGCGTGCCGAGCGCCACCGCGACGTCCGCGGCAGCGGCCTCGGGCTGGCGATCGCCGAGCAGTTGGTGGCCGGGCGCGGCGGCCGCGTCGAGTTCACGCCGGCCGCACCGCACGGCCTGCGGGTCCGGGTCGTGCTGCCGCGCGCCGACCGGGAGACGACGTCCACGGCGAAGGGGCGTACGTCATGACCGGCCCGGCCCGCCGTACCGCCCTGCGCGCCGCCCTCGGCGTCGGAGGCGCGGGACTGCTCGCGGCCGCCGGGACGGCCGACGCCCGGCACATGGACCGTGGCCCGCGGGGGAGGCTGCGTATCGCGACCGGCGAGTCCGGCAATCTCTACGCCGCTTTCGGCCGCCTCCTCGCCGACCAGGTACGGGCGGCCCACCCCCGGCTGTCCTGCGAGGTGATCCACAGCGAGGCCAGCGTGGACAACATAGGCATGCTGCAGACCCGCCGGGCCGACGTGGCGCTGTCCCTGGCCGACATCGCGTGGGCGGCGTACGACGGCTCGGCACCGTTCGGCCGGCCGGTCCCGCTGCGCGCGATCGGCCGGGTGTACGAGAACTATCTCCAACTCGCGGTGCGAGCCGACGCCCCGATCCGCACGGTCGCCGACCTGGCGGGACACACGGTCTCCCTGGGCGCGCCGGCGTCCGGCGGCGCGGTCCTCGGGGATCGCCTGCTGCGTGTCGCGGGACTGACCCCGGGCGCCGACGTCCAGGTCCGCCGGCTGCTGCTGCCGCAGGCGGTCCGCGCGATGCGCGACGGGGCGGTCGACGCCCTGCTGGTGTCGGGCGGTCTGCCGCTGCCCGCGCTGACCGGGCTCGGCGAGCGGCGCGGCATACGGCTGCTGCCGCTGGCCGCGCTGCTCCCCCGCCTGCGGGCCGGCACGGAAACCTCCGGGCCGGGTCTGGAAGCGGTGACGGTGCCGGCGGGGGCGTACAAGGGCACGCCCGAGGTGACCACCATCGGCGTCGCCAACCTGCTCCTGTGCCGCCCCGACCTGCCGTCCCCGATCGCCGCCGCCCTCACCGACGTGCTGGTCCGCCGCGCCACCCACCTCGTACCCGCCTCGGCCCTGGGCACCCAGTTCCTGGACGTCCGCAGCCTCATCTCGACCGGGTCCGTGCCGCTGCATCCCGGGGCGGTCGTCGCCTACCGCGAACTGCACGGCTAGCCGCGCCGCGTGCTCCGGACCCCGCCCGCTCAACGGGGTCCCTGCTGCGCCGGCCCGCCCCGTCGCTGGCCTATCTTGGCCTGCATGCAGGCATACACGATCGGCCAGGCCGCACGGCTGCTCGGCGTGAGTCCGGACACCGCACGGCGGTGGGCTGACGCGGGGCGGGTGGCGACCCATCGCGACGAGAGCGGCAGGCGGCTCGTCGACGGGAAGGACCTCGCCGCCTTCTCGGTCGAACTCGCCAAGGGCGGCGGCGAGGAGGACACCTCCTACACCTCGGTCCGCAACGCCTTCCCCGGCATCGTCACCGCGATCAAACTCGGTGACGTGGCGGCCCAGGTGGAGATCCAGGCCGGACCCCACCGGCTGGTGTCGCTGCTGACTCGGGAGGCCGTGGAGGAGCTGGGGCTGGAGGTGGGGATGGAGGCCACCGCCCGCGTGAAGTCGACGAACGTGCACATCGACCGCGTGTGAGGGTGCCGGGCGGCGGCCTCCGCGGTCACCGCGTGACGGAGCGCCGCGTCACCGGGTGACCGAGTAGGAGTGAGCGCCGGTCCCGGCCAGGGCTCCCCCGTCGACGATCAGGTACTCGTCCCGTATCGGGCGGCCCGCGAACCAGGACTCCAGGATCTCCCGGGTGCCGGCCGCGTAGCGGGCCTGCGCCGACAGGGACGAGCCCGAGATGTGCGGGGTCATGCCGTGGTGCGGCATGCTCCGCCAGGGGTGGTCGGCGGGTGCCGGCTGCGGGTACCAGACGTCGCCGCCGTAGCCGGCCAACCGGCCGCTGCGCAGGGCTCGGTCGACCGCGTCCCGGTCGACGATCCTCGCCCGGGCCGTGTTGATGAGGTACGCGCCGCGCTTCATCGTCGCCAGCAGTTCGTCCCCGAACAGTCCCTCCGTCTCCGGGTGCAGCGGTGCGTTGATCGTGACGACGTCGCAGTGCGGCACCATGTCGGCGGCCGTCGCGTGGAAGGTCAGCCCCAGCTCCTCCTCCACCTCGCGCGGCAGCCGGTGCCGGTCGGTGTAGTGCAGTTTCACGTCGAAGGGCGCGAGGCGGCGCAGGACGGCGAGGCCGATGCGCCCGGCGGCGACGGTGCCGACGTGCATGCCCTCCAGGTCGTAGGAGCGGGCCACACAGTCGGCGATGTTCCAGCCGCCGTCCAGCACGACCTGGTGGGACGGCAGGTAGTCGCGCACCAGGGACAGCGTCGTCATCACCACGTGCTCGGCGACGCTGATGCTGTTGCAGTACGTCACCTCGGCGACCGTCACCCCGTGCGCGATCGCCGCGTCGAGGTCGACGTGGTCGGAGCCGATGCCCGCGGTGACGGCCAGCTTGAGGTTCCTGGCGGCGGCGATCCGCTCCGCGGTGAGGTACGCCGGCCAGAACGGCTGCGAGATGACGATGTCCGCGTCGGGCAGCTCGCGGTCGAAGACGGACCCGTCGCCGTCCTTGTCCGAGGTGACGACGAGGGTGTGGCCGGCCTTCTCCAGGTAGTCCCGCAGGCCGAGTTCGCCGGAGACGCTGCCGAGGAGGTGGCCGGGGGTGAAGTCGACGGCCTCGGGGGTGGGGGTGGTCTGGCCGCCGGGGTAGTGGTCGACGGCGGGGAGGTCGTCGCGGGCGTACGTCGTCGGGTGTCCGTCGGTGGGGTCGTCGTACAGGACGCAGAGCACCTTGGCCATGTCGCGGCTCCTCAACTGGCGTTGCGGGAAGGTGCGGTTCACGATCCTCGCCGGTGAATGCCCTGGTCAAAGCGAACTTCGCTATGCCCCTATAGCCGTGCGCTATCAGTGGTCGTGGGTGTCGAGATACGTCCGCAGCAACGCGTCCAGCGCCTCCCGCACGCGGGCCTCCCGGGCGACCGCCAGCAGGGCTCCGGCCAGGACGGAGGGCGGGTCGTCGGGGCCGGTCACCAGCCCCACCCGGGGCCCGTGCGCGGGTCCTTCGAGCGGGACGACCCGCATGCCCTCGGGCACGCCGAACATGTGCAGCCAGGCGTGCGAGATCACACTCGACCAGCGGCCGCGGGGAAGGTGCGCGTACAGGCCGGCGACGGTGTCCGACTCGATCGCGGGGGCGGCGCAGGCACCGTCGGCGGCGAAGCACTCGTCCATGATGCGGCGGTTGCGCATACGGGGGTTGAGCAGGCACAGCGGGAGTGCGGCGGCCTGCGACCAGCTCGCCGACACCGCGCCCGCGAGCGGCCCGTCCACCGGCGTCAGCAGCATGTACCGCTCCTCGTACAGGGGCAGTCGACGCAGGTCGCCGAGCGTGTCGTCGTCGAGGTACGTCATCGCCGCGTCCAGCTCGAACTCGGTGAGCCCGTTGGTGATGTCGGCCGAGGAGAGCGACTCGATGCTGACCCCGGCCCGGGAGTGGCGTTCGCAGAAGGGGGTCGTCAGGAGGGAGGCGGCCGGCAGCGCCGTAGGCACGACTCCGAGGCGGAGCGTGCCGGTGAGGCCGTCGCGCAGGGCGGACAACTCCTGGCGCAGGGCGTCCCGTTCGGCGAGCATGCGGTGCGCCCAGGCGAGCACCACCTCGCCCTCCGGTGTCAGGCCCTCGTAACGTCTCCCGCGGCGCACGATCGGCACGCCCAGTTCGTGTTCCAACCGCCGTATCGCGGCCGACAGGGAGGGCTGGGAGACGTGACAGGCGGCGGCCGCGCGGACGAAGTGACGCTCGCGGGCGAGGGCCACCAGATATTCCAGCTGGCGCAGTTGCATACGGGTCCTCCCGGGGTTCCGGTGGACCCCTACCCACCGCCTTCACCGGTCACGACCGGCACAGCAGGGCCGCCCACAGGTCGAGGCGGCCGGCGAGGCGGGACAGGTCGCGGCCGGTGAAGTGCTCGATGCGCTGGATGCGGTAGTGGACGGTGTGGGTGGTGGCGGCGTCCCGCTGACCCGGGACCGGGTGTGGCTGGGGTTGCGGGACGCGGGCGTGGCCTGAGCGCCGAGGGTGTCATCGTCAGCCCCAGGCGCGGTAGCCGCCGTCCACATGGATCGCCTCGATTCCGCTGATGTAGCGGGCGCCGCAGCGGTCCTGGGGCAGGACGAGCTGAGGGCCCGTCCGGTCGAGCGCGGTGTCGTCGAGGGTGACCGCCAGCAGGACGGGGGCGCGCCCGAAGTCCGGGTCGATCTCCGCCCAGGACAGCAGGGCCTGGTGGCCGTCGGGCCGCGTACGGCGATCAGGAAGCGCAGCCGGTCCTTGCGGCGGGCGGGGTCGAAGACGGGACCGGCGTCCATGAGGACGTCGTGCAACAGGGGCCCGGTGAAGCGGTGGCGCCGGATGCCGCTGGTGGCGCACTCGAAGGCGACCTCGGCGCGGTGCTGAGGCCGGCCGAGCAGATCGGGCACCGTCAGGCGGGCCGGGCGTTCCAGGTCACCGGCGAGAACGAGTTCCGCCGCCGGTCCGGCGGTCGTACGGGCAGCTGCGAGGGACTGACTCACGGGCTACCACCTCCCGCATGACGGTACCCGAGCAGCCCTCCCGTACAAACGCACATGCCATGCCAGTCCGCACATGGTCCGGCTCATGCAATGTGACAAGAGACTTTCGCCTCGCATCTGCGGCAGTATCATCTGCGCATGCACACCTACCGGATCGGTGACGCGGCAGCGTTACTCGGTGTGAGCGCCGACACCGTGAGGCGTCTGGTGGACGGCGGGAAACTCACCGCCGCGCGTGACGGGCTGGGTCACCGGATCATCCCCGGCCCGGCCCTGGCCGCCTACGCCCGGCAGCGGCACCGGGCCGAACGGGAGTCCACCGGCTCCTCGGCCCGCAACCGCTTCTCCGGCATCGTCACCGATGTGACCCTCGGTGATGTGTCGGCGCAGGTGGAGATCCAGGCCGGACCGTTCCGGGTGGTCGCGATGGTCAGCCGCGAGTCGGCCGAGGACCTTCGGCTGGAGCCCGGGGTGCCGGCCGTCGCCGTGATCAAGTCGACCAACGTGGTCGTCGAGCGGCCGTAGAGATCGAAGGACCGAACACGGTCGTCGGACCGTGAACAAGGCCGTAGGACCGTGAGCAGGACCGTAAGACCGTGAGCAAGGTCGTAAGACCGTGGCTGTGTCCGTCAGGACCAGAGGGAGTGGACCCGTGATGACCCGTTCCGTGCGCCGGACCCGCCGGATGCTGAAGGTGACCGGCGCAGGCGCCGCCGCCCTGCTGGCCCTGAGCGCCTGCTCGTCCTCGGACTCGGACTCCGCCAAGACGTCGGGCTCCTCCGCGTCGGCCTCGGACGAGCTGTCCGGTCAGGTGACCGTCTTCGCGGCCGCCTCGCTGAAGGAGAGCTTCACGAAGCTGGGCGAGGAGTTCGAGAAGGAGCACCCCGGCACGAAGGTGACCTTCAGCTTCGGCGGCAGCGACGCGCTCGCCGCGAGCATCACCGGCGGTGCCCCCGCCGACGTCTTCGCCTCCGCCAGCCCGAAGACGATGAAGATCGTGACCGACGCGGGAGACGCCTCCGGCACGCCGGCCACCTTCGTCCGCAACCAGCTGCAGATCGCGACCCTGCCGGGCAACCCGGACAGGATCGCCTCCCTGAAGGACCTGACCGGGCCGGACCTGAAGGTCGTGCTGTGCGACCGGACGGTGCCGTGCGGTGCCGCCGCCGAGAAGGCCATCACGGCCGCGAAACTGAAGCTCACGCCGGTCTCCTACGAGGAGGACGTCAAGTCCGCCCTGAACAAGGTGGTGTTGAAGGAGGCCGACGCCGCTGTCGTCTACAAGACCGATGTGAAGGCGGCGGGTGACAAGGTGGAGGGCGTGGAGTTCCCCGAGTCCGCCGACGCCGTCAACGACTACCCGATCACCGTGCTGAAGGAGTCGCAGAACACCGACGCCGCCAAGGCGTTCATCGCGCTGGTGCAGTCCCCCGAGGGCCAGAAGGTCCTGTCCGAGGCCGGGTTCCTCCAGCCGTGACCGACCCGTCCATGGACAAGGCCGGCGCCGCGGACACCCTGACCGGTGGCCCGCGGCGCGGTCGCGTCCGCGAGGAACGGGGCGGCCGTGCGGGCAGGACGGGGCCCGGAGGCGGGCGAGGGCTCGGGGGTGCCCCGCTGCCCCTCCTCGTCCCCGCGCTGATCGGTCTGGTCTTCCTGGTTCTGCCGCTCGTCGCCCTGCTGATCCGCGCCCCGTGGCGCAGCATGCCCGACCTGCTGACCAGCTCGGAGGTGTGGCAGGCGCTCCAGCTCTCCCTGCTCTGCGCGACGGCGGCGACCGCGGTGAGCCTGGTGATCGGGGTGCCGCTGGCCTGGCTGCTGGCCCGGGTGGAGTTCCCCGGGCGCGGTCTCGTACGGGCCCTGGTGACCCTGCCGCTCGTCCTGCCGCCGGTCGTGGGCGGTGTGGCGCTGCTGATGGCGCTCGGCCGCAACGGCGTCGTGGGCAGGTTGCTGGACGACTGGTTCGGGGTCACGCTGCCGTTCACGACGGCGGGCGTGGTGGTGGCGGAGGCGTTCGTCGCGATGCCGTTCCTCGTCATCAGCGTGGAGGGCACGCTGCGTGCCGCCGACCCTCGCTACGAGGAGGCGGCCACCACCCTGGGCGCCTCGCGCTTCACCGCGTTCCGCCGGGTCACCCTGCCGTTGATCGCGCCCGGCGTCGCCGCCGGCGCCGTCCTCGCCTGGGCCCGCGCGCTCGGCGAGTTCGGTGCGACGATCACCTTCGCCGGCAACTTCCCGGGCCGCACCCAGACCATGCCGCTCGCGGTGTATCTCGCCCTGCAGAACGACCCCGAAGCGGCGATCGCCCTCAGCCTGGTGCTGCTCGGCGTGTCGATCGCGGTGCTGGCGGGGTTGCGTGACCGATGGATGACCGCCTCATGACCGACATCGAGAAGACCACCGTCGACGCCCCCGCCGGGACCGGTGAGGGCCTCGACGCCCGGCTGGTGGTGGAGCGTGGCGCGTTCCGACTCGACGTGGCCCTGAAGGCCGCACCCGGAGACGTGGTCGCGCTGCTCGGCCCCAACGGCGCCGGCAAGACGACCGCGCTGCGGGCCCTCGCCGGACTCGTGCCGCTGTCCGGCGGCCACCTCCGGCTGGACGGGGTCGAACTGGACCGTACGCGGCCGGAGTCCCGGCCGGTCGGGGTCGTCTTCCAGGACTACCTGCTCTTCCCCCATCTGTCCGCGCTGGACAACGTGGCCTTCGGGCCGCGCTGCCACGGCGCCACGAAGGCGCAGGCCCGCGCCCGGGCCGCCGGGTGGCTGGAGCGCATGGGGCTCACCGCGCATGCCGCGAGCAAGCCGCGCAAGCTGTCCGGCGGGCAGGCGCAGCGTGTCGCCCTGGCCCGTGCGCTGGCCACGCACCCGCGTCTGCTGCTGCTCGACGAGCCGCTCGCCGCGCTCGACGCCCGGACCCGTCTGGACGTCCGCGCCCAGCTCCGCCACCACCTGGCCGACTTCGAGGCGGTCGCCGTCCTCGTGACGCACGATCCGCTCGACGCCATGGTGCTCGCCGACCGACTGGTCGTCGTCGAGGACGGCCGGGTCGTCCAGGAGGGCACTCCGTCGGACATCGCGCGGCATCCGCGCACCGACTACATCGCGCACCTGGTCGGTCTGAACCTCTACCGGGGAGAGGCGCGGCGGCACACCGTCCGCGTCGACGGCGGGCCCGCGATCACGACCACCGAGGACCTCACCGGACCGGTCTTCGTGGCCTTCCCGCCCGGTGCGGTCACCCTCCACCGCGACCGCCCGACAGGCTCCAGCGCCCGCAACCTCTGGCGCTGCGAGGTCGTCGGCCTGGAGACCCACGGCGATCAGATCCGCGCCGACCTCACCGGTGAACTGCCCCTCGCCGCCGACCTCACGACGATCGCCGCCGCCGAGCTCGACCTGCGTCCCGGCGCCGCGGTGTGGGCGACCGTCAAGGCGGCCCAGACGCACGCGTACCCCGCGTGACCGGCGGTGGCGCCCGGGTCCGCGAGGTCCGGCGGCGCCCTCGCCTCGCGGTGGCGACGGGGTTCCCGTGGACGGCTCGCCGACCGGACTACCGTGGGCGGCACAGCACCCCCAACAGGGACAAATCCCCCACACCCAGCGAGGCGTACGACCATGAGCCTGAGCATCCGCAACCAGATCCCCGGCACCGTCACCTCCGTCACCCCGGGGGAGGCCATGGCGACGGTCAAGGTACGCCTCGACGGGGGTCAGGACGTCACCGCCGCGATCACCGCCGAGGCGGCCAGGGACCTGGGCCTCGCGGCGGGATCCTCCGTGCGAGCGCTGGTCAAGGCCACGGAGGTCGCGCTCGCCACCGGCCCCGTGGACGGCCTGTCCATCCGCAACCGGCTGCCCGGCACCGTGCGCGAGGTCGCGACGGGCGCCGCCATGGCCTCGGTACGGGTCTCGGTCGACGGCGGCGAGGTGACGGCCGCGATCACCGCGGACGCGGTCGGTGAACTGGGTCTGGGAGCGGGCTCCGCCGTCACCGTCCTGTTCAAGTCGACCGAGGTGTCCCTCGCCACCGTGTGACCCGGGTCAGCTGCCCGGCGCCTGCTGAAGCCTGGCGAGCGTCAGGAGCTCGCCGCCGATGCCCCATCCCCCGTCGGGCACCTCCTCGACGAGCACCAGGGTGGTGGCCCGGGCCCGTTCGCCGTAGATGCCGACGTACAACTCGGTGGCGGTGGTGACGATCTGCTCCATCTGCTCGGTGGTGAGCGTCCCGGCGGGGACCTTGAAGTTCGCGAACGGCATGGTGAGGCTCTCTCGGCTCGGTGTCGACGAACGGCACTTGCGAGCTCCACTCTCGGCAGGGGTCGTCCCCGCGGCCAGGGCTGCGTCCACCCTGGGGTTGTCATCCCCTGGGTGAGCGGCCGCCGCGCAGGCAGGATGGGGGCGTGAACCTCTCCGAGCTCGCCGCGTTCCTCAAGTCCCGGCGGGCCCGCGTGCGGCCCGGCGATGTCGGGCTCACGGCCGGGCCCAGGCGCCGGGTGCCCGGTCTGCGCCGGGAGGAGGTGGCGCAGCTGGCCGGCCTGTCGGCCGACTACTACACCGAGCTGGAGCGCGGCCGCGGGGCCCAGCCGTCCGACCAGACGCTGGCCGCGCTGGCCCGCGCACTGCGGCTGGACAGGGACGAGCGCGACCATCTCTTCCATCTGGCGGACCGCCGTGTTCCACCGGCGGCGCACGGCCCGGCGGCGCATGTCGAACCCGGCCTGCTGAGCCTTCTCGACCGGCTCACCACGACGCCGGCCATGGTCATCACCGCGCTGCACGAGACGCTGGCGCAGAACGCGCTCGCCGCGGCCCTGGTCGGAGCACACCCGGGGATCGGTTCTCCGGCGGCGGGTGGTCCCACGGCCGGTTTCCTCTACCGCTGGTTCACCGAGCCGTCCTCACGCACCCTGTATCCGCCCGAGGACCACCCGCACCACTCCGCCGTGTTCGTCGCCGACCTGCGGGCGGTGGCCGCCCGGCGCGGACGGGACGCCGAGATCGACGGGATCGTGGCTCGGCTGCGGCGCTCCAGTGAGGAGTTCGCCGCGCTGTGGGACACCCGTGACGTGGGGGTGCGCCGTGCCGACCACAAGCGGATCGTCCATCCCACGCTCGGCGTGATCGAGGTCGACTGCCACAGCCTGTTCAGCGAGGACGGCCACCAGCGGCTGCTGTGGTTCACCGCGGCCCCGGGCTCGGAGGGCGCGGCCCTGCTGGAACTGCTCTCGGTCGTCGGACGCCAGGACATGTCGGCGGCGGGTGAGGGACAGGCCGGCCGAGCCGGCTGAGGACCCCGGCTCCCCGTTCAACCTCCCGCGGACTTCAGCCACTTCTGGCCGCCGAGCGGGAACTCGTACGCCGGGCGTCCGTTGTTGCCGCTCGTGCGGAAGGGCCGTCCGTCGTCGTCGACGACCATCGTGCCCTCGCGGTCCCCGCTGGACCAGGACAGTTCCAGGTACCACCGCACGTCGTACGCCGACGCGTCGGCGGTGATCTCGAAGACCTCCGGGTCCGACTCGCTCACCTTGAAGGGGAAGTCCCGCTGCCCGTCCCCGGCGACGACGGCCGGCCGGGCGCCGTCGAGCGCCACGCTGAAGGGCCGGGTCGGTACATTGCCCCCGCAGCCGACACCCATCACGTAGTCGTTCCACGCCGGGGGTGTGTCCTTGCCGACCACCCGGACCTTCAGGCCGTCGACGACGACCGTCTCCTTCCCCGTGCCCTGGACGGTCAGCTTCACCAGTTGCTCCCCGGCGGACACGGCCTTGTGGGCCCCGACCCAGGCCGGCGCGTCCTGCTCCACCGGGGGCGGTCCGACCTCCGTCCCGGGCCGGTCGATCAGGTAGTGCTGGGAGCAGGGGCCCTCCCAGCTGTACGGCCGGGTGTTCACGGTGAGGGGTGGTTCGGCGGCCGTGGCGTCCCCGCCGGCCTGGCTGTTCCTGGTCGGAGTCCGGGTGGGGGAAGGGGAGTTCAACCGGCTGGGCTCCGTGCTGCGGGTCGGCGACGCCGACGCGCTCGCCCCGCTCTTCGTCGGATCGGCGGCCACCTCCCGCGAGGTGGCGGCGCCGACGGGGCTCCTCCGGCCCTCGTCGCCCCGGTCCCCGCCCGACGGCAGGCTCATGGCCAGCGCGACGGCGCCGAGGACGGCGGCCAGACCGGCGCCGGCGGCGACGGCGGAACGACGGCGGGAGTGTCGCCGGCCTTCCGGACGACCCGCGCCGTCCGGTTCCGGTGAGCCCAATGAGCCCGCCGGCGCGTCCGGCACGGCCGCCGCGCCCTCGGCGACGACAGCCCCGTCCGGTGCGTCCCCCGTCCCCCTCTTCCCCCGTACGGCGTCCGCCAGCACCCATCGCCGGTGCAGTTCCACCAGCTCGTCCGGTGCTGCCTTGCACAGCCGTGCCAGCCGCTCCACGGGCGCGTAATCGGTGGGCACGGCGTCCCCGTTGCAGTACCGGTGCAGCGTCGACGTGCTCATGTGCAGCCGTTTGCCGAGGACTCCGTAGCTGAGTCCGGAGCGGTCCTTCAACTGCCGCAGAAGTGCCGCGAAATCGGCCGCCGCAGTGCCTTCCGACACCGTTCCTCCCTCCCCCATGTCCCATTCCCCCGTTCCAGGGGTGGGACGTTTCACCAGGTCAGATGCGCTACAGCCGTTCCAGTGTCCCTGATCGCCCGCCGGTGGTGGCGGCCGGGACGGAACACGGATCAAGCTCTGGTCATCCAAGCACGCCGCTCCCGGCAACCGGTCGAGCGGATGTACGTAAACCCTTTGCACGGACAAGGAATCAGCCATGCGCACCTTCCGCCACGCCCGCCTTCTCGCCGCCACCGGCGCCGCCCTGGGCGCCCTCGCCCTGACCGCCTGTCAGGATGGCTCCGGCGCCCGCGACGAGGGTGCCGCGCAGTCGGGGTCGCCGAGCGCGACCCAGGACGTGTCGAAGCCCTCGCCCGGGAAGTCGCCGCAGCAGACGGGCGGGGGCTCGGGTTCCGGTCAGTCGTCTGCGGGGCAGGCCGACCCGGTCAAGTCGGCTCAGAACGGCTCCGGCGCCAAGGCCGGCCAGGGCACGCGGGACGACGCGGATCCGGAGCGGCTGACCATCTGCAACGGGTCCGACACCAGGACCACGGCCCAGCCGGTCGCGCGCCCCCTCAACCACATGCTGCTCACCGTGACCAACACCGGCTCGAAGCGGTGCGCGCTGATGTACTACCCGGTGCTGCGATTCGACGAGATGCAGTGGGTGCCCCAGGCGATCGAGGACACCCAGCCGCAGGCCGTGACGATGCTGGAGCCGGGCGCTTCCGGCTATGCGGGTGTCCTGCTCAGCGCGGCCGACGGCAGCGGTACCGGCGGGAACACCGGCCACAGGCTCGTCGTCGGCTTCCAGGGCCGTACGCCGAACAGCGACGGCGGGCCGGCCGCCACTCCCGGCCTCCCGGCCAAGGGCGTCCACTACGACAGCGCGCTCAGCGTCACCTACTGGCAGACGGACATGGAGGACGCCCTCGGCTGAGCCGTTCCCGGACCGGCGGACGCTCGACGGGCGGGCGCCGGTCCCTGTTCGGCGGGCGGCCGAAGCGTAGCGTCGGGGACGCCAGACCGGCCCGGAAAGGAATCACGATGGAGCCCACCGGTATCACGCCCAACCTCCACGTCGCCGACATCGTCGCCGCCCGCGACTTCTACACCGGCTACCTCGGCCTGAGCGTGGAGGACTTCGACATGGGCTGGGTCGCCCGCTACCGGTCGCCCGACGGGCGGGCCCAGATCCAGCTGGTGACCCGCGACGCGACGGCGCCCGAGCTCGCCGTCGTCTCGGTCCGCGTGGGCGGGCGTGGACCGCGCCTACGCCGACGCCCTGCGCCACGGGTACGAGATCGTGCACCCGCTCACCGAGGAGCCCTGGGGCCTGCGCAGGTTCCTGGTGCGGGCGCCCGACGGCAACGTCCTCAACATCGTGAGCCATCAGGACGACTGACGGCGCCTCACGTGCGCGGCTTGTGCTCCTGCGCGAACGCGTCCGCGGCGGCCAGGTCGAAGTCCCCGTGATCGCTGCCGAGTCCCTGGGCCACCAGGGCTGCCGCCGCGCAGCCGAGGACGGCCGAGGCGTGCGGCGTGCGGCCCAGGCCCGCGCCGCGCACGAATCCGGCCGAGAAGGCGTCGCCGCAGCCGGTGGTGTCCACGACGTCGATCGCGAAGGCGGGTACCGCCTCGGTGCCGTCCGGGGTCACCAGCAGGGCGGCGTCACCGCCCCGGGTGACCGCGACCAGGCCGGCCCCGGCGGCCAGGAGCTTGCGCGCACCGGCGAGCAGATCCTGCTCGCCGGTGAAGCCGAGGACCTGGTCCTCGTTGGGCAGCATGTGGTCGACGTACGGCAGCGCGGCCTCGATCTGCTCGAAGCCGCCGAGCACGCCGGGGGCCAACAGGTCCACCGAGGTGGCCACGCCGTGCTCCTTGGCGTGCGACAGGATGCGTGCGGCGGTCTCGACGCCGATCAGCTCGGGGCCGCCGAGGTGGAGGTGGTCGGCTTCGGCGATGGCGTCCCAGGGCACGTCGTCGGGGCCGTAGGTGATGTTGGCGCCGAGGAGGTGCAGGGAGGGGCGGTCGCCGTTCGGGCGGATGGGCAGGACGCTCGCAGAGGTGGCCGTGTCCGTGCGGCGGACGAGATGGCGGGTGTCGACGCCGGCCGCGCCGAGGAGCTGGACCAGCATGTCTCCGGTGGGGTCCGACCCGATCGCCCCGGCGCTGTGCACCGTGGCGCCGAGCTTGGCGAGGGTGAGCGCGGTTCCGCCGGCCGTGCCGGCGGCGGTCATCCTGATGTCCTCCACCAGCGTGGCGCCCTGGCCCTCGGGTATGGCCTCCACCGGCCGCACCAGCACGTCCAGCACATGTACGCCCAGCGTGACGACCTTCATCGGTTTCCCTCCTGCGCGGGTGGTACGGGGTGGGTGGTGCCGTAGTTCCGGGCGAGGGCGGCCTCGATCACCGCGAGTTGCTGGTGCTCGTCGAGGACGCGGGGCGTGCCGAGGGCGGCGGCGCGCTGATAGACCCCGCACGCCCACTCCAGCAGCAGCGCGTGCTCGACGGCCTTGTCCAGGGTCGGGGCGTGGGTGAGCGCGCCGTGGCTGGCCATCAGCGCGGCGCTGCGTCCGTCCAGTGCCGCAAGGACGGACTCGGCGAGTTCGGGGGTGCCGAAGGTGGCGTACGGCGCGACCCGCACCGAGCCGCCGAGGGCGAGCAACTGGTAGTGGATGCAGGGCAGTTCGTCGAGCACGCAGGACAGCGCGGTGGCCATGGGCGCGTGGGTGTGGACGACGGCGCCGGTACCGTAGCGGCGGTACACGCCGAGGTGGAGGTCGAGTTCGGAGGTGGGTTCGAGCGTCCCGGCCAGCACGGTTCCGTCGAGGTCGACCACGGTCACCTGGTCCGCCGTGAGTCGGGCGAGCACCGCTCCGGTGGCCGTGATCGCGACCCGGTCGTCCACCCGTGCGCTGACGTTGCCGGCCGTACCGACGAGCAGGCCCTCCGCCCCCAGCCGACGGCACGCCTCGGCCACGGCGGCGCGCTCCTGACCCAGCACCGAGCTTGAGCCTGTCATGCGCGCGACGGTAGCCTAAAGCTGAAACAAAGTCACGTTCACATTCGGAGGCCGCACATGGGCGATCCGACCCCGGATTGCGGCGGCACCAGGCAGGTGCCGCTGCGCCGCACACCCCAGCAGGCACGCAGCAGGGCCCGTCTCGCCCGGGTCCTGCAGGCCGCCGAGCGGGTCCTGGTCAACGAGGGGGCCCAGGCCCTGACGACGACCCGGATCGCGGCCGAGGCCAAGGTGTCGGTCGGGTCGCTGTACCAGTATCTGCCCGACCGGGACGCCATCGTCGACGCCCTCGCGGCGGGCTACTTCGCCCGGCTGGAGGCGACCATGGACGACCTGGTCCGGTCCGCCACGGCCGAGCGGTGGGAGGACCCCGTCGGTGTGCTGATCGACACCTACGCCGCGATCTACCGCACCGAACACGGCTTCCGGGCCCTGTGGTTCGGCAGCAGCCTCACCGAGCAGATCCGCGCCGCGGACCGCGAGCACAAGCGCCGCATGGCGGACGGCATCCGGCACATCCTGCTGGCGCTCGGCCTGGTCCGCGACGACGAGACGCTCACCCGCGCCTGCCAGGCCGCGGTCCTGACCGCCGACGCCCTCGCCCAGGAGGCGTTCCGCAGGGACCCCGAGGGTGATCCGGGTCTGCTCGAAGAGGCCCGGATCATGCTGCGCGGGTACCTGGCCGGTGTGACCGGACGTTACCGCTGACCCGGGGCTCCGCGAGGGGCGGAACGCGCTCTGTCATCCTGGCGTCGTGCCGAAACCCACGCCTGTCACCCCGGACGCCCCCGCCCGCATACGTACCCCGCTCCTCACCCAGGAGTGGCTGGACCTCAGCTTCATCCACTGGGCGGTCGACCCCGACGTGGTGACCGCGCTGCTGCCGCGGGGCACCGTCGCCGACACGCACGACGGGGTCACCTACGTCGGTCTGGTCGCCTTCCGGATGCACCGGGTGGGCTGGCTGCGGCTGCCGGGCGTGCCGTACCTCGGGACGTTCCCGGAGACCAATGTGCGCCTGTACTCGGTGGACGAGCACGGGCGGCGCGGGGTCGTGTTCCGGTCGATGGACGCCTCTCGGCTGATCCCGGTGGTGATGGGGCGCGTCGGCTTCCGGCTGCCGTACCTGTGGTCGCGGATGAGCGTCCGCCCGGCCGGCGACACCGTCACCTACACCAGTTCCCGCCGCTGGCCCGGCCCGAGGGGCGCGTCCAGCCGCATCACCGTGCGCACCGGCGAGCGCATCGAGGAGCCCACCGCGCTGGAGCACTTCCTCACCGCCCGCTGGGGCATGCACAACGCCTTCTTCGGCGGGCCGGAAGGGCTGGCGTACCTGCCCAACCACCACCCCCGGTGGCCCCTGTACCGCGCCGAGCTGCTGACCTGCGAGGAGAACCTGATCACGGCGGCCGGACTGCCCGCCCCGAGCAGTGCGCCGGTCAGCGTGCTGTACTCCCCCGGCGTCCCCGTCCGTCTCGGCCGTCCCGCACGCCCCGCGGGCATCCCCACGCCCTGACCCGCTCCCGCGTGTCGAATTCCGGAGCCCGGCGCCGACGTATCGGATGAGAGGGCCGGGCCGCGCCGCGCGGCCGGCCGGTCGGCAACCGGTGAGAACGGAGTTCGGTCATGCTGCTCAGGGACAAGGTCGCGGTGGTGTACGGGGCGGGCGGCGCCATCGGCGGGGCGGCGGCGCGCGCCTTCGCCCGTGAGGGGGCGCGGGTCTTCCTCGCCGGGCGGACCGCCGCGCCGCTCGACAAGGTCGCGGAGGACATCCGCACCGCGGGCGGGGACGTGGAGACCACCGTGGTGGACGCGCTGGACGAGGCGGCGGTGGACGCCTTCGTCGACGGCGTCGCCGCGCGGGCGGGACGGATCGACGTGTCGTTCAACGCCATCGGCTACGGGGACGTCCAGAAACCGCTGATGGAGATCTCGCAGGCGGACTTCCTCCAGCCCGTCGTGACGGCGATGCGGTCGCAGTTCCTGACGACCCGGGCGGCGGCCCGGCACATGAGCGCGCGCGGCACGGGGGTGATCCTCGCCTTCGGCGGCGGTGGGACACAGACACTGCCCGGCCTCGGCGGCTTCAAGATCGCCCTGGACGCGCTGGAAGGGCTGCGGCGGCAATGGGCGATCGAGCTCGGCCCGCACGGCATCCGGGTGGTGACCCTGAAGTCCGGTGGCGTGCCGGAGTCCCTGCCCACGGGGTTCCCCGGCGCGGAGGCCATCGCCGGCAGCCTGGTCGAGGCGACCCAGCTCGGCCGGACCGCGACCCTCGCGGATGTCGGCGACGTGGCCACCTTCGTCGCCTCGGACCGGGCCCGCACGCTCACCGCGACGGATGTGAACATCTCCTGCGGCGCCATCGTCGACTAGGACGCGGCGACCGCCCGTGCGGCACGGCCTCGACGCCGTGCGCCGACGGGGAACGCGAGAGGGCCCGGACCAGGTGAACCGGTCCGGGCCCCTGCGGAACGTAAGCGCCTCACACGCCGTGTCCTCGCGTCGTCACCTCTATCGGGCGCTGCGCCTGGCGCGGATCAGCACCAGGAGACCGCCCATGAGGAGAACGGCACCGCCCGCGGCGGGCCACAGCGTGGTGCCCGTCTCGGCGAGGTTGCCGCCGACCGCCTGCGGCTTGGTCCCCAGGCTGTCCTCGGTGTCTTCGCCCGCGGGCTGTGTCTGCGCCGCGTCGCCTCCCGCGTTCTCGTCGTCGCCGGAGCCGCCCTGCGCCTGGTCGTCGCCGGCGGCGGCCGACGGGGTGCCGTCCGACTTGGGCGCGACCGTGCTGGACAGGGTCGGCTCGTCGTCGTTCGCCGGGTCGTCGGCGCCGGGGTCGTCAGCCGGGTCGTCGTTCGAGGGAGCCTCGGTGGCGGGCTCCTCGGTCGCCGGGGCCTCGGTCTCGGGGGCCTCGGTGGCCGGGTCGTCGTTCGCCGGCGGGTCCGTCTGCTCGTTGCCTCCGTCGCCCGGCTCCGGCTTGTCGTCGTCGGCCGGCGGGGTGGTGGGCGCCTCGGTGGGTTCCTCGGTCGGCTCCTCCTGGCCCGGGTCGCCGCCCTCGTCGGCACCGACACCGCAGGTGCGGCCGGCGTTGATGCAGTCGACCATCTCGCCCATCAGGTCCTCGCTGAAGACGTTGATGAAGTCGCCGTGGTCGGTGACCGGCTTGTGCAGCTGCTCCGGGAAGGAGTCCACCGCGAACAGCGGGGTCGTCTTGCCGCCGTCCTGGAGGCTGGGCGCGTCGACGTCGTACACGATCCGCTGCACCAGCTGCGGAATGGCCTTGAAGCCGTTCGCGCAGCTGCCGTCCGCCGCGGCGAACGCCACGTGGGTGCGGTGGTTGGCGCTGTCGATGTTCGTCCCGTCCCAGCAGCTCTGGAACTTGAAGGTACGCACCACGTCGCTGCCCTGCGGGCACAGCGGGTACTTGTCCTTCAGCTGCCGGTCCTCGAACCCGGTGCAGCTCCAGGAGGCGTTGGCGTTCGCGGTGCCGTTGATGAACGCCTTCGCGTCACCGGTGATGATGCGCAGCAGACGCGGCATCTCGGTGACCTTGCTGCGCGGGCTGCCCACGAAGTTCAGCGTCACCTCCTTGGGGGTGACGATCTCACCGGCGTTGCCCTCGATGCCGCCGCCGGGCGAGTTGGCGTCCTTCTCCTGCGAACCGTTCTGCAGACGGATCACGGGCCAGTAGTACGTGGACTTGTCGTCCTGGTTCACACAACTGGTCTCGGCGTTCGCCAGGTCCTCGTCGCTCGCGAAGGCGTCGTTGGACTGGTTGCCGATGTAGTCGTGGAAGTGGTGGGCGCCGTTGGAGACGCCGGGGGCCACGATGACGTTGTCCGAGTTGAACAGCCCGTTCTCGTTGACACCGCAGCTGGTGGCGAAGGTGCCCCGGGAGGCGTCCGAGGACAGGGCCGGCTGCTGGACGTTCGGCTGTACGGCCTTGATGTCCTGGTAGTCCGCCACGGCAGGGCCGTTGCCGGCCTGGCCGCCGTTGCCGTTCTGGCCTTCGTCGCCCTGCTGTTCGCCGCCCTGGTCGGTGCCGTCCTGGCCGTCGCCGCCGTTGTCCTGGGCACCGTCACCGCCGTCGGCGCCGTTCGCCTGGTCACCGCTGTCGGCCTCGGGGGCGCGCAGGGTGCAGTCGGCGAGGGACTCCAGGCCCTCGGGCCGGTCGCCCGAGCGGTCCACGGCGATGGCGATGCGCTCGATCGTCGCGCCGCGCTTCTCCTTCAACGGCTTCATGATCGCGTTGTCGGCGAAGCCGGGGTCCTGCTGGATCGCCTGCGCCGCCTCCGTCAACCGCTGGTAGGCGTCGGCGATCTGCTGGTCCAGGAGGGCGAGCTCCTTCGCCACGTCCTCCTTGGCGTCGTCCGGCACGTCCGTCAGCTTGTCGCCGACGTCCGGGCAGTCGATCGTGCCGGCCGGGGAGGACAACGTCTCGGCGGAGTCCGTTCCGCCGTCTTCGGTCGCCGAGGCATAGACGTTGGCCCCAACAAGGCCGCCGCCGCCCAACATCAGCGCGACCGCTGCAAAGGTCGCGCGCCGTGCGCCCGTTGGGCGTCTTCGCGTGCTGCGTCCCAAGGAAGTACTCCTACGCCTCGTGGTCGGTCAGGGCATGAAAATCCCCCGGTCCTATACGGAGGCCGGCGGCGCAGTGTTCAACCGCCTCAGGAATTCTCAGAAATATCTTATGAGCCTCGTAAACCTCGTCCGGGCAACGGTGTTCGAACCGACACCGGCGCGACGGGGAGCCGTGCTCAACCCATCAGTCCGGCGGCGAGCGTCGCGCCCAGTTCCCAGCACGCCTCCAGGTCGGCCTTGCCGGGCTCGCCCGTCACCGTCACGGGCTGGGCGGCGCGCCGCCAGGCGAGGCCGGTCGTGATGGCGTCGACGGCCCGCACGGCGCCGGTCACGTCGCTGCCGCCGTGCAGGTAGTAGCCAAAGGGGCGACCGCGGGTCGCGTCAAGGCACGGGTAGTAGATCTGGTCGAGGAAGTGCTTGAGCGCGCCCGAGATGTAGCCGAGGTTCGCGGGTGTGCCCAGCAGGTACGCGTCGGCGTCGAGCACGTCGGACGCGGTGGCCGACAGGGCCGGCCGCCGCACGACGTCGACGTTCTCGATCTCCGGCGCGGTAGCGCCGGAGACGACGGCTTCGAGCATGGCCTGGCAGTTGGGCGAGGGGGTGTGATGGACGATCAGCAAGGTAGGCACACCCGCACCCTGCCGTCGCGGCGCCGATCAGCGCAACCGCGACGCTCCGGCCACCGGGCCGGCGGAGCCGACCTTGGCGACGGCCGACGACAACTGCTCCCGCACCGCTCCGGGCAGCGGACCGCCCCTCACGGCGGCGACGAGTTCGTCGGCGAGGGTGTGCAGTTTGGTGTTGGTGTTCTGCGAGGCCTCGACCAGCACCGTCCAGGCGTCCTCGGAACTCAGGCCGAAGGAGGCCATCAGGATGCCGCGGGCCAGGTCGATGGTGGGCCGGGTCTGCATGGCCCGGCGCAGCTGGGCCACCTCGATCCGCAGGTCCTGCACGAAGTCGTCGGAGAACTGCGCCGCCTCGCGCGACTCCCCGGACGGCGCGTGCCGCCCGTCGACGTCGGGTCCGGCGAAGAGCTCTCGCGTCTGCGTCAGGGCGAGCAGCCGGTCGACGGCCGCGCCACTGGCGCGGATCACGACCGTCTTGCCCTGTTTCAGCGCTCGCAGGCGAAGAGCCAGCAGGATGTTGAGGGCGGCACAGTCACAGAACGTGACGCCCTTCAGGTCCAGATCCACGCCTCGGACCGAGCGGCGCAACGCTTCGCGCAGATCGCTGCGCAGGCGCTCGCTGGTGTCGAGGTCGAGTTCTCCGCGTACCTCCACACTGACCCGGTCGCCGTCGGGACCGAGCACAGAGGACGTGAGCTCAGGCATGTCCGCCTCTCCTCAGGTGCCCCGTGTCTCCGCACCAGGGTGACCCGAACCAGCGAACACGTCAAGGGATACATGAAATCCAGTGCGTGTATTTGTATACGTGAACCTGAGGCCGTACTGTTGGCCCATGGACGGAGTTCCCGAACCGCACACCGGATGGACGTTCCTGACCAACCACGCGCGCGTACTGGCGGCGATCGCCGACAACCCCAACGTCCGTATCCGCCATATCGCGGCACACTGCCGGCTCACCGAACGAGCCGTCCAGAAGATCATCTCGGAGCTGGAACGGGACGGCTATCTGTCCCATGTCCGCGAGGGCCGGACCAACATCTACCGGATCGAGCAGGGCATGCTGCTGCGGCACCCCGCCGAGGCCGGGCTGCCCGTGGCCGCGCTGCTGTCGCTGCTCATCCATGACGAGGCCGATCGCGGCGACGCCGCCGAGCAGTTGAGGGCGACGCGGCAGCGGACGCCGCTCGACGGCGGATGAACTCCCGCCCGAGGCGCGTTCGGGCTCAGCTCAGGACGCGCAGCGCTCCCGGCAGGACTCTGAGCGTGACCGGAAGGGTCGCCTCGACCTCGCCGTCGGCGCCGTAGGGCACGTCGCGGTCGGCCGAGATGCGGATCTCCTTGCCCCGCAGGATCTCCACCTGGGGGCGGTGGACATGGGCGCCCGTCTTCAGGTCGTTCATCAGGGCGAAGAAGAGCCGGCGCGGAGCCTCGCGGATCATCACGACCTCCAGCATGCCGTCGTCCACGCGGGCCTCGGGCGCGATGAGCCGACCGGAGCCGTAGTAGCCGGAGTTGGCGGCGACGACCGTGTAGCCGATGTGCAGGTGTTCCTGGCCGTCGACGGTGACCCGGTAGCGCGCGGCGCGCCAGGTGGTGACGGCGCGCAGACCGCCCGCGTAGTAGGAGGCGGCGCCGCGCAGCAGGGTGGCGTGGTTGGCGTGACGGTTGGCGAGCGCGTCGACTCCGGCGTACACGCTGCCGAGGACCACGGTGCGGTCGTGGACGGCCGACTCGACCTCGATGGTGTCGACCTTGCGGGGCTCGTTGTGCAGCAGTACCCCGGCGAGCGCCTGGGGGTCGGTGGGCAGTTCGAGCGCGCGGGCGAAGTCGTTGCCGCGGCCGGCCGGGACGAGGCCCAGCACCATGTCGGTGCCGCTCAGCGCGCCGCCGATGCCGCCGGCCATTCCGTCGCCGCCGACGGCCAGCACCACCCGCCCCCGCTCTCCGGCGTCCCGGGCCAGTTCCCGGGCGTGGGCCAGGCTGCGGCTGTACTGCGTCTCCAGGTCGGCCCCGGCCTCCCGCAGCGGGCGGGCCACTTCCAGCAGCGCGGCCGCGGAGGCGGATCCGCCCGCCGTGGGGTTGACGATGGCGGTGAACTGTCGCATCGGGGTGCCTTTCGGGCCGACGGGAGGGAGCTGCCGGAGGCGGGCCGGGAGTGGGCCGGGGTGCGGATGGAGGTGGAGCGGGGTGTGGACAGGGGTGGAGCGGGGCGCCCGCCCAGTGGAGCAGGTACGGCGGGCGCCGGGTGCGGCGGGTGGGCCGGTCTTCAGTCGAGGGGCAGCAGGACGCCGGGGTTGAGCAGCCCGGCCGGGTCCAGCCGCCGCTTGACGGCACGCAGCGCCTCGATGCCCAGGGGGCCCGCCTCGCGGACGTACCAGTCGCGGTGGTCGGTGCCGACCCCGTGATGGTGGCTGATGGTGCCGCCCGCGCCGAGGATCGCCTCGTTGGCCGCGTGCTTGGCCTTCTCCCAGTGGGCGACCGCGTCGTCGCCCTGTGCCGAGACGACGGTGAAGTACAGCGAGGCGCCGTTCTCGTAGACGTGGGAGATGTGGCACATGACCAGCGGCGGGGTTCCGGCCTCGGTGAGCGTCGTCGTCAGGGCGTCGCGGACGGCCGTGTACAGCTCGGGGACGCGTGACCAGAAGGTCGCCGTCTCCAGGGTCTCGACGAACGCGCCGGCGTCCAGCAGGGAGTCCCGCAGGTACGGGGCCGAGTAGCGGCCGTGCGCCCAGCGCTCGCCGGGTTCCTCGCCGAGCGGGGTTCCGCCGCACTCGCGCAGCACGGCCGCGGCGTGCTCGCTGCGGTACGCGACGTCCTCCGCGGTGCCTTCGTATCCGGCGATGGCCATGCAGCCGGCGGACTGCGGTGCGGCGTCGGAGCCGCCGATGGCGTCGGGCTGGGCGAGGCCGATCAGGGTCTCGGTCTCGTCGGACAGCCGCAGCACCGTCGGGCGCGGTCCGTCCTGGGCGAGGCGGCGCAGCGCGGCGGAGCCCTCCTCGAAGGAGGCGAAGCGCCAGCCCTCGTACACCCGGGCCCGCGGCACGGGCCGGATCCGCACGGTCACGGAGGTGATGACACCGAACGCGCCCTCCGAGCCCAGCAGGAGCTGGCGCAGATCGGGGCCGGCCGCCGAGCGCGGTGCCCGGCCGGTGTCGAGGGTGCCCTCGGGGGTGGCGACGGTGAGGCCCAGGACCATCTCGTCGAAGCGGCCGTAGCCGGCGGACGCCTGGCCGCTGGAGCGGGCGGCGGCGAATCCGCCGATGCTCGCCCACTCGAAGGACTGCGGGAAGTGGCCGAGGGTGAAGCCGTGTTCGGCGAGCAGTACCTCGGCCTGCGGTCCGCGCAGTCCGGGCTGCAGCGTGGCGGTGCGGGAGACCGGGTCGACGGCGAGCAGCGCGTCCATGCGGCGCAGGTCCAGGGCGACGAAGGCGCCGCGCCGGGAGGGCGCGAGGCCGCCGACGACGGAGGTGCCGCCGCCGAACGGGACCACGGCCAGGCCGTGTTCGGCGCAGGCCCGCAGCACGGCGAGGACGTCGTCGTGGGAGCCGGGCAGGACGACGGCCGCGGGGACGTCGTCGACCTCGCCGTCGCGGATCCGCAGCAGGTCGGGCGTGGACTTGCCGCGGGTGTGCCGGACGCGGGTCTCCGCGTCGGTGCGGACGTGCTCCTCGCCGCCGACCGCCGCGGACAGGGCCTGGCGCGCGGCGGGTTCGAGTCCCGGCTGGGGTACGGCGATGTCCTCCAGGGCGATCGGCCCGGCGGTGCGTGGCTTGACGCCGAGCAGATCGCGCAGCAGGCCGATCACGGTCTCGGGCAGCGGCGCCGCCTTGGCCGGGTCGCCCCAGCCGCTCCACAGCATGTCCATGACTGTTCGTCCTCACCGGTCGATTCGAGCGATGCCGTGTCCCGGACGGCCTCGCAGGCGTTACACTGTGACACATGACGCCTATTCGTCACAACCACTCGGACAGCGACGCGGTGCTCGACGCGGTGCGCGACTGTGTCCTGGCCGTCGGAGTGCGCCGTACGACGCTGACCGACGTGGCCCGCCGCGCGGGCGTCTCCCGGATGACGCTGTACCGGCGCTGGCCCGATGTGCGCTCCCTGGTGGGGGACCTGATGACCCGCGAGTGGGTCGCGGTGGCCACGGGTGCCATGCCCGAACGGCGGCCCGGGACGGCCGTGCGCGACCTGATCGTCGAGGGACTCGTGGCCGGCGTGCGGAGCTTCCGCGCCCAGCCGCTCTTCCAGAAGATCGTGGACGTCGACCCCGAACTGCTCCTCCCCTACGTCCTCGACCGCCGGGGCGCGAGCCAGGAGGCGCTGCTGGCCCTGCTCGCGGACGCCGTGCGGGAGGGCCACGCCGACGGCTCGGTGCGCGCGGGCCACCTGGAGCGGCAGGCGCGGTCCCTGCTGCTGATCGTCCAGTCCTTCACCCTGTCCCTGCGGACCATGACCGACGAGGACGACGCCGACCTGAACAGCGATGCCTTCCTGGCGGAACTGCACAGCATCCTGGAGAGGACCCTCACGCCATGACCCCTGCCACTCCCCCGGCCCCCGGATCGTCGCTGTCCGCCGCCCGGCGCTCGCGCGAACTGACCGAGACCGTCGGCGGTCCGGTCGTGGACGTCCTGGTCGTCGGCCTGGGCGCGACCGGAGCCGGTGTCGCCCTCGACGCCGCCGCCCGGGGTCTGACGGTGGCCGCCGTCGACGCCCATGACCTCGCCTTCGGCACCTCACGCTTCAGCAGCAAGCTCATCCACGGCGGGCTGCGCTACCTCGCCTCGGCCCAGCTCGACGTGGCCCATGAGAGCGCCGTCGAGCGCGGCGTGCTGATGGAGCGCACGGCACCGCACCTGGTGCGGGCCCAGCCGTTCGTGCTGCCCCTGACGCCGCTGGTGTCCCGCGGCCAGTCCACCCTGGCCTGGGCCGGGTTCCGGGCCGGTGACGCCCTGCGGCTCGCGGCCCGGACGGCCCGCGCCACGCTGCCCGCCCCGCGTCGGCTGTCCACGGTGGAGACCCGGCACCTCGCCCCCGCCCTGCGCACCCAGGGCCTGCGCGGCGGCCTGCTGTCCTGGGACGGCCGCCTCACCGACGACGCCCGTCTCGTGACGGCGATCGCCCGGACCGCGGCCGCACGCGGCGCCCGGATCCTCACCCGCGTCCGGGCGCTGGAGCTCACCGCGTCCGGCGCCCGCATACGTGACGAACTCACCGGCGAGGAGGGCGAGATCAGGGCCCGCGCCGTGATCAACGCGTCCGGCGTCTGGGCGGACGGCCTGGTGGACGGCATCCGGATCCGCCCCTCGCGCGGCACCCACCTCGTGCTGCGCTCGGACCACCTCGGCCCCCTGCCCGCCGGGCTGCATGTGCCCGTGCCGGGCGAGACCAACCGTTTCGTCCTCGTCCTGCCGCAGGGCGACGGCCGGGTCTACGTCGGCCTCACCGACGAACCCGTCGAGGGCGACGTCCCCGACGTCCCCGAGGTGCCCGAGACGGACATCGGCTTCCTGCTGGACGTCCTCGGCTCCGTCCTGGACATCCCGGTCCGGCGTGACGACGTCGTCGGCGCGTTCGCCGGTCTGCGCCCCCTGCTCGACACCGCGCCGACGACCGGGTCCGGGGCGCCGCGGACCTCCGACATCTCCCGCCGGCACGCGGTCCTCACCTCCTCGGAGGGGGTGACCACGGTGGTCGGCGGCAAGCTCACCACCTACCGGCGGATGGCCGAGGACGCCGTCGACGCGGCGGTGGCCACGCACCGGCTCACGGCCGGCGCCTCCCCCACCGCCTCCCTGCCCCTCGTCGGCGCCGCCTCACCCACCATCCTCGGCTCGCTGCGCGCGCCGCGCCGGCTGGTCCAGCGCTACGGCACCGAGGCGCCGGCCGTCCAGGCGCTCGGCGCGCAGGACCCGCGTCTCGCCGAACCCGTGCAGGCGGGGCATCCCGTCACCGGTGCCGAACTCCTGTGGGCCGTACGCCACGAGGGCGCCCTGGACGAGGCGGACCTGCTCGACCGGCGCACCCGCGTCGGGCTGGTGCCGGCCGACCGGGACGCCGCGATGGACGTCGCGCGCGAGGTGCTGGGCGAGGTGTCGGCGAAGGCGGGTGAGGCGTAGCGGCACCCGGCACCGCGCCTCCCGCCGGCCCGGGACCCTCGCCGCTACGCCGACAGAGACCGGGGACGCAGGTCGGTCCAGTGGGACTCGATGTACTCCAGGCACGCCTCTCGGGTGTTCTCCTCGAGGACGGTCGTCCAGCCGCCGGGCACCTTGGCGAAGGACGGCCAAAGGGAGTGCTGGCCCTCGTCGTTCACCAGGACCAGAAAGCGGCCTTCGTTGTCGTCGAAGGGATTGGTGCTCATGCCGAGTGCCTCCTCGGAACGTCAACATTAGGTTAGCCTGGCCTAATTGACAGGAGCTTAGCCTTCGCCGATCCCCTCTCACAAGGAGACGTTCATGCCCCCGGTCACGGCCGACACGGAGAACGCCTTCGCCGAGTACGGGCTCTCCGGCAGGCCCGGCACCGACGCGTTCTGGGCGGCGGCCTCGGCACCCGCGTCCGTCCCCGCCCAAGGCGGCGGCTGGGCAACCCTGTTCCTGTGGCGCGGCTCCGCGGCGAGCATCGAATTCGAGAGCTGGTCGGATCCGGTACCGCTGCGCCGATGGGCCGACACGGACTGCTGGTACGCCGAGGTGCGCATGCCCGCGCGGCTGCGCGTGACCTACCGGTTCCTCGCCGGCGACGCGGCGTACGCCGACCCGCTCAACCCGGCGGGCGCGGGCGGCGACCGGTCGATCGCCGCGACCCCGGACGCCCCGGCCCAGCCGCACTGGCCCGTCGTCGGCCCCTCCGACGTCCTGCCCCTCCCCCGCACCCGGGTCCGCTGGGCCGGTGGACGGCTCGCCGGGCGGCGTACGGTACGGATCCATCCCGCGGGTGGCGGCGGACCGGTGGTCCTGCTCCTCGACGGCGACGACTGGCTCCACCTGCACCCGGCCATGAGCGCGTTCGACTCGGCCGTCGCCGCCGGTGAGATGCCACCGGTCACCCTCGTCTTCCTGCCGGCCAAGGACAGGGCGGCCGAGTTCACCTGCCGGCCCGAACTGTGGGAAGCGGTCCACGACGAACTGCTGCCGCTGGTGGCCGAGTCCGGCGTATCCGCCGACCTCGACCGGCTGGTGGTCGCGGGGCAGAGCCTCGGCGGGCTCAGCGCGCTGTACGCGGCACTGGAGTTCCCCGGGCTGGTGTCCCGGGTCGCCTGCCAGTCCGGGTCCTTCTGGTGGACGCCCGACGCCATGGACCGGGCGGACCCGCTGGGCGGTCCGGTCGGCGGCAGCATCGCCGCACGGCTTCGGGAGCGCCCGGAACTGCCCGGCCTCCGGGTCGCGTTCGACGTCGGGGAGCACGAGACACGGATGCTCCCCCACTGCGAACTGACCGAGTCCCTCACCGAACAGGCCGGTGCGACCGTACGGGTCTCGCGCTCGGCCTCCGGCCACGACCGGGCGGGCTGGCGGCACGCCCTGCTCAGGGATGTCGCCTGGGCCCTCGGCTAGTTCCTCACCGCGCCACCGCCCGGCAGTAGTCCGCGTCGGTGGCCAGCAGGTTCCGGTGCGTGTCCTCGGCCGTGACACCCCCGTCGTCGAGTACGAGGACCCGGTCGGCGACGTCCAGGAGGGCCGGGCTGCTGGTGATGACGACGGTGGTGCGGCCCCGGCGCAGCTTCGCGACGTTGCGCGCTACGAGCTGTTCGGTGACCGCGTCGACGGCGGTCGTCGGGTCGTGCAGCACCAGGATCTCGCTGTCGGCGGCCAGCGCCCGTGCGAGGGAGAGCCGTTGGCGTTGCCCGCCCGACAGGTTGGCGCCCCGGTCGCGGACGCCGTAGTCGAGCCCCTCTCGGTGGAGTGCGACGACGTCCGTCAGCATGGACGCCTCGACGGCCTCGGGGACCGTGCGGCTGGTGCCCGAGGGGTCGATGTTGGTGCGGAGGGTGCCGGCGAAGATCTCGCCGTCGTACGGGTTCACCAGCAGGTGCTCGCGGACCGCCTCGATCGACAGGTCCGCGAGTTCCTGCCCGCCGACCCGCACCGCTCCCTCGTACGCGGCGGGCGGGACATGCGCCGAGAGGACCGCCGCGAGGTCGGCGGCCGCGCGCGGCTGGTAGGCGGTGATCGCCACGAACTCCCCGGCGGACACCTTGAACTTCAGGTCGCGCAAGGTCCCGTACCGGACGCAGTCGAGCTCCAGGTTCCCGCCCGCGGCCGGGCGTTGCGTCCCCGGCGTCGTGACCGGCGGCGCGGTCAGGACGAGCGCCATCCGCTCGGCCGACGCCCGCGCGATCATCACGTACTTCGGCATCTCCGAGAACAGCCTGAGCGGTTCCATGATGAACTGCGCCAGGCCCACGGCCATGACGAGTTCCCCGATCGTGATCTGCCCGTCGAACGCCAGCCAGCCCGCCGTCAGGGTCACGGCGCCGGCCAGGACCGCGTTCAGGGCCAGCGCGGCCCCCGCGTACGCGCCGTTGACCTTGGCGACGGTGATCGCCTGGAGTTTCGCCTCCGTGCTGACCTTCCGGTAGGACCGGAACGCCGCGTGGTTGCCGCCGAAGCCGTGCAGCGGGCGCAGGCCGGTGATCAGGTCGGCGACCTTGGCGCCCGCCCGCGCCACCCGTGCCTGCTGTTCCTGGGTGCTGGAGCCGATCCGCTTGGACAGCACACTCAGGACCGACATGATCGCGGCGGTGCCCACGATCACCAGCAGGCCGAGCCGGAGGTCGGCCAGGCCCAGCGCGACCGCGGCGACGACCACCGCGACCAGTGAGCTGATCAGCAGCGGCACCACCTCGATGATGTCGGCGGTCTGGTCGGCGTCCTCGGTCGCGATCGTCAGGATCTCCCCGGACTTGATGTCGACGTCCCTGGCCACCGGCTGGAGTCCGCAGGCCGCCACCTTCACCCGCCAGCGGTGCGCCTCGGTCGTGTTGGCCTTCTGCAGGATCCGCATCCCGAACCGCCACGACAGCGAGACGGTCGTGATGATCACGGCGAGCGCGGCGATGGACAGGCCGAGCGAGCCGGGGCTCCGGTTCTGCATCGTGTGCTCGACGATCAGACCGAGCGCGATCGGGAAGGCGGTCTCGCCCGCCTGGTACAGGCCCATGAGGACGGTGCCCCAGAGCATCGCGCCGCGGTTGCGGCGCAGAGCGGTCCTCAGGATGTCGGACCCCGGGCGGGGCCGCTGCGTGTCAGGAGTTGTCATCGAGGTGGAGGGCAATCGCTTCCGGGGTTCGCAGGGTGAACAGGTCTCGGATGGTGATCACCGGACCGTACTCGCGGCGCAGCAGTCCGATCAGCCGCACGGCCAGCATGGAGTGTCCGCCCAGGGACACGAAGTCGCTCACCGCGCTCACCTCGTCATCGTCCAGGTCCAGTGCTTCGGCGAAGAACTCGCACACCACGGTCTCGGTCTCGGTCTCGGGCCCTCGTTCCCCCGCCGTGGTCAGCGCGCCGAGCGGCTTGGCCTCCGGCAGCGCCTTCGTGTCAGCCTTCCCGTTCACCGTGAGCGGGATGCCGTCGACCTGGGCGTAGTGCGTCGGCCGCAGGAAGTCCGGCAGTCCGGCACCCACCTCGGCGGCCACCGCCGCCAGGTCCGTGCCGTCGAGGACGAGGTAGGCCGCCAGCCGGTACGCGCCGTCGACCTGCGGGTCGGGCTGGGCGACCGCGGCGACGAAGCGCACCGCCGGGTGCGCCGCGAACACGGCCTCGACCTCGCCCAGTTCGACGCGGTGCCCCCGGATCTTGACCTGCTGGTCGGTGCGGCCCAGGTACATCAGGTTCCCGTCGGGCCGCCGGAGCACCAGGTCCCCGGTGCGGTACATGCGCTCGCCGGGCTCGCCGAAGGGGCAGGCGACGAAACGGTGCGCGGTCTGGGCGGGCTGTCCGAGGTAGCCGCGCGCGATGCCGATGCCCGAGACGTACAGCTCGCCCGGGACGCCGTCCGGCAGGGGCCGCAGCCACGGATCCAGCACGTACACGTCGGTGTTGTCGATGGCCACGCCCACCACGGGGTCCTGGCACTCGAAGGTGCCCACGCCCAGGGTGTTGATGGTGTACTCGGTGGGCCCGTACAGGTTGTAGCCGACCGTCCCCTCGGTCTCGGCGAGCCGCTGCCACAGCGTCGGGGTGACGGCCTCGCCGCCGAGCAGCACCAGCGGCGGGCGCCGGTCCGGGCGGTCCAACAGGCCCTCGGCGACCAGCTGCTGGGCGTAGGTCGGGGTGACGTTGATGACGTCGATGCCGTGCTCCAGGCAGTACTCGACCAGCCGGGGCGCGTCACGGCGCAACTCCTCGTCGCAGATGTGCACCTCGTGCCCGTCGGCGAGCCACAGCAGCTCCTCCCAGGACATGTCGAACGCGAACGACACCGTGTGGGCGATCCGGAACACCCGGTTCTCGTGTGCTGCCAGCACCGGTTCGAAGATCCGGCGCTGGTGGTTGATCAGCATGTTGGTGAGCCCGGCGTACTCGGTCACCACGCCCTTGGGCTTCCCGGTCGATCCGGAGGTGTAGATCGTGTACGCGGGGTGCCGCAGCCGGTCGGGGTCGTCCGGCGCGAACGTCACGAACGGCTCGGCGTCCGGCAGCGGACGGTCCAGCTCGATCAGCTCGCCCGTCAGGCGGGGGGACACGGCGCTCACCGTGAGGATCACGTCCGGGCGGGCGTCCTCGACGATCGCGGCGATCCGCTCGTCCGGGTGGTCCAGCTCCAGCGGCACGTACGCGGCGCCGACGCGCAGGACGGCGAACAGCGCCGCGATCCAGTCGAGGGAGCGCGGGATCGCGAGCGCCACCGTCGTCTCGGGGCCGATGCCGCGCGCGGCGAGCACCCCCGCCACCGCACGGCTGCGGTCCCGCAGTTCGGCGAAGGTCATGGTCGAGCCGTGGGCGACCAGTGCCACGCGTTGCGGGGCACGGTCCGCGGCCTGGTCGAACCGGTCGACGACGGTGTCCGTCCCGACGTCCGTGCGCTCGCCCGGCTCGGGCCGGTGCCCCAGCCCGGGCAGCGCGCCGACCGGTCCGGTCGCCCGGGCCAGGTCGTCGAGGACGCGCAGGTAGTCGTCGAGGAGACGCCGGGCGTTGTCGTCGTCCTCGTCGCGGTACTCCAGCTTGACCGTGAGCCGGTCTCCGGGGGTGACGACCCAGGTGAACGGATAGTGCGTGGAGTCGTCGGCCTTCACCGAGGTGATGCCGTGCCGGGCGTTCATCTCGGCGAACGCGTCCATGTCCAGGAAGTTCTGGAGGACGAACAGGTTGTCGAACAGCGTGTCGTGCCCGCTGGCCCGCTGGATCTCGCCGAGCCCCATGTGCTCGTGCTCCATCGCCTCGACCCGGGCCGTCTGCACGGCCGCCAGGTACTCCCGGACCGTGTCGTCGGGCCGCGGCCGCGTCCACAGGGGCACGGTGTTGAGCAGTACGCCGACGATGTCGGACAGCCCCTCGCCCTCCCGGCCGGAGACCGTCACACCGAACACGGCGTCGCCGCGGCCCGTGCGCCCGCCCAGCAGCAGCCCGAACCCGCCGGTCAGCACCGAGTTCAGGGTGACGCCGTGCACCTTGGCCGCTTCCCGCAGCAGGTCCGACTGCTCGGCCGACAGCGTGTGCACCAGGGCGCGCGGCAGGGCGTCCGAGACGGCCGGCGCCGGTCCGGCGAGCAGCGTCGGACCGGCCAGAGGGGCCAGTTGATCCGCCCAGAAACGTTCCGAGACGGCGGCGTCCCCGGCGTCCAGGGCCCGGGCGTGGTCCTCGAAGCTCGGCACCGCCGGGGTCGGTACCGGCAACGCCCCGTCGAGGACCGCCTGATAGGCGTCGAACAGGTCCCGGAGCACGATCTCGCGGGACCAGCCGTCCCACAGCAGCAGGTGGTAGCTCAGCAGCAGGCCGTCGCGGTCGCCGGGCAGACGCACCACGGTCATCCGGATCAACGGCGGCTCGCCCGGGTCGAATCCCGTGTCGCGGTCACGGACGCGCAGGGCCTCGACCTCCGCCTCCGTGGACAGGGTGACGGTACGGACACCGACGCGGCGGCCCGCCGCCAGCGTCTGCACCGGGTTGCCGTCCTCGTCGGTGGTGAAGCCGGCGCCGACGGCCGGATGGCGGGCGATCACGTACGCCATCGCCTCGGCCAGGGCGTCGGCGTCAAGACGCCGGTCGAAGGTGAACCAGCTCTGCGCGACGTAGTGTCCGGCCGAGCCCGCCATCTGCGCCTGGAAGAACAGGCCCCGCTGGAGCGGGGTGACCGGAGCCGTGCGCTCGGCCGTCGCGGAGGCGTCCGCCACGCCGCGCAGTGCGGCGAGCCAGTGCCCGGTGATCTCGTCGGGGACTCCTTCGGCGAGGGTGAACGCGGCGTGCAGGCTTCCGGTGGTCTCGTCGAGCCAGGCGTTGACCTCGACGGCGTAGGGACTGCCCTCGTCGCCGCCGGTGATGTGCAGCGCCTGGGACTCGCTGCCCCGGCCCAGGTAGTTGAACAGCACCTGCGGGCGGGCGGTGAGCAGCGGGGCCGTCTGCGGGTTGAGGTACCGGAGCTGTCCGTAGGCGACGTGTGCGCGCTCGTCGGGCTGTCGCTCGGCGAGCTCGCGGGCGGCCGCCACGGGGTCGGTGTGGGCGGTGAGCCGGACGGGAGCGATGGAGGTGAACCAGCCGACGGTGCGGGTGTAGTCGTGGTGGTCGAGGGCCGGGACCCGGCCGTGCCGCTCCAGTTCGATCGTGAGGTCGGTGGGCGTCGGCTGGATGCGGGTCATAGCGGTGCGCAGGGCGCCGCACAGCAACTCGGTGATTCCGACGCCGAGCGCGGCGGGCGCGGTGCGGATCACCCGGTCGCTCACGTCGGGCGCCAGGACGACCGTGGTCTCGCGCGGCCCGTCGACGGCGGGCAGCAGTGCGGGGGCCCGCAGGGTGGTGATCCAGTGCGCGAGGCCGTCGACCGCCGCCCGGGCCGCGTCGAGCGCCAGCGCTTCGGCGTACTCGGCGTAGGACGTGGTCGGCGGGGCCAGGGGCTCCCCGCGCAGGGCGGTGGCCAGGTCCTCCAGGAGGATCAGCCAGGACACCGAGTCGACGGCGAGGTGGTGCACGGTGACGACCAGGGTCCGGGCCTGCTCCAGCCACGCGAACGCGATGACCTCGCCGGACTCGGGGTCGAGGCGTCCGGCGGCCTCGTTCGCCGCCGTCGTGGCATCGGGCGTGTCCGGCCGTACGACGGTGACGTCACGGTGGGGTTCGGTGCGCAGGGCCCACACGCCGTGCTCGGTGCGCAGGCGGAGCCGGAGGGCCGGGTGGGCGGCGACGACGGCGTTCGCGGCGCGCTCGATGTCGGCGAGGCCGGTGGTCTCGGGGACCGGCAGCGTCCTGGCCTGCGCGAACCGGGTGAGGGAGCCGCCCAGTTCGCGTCGGCGCAGGATGATCGGGGTCGGTGGCAGGGGGCCGTCCGCGCTCCGGGCGGGGGCGGGTGCGAGTGCCCGCGGGGTGCTCGTCGCGATGTGCTCGGCGAGCGCGCGGGGAGTCCTGAGCAGAAACACGTCGCGGGGAGCGATCGCCAGGCCGAGTGCCCTGGCCCGGTTGATGACGGTGATGGCGACGATGCTGTCGCCCCCGGCCCGGAAGAAGTCGGTGTCGGCGTCCACCGCGCTGCCGGGCAGGGTGTCGGTGAAGATGCCGATGAGGGCGGGAAGGGCAGCCGCGGCGGCCCCTTCGTCCGTGCCGGCGTCGCGGCTGGTCGCGGTGTTCTGGGCGTCCCTTCGGGCGCGTTCGAGCAGGGCGGTGCGATCCAGCTTGCCGTTGACGGTGAGCGGCAGGGCGTCGACCGGCAGCACACGCCCCGGCACCATGTGGACGGGCAGCTTCTCGGACAGCAGGGCGGTGAGGTCGTCGGGTATCCGGCCCACGACGTGCGCGACCAGGTGGTCGCCGCTGTCCGCCACGGTGACGGCCGCGTCGACCACACCCTCGACGTCCCGTACGGCGGACTCCACCTCGCCCGGCTCGACCCGGAATCCCTTGAGTTGGACCTGGTCGTCGGCGCGCCCGGTGAACTCCAGCTCACCGTCCAGGGTGCGGCGGGCGAGATCGCCCGTGTGGTACATGCGGGAGCCGTCTCCGGCGAACGGGTCCGCCACGAACCGGCCCGCGGTCAGCCCCGGCCTGCCCAGATAGCCGAGCGACACCTGGTCGCCGGCGACGTAGATGGCTCCCACGCGGCCGGGCGGCACCGGGCGGAGCCGGTCGTCGAGCAGGTGGGTGACCAGGCCGGGGACGGGGCCGCCGATCGGGCTGACGTCGTCGCCGCGCTCGAAGTCCTCGTCGGTCAGTACCCGATGGGTGACGTGGACCGTGGTCTCGGTGATGCCGTACATGTTGACCAGCTCCGGCGACGCGGTGCCGTGCCGCTCGACCCAGCCGCGCAGCCGACCGAGGTCCAGCGCCTCGCCTCCGAAGATGATGCGGCGCAGCGCGGGGAGCGCCGCGTCGGCCTGCCGGTCGGCCTCGATGAACTGGTAGAAGGCCGACGGGGTCTGGTTGAGCACGCTCACCCCGCGCTCGCGGACCAGCCGGTGGAAGTCGACCGGCGAGCGGGTCAGCCCGTACTCCGGCACCAGCAGTTCACCGCCGTACGCCAGCGCGCCCCACAGCTCCCAGACCGCGAAGTCGAAGGAGAAGGAGTGGAACTGGACCCACACGTCGTGCGGGCCGAAGCCCATGTCGGGCTGGGTGTGGGCGAGCAGCGTCACCACGCTGGAGTGCGGGACGACGACGCCCTTGGGCCGGCCGGTCGATCCGGAGGTGTAGATGACGTAGGCGGGGTCGTGCCAACTCACGTCGTGCTCGGCGCCGTCCCCCACCGGCAGGTCGTCGCCCTGCACGAGGACCCGCGCCGGGACCTCCGCCGCGGCCAGCAGCCGCGTGAACCGGTCCCGCTGCTCGCGGTCCACGAGGACGACCTCGGGAGCGGCGTCGGCGAGGACGTACTCCAGCCGTGCGTCGGGGTACGCCAGGTCCAGGGGCACGTAGGCGCCGCCCGCGCCGACGATCGCGATCAGGGCGACGACCTGCTCGACGGAGCGCGGGACGGCGACGGCGACCCGCTTGCCCGGCCCGACGCCCGCCGCCCGCAGGGCGGCGGCCAACCGGTCCTTTTCCTCGGCGAGTTCGCCGTACGTCAGTGACCTGGTGCCGCCGTCGAGACCGCACTGCGTGACCGCGGTGGCCGCCGGGTCACGTCGCGCGGCGGCGTCGAACAGTCCGCCCAGGGTCGTCGGAGTGATCCGCGCCGGGGGCCGGCCGTTGCGCGGCGCCAGGTCGTCGACCGGGGCGTCCGGACGGGCGAGCAGGCCGGTGAGGGCCGAGGAGAACGTGCGCAGGATCGCCCGGGCACTCGTCTCCCGCACCAGCTCGGCGTCGTAGATCAGGTTGAAGCGCGGACGGCCGTCGAGTGCGCGCTCCACCACCAGCGTCAACGGGTAGTGCGGAGCGCCCTCGTTGACGATGTCGGTGATGGCGAGGGTGTCGCCGGGCCGCTGCAGTGCCTCGACGTCGGTGGCGACGTCGAACACCACCAGGGTGTCGAACAGGGAGCCGGAGCCGGCCTGGCGGCCGATCCGCGCCAGCGAGACGTGCTGGTGCGGCAGTACCGCGCTCTGGTGCTCCCGCACCGAGGCGAGCAGTTCGCCGGCCGTGGTCGTGCCGGTCCAACGGGCGCGCACGGGAATGGTGTTGATGAACAGACCCACCATGTCCTCGATGCCGGGCACGTCGGCGTCGCGGCCGGACACGGTCGAGCCGAACACCACGTCCGTACCGTGCAGGATGCCGCCGAGCGTCACCGCCCAGGCGCTGTGCACGGCGACGCTCAGCGGTACCCCGGCCGAGCGGGCGGCGGCGTCGATGTCGTCGTCCGGCTCCGAGGCGATGTCGGTGAACCGGTCGGACGGCGTGTGGCCCGCGGCGACCAGCGAGGGGCCGGGGAGGTCGGCGAGTTGTGCGTGCCAGACGCGGTCGCTCTCGTCGTCGTCCCGTCCGGCGAGCCAGCTGACGTAGTCCGGGAATCCGCCCCCGGGGTACAGGGTTCCCGGCGCGCGGTACTCGGCGAGCAGCGCCCGCAGCATCGGCGGCACCGACCAGCCGTCGGCGATGATGTGGTGCACGGTCTGCACCAGGACGGCGCGGCCGGCGCCGGCGCGCAGCAGCGTGTACCGCATGAGCGGGCCGGTGGCCAGGTCGAACCCGGCGCGGCGGTCACGCTCGGCGTACTCGCGTATCTCGGCGTCGGTGATTCCGGGGCGGTCCAGCGTGGTGAAGGGCGCCTCCACCGCGCGGTCCAGCACGGAGACGACACGGCCGTCGGCGAGGGCCACGAAGCGGGCGGCCAGGTTCGGATAGAGGGTGAGCAGTCGGGTGGCCGCCGCCGCGAGCCGGTCGGCGTCCACCTCCCCCTCCAGTGTGAGGAGTTGCTGCTCGACGTAGGCGCCCGCGGAGTCGTCGTCGAAGACCGAGTGGAAGTACAGCCCCTCCTGCAGCGGGGTCAGCGGCAGGATGTCGGCCAGTGCGGGGCCGTCCAGTTCGTCGACGTCGGTCTGGGTGAGCGGGACCAGAGGGAAGTCGCTGGGTGAGTGGCCGCCCTCGTCGAGCGCGGCGAGGCCGGTGAGGGCGGTGCGGAAGTACTCGGCGAGGTGCGTGATGTCCTCGTCGGTGAACATGCCCTCGGGCCAGGAGATGGCGGTGACCAGTTCGTACCCGCCGCCGGCGCCCGGTTCGGCGATGGCGTTGAACTCCAGGGGGCGCGGCAGCCGCATCCTCGGGTCACGCCTCTCACCCAACTGGCCGGTGGTGCGGGCCAGTTGCCAGTCGCCGGAGGCTCCCGCGTCGAAGCGGCCCAGGTAGTTGAAGAGGACCTGGGGTGCGGGCGCGTCGAACTCGGTCCGGGCGAGGTAGCGGAGGGCGCCGTAGGAGACGCCGTTGTCCGGTACGTCGGCCAGGGCTTCCTTGACCGCCTTCAGAGCGGTGGTCAGGTACGCGGGCGCCGTGAAGTCGGCCGTCGCGCCGGGGTCCACGGTCACCGGGAACAGGGTGGTGAACCAGCCCACGGTGCGCGACAGTTCGGGTTCGAAGCCGGCGGAGCCCGCCACGAACTGTCCCTCGCGGCCATGGCCTTCCAGTTCGATGTGCGCGAAGGTCTGCGCCTGGCCGAGGTCACGGCGCCGGCGGGCGAGCGCGACGGCGAGCGCGGTCAGCAGGACGTCGTTGACGCCCGCGTGGAACTTCGCGGGGACGTCGCCCAGCAGCGCGGCGGTGACGTCGGCGGGCACCGACACGGTACGTATCCGCTCCCGTGCGACGGTGTCGCTGTCGGCCGGCGGGCGTCTGCCGAGCTGCTCGTCCTCCCCCGGCAGGGCACGCCGGTAGAAGGAGCTGTCCGCGTCGAACGCCGCGCGCTCCAGCAGCTGCGTCCAGCGCCGGAACGACGTCCCCACCGGGGGCAGCTCGATCGGCGAGCCCGAGGTGACCTGCCGCCACGCCGTGAGAAGGTCCTCCATCAGGACCCGCCAGGACACGCCGTCGATCACCACGTGGTGGGCGACCAGGACCAGTTGCCGCGCCGCTCGGCGCCAGACGGCCCGCAGCATCACGCCGCCGGTCGGGTCCAGATCCGCGGTGGCGAGCGCGACGCAGTCGTCGAGCGGCCGGTCGCTCTCCTGCCAGGACGCGGTGGCCTGCTCGGCCTCGGGTATGTGGAAGCTCCAGCGGTCGCCGCGCACCAGTTCGGCGCGGAGCATGTCGTGCCGCCGGACCAGGGCGGTGAGGATCGCGTCGAGGGTGGCGGCGGTCAGGTCCGCCGGGGTGTTCAGGACGACCGACTGGACGAAGCCGTCGATCGCGTCCGTGGTCTCGCCGAGCCACTGCACGATGGGTGAGCCCACGACGGCACCGGTCGCGACATCGCGGTGGTCCACCGTGGTGACGTCGTCGCGGCTCGCGACCGCGGCGAGCTTCCCCACGGTGCTGTGGGTGAAGATCTGCCGTGCCGTGACGTAGAGGCCGGCGTCGCGCAGCGCGCTCAGCAGCGAGATCGCGAGGATGCTGTCCCCGCCGAGCTGGAAGAAGTCCTGGTCGACGCCCACCTCTTCGAGCCGCAGTACGGCCGCGACGGCGGCGCACACCGCGCGTTCGTTCTCGGTCGTGGGCCGGGTCAGCCGGCCGGTGTCCGTCGTGGGTTCGGGCAGGGCGTTGCGGTCGAGCTTGCCGTTGGCGGTGAGCGGGAACTCCGTCATGACGACGATGTGGGCGGGCACCATGTACTCGACCATGTGCTCGCCGGCCCACGCCTTGACCTCGTCGGCTCGCAGGGCCTCGCTCCCGGCGACCGGGATGACGTACCCGACGAGATACGTGCCGCCCGCCGTGTTCTTCCTGGCGACGACGCAGGTGTGCCGCACGCGGGGGTGCTCCGCGAGGCCGACCTCGACGTCCTCCATCTCCAGCCGCATGCCGCGGATCTTGACCTGGTTGTCGGCCCGGCCGAGGAAGTCCAGGGACCCGTCCGGGGCGAACCGGGCGAGGTCACCCGTGCGGTAGAGCCGGGAGCCGTCGTCGGCGAAGGGGTTGGCGACGAACCGGGAGGCGGTCAGGCCGGGTGCGCCGACGTAGCCGCGTCCGAGGAGGAAGCCGCCCACGTAGAGTTCGCCGCCGACGCCGACGGGGACCGGGCGCAACTCGTCGTCCAGGACGTACAGCTGGGTGTTGGGGTTGGCCCTGCCGATCGATGTCGACAGGCGTTCCGCCGCGCCCCGGTAGATGACGTGCGAGACGCCGATCGTCGTCTCGGCGGGGCCGTAGCCGTGGTACATCGGGATGTCGAGCCTGGTGCGGAACCGTTCGTACAGCTCCGGGGTCAGTACCTCGCCTCCGCACCACACGTGCCGCAGGCTGTCCAGCCGCCCGGAGTCGCCCGCGATCTCCAGCAGCACGTCCAGCATGGACGACACCAGGTACGTGAAGGTGACGCGCTGCTCGGCGATCACGCTCAGCAGATGGTGCGGGTCGCGTTCCCCGCCGGGCCGCAGGACGACGAGCCGGGCACCGCTCACCAGCGGCAGGAAGATCTCGTTGATGGAGATGTCGAAGGACAGCGGCGCCTTGAACAGCGAGGCGTCGTCGTGGCCGAAGCCGAGGATCTCGTGGACCTGCCACAGCAGGCGTTCGCTGATGGCCTCGTGCCGGATCATCGCGCCCTTGGGCCGTCCGGTCGACCCGGATGTGAAGATCACGTAGGCCAGGGCGTCGCCGCGGACGGTGACCTCGGGTCCCTCGGTGGGGTGGGAGCCGAACCGCCAGTCGTCCAGATCGACGGCCACGGCTTCGGGTTCGTCCGGGTCGTGCTCCCCGGAGTCGTTGAGCTGCAGCTCGACCCGGGCGTCCTCGATGACGACGGCCCGGCGCGCGGCGGGCCACTGCGGGTCGAGGGGCACGAAGGCGCAGCCCGCCCGGAGTACGCCGAGCAGCCCGATCACCATCTCGGCGGAACGGGCCAGGGAGATGCCGACGACCTGTTCGGCGGCCGGTCCGCGGGAGATCAGATGGTGGGCCAACTGACCTGACAGTTCGGCTGCCTGACGGTAGGTCAGTGAGCGGCGGTCGTCGACGATCGCGATGGCGTCCGGCCTGTTCCGCGCCTGTTCGCGGAACATCTCCACGATGGTCGGGCGGACCCGGTCGGCCCGGGTGTCGTTCCAGCCGGCCAGGGCTTCGAGCCGCGCCGCCGCCGTGGACGGGCCGATGGTGCCCAGGGGCCGGTCGGGGAAGTCGGTCAGGTCGTCCAGTGTGAGCTGCGCGTCGGCGGGTGCGACCCCGTCCGGGACGGAGAGGGTCCGGCCGTCCGCGCCGACCGCCCAGCCGCGGGGCCCGTCACCGCCGTTGTCGACCCAGCCGAGGACCTCGGTGAACAGGGTGCCGGGGGTGAGGTCGATGCCGTCGGGGCCGAGTCCGGTCGCCCAGTACGACAGCCCGATGGCGCATGCCCGGGCGATCGTGCTGTCGGAGTGGTCGCCGATCCGCCGGCGTACGGCGGCCAGTTGCTCGGGGGACAGCAGTACGTGACGAGCGCTCGGTTCGATCATCGAAGACTCCGCGTTCCTTCCACCGTACGAAAGTCGGCCCCACTCGGATCAGGGGTTGCTCAACTGCCCTCGCGCCAGGCCCGCCACAGTCGTGCGTACCGGCCGCCCAGAGCCACCAGTTCCTCGTGTGTTCCCTGCTCCACGACGCGTCCCGCGTCCAGGACGGCGATCCGGTCGGCCGCCATCGCCTGGGTCAGCCGGTGCGCCACGAACAGCGTGGTGCGGCCGGAGCAGGCGGCGAGCACGGCCCGCTCCAGTTCGGCGGCGCCCTCGCTGCCCGCCTCCGCCGTAGATTCGTCGAGCACCACGACCGGTGACCGGGCGAGCACGAGCCGGGCCAGGGCGATCTGCGCGACCTTGGTGACGTCCAGGCGTTCACCGCCTTCGCCGACCGGGGTGTTCGGCCCGTCGGGCAGGGCCTCGACCCACTCCGCGGCGCCGACCGTGCGCAGCGCGGCCATCAGCTCGGCGTCGCTCGCGGCGGGCGCGGCCAGCCGCAGGTCCTCGGCGAGCGGTCCGGAGAAGACGTGCGTCTCCTGCGTCAGGATGCTCACCAGGGCCCGCGCCCCGGCCTCGTCCAGTCCCGCGAGGTCGGTCGAGCCGATCCGCACCGATCCGGCCTGCGGGGTCCCGGTGCCCGCGATCAGCGCGGCCAGGGTCGTCTTGCCGGCGCCGGTGGCTCCCACCAGCGCGAGCGAGCCTCCGGCCGGGATGGTCAGGCTCACGTCCCGCAGGACCGGTTCCTCGCCGCCGGGATAGCGGAAGGTCAGCCCCTCCACCGTCACCGGGTACCCTCCGGCGCCGGCCGCCTCGACGGCGGTGTCGCCGACCAGCCGGTCCTCCGTGGGCTCCTCCAGCACCCCGACCAGGCGGGTCAGGCTCGCGCCCGACTTCTGGGCCTCGTCGAAGGTGAACATGATGGCGCCGAGGGGGACGAACAGCCGGTGGAACAGCAGCGGGGCCGCCGAGACCTCCCCCAGGGTGGCGGCGTCGGTCTCCAACAGGGCGTATCCGACGAGGAGGATGAGGGTCAGGCCGATGAACTCGGCGCGGTTCTCCCGGCCGACGAAGCGGCCGAAGAACCGGAACACCTCGATCCCGAGGTTGCGCACCCGCCACGACTCCTCGGTGACCTTCGCGCGGAAGGCGCCCTCCAGGCGGTAGGCCCGGACCGTGTCGATGCCGTTCAGACCGCTGATCAGCGCCTGCGCGCGGTCGGCCTGGGCGGCTCGCTGCTTCCGGTAGAGCGGGGCGGACCGGGGCAGGTACCAGCGCAGGGCCAGCGCGTAGGCGGGCAGTGCGCCGGCGCCCGCCAGTCCGAGCCGCCAGTCCAGGCCGAACATGCCGACCGTGGCGATGACGACGAGCACGCCCGCCGAGAACACCGTGGGGATGGCCGTACGGATGCCCTTGGAGATGACGGCCACGTCGTCGCCGACCCGGGAGAGCACGTCTCCCCGGCCGACCTGCTCGACGCGCGCGCTCGGCATCCCGAGCACCGCGCGGACGGCACCCTCGCGGAGCCGCGCGAGCAGGTCCGCGCCCAGGCGCCCGATCAGGTACGTCGACACCGCGGTGGCCGCCGCGCCGAGCAGTGCGGCGGCCACCATCAACGCCCCGATCGTGACCAGGATGGAGCGTGCCTCGCCCTCGACGACCCCGTCGACCACCCGGCCGAGCAGGAGCAGGGGCAGGACTTGGAGCGCCGCCCCCGCCACCGTGGTGAGCGCGGTGGCGACCGTCAGCCAGGGCACCTCGCGGCAGTGCGCCACGACCCATCGGGTGGCCTCGCGTCCGGTCGCCGTGCGCAGGGTCGCCGGGGCGACGCGCGTGTCGGTGCCGCTCACACCTAGCCGACCGACTTGACGAGTTCGTCGATCGCGTACGGCATGGAGAGCAGCGTGCCCTGCGAGATGGCCGCGCCGACCGCCGGGCCCTCGCTGTCCAGCAGGTAGGACACCTTGCCGTTCTTCACCGCGTCCAGGTTGGTGAAGAGCTTGAACTTCTTCAGGGCCTCCGTGTCCGCCTTGTCGTTGATGACGAAGATGCGGTCGACGTCGACCAGGTCGATGCGTTCGGGCGACAGCTTGGTGTAGAAGCTGCCGTCGGCGACCTTGTCGATCTCGGTCTGGTACGTGAAGCCGATGCCGGACACCAGCCGACCGCGCACGTCGGTGGAGGTGAAGGGGGCCACCGAGTTCTCGTACCAGGACAGCGCGACCGCGGTCTCCTTGCCGAACTCGGGGTGTGCCTCCTTGGCCGCGTCCATCTGCTCCTGCACGTCCGCGATCATCTTCTCGCCCTCCTCCGCCTTGCCGAGGGCCTTGGAGATCTGGAGCGCGTTGTCCTGCCAGGGCGCGCTGAACGGCTCCTTCTCCGCCTTGGTACGGCCCACCGTAGGAGCGATCTTGGAGAGCTTGTCGTAGGCGGCCTGGTCGACCTCGGAGTAGACGGCGATGATCAGGTCGGGGCGCAGGGCGGCGATCTTCTCGTAGTTGGGGCCGGAGTCACCGTTCTTCATGATGACCTCGGGCTTGGTGTCGCCCCACTTGTCCTTCACCCAGGGCCACTGGGTGTTGATGTCGGGGCTCTGGCCCGCGGGGTTCGGGTACTGGTCGGTCATGCCGACGGGCTTGATGCCGAACGCGAGCACGGTCTGGTCGTCGGTGTAGCCGACGGTGACGACCCGTTCGGGGGTCTTGGTGACCTTCGTGGATCCGAATGCGTGCTCCACGGTGACCGGGAATACGCCGGCGGCGGCGGTCGAGTCGTTGTCGCTCGCGCCGTCCGAGGAGTCGGACGAGTCGGAACCGCATCCGGCGAGGAGGCCGACGCCGAGAGTCGCGGCGGACAGGACGGCCGCCAGCCGCCGCCAGGGCTTCACACGCGTCGTTCTGGTGAGGAGCATCCGCAATCCCCTTGCTTTCGCGCTTTCCACTGCACCCCCGTCTAAGGGCAGGCAAACCTTAGCGTGAGCGGATGAGGTTAGCCTAGCCTAACTTCTCCAACCTCAGGGGGATCTAGGGGAGTTGAACGTGTGTACGGCCGATCGGCACGATCAGGGGCCGGTCCCCCACCGGGTCGTCGATCACCAGAGCGCGCAGTCCGAACGCCTCGTGCAGCAGTTCGGCGGTGATGACGTCACGCGGATGACCCTGCGCCAGGATCGACCCTTCCTTCATCACGACGAGGTTGTCGCTGTAGCGGGTGGCCAGGTTGAGGTCGTGCAGCACCATGACCACCGTGCACCCCGACTCGTGCAGGTCGTCCACCAGGTCGAGCACGTCGATCGCGTGCGCGAGGTCCAGATAGGTGGTGGGTTCGTCCAGCAGCAGCAGGTCCGTGCCCTGGGCCAACGTCATGGAGATCCAGACGCGTTGGCGCTGCCCGCCGGACAGCGAGTCGACCGGGCGGTCCCCCAGGTCGGACACGCCGGTCATGGCGAGCGCGCGCTCGACCACGGCGGCGTCGTCCGACGACCACTGCCGCAGCCAGCTCTGGTGCGGATGACGGCCCCTGGCGACCAGGTCGGCCACCGTCAGCCCCTCCGGCGCGACCGGCGCCTGCGGGAGCAGACCGAGCTTCTTCGCCACGTCCCTGGTCCTGAGCCTGCCGATGTCGTCACCGTCCAGCACGACCGTCCCCCTGGTCGGCTTGAGCAGTCGCGACAGCGTCCGCAACAGGGTCGACTTACCACAGCCGTTGGGCCCGATGATCGTGGTGACGACCCCGGACGGGATCGCCACGTCCAGATCCTCGATGACCGTCCGGGCGCCGTACCCGACGCTGATGCCGTCGGCCGCAAGGCGTGCGGCGTCGACCGTCGACTCGACCTCGGTCGTGGTGTGCTGAGCGCCCACAACGCCCCCTCCGTTCACGCTTCCTGACCTTTGCTCCGGCTATCTGAGGTTGGCACGCACCAGCAGATGGACAAGGAAGGGGCCGCCGATCGCGGCGGTGACCACGCCGACCGGGAGACCGATCGGCAGCGCCGTGCGCGCGACCAGGTCCGCGCCGATCAGCAGCAGGGCGCCCACCATGCCGGACGCCACCATCGGCGGCGTCGGGCATCTCGCCAGCCGCATGGCGACCTGCGGCGCCACCAGCGCGACGAACGGCACCGGGCCCGCGGCGCTCACCGCCACGCCGGCCAGCAGGACCGCGCACAGCAACAGCACCGCACGCACCCTCGTGTACCGCACGCCCAGGCCCGCGGCGACGTCGTCGCCGAGGTGCAGCGGCTTGAACTGGAAGGAGGCGCCGGCGACGACGACCAGAAGGGCGACCGTGCCCCAGATCGCCACCCGGACCTCGTCCCACGAGCGGTCGTCCAGTGAGCCGACCAACCAGGCCTGGGCGCGGGCGACATCCCTGATGTCGGCCGTGACCAGCAGCCAGGTCGTGATCGCCTCCATCACCGCGCTCACCGAGATGCCGATGAGGATGAGCCGGAAGCCGTCGATGCCGCGCCGCCAGGCCAGGAAGTACACCAGCAGCCCGGTGCCGAGGCCGCCGGCGAGCGCCGCCGCGGACAGGCCCACGGAGTCGACGATCGCCGCCGCGGTGCCGCCCGAGACGGTCACCAGGAACACCGCGACCGCGCTGGCGCCCCCGGTGATCCCCAGGATGTCCGGACTGGCCAGTGGGTTGCGGGCGATGGACTGGGTGATCGCCCCGGACACTCCCAGCGCGATCCCGACGACGAGCCCGGCCAGGGCACGCGGCATCCGCAGGTCCATGATGACGAACTCGTCGACCTGCTCACCCCGGCCGAGGAGCGTGGCGATCACCTGGTCCAGGCCGATGGGGAAGTCCCCGACACCGATGGACAGGCAGAACACCAGGAAGGCCGCGGCGGCCAGCAGCAGACTGACGAGGACGAGCCAGGGCCGCCAGACGAACGACAGGGTCCCCAGACGCAGACCCGGCGTCATGGCGGGCCGCACGTCTTCCCGGCTCGGCTGCGTCCCTGCCCCGTTCGGCTTCACGTCCGGCCCGATCGGCCTCAAGTCCTTCCCGCTCATGCGCTCTTGAACTTTCCGCGCCACACGAGCACCGCGAAGAAGGGGGCGCCCAGGAGAGCGACGAGGACACCCGCGTCCAGTTCGCTCGGGCGCACCACCAGGCGGCCCACGATGTCGCACAGCAGCAGGATGACAGCTCCGAGCAGACCGGCGTACGGCACCAGCCAGCGGTAGTCCGGCCCGGTCAGATAGCGGGCCACGTGGGCCACCATGAGTCCGAGGAAGGCGATGGGGCCGCAGGCGGCCGTCGCGGCGCCCGCGAGCAGGGTGATGGCGGTGATCCCCACGGTCCGGCTCAGCGCGATGTTCACGCCCAGCCCGCGCGCGACGTCGTCGCCCAGGTTGAGGAGGTTGATGGCGGGCAGGGTGGTCACGGCCAGCACCAGCCCGACCACGATGAATCCGGTCACCGGCCAGATGACGTCGAAGCCGACACCGGCCACGGAGCCCGCGTTCCAGAAGCGCAGCGCGTTCAGCGACTCCTTGTCCGACAGCGCGACCGCGGTCGTCATCGCCGCGAGGAACACCGCGATCCCCTGCCCGGCCAGCGCGAGAGTCAGCGGGTTGCCGGCCCCCCTGCCGATGCTCGCCAGCCCGAACACGACGACACCGGCGGCCGCGGCGCCCAGAAAGGCGAACCAGACGTACTGGAACGGGTCGTCGAACCCGAACAGGGCGATCACCGACACCACCGCGAACGAGGCGCCGGTGTTCACCCCGAGCAGGCCCGTGTCGGCGATCGGGTTGCGGGTGTACCCCTGGATCAGTGCCCCGCCGACGCCCAGGGCGATGCCCGCGACGATCGCGAGCACCGTCCGGGGCACCCGCACGGTCTGCACGATGAGCCTGATCTCGGTGAGCCGCTGGTCGGAGTCCGGCGCCGCGAACAGTCCGTGCCACACGTCGGCAGGGCTCAACGCACGCGCACCGACAGCCAACGACACCGCCCCCGCGATCACGAGGAGCACCACCAGCGTGCTCAGACCCACAACCCGCCGTCGACGGGCCTGTGTTGTACCCCTGGACGTGGGGCGTTCCAGTGCAGTCGTGCCCATGTCGACGTACGTTATCCCTTTGATCGCGGACTAGCGGGCGGTGCTGCCGGATCCGTCCACGACCGTCCGGGCCTCGTCGGAGGCGGACTTGCGGCCCCGGTCGAGCAGCGAGTCCAGGATCTCGCCGACCCTGATGGCGGTGTTGGACAGCAGGGACGACGTGATGCCGTGGGTGTGCTCGGTGCCGCCCTGGAGGTAGATGCCGCAGCGCAGATCGAGGTCGGTGGCGATGCGGTAGTCGCGCTCGACGCGGACCCGGCCCTCGTCGTCGCGCAGACAGTGGTCGGCGACCTCGCCGAGGAGGCCGAGGGGGTCGGCGGGGCTGTAGCCGGTGGCGAAGACGACCACGTCCGCGTCGAGGGGGGTCTCGTCGCCGGTGACGAGGGACGTCACCGTGGCGCGGACCTTGGCCGGCGTCTCCTCGACGTCGGTGAGGCGGGACACGTTCAGGAAGCGGAGCCGCTCGGTGCCGAGGACCTTCTCCTGGTACATCTGCCGGTACAGGTCGTCGATCAGGTCGATGTCCACCACGGAGTAGTTGGTGTTGCCGTGGTAGTCCATCAGCCGGCGCTTGACGTTCTCCGGCGCCGCGTAGTACTCGTCGACCGCCCCGGGGTCGAAGATGCGGTTGGCGAAGCTGCTGTCGTCGGCGGGGCTGTAGCCGTAGCGGGAGAAGACCGCGCAGATCTCGGCCCGGGGGAAGCGGCGGTGCAGGTAGGCGACGTTCTCGGCGGCGCTCTGCCCGGCGCCCACGACGATGAAGCGGGAGGGTGCCCTTTCCTCCAACTCGTCGACCCTCGCGAGTAATTCGGAGTTGTGCCAGACGCGTTCGCCTCGCTCCACGCCTTCCGGCATGAGCGGACGCAGTCCGGTGCCGATGACGAGGTTGCGGGCCCGGTGGACCACGAGGCCCTCTCCCGAACGGACCGTCACTTCCAGGTACTCCACGGCTCCGTCGCGGACGACGGGCGCGACACCGACGACCTCGTGGCCGTAGGAGACCATGTCCTCGACCTTGGCCGCCGCCCACTCGAAGTAGTCGTGGAACTCCACCCGCAGGGGGAACAGGTTCTTGTGGTTGATGAAGTCGATCAGCCGTCCCCTGCTCTTCAGGTAGCAGAGAAAACTGAACTCACTGGCCGGGTTCCGAAGCGTCACCAGGTCCTTGAGAAAGGACACCTGCATGGTCGCGTCGTCGATGAGCATGCCGCGGTGCCAGCCGAAGGAGGGCTGCTGCTCGAAGAACCGAGCGGTGATCACCTCTTGCGGTGCGGCCTGTGCGTTGTGCTCGCTGAGCGCGATCGCCATGGCGACATTGGACGGCCCGAAGCCGATGCCAATGAGGTCGTGAACCGATGCTGCGTCACCAGGAAGAACCCGTGACATGTCTCTCCCATCGTGCGGGGCAGTCGCCTGTCAGGCGTGGGGAAAGTACGAGGAGCGGGCACGCTGACGGAGCGGCGAACCGGGAACTTAGGTGAGCCTAAGCTAATCCTGTGAAGCTGTCGATAGGTCCGGCGCGGGCGACCATCGCCTCAAGTAGGAGCTCAGATAGGCCCGTTGTGCACTAAGGCAAGCCTTGCTTTACTTCTCTCGGTCAGTCCCTGCTTTGAGGAGGAAGCCCATGCGGGTCGTCATGTTCGGCTACCAGACCTGGGGGCATCGCACCCTTCAAGCCCTCCTGGACTCCGAACACGACGTGGTCCTGGTGGTCACACACCCCAAGAGCGAGCACGCCTACGAGAAGATCTGGAGCGACTCCGTCGCCGACCTCGCCGAGGAGCACGGAGTCCCGGTGGTGATCCGCAACCGGCCGGACGACGACGAGCTGTTCGCGCGCCTGAAAGAGGCCGATCCGGACATCATCGTGGCCAACAACTGGCGGACCTGGATCCCGCCGCGCATCTTCGACCTCCCGCGCCACGGCACCCTGAACGTGCACGACTCGCTGCTGCCGAAGTACGCCGGCTTCTCTCCCCTGATCTGGGCCCTGATCAACGGTGAACCCGAAGTGGGCGTCACCGCGCACATGATGAACGACGAGCTCGACGCGGGCGACATCGTCCGGCAGGAGGCGGTGCCGGTCGGGCCGACGGACACCGCCACCGACCTCTTCCACAAGACCGTCGATCTCATCGCCCCGGTCACCATCGGCGCGCTCGACCTCATCGCCTCGGGGCAGAGGGAGTTCACCAAGCAGGACCGGTCCCAGGCCAGCTTCTTCCACAAGCGGTCCGAAGAGGACATCCGCATCGACTGGACCTGGCCTGCGGAGGACCTCCAGCGCCTGGTCCGCGCCCAGTCCGAGCCGTACCCGAGCGCCTTCACCTTCCACAAGGGCAGGCGACTGGAGGTACTGGCGGCCGAGGTCTCCGAGGGCCGCTACGGCGGCACGCCCGGCCGGATCTTCTACCGCGAGGGCGACGGCGTGGTGATCGTCGCCGGCGCCGACGCCCGCACCGGACGCCATCACGGTCTGGCGATCACGCGTGTCCGGACCGAGGACGGCCGGGAGTTGGGCGCGACCGAGTACTTCCTCACCATGGGCGGCTACCTGACGAGCCGCCCCTGAGCACCTGAGGCACGGCGTGGCGTCACACCTCTCGACGGTCGGGCCGTCGGTCGCGACGCCGGAGCGGGTGCCCGCAGAACCGCCGCCGCGCGGATCCCAGTCCGCGCGGCGGCGCTCGTCCGTGTCGGGGGGCGGCCGTCAGGCGCGGGGAGCCCCGGCGCGCCGCGCGCGCCAGACGTTGTCGTCCCGGTGGCCTTCCACGCCCTCGGGCGACACGCTCACGCTGCGCACCGCCTCCGCCGTCTCCACCGTCCAGTCGGCCTCCGGCAGGGCGAGTTCGTCGAGGACGCCGTCCAGCGTCGGGAACTCCGCCTCGAAGGGCGGCTCGCTCTGCCAGGACGGCCAGCCGCCGTGCATGACGATCAGCAGGGTGCCGCCCGGCGCGACGGCCCGCGCCGCCTGCCGCAGGACACGCCGCTGGTCGAACGCGACCGGCGACTGCAGGAACTGCGCGTTCACCAGGTCGAAGGAGCCCTCGGGGAACGTCTCGCCCAGCACATGGCGCTCCCACACGGCACGATCGCCGACACCGGCCTCGACGGCGTGGCCGGCGGCCCGTTCCAGGGCCGTGTGGGAGATGTCGACGCCGGTGACCCGCCAGCCGCGCGAGGCGAGCCACACCGCGTCCGCCCCTTCGCCGCAGCCCAGGTCGAGCGCGCTGCCCGGGGTGAGGTCGGAGGCTTCGCGGACGAGCAGCTTGTTGGGGCGGCCGCTCCACAGCCGGCCGCTGTCGCGGTAGCGGGCCTCCCAGAACTCGGCGGCCTTCAGGGTCTCGGTCATGGCGCCTCCCGATGCGCAGGTGTCGTCGCGGGACCCGGACGGGCGCGGGGCCGTCCGGTCCACTCACCAGAAGCCTGCGGGACGCCGCGCGAACCGACAAAGGGCCTTGCCGGTTCGGCAAAACCGTCGGGGCGGCGCGTCCACACCCTCGACGTCAAGGTCATCACGCGGCCCGTGGCCGCCTCATTCGGCCGGCGCCTCCAGCCAGAAGCCCGCGCGGGTCCGCCAGAGGTCGAGCAGGGCGGTGTCGCCCTTCGTCTCCACCGCGGGCGCGGGCCGCTGGTAGAAGTACAGCAGCAGATCGGCCACCGGGCCGCGCGCGGTCGCGGCCGCCCCGTCGGAACCGGCGCGCCAGACGGGCCGTTCGCCGGTGAGGTCGACGGCCCACGCACCGGCGTCGGTGGCGTCGAAGTGGAGCGTACGGCCGGGTCCGAGCAGGTCGGGCAGGTCCGGCCGCGGCTCGAACGCCTCGGGGAAGGTGGCGTACTCCAGCCATTCCTCCACCGCCTCGACCGCGAGGTCGGCGTCGAGGCGGAACGGGGCACCGGTCGCCAGGGCGGCGTCGGCCCGGTGCACGACGGTCTCGTACGTCATGCGCCGCGCCCAGAACGCCACCGGCGCCGGACAGTCCGCCGAGGGGTTCCAGGCCCGCGCGTCGGGACCCGCCTCGCGAAGGGTGGCGCTGAGCCGTGCCGCGCCCTCGGCGAGCCACGGGATCAGGACCGAGGCGTCCTCGTCGGTGTACGCGCCGAGGTCGTTGACCTGGTCGTCGGGGACGGGGCCGGTGGCCCGGGTCCGCACGATCTCCTCCGCCCACCGGTGGTCGCCGCCCACGTGCCGCAGCAGCTGCCCCAGGTTCCAGCCGGGGCAGGTGAGGACCGGGGCGGACAGGTCCGCGCCGTGCACCTGGGCCGTGAGCCGTTCGGTCTGGGCGACGATCTCGTCGCAGTGGCGCTCGAAGCTCAGCGAGGTCATCGCCTCATGATGCCGCAGGGCCGTGAGCGGCCGTGTCGGTGGCCTCGGATACTGTGTGCCGCCTGCGCAAGATCGGGGAGGGAGCGACAACGATGCTGGTGGGGGCGGGATCCGCGAGACGTCGGCTGGCCCAGGTGGCTTTGCTGGCCGGGGTGCTGACGGGCTGTTCGGGGGCGGCGGAGGACGACGCGCGGACGTCGGCGAGCGCTTCGGCCTCGGCCGACGCGACGCCGGGTACGAGCGGTACGGCGGTGAGGAGCGGGGGCACGATCGGCGCGGCCGGGTCGGCGTGCCCGCTTCCCGTCACCTTCGACATCGCCAAGGACTGGGAGGCGGAGGCCATCGACACCGGAGCCGGGGGCGGCGACGGCTCGGCGGCGCCCGACAGCGAGCTGGCGCAGGAGCTCGCCGACGCGCTGCTGCACCAGGGCCCGGTCACGGCCGCCTGCGAGGTGGACGCCAAGCCGGCGGGGAACATCGGCTTCCTGCGCGTGTGGACCGGCGAGCCGGGTGAGGACGACGCACGCGCCGTCCTGGAGGAGTTCGTGGCCGCGGAGAACGGCGCGAGCAAGGCGAAGTACAGCACCTTCGAGGCGGGCGGTCTGGCCGGTGCGGAGGTGAAGTACCTCGTCACCAGCGAACTCCTGGAGGAGACGAAGGAGGAGTCGGCGCTGGCCGTCACCACAAAGCGGGGGCCGGTCGTGCTGCACCTGGGCGGCATGGACACCGACGAGCACCGGGCGATGCTGCCGGCGTACGAGCTGGCCAAGCGGACTCTGCGCGCCGGCTGAGCGAGCCGGCGGTCCGGCGCGGGCGTCCGCGCCGGACCCCGACCGCCCGGTGCCGCTCAGGATGCCGTGCAGGAGCCGATCGCCGGGGCCGTGCCGGTGCCGTTCTTCATGACGGTGAAGCCGAAGCTGGTGGACGCTCCGGCGGCCAGGGTGCCGTTGCCGTTCGGCCTCATCGTCATGACGTTGCCGCTGCTGTCCCAGCTGGGCGTGCCGTTCCACGTCGCGGACACCTTCTGCGGCGACGTCACGGTGACGTTCACGCTCCAGGAGCTGATGGCCGAACTCCCGGCGGTGATGGTGACCTTGCCGTTGAAGCGGTCACTCCACTCCTCGGCCCTGCTGTAGGTCGCCGTGCAGGCGGCGCCGGGTGTACCGCCGCCGGACGAGGAGCCGCCGAGTGCGGTCAGCACCGCGGTGTAGGCGGGCTTCTTGGCGTAGTTGCCGTCGAACAGCAGGGGCGTTCCGCTCGCGCGCCAGGAGTACTTGTCGGTGACGCCCCAGACGGTGATGCCGGTGCAGCGGGAGACGGCCAGACAGGCCCGGACCACGTTGCTGTAGCTATTGGCCTGTGCGGTGCCCGAGCCCTCGATGTCCAGCTCGGTGATCTGCACGTCGACGCCCAGGTCGGCGAAGCGCTGGAGGTTGGCCTGGTAGTCGGACGGGACCGGTGAGGCGCTGTTGAAGTGGGACTGGAAGCCCACGCAGTCGATCGGCACGCCACGGGACTTGAAGTCCCTGACCAGGTTGTAGACGGCGTTGCTCTTCGCGTTGACACCGTCGGTGTTGTAGTCGTTGTAGCAGAGCTTGGCGGCCGGGTCCGCGGCGCGGGCGGTGCGGAACGCCTCCTCGATGAAGCCGTTGCCGAGCTTGTCCTGGAAGGGTGAGCTGCGCCGCGCACCGCTGCTGCCGTCCTGGAAGGCCTCGTTGACGACGTCCCAGGAGTGGATCTTGCCCTTGTAGTGCTGCATGACCTGGGTGATGTGGTTGTTCATCGCCGATCTGAGGTCGGTCGTGCCGAGTCCCGCGACCCAGCTCGGTAACTGGGAGTGCCAGACCAGGGTGTGGCCGCGGACCTTCATGCCCCGGCTCTGGGCGTGGTTCACGACCTGGTCGGCCGAGCCGAACGTGAAGGTGCCGCGGGTGCCCTCGGTGGCGTCCCACTTCATCTCGTTCTCGGGGGTCACCGAGTTGAACTCGGTGTCGAGCGTCGAGACGTACGCGCTCTCGCCCAGGTGGTTCGCGGCGACGGCGGCGCCGAAGTAGCGGCCCTTCTCGGCCGCCGCCGCGCCGAGGGTGCTCGCGGCCTGCGCGGTGCCGGTGAGGGCAACGGCGCCGGCCGCGCCGAGCAGACCGGCCAGGCCGAGGGCCACTGCCGTACGGGCACGCGAGCGCCGGGGGCGGCGCTCGGGAGGCGGATCGATGGATGTGCGGGTCACCATCTCGTCCCCTTCTGAGAGGTCGAAAGTTTCGGAGGCATTTCCGAATTTCGCGGCAGACCCTAGGGACACGAGTTCCCGGCGTCAACAGACACCACATCCACAAACCGCGATTGGCTCAAGAAGACCTGTCCAAACTCCCCCAACCGCCCATCGAAAGTTTCGACCGGATCTACGACTGATCGTCACCGCCCTGGGCGGCGCCCGTGTAGAAGGCGATCGTCGCCGCCGTGGTCGACGCGACCGTCCGCTCGTCGGCACCCGAGGCGGCATAGGCCTCGCCCCACAGCTCGCCCGAGCGTGCCGCGTACGCCTTCCCCTCGTCCGAGACCTGCCACGCCTCGCTCTCCTCCTTGCTCATCCCGCCGCCGGCGAGGTGCATTCCGAGCCCCAGGAGCCCGAGGTCCCAGCCGACACCGACCGCGCCCGGGCCGAACTGCCCCCAGAACCCCTCCGGCACCACGGCCACGTGCTCCAGCTCCAGCACGGTCCGCTCCTCGCCCTCCGGCGTGAGCCGCACCTCGACCTCGCTGAACCCCGGGTCCGGCCCGTACAGCCAGCTCACCCGCAGCCGGCTCGGCTCCTCGCACTCGAGGATCTCGCCGCCGGCGTTGCCCTCCAGCTGATAGCGCCCGCCGACCTTGAACTCCCCGCTGACGGGCAGGAACCAGCGGCTGATCCGCTCCGGGGACGTCACCGCGTCCCACACGTCGGCGGCATCGGCGTCGTAGGTGCGCCGCAGCAGCACCGTGCGGGCCTCGCCGGCCTCGACCTGCCGCACCCCGACCTGCCGGTGCAGACGGTTCAACTCGTCGACGATCTCACTCATCCTCGTTCGCTTCCCTTCGCAGTCTGCGTTCGCGCCTGCCCCGCGCGAGTTCGGTTCCGAGGGCGTCGAGCCGCTGCTCCCAGAAGCCGCGGAATCTCTCCAGCCACGCGTCCACCTCCCGCAGCGGCGTGGCGTCGACGGCGTACAGCCGTCGTGTGCCCTCCGCCCGTACGGATGCGAAGCCGCTCTCCCGCAGCACCTTGAGGTGTTGCGAGACAGCCGGCTGAGAGATGCCGAACTCGTCCTGGATCACGGCACCGATGTCGCCCGACGCCTGCTCACCCGAGGCGAGCAGCTCCAATATCCGGCGCCGTACCGGATCACCCAGCACATCGAATGCGTGCACGGCCCTCACTATGCCAGCCTCCACTTATATAAGGCAACACTTAAATAAAGCGCGTGCGGAGGCCGCGGCCCGATCGCCGCGGCCGGGCCGCCTAGGCGTGCTCGGTGAGGAAGCGGTCCAGTGCCGTCGTGAGTTCGGCGGGCTTCTCGACGGGCAGCTCGTGCCCTGCGTCCAGGACGCGGACCACGGCGTCCGGGTACGCCTTGGCCATCCGCAGCATCTGCGCGAGCGGCAGCTGGATGTCGTGGTAGCCGTGCACCATGAGGGTCGGCACCCGTATCTCGCCGACCTTGTCCAGGACGTCGAAGGCGCGCATGGCGCCGTAGAGCGTCATGACGACCTCGCGGGGCGTGTCGGCGGAGGCGCGGACGTACTCGCGGATCTCCTCGCGCGGGTAGCCGGGGGCGAAGGCGCGCAGGATGTTGGTGGCGACGAACAGCTTGAAGGGGACGAGCGTCGAGGCGGCCATCAGCAGGGCGCGGCCGCGGTTGTACGCCATCTTCCCTATGGAGTTCACCAGCACCATGCGCTCCACCCGCTCGGGGTGGGCGAGCGCGATGGTCTGGGCGATCATGCCGCCCATCGAGTGCCCGACGATCGCGAACCGCTCGATCTTCAGATGGTCGAGGAGAGTGAGGACGTCCTGGGCCAGGTCATCCACCCTGCGCGCTCCGGCGCCGGTGCTCTCGCCGTGCCCGCGCAGGTCGAGCCGGACGACCCGCCGCTTCTCGGCGAAGTGGGTCACCTGGTGGTCCCAGCGGTGCCGGTTGGCCGTCCAGCCGTGGACGAACACCAGGGGCACACCCTCGCCGTCGCGGGGGCCCTCGTCGTCGTACGTCAGCGTCGCGCCGTCGACTTCGAGCTGCGGCATGGGTGGCCTCCTGGAACGCGTCTTGGTTACTGACCGGTACGGTATCCGGCGGACAGGCCCGCCGTCATCGGCGTTCGCCCAGGAAATCGAGGATGTGACCGAACACGTCGAGCGCCGCTCCCCTGCCGAGGAACGTGTCCAGGTGGCCGTAGCCGGGGATCTCGGTGTACGTCACGTCCAGCTCGGGCCGGCGGCGGGCGAGGACGTCGTGGCACAGCTTCTGGGAGTCGAGCCACAGGCCGTTCTCGCTGCCGGCCAGGAGCAGCACGGGGGTGTCGATGCGGTCCGCCGCGTCGAGGGCGTTCTGCGGCAGCGCCCGGTAGCGGTGATCGGTGTCGTGCCAGCGCACGACGGTGCGGGCCAGCTCGATGCGGCGCAGGTGCGGCAGGATCCACAAGGGGGCGGGGCCCAGGAGCTCGGCGAGCCTGCCGTGGGTGGTGTCGGTCAGGTGCTCGTGGACGAAGAGCGAGGCACCGGTCCCCCAGGCGGAGTTGTGCAGGATCTGGCAGGTGGGGTCCGGGCAGCTCGCCTTGCGGGAGGCCAGGGCGAACAGCGGGGTGTACTTCGACCACAGGCCGACCTTGCGGAAGTCGACGGGGATGTGGTCGATGCGGGACTTCAGCAGTTCCCCGGCCAGGGTCATGCTCAGGGAGGTGCGGCCCGCGAGCTTCGGGGTGAGGAAGACGCCCTGGGACACCACGCCCGCGAGGCCGGGGACCAGGCCCGCCGTCATGCTCAGGGAGAGGGTGAGGGAGCCGATGCAGTGGGCGACCACGAACAGGGGGCGGTCGCCGATGCGGGTGCGGATGTGGGCGACGGCCTCGGGGATGTCGTAGAGGGCGACGTCGTCGTAGGTGTAGCGGCCGCCGGTCTCGTTGTAGGGCAGCCGGCAGCTGCCTCGCCAGTCGAGCAGCCAGGGCTCGTAGCCGTCGTCGAGGAGGACGTCGACCAGGTTGCGGGTCTCGGGCAGCAGGAACATGTCTGCCGAGGCGGTGTGACCGTGCAGGAGCAGGACGGCGGGGCGGTCGCGGTCGCCGGGGTCGACCCGGGTCAGGCCGAGGCGTACGCCGTCGCCGGCGCGGAACGGGATCTCCTCGACCCTCGCCGGGTCGAGCCGGTGGCGCAGCGGGCGCAGCGCGGTGGTGGACCTGACCTTGCGCAGGGCGGGCCGGGTGGTCCTGGGGTTCGTCGTCCGGAAGATCATCGGTGCTGCTCCGTGGGGGTCTGGGTGCGGCGCAGGTCGAGGAGGTCGGCGGCGGCACGGGCGAAGGGGCCGACCAGTCCGCGGCCCATCTCCAGGCCGAACCAGGCGAGCCAGGTGAGCTTGGCGGCGCGCTTCTCCTGGCCGGTCAGGCGCGGGTCGACCTTGATGCCGTCGATCTGGTCGCGGACGTAGGAGTCCGCGGGGACGACGACCTCTCCCGCGAGGCTCGCCGGTTCGCCCTCGCGGCCGAGTTCCACGGTCAGGGCGCGGGTCTGACGCCAGACGTCGCGGCGGGCGCGCGCGTACTTGTGGCCCTCCAGCCACCAGCGGCCGCCGTCGGTGTCCGTCAACTCCAGTCGGTACCGCAGCAGTTGGTGCCGCAGCCCGTGACGCTGCGGGATGCCCTCCTCGGGGCGGATCCAGATGTCGCCGCGTGCCACGGTCAGCGGCTCGGGGTGCAGGGCCGGGCAGGTGACCTCGCCGCGCACGTCGACGCGGCGGTCCGTCACGAGCTGGTGCATGCTCGCGATGGAGAGGGTGAGGGACATCGAGCAGGGAGTGTCGGGGCTGCCGTCGACGGGGCCGACGCCGCCCCGGGTGGTCTCGGTGAACCACAGGTAGGGCTGGTCGTCCTTGTGCGGGAGGCGGGCCAGGCCGTCACCGGCGAGCCGCTCGAACGTCCTCAGCTGGGCCCGGGCGTCGAAGCGGGCGGCGGGCGGCAGTCCGAGTGCCTCGACGAGGGCGGTGGTGCGGTCGGCGGTGGCGGCGGGGCCCTTGAGGGTGGCCTCGCACAGCTTCAGGGCGGTGGGGCTCTGCAACACCCGGCTGAGGAAGGTCAGTTCGGGGATCGGCTCGGCCTCCAGGCGGGCCAGGGCGTCGACGCGCCACTCGTCCCAGTCCTGGACGCGGACGTGCATACCGCCGAACGCCATGTCCCGTACGACGTCGTCGAGCGTGTTGGGGACGCCGGTGAGGTTGTAGTCGAAGCCCCAGGCGTCCGGCTCGCAGACGACGGCGACCGCGACACGGCTGACCCAGTCGACCGGGGCGGCGTTGAGGTACCGGAAGGCGGGGACGGTGCGGAAGCGGCCGAACGCGGAGATGAGGCCGCTGCTGAGGTCCTGGGGGTTGTAGGCACCGGTCCTCGTGTGGCCGCCGATGCCGCCGGGTCGCAGCGCCGTGACGATGAGGCCGTGGTCGCGGGCGCGGCGCAGGGCGACCTCCGCGGCCCACTTGGTCTGGTCGTAGCCCGCGATGAGGCGGTCGACATGGGCGAGGAGGTCGTCCTCGCCCATGGAGGAGATGCCGACCTCGTTGAACACGGCGATGGAGGAGATGTGGTGCAGCGGCTTGGGGCGTCCGGTCGCGGCCAGTTCGGCCAGGGTGAGGGCGCCGAGGACGTTGCTGGTGCGCAGCGACTGATAGCCCCGCAGGAAGTCCACGGCGGCGGCGACGGAGACGACGCTGTCGAGTTCGTGGGTGAGGGTGTTCCAGACGTCGTCGGACAGGCCCAGGCGGGGTTGGCGGATGTCGCCGGGGAGCACGGTGACGCGGCGGCGGACCTCCGACGACCAGGGCAGCGCGTAGCTCTTGAGCGCTTCGCCGAGTCGGGTCAGGGCCGCTTCCTCGTCGGCTGCCCTGACCAGGCAGTGGACGTGCGCGTCACTGTGGCGCAGCAGGTCCAGCAGCATGTGGCTGCCGAGGAAGCCGGTGGCGCCGGTCAGCAGGATCCGGCGCGGCGGCAGCGGCTCGGGCGAGCCGACGAAGGGGAGCCGGTCGGCGAGCGCCAGGTCGGCCAGGACCTGGGTGAGGTCCTCCGGGCGGGCCGTGGCGTCCGACGGGGTGGCGGCCGGCAGCACCACCGCGGACGGCGGTGGGGGAAGAGGCGCCTGAGGTACGGCGGTTTCGGCTGCCGTACCGGACAGCCCGGCCAGTGCGACCGGGCGGGCGTCGGCGAACACCTCGTCAAGGCCGACGGCCACACCGAGTTCGTCCTCCAGCGCCGAGACCAGCTCCACGGCGCTCACGGAGGTGCCTCCGGCGTCGAAGAAGTCGGCGTCGGGCGCCAGTTGCCCGGCGGGTACGTATCGGCCGGCCACAGTGGCGATGGCGGCGGCGAGATCGTCGAGGTCACGCGGTTGCGAACCGGGGGCGGCCGGCTGGTGGGGCAGCGAAGCAGCCATGGCTTGTGGCGTCGCGGGCGGCTCGGCCGTACTCACCGATGACTCGGCAGCTGCCGTGACCCGGGCCAGCAGGTCGGACACGGTCAGACCGACGCCGCCCCGTTCGATCGCCTCCGCGGTCGCCCGCTGGTCGGCGGTCGCCAACGCGTTCTCGTTCACCTCACGCATGAGAGCCCTTCACCGTGTCGCCCTGCCCTTTCGTCGCCGCTGTCCGCCGGTCGGGGAGTCGTCATTGCCGCTGCCAGGAGCGGAAGGTCCGCAGATACTCCGGCGTGACGACCGTCTCCAGGTGGTCGTCGTCCTGATCGCCGCCGCCCAGTGCGGCCAGCACCCGGCGGGCCGGGGTGTTGCGCGGGGTGCGTTCGGCGGTCAGCCGGATCTTTACGCAGCGCAGTTCCTCGGCCCGGTCGGCGAGCCACTGCAGCAACCGTTCCTCGACGCCGCGGCCGAGCGCGCGGCAGCTCATCAGCCAGGCCATGACGTCGAGTTGGTCGCCCTCGCGCCGCACGGCGAGCAGGCCGATCTGCCCGTAGTCGCCGAAGCGGTCGCGAGCCGACGCCGTCCAGACCTCGCCGTGTTCGCGCCACCGGGCGACGTCGGTGCCGTCGGCGGAGCGGGCACGCAGGGTGAACTGGTTGGTGCGGCGCACGAGTTGCTCGGCGCGCTGCACGTCGGCGTCGGACAGGGGCCGGACGTCGACCTCCAGTTCCTGCTGGGCCAGGAACTCCTCGAAACCGGCCTGTTCGCGGACGGCGTCCCGTTGCCGTTCCTGTGCGTAGAACCCCGCCCGCAGCGCGTCCTCGGCCGTCGCCGCCGCCGGGACCAGCGGCCACAACCGGTCGAGGAAATCGGGTAGTTCGCCTGTCGCCGGGCAGGTCACCGACAGCACCTGCGGCAGCGCGGCGCGCATCCTGGCGATCTCGGCCGGGTTGTCGTCGAGGAACAGGAAGCTGTCCAGCCCGAGGTTCAGCGTGCGGGCCGCCTCGGCCAAGCGGGCCGGTTTCGGGCCCCAGGCCGCCGAGAGCACGCTGAAGTGCTCCGCCTTCAGCACGCAGTCCGGGCGCTCCAGTACGGCGCGGACGGTGTCCTCGTCGTTGTTGCTGACCAGCACCAGCAGCGCGCCGGCCGAACGCCACTGGAGCATCCGGCGCGCCAGCAGGGCACGCGATCCGGTCAAATCCACCGCCCCGGGGCCGGCCTCGCCGGCCACGCCGCCCCACAGGGTCTCGTCGCCGTCGACGGCGATCACCTTCGGCACCGGACGGCGCACGGCCTGGACGACCTCGGCGAGTCGCAGGGCGACGGCCGCCTGGAAGTGCGGGGTGAACGGGAGGTGGGCCAGGTGGTCGGTGCGCTCGTCGAAGGGCTCCTCGACCGGGTGGCGGCGAGTCCAGTGGTCGGGTCCGAGGACGGCGATGCCGGGCACGTCGGCCAGTTCGGCGGCGACCTCCCGTTCCCACCCGGTGAGCCGGTCGTCGGTGCGAACGGCGGGCAGGAACCCGACAACGAGGGGCTTGCGGGACTGCTCGGCGACCGCGCGCAGTGCGGCCGGGTAGGCCGTGCGCAGTTCGGCCAGCAGTTCGTCGTCGAGCGGGCCGAAGCGTTCCAGGTCCGTCGCCCGCAGCAGGACGACGCCCGCGGTCGTGGCCGGGTCGGCGAACACCCCGGACGGGTCGCGCAGGGCGGCCAGGACGTGGTGGTACGGCGCCTCCGCGACGGTCGTGGCCGTGCCGTCGCCCGTCGAGGCGTCCAGCGCCGTCCCGCACATCAGCGGCAGGTTGCCGAGGGCGAAGGTGGCGGCGAGGGCGAGCGAGGAGTTCCCCGTGGCCGGGCTCGCCGCGCGTACCGGGGCCGAGGGGTCCTCGGCCGTCTCCGCGAGCAGCGTCAGGAGTTCCTCGCCCAGCGCGGTGGCCGTCGCCCCGTCCAGGATGTCGAGGTTGTGGTCGAGGCGGATCCGGCCCGCGTCCGGCGTCATCGTGATCATCAGGTCGAGGTCGGAGTAGCCCGTCCCGGCCGGCAGCACCTCCAGGGCGGTGAGCCCCCGGGCCGCGCGGACGAAGTTGAAGTACACCTCCACCAGGGGTGCGTCGGGCCGGTACAGGCCGCCTCGGGCCAGCACCGGCAGGACGTCGGTGAACATCGCGCCCTTGGTCAGCACCCGCTCCAGACGTCCGTCGGTGCGGCGCAGCACGTCCTCGATCCGCTCCCGCGCGTTCGCCTCGGCGGGGAAGGGCACGGGCACGCCGTAGAAACCGAGCGCGTCGTAGGCGTCGGCGTGGATGCGGGTGTCCACGGGCACGGCGAGGACGAACCGTTCACGCTCGCGCTTCCTGGCCAGCAGGACGGTCAGGGTGCCCAGGCAGAACGCGGCGGGCGTGACGGCGAGGCGGCTCGCGGCGGCCGAGATCCGTTCCATGAGCCCGTCGGGGAGGGGGACGGTGACGCTGCCTGCGCGGTACGTACGGGTCTGCGGGCGCGGTCGGCTCAGGGTCAGGTCGAGGCGTGCGCTGTCCTGGAAGGCGGCACGCCAGTCGGTGCTCGCGTCCGCCCCTCCGTCGGTTCGCTGGGCCTCGATCAGCAGGTGGACGTCCCGGTTGGTGACGGTGCCGTCGAGCGTGGCACCGGACAGCTCGGCGTCGATCTCGCCGGCCACCAGCAGCAGCGACTGCAGGTCGCTGACGGCATGGTGGGCGCCGTAGAGGAGGATCTGCCCGCGCTCGCCGCCGTCGAGCAGTTCGAACCGCCACAGGGGCGGGGCGGCGAGGTCGAACGGCGGCTCCAGGAGTGCGCGCAGCCCGGTGGCGGCGTCGACGTCGGTGCCGTCCGCGACGACCGTCCAGCGCAGCGGCGGTTCCGGCAGGGCGCGGTCCACCCGCAGCTGCCGTCCGCCCTCGGCGGCGGGGACGACGGCGGTGCGCAGGGCCGCGTGCCGTGCGGTGAGGCGGGTCAGGATGCCGGTGAGCGTCTCGCGGGTGGTCGGCGCGGTCAGACGCACGGCGAGGCCGACGGCGTGGGCCGCCTCGGGCATGCCGGGCTGGGCGCTGCGCAGCAGTCGTACGACGTCTCGGGTGGCGGGGTGCGTCTCGGTCTCCGGGACCTCGGTGACGCGCTCCGGCTCGTCCTGCGCCCCGGCCTGACGCTCGGGCAGTGCCGTGCCGAGTGCCTGGGCGAGGCCGCGGATGTCGGCGGCCGAGAAGACGGTGGCGGCGGGCAGTTCGACGCCGAGTTCGCGGGCGAAGGCGTTGCGCAGACGCACCAGCATCAGGGAGTCGAGGCCGAGTTCCTTCAGGGCGGTAGTCGCGGACACCTGGACGGCGCCGCCGGAGACCTCGCCCACCCTGGCACGCACGTATGCCTCCAGGCGGACGGTCCGCTCGGTGTCCGTCGCCGCCTCGAACACCTTCCTGACCAGGTCGTCGGAGCCGGGTGCGCCGGTCGGGACGGTGACCAGGCCGGCCAGGATCGGGCGGGTGCGGGCGCCGTCGGGGTCGAGGGCCAGCATCTCCCAGTCGAGGGCCAGGGGCGCGAGCTGGCGGCGGGCCGTGGTCAGGACCCGCTCGAAGAGCTCGCCGCCGTCCTGTGCGGAGAACGCGACGAGTCCGGAGCGGCTGGTCCCGGCCTCGCGGGTGCCGGACTCGGACACCATGCCGACGCCCGACCAGGCTCCCCAGTCCAGGCTGAGCGCCCGGCGGCCGGTGCGGGACAGGTGGTGGGCCCAGGCGTCGAGGAAGGCGTTGGCCGCGCAGTACGGGCTCTGTCCGGGCGAGCCGAGGAGACCGGCCGCCGACGCGAACAGGACGAAGTCCGTCGCGGCCGGGGTCAGTTCGGTGAGCAGGGCGGTGCCCAGCACCTTGGGGGCGAGGACGCGCAGGACGCGTTCGTCGGTCAGGTTGGCGATGGTGGCGTCGTCCAGGACACCGGCCGCGTGGACGACCCCGGTGACGGGGCCGAGTTCCTGGCGTACGGCGTCCAGGGCCGCCGTCAGACCGGCGCGGTCGGCGACGTCCGCGCGGGCGAGACGAACGCGCACGCCCCGCTCCTCCAGCTGCCGGATCCAGCCCCGCGCTTCGGCGTCCGGCGTCCCTCGGCTCATGAGCGCCAGTCGCCGTACGCCCCGGCGGACCAGTCGCTCGGCGACGACGCGGCCGAGACCGCCCAGGCCACCGGTGATCAGGTACACGCCGTCCGGGGAGGTGGTGCCGTGTCCGCCGTCGTCGGGGCGGGTGCGGGTGAGCCGGGGCACCAGGCGCCCGGTCCCGCGCAGCGCCACGAGCCGTTCGTCGTCCGCGTGCCGGAGCTGGGTCCACAGGGCGTCGGCGCCGTCCGTGGGCGGGAGGTCGACGAGGGTGGTCCGCAGCTCCGGGTACTCCTGTGCCACCGCGAGGCCGAAGCCCCAGCCGAGTGCCTGCTGAGGGTGCGTCACCTGGGTGCTGTCGCCGGCCGGCTGGCTGCCGCGCACGACGACGAAGAGACGGGGTGCCGCGCCCCGCGTGCGGTCGGCGAGCGTGCGGACCAGGTGCAGGGTGCTCAGGCAGCAGAGCCGGGCCGCCTCCTCGGCGGTGCGGTCGTCCTCGACGGCGGGGGCGTCCAAAGCGGTCATCTGCACGACGCGCGCGGGCGGTGCGCCCGTGAACGCCTCGTCGAGCAGGCGGGCCAGCTGGCCGGGGTCGGCGGGGTCGAGGACGTAGCGCCCGGGGCCCTCGGCGGCGAAGGACTCGCCGCGCCGGGCGATCACGTACGGCACCGAGGTGCCCAGCCGCTCGACCAGTTCGGCCGCCGCGCCGGAGGCGTCGGCGAGGATGAGCCAACTCCCCTGCGCGGGCGGTTCGTCGGCGATCGGGCGCGGTTGCCAGCGGGTCTCGAACAGCGCCCCGTCCAGCGGGGAGAGCGCGGCCAGCCGGAACTCCTGCGCCGTCAGGACGAGCCGGTCGTCGCCGTCGTACAGGCGAAGGTCCAGCGTCGCCCCGTCGCCCGACACGGACCGCAGCTCGCACGCCGCCCACACGGGGGTGGTGCGCACTCCGGTGTGGCGCAGGCGCCCGACGCCGGCGGGCACGAACGCCCTGCCCCGGGGCGCGTCCCCGGGCAGCGCGGCCGTGTGGAAGGCGGCGTCGAGGACGGCCGGGTGGAGCAGATGGCCGGCGGCGGGCTTCTCGGCGAGCCGGGCGAGGCCGGCGGACCGGCTGCGGTGGCCGGACTCCAGGCCGCGGAAAGCGGGGCCGTACTCGATACCGAGGGCGGCGAGCCCGCTGTAGAGGGCCGGGAGATCAACGGGCTCGGTGCAGCGCTCCCGCAGCGCCGGCAGCGGCTCGCCCGGGTCCGCGGCGGCCTCGGCGGGGCCGCCGGTGACGCGTCCGGTGACGTGGCGTTGCCAGGTCGCCGGCCGGTCGCCGGTGACCGGTGCCGAGGCGATGGCGAAGTCCCGTGCGCCGTCGGCGGCCGGGAGCAGGACCAGTTGGAGCCGCGTCGGCCGCGTCTCGTCCAGACGCAGGGGCTGCAGGAACCGGACGTCGGCGAGGCATACGTCGCCGCCGTCCTGTACCGCGGACGCGGCCTCCAGGGCCATGCCGAGGAAGGCGGCGCCGGGCAGCCACACCTCGCCGCTCACACGGTGGTCGCTCAGCTCGGCGAAGCGGCTGTCGCGCAGGTCCACCACGCTCTGGAACAGGTGCCGGTCGGCTTCGTCGCTCGCCTCGACGTGGGTGCCGAGGAGCGGGGAGGCGCCGGTCGCCGTGGCCGGGGCGGGGGCCAGCCAGTGCCGTTCGCGGGCGAAGGCGTAGGTCGGCAGGTCGACGCGGCGGCCAGCCGGGAACAGCGCCGGCCACTTCGGCGTGTGGCCCGCCATGTACAACTCCCCCACCCTGCCGAGGAGTACGTCCCTGCCGCCGCGCTGGCGGCGCAGCGAGCCGACGCTCACCGCGTCGACCCCGGCGTCGGCGGCCACCGCCTCGATGGACGAGCCGAGCGAGGGGTGCGGGCTGAGTTCGACGAAGTAGCGGTAGCCGTCGTCCAGCATGCGGCGGACGGTGTCCGCGAAGCGCACGGGTTCGCTGAGGTTGGCGTACCAGTAGGCGGGGTCCAGGCGGTCGCCCGGCACCGGTTCGGCGAGCACCGTCGAGTACAGCGGGGTCGGAGAGGGCGTGCCGCGGACGCCGGAGAGATGGTCGAGCAGCGCGTCGCGCAGCGGGGCCATCAGCGGGGTGTGCGAGGCGAACGGCGTCGACAGCGAACGGGCCGCGATGCCCTGCTCGTCGAGGCCGCGGCGCAGATCGGCCAGGGCCTCGCCGTCGCCCGAGACCGCCGTGGAGTGCGGGCTGTTGACCGCGGCGACGAACAGCAGGCCGGCGTACGGGGCGAGGAGCTCCTCGACCCGGGCGCGCGGCAGGTCCAGGGCCAGCATGCCTCCCTTGCCCGCGACGGGTGCGACCGTCCGGGCCCGCCCGGTCACCACGGCGACGGCGTCGTCCAGGGTGAGCGCGCCGGCGCTGTACGCGGCGGCGATCTCGCCCAGGCTGTGCCCGGTCACGGCATCCGGGGTGACGCCGAGGTAGCGCCACGCGGCCGTCAGCGCCGCGTTCACGGCGAACAGGGCCGGCTGCAGGTATTCGGTGCGCTCCAGCGGGGAGAACTCCTCCGGCGCCCGCAGGGCGTTGAGCACGGACCACCCGACGTGCCGCTGCACGGCTTCGTCGATCCGTGTCAGTTCCTCACGGAACGCCTCCGATTCCCCCATCAGGTCGAGCCCCATGCCGGGCCACTGGCCACCGTGTCCGGAGTAGACGAAGGCGACCTTGCCCGTCTGCTCCTCGCGGGACGGTGGCAGCGTGATCCGGCCCGCCGCCAACTCGGCGAGCACGGACCGCAGTTCGTCCCGGCCCTCGGCCACGACCGCCACGCGTCGCTCGAAGTGAGTGCGGTGGCGGGCCAGCGTGTACGCGATGTCGGGCGCGTCGGCGGTGAGTTCACGGGCGAGTACCGCGGCCTGTCCGCGCAGGCCGGCCTCACCTCGGCCGGAGAGAACGAACAGGTGCTTTCCGTGCGGAGGTTCGGCGTCGGACGGTGCGGCCGCGGGTGCGGCCTCTTCCACGATCACGTGGGCGTTGGTGCCGCTGATCCCGAACGCGCTCACGCCCGCGCGCCGGGTGCGTTCCGCGGAGGCCGGCCAGGCGACCTGCTCCCGCAGCAGATGCAGTCCGCTGTCCGCCCAGTCGACATGGCGGCTGGGGGTGTCGGCGTGCAGGGTGCGCGGCAGGGTCTGATGGCGCAGGGACTGCACGACCTTGATGAGCCCGAGCACGCCCGAAGCCGCCTGGGTGTGCCCGACGTTGGACTTCAGCGAGCCGAGGTACAGCGGGCGTCCCTGGGCACGCGAGGCTCCGAAGACCTCGGTGAGGGCGTTCGCCTCGATCGGGTCGCCGAGGGTCGTGCCCGTGCCGTGCGCCTCGACGAAGTCGACGTCGTCGGGCCGCAGCCCGGACCGCTCCAGGGCGCGCCGGATCACCTGCTCCTGCGCGGGCCCGTTCGGCGCGGACAGGCCCTGGCTGCGGCCGTCCTGGTTGACGGCGGTGCCGCGCAGGACGGCCAGGACCGGGTCGCCGTCCCGCCGGGCGTCGCTCAGCCGCTTCAGTACGACCATCCCGGCACCCTCGGCCCAGACGGCCCCGTCGGCGGCGTCGGAGAAGGAACGGCAGCGTCCGGTCGGTGACAGCCCCCGCAGCCGGCTGAACTCGACGAAGGTCTGCGGCGTGACCATCAGCGTGACCCCGCCGGCGAGCGCCAGATCGCACTCGCCCGCGCGCAGCGCCTGTGCCGCCAGATGGACGGCGACCAGCGACGACGAGCAGGCGGTGTCCACGGTGAGCGCGGGCCCGTTCAGTCCGAGCGTGTAGGCGAGCCGCCCCGAGGCCACGCTCAGGGCGGAGCCGGTGCCGACGTATCCGTCGAGCTGGTCGAGCCGGGTGCCGGACAGATAGTCGCTGCCGAACATGCCGACGTACACACCGGTGGTGCTGCCCGCCAGGTCGGCCGGCACGGTCCCGGCGCGTTCCAGGGACTCCCAGGCCGTCTCCAGCAGCAGGCGCTGCTGCGGGTCCATGGCGGCCGCTTCTCGCGGGGTGATGCCGAAGAAGCCGGCGTCGAAGGACTCGATGTCGTCGAGGAATCCGCCCTCGCGGGCGTAGGACTTGCCGAGCGCGTCCGGATCCGGGTCGTACAGCGACTCGACGTCCCAGCGCGCCGCGGGGAAGGGTCCGACCGCGTCCCGGCCCTCGGCGACCAGGCGCCACAGGTCGTCGGGGTCGTCGACGCCGCCGGGCAGCCGGCAGGCCATGGCGACGAGGGCGACGGGTTCGTCCGAGGAGGCCGTGGCCGGGGGTCCGGCCCTGCGGCCGGTGCGCCGCGTCGTCGCCGGCACGTCGGCCAGCAGGTGTGCGGCCAGGCGGTCCGGCGTGGGGTGGTCGAAGAGCAGCGTGGCGGGGAGCTTGGTGCCGAGGCGGGCGCTGATGCGGTTGCGCAGCTCGACGGCCGTGACCGAGTCCATGCCGAGGTCGCGCAGCGGCTGGTCGGGGCGGACGGACTCCGGCGAGCGCAGGCCGAGCGCGCGCGAGGCCTCCTCCCGCACCAGGGCGAGGACGCGCGGGGCCCGTTCGGCCTCCGGCAGCCGGGCGAGCCGGTCGGCGAGGGTGTGGGTGCCGGGCCGGGCGGGGTGCGCCGGGGGGAGCAGGGTGCGCCACAGCGGCCCGGAGGGTGCGGCGGCCCGCAGCCGGGGCAGGTCCAGCGCCCAGGCGACCAGATGGGCGGCGTCGCGGCGCAGGCACAGCGCGGTCAGGTCGCGGCCCTGCTCGGGGGTGAGGGCCCGGTGGCCGAGGCGGGCCATCCGCTCCAGGTCGGCGTGCTCGGCGGCGAGCCCTTGCCCCGCCCAGGCCCCGAAGGAGACCGAGACCGCGGGCAGGCCGAGGGCGCGGCGGTGGTGGGCCAGCTGGTCCAGGAAGACGTTGGCGGCGGCGTAGTTGGCCTGGCCCGCGTTGCCGACGACGCCGGCCGCGGAGGAGACCAGCAGGAAGAGGTCGAGCGGCCGGTCCGCGGTGAGCCGGTGCAGGTGGGTGGCGCCGTCGACCTTGGGACGCAGCACGTGCGCGAGGCGGTCGGGCCGCAGCTCGGCGACCACGCCGTCGTCGAGGGTTCCCGCGCAGTGCACGACGCCGCGCAGGGGTGCCTCGGCGCCGACGCGGTCCAGTACGTCCGCCAGGGCCGCCGCGTCGGCAACATCGCACGCGGCGACCTCGACCTCCGCGCCGAGTGCCGTGAGTTCGGCGGCGGCCTCGGCGGCTCGCGGGTCGTCGACACCCTGACGGGACGTCAGCAGAAGCCGGGGGACACCGTGTTCGGCGAGCAGCCGGGCGAGGTGGCGGCCGACCGCGCCGAGGCCACCGGTGACGAGCACGGTCCCCTCGGTGGGGATACGCGACCCTGAGGGGCTCTCGGGTGGCACAGGACGGGCGCGTATCAGGCGCGGGGCGAGCAACTGACCGTCCCGGACGGCCAGTTCGGGTTCGTCACCGCGCGCCACGGCGGCGAGGAGCGGCGGTTCGCCGCCGTCGAGGTCGAGCAGGGCCAGCCCGAGGTCCGGGTGCTCGCTCCGGGCACTGCGGGCCAGCCCCCACAGCACCGACTGGGCGAGCCCGGGAACCGTGTCCCCGTCGGCGGCGGCCACCGCACCGCGGGTCACCCAGAGGGTCCGCGCAGGTGCCTCGTCCGGCGGGAGGGCGATCAGCGCCTGCAGTTCGGCGAGGGCCCGGGTCGCCGTCTCGTGTGCCGCGTCCGCTGGTTCGGCGTGCGCGGAAGGCCAGAACCGTACGACCGTGTCGGCACCCTCGTCTCCGACCCGGACGCCTGCCGCGCGCAGCCCTGCCACGGCCGCTGCCGCGTCCTCCCCCTCCCCCACGACCGCCCACATTCCTGCGGCCGGTGAGGCCGCGGGCTCGTCCGGCACGGCCGTCCACGCCACCTCGTACAGGTGGCGCCCGTTCTCCGACCCGGTGTCGAGGTCGGCCGGGTCGACGGACCGCAGGCGTACGCCCTCCAGGCGGCCGGCCGGGAAGCCGTCGGCGTCCCACAGGGCGACGTCCAGGGTGACGTCCGTGGCGTCCGGCGCGGAGCCGTCCGTCCGGCGTACGGCGACCGTCAGGTCGGTGGCGCCGCCGGGCGGCAGGACACAGCGGGCCACGGCGACCGGCAGCAGCACGCGTCGGCCGGAGGCGTCGAAGGCGGCGGCCACCTGGAGGGCGGCGTCGAGCAGCGCCGGGTGCACCGGATAGGGGTCGGCCGTGTCACGGGCGGCGACCGGCAGCGAGAGGCGCGCCAGCACGGTTCCGTCGGCGGTCGCGGTGGCCTGTCGTACGCCCTGGAACGCGGGCCCGTAGCCGAGGCCGAGGCGGCTGAGACGTTCGTAGGTGTCGTCGTGCCAGGCCGGTTCGGCCGTCTCGGGCCAGGCCGGCGGCCGGTCGTCCGCGGTGGCGGCCGGGTCGGAGGCGGTGGCGGTGGCGTGCAGGGTCCAGTCGGTGGCCTCCTGGCCGCGTGGGCGGCTGTGGACCGTGATCTCCGGCGCGGGCCCCGCGGTGACCACCTCGACGGACACCTCGACCGTGCCGGTGGCCGGCAGGGTGAGGGGGGCCAAAAGCAGCAGGCCGGTGAGGTCGGCGGCGGTGTCGGGGCGGGCCACGGCGAGCGCGGCGCGGCACAGCTCCATCAGGGTGGTGCCCGAGACCACGGTCCGCCCGAGGACGGTGTGGTCGGGCAGCCAGTCGGCGGTGGCCGGGGACCACTCGCCGCGGAAGGTCCAGCGCGTCTCGTCCGCCGACCGGAGCTGGATGCCGAGCAGGGGATGCTCGGCGCGGTCGAAGAGTCCGGGGGCGGTGGCGGGGGCCGCGGCCTCGATCCAGTGGCGCTGCTCGTCCCACGCGTACGTCGGCAGGTCGGCCCACGGGGTGGGCGGGACGAGGCGGCGCCAGTCGATCCGCCGTCCGTGGACGTGGAGTTCGGCGGCGGCGCGGTCCAGGCAGGCGGGTCCGTCCTCGTCCCGGCGCAGCGAGCCCACCGCGATCAGGTCCTCGTCGACGGTGCGCAGGGCGGTGAGCAGCGACGGGTGCGGGGCGAGTTCGACGAAGCAGCGGTAGCCGTCGGCGACCATGCGCTCGACGGTCGGCGCGAAGCGGACGGGTTCGCGCAGGTTGGTGTACCAGTAGTCGGCTTCGAGTTCCCCGGTGACCGGTGCGCCCGTGACCGTGGAGTACCAGGCGACGGACGTGGGGTAGGTGGTGACGCCGTCGAGTTCGTCGAGGATCGTGGTGCGGACGGTCTCGACCTGGGTGCTGTGGGAGGCGTAGTCGACGTCGAGGCGGCGCACGAAGACCTGCTGCCGGTCGAGATCGGCGAGCAGGACCTCCACCGCGTCCACGGCACCGGCGATCACCGTCGAACGGCCGCTGTTGACGGCCGCCACGCTGATCCTGCCGTCGTGGGCGGCGAGTTGCGCCTCGACGTCGGTGTGCGGCAGGGCGACGACGGCCATGGTGCCGGTGCCGGACAGCTCCGTCAGGGCCCGGCTGCGCAGGGCGACCACCGCGGCGGCGTCGTTGAGGCTGAGCGCCCCGGCGACGCAGGCGGCGGCGACCTCGCCCTGGCTGTGCCCGACGACGGCGTCGGGCCGTACGCCACGGGCGCGCCACACGGCGGCCAGCGACACCATCACGGCGAACAGCACCGGCTGGACGACGTCGACGCGGTCGAGGCCCGGGGCGCCCGCGTCACCGCGCAGCACGGACGTCACCGACCATGCGGTGAACGGGCGCAGGGCGGCGTCGCAGCGGTCGAGTTCGTCGGCGAACACCGGGTCGCGGTCCAGCAGATCGCGGGCCATGCCGGGCCACTGGGAGCCCTGGCCGGGGAAGACGAACGCCACCTTGCCGGTGGGGGTGCTCTGTCGGGGGCCGGCGGTGCGGTCGGGATCGGGCCGGTCCTCGGTGAGTGCGCGCAGCGCGGTGGTCAGTTCGTCACGGTCGCCCGCCTGCAGGACGGCCCGGTGCTCGAAGTGGGTGCGGTGGTGGGCGAGCGTCGCGGCCACGGCCGGCAGGGGCAGCTCGGGTCGCCGTTCGAGGGCGGTGAGCAGGCGGCCGGCCTGGGAACGGAGTGCGGACCGGGTACGGGCCGAGAGCGGGAACAGGGTCGTGCCGGGGAGGTCCGTGGCCGTGCGGGGCCGGTCCTCGGGGGCTTCCTCCAGGATCACGTGGGCGTTGGTGCCGCTGATCCCGAAGGCGCTGACGCCGGCGCGCCGCGTCCGCTCGGGCTCCCGCGCCCAGGCACGTGCCTCGGCCAGTACGCGCAGGCCGCCCTGTGCCCAGTCGATGTGCTCGGTCGGGGTTGCGGCGTGCAGGGACGCCGGTATCCGCTGGTGCTGGAGTGCCAGCACGGTCTTGATGACACCGGCGATGCCCGCGGCTGCCTGGGTGTGGCCGATGTTGGACTTGAGGGAGCCGACGCCGAGCGGGCGTTCTGCGGGTCGGCCGGGGCCGAAGACGGCGGCGAGGGCGCGGCCCTCGATGGGGTCGCCGAGCGGTGTGCCGGTGCCGTGCGCCTCGATGTGGTCGAGGTCGTGCGGCTGGAGCCCGGCCGCGTCGAGGGCGGCGCGCAGCACGCGCTCCTGCGCCGGACCGTTGGGGGCGCTCAGGCCCTGACTGCGGCCGTCCTGGTTGATGGCCGAGCCCTTGACGACCGCGAGGACCCGGTCACCGTCCCGGCGTGCGTCCGCCAGCCGCTTCAGCAGCACCATGCCGCAGCCCTCGGCCCACACGACGCCGTCGGCGTCCGTGGAGAAAGGGCTGCACCGCCCGGACGGCGACAGCCCGCGCAGCCTGCTGAACTCGACGTGCCCGCGTGGCGTCACCAGCAGCGTCGCGCCGCCGGCCAGCGCCAGGTCGCACTCGCCGCCCGCAAGGGCCCGCGCCGCCAGATGCAGGGCGACGAGGGAGGACGAGCAGGCGGTGTCGACGGTGACCGCCGGGCCCTGGAGGCCGAGGGTGTAGGCGATGCGGCCGGACGCCACGCTGGAGGCGGAGCCGGTGCCGACATGCCCGTCGAGCTGGTCCAGGGCGGCCGAGGCCAGGTAGCCGCTGTCGTACAGGCCGATGTAGACGCCCGTGGAGCTGCCGTGGAGCGTCTCCGGGAGGATGCCGGCGCGCTCGACGGCCTCCCAGCCGGTCGTCAGGAGCAGCCGCTGCTGGGGGTCCATGGCGGCGGCCTCGCGCGGCGAGATCCCGAAGAACGCGGCGTCGAACCGGTCGATGCCGGAGAGGTAGCCGCCGCGCAGGGAGTACGCCTTGCCGGTGGCCCCGGGGTCGGGGTCGTGCAGCTCCCGCGTGTCCCAACGGCCCGCCGGCACCTCGGTGATGGCGTCCTCGCCCGCGGCCAGCAGCCGCCACAGTCCCTCGGGGTCGTCCGCGCCGCCTGGGAGCCGGCAGGCCATGGAGATGACGGCGATGTCGTCGTCGAGCTGCCCGGGCGCCCCGGCGGGCGGAGCGAGTGCGGGGGCGGGCGGGTCGGCGAACACCGCCTGCGCGAGTGCCGCGATGGTGGGGTGGTTGAAGATCAGGGACGGGTCCGGGGTCCGGCCGGTCGCCGCGGACAGCTCGGCCGCCAGGGTGACCAACTGCCGTGATCCCAGACCGAACTCGGCGATCGGCCGGTCCGGGTCGACGGTCGGCACATCCGGTCCTGCCGCCTCGGCGACGGCCGACTCCAGCCAGACCCGCACGGCCTCCGGAGTGGTCAGGGAGGGCTCGGTGGGCTGCTTCGGGGACTCGTGCGCAGGCATCTAGACGGTGTCCTCGTGGATTCGGGCAGAGGGCGGGGCGGCTGTGGGACCCATGGAGCTCGTGAGCGGGTACGACCGCCGCGGTCGCCGTTCGGCGGTTGCGCCGCCGGGCGACCGGCCGGCGACCGGCGGGTGACCGCCCGGCGGCCGCCGGGCGGTTGGTTCCGACGCACGCCCGGCCGGGTGACCGGCTGACGACGGTGGCCGGTGCCAGGGTGACGACGGGCGGCAGTTCCCGGTGCCGGGGTGACGACGGGGGCGGTGGCGGTGCCGGGGTGACGGCGGGTGGCGATTGCCGGAGAAGGGCGTGGACGGCGGTTGCCGGGTCACGGCGGGCCGTGGGCTCAGCTCACGGTGGGCTCGGGGATCAGGGCGAGCGCGCCCTGCAGGTAGGCCGCTCGGGAGGCGCGGCGCTGGATCTTGCCGCTGGAGGTCTTGGGGATGGTGCCCGGCCGGACCAGGACGACATCGCGCACGGGCAGGCCATGGGCCTCGCCGATGCCGCTGCGGACGACGTCGATGATCTTCTCCGCCTCGGCGGCGGCGTCCGGGGCGATCTCGGCGATGAGCACGGCCTGTTCGCCGCCCGCGCCGCCGTCGCCGCCATCTCCGTGGCCGCCGTCGACGGAGAACGCCGCGGTGCACCCGGGGCGCAGCGCGGGGTGGGCCATCTCGGCGGTCAGTTCCAGGTCCTGCGGGTAGTGGTTGCGGCCGTCGATGACGAGGAGGTCCTTCAGGCGGCCGGTGACGAACAACTCGCCGTCGTGTAGGAATCCGAGGTCGCCGGTGCGCAGGAAGCGGCCCTCGTGACCGGCCAGCGTGGCGCGGAAGGTCTCGCGGGTGGCGAGCGCGTTGCGCCAGTAGCCCTTGGCGACGCTTGCGCCGCGCACCCAGATCTCACCGGTCCGTCCGTCGGGCAGCTCCTCGCCCCGTTCGGGGTCGGCGATGGCGACGGTGACGTCCGGCCCCGGCCGCCCGCAGCTGACCGCTGCAGCGTCGAACTGACCGGCGTGCGGGCCGGTTTCGGGCGCCTCGAGCAGCGTCGGCGGGGTGTGGACCGTGCTGCCGGTGACCATCAGGGTGGCCTCGGCGAGGCCGTAGCAGGGGTAGTGGGCCTCGCGGCGGAAGCCGGCCTGGGCGAAGGTGTCGGTGAAGCGCCGCAGGGTGGCGGCACGGACCGGTTCGGCGCCGTTGAAGGCGACCTTCCAACTGCTGAGGTCGAGTTCGTCGAGGAGTTGGGGGGTGGCGTGCTTGAGGGAGAGTTCGTACGCGAAGTTGGGGCCGCCGCTGGTGTGCGGGCGGTAGTGGCTGATCGCCTGCAGCCATCGCTCGGGCCGCTGCAGGAAGTGCAGCGGCGAGAAGAGGGTGGCGGTCACGCCGAGATACACGGTGTTGAGGACCGGGCCTATGAGGCCCATGTCGTGGTACACCGGCAGCCAGCTGACGAACATCTCGTGGCCGTGCTCCGCGATGACCTCCGGCGTGTGGCCCATGCGCTCGGTGATGACCCGCTCGTTGTCCAGCAGGTTGCCGTGGGTGATCATCACGCCGCGCGGGGCGGAGGTGGAGCCGGAGGTGTACTGGAGGAACGCGACGGAATCGGCGGTGAGTTCGGGCTCACGCCAGGACCCGGCCGCCTCGTCGGGGATGTCCTCGGTGGCCACGCAGGTGACGTCGGCGAGCTCGGGCAGGTGCTCCGCGAGCCCGGCCAGGGCGGAGACCACCTCGCGGCCGCCGAGGATCACCTTGGCGTCGGCGTCGGCGATGAGCCGCTTCATCCGGGTCACGGCGCGGTGGTTCTGTACACGGCCCTGCGGCGGTACACCCGGCACGGCGACGACTCCGGCCGCGAGGCAGCCGAGGTAGCCGCAGATGAAGTCCAGGCCGGGCGGGTACAGCAGCATGGCGCGGGTGCCGGCCAGGCCGCGCTCCTGGAGCCAGGCGGCGACGGCCCGGGACCGCTCGACGAGACGGCCGTAGGACATCTCCTGGATCTCGCCGTCGCGGTCTCCGGTCGTGAGGTAGCGGTAGGCGGTTCGGTCGGGGTGGTGGGCGGCGTGCTGGGACAGCAGATCGACCAGGGATCGAACCATGTTGCGAGTCTCACCTGTCTGCATCGATGGGCGACGAACTGGAGTTCGAGGTCCAGGTGCGGGAAGGGTGCGGACGCCTCGGTCGGTTCGGCCCCCTTGCCGACCCTCCGTCGCGACGACCCGTTCAGGGGTCAGGGCGCCGACGCGCCCGACCCGACATCCCCCGTCCGGCTTGCTACCGGCGAGTAGCACCCTAGCAACTCGGCCGGTTCGACGGGCCGAACGCAAGTAAACCCTACGTATCGAACGCGGGTCGACGCGGCAGGGTTCGCATCCCGGGCGTTTCCCGTGGTTCACGCAGACGAAAGCCCGGACACGTCCGGCATTCCGGGTGTCCGGCCAGGGCGAGCGGGCCGGCCTCGGCTGCCGCGCGAGATTCGCTTCGGCCGCCGCTCAGAACTCGCTTCAGCCGCCACCCAGTCGCGAGCGCAGCAGCTTCTTGCCCAGTTCGGCTCCCTTACGGCTGTCCGCCTGGGCCTTGCGGAACAGATCGGCCACCTCGGTGTCCTTGTCGCGCTCGGCGTCCTCGATGTAAGTCTCCAGCCGCAGCGCGTTGTTCAGGCATGCCTCCACGTACCAGATCAGGTTGTAGTCCTTGTCCTGAGTACCGGTGACACCACCGGCCTCCGTAGCGCCTGCCATGCGGACCTCCTCCCAGCGTTCTCGTTCCTGACCCGGCCCGAGTACCCGCCGACACGCCCTGCACACAGCGCGGAAGCGGACATTCCCGCATCCCGCGACCGGCACGTCACCGCATCGTCGATCTACGCCAACTCCGGCCTTACGTACGGCAATTCAGACAGTCCGCGCAGAAGTGAGCAGAGTCCCTGCACTTTCGAAGCGAAGTACCCGTCGACCGTGCGAGATCAGTCGATGACGGTGTGTACTGTGCTGCGAGCGGCTCGCCCGACGGCCCTCGGGACCAGCCCTGCCCGACTGCCCCGAACCGACCTCTGGAACCCCTTCGATGATCGAATTACCGGACCTGGCGACCGGCGGTCTCGCCGTCGGCATGCTGTCCGCACTCGCCTTGGGCGGCGGGCTCCTGCGGGCGCAGCGACAACAGGCGCGCCAGCGCGCCGAGATCGAGACGCTGCGCCGCCAACTCAACGGCGCGGTACAGGCGTTCACGGCCGAGATCGAGCATCTGGCCACGCGACGCGTCCCGGCCGCCGCCCAGCAGCTCACGCATCTCCACGTCCCCGTGCCGGGACCGCTGCATCCGCAGACCGCGGAGACACCGCTGGGACCCGCGCTGGAGCACGTGCTGAACGGGCTGCGCGGGGAACTCGCCGCGCAGCGCACCCGGATCGACGCCGCGGCCCAGGCCGGAATGCGCGGGGCGACGCGCGAGATCCAGGCGGCCCTGTACCGGCTCCAGGACGCCCTGCGCGGACTGCAGCAGAGTTACGACGACCCGGAGTTGGCGCAGACCCTGTTCCGGCTCGACCACGAGAACGAGCAGTCGTTGCGGCGTGCACAGGTCGCCGCCGTGGTGTGCGGGGCCTGGGTCGGACTCGCCCGCGAGGAGTCGCACCTCGTCGACGCGGTCACCGGCGGCCAGGCCCGGCTCGCGGGCTACCACCGGATCCGGATCCACAACCACCTCGCCGCGGGCACCGGGCTCGTGTCCCACGCGGTGGAGCCGGTCGCGATCATCGTCGCCGAACTCCTCGACAACGCGCTGCGGCACTCCGCGCCGGACACCGACGTCCAGGTCAATCTGGAGCACGTCCATCACGGCGTCTGCGTCACCGTGGACGACGCGGGCCTGGGCATGACCCAGGACGAACGCGCCCGAGCACAGCGGCTGGTGGCCGGCTCCGAGCCGATCCTGCTGACCGAGCTGGGTGATCCGCCACGGATGGGACTCGCCGCGATCGGGCAGCTGACCCGGCAGTTCGACCTGACCGTCGATCTGTCCTCGCCGTCGCCGTACGGCGGGGTGCGCGCCGTGCTGCGGGTCGAAAGCCATCTGCTCAGCGACATCGACCCCGAGGAGCGCCCGCCCGCGGCCAGCGCGGCGCGCTCCACGCGTCCGGCCGCGCGGGACGCGACGGCGCAGCCGGTCGAGCCACGGCGGGAGACCGCCCGCGCCGCGCGACAGGCCGCGTCCGACGGTGCACCCCCGGCCACCCGAACCGGCCCGGCCACCCCCGCGCCCCCCACCGCCGCGCCCACCGCCACACCCGCCGAGCCGGCCACCGCCACACCCGCCGAGCCGGCCACCATCACGCCTGCCGGCCCGGCCACGGTCGGGCCCGCCGAGCCGCCCGGAGCCACGGCCACCCGGACGCCGTCCGCGGACACGTCCGGCACCGCCCACGGATACGGGGCCGAGCACGACGACGCCACCGACGCCGTGTCCGGGCATCACGGTCCACGGGACTCCGGCGGTCTGCCGCAACGCCGGCGCCGCCGGACACGCATGACCCCGGTGTCCGAGGACACGCCGGCGCCGAGACCCGCGGAGCGCCGTCCCGAGCGCGCGGCCGCCGCGCTGGGCGCGCTGCAGGCCGGCACCGAGGCGGCGCGGAGGGCGACCGGTGATCCCACCGGCGACGACGCCTCCACGGCCGTACCGAAAGCTGCCGTACCGAAAGCTGCCGTCCCGACAGCCGCCGTCCCGAAAGCCGCCGTACCGGAAACCGCCTCACCGGACACCGCCGTACAGCAGACCGCCGAACGGGAAACCTCTGCACGGGAAACCTCTGCACGGGAAGCCGCTGAACGCGAGACCGCGCGAGCGGAGCGTCGGCGGGGCGGAGCCGGTGTACACGACACCGATCAGACCGACCACGATCAGACGGATCACGATCAGACCGACCGCGATCACGACCATGAAGGGGGAACGGCTCGATGACCAGCCGCGAGGCGGGAGACACGGCCTGGGTGCTCGAACCGATCCTGGAGGTGCCGCATGTGGTGGCCGCCGTGCTGCTCACGCGGGACGGCCTGGTGACCGGGTACACGGACGCCCTCACCCAGCCGTCGGCCGAGCGGGTGGCGGCGATCACCAGCACCGTGCAGGGCGCGTGCCGTACGGCGGCGGCCGCGTTCGCCGACCGGGAGCGGGCCGAGGTGCGGCAGGTCGTGATCGAGTCCGACCACGGTTACGTGCTGATCGTGCCGACGGACCACGGTTCCTGTGTCGCCGCGTACGGGGACGGTGAGGTACGCCTGGACATGCTGGCGCACCGGGTGCACTCACAGGTGGCGAGACTGGGCGAGAAGGCGATGGCCGCCGCGCCCCGAGGTGCCGACGGCGGCGCGTCGGCATGACCGGCCGCCGTGGCGGCCGCCCCCTGGTTCCCGCGTATCTGTCGACCGGCGGCGTGGCCCGGCCCAGCCGCCCGCATCTGGAACGGCTGTCGGTGCTCACCAGCACCCGCACGGCCGCGCCCGCCGGTCTGCCCGCGGCGCAACTGGCCCTGCTGGACGCGCTGGACGACGGATCGCTCACGGTGGTGGAGGCGGCGGCCCTGCTGCGGCTGCCCGTGTCCGCCGTACGCGTGCTCGCGGGCGAGCTCATCGACCGTGAACTGGCCTCGTCCCGCGCGCCGATCCCGCCCGCCGAGCGCTTCGACCCCGACCTGCTGAAGAGAGTGGCCGATGGCCTTCGCGCCCTCAAGCACACCTAGCGTCACCGGTGACGCCCCCGTCGCCCCCGGGGACGTCCACCTGCCCGACACCGCCCGCGACCTGGTCAAGATCCTCGTCGCCGGCCCGTTCGGCGTGGGCAAGACGACCCTGATCGGGTCCGTCTCCGAGATCCGGCCGCTGCACACCGAGGAGCCGATCAGCGCGGCGTCCGCGCCGCTGGACGATCTGGCCGGGGTGCGGGACAAGTCCACGACCACGGTCGCCGTCGACTTCGGCCGGATCAGCCTGCCGGGCGGGGTCGTGCTGTACCTGTTCGGCACGCCCGGGCAGGAGCGGTTCCGTGCGCTGTGGGACGACATCGCCTACGGGGCGCTGGGCGCGCTCGTCCTGGTCGACAGCCGCCGCATCGACGCGTCGTTCGACGTGCTGGGGCTGGTGGAGGAAACCGGGCTGCCCTACGCGGTCGCCTTCAACGCCTTCCCCGACGCGCCCCGGCACCACACCGGGGAACAGCTGCGCGCCGCCCTGGACCTGGCGCCCGGCACACCGATGGTGACGTGCGACGCGCGTGACGCCGACTCGTCCGTCGACGCGCTGCTCGCGCTGGTCCAGCACCTGATCGACCGTCACGCTCCCGAGGACCGGTGACCCGGATGACCACCCACACCCCCGACCGGCAGACCTTCTCCCGCTCGGCGCCCGTACGGCTGTGGGAGGACGGCTTCGCGCTCGACCCGTTTCCCTACTACGACGCGTTGCGCGCCCAGGGCCCGATCGGCTGGGCGGAGTTGGCGCCGGGCGTGCCGGCGTACGTCGTCACCGACCGGCGGGCCGCCCTGGATCTGCTGCACGACACGCAGACGTTCTCGCACGACCCGCGGCCGTGGGAGGCGACGGTCGCCGACGACTCGCCCGTCCTCGGCATGATGCGCTGGCGGCCCAACACGCTGTTCGCCGACGGGGCGGCCCATGTCCGCTACCGCACCTCGCTGATCGACACCTTCGACCGGATCGAGCCGCACGATCTGCGGGCCCGGGTGCATCGGGCGGTGCGGGTGCTGGTCGGCCGGTTCGGACCGAAGGGCGAGGCCGATCTGGTGGCCGAGTTCGCCCGGCCTCTGATGGCGCTGGTGTTCAACAGCCTCTTCGGGCTGCCGGACAGCCAGAGCGACCGGCTCAACGCGGCGCTCGGCAAAATGATGGAGGGCGGCGCCGAATCGGCCGAGGGCGAGGCGGAGTTCGGCGGCTACGTCCTGGAGCTGATCGCGGCCAAGTCCGAGCAGCGGGGCGACGACCTGCCGAGCCGGCTCCTCGACCACCCCGCCGGGCTGACTCCCGAGGAGGTCACCTGGCAGGTGTTCCTCACCCTGGGCGCCGGGCACGAGCCGACGGCCAACCTGGTGTCGAACGCCCTGTCCCGGATTCTCGGCAACCCGCAGTACTACTCCACCCTGACCAGCGGGGCCCGCCCGGTGACGGACGCGGTGGTGGAGGTCCTGCACCACGAGACCCCGCTGGCCAACTACGGCATCCACTACGCGCGCGGCCCGGTGTCCTTCCACGGCACCTGGATCAGGGCTGCGGTACCGGTCGTCGTCTCCTACGGGGCGCTCGCGCACTTCGCCGAGCGGGAGGTCACCACTGACCGCCATCCCCGGGACGCCTCGCACCTGTCGTGGTCGGCGGGCCCGCACGCCTGTCCGGTGCGGCAGCACACGCTGCTCATCGCCACCGAGGCGATCGAACGGCTCACGCAGTGGCTGCCCGATCTGGAGCCGGTGCTGGCCCGGGAGCGCCTCACGTGGCGGCCCGGCCCGTTCCATCGCTCGCTGACCTCGCTGCCCGTCCGGTTCAGCCCCCGCTCCCCCGACCAGCCAGGAGTCCCCTCGTGACCGTGTCCGACCGCACCGACCGCTTCGCCCTCGACCCGTTCGGCGCCGACATCCGAGGCGAGAGCGCCCGGCTGCGCGCCCACGGCCCGATCGTGCCCGTGGAGTTGCCGGGCGGCATCCCGGCCTGGGCGCCGACGGGCTACGACACCTTGAAGGAACTCATCCTCGACCCCCGGGTCAGCAAGGACCCCCGGCAGCACTGGCGGCTGTGGCCGGAGATCACCGAACACCCGTCCTGGGGCTGGATCCTGGGCTGGGTCGGTGTGGTCAACATGCTCTCGACGTACGGCACCGACCACGCGCGGCTGCGCAAGCTGGTCGCCCCGAGCTTCACCCAGTGGCGCACGGAGGTGATGCGTCCGCGCGTGGAGGCGATCACCGCGGAGCTGCTCGACGCGCTCGACAAGGGTGACCCGGAGGTCGATCTCAAGGCCGGGTTCGCGCATCCCCTGCCGATGCGGATGATCTGCGAACTGTTCGGCGTCCCGGACGAGTTGCAGGACGCGACCGGGACCCTCATCGCGGCGATCATGGACACCTCCGACCCGAGCCCGGAGCACGCCGCGTTCGTGCAGGAGCAGATCGGCACGGTGCTGCCCGCGCTCATCGCCCACCGCAGCGAACACCCCGGGGACGATCTGACGACCGAGCTGATCCGGGTGCGGGACGAGGACGGCGACCGGCTCAGCGACGAGGAGCTGCTGTACACGCTGCTGCTGGTGATCGGCGCCGGCTTCGAGACCACGGTCAATCTCATCGGCAACGCGGTCGTCGCCCTGCTGACCCACCCCGAGCAGCTCGCCGACGTGATGTCCGGGAGGACCGGCTGGGACGCGGTGATCGACGAGACTCTGCGCGTGCACCCGTCGATCGCGTCGCTGCCGCTGCGGTTCGCCGTCAGTGACATCGAGGTGGGGGACGTGACCGTCGCGGCCGGGGACGCCATCATCACGACGTTCGCCGCCGCGGGGGTGGATCCCGCGCACTACGGCCCGGACGCGGACGCCTTCGACGCCTCACGCGGAGCCGACGACCATCTGGCCTTCGGAATCGGTGTGCACCGGTGCATCGGCGCTCCGCTGGCCCGTGTCGAGGCCCTGACGGCGCTGCCCGCCCTCTTCGACCGCTTCCCCGACCTGCGACTGGCCGTCGGCGAGGAGGAACTGCGGCAGGTGCCCTCGTTCATCGCGTTCGGCTGGCAGGAGATCCCGGTGCTGCTGCGCGGATGACGGCCTCGACGCGCGGACCCCTTCAGGGCGCGGGGACGCGACCGGTCCCCCGTTCCGGTCGTGTCCCCGCGGAGAGTCGAACTTACGTCTGCGACGGCGACCTTGGGTATCGCGTCGGTGCCCACTGAAGGGGCCCGGGCACTCACCCGTGCACAAGTGAGTCCGGAAGGCCCGTTTTCACCCCGTGGACAGCGGGCTCATCCGGGTCGTCCAGCGCGAGATGGGCCAGGACGACCTCGTACAGGTCGCTGCCGCCCGCCAGCAGCCGGCGTTCGAGGACCGGCTCCGCGCTGCGCACGTGCTCGCGGACGGTCTGCGCGTGGACACCGAGGGTCTGCGCCGCGCGTTCGGCGTTGGCGCCCTCGGCGATCCAGGTCCGCAGGGTGCGGCGCAGGTCCCTGGTGTCCTGGTCGAGGTGGGCGAGGAGGTCCCGTGCCCAGGTGCGCATGGCGGGGCCCGACAGCAGGTCGCGCAGCGAGGCGGGCGCCCGGTCCGGGCCGTCGGCGCCGACCGGTGTGTCGGCCAGGCTCACCTGGATGTTGAGGGCGAGGTGGACGACGGCTCGGGCCGTGAGGTTGCCGAAGTCCGTGCGCAGCAGGGCTTCCACACGTTCCATGCGGGCGCGGACGGTGTTACGGCTGACGCCGAGGACCTTGGCCGCGTTCACCGCGGTGAACTCCAGACCCAGCCGGGTGGTGGCGAGCAGTTCGGCGCGGGTGTGGTGGGGCAGGGTGTCGAGCGGGCGCAGCAGCCGGTCGGTCCACTCGCGCAGGGCCGCCGGATCGATGAGGCGCTCGGGGTGGGTGCGTTCGGCGTAGACGGCCGCCTTGTCCGGGCGGAAGTGGGCGACGGCCAGGGCACTGACGGCCTGCCCGTACGCGGTGGCGGTGCGGGCCAGGCTCTGCCGGGCGCTGCCGCCGATGAAGGTGCGCGGGCGGCCGCCGATCAGCGACCGCAGGTCCCGGGCCTCCGACTCGCCGGGCGTCACGACGATCACATGCTCGTCCACGGCCGGGCAGAGCACGACGAGCGCCCGCTCGCCCGTCGCGTCGATGCACTCCTCGGCGACCGTGTCGCGCTCCTCGACGGTGCCTTCGACGACGTGGACGCAGGCGGTGTCGGTGTCGAGCAGGCCGGGCCACAGTCCCGCGGCGACGCGGCGCGCGGAGACGGTGTCCTCCACCATCAGCAGTTGCAGGATCGCCAGCCGCAGATCGGACGTGGCCCGTTCGAGCCGGATACCGGCGGCGGTCGTCTCGTCCGCCTTGAGCAGGAGCTCGATGACCTGGACGGTGTGCGTGACGATGTCGGAGGTGCGCCGGTCGAAGGGCGTATCGCGCGCCACGGCGAGCACGCCCGCCGCCGAGGGGTTCGGATACGTCACCCGGACCAGCCGCAGATGGCGCCCCTGTCCCTCCCAGGCGGCGGAGGCGATCCGGCCGGCGGCGACGGCCGCCACGAGGTCCTCGTCCAGCGGCGGTCGGCTGCCGGCCAGCAGCCTGCCGGTGTCGTCCTGCAGCGAGGCGACGCCCCGCACGGCGTCGGCCAGCCAGGCGACCACCCGCCGGACGTCCCTTCCATGGGGCCGCAGATGCTCCAGCAACTCCTGCGCCCACGCCGACCCGTCGGCGCTCCCCGTCCCCGCCCGACGGTCCCCGTCCTCTCCGCCAGCCACTCGGCCTTCACCTCGTCCTGCACTTCATCCACGACGTACCGGTCGGGGACGTTACCTCACGCGTCCGCAAAGGTGAGGTGCCCGGACGCCTGGATCCGGCGTCCCCGGCGAACTCTCCCCTGGTACGACGGCGTGCCCCGGACGTGGCGGTACCGACCTGCGCGGCTGCGGGGCCGCGCAGGGCATAGGCTCGGTGAATGGCGAAGTACTTCGATGTGCACCCCGACAACCCTCAGCCGCGCACCATCGCCCAGGTCGCGGACAGTGTCCGTTCGGGTGCGCTGATCGCGTATCCGACGGATTCCTGCTATGCGCTCGGCTGCCGGCTGGGCAGCCGTGACGGCATCGACCGGATCCGCTCGATTCGCCGACTGGACGACCGGCACCACTTCACCCTCGTCTGCCAGGACTTCGCGCAGCTCGGGCAGTTCGTGCGGATCGACAACGACGTGTTCCGCGCGATCAAGGCGTCCACGCCCGGCAGCTACACGTTCATCCTGCCCGCGACGAGGGAGGTGCCGCGCATGCTCCAGCACCCGAAGAAGAAGACGGTGGGCGTGCGCATCCCCGACCACGTGGTGACGCAGGCGCTGCTCAGGGAGCTCGGGGAGCCGCTGCTGTCCAGCACGCTGCTGCTGCCCGACGAGGACGAGCCGATGACCCAGGGCTGGGAGATCAAGGACCGGCTCGACCATGTCCTGGACGCGGTCGTCGACTCCGGGGAGTGCGGCACGGAGCCGACCACGGTGATCGACTTCTCGGGTGGCGAGGCCGAGATCGTGCGTGAGGGAGCGGGCGACATCTCCCGGTTCGAGTAAAGCGGTTCCCAAGCCGGTGGGGGCGGATCGGGCCGTTGGATGGTGCATGAAACCATGTGCGCGGCCCGGCTCCACCGGGCCGGCGACCCGTTCGCCGTGGACTGCGCAGAGAGGCAACCCCCATGACCTCCGTACAGGGAACCACCGTCGACATCCCCACCGAGGACGGTGTCGCCGACGCCTATCTGGCCCACCCCGCCGACGGCGAGCCGCGTCCGGCGGTCCTGCTCTACATGGACGCGTTCGGGCTGCGGCCGCGGCTGGAGCAGATGGCGGACCGGCTCGCCGGGGCCGGGTACACGGCGCTGGTGCCGAACGTGTTCTACCGGGCCGGGCGCGCTCCGCTCTTCGATCTGCCGGAGTTCATCGATCCGGCGGCGCGGCCGGAGATCTTCCAGAGCATCATGCCGGTCATGCAGCAGCTGACGCCGGAGGCGGCGATGCGGGACGCCGGCGCCTATCTGCGCTGGCTCGCGGCCTGCCCGGTGGCGGCCGACGGCCCGGTCGCGCTGACCGGCTACTGCATGGGCGCACGGCTGTCCCTCCTCACCGCGGGCACGTACCCGGACCGGGTCGCCGCGGCGGCCGGCTTCCACGGCGGGCGGCTGGCGACCGAGGCGCCGGACAGCCCGCACCTGGTGGCCGAACACATCACCGCCGAGCTGTACTTCGGGCACGCCGACCAGGACCCCTCGCTTCCCGCCGAGCAGATCGAGCGCCTGGAGAACGCGCTCACGAAGGCCGGCGTACGGCACCGCTGCGAGGTCTATCCGGGCGCGGGGCACGGCTACACGCAGTCCGACACCTCCGCCTACGACCGCGAGGCGGACGAGCGGCACTGGGCTGCCCTGCTGGATCTGCTCAAGCGCACGTTCTGAGGCCGTCCGCCGAGAGCGGCGGCTGTCACGTTCTCGGTCCCGCCGGAGAGCGTGTCGATCGCGATGCTGACGGTGCTGGAGACCCTCGCTCCCGTGGAGCGGGCGGTGTTCGTGCTCCGGGAGGTCTTCGACATGCCGTACGGCGAGATCGCCGAGGCCGTCGGCAAGTCCTGCGCCGACGGTCCGGCAGATCGCTCGGCGGGCCCGCGAGCACGTGGCGGCGCGGCGCCCCCGGATGCGGGTGAGCCGGTCGGAGCAGCAGGCCGTGGTGGAGCGGTTCCTCGCGGCCCTGCGCGAGGGGCGGTTGCAGGACCTGATGGAGGTCATGGCGCCCGACGGGGTCCTCATCGCCGACGGCGGCGGGCTGGCGGCCGCCGCTCTGGTTCCGGTCCACGGTGCCGAGGCCGTGGCGGCGCTGCTCGCCCGCGCGGACCGGGCAGCGTTCCGGACGACGGCCGTGTGGCTCAACGAGGCGCCGGGCGCCCGCGTCGAGAGCGACGGTCAGCCGGCCGCGGTGAGCGTGGCGGTGGGGGACGGCCGGATCACCCGTATCTACGCGACGGCCAACCCGCGGAAGCTGACGCGGCTGGACCACCTGGTCGACCTCGCCCGGTGACGTCGCGTACCGCTCGGACGCGGTCGTGAGCCGGCGCCGTGAGCCGGCGCCGTGCGGCGGCGCGGTGCGGCGGCGCGGTGCGGCGCGCGCCGGCCGGGTGTGACCGGCGTGGGGTGCGCGGCCGTGTGCTGAAGTCCTCGTCCCCGGCCCCGAGTTCGCTCGTGGCTCGACCGTGGTGAGTGACAGCGGTCGCCATGAGTTCACCGAGAACGCGGCCCGTGTGCTATGCGTTGGCGTCATGGACTTCACCGAGGTGTCGCTGACCGCGCTGCGGGTGTTCCGGGCGGTGGCCGAGCAGGGGACCTTCACGGCGGCGGCCGGGTCGCTGGGGTACACCCAGTCGGCGGTGTCCCGGCAGATCGCCGCGATCGAGCGGGCCGCGGGCGCGGAGTTGCTGGAGCGGCGGCGCGACGGGGTACGGCTCACGGCGGCCGGCCGGGTCGTCATGCGCCGGGCGACGGTCGTGCTCGACGAGATCGAGGCGACCGCCCGGGAGCTGTCCGGGCTGCCCGACCAGACCGGCACCGTCCGCTTGGGCTGGTTCCCCAGCGCCGGGGCCGTGCTGGTGCCCCGGGCGCTGGCCGCCCTGCGCCACACGCACCCCGGCCTTGAGGTCGTCGGCCGCGAGGGCGGCACTCCGGCGCTGGTACGGGCGCTGCGGGCCGGCAGCATCGATCTGGCGCTGCTCGGGTCCGCACCGCCGTTCCGGGCCCCGGACACGGAGTCGCCGCCGCTGGCCCTGCGGACCCTCAGCGAACGCCCCCTGCGTCTGGCGGTGCCCGCCGCACACCCGCTCGCCCGCGGTGACTTCGTCGACGTGGCCGACCTGCGGGGCCGGCGCTGGATCGCCGGCTCCACCTCCGGCGAGGACCGGCTGATGGGCGTGTGGCCGGGTCTGGACGAGCGGCCCGAGATCGCCCACACGGCCCGCGACTGGCTGGCCAAGCTGCATCTCGTGGCCGCCGGCTGCGGGCTGACGACGGTGCCCGGTGTCCTCGCCTCCGCCGCCCCTCCCGGCGTCCGCGTCCTCCCGGTCCGCGGTGGACCCCAGGAACAGCGGCGCCTCGTCCTGGCGCGTCTCCCCCACCCGCCCACCGAGCCGGTCACCCGGGTGGCGGCCGCCCTGCACGCCGCCGCACTCGACGCGGACTCACCCGCCGGGTCCTGAACGGCGGGGTGAACACGTGCGGCGCCGGTGGGGCGGGCGCAAGCTGGAGCCGAGCCCGCACCACCCGCCGGCACGACCAGACCCGTGGGGAGATCCCGGATGACCTCGATGGCGAACCTGCCCGACGTGGTGTCACGCGAGGAGTGGCTCGCCGCCCGCAGCGAACTGCTGGCCAGGGAGAAGGAACTCACGCGCGCCCGCGACCGGCTCAACGCCGAACGGCGGCGGCTGCCGATGGTCCGCGTCGACAAGCCCTACGTCTTCGAGGGACCGGACGGGCGGGTCGGCCTGCTCGACCTGTTCGAGGGACGGCCCCAGCTGGTCATGCATCACTTCATGTGGACATACGACATCGACGCCGACGGTACCGAGCACCCCCGCGACACGGGCTGCTCCAGTTGCTCCTCGGCCGCCGACCAGATCCCGGCGAGGCTGCGTCAGCTGAACGTCCGCAACACCGCCCTGGCCGGGGTGACCCGGGCGCCGTACGCGAAGCTCGCCGCGTACCGGCAGCGGATGGGGTGGACGTTCCCCTGGTACTCCTCGGCGGGCAGCGACTTCAACTACGACTTCCACACCACCGTCGACGAACGGGTCGCGCCCGTCCGGGTGGCCCACCGCGACGAGGCCGAACTGGCCGAGGCCGGGCAGCCGTGGTCGGCGGCGATGCGCGGGGACTATCCCGGGATCAGCGCGTTCCTGCGCGTCGGGGACGACGTCTTCCACACCTACTCCACGTTCGGCCGGGGCATCGAGGAGTTCCACAACGGCTACCCGTACCTCGACCTCACCGCGCTCGGCCGCCAGGAGGCGTGGGAGGAACCGAGGGGCCGTGCCGAACCACTGGGCCTGCAGGTCGGCGGGCCCGGGATGCGGCTGCCCGACGAGTACGACGTCTGACGATGCCGGTACAGGACGGCGTCCGGGCGACGGACCTCGGCGAACGGCAGGCGTGGCGGGCCTGTCTGCTCGGCGGGGCGGTGTTCGCGGTGGGCATGGCCGGGACCACGCTGCCGACTCCCCTCTACGGCCATTACCAGGACAAGTTCGGGTTCTCCGAGCTGACGGTCACCATCGTCTATGCCGTGTACGCCTTCGCGGTCATCGGCGTCCTGCTGGTCGCGGGCAACGCCTCGGACGCCGTCGGCCGGCGTCCGGTGATCCTCTCGGCCCTGGGCTGCGCGGCCGCGAGTGCCGTCTGCTTCCTGCTGGCGACCGCCCTGGGCTGGCTGTACGTGGGACGGCTGCTGTCGGGGCTGTCCGCCGGTCTGCTCACCGGGGCCGCCACGGCGTACGTCATGGAGCTGGCCCCGCGCGACGGCGCGGCCCGCGCCACACTGGTCGCGACCGCCGCCAACATGGGCGGGCTGGGCTGCGGTCCGCTGCTCGCCGGGCTGCTGGCGCAGTACGCTCCCTGGCCGCTGTATCTGCCGTTCGCCGTGCACCTGGCCCTGGTGGCCTGCTCGGCGGTGGTCGTGCTCCGGCTCCCGGAGACGGTCCGGGAACGGCGTTCGCTCGGTACCGTTCGGCCGCGGAGGCCGAGTCTGCCGCCGCGGGTGCGGCCGGTGTTCGGGCCCGCGGCGACCGCCTCGTTCGCGGGATTCGCGCTGTTCGGCGTGTTCACCGCGGTGAGTCCCGCGTTCCTCGCGGAGTCCCTGCACGAACGCAACCACGCCGTGAGCGGGCTCGTCGTGGCGATGGCCTTCTTCGCGTCCACGTTCGGACAGGTGGCCGTCGGCCGGGTGGGGGTGAGCCGGTCGTTGCCGCTGGGCTGCGCGGTGCTGCTCGTCGGTCTGGCGCTGCTGGCGGGGGCGTTGTGGTGGGACCTGCTGGCGCTGGTGGTGGCGAGCGCGGTGGTCGGCGGGGTCGGTCAGGGGCTGGCGTTCCGGGCCGCCCTGTCGGCGGTGGCCGCGGCCTCCCCGCCGGACCAGCGCGCGGCCGTCATCTCGACGCTGTTCGTGGTGGCGTACGGCGGCATCTCGCTCCCGGTCATCGGTGTGGGCGTGCTGACCGGCCCGATGGGTCTGGAGGGTGCGGGTCTGGTGTTCATCGCCTGCATGACGGTCCTGGTCGTGTCGGCCGCCGCCTACCTGATCCGGCGGCCGGTGCCCGCGGGGCCGTGAGCGCCGGCTACGCGCCGTGCGACAGGGAGTCGAGCCATTCGGTCAGCAGCCGGTTGGTCTCCTCGGGGCGTTCCTGCTGGATCCAGTGGCCGCAGCCGTCGAGGACGTGCGAGGAACGCAGGCCGGGCAGGGTGGTGGGATACGCCGCGATCGCGTCCGCGAGCCATGTGGTCGACGGGTCCAGCGCGCCGCCGAGGAACAGGGAGGGCTGGGTGACCGGGGCGCCCTGGTGGCCGGCGAGGTCGGCCCAGTCCCGGTCCATGTTCCGGTAGCGGTTCAGCGCCCCGGTCGGACCGGTGCGTTCGAACTCGCCGGCGTAGACGTCGAGGTCCGATTCGTCGAGCCAGGCGGGCAGCGGGCCGGCGGGGAAGCGGTCGCGCAGTGTGCCGCCGGGCGTGACGAAGTGCGGGTCCGGGGCGTCCGGGCCCGGCATGGTGTCGGCGGACAGGGCGGAGTAGAAGCCGGCGAGCCAGCCGCGGACGTCGGGTTCGATCTCGGCCTCGGCGCGGCCGGGCTGCTGGAAATAGGAGACGTAGAACTCCTGCGGACCGCCCATCCCCGCGAACACCTCGCTCGGCTTCGGGCCGCCGGGCGGGGTGTAGGGCACGCTCAGCAGCCCGACCGCGCGGAACACGTCGGGCCGCAGCAGCGCGGAGGTGGCGGCGATGGTCGCGCCCCAGTCGTGCCCCACGACGACGGCGGAACGCTCGCCGAGGGCGTCCACGACGGCGACGTTGTCCTCGACCAGCTCCAGCATCCGGTACGAGTCCACCGGCTCGGGCCTGGAGGAGCGGCCGTAGCCGCGTACGTCGACGGCGACCGCGCGGTACCCGGCCGCCGCGAGCGCGGGCAGCTGGTGGCGCCAGGAGTACCAGCACTCCGGGAAGCCGTGCACGAGGAGGACCAGCGGTCCGGTTCCCTGTTCCGCGAGGTGGATCCGACCGGCGGGAGACGGGACCAGACGGTGGGTGACGTCGGTCGAGGTCGTGGGGGCGGGCTGCGGCATGTTTCCTCCCGGACGGCGCGTGCGCGGCGTGCATGGCCCTGCCATCCTGCGTCGGCCGGGCGAGGCGTCGCGTTCTTCCTTGCCGGTTCGGCAAATTCAGGGGCTGCCTCGCGTGCCCCACGCGTCGGCGCGCGCCGCCAGGGCCTCTCGCAGGCATGCGGCGAGGCGGGCCGCGATCGTGCCGTCCGGGTCCAGGCGGGGGTTGAAGATCGTGACGTCGAGCCCTGCGGCTGCGGGGTCGGCCAGTGCCGTGCCCAGCACGTCCGCCAGTTCCCGCCACGTCAGCCCGCCCGGCTGCCGGTAGTCGACGGCGGGCATGAGGGCGTCGTCCAGGACGTCGACGTCGAGGTGCACCCAGAACCCGGTGCCCGGACCCGCGGTGAGCCGGTCCACGGCCAGGCGCGCGGCGGTGCCCGCACCGGCCGCGCGCACCGCGTCCAGGTCGAGGGCGTGCAGCCCGGGCGGCAGGGGCTGCATGCCGGCCGCGGCGGACTCGTCCGTGTCACGGAAGCCGAAGGCCACCACGTCCTCGTCGTGCAGCAGGGGCCTGCGCCCTTCGAGGTCGGTGAGGAGGCGGGGTCCGCGTCCCGTGGCGAGGGCCAGTTCCATCGAGGCCGCCTCGCCGTTCGGCTCCGCCGAGGGCTGGTAGAAGTCGGTGTGCCCGTCGAGGAACAGCAGTTTGGGGCGGCCTCGGCGGCGCAGCGCCAGGAGGTTGCCGAGCAGGACGGTGCAGTCCCCGCCGAGGACGACCGGGAACCGGCCGGCGTCGAGGGCCCGGCCGACGGCGTCGGCCAGCCGGACGGAGTACTCCACGATGCCGTGCGGGTTGAGCACTCCGGTGGCGGCGTCGCGCGCCGGGTCGTAGGCCGGTGGCTCGACGCGGCCGGTCCTTACGGCGTGCAGACCGGTGAGCAGGCCCGCCTCCAGCAGGGCCGCCGGCAGGTCCTGGACGCCGGACGGGCGCAGGCCCAGCACGGACGGCGCCTCGATGATCGCGAGCTCGTTCATGACCGGCCCTTCCCTGCGATGCCCGTCTCACCGGAGACGCTGGCTACGGCCCTCACCCCATCTCTGCCACACGCGGGGGTCCGACACCACTCGTGGCCCCGGCGGGCTCCTTCGGCCCGTCCCCTCACTGTCCGAATCTCGCCCTTGTGTGACCGGAGTCGACTCATGGTGATGCAGAGTTCAACGGCTACCGGCGGTAAAGTCTTGCCTCGCGCTCTGTTGCCCCGTACACCTTGCTCCACAACTGGCCATGACTCTGGGGGGAGTTGGCTCATGCAAGGCACGGTTGACGGGTTCCGCTACGGTGCGGTGACCCCGGTGGCCGCCTATCTGATGGCCTGCCTGGGAGGGGCGTTGGGGCTGCGCTGCATCGTGCGGTCCCTGCTGGGCGGACAGGCGTGGAAGCCGGGCTGGCTGGCGCTCGGCGCCGCGGCGATCGGCTCCGGCATCTGGACGATGCACTTCATCGCCATGATCGGTTTCCAGGTCGAGGAGACCCGGATCCGCTACGACACGGCACTGACCGTCCTCAGTCTCGTCGTGGCGATCGTCGTGGTCGGCATCGGCGTGTTCATCGTCGGCTATCTCGGCGCGGGCCGAGGGGCATTGGGCAGCGCGGGCGCCGTCACGGGGCTCGGCGTGGCGGCCATGCACTATCTGGGAATGGCGGCGCTGCGCCTGGACGGTGACCTGGAGTACGACGCGTTCACCGTCGCCCTGTCGGTCCTGATCGCGGTCATCGCCGCGACCGCCGCGCTGTGGGCGGCCGTCACCATCCGCGGATTCCTCACCAGCCTCGGGGCCAGCCTCGTCATGGGCGTGGCGGTCTCCGGGATGCACTACACCGGCATGGCGGCGGTCAGCGTGCATCTGCACGGCACGACCGGCGCCTCGTGGGCCGGCGATTCGCCCACCTCGCTGCTGCTTCCCATGCTGCTGGGGCCGATGGTCTTCCTCGTCCTGGCCGGAGTGGTCGTGATGTTCGACCCGCTCCTGGTCCTCGGCGACAGCGGCCCGCACCCCGCGGACGACACGGCCCGGCCGACCGGACAGGGCCCACGGTCCGAGCGGGGGCCGGCGTCGAGGACTCCCGCGTGGACGGCGCGCCCCGGACGGAACGGTTACGCCCGCAGGCGATGACGGGGTCGGTGCGGGGATGTGACGACGCGCCACGCCCCGCACCCCTTCTCCGCGTCCTGGAGATCATTGTTACGGTGCACCGGTGTCTGACTCCTCTCGCGATACCGCCGAAGGCGCCGGCTGGGGCGCCACCGAACTCGGCACGTACAAGCGGCTGATGCCCACCGAGGTCCAGAAGATCTCCTGGCTCGACCCCAGAATGCTGTGGGCCGCCCGCAACGGTGTGCTGGCGTCCTGGTTCGGGGATCCCACGGGCCGTACCCGCAGCCGCTGGGTGGCGCAGCGGACGGCCGCCGGCGTACCGGCGGACAAGGTGATCCGGCGCGACGACCCCGACCGGTTCTCGTTCCTCGTCATCGGCGACACCGGCGAGGGCGACGACCCCCAGTACTCCGTCGTGCCGGGCTTGCTGAAAACGGGTCAGGACACCCGGTTCGCCGTTCTCGCCAGTGATGTGATCTATCCGGTCGGCAGCGCCGACGACTACGGCACCAAGTTCTTCCGGCCGTACCAGGACTACCAGGCGCCCATCTACGCGATACCGGGCAACCACGACTGGTACGAGGACCTCGGCGCGTTCATGCGTGTCTTCTGCGACGACGCACCGCCCCTCGACCCGGAACCCGCGCCGCGCGTCCTCAGCGGGGCCTGGCTGCGGCGCCTGCTGTGGCACAAGCCGCGCCGGGGAGACGGGCAACGGCTCGACGCGGCACGGCAGTTGAGGTCGGCCGCCGCGCAACGGGCGGTGCAGCCGGGGCCCTACTGGGCGATCGACGCCGGGCCGGTGCGGATCATCGGCATCGACACCGGGCTGCTCGGCACCCTCGACGCCGAACAGGGCGCGTGGCTGCGCGAGGTGTCCCGGGGACCCCGCCCGAAGATCCTCATCACGGGCTCGCCCCTGTACGTGGACGGCGCCCACCATCCCTGCGCGATCGAGGGCGGCGGCACCGTCGACGACATCGTCCGCGACCCGGCGCACCGCTATGTCGCGGCGATAGGCGGCGACATCCACAACTACCAGCGCTACCCGGTCCAGGTGGACGGACGCACGATCCAGTACGTGGTCTCGGGCGGCGGCGGCGCGTTCATGCACGCCACGCACACCATCCCGCGGGTCGACATCGCGAACGTCACCGAGAAGGAGTTCCGCTGCTATCCGCTGCGCGGCGACTCCCTGGCGTTCTACAGCAAGCTGTACGGCCGCCGGCTGCGGCTGCGCCGCTTCTTCACCCTCACCGAGGCCGAGGCGTCGGCCGTGGTCGCCGAGCGCCTCGAGATGCCGCTCACCCGTGCCCAGCGGGAGACCGCCCGCATCACCTGGCGCACCCGTCTGGTCGCCCGGCTCCTCGGCGCCGGCCGCCGGCCGGACCGCCGCGCGCGGTTCCGCCTCCCGGTGCGCAAGATCTACACGTCGTTGTTCTCACCGAGCTCGGCGACGTACAGCCCGCCGTTCTTCAAGCAGTTCCTGAGGCTGGACGTCACTCCGGAGACCGTCCGGCTGCGGTGCCACGCCGCGACCGGCAGCCGCGCCCAGGAGCTGGACCCGCCGGTCGAGGACGAGGTGACGATCCCCCTGGTCTGATCCCGCGGGCACGGGAACAGGGTCGGTCGCGGACGCGTTGCACGGGCCGAACGGCTTGATCAACGCTGTCGACCGGACGACGGAGGGCCCGTGCCATCCACCTCACGCCCCCTGCGCAAGCTGGGCTTCCTCACCATCGGGCTCTTCGACGAGGCGGATCCGCGAGGGGGTCACGAATCCACGCTGGAGATCATCGAGCTGGGCGAGCGGCTCGGCTTCGACAGCGCGTGGGTCCGCCACCGTCATCTCCAGTACGGGATCTCCTCGCCCGTCGCCGTCCTGGCGGCGGCCTCGCAGCGCACCAGCCGGATCGAGCTCGGCACGGCGGTCATCCCGCTCGGCTGGGAGAACCCGCTGCGGCTCGCGGAGGATCTGGCGACGGTCGACGTGCTGTCCGGCGGCCGCCTCAACCCGGGCGTGAGCGTGGGCCCGCCGATGCACTACGACCGGGTCAGGGAGGCCCTGTACGCCGACACGGCCGACGTCGAGGACTTCGGGTACGAGCGGGTGCGGCGGCTGCTGGACTTCGTGCGGGGCGAGCCCGCCTCCGACTTCAGCGGCACCGAGGGATTCGAGGTCTTCTCCGACCGGGTGCAGCCGCATTCCCCCGGTCTGGGCAGCCGTATGTGGTACGGCGGCGGCAGCCTGCGGTCGGCGCGGTGGGCGGGCGAGCACGGGATGAACCTCCTGACCAGCAGCGTCGTCAAGGCGGAAGGCCCCGAGGACGCGGCGGCCGGGCCACCGGACTTCGCGGAGATCCAGCTCTCCCACATCCGCGCCTTCCGGGCCCATCACCCGGACGGGGACGACGCCCGGGTCTCCCAGGGCCTGGTCGTCATCCCCACCGACTCCGCCACCCCGGCCCAGCGCGCGAAGTACGAGGAGTACGCCGCGCAGCGCACCCCGCGCACGACGGCACCGCAGGGCCCGGCGCGGCTGCTGTTCGCGCCGGACCTGGTCGGCACCTCGGCCGAGATCGCCGAACGCCTGCACGCCCACGCCGCGTTCCGCGAGGTCGACGAGGTGGCGTTCGCGCTGCCGTTCACCTTCGAGCACGAGGACTATGTGCAGATCCTCACCGACCTCGCGACCCGGCTCGGTCCGGCGCTGGGCCGGCACTCCCCGCCGGCCTGAGCGGCAGTCCGGCGTCGTGGGCGACGACCCGGTCGAGCAGGTGCAGCGGAGCGGACCGGACCCCCGCAGCCTCGGCCGCGTCCCAGTGGGCGAGGGCCCGGGGCAGGTCCACGAGGCCGTGGATCAGGGGCAGTTCGCTCGGCCGGCGGCCGGGCGCACCGAGGTGGGCGTGCAGCAGTGACTCCAGTCGGCAGGACGCCAGGGTGCCCGGGATCCCGGGCCGCAGGGCCAGGCCCGCGCTCGCCACGGCGGGCAGGTCCTCGGCCAGCCGGGTCCGTGTGGTGCCGAGGGACAACAGGCCCCCGCCGACGACCAGGACGTCCTGGTCCCGGTCCATCCGGTCCAGGGCACGCGCGGTGTCGAAGCAGTGCGGGAAGGAGTCGTCGACGACGACCGTGCCGGGGCGCAGCCGGGCGACATCCAGAAGGCGCGTCGCACCGCTGACGGCGGTGACGACGACGTCGGCGCCGTAGACGACGGCGGGGAGTGTCCGCCCCGACTCGACGACCTCGACCGGCATTCCCGGATGCTCGGACGACAGCCGCGCCGCCAGGTGCTGGAGCCGCGGGGTGCTGCCGGGCAGGTCGCACAGCAGCAGCCGGGCCGGCGGGCCGGGCGCCGTCGCCAGCAGCAGCCGCAGTGACGACAGACCGATGGAGCCGCAGCCGACGACGGCGAGGGAGACCTCGTCGAGGCGGCGGCCCGTCACCGTGAGCGCGGCGTCGACGGTCTTCACGACGGCGACGGTGGTGGACGCGTGCCCGGTGGTGACCGCCGCGCCGGTCGAGGTCTCCCGCAGCACGTCGTAGCCGTAACCCGTCAGGGACGGGATCATGCCGGCGAGCGAGACGCAGCGGGCACCCAGCCCGGCGGCGTGCTCGACGGCGCGGGCGGTGCGGGCGGCCAGGTCACCGGCCGGGGCCAGTTCGTCGGCGAAGAGCGGGAGCGCGACGAAGCCGGAGTTGCCCAACGGGGTCCCGGTCTCCTCCAGCAGCCGGGCGCGACCGTCCGGGAAGAGGAGCTCGCGGATCTGCTCACGGCCGAGGCCGGGAGCGTCGGACGGGAGTCCGGCCAGGGCGGCGAGGTGGTGCGGAGCGGGCAGGTAGCCGACGAGCGCGGCGTCCAGGCGAGAGCTCCGCCGCCTGTCCGGGCGCCGTACGGCGTCCCGCAGTTCCCGCCGCATCCCGTCGGCGAACCCGGTCACCTCGCCGGCGGTGAGGGCGTCCGCCGGGGCCCGCACGGTCACGCGCAGCCCCTCCCCGTCGGCCACCGGCCGCACGGCCAGGAAGACGTCGGTGCCCAGCGGAGGCGGGGCGAGGGCGGTGTCGGAGTCGTCGGCGTCCAGGGACAGGCCGCCGCCGTCCTCCGTGCCCAGCGAGGTGAAGTCGAGGAAGGTGAAGAAGAACTGGGCGTGGCACGGCAGTCCCGCCGACGTGCGCACCTCGCTCGGCCCTTCGGCCCGTGCCAGATCCGCCTCGGCGGCCAGCCGCCGCACGTCGTCGGCGAAGGTGTGGAGGGCGTCGTCCACGGGCGGCGCGGGGCGCAGCGCCACCGCCTCCGCGAACGGCCCGAAGACCCTGTGCGCGTCGGCCGTCGAGTCCTCGCGTCCGGTGACGGCGAGCCCGATCATCAGGTCCCGCCGGCCGGTGAGTTCCACGAGAGCCCGGTAGTAGGCGGTGAGCAGAGGGGCGTACAGGGTGCGGTGCGCTGCTCGGGCGAGTCGGCGCAGTGCGGTCGTGGTGGCGGGGTCCAGCTTGAAGCCCGCGGTGTGGAAGGCCGGTCGGTGCCGCGCCTGCGCGGGGTTCGGCCGGCGCAGGACGGGCGGGGTGTACGGCGCGCGGAGCCGTGCGCGGTACTCGTCCGCCTCCGGGCCCTGAGGGCGCTCCCGCAGGGCGGACCGGGTGACGTGGTCGCGGAAGGTGCTGCGGATCGGCGTCAGGCCGTGCGGCAGCCCGCGCAGAAGACGGTCGTAGGTGGTGAGCAGTTCGCGGGTGAGGAGGGCGGCGCTGAAGCCGTCGCCGATGAGGTGGTGGGCGTGGACGACCAGGACGTGCTCGGTCGGGGCCAGGGTGAACAGCCGCAGCCGGAGCAACGGCCAGGCCCAGGGCTCCAGTCGGCGCCTCGCCTCCTCGGCGATCCGCTGCTCCAGCAGGCCGGGATGCGAGAGCGTCTCGGTCTCCACGGGCAGGCGCAGCGAGTCCGGCAGTTCCTGCTGCACGGGCGGGCGGGCGCCCGCGGGGAAGACGGTGCGCAGCATCGGGTGCCGGGCCGTCAGTACGTCGACGGCGCGCTGGAGGACGTCGTGGCGCAGGGTCCCGCGCAGCCGGAACCTGGCGAGCCAGCCGGAGTCGGACTCGGGGGTGAGGGAGTCGGCGAGCAGGAAGCCCCGTTGGGAGGGGGTGAGGGGGTAGGGGTCCGCGAACTGCCGTGCCGGCGCGGCTTCGGGGGTGCGGGCCGCATCCGCCGTGGTGGTGTCGAGGGCCGCCGCGAGGGCGGCGAGGGTGCGATGGGTGTAGACGGTCGTCGGCCTGGGGACGGCGGGGAGTTCCTCGCGCAGGCGGGCGAAGAGTTCCAGGACCAGGATGGAGTCGCCGCCGAGTGCGAAGAAGTCGTCCTCACGGGAGACGTCCGACACCTCCAGGAGGCTGGACCAGATCCGCGCGACCACCTGCTCGGTCGGCGTGGCCGGCGGGGTCGCGGCCTGGGGCTCCGGTGCGGACGGCAGGTCGTGACCGCCGGAGCCGTCCGTGTCCGTGGTCGTCCCCGTCGTCTCCGCGTCGCCCGCAAGACGGGTGCGGTCGATCTTTCCGGTGCCGGTCAGGGGCATCGCCGCGACGGTGCGGACGCGTCCGGGCAGCATGTACGGCGGCAGCACGCGGGACAGGAAGGCGCGTACCGCTCGGGTGTCCGGATCGGCGGCGCCGGGCCGGGGTTCGACGTACGCCACCAGCCGCCCGTCGACGAGCAGGACGGCGGCGCGGGCGACGTCCGGGTGGCTGAGGAGCGCGGCCTCGACCTCGCCGAGTTCCACGCGGTGACCGCGGACCTTGACCTGGTCGTCGAGGCGGCCGAGGAACTCCAGTACGCCGTCCGGGGTCTGCCGGACCCGGTCTCCGCTGCGATACCAGCGGCGACCGTCGCGCTCCACGAAGGCGGCCGCCGTGAGCTGCGGGTCTCCGAGATAGCCCGGTGTCAGTCCGGTTCCCGCGATGAACAGTTCGCCGGCCTCACCGGGGGCGCAGGGCAGACCCTCCTCGGACACGACGGCCAGTTCGGTGCCGGCCACGGGGCGGCCGATGGGCAACTGCCGTACGTCGTCGGACGGGCGGGCGTCGATGATGTGGCAGGTGGCGTTGATGGTGGACTCGGTGGGCCCGTACAGGTTGGAGATCCGGTGCCCGGCTCCCCCGCGTCCGTCGACCAGGTCGAACCAGCGCCGTACGTGCGCGGCGGGCAGTGCCTCGCCGCCGACGTGGACCCAGCGCAGAGCCGACAGGTCCGGCGGCGTGCCGTCCCGCGCGGCGCGGGCCTCGGCGGCGGTCAGCAGCCGCTCCCAGAGCGTGGGTACCGAACTCCACACGGTGACACGGTCGTTGACGAGCCGGTCGAGGAGTGCGTCGGGGTCGCGCAGGAGGTCCCGGGAGAGGGTGTGGACGGCGGCGCCGGCCAGGAGCGGTGCCAGCACCTGGCGTACGGAGGCGTCGAAGCAGACGGACGCGGTCTGCACGAGGCGGTCGCCGGGCCCGTAGCCGAAGGTGGCCAGGGACCAGTCGAGGTAGTTGAGCATGGACCGGTGGGTGATGGGGACCGCCTTGGGGCGGCCCGTGGATCCCGAGGTGAAGATGACGTAGGCGATGGCGTCCGGGTCGGGAGGTGACGGCTCGTCGAGGGGCGGGGCGGACTGGGGGCGGCCTTCGACGGTGACGGCGGTGGTGCCGTCCAGGAGGGCGACGGTCTCACGGGTCGCCGCGTGGCAGACCACCGCGGTGACGCCGGTGCGGCTCACCTGGTCCTGGAGCCGGGTCACGGGATGGGTGGCGTCCAGGGGCACCCAGCCGGCGCCCGCCCGGAGGATGCCCACCACGCCCGTGACGGTGTCGGCGCCGGGTTCGGTGAGCAGGCCGACGAGATCGCCGGGGCGGACGCCACCGGCTCGCAGGCGGGTCGCGAGGGCGGCGGAGGCGGTGTCGAGTTCGGCGTAGGTGAGGGTGCCGTGGCCGGTGTCGACCGCGATCGCCGTCGGTGTCGCGCGGAACCGGGCGCCCAGCCGGCCGGCGATTCCTTCGCCGCCGTCGTGTTCCCGCGCGGCGGCGGGCTGCTCGGCGGCGGCCCGGAGTTCGCGTACGTACTCCCCGGCGAGGCGTTCGACGGTCTCGGGGCGGAAGAGCCGCGCGGGGTGGTTCCAGGAGAAGTGCAGGGTCTCGTCCGACTCCCAGCACAGCAGTCCCAGCCTGGTCGCGGCGGAGGCGGTGGCCGCGGCGGTCGGGGTCACGGTGACCGGCCAGTCCCGGCCGTGGCTCACGGGGAAGCGGGCGAAGCTGAAACCCGCCGCTGCGACCGTGCGGGGTGCGGGGCCGGTGGCGGGCAGCAGCGCGGCGATGTCGGGGCTGGTGAGTGTCGCGTGGGACTCCGCCTCGTGCCAGATCTGCCGCAGCCGCCGGGCCAGCACGGTCACCGGCTCGTCGGGGTCGACGGTGGCGAAGACCGGCAGGGTGTCGGCGAGCGGGCCCACCAGGCGGTCGATGCCGGGCAGCGGCGCCTCACGGCGGGCACGCGCCACGTTCACCGCGATGGCTCGCTGTCCGCCCCAACGGGCCAGGCAGCGGCCGTACACGGCGAGAAGCAGGTGGAAGAGGGAGACGTCGTGCCGGGCCGCCGTCTCGCGGAGTGCGACGGTCAGCGGCGCGTCGACGGTCGAGTGGTGGTGGGTGAGCGGTGGCGCCGGGACGGCTTCCGGGTCGCCGTCGTAGGGCAGGGCCGGGGCTGTGTGCGTCGTGGTGTGCTCGGCGATGCGGGCGCGCCAGTACCGCTGGTCCCGGGTGAAGGCGGGAGACTCGCGGTCGGTCGTGACGTGGGCCGCGTAATCGACGAAGTCGGCTCGTGGGGAGGGGAGTTCGAGGGGCCGTCCGCCGTGGGCGAGTGACGTGTAGAGCGTCCAGAGCTCCTCGCACAGGACCTTGAGGCTGAAGCCGTCCGCGGCGCTGTGGTGGATGACGAGCAGCAGGTGGGCGAGGTGCGGGTCCTGGGCGTCCTGGAGCAGAAGGGCGCGGGCCGGGTCCTCGGTGGTCAGGTCGAAGGGACGGTTGTAGAGGCGCTGTTCGAGGTCGGGCAGATCCGGGGTGTCGGCGGTCGGCTCACCCACCTCGAACCAGCGGGGAGAGCGGTCGGTGGGCTCGGCGGGGGCGGTGTACTGGCGCGGTGGTGTGCCCTGCGAGGTGACGCGCAGACGCAGCATCGGGTGGCGGGCGGCGAGGTGGGAGAGCGCCTGTCCGAGGAGGGCGGGGTCGAGGGGGCCGCGGACGGTCTGACGTATGTACCCATAGGCGGTGACGCCCTCGTAGAGCGCCTCTGTGGTGTGGAAGGCGAGTTGGAGGGGGGTGAGGGGGCGCGGGGTGGCCGCGTCCCGGGCACCGTGCCCCGGGGAGGGCGTGAGGGGTGCGGCCGCCGGCCTCTGGGTGGCCAGGTGGGCGGACAGTTCGCCGACCGTGCGGTACTCGAACAGCAGCGTCGCTGGCAGCGGCAGCCCGAGCTCCGTCTCCAGCCGGCGCGCGAGGTCGACGGCGGTGAGCGAGTCCAGGCCGAGACCGAGGAACTGCTCGTCGTCACCGATGTCCTCGGGCACGCGGCGCAGGGCGTCCACCAGGAGGCCGCGTATCAGGTCGGCTGTGCGAGGGGAGTGTTCGGCCGGGCCGGCGTCGGCCGGGAGGGGGGCGATGGACGGGAGGGAGGCCGTGGACGGGAGAGGGGCGGTGGACGGAAGGGAGGCCGTGGACGGGAGGGAGGCCGTGGGCGAGAAGGGCGTGGGGGCGGCGGCCCGGCGCACCGGGGCCGCGTCGGAACGCGGTTGTGCCGGCGCAGGGGTCTCCGCGGGCGCCACCAGCAGGTGCGCCCCGTCCATGGTCACGGCTGTCCGCAGGGCCTCGATCGCGGCCCGCGTGGTCATGGTGCTCAGGCCCCGGGCACGCAGGCGCGCGTCGGCCGATGACCCGGCGGCGAGTCCCGCGTCGGAGACGGGCCCGAACGCCACGGACCGCCAGGGCCGGCCCACCGCGCGTTCGGCGGCGGCGAAGGCGTCCAGGAAGGCGTTGGCGGCGGCGTAGTCGCCGAGCGCGCCCGCGAGTCCGGGCCGGACCGAGGAGACGGAGGAGAAGGCGACGCATACGGCCGGTTGCTGGCCGTGCCGGCGCAGCGCCTCCGCGAGCAGGACCGTGCCGCGCACCTTCGCGGCGAGCACCTGCTCGATCTCGGCGTCGGACTTGGAGCGGAGCGTGCCGGGCCGTACCGTCCCGGCGGCGTGGAAGACGCCGTCCAGGGGCGGCAGGCCCGCGAACAGCGCGTCGACGGCGGCTTCGTCGGACACGTCGGCCGCGTGGTAGCGGGCCGTCCGGGCACCTCGGGCGCGGAGTTCGGCGAGCAGGTCGTCGGGCGCGGTCCCGGAGCGTCCGGTCAGTATCAGCTCACAGGTCCCCCGGCCCGCCAGGTCACGCGCGAGCTCGGAGCCGAGTCCGCCGGCGCCTCCGGTGATCAAGTACGTGCCGTCCGTGGGCAGTTCGCCGGCCGGACCGCCCGCCGCAGCGCCGGCCGTACGGCGGAGTCGGCGCCCGGCGCGCCAGGCGACGGACGCCTCCCCGCCCGGCTCGTGGGCCGCGTACAACTCCCGTTCCAGGGCGTCGGCCCGGACGGCGATCGGGTCGCCGCAGGACAGGTCGACGCCGCGGGCGGCCAGCCCAGGGGTCTCCTCCGGCAGGGCCAGCGCGAAACCGTGCAGGAGGGACCCCGCCGGGTCCGCCCCTTCCGTGGGCGTACCGATGGCGTAGGCGTCCTCGGTGACCACCAGCAGGCGGGAGCAGTCGGCCGACAGCAGGTCGAGGACCTGACGCAGGGACGTGACGGCGGCCTTGCTCGCGGCGTCCAGGGCCGGCAGGCCACCGTCCGCGGCGGTCCCCGCGCCGCTCAGCCACACCAACGTGTCCGCCGGAGTCGTGAGTTCCCCGTGAACGGCGTCGTCCGTCAGGACGGTCACGCCCCGCTCGACCAGCCGCTCGGCCAACGCCCGCCCGAGCGCTCGGTCGCCACCCAGCAACCGCACCGCACGGGGCCCCTCGGCGGGCGTGAGCGGAGCGTCCCGCCAGTCGAGGGGACGCACCGACACCTCCGCGCCCGGCCTGCGCGGCCAGTGCCGGGTGCGCTGGAACGGGTAGGTCGGCACCGGCACTCGCGACGCCGTGGCCGCCATGGCCGTCCGGTCCAGGGCAGCGCCCCGTGCCCACAGCCGCCCGGCCGCCTCCGACAGCGCCCGCGCACCCCCCTCGTCCCCGTCACGCCCTGCCGCCGAAGCGGCTCCCGTGGACAGCACCGCCGCGTCCACGCCGGGGCGCGCACCGACGACCGTGCGGACCGCCCCGCCCAGGGTGTCGCCCGGCCCGAGTTCGAGGAAGGTGTCGTAGCCCTCGACGAGGAGCCGTTCCACGACAGCCCCGAACCGCACGGGCCGGACGGCGTGCTCCAGCCAGTAGGACGGGGTGAGGCCGGGCTGCCATTCCCCGGTGACGGTGCTCAGCATCGGGACGGCGCCCGGGCGGACCGTCAGCGCCTTCGCCGCGTCCCGCAACGGATCGAGGACCGGTGCCAGCAGCGGCGAGTGGAAGGCGTGGGAGACACGCAGCCTGCGCGAGGCCACACCGCGTCGGGTCAGCTCGGCGAGGGCCCGCTCGACGGCGTCCTCGGTGCCCGAGATCACCACCTGTCCGGGCCCGTTGACGGCGGCGACGCTCACCGAGCCGAGGAACTCGGCGACGGTGTCCTCGTCACCGCGCACGGCGGCCATGGCGCCGGGGCGGGCGAACTCACCGACCAACCGTCCGCGCTCCGCGGCGAATCCGACCGCCTCGGCGAGGCTCAGCGAGCCGGCGACACAGGCCGCCGCGATCTCGCCCACGCTGTGCCCGGCGACCGCGTCGGCGGTCACGCCCCACTGCGCCAACTGCCGCGCCAGGCCCACCCCGAACGCGACGAGCAGGGGCTGCGCGACCTCCGTCCTGGCCAACTCCCCCGGGTCCGTGCCGGGATCGAGACACCAGTCGGCGAGCGAGCGCCCGAGCACCGGGCCGCTCAGTGACGACGCCTCGTCGATGACGTCCCGGAACGCCGGCGCCGACCGGTACAGGGCGCGGCCCTGACCGGGGCGCTGAGAGCCCTGGCCGGGCAGCAGGAAAACAGTCCGTGGACGGGACGAGGCGACCGTGAAGTCGCCCGCACGGGCCGCGTCGAGGCGCTCGGCGAGGTCACCGTCGGCGACCACGGCGAGCCGGTGCGGGCCGTCGTCGCGGGCGGTGTTCACGCAGGCGCAGACATCGGCCTCCCGCAGATCCGGATGCCGGCGCACAAACGCGGCGAGGTCGGCGGTGGCCGCGCGCAGGGCGTCGGCGCTGCGGGCCGACAGCGTGAGGAGGTGAGGACCTGCGGAGCCGGGGGTGGGGGCGGCGGTTCGTGCGGGCCCCTCTTCCAGGACCGCGTGGGCGTTGGTGCCGCCGAGGGCGGGGGCGGGGGTGACGGGCCGTGCGGGCGCCTCCTCCAGGACCGCGTGCGCGTTGGTGCCGCCGAAGCCGAGGGCGGGGGCGGGGGCGCCGGGGTGCGCGGGCGCCTCCTCCAGGACCGCGTGGGCCTTGGTGCCGCCGAAGCCGAGGGCGGGGGCGACGGGGTGCGCGGGCGCCTCCTCCAGGACCGCGTGCGCGTTGGTGCCGCCGAAGCCGAAGGCGTTGACGCCCGCGACCAGGGGGCCGGGGGCCCGCCATTGCCGAGTCCCGGTGGCGAACTGGAAGCCGGGGGCGACGCGTTCCAGGTAGGACGCGGTCGGGGTGCTGTGCGGTGTGGGCGGGACCTGCCGGTGCTGGAGTGCCAGGACCGTCTTGACCAGGCCGGGCATGCCGGCGGCGTTGAGCAGATGCCCGATGTTGGCCTTGACCGAGCCGAGCAGGCGCGGTGTCCCGTCCGTGCGGGGCGGGAAGGCGTGGCCGAGCGACTGGGCCTCGACGGGGTCACCGATGGGCGTGCCGGTTCCGTGCGCCTCGACGTACGTCACCGCGTCGGGGTCGACGCCGCACTCCTCGTACGCCTGGGTGATGACCTCGCGCTGGGTGCGCGGGTTGGGGGCCAGCAGGCTGAGCGAGCGGCCGTCGTTGTTGACCGCCGTCCCCCGGACCAGCGCGAGGACCGGGTCGCCGGACCGCCGGGCGTCGTCGAGGCGGGCGAGCACGAGGACCGCGCCGCCCTCGCCGGGCACGATCCCGTCGGCGGTGGCGCCGAAGGGCCGGCTGCCGCCCGTCGGGGACAGGGCGCCCGCGCGGGCGAGCAGTCGGTGACCGGTCGGCGTGAGCGCGAGGTGGACGCCACCGACCACGGCGACGTCGCACTCACCGCTCTGGAGACTGCGCCGGGCCAGGTGCAGCGCCACCAGCGCCGAGGAACAGGCGGTGTCGACGGCCAGGGCCGGACCGTCGAGGTCGAGTGCCTGGGACAGGCGGGCGGCGATCAGGTTGGGCAGGTTGCCGGTGAGGGCGCCTGGATGGGCTGTCAGATCGCCGTCGGCGGTCCAGGCGAGGATTTCGCGGTATCCGCTGTCCCCCACGGCGGCGAAGACACCGACCTTGCGGCCCTCGCGCCGCGCGCCCGCGTACCCGGCGCGCTCCAGCGCCTCGTGGGCCAGCTCCAGGAAGATCCGCGCCTGCGGGTCGGTGGCGCGGGCCTCCTCGTCGTCCATCCCGAAGAAGGCGGCGTCGAAGCCCGCGGGTTCGGGGAGGAAGGAGCCGTGGAAGCCGGGGTCGCCGACCGGCCCGTCGGTCCAGCGGTCGTCGGGTACGGCCGTCACCGTGTCGCGGCCGGAGACCAGCAACTCCCAGAAGGCTTCCGGCGTTTCAGCACCGGGGAAGCGACAGGCCATGCCGAGTACGGCCAGTGGCCCCTTCCCGGCACCGCCCTCGCTCGACGGCTTCCCGGCGCCGCCCGTCAGCCGTTCGGACGTGGCCGGCCGGTCGAGCACATGGCCGGCGAGGGCGGCCACGGTGGCGTGGTCGCGCAGCGCGCGGGGCTCCACGGTGACGGCGAAGGCGTCCTCGATCCCGGCGAGCACCTCCATCGCCTTGAGGGAGGAACCTCCGAGGGCGAAGAAGGGGGCGTCCCGGTCGATGTCCGCCGGAGAAAGGCCGAGAGTTTGTGCCCAGATCAGCCGGATCGTTTCCTCGACCTCGCGCCGCGAGCGCGGCCGGCGACCTTCCGCCCGCGTCCCGGCCGACGACGGCGCCGGCGTCTCATCCGGCAGCGCAGGCGTCTCGGCAGACGGCACAGGCACCTCGGCCGACTTCACAGGCAACTCAGCAGACTGCACAGGCGCCTCGGCAGACTGCACAGGGGATCCGGCAACCGACACAGCGGATTCGGCAACCGGCACAGACGACGCGGCAAACCGCCGGCCCTCCATCTCCCCGACCGCCGCCTTCCCCCCGACCGCCGCCCTCCGCCCGACCGCCGCCCTCCGCCCGACCGCCGCCTTCTCCCGCCCCGCCGCCAACCGCTCCTCGACCGCCGCGTAGGCGCCCGCCTCGAACCGCTCCCGCATCAGCGCTCGCCGCAGCTTGCCGCTCGTGGTGCGGGCAAACGCGCCCGGCGGCAGGGGAAGCACGCGTACGTCGTCGTGGCCCAAGGTCTCGCGGACGCGTGCCGTCGCCGCGTCCAGCACCGGAAGTGCCGCGGCCAGGGCGGGCCGTGCCCATTGCACGAACACCACGACCCGGTCGCCGCCGGTGTCCGGATCGGGGGACCCGATCGCCGCGACCGTCCCCTGCGGAAGGCCGGGGGTGGCGGCGGCCGTCTCCTCCAGGTCGGGCGCGTGGAAGGTGCGGCCACCGGCGAAGACGACGTCCTTGTGGCGGCCGGTGACGCAGAGCCGGCCGTCGTTCAGGAATCCGAGGTCGCCGGTGCGCAGCCAGCCCTCGGAGAACGCGTCCGCCCCGGGGACCTGGTGGTAGCCGCGTGCCACCTGTGGTCCGCGTACCTCGACATGCCCGACCCGCCGCTCTCCGAGCGGGCCTCCCGCACCGTCGGTGACACGGACCTCGCAGTGAGGCACAGGACGGCCTACGTCCATGAACTCGACGGAATCCGGGCCGGGCTCCGCGAGGACGGCCCGCCCCCGGCTGAGCGCGGTGCGGTCCAGGCGCAGGGGCGCGGCGACCTCCCCCAGCGGGGGAACCGTCACGGCCAGCGTGGCCTCGGCCAGCCCGTACACGGGCAGCATGGCCGTGGCGTCCAGCCCCGCGGCACCGGCCCTGGCGGTGAACTCCCGCCACACGCGCGGCGCGATCGGCTCGGCCCCGACCAGCATCAGGCGTACGGGACTCAGGTCCAGAGCGGCCCACACCCTGTCCGGCACCCTTCGTACCGTCAGCGCCAGCGCGAAGTTCGCCGCCGACAGCAGAGTCGCGCGGTGCCGCGCCACCGTCTGCAGCCACAGGGCAGGGCGCTTGGCGAAGGTCAGCGGTTCGAGCCGTATCTGCTTCAGGCCGTACGCCATGGGGACGAGGTGGGTGCCGATGAGGCCCATGTCGTGGAAGTACGGCATCCAGGTGGCCACGACGTCGTCGGAGGTGATCGCCATGGCGGTGCGGATCTGACGGAGGTTGGCGAGGACGGCCTCGTGGGTGAGTTCCACGCCCTTGGGAGCGCCGGTGCTGCCGGAGGAGAACTGGAGGAACGCGAGGTCGTGCGGGGCCCGTGACGGCAGCTCGCGCGCCGGGCGGGCCGTGCGCAACTCGCTCAGCCGCAGGACGCGTACCGGTCCCGGGAACTCGGCGCACACCTCCTCGCTGGTGTCGTCCACCAGGACGGCGGGGCCGCCGAGGAACTCCCACACCGGTCCGGCGCGTCGCGCCTCCGGGGCCAGCGGCACGGGCACGAGGCCGGCCGCGAGCGCGCCCCAGAACAGCGCCTGGAAGGAGTCGCCCGCGCCCGCGAGGAGGGGGACGGGGGTCCCCGGTTCCAGTCCCGCCGCGCGCAGGCCGCCCGCCACGCGCAGCGCGTCGTCACGGAGTTCCGCGAAGGTCACGGTGTGTTCCGTGCCGTCCCCGCGGACATGTACGACGACCTGACCGGGCGTGTCCTCGGCGGCGTTCATCAGGACGTCGAGGAGCGTGACGGGGGTACGGGGCCCGGGAGTCGGCATGCGCTTCCTTCCTCGTCGCACGGGGCGGGGCCCACGGGCGCGCTCCCGCCGGCGTCGGGTACCCGGCGGGAGCCTTGTCGATCATTCACCTGTACGACGACGAGTTCCGTCCGTCGGTTCACCGGCGAAGGTATCGATCGTCCACGTGAGGGGGCTCCGCCGCCTCGGCCGCCCTGGATCGGGGGTGCGGTGGCCCAGGGGGCGGAGGGGGTGCGCTCAACGCCGGCACCGTTGCGCGGGCACGGCATTGCTCCTGATCGGTGTCCTGGTTCATCCGATGAGGCGAGAATCTGCGTAATGGTCACCTAGTGGCACGTATCGGGCTTCTAGGGTGCGGGGGTGATCACCCCCGCGCCTTCCGCCCAGAAGCAGTCCTCTGCCCCGACACCGCACCCGCCCCCCGGCACCCGGCCGTTCGGCGGTGCGTACCCGTCTGCCGGTGCCGAGAGCTGGTATCTGACCGGACATCTGCGGGACGAGGACGACGCGGAGCACTCCTGGGCGGTCGGCCTGCTGCGGCACCGCGACACGGACGATCCGGCGGCCGGGCCCGGCCATCGCCTGTACGTCCTGCACCGTGGCCCGGACGGCATGTCGTACGGCACCTGGATCACACCGGCCGCGCTGCGGGCGCTCCGCCGCACGATCGACTCCGACGAACTGCTCGACCCACGCGTCCGCAAGGCGTTGTCCGAGGCTCTGGCGCAGGGCCCGATGCTGCCCGACCGGCTGCTTCCGGAGCCGGTGACCGAGTCGGCCGACGGACTCGACATCCGCGTGGGAGAGGTGGCGAGCCTGCGTCGCGAGGACGACGGGAGCTTCCGGCTGGCCTTCCGGGAGGAGGCGGGCTTCGAGCTGCTCCTGACGCCGGTGAAGCCGGCCGCGGCGGAGACCGAGGGCGCCGGCGAGGACGACGCCGACGGGTTCGCGTCACTGTTCCTGCCCCGGCTGGACGTGGTCGGCACCCTGCGTACCCGCGAGGGAGCGACGAAGCGGGTGGCGGGGCAGGCCTGGTTCCAGCACGGTCGGCAGGCGGGCCACGACGCCGGCGCGCAGACACCGGTTCCTGCGGGGCACACCTGGACGTGGACGGGCCTGCACCTGGACAACGGCTGGGAGATCAGCGCGACCGCCCAGGTCCCCGAGTCCACGGACACCGCGCCCGGGGTGCTCGCCCGCGCGACCGCCGTCGCCCCGGACGGCGCCGTCAGCCATCACGAGATGTCCTGGGAGCCCCTGCGTCACTGGACCTCGCTGGCCACGCTCAACGCCTACCCGACCGCGGTACGGCTGAGCGTGCCCGCCCTCGGCCTTCTTCTGGACGTCACCGCTCCCCCGACCCCGCACGAGGTCCGTACGTTCATCGTCGGCAGGGCCTTCTGGGAGAGCCCGGCGACCGCGCGCGGCACCATGGGCGGCCTGCCCGCCACGGGAACGGCCGTGCTGCGGACCATTCCGAACAACACCATCGACGACATCGAGGGCTATATGCGCCGGGGGCACGGCATCGCCCGTGCCGAGGCCGCCGCCGTCTATCCGGACACCGCGCAGGACGTCGCCGGCGTCGACCTGCTGGCGGGCACGCACGACGGAACGCGGCTCGACGCCACCGCCCACGCCCGGCTCCACCAGGCCCTCGCCGCGCCGGTGCTGCACCTGCTGAACAAGCCCGGACGCTCCTGGCGCGCCTATGTCGCCGGCAGCGTCCTGTGCCTGCTGGACACCGACCCCGAGCCCTACCGCCCGCTCACCGCCGCCACCGAGATCCTCCACACCTCGGCCCTGGTCATCGACGACGTCCAGGACGGCTCGACCACCCGGCGCGGACTGCCCAGCGTCCACGAGGTGTTCGGCACGGCCGCCGCGATCACCGCCGGCACGCTCGGCTACTACACCTTCGACCCGCTGCTGCAGCGCGTCCCCCAGGCCGACGCGGCCACCATGCTGCGCGTCTACCAGCTGTATCTGCGGGCGATGCGGGCCGCGCACGCCGGGCAGGCCCTCGACCTCGCCGGGCATCACGCCACGTTCGACGAGGCCGTCGAGTCCGGCGACCCCACGGCCCTGCTGGAGCAGATCCGCACCACGCACCGCCTCAAGACCGGCATGCTCGTCCGCAGCACCGCCGAGGTCGCCGCCATCCTGGGCGGCGCCGACGAGGCCCAACTCGCCGCGATCTGCGACTACTTCGAGAACGTCGGGCTCGCCTACCAGATCAGCGACGACGTCGCCGACCTGTACGGCATGGCCACGCCCGCCGCGTACCGGCAGGGGGTCGTCGTCCGTACGCCCGCCCTCGACCTGATCAACGGGACGGTCACCTACCCGGTGGCCCACGCCGTCGGGCTTCTCGACGCGCACGAACGCCGACGGCTGCACCGGGCCCTGCGGGTCCGCTCGGAGGCCGATGTCGCGGACGCCGCCGAGCTGTTGATGTCGTGCGGCGCGCTCACCGTGTGTCTGGGGGAGGCGCGCGGCATGGTGGACCGTACCTGGGAGGTTCTCGATCCGCTGCTGCCGCACACGCCTCACAAGGCGATGGCGCGCGCCCTCGGCTGGTACGCCGCCCAGCGCGGCCCCGAGAACGACCACGTCCCGGGTTAGCCGGAGCACAGTTCCAGGTATCCCGCGACCGGCCCTAGGGTGAGCAATCCGCTTCCCGCGCCCGCCAGTTCGCTCGCGGCCGGAGTGAGGGCGGCATGCGCGCGGGCCATGATCCGCCGGTCGTCGAGAGAGGCCGCTGCCCGCGCGGTGAGGCACCACAGGGCCTCCTGGAGGAGGTCGCGGGGTGGTGCGGGCGTGGCGTTCAGGGCGTGGGCGGCCTCGTTGCGCCGACCGCGTTCGAGCAGGAGCAGGGGGTGCGCCCAGGGGGCGTAGGGTCCCCAGTCCGTGCGGGCGTCGAAGTCCAGCGGCAGAGAGTGCCGCAGGCGCAGGCAGAGCAGGGCGAGCGGGAGCAGGCCGTGGGCCAGGCCCGGCATGCCCGCGCCGTTCAGCAGGGCGGCCGCATCCCGGTAGGACGCCTCCGCCTCGGTCGCCGGTGCCTGCCCGGCGGCGTCCAGTCTCAGGGCGGCGTACCAGCGGGTGAACACGCCCACGAGCGGCAGTTCGTGCCGCGCTGCCAGGGCGTCGGCCGCGACGGCGTGGTGGTCGGCGGTGGTGAAGTCGCCGAGGGCGCTGCGGGCCTGGATGCGGACGAGGTGCCCGAGGGTCTCGAACGTGGACAGGCCATGGCGGGCAGAGAGCGCGATCAGTTCGGCGCCGATCGCGTCACGGCGCGGCGCCAGGCCGGTGCGGTCGAAGCACTGCATGAAGCCGGCGTTGAGGGCGAACGCCAGCAGGGCCGGGTCCTCCAGCCGGCGTGCGATCTCCTCGGCCTGGCGGGCGGCCTGTGGGCCACGGGCGAGCCGGGTGCCACGCGACTCCAGGGCGATGGTGGCGAGCAGCCGGGCCCGGTCCGCCTCGTGCGCGACGGCTGTGGCCGGGTGTCGCGGCGAGGCCGCCGACAGCGCGGACCGGCCCGGCGGGATCGGGGACCTGGCGGACGACGGGGAGGTGAGGGCGATGAGCGTGCGCTCGGCGGCTGCGACGACCTGCGCCGCCTGTTCCGGGTCGTCGAGGCGGGTCCAGATCGCCGGGACGTCGTAGGCGCCGATGACCCGGGCGGTCAGTTCGGGGTCGCCCAGCTCCTCGGCGGCGGCGACGGCGGCGACCCGGTGTTCGCGGGCGGCCGGCAGCCCGCTGCCGCCGGTCACCGCGAGGTTGCGCAACAGACCGGCCGTGGACTCCAGGCGGGCGCGGGCGTCGGGTGCCACGGCGCGGTCGTAGGCGGCGGCGACCTGCTCCCAGACCCGGCCGGCGGGGTTGTCCGATGGCCGGACGTCGCCGGTCCGCGGAATCCCGTCGGTCCGGGCGGGGCGACCGGGCCGGGCGAATTCACCCGCCCCGGCAGGGCGCCCGCCCCGCGCACGATGATCGTCCCGCAGAGGATGATCGCCCCGCACCCGCTCGCCGTCCTTCACACGCTCGCCGTCCTCCACACGATGATCGCCCCGCACGCGATCGTCGTCCCCCACACGGCGCTCGCCCCGCACACGCTCGTCGTCCCCCACACGGCGATCACCCCACACACGCTCATCGCCCCCCACACGGCGATCACCTCGCACGCGAGAGTCGCCCCGGTCGGATCGTCGGCCCGGTACGAGATGGTCCGCCTGCTGGAGGATGTCCTCCTCCAGCGCCCGCAGGCCGGGCCCCGGATCGATCCCGAGCTGATCGGCGAGCAGTGTCCGCGCGCCGCGCAGCACCTCCAGCGCGTCCGCCTGGCGGCCCGTGCGGTACAGGGCCAGGGCGAGCAGGCGCCAGGCGTTCTCCCGCCACGGGTGCTCGGCACCGTGCGCCCTCAGGTCGGCCGCGGCCCGGTCGGCCTGGCCGAGGGACATCAGCGCCTCGGCGCGCAGTTCCACGGCGTGCAGCCGCAGTTCGGTCAGGCGGCGGCTGTCGGCCCGGGCCCATGGCTGTTCCGGGAACTCCGCGTAGGCGGGACCGCGCCACCAGCCGAGCGACTCATCCAGCCGTGCGGTCGTCCGCTCGGGCGACAACTCGGCCGCGTCGGTGACCGCCCGCTCGAACCGCCAGGCGTCGACCGCGTCCGTGGGGACCCGCAGGGCGTAGCCGGGTCCCTCGGTGACCAGCAGCCGGGCAGGGGTGCGCGGCGGGCGGTCGGGTTCGAGGGCGCGGCGCAGGGCGGCGACGAAGGTGCGCAGCGCCCCCACGGCGTCGGCGGGCGGATCGGTCCAGAGGTCCTCGACCAGATGGGCGACGGGCACCACGCGGCCCCGGGCGACGATCAGCCGTGCCAGCACCGAGCGGTGCCGGGGCCCCTTCAGAGCGATCGGGTTCCCGTCCGCGTCCCAGGCGGTCACCGGTCCGAGGACGCCCAGGCCGGGGCCCCCTTCTGCGAGGCTCACGTCCGCCACCGCCCTCCGTCGCCGTCATGTCGCGCTCACGGTCGCCGCCACGACGGGCGATCCGCGGAGGTTCCACGATAGGTCGCCCCGGCTCGCGGCGATCATGTCGGCCGTGCGATGAACTGTCGCGTCTCCGCCCGCGTCTTCCCCGGTGACCACGACACTCACAGGAGTACGAACCATGGCCGACAACGGCGTTGAGCGGACCGAAGAGCGCAACCACACCTCGGAGCCCTGGTGGGCCGGACTGGGAACCCGGGGGGCCGTGACGCTGATCGTCCTGGGGGTGCTCGCGGCGGCGTGGACCGTGGCGGCTCCGGCGATGGGGCTGGGAGGGCTGCCGCTCACCCCGGACAACCTGGCGACCGGCGTCTACCAGGCCGCCAAGGTCGTCGCCGTCGGTGCGGTGATCCTGGTGGGCGCGGCGCTGACCCGTCGGCGCGCCGAGGCGCCGGCCGCGCCCGAGCGGGACTGACCGCACCGGACGGGGCAGGGCCGTGGGCCCGGAGCGACCCGGGCCCGCCGCTGCTCATTCGTTGCTCATCGGGCCCCGGGAGGATCGGAGGACAAGATCCCGTCCGCCCGGAAGGAACCGAGCCGCTGTGCCCCCTGCCATCCCCGGATTCGCCCATCACCGCGTCCCCGTCGCCGACGGAGTCCGCCTGCACACGGCCGTCGGCGGCTCCGGCCCGCCCGTCGTCCTGCTGCACGGCTTTCCACAGACCCACCTGATGTGGCGGCATGTGGCCGCCGACCTCGCCGTCGACCACACGGTGATCTGCCCGGACCTGCGCGGCTACGGTGCCAGCGACAAGCCGGCCGAGACCGACGGCAGCGGGTACGCCAAGCGGACGATGGCCGCGGACATCGTGGCGCTGGCCCATGCGCTCGGACACGAGCGCTTCGCCCTGGCCGGGCACGACCGGGGCGCGCTGGTGGCCTTCCGGGCCGCGCTCGACCACCCCGGGGCCGTGTCGCACCTGGCGTGTCTCGACGTGCTGCCGACCCTGGACATGTGGGAGGTCATGCACGGCGTCACCGCGGCCGTGGGTTTCCATCTCTATCTGATGGCCCAGCCGCCCGGCCTGCCCGAGCGCATGATCGGTGCGGCGCCGGACGACTTCTTCGGCCACTTCCTCGACGTCTGGACGAACGACCGGCGTGCCGTCCCGGACGACGTGCGCGCCGCCTACCTCAGGGCCTGCCGCGAGGCGGTGCCCTCGATCGTCGCGGACTACCGGGCCTCCGCCGGCATCGACATCGAGCACGACCGGGCCGACCGGGAGGCGGGCAGCACCCTGCGGATGCCGGTCACTGTGCTGCAGCAGGACTGGGGCGCGGCGCTCGGCTTCGACGCCGCCGGGCTGTGGCGCGTCTGGGCACCCGATGTGCGGCACGCCACCGTCACCTGCGGCCACTTCATGGCCGAGGAGGCACCGGACGACATCGCGAAGGCGCTGCGCGAACTGCTCGCCCGCTGACCAGGGCACGGCATGGGCGCCCTACCAGCGCCCCGGCTCGGTCCCGACGATCGGCTCCGACGGCTTGCCGTCCACGCCCACCGGTACGTCCCCGGTGAGCATGACGCGGTGCATGATCCGGGGGAAGTCGAGGTGGGCGTTGTCGCCGGGGGCCAGGTGGATGGTGGCCCGGTTGTCCCAGAAGGCCACGCTGCCGGGCTCCCAGCGGAAGCGGACGGTGTACTCGGGTCGCACCGCCTGCTGCAGCAGCAGCTCCAGGACCGCGCTGCTCTCGGGCCGTGAGAGGCCGGCGATCTGCTCGACGTAGTAGCCGTTGACGTAGAGCACGCGCTCGCCCGTCTCCGGATGGACGCGGACCAGGGGGTGCAGCGAGGCGACCTGACGGTCGAGCAGATGGCGAACGTAGGCGTCGTCGCCGGGCCGGGGCTGGTAGCCGACGCCGAGGCGGTGCTCGGCACGGAGGCCGTCCACGAACTCCCGTACCGGGCCGGACAGTCCGGCGTAGGCGGCGGCCAGGTTGGACCAGGTCGTGTCGCCGCCGTACGGGGGTACGGTCTCGGCGCGCAGGATCGTCGCGGCGGGCGGGTCGACGCGGGCTCCGTGGTCGCAGTGCCAGCCGCGCAGCAGGGTGTGCCGGCGCCGCCGCAGCCACTCGTCGTGCTCCATGCCGAACTTGCCGCCCAGTTCGAGCCGGTCGGCGGTCGTCTCGACCTCGGGGAAGTCCGCCGGGGACGCGCTCCCCCGCTTGCGCAGGACGACCGGCTCCCCGAACCGCCGCGCGAACGCCACATGCCCGGCGTGGTCCAGCCGTTGCCCCCGGAAGAACACGACCTTCCAGCGCAGCACCGCCGCCCGGATCGCGGCGATCACGTCGTCGGCCATCTCACCGGCCAGGTCGACGCCCTCGATCTCGGCGCCGATGTGCCCGGCGACCGGGTTCACCTCGATCCCCGCGGCCTGCTCCGCCCTGTCCGCGGTGGCCCTGTCCCTCGTCATCCGCACGCTCCGTCGGTCGTCCGGACCGGCTCCGGTGCGAGCCGGTCCAGGAAGATCGTGACAGCGTTCGGCGGGCGTGGCGACAGGGCCTCGGCGGACGGGCACCGCGGCAGCCGTCACCACCGTGTCACAGCGCGAACTCCCGTATCACCACGTCCCGGAAGACCGCCGTGCCGTCGATCGAGAACAGGGCGAGCCCGGTGTCGATCAGATACGGGAAGACCTCCGAGGAGTGCGTGTACCGGCCGTCGTCCACGAACATCTCGACGGACGTGCGGTCCACCAGGACGCGCAGCCGCACCCTGCGGGCGGCCGGGTCGAAGGGGCTGTGGCTCTCCTGCCACCGTCCGGACACGTCCGGGTTCACCGTCGGGCGGCGGTTCAGGAAGGCGTAGTCGCCGTAGATCCCGGCGTCGACGTGGCGGCCGCCGTCGGGGGAACGGCGCAGCTGGAATCCGGCGCCCCTCAGTTGGTCCCAGGTGATCTCGCAGGTGACCTCGTAGGCGGTGCCCCGGTATCCGAGCAGCCGGGTCCCGGTGACGTCCAGGTCGCCGAGGCGCACCGTGCGCGAGACGTGGTCGTCCAGCGCGGCGACCGGCTGGGAGGCCAGGTAGTACGTTCCGGAGGCGGAGCGTTTCAGGGTGATCTGCCGGACGATCGAGTCGGTGCCGTTGAAGCCGTCGCAGTCGATGGTGGGCGTGATGTCGGCGTAGTCCCAGTTGTTGAGCCAGCCCATCGCGTAGCGGACGGAGGGGTCGACGGAGCCGTCGGCGCGGTGCTTCTCGAAGGTGACGGCCGCGTACCAGTCCCAGCCGTGGTCGAGCCACTGCGGGTCGTCGGCGTCGGCGGTGAAGGCGGTGCCGTCGAAGGAGCCGGTCCAGTAGGCGTAGGTGTTCGGCAGTCCGGACCCCTTGCCGTTCGCGCTCACGCCGAGCACCCACTTCACGGTGCCGTCGTCGGCGGTGACACGGAACAGGTCCGGGCACTCCAGGACGCCGATGCCGCCCTTGACGAAGCCGGAGGCGTACCGCCAGGACTTCAGGTCGGCGGAGTGGTAGAAGCCCACCTTGTCGTTCTCGGCGAGTGTCATCACCCACCGTCCGCGCTCCTCGTCGCGGATCACCTTCGGGTCCCGGAAGTCCCGCACTCCGGGGTTCGGCAGCACGGGCTCGGTGCCGTGGCCGCTGAAGGTGCGGCCACCGTCGGTCGAGTAGTACAGGTACTGCGCCTGCGTCACCTCGTCCGGCGCCATCGTGACGAGGACGATCACCGCGCCCGCGCCGAAGCCCGCGGTGTTCTCGGTGTCGATCACCGCCGAGCCCGACCAGACGTCGCCGTTGGGGATGGTGTCCTTCGGTACGGCGACCCCCCGGTCCCGGAAGGTGACCAGGTCGGTCGTGCCGGCCAGGCGCCAGGCCGTGCCCGCGGTGGTTCCCCCGGTGAAGTAGTCCGGGTTGTACAGGTAGTAGTAGCGGTACTCGCCGTCGATCCAGATCGGGCGCTGCGGGTCGTTCTTCCACTGGTCGGGGACCGTGAAGTGGTACTCGGCCCGGTAGCTCGCGCAGGTGGCGGCTGCTTTCCGGGGCTTCGCGGCGGCCGGGGACGCGGTCGGCAGCAGCGCGGCCGAGGCCCCCACGGCCGAGCCGGCGAGCAGGGCTCTCCTGGTCATCGCGGGCATTACACATCGTTCCTCTCGTCGGACGCGACAGGGCGTCGGGAGGCGGCTCATGTGGACCAGGACTGTGCGACCTAACTCGTTAAAGGTCAAGTGGTTCACGACTATTGACAGGGCCGCGACGGGCTTCCCATCATCTGGGGCATCACTACTCGACTAACACGAGTTAGGCCCCTGCATGACCGACTCGCATCCCACCCGCCGCACTCTTCTGCGGTACGGCGCCTACGGCGCGGGAGCCGCCGCGCTCGCCGGTACCGCCGCGAGCTGGGACCGGCTCACCGGAGCCGACATCCCCGGCCGCGACGACGGCTCGCTCGTCGTCGCCACGCTCGGACCCGCCTACGGACCCGAGGCCGTCCGCACGCTCACCGAGGGCTTCAGGCAGGTCCACCCCGACATCAAGCTGCGGATCAACGCCGTCCAGGCGGTCGACTGGTCCGACTTCTTCGCGAAGATCCTCACCCAGATCGCGGCGGGCACGGCCCCCGATCTGGTGTACGTCGCCACCGAGGGCGTGCAGCTGTTCGCGCAGCGCCTCGGAGTCCCGCTGGACGACTGGGTGAAGCGGGACGCCGAGGAGCTGCGCGAGTACTTCGCCGACGTCCATCCCTCGCTGGTGGAGTCGATGATGTACGAGGGGTCCCTCTACCAGTTGCCGGTCGAGTTCAACGCGGCCGACATGTACCTCAACCACCAGGTGATGAAGCGGGCCGGCGCGGGTTTTCCCGCGGCCGACTGGACCCGTGACGACTTCACCGCCCTGCTGCGGGACATGAAGGGGGCCAGTGGCTCCCAGTTCACCCCGTACTTCTGGACCAACCGGCTGTGGGGCGGCGTGGTGCCGTGGCTGTTCGCCAACGACACCAATCTGCTCGCCGAGTCCAAGGCGCCGGGCGGCGGCTGGCTGTGGGACGACTTCTACCCCGCCGCCGCGCGGGAGGGCCGCGGGGGCGGTTACCGGTGGACGACACCGCAGGCCACCGACGCGCGCGTGGAGGAGGCGTACGACTATCTCGCCTCCCTCGTCCAGGAGGGCCTGTGCACGCGGCCCGAGGGCGGCAACGGCCAGAACCTGATCGGCGTGTTCTCCACCGGCCGGGTCGGCGTCACGCCCGCGGGCGGCTTCTGGGCGGGCGGACTGCACCTGGCCGGCATGCAGGCGGACGCCTTCGACGTGCAGTACTTCCCGCGCCGGCACACCCAGCGCATGCAGTTCGGCGCCGCCGGCTACGCCCTGCTACGCACCTCGAAGCGGCAGGAGGAGGCCTGGGAGTTCATCAAGTACGCCTCCCGAAGAGACACCCTGACGCGGCTGTTCTCCACCAACCAGACCACGCCCGCACGCCGCTCGATGCTCACGGCCGAGCGGTACCGGGAGACGGGCCCGGAGCACTGGCCGGTCTTCTACGACACCCTCGACAAGTTCCCCGACACCGGGCCGATTCCCGCGCCGCCGCAGGTCGCCGAGGTCGAGCAGGTGCTGCTCAAGCACACCGGTACCGCACTGGCGTCCCGGCGCTCGGTGGGTCCCGCGCTGCGCCGGATGCAGAGCGATCTGGAGAAGGCCATGGAGCGTGACGTATGACGAACACTCAGATACCGGCCGTACGGCCGCAGTCGCCGGCCGCGCCGCCGGCCCCCGCGCCCCGGCGCTCGGCCCGCGACCGCGGCACCCGCCTGCTGGCCACGCTGTTCCTCGCGCCCACGATCGTCGGCATCGTCGTCTTCACGGTCGTCCCGATCGTCGGCTCGGTGGTGCTGAGCCTGTTCCACTGGAACGTCATCGACGACCCGAGCTTCGCCGGCGGAGCCAACTACCGCGAGGTCTTCACCGATTCGACGGTGCTGGTGTCCTTCGGCAACACGCTGGTGTTCATGGTGTTCGCGGTCGCGCTGCAACTGCTGATCGCGCTGGTGCTGGCCCTGGCGGTGAACGGGCGGATGCCGGTGTGGCTGCGGTCGGTGTTCCGGTCGGCGTTCTTCTTCCCGCTGGTGCTGTCGGCGGCGTCGATCTCGGTGGTGATGAAGTACCTGTTCAACCAGGACTTCGGGGTCGTGAACTGGCTGCTCGGGCTGGTCGGGGTCGCCCCGGTGCCCTGGCTGACGTCGGAGAACGCGGCCATGGCCACGGTGATCCTGGTCTATGTGTGGCAGCAGTTCGGGTTCTCGTTCCTGTTGTTCGTCGGCGGTCTGAACAACATCCCCAAGGAGATCCACGAGGCCGCCGCGCTCGACGGGGCGACCGGCCTGCGCAAGCACCTCGGCATCACCCTGCCGCTGCTGTCGCCCACCCTGCTGGTCGCGTCGGTGGTCGGCATCATCAACGCGCTGCAGGTCTTCGAGCAGCCCTACGTCCTCACCAACGGCGGTCCCGGCGACGCCACCCGCACCGTGGTGATGGTCATCTACGAGAGCGCGTTCGAGCAGCTCCGCTTCGGTGCGGCCTCGGCGGTGGGCGTCCTGCTGTTCGTGCTGATCATGGCGGTCACCGCCCTCCAGTTCCGGCTCAGCCGGCGTTTCGTCCACTACCAGTGAGCCGGTGACCTCCTCATGAGCCAAGCGACCCTCTCCCTCAGCCGCACCCGGCACTCCCTCGGGCCATGGGCCCGCGTCGCCGGCCTCGCGGTGTGCGCACTGCTGACCCTCGGCCCGGTCATCTGGACCGTCTCCACGTCCCTGCGCACCCCGGCCGAGGCGTTCGACCTGCCGCCGCGTCTCATCCCGACGAGCCCGTCCACGGAGGCGTACAGCGGGGTCTTCGACCAGATCGACGTCTGGCTGCTGGCGCTCAACTCGACGCTGGTGACCGCGCTGATCGCGGTGGGCCAGATGATCACGGCCGGCCTCGCCGGGTACGCCTTCGCCCGCCTCGAATTCCGTTTCAAGAAGCCGCTGTTCGGGCTGGTGCTGGCGACCATGATGGTGCCGCTCCAGGTCACGATCGTGCCGGTGTTCCTGGTACTGAAGTCGATGGGCCTGACCGACACCCTGCTCGGTCTGATCGTCCCGGCCTTCCCGACCGCGTTCGGGACCTTCCTGATGCGCCAGTACTTCCTGGGCATGCCCAAGGACCTCGGCGAGGCGGCGATGCTGGACGGCTGCGGACCCTGGCGGATCTTCCGGTCCGTGTACGCCCCGCTGGCCGCGCCCGGTCTCGCGATCGTCGGCGTGCTGGCCTTCAACTACCACTGGAACGAGTTCTTCCGCCCGCTGATCCTGGAGACCTCCGCCCAGAACTACACGTTGCCGCTGGGCCTGGTCTCCCTCCAGGGCAACCTCGGCACCGGCTCCATCTCGGTGGTGCTCGCCGGTGTCGTGCTGTCCATGATCCCCGCCGTCGCCGTGTTCGTCGTCGGTCAGCGCCCTCTCCGTGAGGGCATCACCTCCGCAGGAGTCAACCGTTGAGCCTCGCCGCTCGGTGCACGGACCCCGGCGCCCCGCGCTTCCGGGTCCGTCCCCCCGCCAACTGGATCAACGACCCGAACGGTCCCTTCCGTTGGCGGGGCCGCCACCACCTCTTCTACCAGCACAATCCCGACGCCCCGGTGCACGCGAACGTCCACTGGGGTCATGTCTCCAGCGCCGACCTGGTCCACTGGGAACACCATCCGATCGCGCTCACCCCGACACCGGGCGGCCCCGACGAGGCGGGCTGCTGGTCGGGCTGCGTGGTCGACGACGACGGTGTGCCGACGGCCGTCTACACGGGCGTCGACCGGCATCACACCGGCCTCGGCTCGATCTGTCTGGCGCGGGCCCTGATGCCGCAGGACGAGACCCTCACCGACTGGCGCCCTCTGCCCGCGCCGGTCGTGACCGGCCCGCCGGCCGGCCTGGACGTGGTGATGTTCCGCGACCCGTTCGTCTTCCGCAGCGGCGGGCGCCGTTGGGCGCTGGTCGGCGCCGGACACGCGGACGGCACGCCGTCGGTGCTGCTGTACGACTGCGACGACCTGAACGACTGGCGGTTCGCCGGAGTGCTGCTCGACGGCAACGACCCCGTGGCCGCGCACGCGTTCGGCGGCGGGGCGGTGGGCTGGGAGTGCCCGCAGCTGCTGCGGGCGGCGGACGGCACCTGGGTGCTGGTGCTGTCGCTGTGGGACGGAAGCCCCAGCAGCACCGGCTATCTGACGGGACGTCTGGTTCCGGGCGGCGAGGACGGGTTGCGCTTCGAGGCCCGCGCCGGAGGGCGGCTCGACCACGGCCGGGACTTCTACGCGCCCGCCGTGCTCCAGGAGCCCGACCGGGCGTTGCTGTGGGGCTGGTCCTGGGAGGCGCGGGAACAGGCGGAGGTCGACCGCGCGGGCTGGGCCGGCGTCCTGACGGCGCCGCGCGTGGTGGACGTGCATCCCGACGGTGCCCTGCGCCTCCTGCCGGCGCCGGAACTGCAACTGCTGCGGGCCGCCGAGCCGTTCGTGTCGGCGGCGGGTCGGGTGGCCGTGGTGCCGGAGGCGTACGACCTGACGGTGACCGCGTCCGGCCGCACCCGTGTGCGGCTGCTGCGGTCCGCCTCGGGCGCGGAGCTGACGGTGCTGCTGGACCCGGGCGCGGGCACGGTGACGCTCGACCGGGGTGACTGGCCGCGCGGCGGGTCCGGGGAAGCGGGGCCGATCGTCGTGCGTGCGCCGGCCGACCAGGTGCGGATCCTCGTCGACGGGTCGCTGTTCGAGTTGTTCGTGGGCGACCGGGCGATGGTCACCGAGCGGGTCTACCGACGACCGGACGACGTGCCCGAGCTGCTCGTGACCGGCGCCGGGGCCGCGGTCAGCGCCTGGGAGCTGGTCCCACCGACGCACGGCTGACCACCGGACAGGCCAGACGCCGTACCGTCGCGGGCGGCGTCCGGCCCGTGTCGATGGCGTCCAGGAGCAGACGTGCCGCGGCGTCGCCCATCTCCCGGTGCGGCAGGGCGACGGTGGTCAGGGGCGGGGTGAGGAACGCGGCCATGTGTTCCTGGTCGTCGTAGCCGACCACCGACAGCTCGCCGGGGACGGCGATGCCGAGCCGGGACGCGGCGTGCAGGACGCCCGCCGCGACCCGGTCGTTGTAGCAGAAGATCCCGGTGGGGCGCCGGTCGGCGGGCACGCCGTCCAGGACGCGCGTCGCGCCCTCGTAGCCGCCGGAGATCTCGCCGCCGGTGCGCACGACCCACTCCTTGGGCACGCTGATCCCCTCGGCGCGCAGCGCGTCCCGGAAGCCGCGCAGGCGGTCGACGGAGGCGATGTCGTCCTGGCCGCCGACCATGGCGACCTGGCGGTGCCCGGCGTCCAGCAGCAGCCGGGCCGCCGTACGGCCGCCCGCGCGCTCGGCGGGGATGACGGCGGGCAGGGAGTCGTCCTCGGGCAGGCAGTTGGCGAGGACGGAGTGGGTGCGGTGCAGGCCCTCGGGGACGCGGACCCGGCGCAGCGACATGGCGGCGTAGATGATGCCGTCCACACGCCGGTCCAGGAGCTCGGCGACGGCCGCGTCCTCCTTGGCCGCGTCGCCGCCCGAGTCGATGGTGAGCACGAGGTGCTCGCTGTCCCAGGCGGTCTCCATGGCGCCGCGCAGCAGCCGTCCCGCGAACGGTGAGGAGGCGATCTCGTCGGTGACCAGGCCGATCACGGCCGTACGGCGGCGGCGCAGGCCGCGGGCGACGGGGTCGGGGCGGTAGCCGAGCTCGGCGGCGGCGCGGCGGATCCGCTCCTGGGTGGCGGGCGAGAGATTGCCCTCGGCGCGCCCGTTGAAGACGAAGGAGACGGCCGTGTGGGACACCCCGGCGAGCCGGGCGACGTCCCGTGACGTCGGACGTCCGGATCCCGTCGCCTGCTTCTCCTCGGTGCCGCCCATCCTGTCGCCCGCCCTCATCCCCCACCTGTCCGGTTGATCAATCCTCACCCTATCCGTGACGCTGGGTGTACGGCACAGTCGAGGGAAGGTCCGACAGTGATCAGCATTCCGCTGCACACGCTCAACGACGGCACGACGATCCCCGGCATCGGCCTGGGCACCTGGCCGATGGACGACGCCCAGGCGGAGGAGGCGGTGGCAGACGCCCTGGATCTGGGCTACCGCCTCGTCGACACCGCGACGAACTACCGCAACGAGACGGGCGTCGGCCGTGGAATCGCCGCGAGCGGCGTTCCGCGCGAGGAGGTGGTGGTGACGACGAAGCTCCCGGGCCGCCACCACGGTTACGAGGAGACCCTCGCCTCCTTCGAGGAGTCCCGGCGCCGCCTGGACCTCGCGTACGTCGACCTGTATCTGATCCACTGGCCGCTCCCCCGGGTCGACAGGTACGTCGACTCCTGGCGGGCCATGATCAAGCTCCGCGAGGAAGGTCTGGTCCGGTCGATCGGCGTCTCCAACTTCACGCCCGAGCACATCGAACGGCTGGAGCGGGAGACGGGGGTCCTGCCGTCCGTGAACCAGATCGAGCTGCACCCGCTGTTCCCGCAGGACGAGCTGCGCGCCTTCCACGAGGGCAAGGGCATCGTGACCGAGAGCTGGAGCCCGCTGGGGCGCGGCTCCGACCTCCTGGACGACCCGGTCGTCAAGGGCATCGCCGAGTCCCTGAAGGTGACGCCCGGCCAGGTCGTCCTGCGCTGGCACACCCAGCTGGGCGCGCTGCCCATCCCCAAGTCGGCGGACCGGGAGAGGCAGCGCGCGAACCTCGACGTCTTCGGCTTCACGCTGGACGCCACGCAGCTGGCGGCCGTCGCCGACCGGGCTCATCGCCGGCTCGGCGGGGACCCGCGGGTGCACGAGGAGTTCTGAGCCGGCCGCGGGCGCCGGGGCCGGGACCCGGCGCCCGCGGTACGCGAGCGTCGTCGCGGGGTACCCGGGGACGCTCGGGAAGGAGGCGCTCGTGGGAGAGCGGGACCGGCTGCGGCAGTATCGCGGCAAACGTGACTTCGACCGGACGCGTGAGCCGGAGGGGCGCGGTGCCGCCCCGGGCGGGGAACCCAGGTTCGTGGTGCAGATCCATGACGCCCGGACTCTGCACTTCGACTTCCGGCTCCAGGTGGACGACGTGCTGAAATCCTGGTCGGTGCCGAAGGGGCCGTCCGGTGACCCCGGGGACAAGCGGCTGGCGATGCCCACCGAGGATCACCCGCTGGAGTACGAGGACTTCGAGGGCGTGATCCCGAAGGGCGAGTACGGCGGCGGCACGGTGATCGTCTGGGACACCGGGACGTACGAGCCGCTCAGTCACGACCGGGCGGGGCGGCCCGTCGACTTCGACGAGTCGCTGGAGCACGGTCATGCCACGTTCCGGCTGAGCGGCTCGAAACTCCGTGGTGAGTACGCCCTGACCCGGTTCCGCGAGGGCGGGGACGGTGAGCGGGAGGCCTGGTTGCTGGTGAAGGCCGGCAGGAGCGGGGCGCGCGGGCACGGCACGCCCGATCCGCACCGGGCCCGTTCGGTACGCACCGGGCGGACGCTCGCCCAGGTCGCCGCGGACGACGACGAGGGATGACGTCCCTCCCCGTACGGGAACGTCGCCGCCCCCGCTGCTCGTTCGAGTGATCAGAGCGGCGGCAGCGGCTGTTCCGCCCAGATCGTCTTGCCGCTGCCGGTCTGACGGCTGCCCCAGCGCTGGGTGAGCTGCGCGACCAGCAGCAGTCCGCGTCCGCCCTCGTCGTAGGCGTGGGCCCGGCGCAGATGCGGCGAGGTCGAACTGCCGTCGGAGACCTCGCAGATGAGGGTGCGGTCGCGGATCAGCCGGAGCTGGATGGGCGGTGCGCCGTACCGGATGGCGTTGGTGACGAGTTCGCTGACGACGAGTTCGGTGACGAAGGCCGCCTCGTCCAGCCCCCACGCGGTGAGCTGGTCCGTGGCCGCCTGCCGGGTGGCCGCCACGTGCTCGGGGTCGGGCGGTACGTCCCACGTGGCGATGCGGTCGGCGCCCAGGGCCCGGGTACGGGCTAGCAGCAGGGCCACGTCGTCGCTCGGGTCCTCCGGCAGGACGGCCTTGAGCACGCCGTCGCACAGCGCGTCGAGGGTCTCGGCCGGCGCGGTCAGCGCCCGGCACAGCTCGGCGGTGGCGTGGTCGATGTCCCGGTCCCGGTCCTCGATGAGACCGTCCGTGTACAGGGCGACCAGTGCACCCTCGGGCAGTTCGATCTCCATGGCCTCGAAGGGCAGTCCCCCTACTCCGAGGGGCGGACCGGCGTTCATCTCGACGACGTGCGCGGAGCCGTCGGGCAGGACCACGGCAGGCGGCGGATGGCCGGCGGCGGCCAGGCCGAGACGGCGCGTGACGGGGTCGTACACGGAGTACAGGCAGGTGGCGCCGAGTTCGGCGACCTCGTCGGAGTCGTCGCCGGCGAGATGGGTGACGAGGTCGTCGAGGTGGGTGAGGAGTTCGTCGGGCGGCAGGTCGACGTCGGCGAGGGTGCGGACGGCCGTGCACAGGCGGCCCATGGTGGCCGACGAGGGGATGCCGTGGCCGACGACGTCGCCGACGACGAGGGCGACCCGGCTGCCCGACAGGGGAATCACGTCGAACCAGTCGCCGCCGATGCCGGCCTGCGACCCGGACGGCCGGTAGCGGTGGGCCACCTCGACGGCCGCCTGTCCGGACAGTCCGCGCGGGAGCAGATTGTGCTGGAGGGCCAGCGCGGTGGTGCGTTCGCGGGCGAAACGGCGGGCGTTGTCGATGCAGACGGCGGCTCGGCTCGCGAGTTCCTCGGCGAAGACGGTGTCGTCGGGGCCGTAGTCGTCCGACTGTCTGATGCGCACGGCCACGGCGACGCCGAGTGTGGTGCCGCGGGCCCGCAGCGGCACCGCCATCATCGAGTGGGCGCCGACGCGGTGGCGCCGGCCGGCCGGGCCGCGGGCGTTGCGTTCCGCGATCCACCGCATGAACGCGGGCTCGCCGGCCTGGCTCTGGACCACCCGGCCTTCGAGGATCGCGCGGGCCGGCGGTGAGAACGGCGGGTACACGTCCACCTCGCCGAGGTGGACGGCGGCCTCCGGGGTGCCCTCGGTGCCGGAGCCGTGGGCGACCCGGCGCAGGGCGATGTCGGTGCCGGTGAGCGCGGGGGGCTCGTCCGCGTCCAGGACCCAGTCGAAGAGGTCCACGCTGGCGAAGTCGGCGAACCGGGGCACCACGATCCCGATCAGTTCCTCGGCGGTGCGCACCACGTCCAGGGTCGTGCCGATGGCGGCGGAGGCCTCGTTCAGCAGGGCGAGGCGCTCACGGGCCCAGTACTGGTCGGAGCTGTCGAACGCCGCGAGAGCGGTGCCCACGACATCACCGGCGGTGTCCCGCACCGGCCACATCTCGATGCTCCAGGCGTGATCCCGGTTCAGGGCCGGGGCGCCGGTGAAGCTCTCGTAGCGGACCGGGGTGCCCGTCTCGGAGACCTGGCGCAGATGCCAGTGGAAGCCTCGGCTGTGCCGGGCGTCCTCCACGGTCTCGGGGAAGGGCCGGCCGATCAGCGCCTCCTCCGAGACGCCCATGACCTGGCAGGCGGCGTCGTTGAGCCGCACATAACGCTGCTCGGTGTCGAAGACCGACATCGACATCGACGCCTGCTCGAAGGCCACCGCGCCCAGGTCCGGCTCGCGTGCGCCCGGCGGCTCCCCGGTGACGATGAAGCCGTCGGGTGTGCCGTCCGCGCCCAGCACGGCGTGCGCGCGCACCGCCACGGGCACCGGTGAACCGTCGCTGTGGCGCACCAGCACGCGGCCCGCGAGCGCGGCGACCGCCGCGGGCTCCGGTTCCTCCGCGAGCAGGTCCCGCGCGGGCCGCCCCACCACCTCCTCGGCGGTGCGGCCGGTCAGCCGCCGGGCACCCTCGCTCCACCCCTTCACCACACCCTGGGCATCGAGGACCGCAGCGGCGGAGACGCGCTCCATGTCGTCCAGCATGAGTCCTGCACCGCACCGCATCAACCGCGACGTCCGGGTGCCGCGCCCGCGCCGCGCGGGCGCTCACCCCCGCCGGCCGCGTTACCGGGCGCTCACTTGCGCAGCGCGGCCAGGGCCCGGTCGGCGTGGGTGTTCATCCTCAGTTCGCTGCGGACGACCTCCAGGACCGTGCGGTCCTGACCGATCACGAAGGTGACCCGCTTGGTGGGTGCCAGCGAGAAGCCGCGCGTCACGCCGAACCGCTCGCGGATCGTGCCGTCCGCGTCGGACAGCAGCGGCATGCCGAGGGTGTGGCGCGTGGCGAACTCCTGCTGCCGTTCGACGGCGTCCCCGCTGATGCCCACGGGCCGCGCGCCGACCGCGGCGAACTCGGCGGCGAGATCACGGAAGTGGCAGGCCTCCGCGGTACAGCCGGCGGTGAGCGCGGCGGGGTAGAAGAAGAGCACCACCGGTCCCTCGGCGAGCAGCTCGGTGAGGCTGCGCCCGGTGCCGGTCTCGTCCGGCAGGGTGAAGTCCTCGACCTTGTCGCCGACCTTCAGCTGTGCGCTCATGCCCGTCCCTCCGCGTTCCTGGCCACGCCGCGTGCCCACAGCACGAGCGGGATCTGCAACGGCAGCCGCCCGAGTGCGACGGCCTTCTGCTGCGCGGGGCGGTCGCGCCAGTCGACGGCCATCTTCACGTTCGCCGGGAACACGCCGACGAAGAAGGCCGCGGCGGCGAGCGCGGCCGGCTTGCGGGTGCGCGGCAGTGCCAGTCCGGCCGCGAGCGCGAGTTCGGCGACGCCGCTGACGTGCGTCCAGGTCCGGGGCCTGCCCGGCAGGGAGCGCGGTACGAGGGCGTCGAACTGGCGGGGGACGGCGAAGTGGGCGACCCCCGCCGTGGCCAGCAGGCCGGCGAGCAGCAGGGGCGAGCGTTGGGACCGGGGCACGGATCCTCCTTGGATGGCCTGCCGCCGGATGCTACCGGAGGGTAGGTCTCCGGTCGTCATCCGCCCCGTCCGTTCATCGGCCCTGCTACACGCGGCGGTTGTGCGTTCCGGGGGTGTATCCGAAGGAACGCCGGAAGACGTCGATGAAGGCGCTGGCGGAGGACCAGCCGCAGCGGTGGGCGACCGTCGTGACGGGGGTGTCCTCGGCGAGCAGCCGCAGCGCGTGGTAGAGGCGTGACTGGGTGCGCCATTGCGGGAAGGTCATGCCGAACTCCTGGCGGAAGAGCCGGCTGAGGGTGCGCTCTCCTGCCCCGGTGGCGGCGCCCAGCGCGGCGAGGGTGCGCGGGTCGCCGGGGTCGGCGTGGACGAGCGCGCAGACGGCGGCCAGGCGCGGATCGGTGGCGGTGGGCAGGCGCAGGGGCTGCTGGGGTGAGGCGCGCAGCTGGTCACGCAGGACGGCGAGCAGGCGGTGGCGTTCGGGGCTGTCGTCGTCGGGGTCGCGGGTGTAGGCGAGGATCAGCTCGCGCAGGAGCGGGCCGACGGCGAGAACGGTGGGGGCGTCCAGGCCGAGCGGGTTGTCGTCGGCGGGCAGACCGACCAGGTGCAGATCGAGGTGGCCGTGGGCGCGGTGGGCGTGCGCGGTGCCCGCGGGGACCCAGATGGCGCGGTTGCCGGGCGCGAACCAGGTACCCGCGTCGGTCGTGACGGCGAGGACGCCGGAGCCGGCGTAGACGATCTGGTGGTCGTCGTGCCGGTGCGCGTCGATGCGTTCCCCGGCGGTGAGGACCTTGGCGCGGGTGGGCGCGGTCGGTGTGTGGCGGATGTTCGACACACTTCGGCAGATTATCGGAAGCGAGCCAGGAGCGGGCGCGGCGACGATCGCAGGGTGTCCGAGAAACGCGATCGAGCCATCACGCTGATGTCACTGGGCCACGCCTGCGTGGACGTCTACCAGGGCGCCGTCGCCGCCTTGGTCCCCTTCCTCGTCGCCGAGCGCGCCTACAGCTACGCGGCTGCCTCCGGCGTCGTACTCGCCGCCTCCCTGCTGTCCTCGGTGGTGCAGCCGCTGTTCGGAGCGCTCACCGACCGTCGTCCGATGCCCTGGCTGCTGCCGCTGAGCGCGCTGACGGGCGGTGCGGGGGTGGCGCTGAGCGGTGTCACGGACTCCTACGCGCTGACGCTCGCGGTGGTGGCCGTGTCCGGGGTCGGCGTCGCCGCCTACCACCCGGAGGCGGCACGCGCGGCCCGCGCCGCGTCGCGGGGCAGCCATACGGCGATGGGCTGGTTCTCGCTCGGCGGCAACGTCGGCTTCGCGCTGGCACCGCTGCTGGTCGCGGCGGTGGTCGCCACCGGCGGCCTGGACGCCTCTCCGCTGCTGGTCGTTCCGGCCGTCGCGGGAGCGGCCCTGTGCGCGGCGGCCGTGCGCTCGGCCGGGGGCCGCCGTGCCGCCGGATCCGGGAGCGGGGGCGCGGGCACGGACGACTGGCCGTCGTTCCTGCGGCTGTCCGGCGCCATCGTGTGCCGGTCGATCGTGTTCGTCGGCCTGAGCGCCTTCGTCTCGCTGTACGTCCGTCAGCGCACCGGCGGCGGTGACCTGGCCGGCACGGCCGCGCTGTTCGTGCTGTACACGGGCGGGGCGTTCGGGACCGTGGCCGGCGGCCGGCTGGCCGAGCGCTACGGACGGCTCACGGTCGTCCGCCAGGCGTACACACTGTCCGTCCTCGCGGTCACCGGCATCGTCCTCGTACCCGGTCCCGCGGTGTACCTGTTCGTCGCGCTCACCTCGGCGGGCCTGTACATCCCCTTCTCCCTGCACATCACCCTCGGCCAGGACTACCTGCCCCGCCGGGTCGGCACCGCGAGCGGGGTGACCCTGGGCCTGGCCGTGAGCGCGGGCGGCCTCGCGACCCCGGCCCTCGGCGCCCTGGCCGACGCCACGTCCCTGGCCACGGCCCTGACCCCCCTCATCGCCCTACCGGCACTGGGCCGCCTACTCCTGACCGGCCTCCAAGAACCGACGCCACCTCACCCCACCCACGCGGCCCGCCACGCCCAGCCGAACAAAACCACCGACGGCTCGACAACCGCCTAGGGGCGCGGGGAACCGCGCGCCCCACCACGACACGGCCCGCTGACAACCGGACAACCCCCATACCCGACCGAGCAAGACCAGCAACGGCTCGACAACCCCCAAGGGGCGCGGGGAACTGCGCGACCGACCACCACGCGGCCCGCAGACGGGACCCGACGGTCAGACCGTCCCGGCCGACGCCTCAGGCCACTGCCGCTGCTCGCCGTCCTCGTCACTCGCGTGAGCGAGAAAGTCATCCACCATGCGATGAAACAACGTGGCCAGCTCCCGCAACTCCTCAGGCGCCCAGTCCGCCAGCGCGAGCTGCATCCCGCGAGCCCCCGCGTCCCGGACCCGGGCGATGGCCTGCCGCCCGGCCTCGGTCAGCTCGATCCGCTGGGCGCGCCGGTCCTGCGGGTCCGGGACACGCGTGACGTACCCGGACTTCTGCAACTGCTGCACCGTCCGCGTGACATGCGACGCCTCCACACCCAGCCGCGCCGCCAGCTCCCCGGGCCGCAGCGGCTCCGTGTCGGCGACCTGCCGCAGCAGCGCCACGGCCGCCCGGTCCAGCGGCACCCCGGCCAGCGCCATCAGCCGTTCGTGCTGCCGGGCCCGCGTACTCAGATAGGTGATCCGGGAGAGCGCGCGCTCGATCTCGACCACTTCCGGGGAGGGACCGCCGGGGAGTTCGGGGAGCGGTGTGGTGGACATGCATTCCACTTTACCATCTCATTGCGTAACTCAATTAATTTGCCACCGCATCGATCCGCATCGCCTCCTGCCAACTCGCTCCGGTGGCGATGGCCCGGCGCCAGTGCCGCAGCACCCTGGGCGCCACCCCCACCGCGAGCGCCCCGGTCACCCGTCCCCCACTGCGGTACGCGGCGACGAACCGCCGCTCGGCGGGATCGCCCTCCACCACGGCCACCTCGTCGTGACCGCGCAGGTACCCGTGCGCCTGGATCCTCATGTCGTACTGGTCGGACCAGAAGTACGGCACCGGTGCGAACGGCCTGCGCGCCTCGGGGCGCAGCAGGTTCCGGGCGGCCGCCATGCCCTGCTCGGCGGCGTTGGTGCGGTGCTCGACGCGCATCGCCCGGCCGAACAGCGGGTTGAACCAGCGGGCGACGTCCCCGGCGGCGTACACCCCGGGCCCGGCCTCGCAGTACGCGTCGCAGACGACCCCGTCGGCGACGCCCAGTCCGCTGCCGGCGAGCCAGTCGGTGTTGGGCAGTGAGCCGACGGCGGTCAACACCTCGTCGCCCTCGACGAGTTCACCGTCGGCCAGCCGCACCCGGCGCCCGGTCACCTCCGTCACGGTGACCCCGCAGCGCAGCGTCACGCCCCGTTCCCGATGGGCGTCCGTCAGCATCTCGCCGACCCGCGTGCCGACGGCGTGGGCGAGCGGCACGGGAGCGGGCTCCAGGAGGGTGACCTCGCAGCCGAGCCGCCGGGCGACCGCGGCGGCCTCGGCCCCGAGGAACCCGGCCCCGACCACGACGAGCCGCCTGCCCGGCACCAGCCGGTCCCGCAGCCGCACCGCGTCGTCGAGGGTGCGCAGCACATGCCCGCCCTCCCCGGGCAGCCGGCGCGGACGGACCCCGGTGGCGATGATCAGGCCGTCGTACGGCACCGTCGAGCCGTCACCCAGCTCCACCTCGGCGTCCGCGAGCCGCAGTCCGGTCGCGGGGACGCCGAGCCGCAGGTCGAGTCCGAGTCCGGCGAGGTCGTCGGGGGCGCGCAGGTCCAGCCGGCCGGGTTCCCACTCGCCGGACAGGAGTTGCTTGGACAGCGGCGGGCGGTCGTACGGGGCGCGCGGTTCGTCGCCGACGAGGGTGAGGGTGCCGTCGTAGCCCTCGCGGCGGAGCGTCTCGGCCGCCGCGAGTCCGGCGGCCGAGGCACCCACGACGACGATCCGCCTCACTGGTCGACCAGCCGGATCGCGGCGGCCGGGCAGATCGCCACGGCTTCGCGGACGTCGTCCAGGTGTTCGGCGGCGGGCCGCTCGTCGAGCAGGATCGCGATGCCGTCGTCGTCCTGGTCGAACACCTCCGTCGCGGCGAACACGCACTGCCCGGACGCGACGCACTTGTCGGCTTCCAGCTCCACCTTCATGATGCGGTTTCCCTTCCTCTGACGTGGGTGTGGTTCGTGGTGCGCGGGTGAGGAACGGTCACCAGGACACGGGCAGTTCGTGTACGCCGTAGATGAACGCGTCGGTCTTGAAGCGGACGTCCTGAAGGTCGCCGGCCAGCCGCAGCGTGGGGATGCGCCGGTAGAGGGTGCCGTAGACGACCTGGAGCTCCATGCGGGCCAGCGGCTGACCCAGGCACTGGTGGACGCCGAAGCCGAAGGCGACGTGCCGGCGGGCGTCGCGGGTGATGTCGAGGCGGTCGGGGTCGGCGAAGACCTCGGGGTCGCGGTTGCCGATCTCGTTGGCCATGATGACGCCCTCGCCGGCCCTGATCACCTGGCCCGCGATCTCGATGTCCTCGGTCACCGCCCGGCGCCGGCCGAGGTGGGTGATGTGCAGGTAGCGCAGGAGTTCCTCGACCGCGCGGACGACGACCTCCGGGTCGTCCCCCTCGCGCAGGAGGGCGAGCTGGTCGGGGTGCTGGAGCAGGGCGAGGGTGCCGAGCGCGATCATGTTCGCGGTGGTCTCGTGGCCGGCGATCAGCAGGAGCAGCGCCATCTCGGTCGCCTGCTGGTGGGTGAGTTCACCGGCGGTGACGCGGCCCGCGATGCCGGACAGCAGATCGTCCCCGGGCTCGGCGATCCGCTTGCCCACGAGCCCGGCGAGGTAGCCCGCGACCTCACGGCTCGCCGCGCCGCGCTCCTCGGGTGTGGCGGTCGTGCGGACCATGGTCCTGGTGTGCTCCTGGAAGAAGTCGTGCTCCTCGTAGGGCACGCCCAGCAGCTCGCAGATGACCAGGGACGGGATCGGCAGGGCGAACACGTCCACCAGGTCGACCGGGGCGGGGCCGGCCAGCATGTCGTCGATCAGGCCGTCCACGATGCGCTGCACGGCCGGCCGCAGGGCCTCGACCTTCTTGACGGCGAACGGCGCGGTGACCATCCGGCGCAGCCGCGCGTGTTCGGGGTCGTCCATCATGATGAAGCTGAGCTTGCCCTCGCCCGCCTCGGGACTGGCCTTGGTGGGGTAGCCGGGCCGGTCGGTGTCGGCGCTGACGCGCGGGTCGCCCAGCAGGGCGCGCTGCTCGGCGTACCGGGTCACGAGCCAGGACTCGCTGCCGTCCCACAGCCGCACCTTGGCGAGCGGGCCCTGCTGCTGAAGGTCCTTCAGCGCGGGCGGCGGGTCGAAGGGACAGCGGGACTGCCTGGGCATGGGGAACTCGGGAACGGCGTCCGGTGCCTCGGACGTGCGACCGGTGAGGGTGTCGACCATGGTTCACCTCGGCTGTGGGGGGCGGCTTCGATGAGCACATGCAAACAGAGCGGTCTGACGCCTTCCGGTCAGTTTCCTGACAGGAGACTGACGTGGCGCGGATCACACGGCTGCCCTCGGCCGGCGCTCACCGAAGCCGCTTCGGGGGCCGCTCACGCCGCGGGATCTCAGACGGCCGGGTCGGCCCCGCCCAGCCAGTAGCCGAAGCCGCGACGCGTGTGGATCAGCGCCGGGGCGTCCCGGTCCACCTTGCGGCGCAGCCGGGAGACGAGCTGCTCGATGGCGTTGTCGCCGCGGTGCTCGCCCCAGACGCAGCGTCCGATCTGTTCCTTGGAGAGCACCCGGTGGGCGTTGACCAGGAGATGGCGCAGCAGCCGGTACTCCGCGGGCGTGAGGTCCAGCGCCCGCGCCCCGCGTCGCGCCCGGCACACGGTGTCGTCCAGGACGAGGTCGCCGTAGTGCAGCGGGTTGCGCCTGGCCCGGCCGGGGCGGGCGTCGCGCAGCAGGACCTGGATCCGGGCGAGGACCTCGGCCACCCGGAAGGGCTTGGTGACGTAGTCCCGTCTTCCCGGGCCGAGTTCGGGCACGAGCCGGTCCAGGGAGTCGTACCCGGTGAGCAGCAGGACCGGCGGGCGGTACGGCAGCTCGGGCCGCCGCTCCCGGTCGAAGGCGCCCTGGTCGGGTACGTCGGTGTCGAAGACGACCAGGTCGAAGCGTCGTTCGGCGACGCGCGCCACGGCCTCGGCGCCGGTGCCGGTCAGGCTGATCCGGTACCCCGCCAACTCCAGGGTGGTGGCGAGGAGTTCGGCGAGGTCGGGATCGCCGGCGGCCACCAGCAGGTGCTGGCCCGCCCCACGCGCCAGGGCCGGCCGTTCGTCGAGCCCCGGGCGCCGTGCGGTCACCGGGCACCCCGTCCGCCGCGTGTCGCTGTCACGGTCGCCCTCCTTCGCGTGGTGGCCTCAGCGGCCCGGGGTGACGGGTGCCAGCCACATGCCGAGGACGGCGTCGGTGACGCCGGTGGCGGCGTCGTCCCAGGTGGCGCGGGGCGTGGGGATGTGCTCGGCGAGGCCGCGTTCACGCTCGGCGGCGACGTGGACGATCAGATGACGGACCATTTCCCCGCGTTCGGCGCGGACCTCGGCCGGGAGGTCGGGCAGGCACCGGTTCAGGCCGTCGATGATCGTCTGGAGGGACGGGGAGGTGAGGGCCTCCTCAACCATGATCCGGTGCAGCGCCGGGTCGGCGACGACCTGGGCGCAGAACCGCGCGTACCAGGTGGGGCTGCCGAGCGCGGCGAGATGTTCCAGCGAGGGGCGGACCAGGCAGTCCACCCAGCCGCGTACGTCGTCCGGGTCCGTCAGGTCGGCGAGCAGGCGGGCGCGGATCTCCTCGATGCGTGTCGAGTGCCGGCGGACGATGGCCCGCACGAGGTCGGTCTTGGTGCCGAAGTGGTAGCCGACGGCGGTGTTGTTGCCCTGTCCGGCGGCTTCGCTGACCTGGCGGTTGGAGACCGCGTACACACCGTGTTCGGCGAAGAGCCGCTCGGCCGCCGTCAGGAGCAGTTCCCGGGTCGCGCCCGCCTGTTCCTCCCGCACTGTCCTGCCTGCCATGTTCACCACCGCACCGGGACTTCGCACCGCACGCCGGCGACCAGTCCCTCGAGCCGCCACGGTTTCGCCTCCCTACAATCTAAGTCACTTGATTGAACGGGGTGCGAGCACGGTCGCGCGGGCGACACTCGCGGCCCGGGCGACGGGCCGTCCTGCTCGGGGATGACCTGGGCGGGGCGCATACTGCGATCCGAGTAGGGGCGAATGTCGGCATACGGACGACGACGTGGCGGGCCTCTGCCGCGAGGCTGAGTACCCACCCATGATCCGGAGCCGGAAGAAACACCACCCATGACCATCCGTGTACTGCTCGCCGACGACCAGGCCCTGCTGCGGGCCACCTTCCGGATCCTGATCGACTCCTGCCCGGACATGGAGGTGGTCGCCGAGGCCACCGACGGCATCGAGGCCGTCGAGCTCGCCCGGGCGCACCACCCCGACCTGGTCCTGATGGACATCCGCATGCCCGGCACCGACGGGCTCGCCGCCACCTCCGTGATCTGCGCCGACCCGGACCTGACGGCGGTGCGGGTGCTGATCCTGACCACGTTCGAGATCGACGAGTACGTCGCGCAGGCGCTGCGGGCCGGGGCGAGCGGCTTCCTCGGCAAGGACGTCACCGCGGACGTGCTGCTCGACGGCATCCGCACGGTGGCCGCCGGCGAGTCCCTGCTCTCCGCCACCGCGACCCGCACCCTGATCACCCGGTTCCTGTCCTCCCCCGCCGAGAGCGCCCAGTCGGCCGCTCCGGAGCACCTGGCCGCCCTCACCGCCCGCGAGCGGGAGGTCATGGCCTGGGTGGCCGAGGGGCACTCCAACGAGGAGATCGCCGGGAAGCTGTACGTGAGCCCGCTGACCGTACGCACCCATGTGCATCGCGCCATGACGAAGCTGGGCGCCCGCGACCGTGCCCAACTCGTCGTCATGGCCTATCAGTCGGGCCTCGTGCGGGCCGTTCCGCCGAACGGGGGCGAGTGATCAGCCGCCCGCCGTTCAGGGGAAATCGGCGGCCGGTGCGCGTGGCGACGGGCGGGCGTGTCGAGAACTGACCCGTGAGCCTGCCGCTGATCCCTCCGATGCTCGCCACTTCCGGCAAACTCCCGCCCACCGCCCAGGACGCGCGCTGGGCCTACGAGACCAAGCAGGACGGCCAGCGCGCCGTGGTCTATCTGGCGGGCGACGGCACCCTGCTGCTGCGCGCCCGTTCGGGCGAGGACATCACGGCCGCCTACCCCGAGCTGCTGCCGCTGGGCGACGCGCTCGGCAGCACGCCCGCCGTGCTGGACGGGGAGATCCTGGCCCTCGACGAACACGGGCGCGCCGACTTCCAGTTGCTCCAGTCCCGGATGGGGCTCGCGCACTCGCCCGCGCGGGCCGCCCGGATGGCCGCGCGGACGCCCGCGCATCTGGTGCTGTTCGACGTGATGCACCTGGCGGGACACTCCCTGCTGAAGGTCCCGTACTCCCGGCGGCGCGGACGGCTGGAGGACCTCGGCCTCGACGGGCCGTTCTGGTCGACGCCCGGCGCCGTGGTGGGACATGGCGCACAGGCGCTGGCGGCCACCCGGGACCACGGCCTGGAGGGACTGGTCTGCAAGCGGCTGGACTCGCTCTACGAGCCCGGGGTGCGGTCCCGCGCCTGGGTGAAGATCCGCAACATGCACAGCGAGGACGTCGTCGTCGGCGGCTGGCTGCCCGGCAAGGGCCGGCTCACCGGTCTGCCGGGCGCGCTGCTGGTGGGGCAGTTCGCGGCGGACCGCCGGCTGCGGTACATCGGCGGTGTGGGCACCGGCTGGAGCGAGGCGGAGCGGACCGAGCTGGCCGAGCTGCTGCGGGCCGTCGCGACGCAGGGGTGCCCCTTCGATCCGGTGCCCCGGGTGGCGGGCGCGCACTGGGTCCTGCCCCGGCTGGTGGGCGAGGTGCGCTACAGCGTCCGTACCCGGTCGGGGATGCTGCGCCAGCCGTCCTGGCTGCGGCTGCGGCCGGACCTGACGCCGGAGGAGTCGGCGGCCTGGCTGCCGGAGGACAGCGCCTGACGGGGTTTCGGGCCGGGGCCGAGACCCGCCCGCCCCTGCTCACGCCGGCCGGCGAGGTCCAAGGCGCCCTGCCCGGGCGCCAATTGTTGTGCTGATCGTTACCAGTGGTACGCCCGTGCCACTTGGCACCGATGTGAAACGCCGGGATCCTGAACTCCCCATCCCCCCATAGCCGTTGGGCTGCGCCGTTCCAGGAGGAGGACGCAGTGGCGTCACAGTCGTTCCGCACCCACAGCAAGAGATGGCTCACCGGGCTCGCCGGTGCCGCCGCCCTTGTCATCGCTTTCCCCAGCGCCGCATTCGCCGCACCGCCCGGGGCCCTGCCAGGCAACGCCGAGTCGGCGGAGCGGACGTTCCAGCCGGCCTTCGACTACGACACGGACGGGTGCTACTCCACCCCGGCCATCGGGCCGGACGGCACCGTCAACGGCGGTCTCAACCCGACCGGCGCGCTCAACGGCCAGTGCCGGGACGCCTCGGACCTCGACAACACCAACAGCTACTCGCGCTACAAGTGCAACAACGGCTGGTGCGCATACCTCTACGGCCTGTACTTCGAGAAGGACCAGGCGATATCGGGCAGCAGCATCGGCGGGCACCGGCACGACTGGGAGCACGTCGTGGTGTGGGTGCAGAACAACGCCGTGCAGTACGTGTCGACGTCCAACCACGGCTCGTTCACGGTGCACGCGGCGTCCTCGGTGCGCTTCGACGGCACGCACGCCAAGATCGTCTACCACAAGGACGGCATCAGCACGCACTGCTTCCGGCTGGCGAACTCCAACGACGAGCCGCCGGAGAACCACAAGGGCACCTGGCAGTACCCGCCGCTGGTCGGCTGGAACGGCTACCCGGCGGGCGTGCGCGACAAGCTCGTCGCGTACAACTTCGGCAGCGCCAACTTCGGCCTGAAGGACGGCAGCTTCGCGTCCCATCTGTCGTCGGCGAAGCCGTCCGGGATCTCCTTCGACCCCAACGCCTGATCCTCGGGCCGCGCGGTCAAGGCGCCCCTGGTCCGACGTCCCCCTGCACGAGGGCGTCGCCCAGGGGCGTTCGCGCGTACAGGACGTAGTGGCCCTGGCGCCGTGAATCCAGCAGGCCGGCCGCCCGCAGCGCGGCGAGGTGCGCGGACACGGTCGACGGGGCCAGGGCGTGACGGCGGGCCAGGTCCGTCGTCGAGGAGGGTGCGGCGAGAGCCGTGAGGACGGCCGCGCGCTGGTGGCCGAGCAGCCGGGCGAGCGCTCGCGGCGGGCGCGGCGGCGGCGGGTCGTGCAGGCGGCCCATGCCACGGGCGGGGTAGATGACCGTCGGCTGCCAGGGCCGGGCGAAGCCGCTGACGACGTCCGGCCACACGAACACGCTCGGCATGAGCAGCACTCCCCTGCCGTCCGGGCGCTGGGCGTCGGCCGGTTCGTCGTAGCGGCGCAGGGTGAGGGTGTGGTCGGACCAGTCGACCGCCGGGTGCAGGCCGGTGAGCAGGGCGTCGAGGCCGCCGTCGGCCGCCCGGCGCGAGCGGTGCGCGATGTCCGCCTCCAGCACGGCCCGGTGGCGCGGCCAGTCCGGGGCGAGCAGCGCGTGCCAGGCCCGTTCCGTGAGGTCGGCCAGGCGCCGCACGGTGGCGGCGGGGTCGTCGAGGGCGGACCGGCCCTGCGGTGAGCCGGCGAGTCCCGGGACGCAGGCCAGGGAGCGGGCCATCTCCGCGTGGGCCAGCGCCGGGTCGGTGGCGCGCATCCTCGCCAGCTCGTCCTCGAAGGAGGGGTACGGGTCGTCCGGGGGTGCGCCCAGGAAGTCGGGGGTGTAGCCGCCCGCGGGTGGGACGAACAGCCACAGAGGAGTCAGGTCGAGGCCGGCGAGCGTACGCCGCATGCGGCGCAGCCATGCGCGGTGGTAGCCGTGCCGGGTGGGCCGGCGCAGCATCCGCAGCGCCTCGTGGGTCTGGCACAGCGGCGAGATCGCGAACCGGCAGCGCGTGAGGTCGTCGGTGCCGAGGTGCAGGGCGAGCGGCATGGCGACCCCCGTCGTGAGCGGTGATTCGTCCTGGACCGAAAGAGTAGAGCGGGCCGCTCGCGGCCCCGCACGCTGGCCCCGGCTCCCCTGTCGGAAAGGCGGTCGGATGGGCGGCACATCTCCGGCTCCGTGGCGGCGCGTCGCCGTCGTCGCGGCGCTGATGCTGGCGGCGTTCACCTTCAACACCACCGAGAACCTGCCGGTCGGGCTGCTCGCACTGATGGCGGACGACCTGCGGGTGTCGCTCGCCGCGGTGGGCGCCCTGGTCACCGGGTACGGCCTGACCGTGGCGGCCGCCTCGCTGCCGTTGGTGCGGGTCACCCGGTCGGTGCCGCGCCGGTACCTGCTCGCCGGGATCCTGGCCTTGCTCGCCGCGGCGAGCTGGGTGTCGGCGCTGGGCGGGGTGTCGTACGGGGTGCTGCTGGCGGCGCGGGTGGCGACGGCGACGGCGCAGGCGGTGTTCTGGGCGGTGACGGGGCCGGTCGCGGTCGGCATGTTCCCGCCCGAGCGCCGGGGACGCGTGATCGGGGCGCTGTCCGTCGGCGGTTCCCTGGCCACGGTGGCCGGCGTGCCGGCCGGGACCTGGCTGGGCGGGCACACCGGCTGGCGCACTCCCTTCCTCCTGCTCGGGGTGCTCGCGCTCGTCTCGCTGGTGACGATCGCCGCGCTGCTGCCGACGTCCCGCCCGCAGGACGGTCATGCCGCGTACGGGGCCGCCCCGGACCGGCGCGGTTTCCGCGTGGTGCTGACGGTGACCGCCCTGTCGGTGACCGGGGCCTTCGCCGGGTTCACGTACGTCGTCGCGTTCCTGGACGAGGTGAGCGGGTTCGGCGCGGGCGCGGTCAGCGCGGTGCTGTTCGCGTTCGGCGGGGCGGCGCTGGCGGGCGTCGCGGTGGCCGGGCCGCTCCTCGACCGCTTCCCGCGGGCCACGCTGACCGTGCCGGTGGCGGCCCAGGCGGTGGCGCTGCTCGGGCTGTGGGCGTCCGGCCCCGTCCAGGCGGCGAGCGTGGCGCTGATCATGGTGCTGGGCGCGTCGGTCGCGACCGTCTTCATGGCGACCCAGAACCACATGCTCCGGGTGGCGCCGGGCCGGACCGAGACCGCTCTCGCGGCCAACTCGGCCGCCTACAACGTGGGTATCGCCGCCGGCGCTCTGCTCGGGGGCGCGCTGCTGCCCGTGGCCGGGGTGCGGGGTACGTTCCTGATCGGTGGGCTGTGCTCGGTGGCGGCGCTGATGGTACAGACCCGGCGGGAGCGGGCGCGGGGTGGTGCGGGAATCGGGCGGTGGCGTACGGGCGCGGACTTCTGACGGTCTATCGTGGCGGCATGTCCGTCCCAGAACTGATCCGTATCGTCTCCCGCGACTCGCCGATGGCGCTCGCCCAAGTGGAGCGTGTCCGCGCCGAGTTGGCGGCCCTGCACCCCGGTGTGCGCACCGAGGTCGTGCCCGTGAAGACGACCGGTGACAAGTGGATGGGCGACCTGGCCCAGGTCGAGGGCAAGGGCGCGTTCACCAAGGAGGTGGACGCCGCACTGCTGGCGGGCGAGGCCGATCTCGCCGTGCACTGCGTGAAGGACATCCCGGCCGACCGGCCGCTGCCCGCGGGGACGACGTTCGCCGCGTTCCTGAAGCGGGACGACGTCCGCGACGCCCTGATCCACCCCGGCGGGCTCACGCTGGACGAGCTGCCGGCCGGTACCCGGATCGGCACCTCCTCGGTGCGCCGGGTCGCGCAGCTGGCTGCCACCCACCCGCACCTGGAGTGCGTGCCCTTCCGCGGCAACGCCAACCGGCGGCTGGAGAAGCTCGCGGCCGGCGAGGCGGACGCGCTGCTGCTCGCGGTGGCCGGCCTGGAGCGCATCGGCCGCACCGACGTGATCAGCGAGATCCTCTCCCCCGAGGTGATGATGCCGCCGATCGGAGCCGGCATCCTCGCGCTCCAGTGCCGCGAGGGCGACGCCGAGCTCATCGACGTCGTCAGCGGCCTCGGCGACCCGGACACCTACCGGGAGGCCACCGCGGAGCGCATGTTCCTGCATGTTCTCCAGGGCCACTGCAACAGCCCGATCTCCGGGTACGCGCGCGTCGACGGCGGCGGGGAACTGTCGCTGCGGGCCTGTGTGTTCACGCCGGACGGAAAGACGCGGCTGAACGCCCACGAGTGGGCGGGACGCCTGGACCCGGCCACGCTGGGTACGTCGGTCGCGGTGGCGCTGCTGCGTCAGGGCGCCCGCGAGATCATCGACGGCATCCCGCACTGAACCGGCGGGCCGGGAGGGCGCGGCCGTGTCAGGCGGTGCCCTCTTCGGCCTGCTCCCGCAGGAAGTTGCTGACCTGGAGCGCGAGGCCGTCCCGCAGGGTGGCGGCGTGGGCACCGGCGGCGCCCTCCTGCAGGCCGACGCCACCGCTCCACAGCCGGCGGTCCGCCCACTCCTCCTCGACCCGCAGCTGGATCTGCACGTCGACCTGGCTCAGGCTCGTCTCGGGACCGGCCGCGTAGAGCACGGCGGTGGCCCGGCGCAGCGGGTAGACGTCGAAGCCCTCGATGAACTGCGAATTGCGCCAGTCGATGAACGCGGCCTCGCCGTCGCGGCCGATCCGCACGTCGATCTGGCCGTCCTCGAGGTGGATGCCGAGGTGCCGCTCGCCGCGGTTCTCGACGGTCACCCGGACCCGGAAGTACGACAGCCCCTCGGCGGCGTCGTCCCGTCCCCGCGGCGGCTCGGCGGCCTCCAGGCGGTGGACGCGGACACGCAGACCGGCATGCTCGTCGTACTCGTGCCAGTCCCCGACCACGTTCGGCTCGTACACAATCCACCTCTCGACCCAGAGAGCTGCTTCCTATCTTTGCGCTCAGTGCACTGTCAAATGAGCAGAATGCGCTGTGGCCAGCCCATTCGCTCCCTTGATCACCGATCAAGCCGTGGGCAGGAAGAATCGGCTCCCGGGCCGTGCGCGGGTGGCCTCCCACGTGCCGCACATCACGTTCCGAGCACCTCGTTTCACGCCGGGCTCAGCGGGCCAGCCGGCCCAGCAACGAGGAGGCCGCCGTGATGCCGAGCGCCGCGGCCACGAGCAGGACGGCGAAGTCGAGCGCGAGGTGCGCGGGGGTGCCCAGGAGCAGGCCGCGCAGGGCGTCGACCTGGTAGCTGAGCGGGTTGGCCCTGCTGACCGCCTGGAGCCAGCCCGGCATCAGGGACACGGGGTAGAGGGCGTTGGAGCCGAAGAACAGCGGCATCGTGATGGCCTGCCCGATGCCCATCAGCCGGTCACGGCTGAGGACGATGCCGGCGATGGTGATCGACAGACAGGAGAAGAAGGCGGAGCCGAGGACGACGATCGCGGCGACCCCCAGCAGTTTCAGCGGGTTCCAGGTCAGCGCGACGCCGAGCAGCGCGGCGATGACGATCACGACGACGGCCTGGATGAGGGACTTCACCCCGGCGGCGAACGCCTTGCCGGTGATCAGGGCCGAGCGCGGGGTCGGGGTGACCAGCAGCTTGTTGAGGACGCCGGCGTCCCGCTCCCAGATGATCTGGATGCCGTAGAAGATGGCGATGAACATCGCGGACTGGGCGATGATGCCGGGCGCGAGGTAGTCGATGTAGGGGATGCCCTCGGTGGGGATCGCCTTGATGCGGGTGAAGGTCTGGCCGAAGATCAGCAGCCAGAGGGCGGGCTGGACCGCGCGGGTGTAGAGCTCGGTGCGGTCGTGCCGCAGCTTCTGGAGTTCCACGGCGCACATGGCCACGACGCGCGCGGGCAGCACCCGCCAGCCGGCGCGGGGAGCGGGCGGCCGCAGCAGCAGGTCGGTGCCGCCGGGGCGGGCGCCGTCAGCCGACACGGCGGGCGGTGCGGCGGGTGCTTCGGACATCGCGGAAGTCTCCTGACTGCTCGTCGAGTCCGCTGCCCGCGACATCGCGGAAGACGTCCTCCAGCGTGGGCAGCGATGCGGCGCCGGCCGCCGACTCGGCCCGCCTGCGCGCGTCGAGTCCCTCCCTGAGCTCGGCCGGGGTGCCGAGGGCGCGGATGCGGCCGTGGTGCATGAGGCCGACGCGGTCGCAGTACTGGTCGGCCTCGTCCATGTAGTGGGTGGTGACCAGGACGGTCATGCCGGTCGCGGCGCGGACGGCACCGATGTGCTCCCACACGCCGGTGCGGGCGATCGGGTCGAGGCCGATGGTCGGTTCGTCGAGGATCAGCAGACGGGGCGCGCTGACCAGGGCCTGGGCGAGTTCGAGCCGGCGGACCATGCCGCCGGAGTAGGTGCCGGCGAGCCGGTCGGCGGCGTCGGTGAGGCCGACGGCGTCGAGGGCCTGGCCGACGCGCGCGGCGCGCTCGCGGCGGGGGACGTCGAAGACACGGGCGAACAGGGCGACGTTCTCGCGTCCGGTCAGACCCGCGTCGGCGGACAGCTGCTGCGGGACGTACCCGAGCAGGCGCCGTACGGCCATACGGTCGTCCGCGGCGTCGTGCCCGAAGACCCCGACCATCCCGGCGGGCACCGGCAGGAGGGTGGTCATGCAGCGGATCGCGGTGGTCTTCCCGGCGCCGTTGGGGCCGAGGAGCCCGAAGACCTCGCCCTCGCGCACCGTCAGGTCGAGTCCGTCGACCGCGCGGGTGTCGCCGAAGGCGTAGGCGAGCCCGGTGCAGGTCACAGCCTCGGCGGTGGGTCGTGTCATGGTCGCTCCGCCTCCTCGCGCAGGTTGTCGGCAAGTCTCCGCAGCGCCGGGACGGCGGCGAGCAGCGTCGCGCGGTCCCTCTCGTCGAGGCGGGCCACCTGGCGCCGTACGAGATCCGCGCGCCGTCTGCGCCATGCGCCGAGCCGGGCCTCGGCCGCCGGGGTGGGCAGCAGCCGGGCGGCGCGCCGGTCGGCCGGGTCCGTCTCGCGGACCAGATAGCCCTGCCGGGCCAGCTGGTTGACCAGCGTGGACACCGAATTGCCGGCCAGGTACAGCTCCTTGGCCGCGTCCGAGATCCCGATGCCGGGCCGCTCGGCGACCAGCCGCAGCAGTTCCACCTCGGCGGTGCGCAGCGGCGGGGCGGGCATGTCCCGGCGCAGTCTGCGGCGGATCAGCCGCTGGACGCCGACGAGCGCGTCCGCCAGGTCCTCGGGGAAGGTCTCCTGTTCCACGTCATCGACATTAACTCTGTAACAGAGGTAATGAACCAAGGCGCGGTCAAAGGGTTGGGCGGGGGCGGACATACAGTCACGCTCTCGTCACACGTAGTCGCATTCACGAAATGTGTTTCATGTCCGGTGGGAAGGGAATAGTCATGAATGTGCTTCGGACAGGAGGCACGTCCGTGGGAGCCGCCACCAGGCCCCTGGGTGTTTCTCCTCAGGTCCGAGTGCGCGCCTCCCGTGACTGTCCAGTCAGCACCTGCTGAGGGAGGTGCGCACGGATGAGTGCCACCACCAGAACGAAGCAGCACCCGCACGACGACGCCCCCGACACCGCCGAAGCGTTCGCCCGGCTCGTAGGTCTCCCCGAAGGGCCGGAGCGCAAGGTACTCAAGGACGAACTGGTACAGGCGTGGCTGCCCATGGCCGAGCGGATCGCCGTCCGGTTCAAGGGCCGCGGTGAGTCCCTGGAGGATCTGTACCAGGTGGCCGCCCTGGGCCTGGTGAAGGCCGTCGACCACTACGACCCGGCGCGCGGCCACGCCTTCGAGGCGTACGCGGTACCCACCATCACCGGCGAGATCAAGCGGCACTTCCGCGACCACATGTGGACGCTGCACGTGCCGCGCCGGGTCCAGGATCTGCGCAACCGGGTGCGCAGCTCCGCCAAGGAGCTGTCGCAGCAGACCCCGGGACGCGCCCCCACGGTTCCCGAGATCGCGGAACACTCCCAGCTCAGCGAGGACGAGGTCCGCACCGGGATGGAAGCCCTGGACTGCTTCTCGGCGCTGTCGCTGGAGGCGGAGATGCCCGGGACGGACGGCTACGCGCTGGGAGACGCGCTCGGCGGTCCGGATCCGGCGTACGAGGTGGTCGTCGATCGCGTCTCGGTCACGCCGTGTCTGCAACGGCTCCCGGAGCGCGAGCGGACGATCCTCTACCTCCGCTTCTTCGGCGGGATGACGCAGAGCCGCATCGCCAGCCAGCTGGGGATCTCACAGATGCATGTGTCGCGGCTGCTCAGCGGCTGCTTCGCCCATCTGCGTGAGGAGCTGCTCGCCGAAGTGCGCTGAGCAGGTGAGGGAGTGAGTGACTCCGCAGGAGTACGAGGGGTGCGGTCGCCGGGAAATGCGCGGCGGCCGTGCCCCTCACTCCTGGGCCGCCCCCGGGATCTGCGTGGGGCCGTGACGCTCCAGGGCCTCTTCGAGTTCGAAGCGGATCTCGGGCGGCATCTCGCCCTCCCTGCCCCAGACGAGAATCAGTTCCGCGACCCGGCGGAGCTTGATGTTCGTGTGCTGGGAGACATCCTTCAGCACAGCCCATCCCTCGTCCGGCGCCACCCGGCCCAGGGCGACGACCATGCCGATCGCCTGGTCCACGACGGCGTGCGAGACCACCGCCTCCTTGAGCTGGTCGACTTCCTCTTCCAGTTCGAGAATCCGGTCGGTCTCTTCCGCGGGCTCGTTCGGTGCCGGTGCCACGCCTCCATCGTCGTCGCTGCACCCGTCGGGTGCCAGTGATCGGGCCGAGGGACATCGGCCGTTTCGGCACTCCGCCGGGGGTACTCGACAGGCCCGGGAGCGGTTCCGGCCGGACACTGGGAGCAGACCGGTGGCCGCCGGTGGGGCGAGACCAGGACGCGACTGCCATGAACAATACGAAGACCCCCAGCAGCACGACCGATGTCGTGTCCACACACTCCGTGTTCGGAGCGCCCTGCTGGGTGAGCCTGACCAGCCGTGATCTGGAGGCCACGCAGGCGTTCTACACCGCCGTGCTGGGGTGGCGCTGGCGGCCGGCCAAGCTGGGCGACCGGTTCCGTGTCGCGCTGGTGCAGAACGTGCCGGTGGCCGGGATCGCCGCCGTCGCCACGATGTGGCAGATGGCCGTGGCCTGGACTCCCTATTTCGCCGTGCCGAGCGCGGACGAGGCCGTCGCCCGGGTCCAGGAACGCGGCGGCACCGCCGCCGTCGGCCCGCTCTCCCTGCCGCCCGGGCGGGCGGCGCTGCTCGCGGACCGCGACGGCGCGACGTTCGGCATCTGGGAGGGGGAGCTGATCTCCAACTGGGAGACCTGGCGCCGGGCCGCGCCCACGTTCATCCGCCTGCACACCCGCGACGCGTTCGACGCCGCCATGTTCTACGGCGAGGTACTCGACTGGGCCACCGAGGGGCCGGGCTACTGCGAGGTGCACTACGAGGGCGGCGAGGTGGTGCTGCGCAGCGGGGGTGACGCCGTGGCGCGCATCGAGTCGGGGGCGCTGGGGGCGGCCCCGGATCCGACGATCCGGCCGCACTGGCAGGTTCACTTCGCGGTCGCGGATGTGGCGGAGTGCGCGCGCACGGCGGAGCTGAACGGCGGCAGTGTGCTGTCCAAGGTCAGCGACGAGGCGGTGCTGCGGGATCCGGACGGGGCGCAGTTCACGGTGACCTCCCGCCGCGAGAGGTGAGGGTCGCCCCGCCGCGAAGGGTGCGGGTCGCGGCCGTGAAGGGCCGTGAAGGGTGTGGGTCGCCGCCGCGAAGGGTGTGGGCCGTTCGCGGCGTCCGTCGTCGCCGCTAGGTGCCAGGGGCGCGGGGGCCCCGCGCCCCTGGCGGCTAGCGGCGTTGCTGCGACTTCCTTGACAGCAGGACCAGGCTGCGGCGTTCGATCAGGAGGGCCGTGCCGGCCTTGTGCTCCGCCTCGTCCGGCGGGCCCTGCGGCTCGGAGGTGTTGATCACGGTCGTCCAGCGCTCCCCGTAGTCCTCGTCCGGCAGCTGGAACTCCACCGGCTCCCAGTAGGCGTTGAACAGCAGCAGGAACGAGTCGTCCACGACCGGCTGGCCGCACCCGTCCGGTTCGGCGATGGCGTCGCCGTTGAGGAAGGCGGCGAGCGAGTGGGCGTCCGAGCGGCGCCAGTCGTCCGGTGTCATCTCTCGCCCGTCGGGAAGCAGCCACACCAGGTCGGGCAGCGGCTGGTCGGGGTGGGTCGGGGTCTCCCCCAGGAAGAAGCGGCGACGGCGCAGCACGGGGTGGGCGGCGCGCAGGCCGATGACCCGGCGGGTGAAGTCGGCGAGCGCGCGCTGGTCGTCGGTGAGCCGCCAGTCGACCCAGGAGACCTCGTTGTCCTGGCAGTAGGCGTTGTTGTTGCCGCGCTGGGTGCGGCCGAGTTCGTCGCCGTGGCAGAGCATCGGGATGCCCTGGGACAGCAGCAGCGTGGCGAGGAAGTTGCGCTGCTGGCGGGCGCGCAGCCCGAGCACGGCCGGGTCGCGGGTCTCCCCCTCGGCACCGCAGTTCCAGGACCGGTTGTGGCTCTCGCCGTCCCGGTTGTTCTCGCCGTTGGCCTCGTTGTGCTTGTCGTTGTACGAGACGAGGTCGCGCAGCGTGAACCCGTCGTGCGCGGTCACGAAGTTGACGCTGGCGCGCGGGCGGCGCCGGCTGTGCGCGTACAGGTCGGAGGAGCCGGTCAGCCGGGAGGCGAACTCACCCAGCGAGCCGGGTTCGGCACGCCAGAAGTCCCGTACGGCGTCCCGGTACTTGCCGTTCCACTCCGACCACAGCGGCGGGAAGTTGCCCACCTGGTAGCCGCCCTCCCCCACGTCCCACGGCTCCGCGATCAGCTTGACCCGGCTGATCACCGGGTCCTGCTGGATCAGGTCGAAGAACGCCGAGAGCCGGTCCACCTCGTGGAACTGCCGGGCCAGGGTCGCCGCGAGGTCGAAGCGGAAGCCGTCGACGTGCATCTCGGTGACCCAGTAGCGCAGCGAGTCCATGATGAGCTGGAGCACGTAGGGGTGGCGCATCAGCAGGCTGTTGCCGGTGCCGGTGGTGTCGTAGTAGTGCGCCCAGTCGCCGTCCACCAGGCGGTAGTACGAGGCGTTGTCGATGCCCCGGAAGGACAGCGTCGGGCCGCGCTCGTTGCCCTCGGCGGTGTGGTTGTAGACCACGTCCAGGATCACTTCGAGACCGGCCGCGTGCAGCGCCTTCACCATCGACTTGAACTCGTCGACCTGCTGGCCCCGGGTGCCGTGGGCGGCGTAGGCGTTGTGCGGTGCGAAGAAGCCGATCGTGTTGTAGCCCCAGTAGTTGGACAGACCGCGGCCCTGCAGCACGCCGTCCTGGACGTACTGGTGCACCGGCATCAGCTCGACGGCGGTCACACCGAGGGAGGTGAGATGCTCGACGATCGCCGGGTGCGCCAGCCCGGCGTAGGTGCCGCGCAGCTCCGGCGGCACGTCGGGGTGAGTGCGGGTCAGGCCCCGTACGTGCGCCTCGTAGATGACGGTGTCGGCGTACGGCCGCCGCGGCGGGCTGTCGTCGCCCCAGTCGAAGTACGGCTCGGTGACCACGCCGAGCATGGTGTGCCCGGCGCTGTCCGCCGGGGACGGGGCGCCCGGGGTGCGCTCGAAGAGGGAGGTGTGGTTGTCGACCTGGCCGTCCACCGCCCGGCTGTACGGGTCGAGGAGCAGCTTCGCCGGGTTGCACCGGTGGCCGAGGCCCGGGTCCCAGGGGCCGTGCACCCGGTATCCGTAGCGCTGGCCCGGGCCGACGCCGGGCAGATAGCCGTGCCACACGAAGCCGTCGACCTCGGTGAGCGGCACCGCGCTGTGCCGGCCCTTGTCGTCGACGAGGACGAGTTCGACGCATTCGGCGACCTCGCTGAACAGGGCGAAGTTGGTGCCCCGGCCGTCGTACGCGGCGCCCAGCGGGTAGGGGTGCCCGCTCCAGGCGGACACCCCTCGACTCCTGTCGTCGCGGCGCCTGCGCGAGGTCACCGGGCCTCCTCCAGAACGCCGTCCCGGATGCCCGCCGCGTCGGCGACGGCAGTGACGGGCATCTCGCGCGGGACACGGCGTGCCTCGCGCAGTCGGGGCCCGGGCGCGACCGGCACGAGCCGGGCGCGTTCGCCGGCGCGGGCGCGCTGCGAGAACCAGATGACCTTGCTGCCGGACTCGGTGGCGCAGCAGCCCCACCCGTCGCTCACCAGGGCGATGTGTCTGAGGCAGGCGCGCAGCTCGTGGTCCGGGCGCAGGGCGCGGTCGTTGTCGCCGACGGCCGTGATGAGGTGCTGGCCGTTCCACCACATCTCGATCGAGATGTTCTTGTCCGTCGCGTGCTCGTCGATGGCCCGCAGCAGCATTTCCGCGCCGTTGCGGACGGGCTCGACCAGCGTCTCCAGGTCCCAGTACCTGAGGTGGGCGGCCAGAATGCGGCTGACCTGACCCACCCGTTCGGGGCTGACTTCCACGTCGAGGTGGTAGTAGCAGGGCACTGCGGTCTTCACCGTTACCTCCTCACCGCGAAAGCTCCCGCTCTCCTCGCCCCTGCGGGGCGGGGCCCCGATGACGGAGCGTGAGCACTGATCGCTTCTGAGTCACTCCAGGGTGGGGGCGGTACGCCATTCGTGCAACAGGAGCAGCCTCCTGAGGTAGTTGAAGACCCAACAGGACGCTGCGTCGCCGACCATGCACCATGTGTGAAGACCTCGATGCCCGTAACGGAACCCGTGCGCATCCGCGCACGGGTTTCCGCCCGACGGTCGGGAAACGGTCGTCGAGCCCGGAAGGTGAACGGGGCCAATGCTGCTACCGGCCAAAGCCGAAGTCGCCCGGCAACTGCGGCGATACCGGGCCTGGGAACGAGCCATGCTCGCGGCCCCGGCCGACCTCACGGTGCGCGCCACCTTCGAGGACACCGGCTACACCCTCTGTGTGCTGATGGGGAAGCGCTGCGCCCGTGAGGCCGTGGACGCCGCCGAGCGGTATCTGCGGATCACCCCGGCCGACTACCTCCTGGAGCAGGACGAACGGCCCCGCTCGGCGAGCGTCTCCGCCCGCCGAGGACAGCCGAGATCACGGCGGCGGCGTTTCCATGCCGGAAGGTAGCCGGCTTCCGGCGAAGATCGAATCCCCGGCCGGGCCTTGTGCCCGGCCTCGAGCACGGTGGAGGTGAACCATGGGCAGGACCAAGAGCAAAGCCGGTGCCGGCACCGGGACCATCGGCCGTATCCCGGTGCGGGACGTACGGCCGGCCGTGGAGTGCGGCAGGCATCCGGCGAAGTCCGTCGTGGGCGAGACCTTCGAGGTCACCGCCACCGTGTTCCGCGAGGGCCACGACTCCGTGGCCGCCAATGTCGTGCTCACCGACCCGGACGGCCGACCCGGCCCCTGGACCCCGATGCACGAACTGGCCCCCGGCCTCGACCGCTGGGGCGCCAAGGTGACCCCGTCCGCGGTGGGGCGCTGGACGTTCCACGTGGAGGCCTGGAGCGACCCGGTGGCCACCTGGCGCCGCACCGCCCGGATCAAGGTGCCGGCCGGGATCGACGTCGGGCTGGTCCTGGAGGAGGGCGGCGAGCTGTACGAGCGCGCCGCCGCCGGTGTGCCCGACGAGAGCGAGCGGGCGGCCGTGCTGGCCGCCTCGGAGGCGCTGCGCGACGACTCGCTGCCGCCCGTGTCACGGCTCGCGGCGGCGTTCGCGGCGAACGTCGACGCGGTGCTGGGGCGTTATCCGTTGCGGGATCTGGTGACGTCGTCGGATCCGTTGCCGCTGCTGGTGGAGCGGGAGCGGGCGTTGTACGGGTCCTGGTACGAGTTCTTCCCGCGTTCCGAGGGCACGGCGGAGCGGCCGCACGGCACGTTCGAGTCGGCCGCCGGCCGGTTGCCGCAGATCGCGGCGATGGGGTTCGACGTGGTCTACCTGCCGCCGATCCACCCGATCGGCACGACGTTCCGCAAGGGCCCCAACAACACGCTGTCGGCGGGGGCCGGCGATGTCGGGGTGCCGTGGGCGATCGGTTCGCCCGAGGGCGGTCATGACGCGGTCCATCCGGACCTGGGCACGATCGAGGACTTCGACCGGTTCGTGGCGCGTGCCGGGGCGCTGGGTCTGGAGGTGGCGCTGGACTTCGCGCTGCAGTGTTCGCCGGATCATCCGTGGGTGGACAAGCATCCGGAGTGGTTCCACCACCGTGCGGACGGCACGATCGCGTATGCGGAGAACCCGCCGAAGAAGTACCAGGACATCTACCCCATCGCGTTCGACGCGGACATGGACGGTCTGGTCGCCGAGACGCTGCGGGTGCTGCGGCACTGGATGGACCACGGGGTGCGGATCTTCCGGGTGGACAATCCGCACACCAAGCCGGTGGTGTTCTGGCAGCGGGTGATCGCGGACGTGGGCCGTACCGACCCGGACGTGATCTTCCTGGCGGAGGCGTTCACCCGGCCGGCGATGATGCACACCCTGGCGCAGATCGGGTTCCAGCAGTCGTACACGTACTTCACCTGGCGCAACACCAAGCAGGAGCTGACGCAGTACCTGACGGAGCTGTCCGGGGAGGCGGCCGCCTACATGCGGCCGAACTTCTTCGCCAACACCCCCGACATCCTGCACGCCTACCTGCAGGACGGCGGCCGGCCCGCCTTCGAGGTCCGCGCGGTCCTCGCCGCGACCCTGTCACCGGCCTGGGGCATCTACAGCGGCTACGAACTGTGCGAGAACACCCCGCTGCGCAAGGGCAGCGAGGAGTACCTCGACTCGGAGAAGTACCAGCTGCGCCCGCGCGACTGGGCCGCCGCCGAACGCGAGGGCCGCACCATCACCCCCCTGCTCACCCGCCTCAACGCCATCCGCAGATGCCACCCCGCCCTGCACCGGCTGCGCAATCTCCGTTTCCACCGGACCGACAGCGACGCGGTCATCGCGTACAGCAAACGCACCGGTCCGGACACGGTTCTGGTGGTCGCGAACCTTGATCCGCACCACACCCAGGAGGCCACGGTCTCGTTGGACATGCCGCAACTCGGCCTGGACTGGGACGCCTCCCTGTCCGTGCACGACGAACTGACGGGTGAGACCTACCGCTGGGGCCGCAGCAACTACGTACGCCTCGAACCCGGCACCGCGCCCGCGCATGTGTTCCACGTCCAGGCTTCGCCACCGCAGACCGGAGGGTCCTGAGCGTCATGACCGTCAACGAGCCCGTTCAGGACACCTTCGAGGACACCCCTGCCAAGGATCGTGACCCCGACTGGTTCAAACGCGCCGTCTTCTACGAGGTCCTGGTCCGCTCCTTCCAGGACAGCAACGGCGACGGCGTCGGCGACCTCAAGGGCCTGACCGCCAAACTCGACTACCTGCAATGGCTCGGCGTCGACTGCCTGTGGCTGCCGCCCTTCTTCAAATCACCGCTCCGCGACGGCGGCTACGACGTCTCCGACTACACCGCCGTCCTGCCCGAATTCGGCGACCTCGCCGACTTCGTCGAATTCGTGGACTCCGCCCACCAGCGCGGCATGCGGGTCATCATCGACTTCGTCATGAACCACACCAGCGACCAGCACCCGTGGTTCCAGGAGTCCAGAAAAGACCCCGACGGCCCCTACGGGGACTACTACATGTGGGCCGACGACGACAAACAATACGGCGACGCCCGGATCATCTTCGTCGACACCGAGGCCTCCAACTGGACGTACGACCCCGTGCGTGGCCAGTACTTCTTCCACCGCTTCTTCTCCCACCAGCCGGACCTGAACTACGAGAACCCGGCCGTGCAGGAGGAGATCCTCTCCGCCCTGAAGTTCTGGCTGGACCTCGGGATCGACGGCTTCCGCCTCGACGCCGTGCCCTACCTCTACGCCGAGGAAGGCACGAACTGCGAGAACCTCCCCGCCACCCACGTGTTCCTCAAGCGGGTCCGCCGCGAGATCGACGCGATGTATCCGGACACGGTGCTGCTGGCGGAGGCCAACCAGTGGCCGGAGGACGTCGTCGACTACTTCGGCGACTACGCCCGCGGCGGCGACGAATGCCACATGGCCTTCCACTTCCCGGTCATGCCCCGCATCTTCATGGCCGTGCGGCGGGAGTCCCGCTACCCCGTCTCGGAAATCCTCGCCAAGACGCCGGCCATTCCCTCCCGCTGCCAGTGGGGCATCTTCCTGCGCAACCACGACGAGCTGACCCTCGAAATGGTCACCGACGAGGAACGCGACTACATGTGGGCGGAATACGCCAAGGACCCCCGCATGCGCGCCAACATCGGCATCCGCAGGCGCCTCGCTCCGCTGTTGGACAACGACCGTCACTCGATCGAACTCTTCACGGCGCTGCTGCTCTCCCTGCCGGGCAGCCCGATCCTCTATTACGGCGACGAGATCGGCATGGGCGACAACATCTGGCTCGGCGACCGCGACGCCGTCCGCACGCCCATGCAGTGGACCCCGGACCGCAACGCGGGCTTCTCCACCTGCGACCCCGGAAGGCTCTGCCTGCCGACCATCATGGACCCGGTCTACGGCTATCAGGTGACGAACGTCGAGGCGTCCATGGCCTCGCCGTCCTCGCTGCTGCACTGGACCCGCCGCATGATCGAGATCCGCAAGCAGAACCCGGCGTTCGGACTCGGCACCTACACCGAACTACAGTCGTCGAACCCGGCGGTCCTCGCCTTCCTGCGCGAATACGAGGACGACCTGGTGCTGTGCGTCCACAACTTCGCCCGCTTCGCGCAGCCCACCGAACTCGACCTGCGCGAGTTCAGCGGACGCCACCCGGTCGAGCTGTTCGGCGGGGTGCGCTTCCCGGCCATCGGCGAACTGCCGTATCTGCTGACCCTCGGGGGCCACGGCTTCTACTGGTTCCGGCTCACCCGAGTCGCATCCCGCATCGGCAGACGACTTTGAGCGTGAGCTTCGAGCGTGTGCCGAGGAAAGGACGCGTCACCATGCAGAAGACGGCATCTCCCCGACCCACCCGTACCGTCGACGCCAACCCCATGGCCTCGCTGGCCGGACTGCTGCGCGAGTGGCTGCCACGCCAGCGCTGGTTCGCGGGCAAGGACCGGCCCGTCACCGACCTCGTACTGCTGTCGATGACGGAACTGTTCCCGGGCTGTCTGCATCTGCTGGTGCACGCCGGTCACTCGGCGGTGCCCTCACCCGGCGGCGCGCCCCCGGCCGGCGACTGCTACCAGCTGCTGCTCGGCGTACGGCAGCATCTGTCGCCACGCCTGGGGAAGGCGCTCATCGGCCGCGCGGAGGAAGGGCCGCTCGCCGGTCTGACGGTCTTCGACGCGCTGCAGGACCCCCGCTCGGCCCAGCTGCTCCTGGACCGGCTGCGGCACCCGGGCACGGCGGGCCCGCTGCGCTTCGAGGGGGACCCCTCGGTGCCGGTGCCGGCCGGGCTCGTGCCGCGGCTGCTGGACGCCGAGCAGTCCAACTCCTCGCTGGTGTACGGCGACGCGTTCATCCTGAAGCTGTTCCGGCGCATCCAGCCCGGCGTCAATCCCGACCTGGAGCTGTCCGGCGCGCTGGCCCAGCAGGGCTGCGGCCGGGTCCCGGCTCCCGTGGCCTGGTTCCGCACGACGCACCCCTGGGAGGCGACGCTCGGCGTGCTCCAGCCGTTCCTGCGGGACGCCTCCGACGGCTGGACGCTGGCGCTCGGCGCGCTGGCCTCGGGTGACGACTTCACCGCGGAGGCCCGGCAGCTGGGGCAGGCGACGGCGGAGGTGCATCTGGCGCTGGCGTCGGCGTTCCCCTCCGGGGCGCACGCCGAGAACGCCCGCACCGGGGAGGCGATGACCGAGCGGCTGGAGCTCGCCGCGCACTTCGTCCCCGCGCTGCAGCCCTATGTCCCCGGGCTGCGCACCGCGTTCGGCGCTCTCGCCGCCTGCGATCCCGGGCCGCCCGCCCAGCGCATCCACGGCGACCTGCACCTCGGTCAGGTGCTGCGGGCCGGCCGGGAGTGGTTCGTCATCGACTTCGAGGGCGAGCCGTCCCGCCCGCTGGCCGAGCGGCGCGGTGTGCACTCCCCGGTGCGGGACATCGCCGGCATGCTGCGCTCCTTCGACTACGCCGCCCGCCAGCGCCGGCCGTGGCGCCCGGAGTGGGCGCGCCGCTGCCGTGAGGCCTTCTGCGCGGGCTATGCCGCCCGCGCCGGCTGGGACCCGCGCAAGAAGCACGGGCTGCTCCGTGCCTACGAGACCGACCGCGCCGTGTACGAGGTGCTGTACGAGGCCCGGCACCGACCCGACTGGTTGCCCGTACCTATGGCGGCGATCGAACGCCTCGCCGTGAGAGGAGCCTGACCCCCATGGCCCTGCACGAGACCTCGCGGCCCGAGTCGGCCGGACCCGGCCGGCTCGCCACCGCGCCCGCCCTCGATACGGCCGAGCGTGAGCGCCTGCTGTCGGGCGCCCACCACGATCCGCACGCCCTGCTGGGGGCGCATCCGGTCCCCGGCGGGATCGCGCTGCGGGCACTGCGCCCGTTCGCGCGTGCGGTGAGCGTCCTGGTCGACGGCGAGCGCACCGCGCTGGTCTCGGAGGGCGGTGGTCTGTTCTCCGCCGTACTGGCGCTCGACGCGATCCCCGCGTACACGCTGCTGGTGTCGTACGCCGAGGACGGGTCGGACGAGCGCGAGGTCCACGACCCGTACCGCTTCCTGCCCGCCCTCGGCGAGTTCGACCTGCACCTCGTCCGCGAGGGCCGGCACGAGGAGCTGTGGAAGGCGCTCGGCGCCGAGCCGATGACCCATCAGGGCGTGGCCGGCACCCGCTTCACCGTGTGGGCGCCGAACGCGCAGGGGGTGCGGGTCGCCGGCGACTTCACCTGCTGGGACGGGACGGCGTTCCCGATGCGGTCGCTCGGCGCGTCCGGGGTGTGGGAGCTGTTCCTGCCCGGTATCGGCGAGGGCACCCGGTACAAGTTCGAGATCACCTCCCGGCACGGTCACCGTTTCCTCAAGGCGGACCCGATGGCCCGCCGTGCGGAGGTCCCGCCGGACACGGCGTCGATCGTGCACGCCTCGCACTACGAGTGGGGCGACGAGCAGTGGATGGCGCACCGCGGCGACGTGCCGGTGCACCAGGCCCCGTTCTCCGTGTACGAGGTCCATCTGCCGTCCTGGCGGCCGGGTCTGACGTACCGCGAACTGGCCGAGCAGTTGCCCGCCTACGTCAACTACCTCGGCTTCACACACGTCGAGTTCATGCCGGTGGCGCAGCATCCGTTCGCCGGTTCCTGGGGTTATCAGGTCACCGGCTTCTACGCGCCCATGGCTCGCCTCGGCACCCCCGACGACTTCAAGTACCTGGTCGACCGTCTGCACCAGGCCGGGATCGGGGTGATCGTGGACTGGGTGCCGGCCCACTTCCCGAAGGACGACTGGGCGTTGAGCCGGTTCGACGGGGAGCCGCTGTACGAGCCCGGTGACTCACGGCGGGCCGAGCATCCGGACTGGGGGACGTACGAGTTCGACTACGGGCGCACCGAGGTGCGCAACTTCCTCGTCGCCAACGCCACGTACTGGTGCGAGGAGTTCCACATCGACGGGCTGCGGGTGGACGCCGTGGCGTCCATGCTCTACCTCGACTACTCGCGCGAGGACGGGCAGTGGGCGCCGAACCGGTTCGGCGGGCGCGAGGACCTCGCCGCGATGGCGTTCCTGCAGGAGATGAACGCGACGGTGTACCGGCGCAACCCCGGGGTCGTGACGATCGCGGAGGAGTCGACCGCCTGGGACGGGGTGACCCGGCCGACCGACAGCGGCGGGCTCGGGTTCGGGCTGAAGTGGAACATGGGCTGGATGCACGACTCGCTCCAGTACATCGCCAAGGAGCCGGTGCACCGCAAGTACCACCACAACGAGATGACGTTCTCGATGGTGTACGCCTACAGCGAGAACTACGTGCTGCCGATCTCGCACGACGAGGTCGTGCACGGCAAGCAGGCGCTGGTGTCCAAGATGCCGGGCGACTGGTGGCAGCGCCGCGCCAACCACCGCGCGTACCTGGGCTTCATGTGGGCACACCCGGGCAAGCAACTGCTCTTCATGGGGCAGGAGTTCGCACAGGGCGCCGAGTGGTCGGAAGCACATGGTCCGGAGTGGTGGCTGCTCGATCCCGGGTACGCGTCGGCCGGCGACCACGAGGGAGTGCGGGACCTGGTCGCGGACCTCAACGCGCGCTACCGGGCGACTGCGGCCCTGTGGGAGCGGGACACCGACCCGGGCGGCTTCCGGTGGGTGCTCGGGGACGCCGGCGACGACAACGTCTTCGCCTTCCTGCGGTTCGCCGCCGACGGCACGCCGCTGCTCGCGGTCAGCAACTTCTCCCCCGTGGTCCGCCACGACTACCGGCTCGCCGTCCCGGACTCGGTGACCGCCTGGCAGGAGGTCCTCAACACCGACGCGGCGCGCTTCGGTGGCAGCGATGTGATCAACTCCGGTCCGGTCGAACCGGAGGACGGGCACATCCGCCTCACGCTGCCTCCGCTGGCGACGGTGTGGCTGCTGCCCGAACGGATGTGATGCCGGAGTTCTCCGTTCCCGACACCATCCGGTCCCGGCTGGGCTAGATTCGGGCAGCGCCGATAACGGAACTCATCGGTGACGTCACACCCGGTACACATCTGGAGCAGTGCACATGCGCGACCTCGGCCTCGCTCCCCCCAGCGTCACGCCTCTGACCGGCGGGCTCGCCGACAGCCTCTTCGAGTCGGCGGCCGTCAACCCCATGTTGCCGATGCTCGCGCGCCGTCCCGGCCCCTCCGCCACGACGTGGGAGGAGGTGACCGCCGTGGAACTGCGTGACGAAGTGGCCGACCTGGCCAAGGGGCTGGTCGCGTCCGGTATCTCACCGGGGCACCGCGTCGCCATCATGGCGCGCACCCGCTACGAGTGGACGGTGCTCAGCTACGCGCTGTGGACGGTGGGCGCCGAGGTCGTCCCGATCTATCCGACGGCGTCGCGCGACCAGGTCGAGTGGATTCTGCGGGACGCCGAGTGCGTGGGCGTGGTGGTCGAGGACGAGCAGGCCGTCATGACCGTCGGCTCGGTGTGCGGATCGCTGCCGCGGCTGCGGCACGTCTGGCAGCTGGACGCGGGAGGGCTCGCGCAGCTCGTGGAGCGCGGTGAGTACGTCCCGCTCACCACGGTCGACTCGCTGCGCCGCATCGTGCTGCCGGACTCCACCTGTGCCGTCGCCTACACGTCCGGCACGACCGGGCGGCCGCTGGGCTGCGCGCTCAGTCACCGCAATCTGGCGGCGACCTGCGACACGCTGCTCGCGGGCTGGGGCCACAAGGTGGTGCCACCGGGCGGACAGGCGTCCGTCCTCGCCTTCCTGCCCTTCTCCCATGTGTACGGTCTGCTGGTCCAGACCCTGTGCATCCGCGGCGGGATGCTGATGGGGCACGAGCCCGACCTGCGCGAGGAAGCGCTGTCGACCGCCCTGCGCAGCTTCCGGCCCACCTATTTCTGCGGCGTGCCGTCGATCTTCGAGAAGATCTACAAGAACGCCCTGCGGGTCGCCCAGCAGGCGGGCCGGGGTGCCCTGTTCGAGCGGGCCGCGGACACCGCGCGGGACTTCGCGGCGGCCCTGGAACGGCAGCGGCTGGGCGGCGGCCCCGGTCCCGGTTTCGACCTGCGGCTGCAACACGCCCTGTACGAGCGGACGGTGTACCGCAAGTTCCGCACCGCCCTCGGCGGCAGGGTCATGCTCGGGACGTCCGGCGGCTCCTCCCTGAACCGTGAGCTCTCCCTCTTCTACGAGGGTGTCGGGATCTACGTGAACGACGGGTACGGGCTCACCGAGACCAGCGGCGGTGTCACGGCCCAGCCGCTGGGCCGCGAGATGTCGGGGACGGTGGGGCAGGCGCTCCCGGGCGTCGACATCCGGGTGGCCGACGACGGGGAGATCCTGGTGCGCGGGCCGTCGGTGTTCCAGGGCTATGTCAATGACGACGCCTCGACACGGGCCGCGCTGCGCGGCGGCTGGCTGGCCACCGGCGATCTGGGGCGGCTGGACTCCGACGGCTATCTGACGATCACGGGGCGCAAGAAGGACGTCGTCGTCACGAGCAGCGGCAAGAGCGTCTCGCCGGCGCTCCTGGAACAGCGGCTGAGGATGCATCCGCTGGTCCACCAGGCGGTGGTCGTGGGCGACAACCGGCCCTGCGTCGGGGCCCTGATCACCCTGGACCCCGACTTCCTGGCCTACTGGCGCGAGTCCCTCGCCGTGCGCAGCGACGCCCGGATCCGGGAGGCACGCGAGGAGAACGCGCTGCGCGAGGAGGTCGCCCGGGCCGTGGCCGCCGCCAACAGCGCGGTGTCGCGGCCGGAGTCGATCCGGGTGTTCCGGGTGCTGGCGGAGCCGTTCGACGTGGCCAGCGGTCTGCTGACGCCGTCGATGAAGCTGCGGCGGGACGCGATCGTGCGGCACTACGCGCTGCAGATCGACGCGATGTACCAGGCTCGCTCGCGCGCGCCGCGGGAACAGCTGGCGGACGAGTTCGCGCACTGGGACGACACGGACAACGTGTTCGGCTGAGCGCGGCTAGTCGCCCGTCGTCAGCCGCACGACGTTCGACCGCTCCCCGAGGACGAAGGCGCGGACGCGGTAGGTGGCGTCCCGTTCCTCGGGCAGCGGGACGAAGTCGGTGGCCTCGGTGTCGGGGTTCAGGACGGCGACGGGGTCGTAGCGCTTGCTGTCCTTCTTGCGGATCTCCAGGAGGTAGCCGTCCTCCGCCGGGGAGTCGTCGGTCCAGGTGAGGCGGATGCCGTCGGCGCGCCGGGTCAGGTGCGGCCGGGCGGTGGGGCCCCGGTAGGAGGTCAGCCGGTAGTGGAAGGTGGTGTGGGGCATCAGGTCGGGGTGGCGGTAGCGGGTCACCTGGGGCGCGAGGTACTGCAGGACCGTGTACGGGCCGTCCTCGTCGGTCGCGAACTCCAGGACGTGGCCCGCGATCCCGGGCCGCTCGTCCCGCCAGGTCAGGTCGATGTCGGTGGGGGTGGTGAGGGCGCCCCGCAGCGGCTGTCCGGTGCCGACGGAGCAGGCCGGCAGCGCCAGGATCAGCGCTGCCGACGCCGCGATACGCGCCTTTCCTCGCATCCGGCGGCCGCTACTTGCGCCAGAAGCGGACGTTGCTCCACTCCACGGTGGCCGTCCCGTTGCCGCTGTTGGTGCGGTACGCGCCGAACTTGTCGTAGAAGCTGCCGCCGGGGCTGGCGTAGGTGTGCTTCAGGGAGCCGTTGATGTAGGTGCGGTGCTCGGAGCCGACCTGGTGGACGGTGTTGACGCGGACGGTCGCGCCGACGGCGCCGGCGTTGGAGAGGGTGGTGCCGCCGTGCACCGCGTAGAGCCTGCCGCCGCGCTCGACGGCGAGCATGAAGTACGGGCCGGATCCGGACTCGTGGAAGGTCTGCTTGAGGCTGATCCGGGTGCCGCTGAGGCTGGTGATGCGGAAGTAGCCCTCGAACTGGCGCGTTCCGCCCGTGTAGGTGGCATAGCGTCGTTCAGCCCGTTGGTCACCGCTGGCGGTGGAGCAGGTGAGCCGGAACGTCAGGCCGTCGATCTGGCCGCAGCCCCGTTCCTGCTCGGTGAAGGTGGGTGACACCGACTGCCAGCCCCCGGGCTCGACTTCGGCGAACGCGTGCGGTGCGGCGAGCAGGGAAGCGGCGCACAGCGCCGTGCTGACGGTGAGGGTGCGCAAGGTCGGGCGCATCCTGCCTCCTGTCGGACGTGGGGGGTGAACCGCACTCCACTTGGTCATGTATGTGAACTGCGGTCCCTTATATGGATGGGCATTACGGAAGTTAGGTTCGGACCAATGACTCGTCAAGAGATCGCGCGGACACGTCTTTCACTTCCGAACCGGTGTGCCCCCGGGCCGGTTGGGGCAGGGTGGCTCACGACGGGTTCATCTGCCTGCCGCACCCGGCTGGCGGAACGACCGGTGGCGCGGTGGGATCGAGGCGTGCGAAGCCGCGATCCAGGGGCAGGCGAACGTCGTCGAGGCAGACCGCCTGGAGCCGCAGAAGGGATGATCACCGTGACACGACCCAGGATCCTGGTGGTTGGCGCAGGCTTCGCCGGAGTCGGATGCGTTCGCCGCCTGGAACGCAAACTCTCCCCGGACGAAGCCGAGATCACTTTGGTGACACCGTCTTCCTACCAGCTCTACCTGCCGCTGCTGCCCCAGGTCGCCTCCGGCGTCCTGACCCCGCAGTCGATCGCCGTGTCCCTGCGCCGCAGCCGCAGGTACCGCACCCGGATCATTCCGGGCGGCGCCATCGGCGTGGACCTCGCGTCCAAGGTCTGCGTCATCCGCACCATCACCGACAAGCTCCTGAACGAGCCGTACGACTACATCGTGCTGGCCCCCGGCAGCATCACCCGGACCTTCGACATCCCGGGACTGACCGACAACGCCTACGGCATGAAGACGCTCGCCGAGGCCGCGTACCTGCGCGACCACGTCATCTCGCAGCTGGACCTCGCCGACGCCAGCCAGGACCCGGACGAGCGGGCGGCGCGGCTGCAGTTCGTGGTGGTCGGCGGCGGGTACGCCGGCACCGAGACCGCCGCGTGCCTGCAGATGCTGACCCACAACGCGGTCAAGCGCTATCCGCGGCTCGATCCGAAACTCATCAAGTGGCATCTCATCGACATCGCCCCGCGGCTGATGCCCGAACTGGGCGAGAAGCTCGGCACCGACGCCCAGGAGATCCTGCGCAAGCGCGGCGTCGAGATCTCCCTTGGGGTGTCCATCGCGAAGGCCGGCCCCGAGGAGGTCACCTTCACGGACGGCCGGGTGATTCCCACCCGCACGCTGATCTGGACCGCCGGCGTCGTCGCCAGCCCGCTGATCGGCACGCTGGGCGCGGAGACCGTCCGCGGCCGGCTCGCGGTCACCGCCGAGATGAACCTGCCCGGGCACGACGGCGTGTTCGCGCTCGGCGACGCCGCCGCGGTGCCCGACGTGGCCAAGGACGAGGAGGGCGCCGTCTGCCCGCCCACCGCCCAGCACGCGATGCGCCAGGGCAAGGTCGTCGCGGACAACGTCATCGCGGCGCTGCGCGACCAGCCGCTGCGGCCGTACCGGCACAAGGACCTCGGGCTGGTCGTGGACCTCGGCGGCCGCGACGCCGTCTCCAAGCCCCTCGGCGTGGAACTCAAGGGGCTGCCGGCGATGGCCGTGGCCCGCGGGTACCACTGGTCGGCACTGCGCACCAATGTCGCCAAGACCCGCGTCATGACCAACTGGCTGCTCAACGCCGTCGCGGGGGACGACTTCGTGCGGACCGGATTCCAGTCCCGCACCCCCGCCAAGCTCAAGGACTTCGAGTTCGTCCACGCATACCTGACGCCGGAGCAGATCCGGGCTCAGGTCGGCGCAGGGAAGGGCGCGGCCGGGGCGGCCGAAGGGACGGCGGGGTGAGGTGACGGTGCCGTCCCGAACGCGGTGCACGGTGTGATCGGAAAGAGAGCGGGAGTGAGTACGGCGGCGTGAGGGCAGCGGGAGGGCCGGCCCGGACACGGCTGCGCGACCGTGCCGCGGCCTCGGACCCGGGTCTGCTGAGGCTGACGGCCGGGCTGCGCACGGCGGGCTCGATCGCGCTCGCCGTCGCCGTGCTCGCGCTGCTGGGCACCGACGTGACCCATCTGGTGGCGGGCGCGCTCGCGGCGATGGTGTCGACCTTCGCCATCCGGGAGAAGCAGCGCGGGCAGCAGGCGGTCACGCTCGCGCTGGGCCTGCCGGTGGCGCTGGCGTCGATGACGTTGGCGGCGGCCCTGCACCACAGGGTGGTGGCCGGCGACCTCGTCTTCGTCGCGCTGATCTTCTGTGCGGTGTACGGCCGCCGGTTCGGGGACCGGGGCACCGCGCTGGGGCTGATCGGCTTCCAGATCTACTTCATGTCCCTGTTCGTCGGCGCCACCATCGGTGAGCTGCCGGAGCTGTTCCGCGCGGTCGCCGTGGCGTTCGGATGCGGTGCGCTGGTGCGGTTCGTGCTGGTGCCGGAGACCCCGACCGGGGTGCTCCAGCGGCTGCGCGAGGCGTTCCGCGTCCGCCTGGCGCAGCTGCTGTCCGCCCAGCTCGGTCTGCTGGACGCCGGTCCGGGGGAGGCCGACCGGGCCCTGGAGCAGGTGCGCGAGGGCACCGCCCGGCTGCACGAGACGGCACTGCTGATCCAGGGCCGGCTGGAGGGCGGGACCTCCGACGAGCGGATGGCCGGGCTCGTCCAGCGCCGTGTCGCGGACGCCGAGATCGCCGCCGAGCGGCTGGGGCTGTCGCTGCTGCGGGCACGCGGCGCCGAGCGGGTGGACACGCTGGCCATGCATCTGCCGGGCGCGCCCGTCCCGTCGGGCGGGCGCCAGCCCGTGCGGGACGAGGCGACCGAGAAGCTGCGCCGGGACATGGAGGCGCTGCGGGTGCTCGTGCTGCGACCCGTCGAAGAGGCCGCCGGTACCTCGGTGGCGCATCTGCGCAACCGGCTGCTCGGCTACCGCGACGAGGAGAACCTGCCGGTCGCGTCACCGGCCGTGCAGGACGTGTTCCGGGCCGTCGGTGAGGCCGCCCGTGCCGTGCTCGGGCTGCGGATCGCGCTCGGCGGGGCTCGGGACGAGTCGGACGACAGCCCCGCGACCGCCCGTTCGCGCGAGGAGCTGGACGCCGAGGACGCGGTGCTCGACGCCGAGGAGGAGACTCCCGCCCAGGAGGCGACCGGGCTGCGGCGGCCCACCACGCGTGCGGCGGTCCAGGTCGCCGTGGGCTCGACGCTGGCCATCGTCGGCGGTGAGCTGCTGTCCCAGGACCGCTGGTACTGGGCGGTGCTGACCTGCTGGATCGTGTTCCTCAACACCGCGTCCACGGGCGAGATCCTGGTCAAGGGCTACCGCCGGCTGCTGGGCACCGTCCTCGGTGTCCTGGCCGGCATCGTGCTGGCCGGCGCGGTCGGGCACAACACGTGGACGGCGTTCGCGCTGGTGCTGCTGTTCGTGTTCGCGATGTTCTACTCGGCGCCGCTGTCGTACACGGCGGTGTCCTTCTTCGTCACCGCGGCGCTGGGCCTGCTCTACACCCTGCTGCACACCTACAGCCTGTCGGTGCTGGTGCTGCGCATCGAGGAGACGGCGCTCGGCGCGGCCTGCGGAGTGATCGCGGCGGCGTTCGTGCTGCCGGTGCAGACGGACCGCCGGACGAACGAGCTGCTCGCGACTGTGCTGGAGCGGCTCGGCGACGTCACCCGCAGCGCCGTCGACCAGCTCAGCGGCGAACCGCCCAAGGAACTGCTCGACGAGGCGCGCGAGCTCGACCAGGCGCTGGCCGACCTGCGGGCCGCGACCAAGCCGCTCACGCATCCGGTCACGCCGCTGCGGGCCCGCCGCGAGACCGCGCGCTATGTCGTCGCGCTGCTGGAGACGTGCGCGTTTCACGCCCGTGCGCTGGCCGCGACCGCCGAGCTGCTGCCCACTCACCCGTCGATCGCGGCCGACCCCCGGCTGCGGCGGGCCGCCGGGCGCATCGAGCACAACCTGGCGGCGATCGGCGCCCACGTCGGCGACGAGCACTCCACCGCCGAGATCGAGACCGGCCCGAGCATCGCCTCGCTGCTCGGGCCGACCACCCCCGGCGTCCCGCGCTACGGCCGGATCACCGACCGTGTCCTGCGGCATCTGCAGCGCCTCGACGAGGGCGTGACCGGTCTGGCCCGCCCCCTGGGGGTACCCGTGAAGGCATCCGAGGGATGACCGTGCGGAACGGGACCGCACATCGGGGCGATTCGTGGGTAGGCGGTTGTCATGACCGAAGTCGTGGACTCAGACGAACTGCTGCGACGGATGCAACGAGCCCGGGCCAGTGCCCGGCAGGAGGAGCGTTCCTGGCGGATGCGGAGCGAGCAGCTCAGGTCGACGGACCCCGAGGGGGCCCGCGACGCCGCCGTACGGACGCTGGCGTACGAGACGGTGATCATGGTGCTGGACGAGATCCTGACGCCCGGCAGGCACGCCGGACAGGGCTGAAACCGGGGCCCGAGTGAAACAGGTCACGTGACCCGCTCTCGGTTACGCGGAATCCACCGAGATGGTTTACGGTTCATCCATACGTGGTCACGGGGTGGATCGAACACATCCCCCATGCACCACCGCATACGGCCCTGGCTGGCTTCCCCCGTCCAGCCAGGGCTTTTTCATGCCCTCCGCGAGGGCTCTCCCGTGCCTTCCTCGTGCCGCTCCGGGAATCCCGGCCGAAACCGCTCTCCGCCGAGGTGCTCAGCGCGGCGGCACGGGCTGAAATGGACGCAGGGAAGCACCGGAACCTCAGTCCTCGGCGAGGAGCCCCGTGTCATGACCAAAGCGATCAAACTGCTCACCGCCCTTCCGCCGCCTCAGCGCCAGCGCCTGATGTCGCTCGCCCGGGAGGTCGCCTTCCCGGAGGACGCCCGGATCTTCGAGGCGGGCGGCACGGCCGACCGTTTCTGGGTCATCCGCTCGGGCGCCGTCTCCCTCGACCAGCGCGTGACCTCCCTCCAGCGCGTCACCGTCGCGAGCCTCGGCGCCGGTGACCTGCTCGGCTGGTCCTGGCTGTTCCCTCCGTACCAATGGGACTTCGGTGCGGAGGCGTTCAGCCCGGTGCGTGCCTACGAGTTCGAGGCGGACGCGGTGCTGCGGCTGTGCGAGGAGGACACCCACCTCGGGATGCTGCTGGTGCGGTATGTCGCCGAAATCCTCGCGCACCGGCTGGAGATGACCCGCGGCAAGCTGATGGAGCAGTACGGGCACCACCGGCGCAGCGTGCTCTGAGCCTCAGACGCGGTAGCGCCGCAGGGCGGGCAGCGCGGCGGCCAGGCCCAGCATCAGGACGACGACCAGCAGGCCGCCGCCGACGGTCGCCGTGCGGGGGCCGAAGGCCGAGCCGGCCGTGCCGTGCAGGACGTCGGCCAGGCGCGGCCCGCCCGCGACGACGACCGTGAACACACCCTGCATCCGGCCGCGCATCTCGTCGCTGGCGGCGGACAGCAGGATCGCCCCGCGAAAGACCATCGAGACCATGTCGGCGACGCCGGCGAGGGCCAGGAACACCACCGCGAGCCACAGACTGCCGCTGAGTCCGAAGGCGGTGATGGCCGCGCCCCAGGCGACGACCGCGCCGATCACCATCCAGCCGTGCCGGCGGGCCCGGGAGAAGGTGCCGGAGAACAGCCCGCCGACCACCGCGCCGATCGGGATCGCCGCGAACAGCAGTCCGAGGGCGAGCCCTTCGCCGTACGATCCGTAGGTCTGACCCGCGAGTTGAGGGAAGAGGGCGCGGGGCATGCCGAAGACCATCGCGATGATGTCGGCCAGGAAGGACAGCAACAGCACCCGGTGCAGGGCGATGTAGCGGAAGCCCGCCACGATCTCCCGTACGCCCGCGCGACGTTCGGCGGCCGCCTTCACGGGCGGCAGCGCGGGCAGCTTGGCGACCGCCCACACGGTCACGCACAGGGCCAGCGCATCGATGAGGTACAGCTCGGCCAGGCCGATCACGGGGATGAGCACACCGGCCAGCAGCGGCCCCATGACCTGGCCGGTCTGCATGACGGTCGAGCCGAGGGCGTTGGCTGCGGGCAGTTCGTCGGCCGGCACCAGGCGGGCGATGGAGGCGTTGCGGGCCGGGGAGTTGATCCCCCAGAACGCCTGCTGCACGGCGAGGAGCACCATCAGCGCGGCCACCGACTCCATGCCGGTGACGGCCTGGAGCCAGAACAGCAGCGAGGTGACGGCTATGCCGGTGTTGGTGACGAGGAGCAGTTTGCGGCGGTCCACGCTGTCGGCGACGGCGCCGCCCCACAGCGCGAACACCACCAGCGGCAGCAGTCCGGCGAGGCTCGCGGCGCCGACCCACGCCGAGGAGCCGGTGATGTCGTAGATCTGCTTGGGCACGGCGACGGCGGTGAGCTGGCTGCCGACGGCCGTGACGATGGTCGAGGACCACAGCCGGCGGAAGGCCGGGCGGCGCAGCGGGCGGGTGTCCATCGCCCAGCGGCGCCAGCCGCGCCGGGCGGCTCTGTCCGCCTCCGGGGTCGCCGGCTGCTCTTCGGTACTGCTCTCACTCGTGTCCACGGACGTCCCTGGTTGCTCGTTACACCTATCGCGAACCAGGGATCACTATGGCACCGGTGGTCAAGCATGTGGGATGCCGGTCTCGGTTTCCGGACAGGCGGGGGGATCACCGACGGGGTCGGGGTGTGCCCGCACGCCTGTACCCCACGCAGACCGTGGCGGGGCGGTCGGACGCCGGTGGCCGATGCGGGCGCGCGGTCCGGCGCCGCCTGCGGGCCGGGGACGTCAGGCACCCGCGATGAGGCTCACGCCGAGGGCGAGCATCGTCGCGGCGACCAGGCCGTCCAGGACCCGCCAGGCCACGGGCTTGGCGAGGTGGCGGCTCAGCAGCCGCGCGCCGAAGCCGAGCGCGGCGAACCAGACCAGGCTCGCGACGGCGGCACCGAGTCCGAACGTCCAGCGCAGCGGGCCCCGGTCGGCGGCGACCGTGCCGAGCAGGAACACGGTGTCGAGGTAGACGTGCGGGTTGAGCCAGGTCATGGCGAGGCAGGTCAGCACCGCCCGCCGCCGGGACCCCGCCACGTCGCCCTCGGTCACCAGCGCGCCGCCGGGCTTGAAGACCCGGCGGGCGGCGAGCACGCCGTAGCAGAGCAGGAACACGCCGCCGACCCAGGCGACCGCCGTCAGCACGCCCGGCCAGGCCACGACCACCGCACCGACACCGGCCACGCCCAGGGTGATGAGGAGCGCGTCGGACAGGGCGCAGATGCCGACGACGGCGAGGACGGCGTCGCGGCGGATCCCCTGGCGCAGCACGAAGGCGTTCTGGGCGCCGATGGCGACGATCAGGGAGAGGCCGGTGCCGAATCCGGCGGCCGCGGTGGTCAAGGCGTTTGTCATGCCCTTCACGCTAAGGAGATGATCTCTTGACGTACAGCTAAAGATTCTTACGTATCCTTAGCTGTCGTGAAGTCAGAGCTGACCGAGCTTCCCCTGGACCAAGTGCGGACGCTGCTCGCGGTCGTGGACGAGGGCACCTTCGACGCGGCCGCCGCGGCGCTGCATGTGACGCCGTCGGCGGTGAGCCAGCGGGTGAAGGCGCTGGAGCAGCGCACGGGGCGGGTCCTGCTGGTGCGCACGAAGCCGGTGCGGCCGACGGAGTCCGGGGAGGTCGTGGTCCGGTTCGCCCGTCAGCTGGCCCGGCTGGAGCGCGACGCGCGGGCCGAGCTGGGGCTGAGCGGCACCTCGGAGGCGACACGGGTGTCGGTCGCGGTCAACGCCGACTCGCTGGCGACCTGGTTCCTTCAGGTGCTCACGCGCGTGCCGCAGGAGCCGCGGCTCTGCTTCGAGCTGCGCCGGGAGGACGAGAGCCGGACGGCGACGCTGCTGCGGGAGGGTCTGGTGATGGCCGCGGTGACGTCGTCGCCGGACGCCGTGGCGGGGTGCTCCGTGCGTCCCCTGGGCCGAATGCGGTATCTGGCCGCGGCGAGCCCGGAGTTCGCCGAGCGGCACCTCGGTGGCTCCCTGCGGGAGGCGCTCGTGCGGGCGCCGGTGATGGCCTTCGACCGCAGTGACGACCTCCAGGACGCGTTCGTCCGCAGACTGCTGCACTCCCGTACGGGCGCGAGTGACGTACGGCATCACGTCCCCACCTCGGAGGGCTTCCTGGCGTCCGTGGTCGCCGGACTGGGCTGGGGCCTGATTCCCGAGACGCAGGCGCAGGCGCTCCTGGCGGACGGCCGCCTGGTGCAGCTCGCCCCGGACCGTCCGGTCGACGTCCCGCTGTACTGGCAGCAGTGGAAGCTGGACTCGCCGGCGCTTGCGGCGGTGACGGAGGCGGTGACGGCAGCGGCCTCCCGGACACTGCGTCCCTAGCGCCCCGAAGGGGCGCGGGGCAGTATCGATTGTGCGGCTCCGCCGCGCGGGCGCGGCCGGCCACCACGGCGCCGCCGGACTACGACCTGTCCCGGCACTCCAGGGCCTCCAGCTCGGCGGCCGCGCTGGTCAGGAGCATGCCCAGCGCCGTCGGATAGGCACTGGTCACCATCCGGCCGGCCAGGAGGGGCGCCGCCTCGGCGATCCGGGGATGCGTGGCCCGCGGCAACCGCGCGTAGGTCGAGCGCCACATCTCCTCGTCCGCGCGCAGCGCCGCACTGGGCAGGGCCAGGGACGCGGCATCCAGCGCGGCGAACGCCAGGGTCTGGTCGATGAACGCGTGGTAGATGCGCACGGTGTCCGGCAGCGGGAACCCCGCGGTGCGCAGGACGTCCAGCACCGTCTCGTCGGCGGCGAGTTCGTTCGCGCGCCCGGTGACCCGGCTGGTCGTCAGCACCGCGGCCTGCGGATGGTCGACATAGGCGGCGTGGATGCGCAGCCCGACGGCGCGCAGGTCCTCGCGCCACTCCCCCGTCGGCGTCCAGCCCTCGAGCGCCCGGCCGATCAGCGCGTCGCCGATGGCCAGGGTCAGCTCGTCCATGCCCCGGAAGTAGCGGTACAGGGTGCTCGGATCGGCGTCCAGGGCCAGACCGAGGCGGCGGGCGGTGAGACCGGCGCTGCCGTGCTCGCTCAGCATCCGCAGCGCCGTCTCGACGATCAGCCGCTCGGACAGCACGGTGCCGCTCTTCGTGGGACGCCTACGGCGCCGCTTCTCCTCCGGGACGACCGGTTTGGGCACGATGCTCTCCGTCCTGGTGCCGCTCACGCCGAACGCTCGCCTTATGCCAACGCCATTGACCTTACGTGAGCGGCGGGCGTTGTATCTGAGGCGGGGCCCCACCACGTCGTAGACCTGCAGCCGAGGGAGTCTTGTCATGCGTGTACTGCTCGTGGGTGCCGGCGGTGTGGGTACCGCCATCACCCGGATCGCGGCCCGCCGTCCGTTCTTCGAGGCGATGGTGGTCGCCGACTACGACCTCGGGCGCGCCGAGGCGGCCGTCGCGGCCCTCCACGGCGACGCCCGCTTCCGCGCCGAGCGCGTCGACGCGAGCGACGAGGCGGCGGTCACCGCGCTGCTGGAGCGGCACACGTGCGACGTGCTCCTCAACGCCACCGACCCGCGGTTCGTGATGCCGCTGTTCCAGGCCGCGCGCACCACCGGGGCCACCTATGTCGACATGGCGATGTCGCTGTCGCACCCGCATCCGGAGCGGCCGTACGAGGAGTGCGGGGTCAAGCTGGGCGACGGCCAGTTCGAGCAGGCGGCGGACTGGGAGAAGGCCGGGAAGCTGGCGCTGGTCGGCATGGGTGTGGAGCCCGGGCTGTCGGACGTGTTCGCCCGGTACGCCGCCGACGAGCTCTTCGACGAGATCGAGGAGCTCGGGGTCCGCGACGGCGCGAACCTGACCGTCGACGGCTACGACTTCGCCCCGTCCTTCAGCATCTGGACGACGATCGAGGAATGCCTCAACCCGCCGGTCGTCTACGAGGAGGGCCGCGGCTGGTTCACCACCGAGCCGTTCAGCGAGCCCGAGGTGTTCGACTTCCCCGAGGGCATCGGCCCGGTCGAGTGCGTGAACGTCGAGCACGAGGAGGTGCTCCTGATGCCGCGCTGGGTCGACGCGCGCCGGGTGACGTTCAAGTACGGCCTGGGCGAGGAGTTCATCAGCACCCTGAAGACGCTGCACCTGCTGGGTCTGGACCGCACCGAGCCGGTGACCGTGCCCAGCGCCGGCGGACCGGTGCGGGTCTCGCCCCGGGACGTCGTGGCCGCGTGTCTGCCGGACCCCGCGACGCTGGGCGAGCGGATGCACGGCAAGACCTGCGCGGGCACCTGGGTCCGGGGCGTCAAGGACGGCGCGCCGCGCGAGGTGTACCTGTACCACGTGGTGGACAACCAGTGGTCGATGAAGGAGTACGGCTCCCAGGCCGTGGTGTGGCAGACGGCCGTCAATCCCGTCGTCGCCCTCGAACTCCTCTCCGCCGGCGCCTGGTCGGGTGCCGGTGTGCTCGGCCCGGAGGCGTTCCCGGCCCGGCCCTTCCTGGATCTGCTGACCGAGTACGGCTCTCCGTGGGGCATGCGCGAACAGTGACTGGATTCGCCGGTGTCCGACCGGGTTTCACTTGCGCATCGACAGGCGACTCGAAAACGAGTAATGCATCCACCGAGGGCACGTTCGACGATCGCAGGTGACTTTGATGGACGACTGGCGAGACCACGCCGCCTGCCGCCATGAGGACCCCGACCTCTTCTACCCGATCGGCACGTCCGGTCCGACCGTGCTGCAGACCGAGCAGGCGAAGGCGGTCTGCCGGCGCTGCACGGTCCGGGACCAGTGCCTGCGCTGGGCACTCGACATGGACCAGTTCATCGGCATATGGGGCGGCACGAGCGAGGCGGAGCGGCGGGCTCTGCGGCAACGGGCCGGATGACGGGCGCCGGCGGCCCGGGAGTCCGCCGCCCTCACACGGGCGCGGCCGCTCCCGGCAACCGAAGACGGAACACGGATCCGGCGCCGGGCTCGCTCGCCGCGCCGGCCGTGCCCCCGTGCGCGGCGACCAGCTGCCGGACGATCGGCAGGCCGAGCCCGCTGCCTCCGGTACGCCGGCTGCGGGACTTCTCGGCACGCCAGAACCGGTCGAAGACGTACGGCAGGTCCTCGGCGGCGATGCCGGTTCCCGTGTCGGTGACGTCGAGGACGACGTCGTCGCCGTCGCTCCGCGCGGCGAGCGTGACGGTGCCGCCGGCCGGTGTGTGGCGCAGGGCGTTGGAGACGAGGTTTCCGAGAGCCTGACGCATCCGGACGGGGTCGGCATCCAGCCAGGGGGTGCCGTCCGCCGCGGTGCGCAGGGTGACGCCGGCCGTGTCGGCGGCCACGCGGTGGGCGGCGGCGACCTGGTCGAGGAGTTCGTCCGCGCGGACCGGCTCGCGGTGCAGACGCAGCGTGCCGGCGTCCGCGGCGGCGAGGTCCTGGAGGTCGTCGATGACCCGCTGGAGGACGAGGGCCTCCTCGTGCAGGGAGGCGAGCAGGGCCGGATCCGGGTCGACGACACCGTCGCGGGTCACCTCCAGCCAGCCGCGGATGTTGGTGAGCGGGGTGCGCAGCTCATGGGCGACGTCGCTGACCATCGCCTTGCGCTGGGCCTCCAGCCGCTCCCGGCGCTCGGCGAGTTCGTTGAAGGCGGCGGCGAGGATGCCGGTCTCGTCGCGGGTGGTGACCGGCACCCGTGCGTGCCGTTCGGGGGGCTGCTGGGCGGCCGCGGTGAGCGCCCGCAGGGGCCGGACGAGCCGGGTGGCGACGGCGGCCGTGACGGCGACGGTGACCGCCAGGACGAGTCCGGCGGCACCGACGACCTTGGCCTTGTTCGCGGGGGACATGTCGAAGCGGACGGCGGTCGTGTCGCCGCCGCCCAGGAACAGCTCGGCCACGGGGGCCACATACCGGTCGAGCTGGGCCCGGCGTGCCTCGTCGACGCAGCGGTCCGCCTCCCGCGCGGCCGCGCGGTCGTCCATTCCCTTGGTCTTTCCCGGGAGGTAGCGGGTGCCGAGCGGCTTCTCGGTCACGTCGACCGCGACGAATTCCTGCGCACGGGCGCTCAGCCCGCGCCGGTCGAGGCACTTCCGGGCGCGCTCCGACAGCTCGGACAGGGCCTTGTTCTCGGTGGGGGTCGGGGTGTTGAGCAGGCCGTCGGCGCACTCGTCGGGCACGACTCCACCCGCGACCGGCCCGTCGTGGTCGGTGACCACCGGCCGGCCGCTGGGGGTCTGCACGACGGTGGCCTCGTAGCCGTTGCGGGCGAAGCACCGCTGCCGTGCTCCGGCGAGCTTCTCCAGCTCGGCCCGCTCCCGGTCGGTCACCCGGTACGGGCCCACGACCCGGGGGTCGACGCCGCCGCGCTGCGCTCCGCGCTCCGTGTAGGTGTCGATGTGCAGAGGGTCGACGGTGGCGGCGGCGCGCGGCGGCAGGGAGGTGCCGGGCGGGGCCGAGTCGGCGATGGCCGTGCGGTCGGTGGTGGTGAGGGCGATACGGCGGCCGGTGCGCGCGGACAGCTCGCGGATCGTCCTCTCGACGCCCTTCCAGTCCGGGTGGGTGGCGGCGTACCCGCTGAGCCGGGCGAGGACGTCCATGTCCTCGGCGAGGACCTGTCCCTGTTCCTCGCGCAGGGCCCGGGTGGTGGTCTCCACCGCCAGCCAGGCCGTCGCCGCCACCGAGCACACGGCGATCAGCACCGAGGCGATCAGCAGCCGTACCAGGAGCCGCTTGCGCAGCGGTACGGGCCGCGTCATGCCCGGCCGCCGCTGAGCTTGTACCCGACGCCGAACACGGTCAGCAGCCGTACCGGGCTGCGGGGGTCGGCCTCGATCTTCTTGCGCAGGTTCATGATGTGGACGTCGACGGCCCGCTCGGTGGACGCCCGGTCGGTGCCGCGGGTGCACTCCAGCAACTGCCGCCGGGAGAAGACCCGTTCGGGTTCGGCGACCATGGCCAGCAGGATCTCGAACTCGGCCGGTGTGCACTCCACCGCCGCCCCGTCGCAGTGCACCTCGTGCCGCTCGGAGTCGACGGCGATCCCCGCGGCCCGTACGACGGGGTCCTCCCGCCGCCCGGCGGCGCGGCCGCCGCGGCGCAGCACCGTACGGACGCGGGCCATCAGCTCGCGCGGGCTGTACGGCTTGGTCATGTAGTCGTCGGCGCCGAGTTCCAGGCCGAGCAGGACATCGTCCTCCGCCGACCGGGCCGTCAGCATCAGCACCGGGATGTCGTCGTCCCGGCGCAGCACCCGGCACACCCCGTAGCCGTCGATCACCGGCAGCATCAGGTCCAGCACGACGAGGTCGGGCCTGAGCCGCCGGGCGGCGTCCAGGGCGGCCGACCCGTCGTGGACCACGGTGGCGGTGTGCCCCTCCGCCAGCAGGGAGCGGCGTATGAGTTCGGCCTGCATCTCGTCGTCCTCGGCGACCAGCACATGTGCGCACACGCGGCGGATCCTAAGCGGTCGTTGGTGGACTCGGCAGCAGTGGTGGGCGGACTCAGCGGGCCAGTGCCTCGGCGTCGCCCATGACGACGACGGGATGCCGGTCGGGGTGCAGCGCGCGCAGCAGCCGGCGCATGTGCTCACGGGAGATGCTGACGCAGCCCTGGGTGGGGCCGCCGTGGTCCACGTGGAGCCATATGCCGCCGCCGCGTCCGGCGCCGAGCGGGCGGGTCCAGTCCAGGGGCGTGGTGCCCGGCCTGCGGTTGTAGTCGATGGCGATGACGTAGTCGAAGGAGCCCGCGAGCGGCTCGCCCTCGAATCCGGTGCCGGTCGCGGTGAAGCCGACGCCGTGGTCGTACGGCAGCCGGGTACCGGGGTCGCGGAGCAGTCCCCCGGCGTCGGTGAGCGTGAAGACCCCGACGGGTGAGCGCAGGTCGCCGGCGCGGTGGTGGCCGGTCCAGCCGCGCAGGGCGTTGTGCGCGGGCCACCGGGCGCCCGCCTCCCAGCCGATGTCGCTGCGCTCGTACAGCACGACCGTCGACTCCGCCGAGTCGCGGCCCTCGCCGGTCACGACGACGGCCTGCCTGGCCTCGCCGGGCACCTCGGCCCAGGTCTTCGGGCCCAGTCCGGGCAGTTGCTGCGGCGCCACCTCCAGGGCGACGTCGGGCAGGGGCGTGGCGGTCGTGGGCCTGGGGGCGGCGGGCTCGTGGTCCGGCGTCGCCTTGGCACCGCCGCCGCAGCCGGTCAGGAGCAGGGAGGCGGCCAGCAGTGCGACACGGGGCTTGTGCGTGATCATGGGTCGACCTTGACCGACACTTGTGAGGAACTCGTCAGGTTCGACGGGTGCCCCGTTCCCCCCACCGAGACTCGCACGACGGCCCGCGCGGCCTCCCCCCGGAAAGGCCCGGTCATGAGCGTTCGTATCCGCCGCGTCTACGACACCCCCGAGCCCGAGGACGGGGTGCGCGTCCTGGTCGACCGGCTGTGGCCGCGCGGTCTGTCGAAGGACGCCGCCCACGTGGACGAATGGCCCAAGGGCCTGACCCCCTCCACCGAACTGCGGCGCTGGTATCACGCGGGCGAGGGGTCGTACGAGGAGTTCGCCGGTCGCTACGAGGCGGAGCTCGACACTCCCGAGGCCGCCGAACTCCTCGATCATGTCCGGGACCTGGCAGGCAAGGGTGACGTGACCCTGCTGACGGCGTCGAAGACACCGGAGCAGAGCCACGCCTCCGTGCTGGTCCGCCTCCTGGGGGTGTGAGGAGGCGGGGCGGGGACCGCGGTCAGGCCGTCTGCCGCGCCGCCGCCCGGCCCGCGGTGCGGCCCGAGAAGAGGCAGCCGCCGAGGAACGTGCCCTCCAGGGCGTTGTAGCCGTGCACGCCGCCGCCGCCGAACCCGGCGACCTCGCCGGCGGCGTACAGGCCCTCGATCGGTGTCCCGTCGGTGCCGAGCGCGCGGGAGTCGAGGTCGGTCTGGATGCCGCCGAGGGTCTTGCGGGTCAGGATGTGCAGCTTGACGCCGATCAGGGGACCGGCGGCGGGGTCGAGGATGCGGTGCGGGGTGGCGACCCGGCCTAGGCGGTCTCCGATGTAGCGGCGGGCGTTGCGGATGCCCTGCACCTGGGAGTCCTTGCTGTACGGGTTGGCGATCTGCAGGTCGCGGGCCTCGATCTGGCGCCGGACGGTCTCCGCGTCGAGGAGCGGCTTGTCCGTCAACTGGTTCATCTTCTCGACGAGTTGTTCGAGGTTCGGGGCGGTCACGAAGTCCGCGCCGTTGCGCAGGAAGGCGTCCACCGGGCCGGGGGCGCCCTTGCCGAGCACGCGTTCCTTCAGGAATCCGGCCCGGTCCTTGGCGGTGATGTCGGGGTTCTGCTCGGAGCCCGACAGCGCGAACTCCTTCTCGATGATCTTCTGCGAGAGGATGAACCAGGAGTGGTCGTACCCGGCGATGTCGGCGTCGGTGCGCAGGTGCTTCAGGGTGCCGAGGGTGTCGTAGCCCGGCAGGCACGGGTCGGGCAGCCGGCGGCCCAGGGCGTCGAACCACATGGACGACGGGCCGGGCAGGATGCGGATGCCGTGCCCGGGCCAGATCGGGTCCCAGTTCTGCAGGCCCTCCGTGTAGTGCCACATCCGGTCACGGTTGACCAGCCGTACGCCCGCCTGCGCGCTGATGTCGAGCATGCGCCCGTCGACGTAGGCGGGGACGCCGGTGACCATCTCGGTGGGCGGGGTGCCGAGCCGTTCGGGCCAGTAGCGGCGGACTATGTCGTGGTTGGCGCCGATGCCGCCGGTGGTGACGACGACGGCCTGTGCGGTGAGCTCGAACTCGCCGACGTGGTCGCGGTTGGAGGAGACTCCGCGGGGCGAGTCGTCCTCCGCGAGCACCGTCCCGCGCACTCCGCGCGCCGTGCCGTCCTCGATGACCAGCTCGTCGACCTGGTGCCGGTGGTAGAAGGTGAGCAGTCCGTCGCGCGCTGCCTGCTTGGCATACCGCACGAAGGGCTCCACGACGCCCGTGCCGGTGCCCCAGGCGATGTGGAACCGGGGCACGGAGTTGCCGTGGCCGTCGGCGCGCAGGTCGCCGCGCTCGGCCCAGCCGACCGTGGGCAGGAACTTGATGCCGTGCGTCTCCAGCCAGGCGCGCTTCTCGCCGGCCGCGAACTCGACGTAGGCGCGGGCCCAGCGCACCGCCCAGGAGTCCTCGTCGTCGACCCGGTCGAAGCCGGCGCTGCCCTGCCAGTCGTTCCACGCCAGGTCGAGGGAGTCCTTGATGCCGAGGCGCCGCTGCTCCGGGGAGTTCACGAGGAACAGTCCGCCGAAGGACCAGAACGCCTGCCCGCCGAGGTTGGCCGCGTTCTCCTGGTCGACCAGCGCGACCCTGCGGCCCCGGCTGGTCAGTTCGCTCGCGGCGACCAGGCCCGCGAGTCCCGCTCCGACGACGATGACGTCGGCATCCATGGCGACCGTCCCTTCCTCGACTTGGTGGTGGCGCTGTTCGGTACACGGTGGTGGCGCTGTGCGCCGGTTCGGCGGCCGGACGTCTCGGCCGTGGCTAGCCCCTCGGGTCGCCGCTGCCGTCGGTGAGCAGCGCGGTGAGGAGCTGCCCCAGCCAGACGCGGGCGTGCTCGACGTCCCGGTCCAGCAGCAGTTGGGTGGTGACGCCGTCGTACGCGGCGACCACGGCGTGGGCGGCGCCGTCGATGTCGCCGAGCACGGCGGGCAGTGCGGTGTGGCCGCGCGCTCGGGCGAGCCGGTCGGCGATCGCGCCGCGCAGCCGTGCACGGTGCTCCAGCAGGGTCCGCGCGACGGCCGGGTCACGTGCCGCGTGCACCAGGAAGTCGGTCTTCACCAGCAGCCAGTCGCGGTCCAGCAGCAGTACCTCGGTCACCCGGTCCACGGCGGCGGCCACGTCCAGGCCGGGCCCGTCGAGGGCGAGCGCGCCGGCCACCTGGTCGGCGATGAGGTCCGCGCGCTCCTGGTAGAGGGCGAAGAACAGCTCGTCCAGGCTGCCGAAGTTGGAGTAGAAGGCGCCTCTGCTGTAGCCGGCGGCCTCACAGACCTCCTCGATGGAGACCCGTCCGAACCCCTTGGCGGCGAACACGGCGAACGCGGCGTCCAGCAGATTGGCCCGGGTGCGGACCCGGCGCCTGGTGACGCGTCGGGTCGTTTCCTCCACCACCATGGCCGGACCTCCGTTCGATACGCGAATGTATCCGATACACCCGTGTATCCAAAGGGTTCTTTCCTCGATCCGAGGGGTCTGTCCCTGATCCGCTTCTGGCGAATCGGTGCCTGTCCACCCATACCTGGCATGTTCACCGGATCGAAGGAGAGATCAACCGGTCCGCATATGCCCGGCGCCGTCGGCGCCTACCGTCACGCCGGACTGGACCACCGTCAACACCCCTGGGAGCACCGTGCCGGGCTCAAGCCTTCCCGATGACCGCTACAGCCGCACCGAGGCCACCCGGCTGCTGTGCGCCGGTGTCTACCAGGACGCCACCTTCCGCCGCCGGGTGCTCGACGAACTGGTCGGCCACATGGAACGGCCCGTCGCCCCCGCGCTCGGCGTGGACGTCCTGCCGGTGCTCGCCCACGCCGTGCGCGTGGCCCGCAGGGAGACCCGTACGGCGCTGCTGATGCTCGCGGCCTGGGCCGGATTCGTGCTGTCGGACTTCCTCATGGTGTGGGACAGCCTGTCCGACCGGTGGGGACACGACGCCGAGGTGGGCTTCGGTGACGTGTTCACCGCGCTCTTCCAGGGCCAGGAGAACGTGTCCGGCGGCATCCCGATGCCCTGGTCCCAGCTCTACGCCCTGGTCACGCTCGCGCTGTGGTTCGCCTCCGCGGTCGGCGAACGGGGCACGGACGTCAAGGAGCTGGGACTGCCCGGCACGGTGGCCCGCGCCGCCGACGGTCTGGGCCGGCTCGCCGGACTGGGCAGTGTGCTGTTCCTCTGCCTCTACTGGTACCTCTACCTCGCGGGGCTCGTGGACGGCACCGCGCAGACGCCCTACCCGGCGCTCTTCCCCCTGGTGATCACCCTCATCGGCTGGCAGCACCAGACGAGCCACCGCAAGGCGCTGTGCCGGTGGCTGTCGAAGTGGACGTTCCCCACGGCCACGCAGCCCGGCCTGCCCCCGGGCCTGCCGTACGACGACCTGGTGCCCACCATCCGCCGGGAGCAGCAGGCACCCGTGACCCTGTACGACCTGGAGGCCCCGTTCGTCGGCCTGGGCACGCTCAGGAAGAGCTGGTCCTTCGCGATGGAACTGCGCAAGCTGCCCGAGGGGTCCGCGGGACAGGTTCCCGCGCAGAGCAGTGCCGCCAACGGGGCCGGAACCGGCCTCACCCGGCGCACCACGGAGCGTCTGACGGCGAGCACCGCGCTCGACATGATCGAACCTCAGCTGATCGAGCTGCGGGAGTCCGCCGCCCGCACGGGCCGCGACCGCCTGCGGGACCTGGAGATCGAGCGGTTCCTGTATCTCCCGGGAGGTGTCGGGCGTGCGGAGCAGGTGGAGGTCGGCGGCGTCGACGACGCGGCGGCCTTCGCCGCCACGCAGCGGGGCCGTGGCCAGGGCGGCAGGGCGGTGTACGACCCGGCGCAGATCGCCGCGCACCTCGCCGAGGCGGTCGACGAAGGCGGGGAGGCCCGGCGGGTGTTCCTGCGGGTCCGGGTCGGTGCCTGGCACGAACAGCTCGTCGTGACCGTGCTCGTGCGCGTGCACACCCAGGGCGGCATGCTCGTCCTGGAGGTCGAGTCCTACGTACTGAATCCGGTCCGCAAGGAGTTCCGGGGCGTGGACGCGCTCGTGGACCGCCTCCCGGAGAAGTGGCCCAGCGCGGCCCTGCGAGCGCTGCGGCACGCTCCCTCGATCGGTGTGAGCTGTGCGATCGGCGCGCTCGGCAGCGTGTACCGCGAGATCGCCTCGGGCTGGTCCGACGGTGACGAACTGCCGGACGTCCCCCGCCTCTCACTGCGGGCGCTGGCGGCTCAGAAGGAACTGTCGCGCTTCCAGGAGGTGGACGCCGAGCGGTACATCAAGACCATCCAGGAACGCATCGCGGGCGGTGTCCGGGTGGCGCTGCGCGAACACGGCTACCGGACCGAAGAGTTCGAACAGCACATCTACCACGTCAGCGGCGGGGGCGTCTTCATCAAGGACATGTCGGGCGGCGCGATCGCCACCGGCAGCCATGGTCAGGCGTCCTCGCGGACCTCCCCCGCGCCCGGCACCGGTCTGCCGCGCCAGGAAGGAAACCTCACATGAGTCAGGACCACACCTCACCGCAGCCGCCCGCCGGCGGGGCGTCCGCGGGCGGCGGCGTCAGCATCGGCTCGATGTCCGGAGGCTCGATCGCCACCGGCAGCCACGGCCGGGCCGTCTCGGTCAACACCACCGGCCAGACCCTCGACGCCCGGCACCAGGAACTCCTGGCAACCGTGCGGGAGTTGCTCGCCGAACTGCCCGAGCAGGGCGCCGGGGAGGCGGAGGACGTCGCGCTGCACGCCGAACTCGTCGGCCTGGAGGCCGAGATCACGAGCTCGGGCCGGGCGGAGTCCGGCCGTCTCACCCGCGTGCTGGTCGGCGTCCGGCGCTGGCTCGGCTCCCAGGCCGCCGCCGCGGGCGCGGTGGCCTCGGCGACCGCCGTGGTGCAGGCAATCGCCCAGCTACTCGGCTGAGAGCCGACCGGACAGCGCAGACGGCCGCCAGCCTGGAGGGACGACGGCGATGAGGGTGTACGACAGGGAACGGCAGGAGTGGGCGGGAGGCCGCCGCGAGCGCCTCTACCACCCGGACCAGTATCTGGACCTGCCGCGTCAGCGGCGCGTTCTGGAGCGGACCGGCGTGGTGCTCGCCGTGGTGGGGGTGTGTTTCGGCGTCTGGGCGTTCGCCTGGAAGGACGAGCCCGAACCACCGCCGCCCGCCACCACGAGTCAGGGCGAGAGCGCCCCGGCCGAAACCGGCTCCGACCCGGGCGGGACCTTCCCGCAGGAGTCCCCCACCGTGACGGACTCCGGGTCCGTCGCCCTGCCCGACGGCTACGAGGAGGTGCCGGACGACGAGGGGTTCCGGGTCGCGGTCCCGACGGGCTGGTCGCGCGAGAGCAGCGCGTCCCGGTTCGGCATCGACATCGTCAACTACCGCAGTTCCGACGGGTCGCGCCGACTTCAGATCTTCCAGGTGATGGAGGACTCGCCCTACGGCTCGCTCGAGGTCGCCCAGGTCGAGAGCGCCAAACTGGACGGCTACGAGCTGATCGGGCTGACCCAGATCTCGTCGTCCCCCTACGCCGCGGCCGAGCACGAGTACCGGGCCAGTGAGATCGCCGGCGAGTCGGACACCGGGTCCGTTCGGCACGTCATCGACCACCGCTTCGAGGCGAGCGACGGCAACCGGTACGCGCTCGTCGCGTACGGACCCGACAACGCCGACGAGACCGAACGCGAACTCGTCGACACGGCGGTCACCTGGTTCTGCCCGCCGGACACCACCTGCGAGCCTCCCACCGGCTGACGCCACGCGCCGCCACCGCGCTCACGCCGACCGTGTGATGGTGACTTTGACGTGCTTCATGAGCGGCTGGTCGCTCTGAGTGCTGTAGTCGCCGATCGCGCACAGGACGTTCATCTCGGGCATGTAGCCCGCCGCGCAACCGCGAGGCATGTCGTACGGAACGGCGAGGTAGCCGTCGAGCCGGCGGTGGCTGCCGTCCTTGGCCGTGCTGACGATGTCCACCGGTTCGAGTTCGAGGATCCCGCGCTCGCGCATGTCGTCCTCGTTCATGAAGACGAGGGTGCGCAGGTTGCTGATACCGCGATAGCGGTCGTTGTCGGAGTAGATGGTGGTGTTCCACTGGTCGTGGGAGCGCATGGTTCCCAGGGCCAGGGTGCCGGGCGCGGGGACCACGTCGGGCAGTGGGGCGGTGGAGAACTCGGCTCGTCCCGACGGGGTCAGGAAGACCAGTTCGCGCGCGGGCTGCTTGATGCGGAAGCCCAGCGGCAGCCGTACCCGGCGGTTGAAGTCCTCGAATCCGTCCAGGACTTGGGCCATCGTGTCGCGGATACGGTCGTAGTCCTCGACGTACCACTCCCAGCGCGTGGGGCTGTCCGGAAGCGCGGCGCGGGCCATCGCGGCGATGATGGCCGGCTCGGAGAGCAGGTGCTTGGACGCGGGGCGCTTCATGCCGAGGGACAGATGGACCATGCTCATCGAGTCCTCGACCGAGGTGCTCTGGACGCCGTGGCGCTGGTCGTCCTTCTCGGTCCGGCCGAGGCAGGGCAGGATGAGCGCGCGCCGGCCGTGCACGAGATGACTCCGGTTGAGCTTGGTGCTCACCTGGACGGTGAGGTCGCATTGACGCAGAGCCTCGTAGGTGTACGGGGTGTCGGGGGCGGCCAAGGCGAAGTTGCCGCCCATGCCGACGAACACCTTCACCTCGCCCCGGTGCATGGCCCGGATCGTGCCGACCGTGTCGAGTCCGTGCCGCCGGGGCGGGTCGATCCGGCAGTACCGTGCGAGCCGGTCCAGGAAGTCCTCGGTGGGCCGGTGGTCGATGCCGCAGGTCCGGTTGCCCTGGACGTTGCTGTGTCCGCGCACGGGCGACGGCCCAGCTCCCTCGCGTCCCAGATTGCCGCGCAGCAGCAGGAGGTTGACGATCTCCCGTACGGTGTCGACGCCGTGCTCGTGCTGGCTGACGCCCAGGCACCAGCTGACGATGCTGCGGTCCGCCTCGCGGTAGACGCGGGCCGCCTTGAGGATGTCGTCGCGGTCCAGCCCGCACTGGCGCTCGATCTCCGCCCACGGGGTGTCCTCGCACAGCGCGCGGTAGGCGTCGAAATGGATGGTGTGCCGGTCGATGAACTCCTGGTCCAGCGCCTTGGCGTCGGCCTTGGCCTGTTCCATGACGGCCTTGGCGATGCCGCGCAGCAGCGCCATGTCGCCGCCGATGCGCGGTTGCAGGTTCAGGGTGCTGGTGGGCGTGGACTTGAACAGGGCCATGTCGGTGAAGTCGTGGGGCACGATCGTGCGCGTGGCCGCCGCCTCGACCAGCGGGTTGATGTGCACGACCTGCGCGCCCCGGTGATACGCCTCGGCGAGGGCGGTGAGCATCCGCGGTGCGTTGGAGGCGGCGTTGACGCCCATGATGAACAGGGCGTCGGTGGTCTCCCAGTCCTTGAGGTCGACGGTCCCCTTGCCGGTGCCCAGTGACGCCTGGAGCGCACGGCCGCTCGCCTCGTGGCACATGTTGGAGCAGTCGGGCAGGTTGTTCGTGCCCAGTTCGCGGGCCATCAGCTGGTAGAGGAACGTGGCCTCGTTGCCGAGGCGGCCGGAGGTGTAGAACGAGGCCTGGTTCGGGTCGTCGAGTGCGCGCAGGGCGTCGCCGACCGTCCTGAACGCGTCGTGCCAGCTGATCGGTACGTAGTGGTCGGACTCCGGGTCGTAGGCCATCGGCTCCGTCAGCCGGCCCTGGTCCTCCAGGTCGTAGTCGCTCCACGCGGACAGGTCGGTGACCGAGTGGGCGGCGAAGAAGGCACGGTCGACGCGCTTGGGGGTCATCTCCCAGGTGACGTGCTTGATGCCGTTCTCGCAGATGTCGAGGTGCAGGCCCTTGGTGTCGTCGGGCCACGCGCATCCGGGGCAGTCGAAGCCGGTGTTCTCGTGGTTCATCCGCATGATCGCCCGGGGTCCGTCCACGAGCGCGCGCTCACGCATCAGCACCCGGCTCACGCTCTTCGCCGCCCCCCAGCCGGCGGCGGGGTGGTGGTAGGGACGGAAGTGCGGTTCGCCCTCGGGCTCGGGCCCGACCCGGGGTTCGGGGGCCCGTCCGTCGTCGTGGGAGGCGTTCAAGAGTCTCACCCTTCACCGTCCGGGCGCGCGATGCCCGCGAGGTGCAGCGAGCAGGCATCGGCGGCACGGTCGCCGTGGCCCGGGGGCGGTCGGACGGCCGCCCCCGCGTTCCGCCAGGTCTCTAGCTCTTGCTTCCCTCCCAGCCGTAGGGGGCCTCCGCGCCCTGCGGGGGTTCGCCGGTCAGCCCTGCTTCCCTTCGTTCGTTCACGGTGAGCTGCGCGAGTTCGTCCTCGTCGGGTCGGCGGGGCATGCCCCTGTTGTGGCCATGCTCCCAGTCGCCCTCGACGGCCTTGTTGGACTTGTGATGGTGCGTCATGCGCGGCCTCCTCGATCGAGGGTCCGGGAGTGCTGGGACGTCAGCTCTCCTCGTTGCCGTCCTTCCCCTCCGCTGCCGCCGCCGCGTGCTGTTCCGGGGCGTGCTTGCGGACGGTGCAGTGGAGGGAGTCGTCCGTCACGTCGGCGACGATGGTGTCCCCGGGCTCCGCGTCGCCCCCGAGGAGGATGTCCGCGACCCGGTTGTCCAGCTCGGCCTGGATCGTGCGGCGCAACGGGCGGGCGCCGAACTCCGGTTGGTGCCCGTGGGCGATCAGGAGCTTCTTCGCCGCCTCGGTCACCTCCAGGTGCATTCCCTGGGCCTCCACCCGCCGTGCGCTGCGGTCCAGCAGATGGTCCACGATCCGCCCCAGGTCCTCCTGGGCGAGGCCGTGGAAGATGATGATGTCGTCGATGCGGTTGAGGAACTCCGGCAGGAAGCGCGCCCGCAGTTCCTCCGTCAACTCGTCCTTCAGCTCGGACACATCGCCCTTGTGGGCGAGGATCCGGTGGGCCCCGATGTTGGACGTCATGATCACGACGCAGTGCCGGAAGTCGACGGTGCGTCCCTGCCCGTCGGTGAGGCGCCCGTCGTCGAGGATCTGGAGCAGCGTGTTGAAGACGTCGGGGTGCGCCTTCTCGACCTCGTCGAACAGGACCACGCTGTACGGCCGTCGCCGCACCTTCTCGGTGAGCTGGCCCGCCTCGTCGTAGCCGACGTAGCCGGGAGGGGCTCCGACGAGCCGGGCGACGGTGTGCTTCTCCTGGAACTCGCTCATGTCGAAGCGGATCATGCGGTCCTCCTCGCCGAAGAGCTCCTCGGCGAGGGTCTTGGCCAGCTCGGTCTTGCCGACCCCGGTGGGGCCGAGGAAGAGGAAGGAACCGACGGGACGGTTCGGGTCGCCCATGCCGGCCCGGTTGCGGCGCACGGCCCGGGAGACGGCGGTGACCGCCTCGTCCTGGCCGACGATGCGGGAGTGCAGCCGCCCCTCCAGCCCGAGGAGCTTCTCCTTCTCGGTGGCGGTCAGCTGGGAGACGGGGATGCCCGTACGGCGGGAGACGACGTCGGCGATGTCGGCGTCGGTGACCGAGACGACGCCTGCCCGGCGTTCCTCGATCCCGGCGAGTTCGCCCTCGGCCCGGGCTATCTCGCGCTTCATCCGCGCCGCTTTGTCGAAGTCCTCGGCGGCCACGGCCTGGTCCTGCTCGCGGCGCAGCTTGGCGATCCGGTCCTCGCGGCTGACGACCTCGGTGGACCGGCCGGCGCTGCGCAGCCGCACCCGGGCGCCGGCCTGGTCCATCACGTCGATGGCCTTGTCGGGCAGGAAGCGGTCGCTGATGTAGCGGTCCGACAGCTCGGCCGCGGCGGCGAGGGCGCCGTCGGCGAAACGCACCTGGTGGTGGGCCTCGTACGCGTCGCGCAGCCCTTCGAGGATCTGCACGGTCTCCTCGACGCTCGGTTCGGGAATCAGCACCGGCTGGAAGCGCCGTTCCAGTGCCGCGTCCTTCTCGACGTACTTGCGGTATTCGTCGATGGTCGTCGCGCCCACGACGTGGAGCTCCCCGCGGGCCAGGGCGGGCTTGAGCATGTTCCCCGCGTCCATCGAGCCCTCGCCGGTGGCCCCGGCGCCCACGACCGTGTGGAGCTCGTCGATGAACAGGATGATGTCGCCGCTCGCCTTCTGGACGTCCTCGATGACCTTCTTCAGCCGCTCCTCGAACTGCCCCCGGTACTGCGCGCCCGCGACCATGCCGGACAGATCGAGCGCGACCACCCTCTTGTCCTTGAGCGTGTCGGGTACCTCACCTGCGACGATGCGCTGGGCCAGGCCCTCGACGATCGCGGTCTTGCCCACCCCGGGCTCGCCGATCAGCACGGGGTTGTTCTTGGAGCGCCGGGAAAGGATCTCGACGGTCTGCTCGATCTCCTCGGCCCTGCCGACCACCGGGTCGAGCCGGCCGGCCTTGGCCTCCTCGGTGAGGTCGCGGCCGAATTCGTCCAGCGTCGTCGCCGGCTGCTGTGCGCGGTCCGCGGGCTGCCCCTCGGTACGGGCCGCCTGGTCCGTGACTCCCGCCAGCCGGCCGACGTCCTGCCCCTCGGCCTGGAGCAGCCGGGCGGCGCCGGTGTCCGCGTCCGCGACCAGCGCGCCGAGAATGTGCTCGGGGCCGATGTAGGACACCCCGGCCGCCCGGGACCGGGCGTAGGCGGCGGCGAGGGTCCGTTTGGCCGCGGGGGTCAGTCCCGGCTCCGAGGACGGTTCGTCCGACTCGTGCGGGAGGATCTTGGCGATCTCGGCCCCCAGGACGTCGGGGTTCACGTCGGCGCGGGCGAGCAGGGAGCGTGCGGGTTCGACCTGGGTGGCGGCCCACAGCAGGTGCTCGGTGTCCAGGTCGGACGTGCCGTCCTCCCTCGCGCGCCGCGCGGCGAGGTTCAGCAGTTCCTGCGAGGACTCGGTCAACAGCCGTCCGACGGGGACCCGTTGGACCGCCGGTGGCGAGGATGCCGGTGACATGCCGAAGAAACGGTTCAACATGTCGCTGAAGGGGTCGGGAGAGCCGAGACCGAACGACGACATCGACATGGCAGCTCCTGGGACATCGAGGGTCCCTTCCACCAAATCGCGGCAGTCCGAGCCCTGCAAACGGAGCACAGGACGGAGTCGACCCGTGTGCTGATGCGCTACGCACGGTGACGCGGGGACATGCGGTCACCCCGGACCGGTCGCCGTGTCCTCCCCGCCGGGGGCCGGCGGCAGGTCGTCGAGGAAGGTGACGGTCGGCACGTAGAAGAGGCAGCCGGTGACGGCGGTCGAATAGTCGAGGATCCGGTCGTGGGCGGCCGGGCCGTTGCCGAGGAACATGTTCCTGAGCATCTGCTCGGTCACGTCGGGGGTGCGGGCATAGCCGATGAAGTACGTGCCGAATTCCTGCTCCCCGACCGTGCCGAACGGCATGTTCTCGCGGACGATCTTCCGCTCGTCGCCGTTGTCGTCGGTGACGGTGTTCAGGGCGACATGGGAGTCGGCGGGCTTGATGTCGTCGGGCAGTTCGACGTTGGCCAGCTTGCTGCGGCCGATGACCCGGTCCTGTTCTTCGACGGGCAGGGCGTGCCAGGCGGTGAGGTCGTGCAGGTACTTCTGGACGATCACATAGCTGCCGCCCCGGAAGCCAGGGTCCTCGTCACCGACGAACACCGCGTCGGCCGCGGCCGCGCCCTCCGGGTTCTCGCTGCCGTCCACATAGCCGAGCAGGTCACGTTCGTCGAAGTACTTGAAGGCGTACACCTCGTCCACGACCGTGCCGGCGCCGGTCAGGCGCTCGGCGATCAGCCGCGCCAGCTCGAAGCAGAGGTCCATGTGATGGGCCCGCACATGGAACAGCAGTTCGCCCGGCGTGGACGGGGCGCTGTGGCGTTCGCCGGCCAGTTCCACGAAGGGGTGCAGGTCGCGCGGGCGAGGGCCGTCGAAGAGCCGGTCCCACGCTGCCGAGCCGGTGAGCTCGTCGGCGGGTGCCCGGAAGGCCACCGAACGGCGCAGGCCCGAGACGTCCTCCAACAGGTCCCTGACCGTGCCCTCGCCGCCCGCGTCGACGGTGACCACGAGGAACACGGCAGCTCGGGCAGGCGGCACCACCACGGGCTGCGACTCGAGCACGATCCGGCCTCCTCAGCGGGCGTGATCCCCCCTCCATGGTGGAGGGCCACCGGGGAAACCGCAGGGGTCCACCACGCCCGCGGGCCGGCGACCCGTTCGGCGCCGGACCTGACCGACCACCGAAGGGAACACATTTTCGATTTCAAGGAGTACGCTGGGAGCATGGCCACGCATCTCCAGGGCTCCCTGTTCGACCAGACCGACGAGCTGCGGCTCGGCTCCCTCACGGGAGTCCGCCGCACCCGGCTCTCGCACGGCGCCTGGATCGACGTCCTGCCGGGCTGGCTCAGCGGCGCGGACGAGCTGTTCGAACAGCTGGCGTCCGACGTGCCGTGGCGGGCCGAGCGGCGCACGATGTACGACCACGTCGTCGACGTACCGCGGCTGCTCGCCTTCTACGGGGCCGACGACGCCCTGCCGCACCCCGTCCTCGCGGAGGCCCGGGACACGCTGTCCGCGCACTACGCCGAGGAGCTGGGCGAGCCGTTCACCACGGCGGGCCTGTGCTACTACCGCGACGGCCGGGACAGCGTGGCCTGGCACGGGGACCGCATCGGGCGGGGCGCGCGGGAGGACACCATGGTCGCGATCCTGTCGGTGGGAGCGCCCCGGGATCTGCTGCTGCGCCCGGTGCGCGGCGGCGAGTCGGTACGACGTCCGCTCGGGCACGGCGACCTCATCGTGATGGGCGGCTCCTGCCAGCGGACCTGGGAACACTCGATACCGAAGACCACCCGCGCCGCGGGACCACGCGTCAGCGTGCAGTTCCGCCCGCACGGCGTGCACTGAGGCGGAGAGGCGGCCGCCTCCGGTGCACGCGGGGGCTGCCTCCGGCGGACGGTGCCGGAGGCAGCCCTTCCTCTGTGCGCGGCCCCGCCCCGGCCCCACACTGTCCGGATGAGCGCGCCCTCGCAGCTCCCGGCCACGGCTCCCCGGCGCACCGAACTCGACGCGCTGCGGGTGTGCGTCGTCCTCGGCCTGGTCTTCTTCCACTCGGCCCTCGTCTTCTCGCCGGACGACGACTTCTACGTGAAGAACACCCGGACGACCGAGGCCGTCACCGTGTTCGTCGGGCTCGGGGTCGTGTGGGCGATGCCCATGCTGTTCCTCGTCGCCGGGCTCGGCTCCCGGTACTCGATCCGGCGGCGCGGAGCGAGCCGGTTCGCCCGGGAACGCCTGCTGCGCCTGGGCGTTCCGCTGGTCCTCGCGACGCTGCTGATGTGCCCGCTGCCCCAGTGGCTGCGGCTGCGGGCGGCCGACCCCGGTTACGACGAGTCGTACGGGCGTTTCTGGCTCCGCTTCCTCACCGTCCGTCCGGACGCGGCCGACTTCCCGTTCGTCGTCGACGGGGAGTACTTCGAGACGGGCCATCTGTGGTTCGTCGTGCTCCTGTTGACCTTCAGCCTGCTGCTCGCCCCGGTCGCGGCGCCGCTGGCCGAACGGGCTCAGCGGATGGGCCGTGCGGTCGAGCGGCGCCCGGCGCTGCTCCTGCTCCCCACACTCCCGCTCGCCGCGCTCAACGCCTTCCTCGGTATGGAGGAGGGCTTCGCCGGCTGGAACCGCTGGGCCTACCTGGTGTTCTTCCTCTTCGGGTACGCCCTCGCCGACGACGGCCGGGTCCGTGCCGCCCTGCGCCGGCTCGCCGTGCCGACAGGGCCGGCGGGGCTCGTCCTGTTCGCGGGGACGGCGCCCGGATTCATGGCGCTGGACGACCCGTTCACCGGGTCCGGTCCCTTCGCGCTGGTGACCCGGGCGCTGTTCGGCGCGGCGGGCTGGTGCTGGGTGGTGGCCATCCTGGGGCTGCTGGACCGGCCCCGCGAGGCCCGGCCGCCCACACGCGCCATGGCCTACCTCGGGACGGCCGCCCTGCCCGTGTACGTGCTGCATCAGCCGGTCGTCGTCGCCCTCGCCTACGGCGTGGTGGGCTGGCCGGCGCCGATCGTGGTCGAGTACGCCGTGATCGTGGCCGGTTCGCTGGCGGTGATCGCCGTGCTGTACGAGGGCGTGGTGCGCAGGACGCGGCTGACGCGGTTGCTGTTCGGGATGCGTCCGGACCCGGCGCTCGCGCCGCCCGTCCACCGTCCGGACCCCCCGGTCACACCGGCGCGTTGATCTGCTTTGCTGTGTCCGTCGGGCACGGACCTCACCACGCGGGACGATCATGCGGGCAGATGTGCAGCAAGTGGCGGACGGCACCTATCTGGTGCACGGCAGCAACACGAACTGGGTGATCCTGACCGAGGGGGACGCGGTCACGCTGATCGACACCGGCTACCCCGGCGACCGGGCCAGGCTCCTCGCCTCGCTCGCGGAGGTCGGCAGCGCGCCCGAGGCGGTCGAGGCCGTACTGATCACGCACGCGCACACCGACCATCTGGGCAACGCCGAGTACCTGCGCGGCACGTACGGCACGCCGGTGTACCTCCACGAGGCGGAAGTGCCGCACGCCCGCCGGGAGTTCCTGCACCAGGTGAGCGTGGGGACGGTCCTGCGCAACGGCTGGCGGCCGGGTGTGCTGCCCTGGGCGATCCACGCGATCCGCTCCGGCGGCACCGCGCACGTCCCGGTGACCTCCCCCGAGGCGTTTCCGTCGGCGGGCCCGCTGGACCTGCCCGGCCGTCCCGTCCCGGTGCACACGCCCGGCCACACCGACGGCCACTGCGCGTACCACCTCCCCGACAGCGGCGTGGTGATCGCGGGCGACGCTCTGGTCAGCGGGCACCCCACCTCGCGGATCAAGGGCCCCCAGCTGCTGCCGGACATGTTCCACCACGAGCGCGACCGGGCCGTGGCCTCGCTGGCGGTGTTCGAGGGGCTCAAGGGCGACGTCCTGCTGCCCGGGCACGGGCCGCTGCACCGGGGCCCGGTGCGGGAAGCCGCTCTGCAGGCCGGGGAGCGCGCCGTCTAGGGTGAGCTGACGATCACCGCGAGGCGAGGACGAACGGCCCATGGCACTCCAGATCAGCGCGACGAATCCGGAGCACCCCGCCCTTCTGCTGGAGCTGCCGTGGCAGCTGCCGCTGGAGGAGTGGCCGGAGGAGGTCCTGGTCCCGCTGCCGCGCGGGATCTCCCGGCACATCGTGCGCTACGCCCGGGCCGGCGACGAGGTGATCGCCGTCAAGGAGCTCGCCGAGCGCCCGGCCCTGCGCGAGTACGAACTGCTGCGTGACCTGGACCGGCTGGGCATCCCGGCGGTCGACCCGCTGGCCGTGGTCACCGGCCGCCTCGACGCCGCCGGCGCCCCGCTGGAGTCCGTGCTGGTCACCCGTCATCTGCGCGGCTCGCAGCCGTACCGCTCGATGTTCGAGACGACCATGCGCCCGGCGACCATGCACCGGCTGATGGACGCGCTCGCCGTGCTGCTGGTCCGGCTCCACCTCGCCGGATTCGCGTGGGGCGACTGCTCGCTGTCCAACACCCTGTTCCGGCGCGACGCGGGCGCCTACGCCGCCTATCTGGTGGACGCCGAGACCGGCGATCTGCATCCGCAGCTCAGCGCGGGCCAGCGCGACTACGACCTGGACCTCGCCCGGGTCAACATCAGCGGCGAGCTGCTGGACCTGGAGGCGTCCGGGGCGCTGCACCCCTCCGTCGACCCGATCGAGTTCGGCACCGAGATATGCGCCCGCTACCAGGGCCTGTGGCAGGAGCTGACCCGCACCTCCGTCTATCCGGCGGGCAAGTACCACTACATAGAACGCCGGATCCGCCGCCTGAACGACCTCGGGTTCGACGTGGCCGAGATGCAGATCGACCACGCCACGAACGGCGACTCGGTCACGTTCGTGCCCAAGGTCGTCGACGCCGGCCACCACCAGCGCCAGCTGCTGCGCCTGACGGGCCTGGACACCGAGGAGAACCAGGCCCGGCGGCTGCTGAACGACCTGGAGAGCTGGATGGCCACCCAGGACGACTACGACCCGGGTGACCCCCTCGGTGCCCGCCCCGAAGTGCTCGCGCACCGGTGGGTGCGGGACGTCTTCCGGCCCACCGTGCGGGCCGTGCCCCTCGACCTGCGCGGCTCCATGGACCCGGCCGAGATCTACCACGAGCTGCTCGAACACCGCTGGTACCTGTCCGAGCGGGCGCAGCACGACATCGGCCTGGACACCGCGGTCGAGGACTACATCGCACACATCCTGCCCACGGCCCGTGAGACGCTGCGCCCGACGGTGTCCGACTGACCTCAGTCGTGCGGGACCACGGCCACCGGGCAGTCCGCGAGGTGCAGCATGCCGTGGGCCACCGAGCCGATCCGGGCGCCCACGGCCGTACGGTGCACACGGCGCCCCACGACCATCAGCTGGGCCCGCCCCGACACCGACAGCAGCACCTGCCCACCGCTGCCCATCTCCACGTGCTCGACGACGGGGACGTCCGGGAAGCGCTCCCGCCACGGCCCCAGCGCCTCGCCCAGCGCCTGCTTCTCGTACGGCTCCAGTCCCCCCGCCTCGTCGAGCATCTTCAGGGAGGCCGGGCTGTAGGCGAACAGCGGCGGCAGCGTCCAGGCCCGCACGGCACGCACGGTCGCGCCACGTGCCGCGGCCGTCTCGAAGGCGAACCCCAGCGCGGCGGCGCTGTCCTCCGGATCGCCCTGCTGGCCGACGACGACCTCGCGCCCGGCGGCCTCGCCGGACGCCTCGTCCCCGGCCCGTACCCGGACGACCGGGCGCGTGGACCCGGAGATCACCTGCTGTCCGACGGAGCCGAGCAGGAACCCGACGACCCGGCCGTGGCCGCGCGAACCGAGCACCAGCATCTCGGACTCGGCCGCGGCGGCGACGAGCGTCTCGGCGGGCGGGCCCTCGACGACGTCGGTCGTCACGTCCAGGCCCGCGTGCCGCTCGGTGACGCCGCGAGCCGCCTCGGCCAGCCCGTCGCGCACCCACTGGGCCTGGGTGTCCTCGTCCCCCGCGTCGATCGCGTCGTGCGGCTGGAACCGCCATGCGTGCACCACCCGCAGGGGGAGCCCCCGGCGGACGGCTTCGCGGGCCGCCCAGGCCAGCCCGGCGAGGCTCTCCTCCGATCCGTCCACCCCTGCGGTGATCGGGCGCGTCATTCCGGCTGCCTCCTCGTGTCACGATCACATCCGTGGGACCCAGTCTTCACTACACCGACCCGGCCCCTTCAGGCCGGTGGTCCCGCCCGCCCGGGCCGCGCCGAGGGTGACACCGGCAGGGTCCGTCATACCCGCGCGGAGCGGGGCGATCGAACATACGATGGGCAGGACCGGGCCGGTGACGACGGGGACGCCGTGCCCTGACACCGGACTCTCGGGGTGGGAGACGTATGACACAGGCCGCCGAACCGGCGCGGACCGTCATCCTGACCGTGGACGACGACCCGGGAGTGTCCCGGGCGGTCGCCCGCGATCTGCGGCGGCGCTACGGCGAGTCGCACCGGATCGTGCGCGCGGAATCGGGCGAGTCCGCGCTGGACGCGCTGCGCGAGCTGAAGCTGCGCGGCGATCTCGTCGCGGTGATCCTGGCCGATTACCGCATGCCGCAGATGAACGGCATCGAGTTCCTGGAACAGGCCCTGGACGTGTACCCGGGCGCGCGGCGGGTGCTGCTGACCGCGTACGCGGACACGAGCGCGGCGATCGACGCGATCAACGTGGTCGACCTCGACCACTACCTCCTCAAGCCGTGGGACCCGCCGGAGGAGAAGCTCTATCCGGTCCTGGACGATCTGCTGGAGGCGTGGCGGCGCAGCGACTACAAACCGGTGCCGAGCACCAAGGTGGTCGGGCACCGCTGGTCGGCGCGCTCCTCGGAGGTGCGCGAGTTCCTGGCCCGCAACCAGGTGCCCTACCGCTGGTACTCCGCCGAGGAGCCCGAGGGACAGCGGCTGCTGGCCGCCGCCGGGAGTGACGGGCAGCGGCTGCCGCTGGTGGTCACGCCCGACGGGACGCCCCTCGTGGCACCGGAGGCCCCCGAGCTGGCCGCCAAGGTCGGCCTGGCCACGACACCGACGGCCGACTTCTACGACCTGGTCGTCATCGGCGGCGGCCCCGCCGGGCTCGGCGCGGCCGTGTACGGCGCGTCGGAGGGGTTGCGGACGGTGCTGGTCGAGCGGTCGGCGACCGGCGGACAGGCCGGGCAGAGCTCCCGCATCGAGAACTACCTCGGCTTTCCCGACGGTGTGTCGGGAGCCCAGCTCACCGACCGGGCGCGGCGGCAGGCGGCCAAGTTCGGCGCCGAGATCCTCACCACGCGCGAGGTGACCGGACTGGAGGTGAGCGGCTCCGCCCGGATCGTACGGTTCTCGGACGGGTCGGCGGTCGCCGCGCACAGCGTCATCCTGGCGACCGGCGTGTCCTACCGGCAGTTGCAGGCCCCGGGCTGTGAGGACCTGACCGGCCGCGGGCTGTACTACGGCTCGGCGCTCACCGAGGCGCCGGCCTGCCAGGGCCAGGACGTGTACATCGTCGGCGGCGCCAACTCGGCAGGGCAGGCGGCGATGTATCTGTCGCGGGGTGCCAAGTCCGTGACCCTGCTGGTGCGCGGGGCGTCGCTGTCGGCGTCCATGTCGCACTACCTGGTCCAGCAGATCGAGGAGTCGGCGAACATCTCGGTGCGCCCCCGGACCGTCGTCGAGTCCGCGCAGGGCTCCGGCCACCTGGAACAGCTCACGCTGCGCGACGTGGACAGCGGGCGGACCGAGAGCGTCGACGCGCAGTGGATGTTCGTGTTCATCGGCGCGGCTCCGCTCACGGACTGGCTCGGCGCCACCGTGCTGCGGGACGAGCGGGGATTCATTCTGGCGGGGCCCGACCTCACCGCCGACGGGCGGCCGCCGGCCGGCTGGGAGCTGGACCGGCCGCCGTACCACCTGGAGACCAATGTGCCCGGCGTGTTCGTGGCGGGCGACGCCCGCTGCGACTCCGCCAAGCGTGTCGCGTCCGCCGTCGGAGAGGGAGCCATGGCCGTGATGCTCGTCCACCGTTATCTGGAGCAGTCATGAGCGGGCAGTTGTCGCCGTGCGAACCCGCGGAGATCGGGTCGCTGTTCCTGTTCGAGAAGCTGACCCCCGAGCAGCTCGGCCGGCTGTGCGGCGAGGGGCGGGTGGAGCGGTTCGAGCCCGGGCCCGTGTACACCGAGGGTGCCCCGGCGACCTGCTTCTACGTGATGATCGAGGGCACGGTCGTGCTGTACCGGCGGGTCGCCGGGGACGACGTGGAGGTGACCCGGACGTCCCAGCGCGGGGTGTACGCCGGGTCCATGCAGGCGTACCTGGGCGACCGGGTCCGGCAGGTCTACAACAACTCCATGCGCGTCACCGAGCCGACGCGGTTCTTCGTGCTGCCCGCGGACACGTTCGCGGACATCATGCAGGAGTGGTTCCCGATGGCGGTGCATCTGCTGGAGGGCCTCTTCTTCGGTTCGAAGAGCACCCAGCAGGCCATCGGGCAGCGCGAACGGCTGCTTGCGCTCGGCTCGTTGTCGGCCGGGCTCACGCACGAGCTCAACAACCCCGCCGCGGCGGCCGTGCGCGCGACCGCGACGCTGCGTGAACGGGTCGGCAAGATGCGGCACAAGCTGGCGATCATCGCCCAGGGTTCGTACTCCCCCGAGGTGATGGCGAACCTCATCGACCTCCAGGAGCGCACCGCCGAGCGGGTCGCCAAGGCGCCGACGCTCAGTCCGCTGGAGGCCGCCGACCGGGAGGACGCGGTCACCGACTGGCTCGACGACCACGACATCCCGGAGGGCTGGCGGATCGCGCCGACCTTCGTGCAGGCCGGCATCGACGTGGACTGGCTGGACCAGGTCGCGGCGGCGGTGGACCGCGAGATCCTGCCGAACGCGATCGGATGGCTCAACTACACCGTCGAGACCGAGCTGTTGATGGACGAGATCAACGACTCGACCACCCGCATCTCGCATCTCGTCGACGCGGCCAAGCAGTACTCCCAGCTCGACCGCGCACCCTTCCAGAACGCCGATGTGCACGAACTCCTCGACAGCACCCTGCTGATGCTGTCGGGCAAGATCGGGCAGCGGATCGAGGTCGTCAAGGACTACGACCGCACGCTGCCGAAGATCCCGGCGTACCCGGCGGAGCTCAACCAGGTCTGGACGAACCTGATCGACAACGCGGTCGCGGCGATCAACAGCGCGGGCGGCGAGGGAACGCTGACCGTGCGCACGGCGCCGGACCACGACCGGCTGCTGGTGGAGTTCCGCGACACGGGCGTCGGTATCCCGGCGGAGAACCGGGGGCGCATCTTCGACCCCTTCTTCACGACCAAGCCCGTGGGCGAGGGCACCGGGCTCGGCCTCGACATCTCCTGGCGGATCGTGACCAACAAGCACCACGGCACGATCCAGGTGGAGTCCGAGCCGGGTGACACGCGTTTCCGGGTGCTCCTTCCGTTCACGTCCGAGGAGGCTTCATGACCAGCGCGAACGGCATCGATCCCGGCGCGGCGCCGAGCGGCAGCGGCTGCACGGAGTGCGACGAGGCCGGCGGATGGTGGTTCCACCTGCGCCGGTGTGCGCAGTGCGGGCACGTGGGCTGCTGCGACAGCTCCCCCGCGCAGCACGCGACGGCGCACTTCCGCGACACCGGCCACCCGTTGGTGCAGAGCTTCGAGCCCGGTGAGAGCTGGTACTGGAACTACGACACCAGCGAGCTGTTCGAGTCGGGCCCCGACCTGGCTCCCCCGGCGAGCCATCCGGCGGACCAGCCGACGCCGGGGCCGGCGGGGCGGGTGCCGGCGGACTGGGCGAAGACGTTGCGCGCCTGACCGCTCAGGACTGTCGGTTCGACGGCGGGTGCGGGTCGTGGGGCTGATCGCGCCCGCGCGGCGCGGCCGCGCATCGGCAAAGCCCCGCGCCCCCGAGGTGGGCGCAGTGACAGGATGTGCGCATGTCACAGGCCTCCTTCAGTACGCCGCTCATCGGGCGGGACGTCGAACTCGCCCGGCTCTCCTCGGTACTGGAGCGTGCCCGTTCCGGGGAGGCGCAGGCCGTTCTCGTCGCCGGGGACGCCGGGGTCGGCAAGACCCGGGTGCTGGACGAGGTCGCGGGGCGGGCCGCCGCGGCCGGAATGGTCGTGCTGAGCGGGCACTGCGTCGATCTGGGCGATGTCGGGCTGCCGTATCTGCCGTTCACCGAGGTCCTCGGGGTGCTCGCCGGTGACGAGCGGTTCGCGGGCACCCTCGCAGCGCATCCCGTCGTGGGCCGGTTGCTGGGCGGTGGCACGGACGCCGTGAGCGACCGGCTGCGGCTGTTCGAGGGGATCGCCGGGCTGCTGGCCGACCTGTCGGAGATCGCGCCGGTGCTGCTGGTCCTGGAGGACTTGCACTGGGCCGACCAGTCGTCGCGGGACCTGCTGCGGTTCCTGCTGAGCCGGGGCATCCTCCAGCGGGCGGCCGGCGGGGCGCCCGGGCACCGGCTCGCCGTTCTCGCGTCGTATCGCGCCGACGACCTCCACCGCCGTCATCCCCTGCGGCCGCTGCTCGCCGAGCTGGTGCGGCTGCCTGCGGTCGAGCGGCTGGAACTGCGGCCCATGGCCGACGCCGAGGTGGCACGGCTGGTGCGTGCCGTGCAGGAACAGCCGCTTCCGGACACGACCGTGCGGCGGATCGTGGAGCGGGCCGAGGGCAACGCCTTCTATGCCGAGGAACTGGTCGCCGCCACCGACACGGGCGCCGGCGGAGTGCCCAGCGGGCTGGCCGACGTCCTGCTCATCCGGTTCGAGCAGCTCTCCGACACCGCCCAGCAGGTGCTGCGTACGGCCGCGGTGGCCGGGCGCCGGGTCGAGCACGACGTGCTGCGGGGCGCCGTGGGCATCCCGGAGGAGGAGCTGGAGTCGGCGCTGCGGGAGGCCGTGGGACGGCAGTTGCTGGCGCCGGGCGCCGGTGACACGTACGCGTTCCGGCATGCGCTGGCCCGCGAGGCGGTCTACGCCGATCTGCTGCCCGGTGAACGGGCCCGGCTGCACGGCGCGTTCGCCCGGCTGCTCGCGGGACGCGGCCGGTCGGACGAGACGGCGGCGGAGCGCGCCCACCACTACCGGGAGAGCCACGACCTGGCCGAGGCCCTGGCCGCCTCGCTGGAGGCCGCCTCCCACGCCCACCGGGTCGGCGCGCCGGCCGAGGAGCTGCGGCACCTGGAGGCCGCGCTTGATCTGTGGTCGTCGGTGGATCCATCGGAGCGGCCCTCGGGCGAGGGCAACGACCGGGTGACGCTCATGCTGCGCGCGTCGGCGGCGGCCGCTCACGCCGGTGAGTCGCACCGGGCGGTCTCCCTCACCCGCTCCGCGCTCGCGGGTGTCGGCCAGGACACCGACGCCGAACTCGCCGCCCGGGTCCGCTACACCCTCGCCGGCAATCTGCTCGGCGTGGACAGCCTGAGCGCGGCCTACGCCTACAGCAGTGAGGCGCTCGCCCTGATCCCGGCCGACCCTCCGTCCCGGACCTGGGTGTGGGCGGCGGCGACCCATGTCCTTGCGGCACGCCAGGTCGGCGAGGACGAGACGGCGCTGCGTATCGCCCGCGAGGCCCTGCGCACCGCCGAGCACCTGCGCGTGCCCGACGCCCAGGCGGACCTGCTGATCTCGCTGGCCGCGCTGGAGGCCGAGGGCCGGCGCACGGTGCGCGGGCGGGAACGGCTGCGGGAGGCCCGGGAGTTGGCGCGGGCGTCCGGGAACGCGCCGGTGGAGATGCGCGCCCTGTTCAACCTCGCCGTGGGCTGCTTCGAGTCCGGTGAGCTTCAGGAGTGCCTGCCGTGGCTGGCGGAGGGTCTCGACCGGGCCCGGCGTGCGGGGCTGCTGTCGTCGCCGTATCCGCTGGAGATGCGGTATCTGCGGCTGCTGGTGCTGTACTCGCTCGGCCGCTGGGACGAGTGCCTGAGCGTCGCCGGCTCCGACGCCGAGGTGCTGCCCGCGGCGGGCGGCTTCACGGCGGGTCCGGCGCTGTACGTCTCCCTCGCGCGCGGTGACCTGCGGGCCGTCGAGCGGGCCCGTGCCCTGCTGGAGGGGCCGTTCGACTGGATGGGCACCCTTGTCGCGGGCATCGCGCTCACCGACGCCGCCGCGCTGGAGGGTGACGCGGAGGCGGCGGTGGAGCGGATGCGGACCACCGTCGCGGCGCTCACGGACGACGTGGGCAGAGCCCCGGACGTCACGGTCCGGCTGGCCGCGCTCGCGCTGGCCGCGGTCGCGGACCGGGCCGCCGCGCTCCGCCTGAGCGGTGACGAGGCGGGCGCGGGCCGCTGGGCGGACACCGCCGCGGAACTGGTCGAGTCGGCGCGGGCGACGGCCGTGCGCGGCGAGGCCGGCACCCCGCAGGGCCCCGAGGGGATGGCGTGGCTGGCGCGCGCGGAGGCGGAGTGGACGCGGGCCGCGGGCGGGCCGGACGCGGAGGCGTGGGCGAAGGCGGTGACCGCGTTCGAGCACGGCGACGACTACGAGCGCGCCCGGTGCCGGCTGCGCCACGCGGAGGCCCTGCTGAGGGCGGACGACCGGGAGGCAGCTGCCGGCGAGGCCCGGGCGGCCCGGGAGACGGCGGCCCGGCTCGGTGCGACACCCCTGCTGGAGCGGGTGGACGCCCTCATCCGGCGCGGACGTCTGGCGGAGGCCCGGGCCGACGGCTCCGCACCGCTCACGGCCCGCGAGCAGGACGTCCTGCGGCTGCTCGCCCTGGGCCGCAGCAACCGGCAGATCGGTGAGGAGCTGTACATCACCGGCAAGACGGCGAGCGTCCACGTCTCCAACATTCTCGCCAAGCTGGGCGCGGCAAGCCGGACCGAGGCGGTGGCGATCGCCTATCGGAAGGGCCTGATCACCCGCGAGGAGACGGTGGGCTGACCCGCCGTCACGCCCGTCAGCCGGTGGGGTCGCAGTCCAGGGCGGTCAGGTCGACGGCGTCGGCCATCGCCTGCATGCCCTTGTCGTTGGGGTGTATGTGGTCACCGCCGTCGAGGGCGGGCAGCATCCTCGCCGGGTCGTAGGGACTGCGCAGGATGCGGTCGAAGTCGGTGACGGCGTCGAACTCGCCGCTGCCGCGGATGAAGGAGTTGACCTCCTGCCGCACGGCCTCACCGGCCTCGTCCCACTCGTGCCAGCCCTTGAACGGGCCGACGGTCGCGCCGACGACGCACTTGCCGGACGCGTGCGCCCGGTCGACGATCTCGCGGTAGCCCTCGATCAGGTCGTCGGCCGTGACGCCGGTGTGGGCCTTGATGTCGTTGACGCCCTGGAAGAGGAACACGGTCCGCACTCCCGGCTGGGACAGCACGTCCCGCTCCAGCCGGTTCAGCGCGCTCTGCCCGGCGCCGTCCGCGAGGACCTTGTTCCCGGAGATCCCCTCGTTGGCGACACCCTTGACCGCCGTGTCCGTCTTCCGGAGCCGACGGGCGAGGTAGTCGGGCCAGCGGCGGTTCAGGTCGGAGGTGGACTGCCAGCCGTCGGTGATGGAGTCGCCGAGGGCGACCACCGCGCCGGTGCCCTTGGGGGCGTGCACGGAGACCGCGTCGAGGTAGAACCAGGACCCGGTCGGGATGGTCCAGGGGGTGTCGCTCTCGTCGGCGGTGTGGTCGCCCTGGGTGGCGTACGACGTCTGCATGGCCATCCAGTGCCCGCTCGCCGGTCCGGCCGCGTCGGGGCTGTGCAGGCTGACGACGAGGTGGGAGGCGGGAGGCAGCTTCCCGGGCAGCGGGTCGCTCCACATGGTGGCGCCGGCCGGCACGGTGACGGTGCGCTCGCCGCCGAAGGCCAGGCGCCGGTTGGTGCCCGGCCGCAGTTCGGCGCCCTGCTTCTGCAGGCCCGCGTAGGCGCTGTCGAAGGTGATCGGCTGGTCGCCGAAGGCGTTGGAGAGCCGGACCCGCACGCCGGTGCCGCCGACGCTGGTGTGCACGACGAGCCGGTAGCTGCGGCCGGCGACGCCGTCGCCCATCCGGTCGGCGCTCGCCGCCCAGGTGACGACGCCGCTCGGTCCGCCGCTCGCCTCGGCGGGCGCGGACTGGCAGGCGACGAGTGACAGCAGGACGGCGGCCAGGGGCAGTTTGGCTCTCACCGGGTGAAGTCCTTCAGGGTGACGGACGCGCCGGGCCGCAGGGAGACCGTGCGGGAGGCGCCGCCGTGGGCGACTGTCGTGGTGCGGCCGCCGACGCTGCGGATCCGTGCCTCGGTCGGTTCGCCGTCGCGCCAGCGCAGGTCGACCTCGAAGCCGCCGCGTGCGGGGACGCCCTCGACGAAGCCCGAGGCGGCCCAGGCGTCGGGGAGGGCCGGGAGGAGTTCGATGTGTCCGGGCCGGGAGTACAGCAGCATCTCCATCATCGCCGCGGGGGTGCCGAAGTTGGCGTCGATCTGGAAGATGCCCCGGCCGCGCTCGACCTCGTAGATGTCGAAGAGGTTGAAGGCCGTGCCGTTGCTGCCGTCGACGGAGGGTCGGAGGTTGTTGACGACGAGCTGGTAGGCCTTGTCGGCGTCCTTGAGGCGGGCCCAGCACAGGCTGCGCCAGGCGTTGGCCCAGCCGAAGCTCTCCATGCCGCGCGCGGTGAGCAGGGCGGTGGCGCCGGCGACGATGCCGGCCGGGGTGGAGCCGTCGGGGCGGATCCGGTCGCCCGGGAACAGGTTGATCAGCGGGGACAGGTGGCGGTGCGTGGTCTCACCCAGGTTGTCCGGCGACATCCACTCCTCCAGCCAGCCGGTGGTGGGGCTGACCTGCGGCAGGTACAGCTTTCTGCGCAGTGCGGCGATGGTATCCGCGTAGTCGGCGTCCCGCCTCAGTTCGGCGGCCGCGGTGCAGTAGTTCCCGAACAGCATCCATACGACTTCCTGAGCATAGGTGATGCCCTTGGCGTCCTGCGGACCGTGTTCCGGGGACCAGTCGCTGTCGTCGACGAGCACCTCCTTCGTGGTGCCGGGGAGGGTGACGGTGAGCAGCCGTGCCTCCCAGAACTCGCAGGCGCCCTTGAGGAGCGGGTAGATCTTCTTCAGGTACTCGCGTGACCCGGTGTACTCGTAGTGCTCCCACAGGGTGGTGCACAGCCAGGCGTTGCCCGCCGGGTGCCACCACCAGCCGCTTCCGCCGTAGGGGTTGGTGGAGAAGGCGACGGCCCAGCCGGCGTTTTTGCCGCTGGAGTTGCGGTAGCGGTTGCGCGGGTCGTTGAAGAGCCTGCGGGTGAGGTCGTTCCAGGACGGGAGCTGGGCGACGCAGTAGTCGGTGAACGCGTCGAAGCACGGGGACAGGCCCGTGCGATCGGCCATCCAGTAGTTCATCTGGATGTTGATGTCGGTGTGGTAGTCGCCCATCCAGTCCGGGTCGTTGCCGTCCAGCCACAGGCCCTGGAGCGCCAGGGGCAGGCTGTCGCGGGACCCGCAGATCATCAGGTAGCGGCCGAACTGCAGGTAGGCCGCCTCCAGTTCGGGGTCGGGCTCGAGGTCGCGGCTGCGGGCGTGCAGCCGCTCCCAGGTGTCCAGTTCGCGCTGGTCGGCGGAGGACGTGCCGAGGGAGAGGTCGAGTCGTCCGTACAGGGCGCGGTAGTCGGCGACGTGGGTGCGGCGCAGGGCGTCGGCCGACTCCGCGACGGCGGCACGGACCTTCGTACGGGCGAGGCGCTCGGGGTCGAGTGCGGGGTCGCGGAAGCCGGCGTCGGCGTCGGGCGCGTAGTTGGTTCCGGCGGTGACCACGACGGTGAGGTCCTTGCAGCCCGCGAAGTCGATGCGGGTGCCGTCGACGGTGACCTTGCCGCCGGTGCCGCGGGCCTGGACGGCGGCACCGTAGCGCAGGCCGTTGGGGAGCTGCGCGCCGAAGGACCCGGCGGCGGTGGGGTGTTCGCCGTGGGTGCCGGTGAGGGTGATGGTGCCGGTGTACCGGCCGCCGCCGCTCTGGGTGAGGCGCAGCACGATGACGTCGTCGGGCCGGCTGGCGTACATCTCGCGCCGGTAGGTGACGCCGGAGCGGACGTAGGAGCTGGTGACCAGGCCCTGGGCGAGGTCGAGGGTGCGACGGTAGCCGCTCACGCCGCCGAGGTCGTGGTCGGGGAGGTCGACGGTGAGCTTGGCGAGCAGGGTGAACGAGCCGAAGTCGGAGCGGCCGTAGGGGAACTGGCCGTCCTGGTCGAGGGTGTCGTTGAGGCCGCCGGTCCACATGGTGGCGTCGGTGATCAGCAGGAGTTCGCGGCCGGGGTCGTTGCTCGCGAGGGCGCCGATGCGGCCGTTGCCGACGGGCAGGCCCTGTTCGATCAGGGAGCCCTCGTCGCCGGGGGCCTGCCACCAGAGCTGATGGCGGGCGGAGTCGGTGGGCAGCGGGACGTCGGCGGGGCGGGCGGGCGCGGCGGTGGCGGTGAAGGCGGGCAGCGCGCCGAGTGCCGCGGTGAGGCCGGCGGTGGTGGCCAGGGAGAGGACGGCTCTTCTGCTCGGCTCGTTCGTGCTGGTGTCCATGTACGGCTCCGGGGTCGTCCGGGCCGGGGCCCGGCGCACGGCCGGGCCCCGACGGCAGCGGGAGATCAGAGGGACTTCGGTACGTCGATCCGGTCGATGTCCGGCGCGTAGCCGGTGCCGCTGTCGAAGGTGACGGTGTTGGCGCCCGCCTTCAGCTTCACCGGCACGTACACGCTGTTGACGGTCCCCCAGTCACCGGTGGAGGCGAGCTTGTGCGAGGTGGCGCCGCCTCCGTTGGCGGAGACGAGGACCGAGCGCGCGTCACCGCTGACGTAGGCGACCTTGATCTGGTAGGTGCCGGCCTTGGCGACCACGACGTCGTTGACGTTGACCTTGCCGCCGACGTAGAGGTTGCCGACCTTCTTTCCGCCCGAGCAGGCGGAGCAGTCGGCCACGGAGGCGTTGCCGCTCAGGGTGTTGGAGCCCGCCTCGGCCTCGTACGCGGTCCAGGCGAGGTCGGTGCCGCGGGGGGTGACGGTGAACAGGCGGGAGCCGTGGGCCGGCAGGGCCTGGGTGATCTTGTCGGTGTAGGTGCCGAGCCCTTCCTTGTTCCACACGTCGCGTACGGCGGCCTTGCCCTTGAAGCCGAGGGTCTGCCAGTTCGCGGTCACCGAGGCGGGCGCGTCGGAGAGGTTGAACAGGGCCACGGTGTAGGTGCCGTCGGGGTTCTTCGCGGCCCACACCTGCTGCGGGTCGGAGGCGGTGACGGGCTCGGCGGGCGGGGCGCTGCTCTGGTTGATCGCGATGACCTCGCGGTTGGTCAGCAGCGACAGGCCGTAGGAGTCGAGCCTGGTGAGGTCGTCACCGGTGAACAGCGGGGACTTGGCGATGGCCCACAGGGTGGTGTAGCTCTGCCGTTCGGCCTTGGTGAGGCCGTCCATCTCGCCGTTGCCGACGTTGAGGGAGTCGAGGTCATTCCAGCCGCCGGGGCCGGCGTGGTCGGTCCAGGCGGGGGCGTCGTCCCAGCGGTCGTCGACCGAGTTCTCCCAGGTGACGAGGGTGTTGCAGTAGCACTCGACATCGGTGTCGATGCGCCAGCCGTTGGAGTACTTCTTCCAGTCCGCGACGTGCCCGTAGTCCAGGGACCAGGACAGTTCCAGGTGGATCGGGCGGCCGGCGGTGGCGATGGCCTTCTGCCAGGCGGCGACGTCGGCGACGTTGTTGTAGTTGTCGCCGTTCTTGAACGAGCCGGGGCCGACGCCGTCGAGCTTCAGGAAGTCGTAGCCCCAGTCGGCGAACATCTGCGCCTGGGAGTCGATGTACTTCTGCGCGCAGGGATCCGAGAAGTCGATCTTGTAGGCGCTGTCCCAGCCGTTGGTGGTGCGCAGGTCGTCGTAGACGATGTCGCCGGTGGTGCAGCCCTCGGCGTTCCAGATCGGGTTCTTGCCGTCGTTGTACGCCCCCTTCTCCAGGCCGACCGGGAGGTAGATGCCGGACTTGAGGCCCTTGGCGTGGATGCGGTCGGCGACGGCCTTCATGCCGCTGGGGAAGCGCACCGGGTCGGCCTTCTGCCGGCCGTACTCGTCGAACTGCGACTTCCAGGACCAGTCCATCCACCAGCCGGCGTCTATGTTGACGTACTCGTAGCCGTACTTCTTCAGCTTGGCGGCCATGGCGTCGGTCTGCTGGGTGACGTTGGCCTCGGACAGGTAGCTGTAGTCGCCCTTCGGGTTGAGGCCCGGGTACTTCGACGACTGCATGGTCCAGCTGGTCCAGCCCATGTAGGGCTTGGCGGCCACTTCGGTGCCGGCAGTGGCGGCCGGGGGCGTGGTGGTCTCGGCCTGCGCGGCGGGGACGGCCGCGGTGACACCGGCGGTGAGGACCAGGACCACCATGGCTCTCAGGGCGCGTGCGGGCATGACGGAGTACGAGGATGACCTCATGGGTCGGGCCTCCAGGGGTTGGTTCAGCGGTTCTGGCGCTGGTCGTCGGCTCGGATGAAGGACTGGATCGCGGTGGCCGCGGCCCCGCGCGCCCACTCCTCGAAGGGCAGCGGGCGGGTCTGTACGTCGCACTGGGCGGCGGTGCCGAACGCGGCCGCGGCGAACGCGTCGCGGATCTGTTCGGCGAACAGGTCGTAGGCGGCGAGGCCCTCGCCGGAGATGATCACCCGCTCGGGTCCGAGCAGGTTGGCCACGGTCGCGATGCCCCGGCCGATCGCCTCGCCCGCGCGGGCGTAGACCTCACGGGCTCCGGCGTTCCCCTGGTGGGCGAGCGCCGCGGCCTCGGTGGTGTCGGCGACCTCGGCACCGGTGCTCTCGCGGATCCGCCGGACGATCGCGGCGTCCCCGGCGATGGCCTCCACGCATCCGCGGTTGCCGCAGTGGCAGGGCGGTCCCGCCGGGTCGACGGTGACATGCCCGATCTCCCCGGCCACGCCGTGCGCCCCGGCGACGACCCGGCCGTGCACCACGAGGCCGCAGCCGATGCCGGCACCGACGGTCACCACGGCGAAGTCGGACAGTCCGACTCCGGCACCGAACCACTGCTCGGCGACGGTGAGGGCGCGGACGTCGTTGTCTACGGTGACCGGCAACCCGGTGGTGGCGGCGGCGAGTTCGGCGAGGGGGACGTCCCGCCACTCCAGGAAGGGCGAGTAGCGGACGACTCCGGCGCCGCGCTCCACGTCCCCGGAGACGGCGATGCCGAGGCCCAGGACCGGGACCCCCAGCTCGGCCGCCTCGGCGAGCAGTGCGCCCGTGAGCTCGGCGACCGAGGCCAGCACGCTCCCCGGCTCCCGGTCGGGCAGCGGGGCGTGGCGGGCGACGCGGATGCGGCAGCACAGGTCGGTGAGCACGCCGATGATCGCGTCGCCGGTCACCTTCAGGCCGATGAACAGGGCCCGTCCGCCGTCGACCCGGACCGGGTTGGCGGGGCGGCCGAGCGCGGGGCGGGCGGTCTCGTCCACGTCCTCCACCAGGTAGCCGGCCTCGATCAGGGGCCGTACCGCCTTGGTGACGGCGGCCGGGGACAGTCCTGCCCGCCGGGCCGCCTCCAGACGGGTGAGGGGCCCATGGCTGAGGACGGTGGTGAAGATCTGCGAGGCGGCCGGCGTGTTCGCCGGGAACGTCTCCGCGCGGTGGATCGAGGACATGACCGGAACCTAGAGCCCTTATTTTCCGCCGTCAATAAAAGAAGCAGGATTCGTGCGCCGGCTCCGGATCCCGGCGTTCGAGGACTCCTACCCGGTGATCGAGGTCTGTCCAACTGTGCGTCGTCTGTGGCGATCTGACGGGATGCGAGAAGGTTGCCCCACACGCAGGTGATCGTTCTCGTATCGAGCACATCGGTATCGGCAGCACGTCGAAGGAATCGGGAGGAACCCGCATGGTCTCAGCAGCGGTGGTCAGAGGTACGGCGGTGACGGCGGCCCTGGTGTCGCTCCTGGCGGTCCCCGCGCATGCCGCGCCCCTGGAACCCGGCACCGCCGGGTCGGGCGCCCCGGCGGCCGCGGCGCCGGCCCCGGACGTCACGGGTCTGTGGAACGTCCTGCGCACGGCGCAGCGGCAGGGCGCGCCGGGCGCGATGGCACGTCTGGAGGACCACGACACGATCCACTGGGCGGCCGTGGGTGTCGCCGACCGGAAGACCGGGCGGGCCCTGAGCAACAGCGACCGGTTCCGCATCGGCAGCATCACCAAGGTGTTCTCGGCGGTCGTCCTGCTCCAACTGGCCGAGGAGAAGAAGCTGACGCTCGACGCGCCGGTCGAGCGCTATCTGCCGGGGCTGCTCCCGGACAAGCGCATCACGGTGCGTCATGTGCTCAGCCACCGCAGCGGCCTGCACGACTACACCAACGACATGTTCGCGCGGTCGGTTCCCGGCTTCGAGGCGGTCCGCAAGAAGGTCTTCACCTACCGGCAGCTGGTGAGCCGCTCCCTGGCCAAGCCGCGGACCACCAAGCCGGGCGGGGCGTACTCGTACTCCAACACCAACTTCGTCGTCGCCGGCATGCTCATCGAGAAGCTCACCGGACATGCGGTGGGGACCGAGTACCGCAACCGGATCATCGAGCCGCTGATGCTGACCGACACCTTCTACGTGCACCCCGGCACGAAGATCCCCGGCCGGTACGCCCGCGGCTATCTCACCCCCGACACCGCGGGCGCGGCGCTCGTCGACGCCACCGAGCAGACGGCGTCCTGGGCGCAGAGCGCCGGCGCGGTCATCTCCAGCACCCGGGACCTGAACACCTTCCTGTCGGCACTGCTCGGCGGCCGGCTGACCTCCCGGACGCAACTGGCCCAGATGCAGCGCTGGGTGCCGTCGGGCAGCACGCAGGCGTACGGCCTGGGGCTGCGGCGGCGTGACCTGTCGTGCGGGGTCTCGGTGTACGGCCACACGGGAGCCGTGCAGGGCTACTACTCGTACGCGTTCGCGTCCAAGGACGGCAAGCGCAGCCTCGCCGCGCTCGCCAACGCCTCGAACAACGGCACGGTGCACAACACGATGCTGCGCACGCTGGAGTCCGCGTTCTGCGGCAAGCAGACGAAGAAGGCGCGGCCCGCCGTCACGCCCGTCGAGCGGCACGAGGACATCGCGCCGGGCAACCCGTTGAGCTTCGACGACGAGGACTGAGGCTCACCCGCCGGGTGGGAACCCCCGGGATCCGGTGCGCGTTCTGTGGACAGCCCCACCGGATCCCGAACCATCCACCAGGACGGCCCGATGAGCGAGTTGGTCCCCGGCGGCAATCTGCCCCTCCCGGGCGGCGGCGTGACCATCCGGGTGCCCGGCCCCTTCGACGTGTCCGCGCTCGTCACCGACGACGGCGGCAAGGTGCGGGGCGACGCCGACTTCGTGTTCTACAACCAGCCGTCCGCTCCGGGTGCCCGTCTGCACGGCGACACGCTCACCGTCGACCCGCCGCGTCTGCGCTCGGGGGCGACCCGGGTGACGGTGATCGTCAGCCCCGCCGAGCCCGGCACTCCCCTGGGCCGGCTCCCCGCGCCCGTGCTTCAGGTCACCGACCCGGCGGGGCGCCCGATCGCCCGGTTCGCCCCGCCGCGCCCGGGACCGGAGACGGTGCTGCTGCTCGCCGAGGTCTACCGGCGGGGCGACGGCTGGAAGCTACGGGCCATCGGGCAGGGCTACGCGGACGGACTGGCGGGGCTCGCGCGCGACTTCGGGGTGGACGTGATCGAGGACGCCACGCCGTCGCAGGACCGGCGGACGGCCGTCACGCCGATGGCCGGCGCCCCGCCCACGGCCCCGGCGCGGTCCACGATGCACACACTGTCCGCGTTGACCGTCCCGGACTTCCCCTTCCCCGACCCGGACGGCTTCCTGGGGCTGGTCAACTCCGCACGTGCGGGCGCCGGTTCACCGCCCGTCGGCACCGACCCCCGCCTCGCCTCCGCCGCCCGGGCCCACGCCTGCGCCATGGCCGCGGCGGGCCGCCTCGGTGTCGAGGGCGGTGACGGCGTCTCCGTGTACCAGCGCCTCACCGCCACCGGGTACGCGTACGTCACCGTCGGCGAGCACCTGGTCTCCGGTCCGCGCTCCCCCGCCGAGTTCGTCGCGTACTGCCTGCGCTCCGAGGGACCGCGCCGCACCCTGTACGACCGGGCCTTCACGCACGCCGCGGTGGCGCGGGCCGGCGGTGGCCGTACCGGCGACATGTACTGGACGGCGCTGTGGGCCAGGCCGCTGCTGCCGGGCGATCTGCCCCGCACCGCGGCCGAGGTCGTCGACCTCACCAACCGGGAGCGCGCGCGGGCCGGGCTCCGCCCGCTGTCCGCCGATCCCGCGCTGACCACCGCCGCGCAGTCCTACAGCGCCGACATGGCGGCCCGCGCCTTCTACTCCCACACCTCGCCCGAGGGGACCCAGCCCTGGGACCGGGCGGCCGCCGCCGGTTCCCGGATGCGCGCGATCGGCGAGAACATCGCGTGCGGCCAGCGCTCCCCCGCCGAGGTCGTGGAGGGCTGGATGAACAGTCCGGGGCACCGCGCCAACATCCTCAAGCGCGACTTCACCCACATAGGCATCGGCTTCGCGGGCGGCGGTCCGGCGGGCACGTACTGGACGCAGCTCTTCGGTGGGTGACGGGACGGTGCCGCGACACGCCGCGACCTAGGCGGAACGGGGCCGTCCGGGACACCATGCCCGCATGAAGGGTGACCTGTTTTCCAGCGAGCACATGGTCCAGCCGGCCTCGGCGCCGGGCATGACGATCGAGAACGCCAAGTGCATCAAGTACGCGGTGAACGGCGAGATGCACGCCCGCCAGGGCGCCATGGTGGCCTACCGCGGCAACCTCCAGTTCGAGCGCAAGGGCCAGGGCGTGGGCGGCATGCTCAAGCGGGCCGTGACCGGTGAGGGACTGCCGCTGATGGCGGTGCGCGGACAGGGCGAGGCATGGTTCGCGCACGAGGCGCAGAACTGCTTCGTCGTCGACGTCGACCCCGGCGACGAGTTCACGGTCAACGGCCGCAACGTGCTGTGTTTCGACGCCTCGTTGTCGTACCGGATAGCGACGGTCAAGGGCGCGGGCATCACCGGCGGCGGCCTGTTCAACAGCGTCTTCACCGGCCAGGGCAGGCTGGGGCTGATCTGCGACGGCAACCCGCTGGTGATCCCGGTCTCGCAGCAGTACCCGGTGTATGTCGACACGGACGCGGTGGTCGGCTGGACCGCCGGGCTCCAGACCTCGCTGCACCGCTCGCAGTCCCTGGGCTCGATGCTGCGCGGCGGTTCCGGGGAGGCCGTGCAGCTCATGCTGCAAGGTCAGGGCTATGTCGTCGTGCGCCCGAGCGAGGCGACACCGCAGAAGCCGCAGCAGCACTGAACCGTCCCCGCGAGGTGATCTGCGCCTCACGAGCAACCCACTCCGCCCTGCCGACGTCTTGATCGACAACAGGTGAAGCCCTGGCCCCGAGAAGGTGGCCAGGGCTGGTTCTCAACGCTCTATACACGCCATGTATACCCGTGACGTATACGCTCCATGTATACACAGAGAGTAGAGACGGCGTGTATATCGATCGAAAGGCATCGATGTACGGCAAGGCATTCGCCCCGGAGTACCAGGGCGCCCTGACCACTCTGTCCGTGAACGCGTCGCTCACCGACGTTCTGGCCGCCGGCACCGAGCAGTTGAGAGCGGCCGAGCGGTCCGGACAGCACGGCGAGGCGGCCCGCTCGGGGCTCGCGGTCGCCGAGGCGCACCGCCGGCTCGGCCAGATCGGGGACGCGGACCGCGCCTGGAAGGCGAGCTACCGCGCCGCCCGGGAGGCCGATGACGCGGGGGCGATGGCCTGGGCACTGTGGAGCGGCGGCACGCTGGCCCGCCAGCGCGGCGCGTTCCCGCTGGCGCGGCGGCTGCTGCAGCTCGCGGCGGACCTCGGTGAGCGCGGCGGCGACATCGTCGTACGGGGCTACTCGCTGGCCGGGCTCGCGGAGACCGGCCGTATCCAGGGCGACTACGCGGCCGTCCACCGGCTGCACGAGCAACTGCTGGCCGAGGCCCGGCGGCGCGGCGAGGCCCGGCACACCGTGTGGGCGCTGGAGGGCATCGCGCAGATCCACCGCAACACCGGCTCGTACGACACCGCGTTCGCCCTGTTCGAGGAGGCGGCCGAGATCGCCGCGCGCGCCGAGGACCGCCGCGGCCACGCGTGGGCGCTGCGCGGGCTCGCCGACGTCGTCTCCGTGCGCGACGGCGACGTGGAGCGGGCGCTGGCCCTGCTGTCCGAGGCGGAGACCACGTGCCGCGCGATGAAACTGTCCAGCGCGCTGGCCTACAACCACAAGATGCGCGGCAACGTCCTCTACCGGGCCGGGCGTTACCCCGAGGCGCGCGCGATGTACGAGCAGTCGCTGGCGGAGTTCCGGGCGATCAGCGAGCCGCGCGGCGAGGCGCTGTCCCGGCTGGGGCTGGCGAAGTCGCGCGCCCAGCTCGGGCGTGACCGCGCGGAGACCGCGGCCGAACTGGCCGAGCTGGCCGACGTGCTGGAGCGGATCGGACTGCGGCACGCCCGGGAGATGGTGGGACGGGCGCAGCGGGAGTTCGGCGTCGCCGAGCACGCCGAGGCGGTGGGCGCCCGGTGACGGCCTCCTCCTCGGCGCTGCGGGCGCCTTCCGGCGCCTCTCGGCGCACCGCGGCGGTCCGGTTCCCGGTGGACGCCGGCCAAGTCCTCGACCGCTGCCGGGCCCTGGTGCGGCCCGCGTTGCGAGAGGCCGTGGAGCGGACCCATCCGTGGGTCGGCGAGATGGCCGCGTACTCCTTCGGCTGGTGCGAGGTCGGCGGCGCGCCGGCCGCGGCCTCCGGCGGCAAGGGCGTCCGGCAGGCGCTCGCCGTGCTCGGCGCGGAAGCGGCCGGTGCGCCCGCCCGGACCGCGGTGCCCGGGGCGGTCGCCGTGGAACTGGTGCACGCCTTCTCCCTGCTGCACGACGACATCATGGACGGCGACGAGGCCCGGCGCCGCCGCCCCACGGTGTGGAAGGCGTACGGCACCGGACCCGCCGTCCTCGCCGGGGACGCGCTGTTCGCGCTGGCCGTCGAGACGCTCGCCGCGGCACCTGAGGGCCCCCGGGCGGTGCGGCTGCTGTCCGTGGCGTTGCAGGACCTGGTGCGCGGGCAGGCGGACGACCTGCTGTTCACCACCCGCCCCTGGACGGGACCGGAGCGGGTGCGGCCGGACGAGTACCGGACGATGGCCGAGCACAAGACGGGCGCGCTGCTGGGCTGCGCGGCCGCGGTCGGCGCCCTGCTCGGCGGCGCGCCGCCCGCGACCGTCGACGCGCTCGACCGCGCGGGCCGCCATCTGGGCATCGCCTTCCAGGTCGTGGACGATCTGCTGGGCATCTGGGGCGACCCGGCCGTCACCGGCAAACCGGTCCACGGCGATCTGCGGGAGCGCAAGAAGACGTATCCCGTACTGGCCGCGCTCGACACGCCGGCCGCCGGCCGGCTCGCCGCGCTGCTGGAGTCGGACGCCGGCCCCGGTGCGGTGGCGGCGCTGGTCGAGGAGGCGGGCGGCCGCTCGGCCGCGCTCACGGAGGCACGGCGCCATGTCGCCGCCGTCGAGGCGGCCCTGGCGGACGTACCGCTCCAGCCGGGGCCCGCGGAGGAACTGCGCTCGCTCCTGGACTTCCTCGTGCGGCGCGATCTGTGAGAGCCCGGTTCGCGTGCGCGGCGGTGCTCCTCGGCGCCGCCGCGCGGTCGCCCGCGCGTCCGGGTTGACCGGCGGCATCTCGCGCGTCAGGGTGCCAGGCGGCGTGGATCCCCGCCCCACGCCGGAAAGGTGACTGCCTTGATCGGGATCTCGGACGTCGAAGCCGCGGCCGGCCTCATCGCCGGACACGTCGTACACACCCCGACCGTACCCAGCCCCGGCCTGTCGGCCCTGCTCGGCGTCCCGGTCACGGCCAAGCTCGAACTCCTCCAGCGCACCGGGTCGTTCAAGGCCCGCGGGGCGACGGCCAGGTTGCTGTCACTGAGCGACGAACAGCGGGCCGCCGGGGTCGTTGCGGTCAGCGGCGGCAACCACGGCATCGCCCTGGCGATGACCGCCGCCGTCCTCGATGTGAAGGCCACGGTGGTCATGCCGCGCTCGGCGCCCGCGCACGCCGTGCGGATCGCCGAGGACGCCGGGGCGTCGGTGCGGCTGACGGACGACATGGCAGGGGCGTTCGCGCTCGTCGACCGGCTGCGGGACGAGGGGCTGACCCTGGTCCATCCCTTCGACGACCCGCTGGTCATCGCCGGGCAGGGCACCGTCGGACTGGAACTGGACGCCGACGCCGGTGAGCTCACGGACGTGATCGTCAGCGTCGGGGGCGGCGGACTCATCGCCGGGGTCGCGACGGCGCTGCGGGCCCGGCGCCCTGACGTGCGGATCTGGGGCGTGGAGACCGAGGGCGCCGAGGCCATGTCCCGGGCCCTCGCGGCCGGCGGGCCGGTGCCGGTGACGCTGGCCTCGATCGTGTCGACGCTCAGCGCCCCGAGCGTGTCGCGGCTGACGTACGACCATGTCCGCGCCCAGGTCGACGAGGTGCTCGTGGTTCCGGACCGGGAGGCGGTACGAGGGGTCCTCGATCTCGCCGAGCACGCCAAGGTCTGGACCGAACCGGCCGCGGGCTGTCTGCTGCCGGCCGCCCGGCGCGTCCTGGAGCGGGTCGGCGAGGGCGCCCGGCTCGGGCTGGTCGTGTGCGGAGGCAACGCGACGACCTCCGACGTGCTGCGCTGGGCGACGGATTTCGGACTTCGCTGAGGCATTCGCGCCCAATTCCCGCGCCTTTTCGTCAGCTTACTCACGCGTCAGAAAGCAAATGAAAAGAAGCGCCCTTTAGTTGAGGATTTCGTTGAACGCTTCCCATGACGTCTCGCGTACTTCCTGTGGGAAATGAGAGCCGGCGGTTCAGCGAGGGATGGCCATGGTCAAGGCGCGCGTCGACACAGCCGAGTTGGTCGCCGGAAGGTACCGCCTCGTCGATGTCGTACATCGCGAGACGAACCGCGTCGGCTACTACGGCGAGGACCTGGAGACCGGACGTGCGTGCCTCCTGACACAGATCGGTCTTCCCGACGACGCGGGCCCGGACGACGCGCGCCGGGCCACTTCGCGCATCCTGCGCACGTCGGAGCGGATAGGGCTGCTGCGCCCGGGCCGGGTGGCGACGGTTCTGGACGTCGTCGCGGAGTCCGGCAGTCTGTGGATCGTCACCGAATGGATCGACGGCACACCCCTCGGGGAACTCCTCGCCCAGCAGGGCACGTTCAACTATGTGCGGGCCGCGCGTATCGGTCTGGAACTGCTCGATGTGCTGGAGGCCGCGCATGTCGCGGGCATCACGCACGGCGAGCTGAGTCCGGGCCAGGTGTTCGTGGGCGCCGACGGCTCGGTCGTGGTCAGCGGCTTCGGTCTGGCCGGAGCGACCCTCGCGCCCCGGGTCGCCGCGCCGTCGTACGCCTCGCCGGAACAGGCCCGTGACGAGCGGATCGGGCCGGCGTCCGATCTGTGGGCGCTGGGCGCGATCCTCTACACGATGGTCGAGGGACGTCCGCCGTACCGCGAACGGGACCGGCCCGAGAGCACGTTGAAGGGGGTCGACCGGCTTCCGCTGCGCGCCCCGGTGCGCGCCGGGCCGCTCACCCAGGCCGTGCAGGGGCTGCTGCGCAAGGACTCGCGGGAGCGGCTGAGCAGACCGGTGATCCGTGAGGCGCTGGCCCGCGTCGTGAACGACGACCCCGAGACGGCCACGCAGGCCATGCGCCGTCCCCGGCTCCGCGGCCGGGCCGCCGCTCCCGCATGGGGCAGACGCGCCATGGTCATCGGCACGGCGCTGGCCGTGGTCACCGTCGCGGCCGCCGTCCTCGTGGTGACCAACGGCACGCAGGACGACGCGGACTCCGCGGCGACCGGCACGGCGACCGGCCCGTCCGCCTCCGCCGACGCGCCGACCGCCCCCTCCGCCGGCGCCACGCCCAGCGCCTCCCCCACGCAGCGGGAGACCGCGCCGGGCACGGGGACCGGGTCGGGCACGGGGGCCGGGTCGGGCACGGGGGCCGGGTCGGGATCCCCCAGCGCCTCCCCCTCGGGCACGGCACTGCCCGACGGATTCCGGACGTACACCTCGCCCGACGGCTTCTCCATCGCCCTGCCCGACGGCTGGAAGCCCGTGGCCACCAGCCGGGCCTCGGACGTGGCGTACCGCGTCTTCTTCGGCGCCGAGGACGACGAGCGCAGACTGGTGATCACCTACAGCGAGGCGCTGGGGTCGGACCCGGTCGCCGTCTGGCGGGACGACGTCCAGCCCGATCTGGAGGAACGCAGCGACTTCCAGCGGATCGGCGACATCGAGGCGATCACGTACCAGGGGTACCGGGCCGCCGACATGGAGTGGGTCTCCGAGAAGGACGGCACCGCGTCGCGCACCTTCGGGCGCGGGTTCCTCATCGACGACCACCGTGGCTACTCGCTGCGCTGGACGACGCCCGAGGAGGACTGGGACGACGCCGTGAACCGGAAGGCCCTGGACACGTTCCTGCGGACCTTCCGGATCCCCGGCGACTGATCAGGCCGGCGGGCGGGGAGCGCCCATCGCCCGCAGCGACCGCGCGTGGAGCGGGTCCGTGCGCCAACGGGCCGCGAACGTACGGTCCTTCAGGGAACACGTGACGTCCAGGTGGTGCGGGGTCTCCAGGAAGGCCACGTCCACGACGAGGGTGCCGGCGTCGGTCCAGCCGCCGCTCGCCGCGGTGGGCACCGGCCCCTCGGTGACGGCCCAGCCTGTCTCCGCGAGCCGCACCTGAAGCGGCTGCCCGTCCTCGGTGAGCGTGAGGGTCCAGCCGTCCGCGCCGGGCGCGATGCCGATCGTCGTCAGCTTGGGCAGCGGTGCGCAGACACCGCCGTCCGGCGTGAACGCGGCGGCGGACCAGGCCTCGGCATCCCCGGGCGGCGCGGGCTCACCGGCGGCGGGCGGCAGCGCCAGACCGGCCAGCCGCTCCGCCAGGGCCGCGTCGGCCGCCTCACCGTCCTCCCGGGGCGTCGGCCCGAACGCGGGCAGCAGATGCTCCCAGACCAGGTTCAGCACGGTCTGCATGTCCCAGGTGTCCGCCGTCGTCGCGATCACCGCGTCGTGCTCGGGCAGCACGATGCAGAACTGGCCGAAGGCACCGTCGCCGCGGTAGCCGTGCCGGGACATCCAGAACTTGAAGCCGTAGCCCAGTTGCCAGTCGTCGCCCGGCATCACGCCGGCGTTCGCGATCTGCGTGCGTGTCGCCTCGGCGATCCACGACTCGGGCAGCAGCCGCTCGCCCTCCCAGACGCCGCCGTTCAGATACAGCTGGCCGAGCCGGGCGACGGCGTCTGTGGTGGCGTGCAGTCCGCTGAAGCCGAGCTCCTGGCCGCTGCGGTGCCGCAGCCATGCGATCTCACCGATGCCGAGCGGGTCCAGCAGGCGCGGGCGCAGATACTCGGTCAGCGACTGGCCGCTCGCGCGCTGCACGATGGCGGAGAGCGTGAAGGTGGCGGGCTGGTTGTAGGCGAAGACGGTGCCGGGGTCGCGTTGCGGGGGCACCAGGAGGAAGCCGCGCACGAGGTCATCGACGTCACGTTCGCGCGCCTCGGCGATGGTGTCCGTCTCGTGTCCGGTGGCCATGGACGCCACGTGCCGCACCAGCATGGCGCGGCTGCGCGGGTCGGTGATGTCGGCGTCGAGCTCGGGAAAGTACGAGAGCACCGGGTCGTCGAGACGTATCAGTCCCTCGCCGACGGCGATCCCGGCGGCGGCAGCGGTGAAGCTCTTACTGATCGAGTAGAGCAGGTGCGGCCGTTCGGCGGTGTAGGGCGCCCACCAGCCGGAGGCGACCAGCCGGCCGTGGCGCAGGATCATCAGGCTGTGCGGCTCGATGGTGGGGGCGGCGTCGAGGGCGTCGAGGAAGGCGAGGACACCGGTGGCGTCGACGCCCTGGGCGGCGGGGGTGCTCGAAGGCAGCTCGCGGGCAGACATACGTGCATCCTCCCCCGGCTTTCCGGCGTCGTCCGGGAGTCCTCGCATCCCTGCCACCGATCCCGCCCCGTCCGTCCCGTTTTCGACGCTCCTGTCCGGGGACTCGGGCGGCATGGTGAAGATCGGATACACGATGATGACCGAGCAGGCCGGCCCTCGTGCCCTGGTGGACCACCTGGTCCGCGCGGAGGAGGCGGGCTTCGACTTCTCCGTGGCCTCGGACCACTACTTTCCGTGGCTGCGTTCGCAGGGTCACTCACCGTATGTCTGGAGCGTGCTGGGCGCGGCGGCCCAGGCGACGCGGCGGATCCCGCTGATGACGTACGTGACGTGTCCGACGGTCCGCTATCACCCGGCGGTCGTGGCACAGAAGGCGGCCACGATGCAGTTGCTGTCCGAGGGCCGGTTCCGCCTGGGTCTGGGCTCGGGCGAGAACCTCAACGAGCATGTCGTGGGCGGCGGTTGGCCGTCGGTCGACATTCGGCACGAGATGCTCGAAGAGGCGGTGGAGATCATCCGGGCGCTGTTCGGAGGCGGCCATGTGAACCATCACGGCACCCACTTCGACGTGGAGTCCGCCCGTCTGTGGGACCTGCCGGACGAGCCGCCGCCCATCGGCGTCGCCGTCTCCGGGGAGCAGTCCTGCGAGCTCGCGGGCCGGCTCGGCGATCTGGTGATCGCCACGGAACCGAAGGCGGACCTGCTGGAGGCGTTCGATCGGCACGGCGGCGAGGGCAAGCCGCGTGTCGGTCAGCTGCCGGTGTGCCACGACCCCGACCGAGACGCCGCGGTCAAGCGCGCCCACGCGCAGTTCCGCTGGTTCGGCAGCGGCTGGAAGGTCAACTCGGAGCTACCGCACCCGGACTCCTTCGAGGCGGCGACCCAGTTCGTCACCCCGGACGACGTCGCCGGCTCCATCCCGTGCGGCGACGACCCGGACACCTTCGTCAAGGCCGTCCGCCCGTACGCCGAGGCGGGGTTCACCGAGATCGCGCTGGTACAGATCGGAGGCGAGGCGCAGTTGCCCTATCTCGACTGGGCACAGTCGACGCTGCTGCCCGCGCTTCGGGATGCCTTCGGCTGACGCCGACACCCCGCCCGCGCCCCGACCACGCCCGGGGCGCCGCGCGGGCGCCGCGCGGGCGCCGGGCGGGCGCCGGGTGCACGGGTGCACATACACACGGGTGCTGATGCACGGGTGTGGACGCGCGGGTACGGGTGCGAGGGTGCTGGTGCGCGGGTGCTGGTGTGCGGGTGCTGGTGCGCGAGTGCGGGTGCGCGGTGCGGGTGCGCGGTGCAAGTGCCATTAAGCTGCCGGTCTGCACTTTTCGCCGTCCGAGCAGCCCGTACAGGAGAGTCACCCGTGACACTGGCGTTCGTCCCACCCGAGACGTCCTCCGCATCCCAGGCCCCGCTGTCCGACCTCGTCGCGCGGGACGCGCGGGAGTTCGGGGTCTACGCGCGGACCGGCGGATGGGCCTTCGGCCTGATGGTGGCGCGCAGCGTGCGGCCCGGCGGGCAGGGCGCCGACGAGACGCCGAAGGTGTCAGCGAAGGAGTTCGCCGAACTCGCCGGGTGCTCCGCCGAGCGCGTCATGCGCTACTACAAGGCCTGGGACCGGGCCGCCGACGACGGTCTCGTCCCGCACTTCGAGGCACTCGCGCCGGGCCAGGAGGTCGAGCTGCCGGACTCCGACGTGTGGCTCAGCTACTACGTCTCCCGCAACAGCGCCACCTCCGAGCGCGGCACCGCCATCTCCGAGGCCGCCGAGGCCGAGGGCATCCGCCCGACCAAGGCCCTGGAGGTCGCCGAGAACCCCACCGCGCTGCGCGCGGCGATCCTCGCCGACCCCTCGACCGCCCGCGCGGCTCGCCAGGCGCTCCTGGACCGGGTGCGCGAGGACCCGGAACTGCAGGCCGAGCTGGCGCGCGACGTCGTGCGCACCGACGACCTGAAGAAGGCCGTCGCGACCGAGAGCCGGTCGGCCGACCGCATCGGGTACGTCCGTCAGATCGCCGAGTCCGGTCAGATCAGGACCCCGGCCGGGCAGACCGTCGACGTGCCCGTGGACCTGCGCCAGGAGGCCGAGCGGCATCTGTCGCTCATCGACGAGCTGGAGCAGGACGAGGACACCGGCGAGTGGGCCACCGACGCCTACGACACCATGAGGTCCCTCGTCGTCGAAGCCGTGGAGGCCGACCCCGAGCTGCGGGTCCAGGAGCGGCGGACGAAGTTCTACAACAGTCTCCAGCGGGCGACGAAGGTCTTCGAGGAGCTGACCTTCGACGATGTGCAGGAGTTCGTCGAGGACGACATGGTCCAGCAGCTGGAGGAGCTTCAGCACGCCATCGCCACGTGCATCGCCGCGCTGCAGGGGGCGCGGGGCGGTTCGCCGGCACAGCAGTAGCCGGACCTCGTCACAGCGGGGCGCCGCCGCTCACTCCGTGTGGCGGCGCCTTGCCCACAGCGGCAGGGCGAACCAGCAGATCAGGTACCAGACGACCACGCCCGTGACCAGCCAGGGCACGAATCCGTCGTCGGTGGCCACCCGCAGGATCAGCAGGAGCGAGCACGCCATGGTGGCGAGCAGCAGGACCAGGCCGACGAAGGTCAGCCGGGAGGCCCACTCCACCGCCTGCGGCTTGATGCGCCGCCCGGCGACCAGCCGGTGCAGGGACACGGGACCGATCAGGGCGCCGGTGGCGACGGCTCCGAGGACGACGGTCAGGATGTAGATGGCCTGGTTCGTGTCGTCGAGGGTGTCGTACTTCGGCGTGAACACGACCGTCAGCAGGAAGGCGAACAGGATCTGGACGCCCATCTGGGCCACCCGGACCTCTTGGATGAGCTCGCCCCACATGCGGTCGGCCCGCTCATCCGCGGTCTCGTTACGTCCCGTCCGGCTATCCGTTTCGGTCATGCGTCCCGGGTAACCCGGGCAAAGAATTTCAAAACTACGCCGCTCCGGGCGCGGCGGCAGGACCGCGCCCGGGAGCGCAGCGCTCCGACCCCGCCCGGAGCGTCGGCGGCTACCAGCGCTTTTCCACCTGCTCCTTGATCCGCCGGTCGTAGAGGTCCCGGACGGCCGTGAGCGTGTCCTCCGACAGCTCCGGCAGGTCCGCAGCGGCCGCGTTGGCGCGGGCCTGCTCGGCCGAGCGGGCGCCCGGGATGACGGTGGTCACGCCGGGCTGCTGGATGATCCAGCGCAGCGCCAGCTGGGCCGGCGTGAAGCCCTCGGGGGCGAGGCCGCTGAACTCGACGGCCGCCTCCACACCGGTGTCGTAGTCGACGCCGGAGAAGGTCTCGCCCTGGTCGAAGGACTCGCCGTGCCGGTTGTAGGTGCGGTGGTCGTTCGCGGGGAAGACGGTGTCCTTCGTGTACTTGCCGGACAGCAGGCCGGACGCCAGCGGGACGCGGGCGATGATGCCGACGCCCGCCTCCCGTGCGGCGGGCAGCACCTCCAGCAGGGGCTTCATGCGGAACGCGTTGAGGATGATCTGCACGCCGGCCACACCCGGCCGGGCGATGGCGGTCAGTGCCTCGGCGCAGGTCTCCACGCTGACGCCGTAGTGGGCGATGCGCTCCTCCTCGACCAGGGTGTCCAGGGCGTCGAACACCTCGTCCGTCGAGTAGACCGGCGTCGGCGGGCAGTGCAGCTGGACCAGGTCGAGGCGGTCCACGCCGAGGTTGCGCCGCGAACGGTCGTTCCAGGCGCGGAAGTTGTCGAGGACGTAGTTCTCCGGGATCTGGTCGACGCGGCGGCCCATCTTGGTCGCCACGAAGATGTCCAGCTCGGGCCGGCCGCGCAGGAAGGCGGCGATGGTCTGCTCACTGCGCCCGTCGCCGTAGACGTCGGCCGTGTCGAAGAAGGTCACCCCCGACTCGACCGCTGCCTCCAGCACCGCAAGGGCTTGCTTCTCGTCGACGTCACCCCAGTCGGCGCCCAGCTGCCACGTACCGAGTCCGATGACGGATGCCCGCTGACCCGACCTGCCGATTACACGCTCGTCCATGGCGTCAGTGTGTCATTCGCCGGTCGCCGGCGCGGAGCGGACCCCTCCGCCGGCGTTCCCCGTGCGCCGTCCCCTGACACGGGTGAATCGCCACGGGCGGGCAAGCGGTTGCCGTCGGGACGCTGCAGCTCGGGCTGTGATCGACGTCTTTGGCGCGGCGCACCCCAGCCATACGAACCCGGCGATCCTCAGCACTTTGAGCCGCAGGGGTGGGGGCGGGCCACCGGGACTCCGGACGGGCTCGACCCCCACCGGGTGTTCGGGACCGCCTTCCTGGATCGTCGCCGGAATGGCGCGGCTACCTGCGGGCTGCCCGGCCCTGCGCGGTGCGCGCGACCTTCGGCCCCAGCCAGCGCTTGAGCCGGCGCAGCGCCTGGAGTTGCCCGGCCGCCCTGTCGAGCCGGTAGTACAGCTGGGGCGGTACGTAGGGCAGCAGGGGCGAGTGACGCTGGCCGAGCAGGGCGAACATCTGCCGTGGGGGCAGGTCGATGTAGCGGGGCAGGTTCTCGTACCACAGGGCACTGTGCCGGGCCGCGCTCTGGCGCGACAACAGGGCTGTCCTGCGCTCCTGTTCGTACCGGGCGAGGGCCTGCGGGAGGGCGGGCCGCTCGTGCAGCACGCCGGCCAGGGCGATGGCGTCCTCCAGGGCGAGTGTCGTGCCGGCGCCGATGGAGTAGTGGGTGGTGTGGGCGGCGTCGCCGATGAGGACGACGTTGCCGCGGTGCCAGGTGCGGTTGGTGACGGTGCGGAAGGTCAGCCAGGGCGTGCCGCCGTCCGGTGACGGGCGGCCGATGAGGGGGTGGCCGTCGAGGATCCCGGCGAAGAGCTTCTCCAGCAGGGCCAGTCCGTCGGCCTCGGGCGCGCGGTCGAGGCCGAGGCCGGTCCAGGTCTCGGGGGCGCACTCGACGACGCAGGTGCCGGCCGCGGGCCCGAAGCCGTATCCGTAGCACCAGATCCAGCCGTGCTCGGTCTCGGTGAAGGCGAAGGTGAAGGTGTCGAAGCTCTTGCTCGTGCCGAGCCAGATGTAGCGGTTGCGGCCGGTGTCGATCCGGGTGCCGAAGTGGTCGGCGTGCCGGGTGCGCAGGGCGCTGTGCACGCCGTCACCCGCGACGACCAGGTCAGCGGCGGGCAGGTCGCCCGGGTCGATCGTGCTCCCGAACTCCAGGTGGACGCCCAGCGAGCGGGCGCGTCCGGCGAGGATCTCCAGCAGCCGGTGGCGGCCGATGCCGTGCCCCTCGTCACCGGGCCGACGGGTCGTCAGGCCCCGTACGTGGGCCACGCCCTCGTTCCATCGGACCGAGCCGGCCTCGATCGCGCGTGCCGTCTCGGGGTCGTGGGTGCGCAGCTGGTCGAGCAGGCCGCGCCAGTACGTGACGCCCCAGCCGTAGGTGGTGCCCTCCGCGTTGCGTTCGTGGACGGTGATGTCATGGGACGGGTCCCGCAGCTTGAGCAGGATCGAGAGATACAGACCGGCGGGCCCGCCGCCGACGCAGGCGACCTTCACGTATACCCCTAGAAATTGTCCCAATACGGTCATTTCGGATCCGCAGGGTAGCAGGACCGGCGCACCTTTCCGCGGCGTTCCGGATCGCGCCAATCTCAGGGGGTGAGACACACCACTGACGCCCCGATCGTCCGCGAAGGAACACCGGGAACACGCCCACCAGGAGAAGGAATTACCCGTTCCGGGGTGGGCGAGGGCCAATCGCAGCAAGATCACCTTCGTTCAAACTTGCATGACATGTGACTACTTGTCCGGATCGGGGCCAACCACTCGCGACCGATTTCTCCCGCTCTCCCGGGGCCCGATAGGCATACGGCGTCAGCACCCGAACGCACCATCGAACCCACTCAGGAGATCCGCATGCCGGAACTCAGCCGTCGCCGCGCGCTCACCGCCGGGGCCGCCCTCACCGCCGCCGGGGTCGGTGCCCTCGTCCAGACGCTCAATGCCCCGGTCGCGTCCGCCTCGGGGCAGGCCGGGCACCCGGAGCACACCGGCCACCAGGGGCACGACCAGCACTCCCCCGCGCCCTTCGACGAGGTCTACAAGGGCCGCCGGATACAGGGCCGGCCGGCCTCGGGCGGCGCCCATCAGCATCACGGCGGCGGCTACGCCGTGTTCGTCGACGACGTCGAGCTGCACGTCATGCGCAACGCCGACGGCAGCTGGATCAGCGTCGTCAGCCACTACGACCCGGTGTCCACGCCGCGGGCCGTCGCCCGCGCCGCCGTGGACGAACTCCAGGGCGCCGCGCTGCTGCCCTTCCCCGCCAACTGAACCACCGCACCCGCACTCTGGAGCACTCCCGACCATGACCGTCCGCAAGAACCAGGCCGTCCTGACCGCCGACGAGAAGCGCCGATTCGTCGCCGCCCTCCTGGAGTTGAAGCGCAGCGGCCGCTACGACTCCTTCGTCACGACCCACAACGCCTTCATCGTCGGCGACACCGACAACGGCGAACGCACCGGCCATCGTTCACCGTCGTTCCTGCCCTGGCACCGCAGATTCCTGCTCGAGTTCGAGCGCGCGCTGCAGGAGGTGGACGCCTCGGTCGCGCTGCCGTACTGGGACTGGAGCACCGACCGCACCATACGGTCCTCGCTGTGGGCGCCGGACTTCATGGGCGGCACCGGACGCAGCCGCGACGGACAGGTGATGGACGGGCCCTTCGCCGCGTCGGCCGGGAACTGGCCGATCAAGGTGCGTGTCGACGGCCGTACGTTCCTGCGCCGCTCCCTCGGCACGTCCGTACGGGACCTGCCGACCCCGGCCGAGGTGGAGTCCGTGCTGGCCATGCCGACGTACGACATGGCGCCCTGGAACAGCGCCTCGGACGGCTTCCGCAACCACCTCGAAGGCTGGCGCGGCGTCAATCTGCACAACCGGGTCCATGTGTGGGTCGGCGGGCAGATGGCCACCGGCGCGTCGCCCAACGACCCGGTGTTCTGGCTGCACCACGCCTACATCGACAAGCTGTGGGCGGACTGGCAGCGGCGCCACCCCGGCTCCGGCTACGTGCCGACCGCGGGCACCCCGAACGTGATCGACCTGGGTGCCACGATGAAGCCGTGGAACGACGTGCGCCCCGCCGATCTGCTCGACCACACCGCGCACTACACCTTCGACGCGGCCTGAGCCCCGCGGCAACTGCCTTTCAGGCGTCCGCGGTGCGGCACTCCGGGTGGCCCCAGCCCTGGGCGTTCTTGGCGATCTGCTCGCCCGCCGCATAGCTGCGACCGCACAGGCAGCGGCCCGGGAACTTGGCCTTGATGGTCCGTGAGGAGCTGCCGTTCTTCCGGGCGGTGGCGGCCTTGCGGCGCGGCGCCTTGGCCTGCGGGGTGTCCGGGGAGGGCGGCGGCTGCGGCGAGCCGAGTTCGCTGCCCGCGGGCTCCTGCACGGTGGCGGCCTGGCTGGCGGCGCGGTCGGCGAAGTCGTTGAGCGGGTCGCCGTCGACCTGGTGGGCGGGGACGTAGCGGAAGTCGACCTCGCGGCCGTCGAGCAGTTCGTCGATGCGTACGACCAGGTCCTGGTTGGCGACGGGCTTGCCCGCGGACGTCTTCCAGCCGTTGCGCTTCCAGCCGGGCAGCCAGGTGGTGACGGCCTTCATGGCGTACTGCGAGTCCATGCGGATCTCCAGCGGTACGCCGGGGTCGACAGCCGTGAGGAGCCGCTCCAGCGCGGTCAGTTCCGCGACGTTGTTGGTGGCCCTGCCCAGCGGCCCCGCCTCCCAGCGGGCCGGGGTCTCCGTCTCGTCGGCGACGACCCACGCCCAGCCCGCCGGCCCCGGGTTTCCCTTGGAAGCCCCGTCGCACGCGGCCACAACACGTTCACGCATGCGCCCGATCATGCCATGGGCCGGCGGGCCGACCGGTCGCGGGTGCGATCGCCGATCGGTCTCGGTCGGTCGTGGTCGGCCGACGATCAGGAGACGTCGGTCGTCTGCGGCATCTCGCCCTCGGTCGTGGTGACGTCGATCACCGAGAAGTTGGCGCCCTGCGGGTCACTGAGCGCGGCGAACCGGCCGAACGGCGAGGTCATCGGGCCGAAGCGGAGCACGGCACCCTGCTTGGTGGCGCGGGCCACGGCGTCGTCGCAGTTCTCGACCGTGAAATAGACGTTGATGTAGGAGGGGACCTCGGGCGGGAACTCGTCGGTCATCTGCATGCGGCCGAGGACCATGTCCTCGCCGATCGAGTAGATCCGGAAGTCGACCGCGTCGTCCTCCATCTGTTTGGCGCCGTACCCGAAGACCGCCGGGAAGAACGTGTCCGGCTTGTCCCGCTCGCGGGTGAAGACCTCGCCCCAGCAGTACGCGCCGGGCTCCTCCATCGGCGCCTCGAAGCCCTCGTGGGTGCCGGGCTGCCACAGCCCGAAGACCGCGCCGCTGGGTTCGCGGGCCAGGCACATGCTGCCGAACTCGCCGACCGCCATCGGCTCCATCAGGATCTCGCCACCGTTCTCACGGATCTTCCCGGCGGTGGCGTTCACGTCGGCGGTGGCGAAGTAGAGACACCACTGCGACTGGCCCTCCTGACCCGGCATGGGCGGCACGACCGCGGCGGCCGCCTTCTCGTTCGCGTAGGCCTGCGTGTAGTTGCCGTACTCCGACGACTGCTCGCCGAACGTCCAGCCGAGGACGTCGCCGTAGAAGTTCTTGGCCCCCTCGATGTCGCTGAACATCGCGTCGGCCCAGATGGGGGTTCCTTCAGGTTTCGCGGCCATGGTTGCGGCCCTCTCCCGGATCGGTGAGTTGTCCGGATTCTTACGCTAGTCACCGGGCCGTCGGGTCGCGCGCCGAATGCCTCGTTCCGTTCCAGACTGGAGAAGAGGGCTTCCGGTCGAGGGACGGACTCGGTATGGCGGACGCGACGATGCGGGCATGGTCGGTGGTCGAGCCGGGACCCGTCGAGGACGGAGCGGGGCCGCTGAGGCTGGTCGAGAAACCGGTTCCGGTGCCCGGGGACGACGAGCTGCTGGTGCGGGTGCGGGCGTGCGGGGTGTGCCGTACCGATCTGCATGTCGCCGAGGGCGATCTGCCGGTGCACCGGCCGGGCGTCACGCCGGGGCACGAGGTCGTCGGCGTGGTCGCGGCCCTCGGCGCGGCGGTGCGGGCCTTCGACGTCGGCGAGCGGGTCGGCGTCGCCTGGCTGCGGCGGACCGACGGCACGTGCGGCTACTGCCTGCGCGGGTCGGAGAACCTGTGCCCGGCGTCCACGTACACCGGCTGGGACGCCGACGGCGGATACGCCGAGTACACGACCGTGCCTGCGGCGTTCGCCCACCGGCTGCCCGGCGCCCTGGACGACGTTGCGCTCGCGCCGCTGCTGTGCGCCGGGATCATCGGGTACCGCGCGCTGCGCCGCTCGGCACTGCCGCCGGGCGGGCGGCTCGGGCTGTACGGCTTCGGGGGCAGCGCTCATCTGTGCGCACAGGTGGCGCTGGCCGAGGGCGCCACCGTGCACGTCCTCACGCGCGGGGCGGACGCGCGGAGGCTGGCGCTCGACCTGGGTGCCGCCTCGGCGGGGGACGCGTACGCGGCACCGCCGGAGCCGCTGGACAGCGCGATCCTGTTCGCGCCCGCCGGCGAGCTGGTCCCGGTCGCGCTGCGGGCCCTCGACCGCGGCGGGACGCTGGCGGTCGCCGGGATCCATCTCAGCGACATCCCGGTACTGCGCTACGAGAGCGAGCTGTTCTACGAGAAGCAGGTGCGCAGCGTCACCTCCAACACCCGCGAGGACGCCCGTGAGTTCCTGGCACTCGCCGCCGAGTACTCGGTGCACGCCACCACGCACCCCTATCCGCTGTCACGGGCGGACCGGGCGCTGAGCGATCTGAAGGCCGGCCGGTTCGACGGCGCCGCCGTCCTGGTGAACGACCTGTCCTGAAGACCCCTGCGCCGACCCGGCAGGAGCGAGCCGGTGATCGCGCCCCGCACGCCCGCAGGTCAGGGCGGACGCGACCGGCGTGCGCGCACATGATCCCGCGCGCCGCGCCTCGGCGGAGGGTTTGCACCACCCGGGTGACGAAACCGCCCCCTTCACGCCGTACCGGGCGAACCACCCACGCTGTTTGTCTTGTCCTTGCGGCGCGTACGGCCCATGCGTGCCACAAGGCCGCCGTCTTCGCGCCCGGAGACTGCCGTCGTCTCCGACCACTTCGCTCACCCCTGACCACCCTCCAGGGAGGAAATACGTGTCCGTACCCGAGAGTGCTGCCGGACCCGCCGCCGACGAGGCCGCCCCCACCACCGACGGACCACTGACCAGTCTCAGCACCCAGGCGGCACGCCAGCTCGCCACCACCACCAAGTCCGAACCCCAGATGCAGGCCATCTCCTCGCGATGGCTGCTGAAGATGCTGCCGTGGGTCGACGTCAAGGGCGGCACCTACCGGGTCAACCGGCGTCTGCAACTGCGGGTCGGCCGTGGCCGGGTGCAGTTCGAGCAGAACGGGTCCTACGACATCAAGGTCATCCCCCGGACGCTCACCGAACTGCCCGCCCTGCGGGGCTACGACGACATGGACGTCCTGAAGGAGATCGCGAGCCGGTTCCGGGTGCGCGAGGTCCGGGCCGGCCAGGTCCTCGTCCAGGCCGGGCAGCCGGTCCAGGAGGCCTACGTCGTCGTGCACGGCCGCCTCACCCGCTTCACCGAGGGCAAGTACGGCGAGGAGGAGATCCTCGGCGTCGTCACCGACGGCGACCAGATCGGCGACGAGGCCATCGGCCAGGGCGACCCGCTGTGGCTGAGCTCGGTGCGGGCCGAGACCGCGGGCGTGCTGATGGTGCTGCCCTGGAGCACGGTCCAGGAGTTCTCCGACCGGGTGCCGTCCCTCGCGGAGCACCTGTCGGCGTACGCGGAGCGGCAGCAGCTGCCGATGAACCGCAAGGGCGAGGCCGATGTCCCGGTGCAGGCCGGCCATGTCGGCGAGCCCACCATCGGCGGCGGCTACGTCGACTACGAACTCGCCCCGCGCGAGTACGAGTTGTCGCTGACGCAGACCGTGCTGCGGGTGCACACCCGGGTCGCCGACCTGTTCAACAACCCGATGAACCAGACCGAGCAGCAGCTCCGGCTTACCATCGAGGAGATCCGCGAGCGCCAGGAGTGGGAGCTGGTCAACAACCGGGAGTTCGGCCTGCTGCACAGCGCGGACTACGGGCAGCGCATCAGCACCTTCACCGGGCCGCCGACACCGGACGACATGGACGAACTGCTGTCCATGCGGCGCAAGACCAAGCTGTTCATCGCGCATCCGAAGGCGATCGCGGCCTTCTTCCGGCAGTGCAACCGGCGTGGCCTGGTGCCCGGCACGGCGAATGTCGACGGCCACGAGATCCCCGCCTGGCGCGGTGTACCGATCTTCCCGTGCAACAAGATCCCGATCAGCCCGCAGCACACCAGCAGCATCATCGCGCTGCGCACCGGCGAGGGGGACCAGGGCGCCATCGGGCTCTACCAGACCGGGATCCCCGAGGAGCACCAGCCGGGACTGAACGTGCGGTTCATGGGGATCGACGCCAACTCGATCATCCGTTACCTCGTCACCGCCTACTACTCGATGGCGATCCTCGTGCCCGACGCGGTCGGGATCCTCGAGAACGCCCAGATCGGCCGGACCCCTGAGTGAGCGTGTGGAGATCCCGATGAGTACGACCGCCTCCTCACCGGCCCTGCCCGGGCCGCCCAACCTCGCCCGGAGCATCCGGGAACGGCGGGGCGGCGCGATCCCCGGGCTGCACTGCCGGCAGGTGGCCCCCGCGGACCCGGAGAAGGTCGCGGAGGTCGACCGCAGGCTGGAGGAGTGGGCCCGCGGTCTCGACCTGTTCCCGCCGGCCTGGTCGGGGGACTTCTCCGGTTTCCAGTTCGGCCGGGCCGTGGTGCTCCAGCATCCGGGGGCCGTCGACCTGGAGCGGCTGACGGCGGCCGGCAAGCTGCTGCTGGCCGAGAACATCGTCGACAGCTGCTACTGCGAGGTGGACGAGGGCAGGGGCGCGACCCGCAGCGGGCTCGGCGGCCGGCTGATCATGGCCCAGTCGGCGCTGGATCCCTTCCACGCCACTCCCGAGTTCCAGGAGCAGTGGGCGCACGGCATGCAGGCGGACGGTCCGCTGCGCTCGTACCACTGGGCGCTCAAGGACTACGCGGCGCTGGCGACACCGAGCCAGACCGACCGGCTCGTGCACGACCTCGCCCGGCTGCACCTGGGCTATCTGGCCGAGGCGGCCTGGAGCGAGACACGGTACGTCCCCGCCGTGTGGGAGTACCTGGTGATGCGGCAGTTCAACAACTTCCGGCCCTGTCTGTCGATCGTCGACGCCATCGACGGCTACGAACTGCCGGAGCAGGTGTACGCCCGCCCCGAGCTCCAGCGGATCACCGCGCTCGCCTGCAACGCCACGACGATCGTCAACGACCTGTACTCCTTCACCAAGGAGCTGGCAGGCGACCCCACCCATCTGAATCTGCCGCAGGTCGTCGCAGCCAACGAGCGCTGCGGCCTCAAGGCCGCCTATCTCAAGGCGGTCGAGATCCACAACCGGATCATGGCGGCGTTCGAGGAGGAGTCGGCCCTGCTCGCCGCCACCTCGCCGCTCGTCGAGCGGTACGCCCGGAGCCTGGACGACTGGGTGGCCGGGAACCACGAGTGGCACGCCACCAACACCCACCGCTACCACCTGCCCAACTACTGGTAGAGCGCAATCGCATGACAGAACGTCACCAGCACCAGCAAGAGGAGTCACCGTTGACCATCGCCCCCGAAGCGGACACCAAGGCAAAGTCGGTGCCGACCCAGTCCACGTACCAGAACCGCGTCGCGGACTACTGGAACGCCGAGGAGAACCCGGTCAACCTGGAACTCGGGAAGCTCGACGACCTGTACCACCATCACTACGGCATCGGGGACGCCGACCGTTCCGTGCTCGACGAGCCCGATCCGGAGCTGCGTCGTGAGCGCGTCACCGCCGAACTGCACCGGCTGGAGCACGCCCAGGCCGAACTGCTCGCCGGGCGCCTCGGCCCCCTGTCCCCCACCGACCGCGTCTTCGACGCCGGCTGCGGGCGCGGTGGCGGCAGTGTCGTGGCCAATCTGCGCTACGGCTGCCACGCCGACGGCGTCACCATCTCCGAGAAGCAGGCCGAGTTCGCGAACGCGCAGGCCCGCAAGCGGGGCATCGACGGCCGGGTGCGCTACCACCACCGGAACATGCTGGACACCGGGCTGCCCACCGGGGCGTACGCGGCCTCCTGGAACAACGAGTCCACCATGTACGTCGAACTCGACCTGCTGTTCGCCGAGCACGCCCGGCTGCTGCGTCGCGGCGGCCGCTATGTGGTGATCACCGGGTGCTACAACGACACCTACGGACAGGCCTCGCGCGAGGTGTCCCTCATCAACGCCCACTACATCTGCGACATCCACCCGCGCTCGGCGTACTTCCGCGCGATGGCCCGCAATCGCCTCGTCCCCGTCCATGTGCAGGATCTGACGGAGGCGGCCATCCCCTACTGGGAGTTGCGGCGCGAGGCGGAGCACCTGGTGACCGGGATCGAGGACACGTTCATCGACGCGTACCGCAACGGCAGCTTCCAGTACCTGATGATCGCGGCGGACCGGGTCTGACGACGATCGGACGCGTGTCGGCCATGGGCGTTTGGTGGCCGACGCGTGTCTTCCCCCTTGAGCCGGGCCGTGCTTGCCTGGGGAGCCGTTTTCGGTGTCCGGGGCGGGAGTCGCCGTATGCGCAAGCCGTGGTTCGTGGGGATGCTGCTGGCCGCCGTGCTGCTCGGCGCGTGCGGGGATCCGGAGTCCGGGGCGCAGGCCGCGCCGCCTCCGGAGGTGCCGCGGGCCTCGGTCACCACCCAGCAGCGGGCGCCGGCCTCGGCTTCGGCCTCACCGAGCGCCACCCCGGCGGACGCGCCGGCCGTGCTGTACCTGGGCGACTCGCTCGCGATGGAGGCGCAGAAGGTGGTCGGCCAGGAGGTGCGCGAGGGGCTGCGGGCGACGTACACGAGCGCGCCGTACTCGGGCACCACCCTGTGCGACTACCTGGAGGGCACGGGCGAGCGGTCCCTCGTCCCGGCCGCCGACAAGGCCGCCGCCCTGGTGCGCCGACTGCGGCCGGACTTCGTGGTGCTGCAGTTCTGGGGCAACGCCTGGGGCTACACGCCGTGCATGGACGGCATCACCCATGACGCGTCCCCCGAGCGGTACTTCGAGCGGTACGCGGCCGACATGAAGCGGCTCGCCGACCAGATCGCCGGCGCCGGGGACACACGGATCGTCTGGGTCCTCCAGGGACCGGACCCGATCACGCCCGACCGGGTCCGACGCGTCAACGCCCTGTACGAGGAGCGGGCCGCGGCCGCCGGCGAGCTGGTCGCCGACGCGGGCCGGGCGGTGAGCGCGGCCGGGGCGCGCTACTCCTGGGTCCAGTACCTGCCGTGCACGGCGTACGAGCGCGCGCACGGCGCGTACTGCACCCAGCCGGGACGTGACCGTACGGCCCTGCACCGCGACGACGACTATCTGCACTTCTGTCTCGCGCCCACGACCTCGACGCCGAAGCCGTGCCCGGTCCGCTCGCCCGGGATCCTGCGGATCGCGCTGGAGATCACCCGGGTGATCCGCGAGAACCCGTAGCGGCGGATCGGGGTCACTCGCCCGCGTAGGCCTTCTCCAGGGCGGCGATGTCGAACTTGTGCATCGCCATGAACGCCTTGGTCACCCGGGCCGCCTTCGCCGGGTCCGGGTCGGTGATCATCGCGTCGAGCCGCTCGGGCACGATCTGCCAGGACACCCCGAAGCGGTCCTTGAGCCAGCCGCACGGACCCGGCTCGCCGCCGTTCTCGGTGAGCTTGGCCCAGTAGTAGTCGATCTCCTCCTGGTTCTCGCAGAACAGCATGAAGGAGGTCGCCTCGGTGAACGTGAACTGCGGGCCGCCGTTGAGTCCGAGGAACTTGTGGCCGTTGGCGGTGAACTCGACGGTCATCACGCTTCCGGCGGGCTGCATCGCGCCCTCGGGGTAGCGCGCGACCTTGCCGACGCTGGAGTTCTTGAAGACCGAGACGTAGAAGTGGGCGGCCTCCTCGGCCTGGCCGTCGAACCAGAGACACGTGGTGAAACCGTCGGTTGCCATGAGTACCTCCTGGGGCGTGGATCCGCTGTCATGTGTGTCGACCGGTGCGCGCGGCGAAACTCATCGCCCGGGCCGTCGCCGAATTCAGGTGGCCGATACACCCACACGAACTAGCATCCGGGCATGACGTCATCGCCCCCGGACGGCCTCCGGCCCTTCCGCCTCGACATCCCGCAGAGCGAACTCGACGATCTCCACGACCGGCTCGACCGCACCCGCTGGCCCGGCGAGATCCCCGGATCCGGGTGGGCGTACGGCGTGCCGACGGACTATCTGCGCGAGCTCGTACGGTACTGGCGGCACGACTACGACTGGCGTGCGGCGGAGGCGCGGCTGAACGAGTGGCCGCAGTTCACGACGACGATCGACGGGGCGAACGTGCACTTCGCCCATGTCCGCTCGCCCGAGGCGGACGCCACCCCGCTGATCATCACGCACGGCTGGCCCGGGTCGATCGTGGAGTTCCTCGACGTCGTCGGTCCGCTCACCGACCCGGCCGCGCACGGCGGCGATCCGGCGGACGCCTTCCATGTGGTGGTGCCGAGCATCCCGGGGTTCGGGCTGTCCGGGCCGACGACGGAGCCGGGCTGGGAGGCGGGCCGGGTCGCCGACGCCTGGGCCGAGCTGATGCGCCGGCTCGGCTACCAGCGGTTCGGCGCGCAGGGCGGCGACTGGGGCGCGGCCATCTCCCGTGAGCTGGGCCGGGCGCACTCCGGGCGGGTCGTCGGCGTGCATCTCAATCTGCTGCCGGGCGCGCAGGCGGCCACGGAGCCGACGCCGGAGCAACTCGACGCGCTGAGCCCCGAGGAGCGGGAACGAGCGCTCGCCTCGTGGCGCCGGTGGGCGGCGTGGTCACGTGACGGGATCGGCTACTACCACCAGCAGGCCACCCGGCCGCAGACCCTGGCGTACGGGCTCACCGACTCGCCGGTGGGCCAACTCGCCTGGATCGTGGAGAAGTTCAGGGAGTGGACGGACTCCGAGGACCTGCCGGAGAAGGCGATCGACCGGGACCGGATGCTCACCAACGTGATGCTGTACTGGCTGACCGGGACCGCCGGTTCGTCCGCCCGTATCTACTACGAGCGGGCCCACCCGCGGGAACGGGTGGCGCAGCCCTCCGAGCCGTCCGCCGCGCCGACCGCGCTCGCCCTCTTCCCGGCCGAACCGCAGATCCCGCTCCGGCACAAGGCGGAGCGCACCGAGAACCTGGTGCGCTGGACCGAGTTCGACCGGGGCGGGCACTTCGCGGCGATGGAGGAGCCGGACCTCCTGGTGGACGACGTGCGGGCGTTCTTCCGGCAGCTGCGGAAGAGCTCTGCCGTCAGCTGATCTGCCACGGGCAGAGAAATCCGCCGCCGGCGTCGTGCGCGGCCGACAGTGGGGTCACCGGCATCCATCACCACGAGGAGACCCGATGACTCCACTGTCGACGCTTCAGCCCCGTGCCGAGGAGGGCGACGCCCCACCGACGCGGTTCGACGACCATCTCGCCGCCCAACTGCTGGGCCAGCGGATCGTGTTCCTCGGGACCGAGGTCACCGAGGCGTCCGCGAACCGGATCTGCGCCCAGCTGCTCCTGCTGTCGGCGGAGGACCCGCGCACCGACATCAGCCTGTACATCAACAGCCCGGGCGGGTCCGTGTACGCGGGTCTCGCGATCTACGACACGATGCGGCTCATCCCGAACGACGTCTCGACGCTCGCCATGGGGTTCGCGGCCAGCATGGGCCAGTTCCTGCTCTGCGGCGGCACGCCCGGCAAGCGGTACGCCCTGCCGAACGCGCGGATCATGATGCACCAGGGGTCCGCGGGCATCGGTGGCACCGCCGCCGACATCGAGATCCAGGCGGAGAACCTGGAGCACAGCAAGCGGACCATGGAGCGGCTCCTCGCCGAGAACACCGGGCAGGCCCCGGAGACCATCTCGCGGGACGGTGACCGCGACCGCTGGTTCACGGCCGAGGAGGCCAGGGAGTACGGCATGGTGGACCAGGTCGTCCAGTCCCTCGCAGACGTCCGCCCGGCCGCCTCGAAGCGACGGATGGGGCTGTGACATGGGGAACTACACGATTCCGTACGTCGTCGAGCGGACCGCGCACGGCGAGCGTTCCTCCGATGTGTTCAGCCGGCTGCTGTCGGAGCGGATCATCTTCCTCGGCACCGAGATCGACGACGGCGTCGCCAACGTAGTCATCGCCCAGCTCCTCCATCTGGAGTCGGCGGCTCCGGAGAACGAGATCGCGATCTACATCAACTCCCCCGGCGGCTCGTTCACTTCACTCATGGCGATCTACGACACCATGACGTACGTGCAGGCGCCGATCTCGACGTTCTGTGTGGGGCAGGCGGCCTCGACGGCCGCCGTTCTGCTGGCCGGGGGCGATCCGGGGCGACGGTTCGTGCTGGAGCACGCGCGGGTGCTGCTCGGTCAGCCCGCCTCGGGCGGCAGCCGGGGCAGCATCTCCGATCTCGCCCTCCAGGCCCAGGAGATGGCCCGGATCCGTTCGCAGGTCGAGGAGGTGCTGGCCCGGCACACCGATCACGACATCGCGACCCTGCGCGCGGACATGGACCGCGACAAGGTGTTCACCGCGCCGGAGGCCGTCGCGTACGGCCTGGCCGACGAGGTGGTGAGCCGGCGCCTCGTGCGGGTCTGAGGCGCCGGCGCGTCCGTCAGGCCGCGAGGCACAGTCCGTCGTACGACTGAGTCGCCCTGCCGCGGCTGCCACCCGGCACCCGGCGGGCGGTGACCCGGACGAGTTCGCCCTGTGCCAGTGAGAGCAGGTCGCCGAGTCCGAGGCCGAGGGCGTGGGCCGCGGCCGCGAGGACCTCCGAGGAGGCCTCCTTGCGGCCGCGCTCCACCTCCGAGAGGTACGGCATGGAGATCCGGGCGGCGTCGGCCACGTCCTTCAGCGTCCGCTCCTGCGCGAGGCGTTCCCGGCGCAGGACGTCGCCGACGAGGTCGCGCCAGAGGGGTTCCCGGGGCGCGGGCGCCCGGGGCGCAGCGGTCGGCGGTGCGGCTGCGGGGGCGGTGGCAGGGCGTGGGGACGCGGGGCGGGTCGGTCCCGGGCGCGTGGCCGGCGGGCGGGCGGCCTGCGGGCGCAGGGGAATGACGCGGGCTTCGTTCGGCGCTTGTTCGCTCACCTTCCCAGCCTAGGAACGCCGGGCGTCAGGGGAAGGGATCGGCGTTCCGCCCTGGGGGAAATCGGGACTGCTGTCCCTCACTCGTCGGCCAGGTGCAGCACCGCGCGCACCCGCTTGCCGACCGGCACGCGCTCGACGGCTACCTCGGCCGCGAGCGCGTGCACTATCTCCAGGCCGTGCCGGCCGACCCGCTCCGGGTCCTTGGGGTAACGGCGGGGCAGGGCGGAGCTGCTGTCGTACACGCAGACCGACACCGCGTCGTCCGTGCCCTCCAGATCCAGGATGTACGGGCCGTTGCTGTGCCGGTCGGCGTTGGTGACCAGCTCACTGACCACCAGAAGCACCTTGTCCTCGTCGGGCGCGCCGATCACGGCGCACCACTCGGTCCTGAGCCTGCCCAGGAACCGCGCGGCGAAGGACCGCGCCTCGGCGATGCATCCCGGTTCACCGCTGTAGTGCGCTACCCGCCTCAGTGGTTCCACGGGCACGTCGAAACCAGTAGGAATCACTGCCCCGTCCGCGTGCTCGATCATGCGTTTCTCTCTCGGAAGCCGGCACTGGCCGGATGCTGCTGCATCTGTCCTGTTACCCAGAGCGCGGCGGCGCAGTCACCGTGCAGGTGGCGCCGTACGTCACAGCGCCGGGGATGGGGGTGCGGCCTCGGTCGGCGCCGACTGCGACGTGGTCGTCGTGTCCTGGTCCGGGGGCGGCGGGGCGGAGGTGTCGGGCGTGTCGGGCTCGGACGTCTGGGGTTCGCTCGTGGTGGGCTCCGTGGTCGCCGTTCCGGGTTCGGACGTCCGCGGAGCGGTCGGGGAGCTCGGTGAGGCCGGCATGCTCACCGACGGGGTGGGCTTCGCCGGGCGGTGGGTCTTCCTGTCCTTGTCGCCGTCGTCGCCCCGGTGGCGGGCGATCCACTCGTCCGCGGCGGCGTCGTAGATGACGAACACGTCGACGATCGTCCGTGCGGGGGTGACCACCACCACGTTCGAGGAGCGGTAGGACGGCCAGGAGTCGCCGGTCCGCTCGAGCGTGCCCTGCTGGGGGACGGGCCGGGTCAGCGGGTTGCCGCAGGCGCAGCGCACCCGGGGCTCCCCGCGGTCGTCGACCAGGACCGCGGTGCCCGCCTGGAGGACGGCCTGATAGCTGGTGGCGGCTCCGTCGACGTATCCGTGGTTGGTGACGCGGGTGTCCAGGCGGAGCTGGACGGGGGTCAGCGAGCGCAGGTAGGCGGGCACGTCGCCGGAGTCGACGCGGGCGACCGAGGCGAAGGCCCGGTTCTTGTCCGGGGCCGCGCGGAGGTGGCCGATCTGCTTCTCCACGTCGCAGGCGGCGACGTCGCGGGTGCCGCCGTACAGACCCGGGGCGCCGCCGTCGACGCCGCGCAGCTCGTTCGACTGCGCCGACTCGGTGGGCGGGGACGGGGTGGCGGGCGGGGCGGAGCTGTCGTTGGCGGTGGACTCGGTGAAGGGGTCGGGGCCCCGCTTGTCCGCCGCCTGGAGGAAGACCTCGCCGCTCTGTCCGGTGCTGCCGCCGCCTCCGTCACCGCGGGAGAGGACGACGGCGAGCACCACGGCGGCCACGGCCACGGCGGTCAGGGCCGCGACGCGGGGCGCGGACCGCCACCAGGGCCGGTGGGGGCCGGAGCCGCCGGGCTCCGGGGCGCCCGCGCCGGACGGGGGCTGCGAGGGCGGGCCGGAGGGCGGCTGGGAGGGGCCCGACAGGGGGCCCGAGGGGGGTCCCGTGGGCCGGTCGGACGACGGAGGTTCGACGCTCACAAGGCCATTCTGTGTTCCGATCCCGCGCCGCTCGCAAGCCGACGCGTACGGACCTCCCGGCGGGCGCGGCGCGCGGGTGCTGCTTAGCGTGGGCAGCGTGAGTGCCGCTCCCTCCTCCCGTCCGGCCGCGGCCGCCCATGGCTGGGTGCAGGCCCTCGCCGTGGTGCTGGCCGTGCTGGTCGCGATGGGGGTGGTCGCGTCGCTCGGACTGTGGGCGGCCGGGGCGGCGGACCTCCCCGACGGCGCGTTCCCCCGGGTGGTCGCGGCGACCGTGGTCACCGCGGTCGGCGGCACCGTCGAGCTCTCGGGGAACGCCGGAGGGCTCGCCGAGTCCGATGCCGGGCTGACCGTGATCCCGCTGTCCGTCACGCTGACCGGCGCGCTCGTGCTCGCGGCCGGCTTCCTGTGGCCGCTCCGGCACCGGGCGGTCGCCGGTGCCCGGGAGCTCGCGGGGTGGGCCGCCCGGATCGCCGTGCTGTGGCTGCTCGCCCTGCTGGGACTGTCCTTCGCCGCCCGCCAGACCTTCACCCTGTCCCTGCGCGACCTCGGGCAGGACGTGCTCGGCGACCTCGGGGACCTGTTCGGCATCTCGCCCCAGGTGGGCTTCACCACCGACGTCCCGGCGACCGTGTTCTTCGGCCTGCTGTGGCTGGCGGGCATGCTGGTGCTGGCCCTGCTGGTCTCGCGCGGGGCACCGCTGCCCGGGCGGCTGCTGCGCTTCCAGGAGTCGGTGCGGCCGGCCGCGTACGCCATGGTGATGCTGCTGCTGGTGTACGTCGGGCTCGGCGTGGTCATCGGGCTGGTCGTCGCGGCGACGCGCGGACACGCGGCCGAGACGTTCGCGGTGATCCTGCTCGGGATGCCGAACCTGGTGTGGTTCGCCCTGACGATCGGGCTCGGCGCGACCTGGAACGGACGGGTGGACGGGCCCTTCGGGCTGCCCATGCCGCATGTGCTGGACGAGGTGCTGCGCGGCAAGGAGGTGGCGGAGGTCAACCTCGGCACGCTCGCCGAGCAGGACGGGCGGGTGTGGTGGCTGATCGTGGTGGACGCGGTGCTGTTGCTGGCCGCCGCGGTCGTCATGGCGCGGCGTTCGCCGGCCCGGGTCCGTGCCTGGCAGCACGGCGTGCACATGGCCGTCGCGCTCGCGCTGACGGTGCTGATGATCTGTCTCGTCGGCCGGATCTCCGCGCACTACGGCCTGTCGGTGCTGGGCATCGGCGATCTCGGCGGTGATCTGGCCGGTGAGCTGTTCCTGAAGCCCGAGGTGTGGGGCGCCTTCGGTCTGGCGTTGCTGTGGGGGCTGGTCACGGGGTTCCTGGGCGGGCTGCTGGCACGACCGCTGCGCCATCGGGGCGAGGTCGGGGAGGGCACCGAGGGCTGAACGGGTTGCGGTTCACCGCCGGAAGACCGGCGCGGCCCAGCGGGGTGGCGGCTTCGGCTCGTACCGTGCGGAATCCCGCGGCGGTCCCGCGGCGGCGTACTCCTTCGACGGTCCCGCGTTCTCCGGCACGTTCGACGGTCCCGCGCTCTCGGGCGCGTTCGGCGGTCCCGCGTCCGTGGGCTCCGGCCGCACTCCCGCGACCCGCAGGTCCACCTCCGTCGGCGCGTGTCCCGCCCCCACGCCACCGGCCACGGCGGCCCGCAGTTCGGCGACGAAGGCGAGGCAGGAGTCCTGCCGCTGGTCGGGGCTCTTGGCCAGGGCGTCGGCGAACACGGTGTCGACCGCCGCGGCGAGGTCCGGGCGGGCCTCGGTCAGGGGCGGCGGCTCGTCGTACTGGTGGGCCCACAGCAGGGCCATGTCGTCGTCGCGGCGGAACGGCGGATGCCCGGCCAGGCACTCGTAGACCACACAGGCGAACCCGTACACGTCGCAGCGCGCGTCGACCGGCTTGCCGGAGATCTGCTCGGGCGCCACGTAGTCGAGGGTGCCGACGAACTGGCCGACGGTGGTGAATCCGGTCAGCGACAGCGACTTCTTCGTCAGGCCGAAGTCGGTGAGGTAGACGTGCTCGGGGTGGTCGCTGTCGGTGCCGCGCGCGACCAGGATGTTGCCGGGTTTGACGTCCCGGTGGACCAGCCCGTGCTCGTGGGCCGCGTCGAGGGCTGAGGCGACCTGGGCGGCGATGCGCAGGGCCGTTCCGGGCGGCAACGGGCCCTGGCGGTCCAGAAGATGCCGCAGGTCGCTGCCGGCGACGTAGCGCATGGCGATGTACAGGACGCCGTCGGTCTCGCCCGCCTCGAAGACGGGCACGATGTGCGGGTGGTCGATCGCGGCGGCGGCCCGCGACTCATGGGTGAAGCGGCGGCGGAAGGTGTCGTTGCGCGCGAGTTCGGGGGCGAGGAGTTTCAGTGCGACGGTGCGCTCCAGGCGCAGGTCCCGGGCGCGGTAGACCACCGCCATGCCGCCGCGGCCGATCTCGCGCTCGATGCGGTAGCCGGCGACCTGCCGGCCGACCAGTTCGGAGGGCCGGCCGGAGAACAGGCTCGTGTCACGGGCCATCGGGCCTCACGACCTGGGTCGGGGCAGGGCCGGGCTCGGCCTCGGCGCGCGGCGCGTCGTCCGTCGCGTAGGTGCTCAGTCGCGTGCCGTCCGCGTACAGCCACCGCCCGTGCTCGGTGTCGTACAGCCAGACCGACTCCCCGTCCACGACGACCCCGACCCGTACTCCGCGCGTACGGCCGTGGAACGACTCGCCGTCGAGGCCGCCGGCCGCCAGGTCCTCCACCGCGGACCGGTACCCGGAGAGCGCCCGCTCGGTGCGGGCGAGCAGCGGGCGCGGGTCGGCGGTGCGGGCCGGCGGAGCGCCGTCGTCGGCGGTCGGCGGGTCCTGCGGTACGGCGACCAGGAAGCGGCCGTCGACCCAGGCCGACCAGCCGTTGGCGCACAGGATGTGTCCCCAGTCGCCGCTTCGTTCGACGAGCTGGACGGGCAGGAACGCGTCGAGGGGCACGGTGGGCCGGGCGGGATCGGGCGCCTCCCAGGCGGGCATGCCGCTGCCGGGGACGACGTGGGTGGGCCGGAAGCCGGGGGTTGCCATCACGCGCGCCTACTTCCGCATCACGACGGGTTCACGGCGGCGCAGCAGCCGGGAGACGAGGAAGCCGAAGACCACCGACAGCACGAGGAGCATGGCGATGTTGAACAGCCACACCCCGGCCGAGTGCTCGAACAGCGGGTCACCCGTCAGCTCGCCGGGCACGATCCGGGACAGTTCGACGGTGCCGGCCATCGCGCCGAGCGCCCATCGCGAGGGCACCAGCCACGAAAGCTGCTCCAGGCCGGGGACACCGTGCAGTTTGAGCAGGGCTCCGCAGAAGACGACCTGGACGATGGCGAGCAGCACCAGCAGCGGCATCGTCACCTCCTCCTTGCGCACCAGCGCGGAGACGACCAGACCTAGCATCATCGCCGTGAAGGCCAGCAGGGCCACGGCGACCGTGATCTCGACGAGGGGCGGCATCAACACGCCCTCGCCGCGGGGGGCGTTGAGATCGACGCCGAGCAGGGCGACCAGGGTCAGTACGACGGCCTGGAGCACGGTGATCGTCCCGAGGACCACCACCTTGGACATCAGGTACGCCGATCTGGACAGGCCGACCGCGCGCTCGCGCTGGTAGATGACGCGCTCCTTGACGAGTTCGCGGACCGCGTTGGCCGCGCCGGTCAGGACGCCGCCGACGCACAGGATCAGCAGCGCGTTCATCGCCGTCTCCTGCGTCAGCCTGCCGCCCGCCAGAGCGCGGGCCATCGCGCCCATCACGAAGGGCAGGGCGATCATGATGACGAGGAAGGTGCGGTCGGCGCCGAGTGCGGCGGCGTAGCGGCGGATCAGCGTGCCGAGCTGGGCGCCGCGCCCGCGCGGCCGGGGCGGGCGGCCGACGACGACCGGGTCGGTACGGGGCCGGCGCGGCTGCGCGGTGGCGTCGGCGATGTACTGCTGGCGGAAGAGCGAGGTGCGGTAGTCGCCCGACCAGTCGCGGTCCTGGTCGTGCTCGAACGCCTCGAAGGCTTCTGGCCAGTTCTCGAAACCGAAGTAGAGCAGGGCCTCCTCGGGCGGTCCGTAGTAGGCGATGCGTCCGCCGGGCGCGAGGACGAGGAGACGGTCGCAGACGTCGAGGCTGAGCACGCTGTGGGTGACGACGATGACGGTGCGGCCGTCGTCGGCGAGGTCCCGCAGCATGTGCATCACCGAGCGGTCCATGCCGGGGTCGAGCCCGGAGGTCGGCTCGTCGAGGAACAGCAGCGACGGCTTGGTCAGCAGTTCCAGGGCGACGCTGACGCGTTTGCGCTGCCCGCCGGACAGGCTGTGCACGGGCTGCCCGGCGCGCTGCTCCAGGCCCAGTTCGTGGATGACCTCGTCGACCCGGGCCCGGCGTTCGGCCTTGGCGGTGTCCTGCGGGAAGCGCAGCTCGGCGGCGTAGGACAGGGCGCTGCGGACGGTGAGTTGGGCGTGCAGGATGTCGTCCTGCGGTACCAGGCCGATGCGCTGGCGCAGCTCGGCGTAGTCCCGGTAGAGGTCGCGGCCGTCGTAGAGCACGGTGCCGTGGTCGGCGGGGCGCTGGCCGGTGAGGGCGTTGAGCAGCGTCGATTTCCCGGCGCCGCTCGGGCCGACGACGGCGAGCAGGCACTTCTCCCCCACCGGGAAGGAGACGTGGTCGAGCAGGGTCCTGGCGCCCCGGTCCACGGTGACCGCGAGGTCCTGCACCTCCAGGGAGATCTCGCCGGTGTCGACGTATTCCTGGAGCTCGTCCCCGACCAGGCAGAACGCGGAGTGGCCGATGCCGACGATGTCGCCGGGGTCGAGGGGGGCGGTGCCGGTGACCGGGCTGCCGTTGAGGTAGGTGCCGTTGTGGCTGCCGAGGTCGGCGATCTCGTAGGTGCGGTCCGGCAGGGCACGCAGTTCGGCGTGGTGGCGGGAGACGACCAGGTCGTCGATGACGAGGTCGTTGCCGGGGTCACGGCCGATGCGGACGGTGCGGGTGGGCAGCGGGCGGACGTTGGTGGGCTGCCGGAAGGTGCCGGTGCGGGCGGGCATGGACACCGCCGAGGGGCGCCCGGCGGCACGGGTCGGGGCGGGGCGGTCCAGCAGGGTCGCGCGGGGGCCGTCGGAGGGGTTGCCGAAGCGGATGACGGTGCCGGGGCCGACGTCCCACTCCTGGACGCGGTGGCCGTCGGTGTAGGTGCCGTTGGTGCTGTGCTCGTCGGCGAGGGTCCAGTGGTCGGCCTCGGGCCGCAGCACCGCGTGGTGCCAGGAGACGCGGGAGTCGTCGATCACGATGTCGCTCAGCGGGTCGCGTCCGACGTGGTAGTCGCGGCCCGGGGTCATCACGGTCGAGCCCGAGTCCGTCTCCAGGACGAGCACGGGCGCGGTCGGTGCGAACGAACGCTCCGCCATGCCAGGATTCTATCGATCCGCCCCTGTATGCGCCTGCGTGCGCCTGAGGTTCGGCGGTCGGTCTCGCTTCGGTACGGGGTCAGGCGACGGGGACGACCAGGGCCGGGACGGTCCGCTGCATGCGCAGCGCGTCCACCGACTCGGCGAGCAGTTCGTACTCGGTGGTCTCGTCGCTCACGGCGATCCGCACCAGGCGGCCGGCCGCCAACTCGTCGGCCACCAGCTCCTGCCCGCTGTCGTCCGCGCACCAGTCGCGCAGGGCGGCGGGGACGTCGGGAACGGTGTCTGCGACCGGGACGAGCGAGCTGGGCGGGAAGTGCTCGGCCTCCGGTCGCGGGTCTAATCGCTCGGCGATCCAGGACGCCCGGTCACGTAACCACCACAGGGCGAGCGCCAGGGTGGGTGCCCGGTAGGTTCCCAGGGGTACCCCGATACGCCGACCGCCGCACACGCCGTACGCGGTGACATGGCAAAGGAACTCGTCGTGCACGTGGCCTCCCCCGTGATGCCGTGTTCGCCTGTCGGCGGACCTCGCTTTCGATGCGGCTCATGAGCGGTGCGTGAGGGCTCCGTCGCCCCATGTGACGCGCCCACGTAGTTGAGTATGTTCACTACTGAAACACTGTCACCACGGATTTCCGGCCACTCTCCTGGCATATTCACAGGCCCTGTTGGCCGAAACCCGGCGGGTACACGTCAACCCTTGATCACGGGCGCGCATTACCTCGGGCGTAATCGAGCTTTCCGGCGCGGGCGGGCATCGTTGCGGTACCGGGTCGCCGAGCGCGGATCCGGGTCCTGAGCAGCGGCTACCACCTCATGGGAGGCTGATCGTCCATGCCCGCGCACACCGACCGACACCTGAGCGCCGTCACCCGCTATTTCGAGGCGTGGAACGCCGTCGAGCCCGGGGAACTCCCGAAGGCGGTCGCGGCCGCCTGGGCCGAGGAAGGCTCCTACACCGATCCCCTCGCGGACGTCCGCGGTCACGCGGCACTGGCCGCGCTGATTACGGCGACCCATGAGCGGTTCCCCGGCTTCGCCTTCCGGCTCACCGGTTCCGTGGACGGCCACCACGACACGGCGCGCTTTTCCTGGGAGCTGGTGAACGAGACCGACGGATCGGCGCCCGTGGCCGGGTCCGATGTGCTCACGCTGGACGCCGAGGGGCGGATCACCTCGGTGCTCGGCTTCCTGGACCGGGTGCCGGCCGAGGCGTGAGCGATGAGTTCCACGCGCCGCGGCGGTCTGTCCAGGTGCAGGCAGGAGAGACCGCCGCGGTACGGAGGACATCATGACCACGAGCACGCACCTGGACGCGGAATTCACCGCCGTCCTGCGCAAGAGCCCGAGCAAGGGTGGTTGGACCTATGTCGTGTGGCCGGAGTCCGTCGACTTCTTCGGCACCCGCGGCCTGGTCAAGATCGGCGGGACCATCGACGGACATCCGTTCCGCAGCGCGTTCATGGCCCTCGGGGACGGCACCCACAAGCTTCCCGTCAAGGCCGACGTGCGCAAGGCCATCGGGAAGCAGGAGGGTGACTCCGTCACCGTCCGGCTGAGCGAACGGCTCACCCCCTGATCGGCGCGGCCGCGGCGCCGCTCACCCGTTGACGGGTACGGCTGCGGCGCCGCTCACTCGCTGACCGGTAGGGCTGCGGTGCCGCTCAGCCCTTCAGCACCGCCTCGATCCGGGCCAGCTCCTCCGCGTCGAAGTCCAGGTTCCGGGTCGCGGCGACGCTGTCCTCGATCTGCTGCGCGCTGCTCGCGCCGACCAGCGCGGAGGTCACGCGGCCGCCGCGCAGCACCCACGCCAGGGCCAGCTGGGCCAGCGTCTGGCCACGCGACTTGGCGATCTCGTCGAGCGCGCGCAGCTTGCCGATCAGCTCGTCGGTGATCGCGTCGGCGTTCAGGAACGGGCTGGCGCTCGCGGCCCGTGAGTCCTTCGGGATGCCGTCGAGGTAGCGGGCGGTCAGCTGACCCTGCGCCAGCGGCGAGAAGACGATCGAGCCGACCTGGAGTTCGTCCAGGGCGTCGAGGAGGCCCTCCTCCTCCGGGCGGCGGTTCAGCATCGAGTACGCGGGCTGGTGGATGAGCAGCGGGGTGCCCAGCTCGCCCAGGATGCGGGCGGCCTCGCGGGTCTGCTCGGGCGAGTAGTTGGAGACGCCCACGTAGAGCGCCTTGCCCTGCTGCACGGCCGAGTGCAGGGCGCCCATCGTCTCCTCCAGGGGAGTCTCCGGGTCCGGGCGGTGCGAGTAGAAGATGTCGACGTAGTCCAGGCCCATCCGCTTCAGGCTCTGGTCGAGCGAGGACAGCACGTACTTGCGCGAGCCCCACTCGCCGTACGGGCCGGGCCACATCAGGTAGCCGGCCTTGGTGGAGATGATCATCTCGTCCCGGTACGGCGCGAAGTCCGTCCGCAGGGCCTCGCCGAACGCCGTCTCGGCGGCGCCGGGCGGCGGGCCGTAGTTGTTGGCCAGGTCGAAGTGCGTGACGCCGAGGTCGAAGGCACGGCGCAGGATGGCCCGCTGGGTCTCCACCGGGCGGTCCGGACCGAAGTTGTGCCACAGGCCGAGGGACAGCGCGGGGAGCTTGAGGCCGCTGCGTCCGGTGCGCCGGTAGGGCATGTCCGCGTAGCGGTCGGTGTGTGCGGTGTACAACGCGACTCCAGAGGGGTTGGCACACGGAGGACGGCTCCGAGGAGCCGGGGTTCCAGTCGCCGTCCATGCTGTCGCGACCTGCGGGCAGTGGTCCAACAGGTAAATCAGATGGGATTCAGCGGCTACGCTGCTCAATCATGGAACTGCGCCATCTCCAGCACTTCGTGGCGGTCGCCGAGGACCAGCACTTCACCCGGGCGGCCGAGCGCCTGATGGTGTCCCAGTCCGGCCTGTCGGCGTCGATCCGCGCACTGGAGCGGGAGTTGCAGACCCCCCTGTTCGTGCGCACGACCCGCCGGGTGACGCTCACCCCGGCCGGCCGTGCCCTGCTGTGCGAGGCCGAGCGGATCCTGGCGCAGGTGCGGTCCGCCCACGAGGCGGTGGCCGCGGTGCAGGGCGTGCTGCGCGGGATGCTGGCCCTCGGGTCCGAGCAGTGCATCGCCGGGGTGCATGTGGCCGGGCTGCTCGCGGCCTTCCGGCGGGAGCATCCGGACGTGGAGATCTGCCTGCGCCAGGCGGGCTCGGGGGCGCTGGCGGAGGAGGTCGCGGCCGGCCGTCTCGACCTGGCCTTCGCGGTGCGCACGGCCCAGGAGGACACCGACCAGCTGCGGGTCGTACCGCTGACCAGTGAGCCGATGACGGTCCTGTGCCATCCGAGCCACCGCCTGGCCGTGGCCGGGGCCGCGGTCACCCCGGAGGACCTGGGCGGGGAGGTCTTCGTCGACTTCCACCCGGACTGGGGACCGCGGCGCGCCACCGACACGGTGTTCGCCGCGGCGGGGGTACGGCGGACCGTGTCCCTGGAGGTCAACGACGTGCACAGTCTGCTGGACCTGGTGGACGAGGACCTCGGCGTCGCCGTCGTGCCGCGCCACTTCCGGCTCAAGCGGCCGTCCCTGACCGCCCTGCCGGTGAAGGGCACGGGCGAGACCGTCTACGAGACGGTCGCCCTGCTGCCGCCCGCGCAGGCCACCAGCCCGGCGGCCCGGGCGCTGATGGCGCTGCTGGAAACGGAGGGCGCCTGAGGGCCCTTTGCGCGATGGTGGAGCCATGCATGCGATGGACATCCTCATCGACGGGTACGACCGCATCCGGGAAGAAGTCCACGCCGCCGTCGAGGGCCTGGGCCCGGACGAGCTCAGCGCCCGCCCCTCCCCCGACGCCAACTCCGTCGCCTGGCTGATCTGGCATCTGACCCGGGTCCAGGACGATCACATCGCCGACGCCTTCGGGCTCGACCAGGTGTGGCTGACACAGGACTGGCAGAAGACCTTCGGCCTCGACCTGCCGCGCCACGACACCGGGTACGGCCACAGCCCGGCGAAGGTCGCCAAGGTGCGGGTCGACTCCGGTGACCTGCTCACCGGCTACTACGACGCCGTGCACGACCGGACGCTCGGCCGGCTGCGCGAGGTGGCCGCCAAGGATCTGGAGCGGGTCGTGGACGAACGCTGGGACCCGCCGGTCACTCTGGGCGTCCGGCTGGTCAGCGTCCTGTCCGACGATCTCCAGCACGTCGGACAGGCCGCCTATGCGCGGGGGCTGGTGCTCGGCCGGTAGCCCGGCAGCCGGGTCAGAGCGCGGCCGCGTACCCCGGCAGGACGACGTCCTCGATGAGGGCCTTGCGCTCGTCGAAGGGGAGGAACGCGCTCTTGAGGGCGTTCAGCGTGACCGTGCGCAGGTCCTGAACGGTCCAGCCGGCCTCGTCGACCAGCAGCGACATCTCCCGGGTCATCGTCGTCCCCGACACCAGACGGTTGTCGGTGTTGAGGGTGACCCGGAAGCCCAGGTCCTTCAGCGCGGTGATCGGGTGTTCGGCTATGGAGGTGGCGGCGCCGGTCTGAAGGTTCGACGTCGGGCACATCTCCAGGGCGATACGGCGGTCGCGCACCCAGCTCGCGAGACGGCCGAGCTTGCCGTCGACGATGTCGTCGGTGATGCGGACGCCGTGCCCGATGCGCTGGGCGCCGCAGATCTGCAGGGCCTGGTGGATGCTGGACAGGCCGTCGGCCTCACCGGCGTGGATGGTGAACGGCACGCTCTCCCGGCGCAGGTACTCGAAGGCCTCCCGGTGGTCGGCCGCGGGGAAGCCGGCCTCGGCACCGGCGATGTCGAAGCCGACGACACCGGCGTCCCGGAAGGCGACGGCCGCGTCGGCGGCCTCGCGCACCCGGTCGAACATCCGCATCCCGCACAGCAGGGTGCCCACCCGCACCGGGGTGCCCGCGGCGGCGGCCTTCGCCATACCGGCGGCGAGGCCCTCCTGGACGGTCTCGACGACCTCCGGGATGGTCAGCCCGCCGTTGGTGTTCAGCTCGGGCGCGTAGCGCACCTCGCCGTACACGACCCCGTCGGCGGCCAGGTCGAGCACGTACTCCTCGGCGGTGCGCAGCAGGCCCTCGCGGGTCTGCATCACGGCGAGGGTGTGCTCGAAGGTGGCGATGTAGCGGACCAGGTCGCCGGAGTTCGCGGCCTCGAAGTACCAGGCGGCGAGCTCGTCCGGGTCGGTGGTGGGCAGCGTGTGGCCGGCCTCGGCCGCCAGCTCCACGACGGTGGCGGGGCGCAGGCCGCCGTCGAGGTGGTCGTGCAGGACGGCCTTGGGGAGGCGGCGGATCACATCGATGTCTACGCGCGTAGCGTTCATGGTGCGGTCTTTCTCGAGCGGGGCGGTTCGAAGCGGCGGGAGGAGCGGGAGAGGGATCAGTCCGCGGGCTGGAGCAGGTCCCAGCGGTTGCCGTACAGGTCCTGGAAGACGGCGACCGAACCGTACGGCTCGTGACGCGGCTCCTCCAGGAAGGTCACACCGGCGGCGAGCATACGGGCGTGATCGCGGGCGAAGTCGTCGGTGTGCAGGAAGAACCCGACCCGGCCGCCGGTCTGGTCACCGACCCGGGCGCGCTGCCCGTCCCCCTTGGCGCGGGCCAGCACCAGCCCGGTGCCCTGGTCGCCGGGCTGGACGACGACCCAGCGGGAGCCGTCCGGGCGCGGGGCGTCCTCGACGAGCCGGAAGCCGAGGGCTTCGGTGTAGAAGCGGATCGCCTCGTCGTAGTCGTCGACGACGAGGGTGACCAGGGCGATGCGTCTCATCGGGGCCTTCCGGGAGGTTCGATTGACGGGAGAGGTTATACGTAAAACCTACGCGGCGCCAGTCACCACCGGGACCGTGGTCCTAGGGCTGCCGCCCGAGGCGCGACGGCCGGGCCGTGAGTAGCGTTCCGGACATGACGATCATGGATACGCCGCGCGGCCCCGAGCGTCGCAAGCGGGACGTTCTGGACCGCCTGGAGAGGGAGACGGACATCTGGGTGGCGTCGGCGGACGGCGACGGGGTGCCCTGCCTGGTGGCCCTGTGGTTCGTCTGGGACGGGGAGGCCCTCTGGCTGGCCACCCGCCCGGGCAACCCCACGGGGCGCAACCTCGCCACCGGCCGTCGGACCAGGCTGGCGTTCGGGGACACGCGCGATGTCGTCCTCATCGACGGCGAGGTGGACGTCCACCCGCGCGAGGACGTGCCGGCCGCGGCGGCCGAGGCGTTCCACGCGAAGACGGGCTGGGACCCGCGCGGCGACTCCGCCGTGTACGCCTACTACCGGGTCCGGCCCGAGACGGTGCAGGCCTGGCACGAGGTGCGTGAGCTGCCGCAACGGCATCTCATGCGAAACGGAATATGGCTTGTCTGAACAAGTTCCGTGCATACCTCTCCGCGACATCCAATGCCTGCACGAGTGTTACCTGAGGGTAATCCCTGATGGTTTGATGTGCGGCGCCACTCAACCCCCTTCGTTCACAGGGAGATCCAGTGACGCTCTTCGCACATCGCCGTGCACAGGGCTCGGCCGTGCTAGCGCTCTCGCTCGCCACCGCCGGCCTCGCGGGCTCGGCGCCCGCCGCGTCCGCCGCCGAGCAGACGCCGCCGCTCAAGGTGCTGACTTACAACGTCTTCCTGTTCAGCAAGACCCTGTACCCGAACTGGGGCCAGGACCACCGGGCCGCGGAGATCGCCAAGGCGCCGTTCGTGCAGGGCAACGACGTCGTCGTCCTCCAGGAGGCGTTCGACAACTCCTCCTCGGACGCGCTGAAGAGCTCCCTCGCCGGCCGCTACCCCTACCAGACCCCGGTGGTCGGGCGCACCAAGACCGGCTGGGACGCCACCGGCGGCGCGTACTCGGCGACCACGCCGGAGGACGGCGGGGTCACCGTCCTCAGCAAGTGGCCGATCCTGCGCAAGGAGCAGTGGGTCTACAAGGACGCGTGCGGCGCGGACTGGTGGTCCAACAAGGGCTTCGTACGTCGTGCTGAACGTCAACGGCACCAAGGTGCACGTCGTCGGCACGCACGCCCAGTCGACGGACCCGGGCTGCGATGCGGGCGAGGCGGCCGCGATGCGCAGCCGGCAGTTCAGGACGATCGACGCGTTCCTGGACGGCAAGAACATCCCCGCGAACGAGCAGGTGCTGCTGGCCGGTGACCTGAACGTCGACTCGCGCACGCCCGAGTACGCCTCGATGCTCGCCGACGGCGGGCTGGTGGGCGCCGACGCGCGCACCGGGCACCCGTACTCGTTCGACACTGCGGAGAACTCCATAGCCCGCGACCGTTACCCCGACGACCCGCGGGAGGACCTGGACTACGTCCTGTACCGCGCGGGCCATGCACGTCCCGCCGTCTGGAAGAACGAGGTCGTCAAGGAGCAGAGCGCGCCCTGGACGGTGTCGAGCTGGGGCACCGACTACACGTACACGAATCTGTCGGACCACTACCCGGTGACCGGGTACACGGGCTGAGTGATCCGGGCGGTCCGGCTCAACCGGCGTTCTGGCGCGCCGCGTCGAGCCGGGCCGCTTCGTCGTCGGTCAGGCGGAGGGCTCCCGCCGCCACGTTCTCGGCGAGGTGGCCCGGGTTGCCGGTGCCGGGGATGGCGAGGACGTGCGGGCCGCGGTGCAGGGTCCAGGCGATGCGCACCTGGGCGGGGCTCGCGCCGTGCGCCCGCGCCACCGCCCGCACCTCGTCGTCATGGGCGGCGGTCGCGCCCCGCTCCGCCGCGTCCCCGGCCACCGCGTAGAACGGCACGAACGCGATGCCCTGCTCGCCGCACAGGCGCAGCAGTTCGTCCGCGCCGGGGTCGGGACGGTCGAGCGCGTAACGGTTCTGCACGCTCACCACGGGCGCGATGGCCTGGGCTTCGGCGAGATGACGTGGTTCCACGCCGGAGATGCCGAGGTGCCGGACCAGGCCCGCCTCGCGCAGCTCGGCCAGGGCGCCGAAGTGCTCGGCGATGGAGTCCTGGTGCATGCGGCGCAGATAGACGACGTCCAGGTGGTCGCGGCCGAGCTGGCGCAGGTTCTCCTCGACGTGGCCGCGCAGCTGGTCGGGGCGGGCCGAGGTGCCCCACTCCCCGTCGTAGGCGCGGAAGGGGCCCACCTTGGTGGCGATGACCAGGTCGTCGGGGTACGGCGCCAGCGCCGTGTTGATCAGTTCGTTGGCGGAGCGGGTGGCGGAGAAGTAGAAGGCCGCCGTGTCGATGTGGTCGACGCCGAGCTCGATCACCTTGCGCAGGACGGCGATCGAGCGCTCTCGGTCGCTCGGCGTCCCGTGGTGGAAGGCGGCACTGCCGGTGAGCCGCATCGCGCCGAAGCCGACGCGGCTCACGGACAGGTCGCCGAGGGTCCAGGTGCCCGCGGCGTCCGCGGTGATCGTTTCCGAGGTCATCGGCGGAGTGTCGCACACGCCCCGGGTACGCGGGCGCGTCAGCAGTAGAGGTTGCCGCCCGGGGAGACGCCGAGGATCGAGGTGAACCGGTTGTAGGCGTCGACGCGGCTCTGGACCTGCGCCGGGTTCTTGCCGTCGCACTCCAGGGAGCCGTTGATGGAGCGGATGGTCTGGCCGAAGCCGGCCTGGTTCACCATGGCGTTGTGGGGGGTCATGGTGCCGGGGCCGGACTGCGTGTTCCAGTACCAGAGGCCGGTCTTCCAGGCGACGGCCGACTCGTTCTGGACCCGCCAGGGGTTGTTCAGCAGGTCGATGCCGAGGGCGTCACCGGCGGCCTTGTAGTTGAAGTTCCACGACAGCTGGATCGGGCCGCGGCCGTAGTAGGCGTCCTGGCCGGCGGGGCAGCCGTAGGGCTGACTCCGGTCGCAGTAGTGGGGGTAGTTGGCGGTGTTCTGCTCGACGATGTGCACGAGGCCGCCGGTCTCGTGGTTGACGTTGGCGAGGAAGGCGGCCGCCTCCTGCTTCTTCACGGTGTCGCTGCCGGTGTTCGCGAAGCCGGGGTAGGCGCTCAGGGCGGCGGTCAGGCCGCTGTACGTGTAGAACGAATTCCGGTTCGGGAACATCTGGTTGAACTGGGCCTCGCTGACGACGAAGCCTGCGGCGGACGCACTCGGGGCCGGCTGGAGCAGCAGCGCGGCGCTGCCCAGGGCCAGTGAGGAGACAAGTGCGGCGATACGGCGCCTCTTCACAGGTTCAACTCCTTCGCGGAGCACGGCCGCACCCGGACGAGGGCCGGGGAGATCGGCACCTCGTGCGCACGCACCGACGGAGTCGGTCACGGCGTGGGGGCGGCCGTGGTGGGGGGTGTGGAGACACACTCAACCGCTTTGGTATGTACCAGTCAAGGGTGTAGACCAGAAAAGGTATAGACCAAGCAACCCGCCCGGCCGCGCCGGGAGTCGAGGCCCGGGCGGAGCCGTCCCGGCGGGCCGGGCGAGCGGGTGGCGGCCTCGTCGGATCACCGCAGCGGCCGGCCCGCGTACGCGCGCACATCGGCGTCGGGGTCGTCGACCGCGGTGGCCAGCGCCGCACGTGCGTCGTCGCGCCCGGAGTGCCGCAGCAGGCCGAGCACCGCGGCCTTGCGCACATCGGCGTCGGTGTCCCGCAACAGCCCGGCGAGCGCGGGCACTGCGCCCTCCGGCGCCGCCCCGCCCAGGGCCTTCGCGGCACCCGCGCGGACCTGCCAGGCCGGGTCTCCGAGGGCTGCCGTCACGGTGGTGAGGAGCGCTTCGGGGCAGCCGAGCACGCCCAGGGTCTCCAGGGCGGCGGCGCGCACCAGGTCGTCCGGGTCGTGGAGCAGCGGGTGCAGGGCGGCCGGCGTGCCGTGCCCGGCCTCCGTGAAGTGCGGGGCCAGCGCGGCGAATCCGCGCGCGACGGCGACCCGTACCTCGCGCTCCGCGTCGCCGCAGGCCCGGGCCAGCAAGTCGGCCGCGTCCACCGAGACCAGCGCGCGTACGGCGGCCAGGCGCACCTCGGTGTCCGGGTCGGCCAGGTGCCCGGCGAAGCGGGACTCGTCCCCCAGGCGCAGGGCGCGCAGCACGTCCAGGGCCGCGGCGCGTGCCGTCGGGTCGGCCGCCGCCAGGGCGGAGATCAGCGGCGTCCGCAACTCCGGCTCGGCGGGCAGGACTTCGGCCAGCTCCCGCAGGGAGGCGGCGGCAGCTGCCCGTACCTCACCGTCCCGGTCGAGGAGGGCGTCGGCCAGCGCGGGGCCCGCTCCCGCGGGGGCTGTCTCGGTGAGTGCCGCGACGGCTCCGAGCCGAACGGCGGGGTCCGGGTCCTTGAGATAGGGCTCCAGGGCCTGCAGTTCGGGTTCCTCCTCGGTGAGCGCGACGAGTTCGAGGAGGCGTTCCCGGGAGGACTCGGAGGCGCCGTGGGTCGTGCCGGGGCCGGGGACCGTGACGCCGGAGACCGCCGGGGGCACGTCCGCTCCTCCCGCCGTCGCCGTGGGCAGGGGGTGCACCTCGCCCAGGTCCCGGGCCGGGCCCCCGGCGGGGCTGAACTCGGTCACGGGGACCAGGTAGGGGGCGACGGGGCGGGCCGTGAACTCCATCGCGCCGGTCGGGCCCTTGCGCAGGTCGAGGTGGTGCAGCCAGTCCGTGTCGTCCCGCAGCGGATGGTCCTGGCGCTCGTGGTAGAGGCCCCAGCGGGACTCGGTGCGGGCGAGGGAGGAGCGGGCCGCCATCTCCGCGCAGTCGCGGATGAACGACACCTCGGCGCAGCGCATCAGCTCGTGGGCCGTGCTCGCCCCCATGCCCGCGATCTCGTCCCGCATCCGCTCGAAGTGCTCCAGCGCCAGGGAGAGCCGGGCGCCGCTCTTGGGCGGGGCGACGTAGTCGTTGACGAAGCGGCGCAGTTTGTACTCGACCTGGGGCTGCGGCGGGCCGTCGGGGTGGCGCAGCGGCCGGTAGATCAGCTCGTGGGCCTCGGCCAGCTGCTCACGCGGCAACTCGCCCTCGTACGCCGTGTACTGCGCGGCGTCCTCGCCCGCGAGGTCGCCGAAGACGAACGCGCCGATCATGTAGTTGTGCGGTACGCAGGCCAGGTCGCCGGCCGCGTAGAGGCGCGGCACGGTCGTCCGGGCGTGGTCGTCGACCCGTACCCCGGACGCGGAGTGGCCGCCGCACAGGCCGATCTCGGAGATGTGCATCTCCACGTCGTGCGTGCGGTAGTCGTGGCCGCGTCCGGCGTGGAAGGTGCCGCGGGTGGGGCGCTCGGTGGAGTGCAGGATGGACTCCAGGGCCGAGACCGACTCCTCCGGCAGATGGCTGAGCTTGAGGTAGACCGGGCCGCGGTCGGAGGCGACCTCGGCGGCGAACTCCGCCATCATCTGCCCGGACCAGTAGTCGGAGTCGACGAACCGCTGCCCGTGCCGGTTGACCTGGTAGCCACCGAAGGGGTTCGCGACATAGGCGCAGGCCGGGCCGTTGTAGTCCTTGATCAGCGGGTTGATCTGGAAGCACTCGATGCCGGTGAGCTCGGCGCCCGCGTGGTAGGCCATCGCATAGCCGTCGCCCGCGTTGGTCGGGTTCTCGTAGGTGCCGTACAGATAGCCGCTCGCCGGCAGCCCGAGGCGGCCGCAGGCGCCGGTCGCGAGGATCACGGCGCCGGCGCGCACGGTCACGAAGGCACCGGTGCGGGTGTGGAGGGCGGCGGCGCCGACGGCCCTTCCGCCGGCGGTCAGGACGCGCACCGGCATCAGCCGGTTCTCGATCCGGATCCGCTCACGGTTCTCCCGCCTGCGCAGCTGCCGATAGAGGACCTTCTTCACGTCCTTGCCCTCGGGCATGGGCAGCACGTACGAGCCGGATCGGTGCACCTGGCGGACCGCGTACTCGCCGTGCTCGTCCTTCTCGAACTTCACGCCGTACGACTCCAGCCGCCGGACCATCTCGAAGCCCCGCACGGCCGTCTGACGGACCGTCGACTGGTCGACGACGCCGTCGTTGGCGCGGGTGATCTCGGCGACGTAGTCGTCGGGCTCGGCACGGCCGGGGATGACGGCGTTGTTGACGCCGTCCATCCCCATGGCCAGCGCGCCGGAGTGCCGCACGTGGGCCTTCTCCAGCAGCAGCACGGAGGCGCCGCGCCCGGCGGCGGTCAGCGCGGCCATGGTGCCGGCGGTGCCGCCGCCGATCACCAGGACGTCGCAGCTCAGTTCCTCGGCCGAGTCGAGGGCGGGGATCTGCGTCAGGGGGGCCGGGGTCATGGTGGGTGGCCTTTCGGGCTTGCGGGAGGGCGGGGGCGGCGGCCCTGCCGGGGCGTGGCGGACGGCGCCTGATCCGCCTGACGGATCGGGGTCCGGTGGGTCGGCCGGCGGGCCGTGTGCGGCTGTTCGCGCGGTTCCTTCCCCGCGCCCCTGAGCGGGCCTCGCGGCCGCCGACCAGGGGCGCGGGGAACCGCGCGAACGGGCCTCACGGACCCGCAGCCGCCGGCGGACCCGAGGACCCGAGCTCTCGGGCGATCGTCAGAGCGCCCTGGCGCCGAGGGAATCGAGAACCTCGCGGCGCAGGGCCGTCGTCGCGGGGTCGTCGTGCGCGGCGCGGTCGCGGGGGCGTGGCACCTGCCGGACACCGGTGAGGCCGCCGTCGGCGAGCAGGGCCACCCGGTCGCCGAGGAACAGCGCCTCGTCCACGTCATGGGTGACGAAGACGACGGTGGCGCCGGTGCCGCGCAGGGCCTCCACCAGCAACTGCTGCATGCCGGCCCGGTTCTGGGCGTCGAGTGCGCCGAAGGGTTCGTCCATCAGCACGGCGCGCGGCCGGCCGGCGAGCGCACGGGCGAGCTGGACCCGCTGGCGCTGCCCGCCGGAGAGCCGGTGCGGCAACTGCCGCTCCAGGCCGGCGAGTCCGACGCGGTCCAGCCACTCCCGTGCCCGGGCGGTGCGTTCGGCGCGGCCCAGTCCTTCGATGGCGAGGGGCAGTTCGACGTTGGCGCGGGCGGTGCGCCACGGCAGCAGGGCGTCCTCCTGGAAGATCAGCGCCCGGTCGGCGCCGGGCCCGGTGACGGGCCGCCCGTCCTGGACGACCTGTCCGGCCAGCGCCGGCAGCAGCCCGGCGAGGGTCCGCAGCAGGGTCGACTTGCCGCACCCGGACGGGCCGACGACGGTCAGGATCTCGCCCGGGGCCGCTTCGAGGTCCAGGTCGTGCAGTACGGCGGCGCCCGGCCGCCCGAGTCGAGCCCCGGTCAGGCCGAGCCGCGCCCCGGGGGCGGGCCGTCCGGCCGGCGGCGCGGTCGTCGCGATGTCCGTGTCCGTACTCATGACGCGGCCTTCCCCTCACGTCGCGGCAGCCAGTGCGTCAGCCTGCGGCCCAGCAGCTCCACCAGGGTCGACGTCAGCCAGCCCAGCAGGCCGATGCTGACGATGCCGGTGAAGACGCCCGGATAGTCGATGACCGTGTAGTCCTGCCAGGTGCGGTAGCCGATCCCGTACTCGCCGGAGATCATCTCCGCCGAGATCACACAGATCCACGAGACGCCGATCCCGACCGACAGGCCGCCGAAGATCCCCGGCAGTGCGCCGGGCAGCACCACGGAGGCGAGGACCCGCCACCGTCCGCCGCCCATGGTGAGCACCGCCTCCTCCCACACCGGGGCGAGGGCGCGCACCGCGTGCCGGGTGGCGACCAGCACCGGGAAGAACGCGGCGGTGCAGGTGATGAAGACGATGCCCTGCTCGTTGCTGGGGAACAGCAGGATCGCCACGGGGACCAGCGCGATCGCCGGGACGGGCCGCAGCACCTCCAGGACCGGCCCGATCAGGTCGGCGGCCCAGCGTGAGCGGCCGATCGCCACGCCCGCCGCGACGCCGAGCACGGCGGCGAGCAGGAAGCCGGTGACGATCCGGCGCAGGCTGTCGGCGACGTCCCGCCAGTACGCGCCGTCGCCGAGCCGCTGCCCGAACGCGCCGGCCACGTCGGAGACGGACGGGAACTGGTCGAACCTCAGCCACAGTTGGACGTCGAGCGTGGTGAGCAGCTGCCACAGCCCGAGCGCCGCGAGCAGCGACAGGGCGCGTACGACGGGCCGCAGCCGTCGGGTGCGCCGTGCCGGTGCCGGCTCGTTCGTCGTTTCCCGGGCCGGCGCGGTCAGTGTGGTCATGACGCCCGCTTCAGCGCGGTGGCGTAGGAGACGGTACGGGCGCCGGGGTGGTCCTGGATGTGGGCGCGTGCGGCGGAAGCGGTGACGAAGGGGCTCAGCTCCTCGCCGTCCTGGACCCAGACGGCACGGTCGGCGTACCAGCGGGTGCCGGTCGTGGCGTCCGGCACGTACGCGGCACGCACCCGGCCCTCGTGTGCGGCGACGAACTTCAGCAGCGCGGCGGGCGAGTCGAAGGACCGGGTGCGGTCCTCGCCCTCGAGCCACACCTCGTTGCCCGAGGGCTCCGGGGTGGCGGCGAGCTGCTCGGCGTAGTCGCCGCCGTACACGCGCTTGAGCGGGCCGTCGTCCACGAAGGAGTCGACATCCACGTCACCGACGAGCTTCGCCGAGCGCAGCACCGGTACGTCCTTCTTCAGCGCCGCGACGAGCTGGGGCTTGACGGCGGGGTCGAAGGTGGCGATGCCGCCACTGCCGTTGTAGAGGTAGACGGCCTCGGCGGGCAGCTCGGTGGCCTCGGCGACCTTCTCGGCGGACCGCACGGGGTGTTCGTTGAGGTATCGCGTGGCGTCGATCTGCGCCCTGAGGAAGGCGTCGAGCACCTTCGGCCGCTGCTCGGCGAAGTCCTGACGGACCGTCACTCCGTGGAAGGTCGGCAGGTTGAGCTCGGCTCCGTCGTAGAGGGCCTTCGCCCTGCCCTGGAAGGCGAGCAGTCCGGGCCAGGCCACGAACTGCGAGAGGGCGTCGGCGCTGCCCGCCTGGAGGGCCGAAGCACCCACCGACGGCTGCTGGTTGAGTTTGCGGATGTCCTTGTCCGGGTCCAGTCCGGCTTGCTGGAGCGCCCGTACGAGGGTCCCGTCGGCCGCCGATCCCACGCTCGTGGAAACGGCCTTGCCCTTCAGGTCCTCGAGCGAGGCGAGCTTCGACTCCGGGGCCGTGACCACGGTGTTGAGTGCGCCGCGCAGGTTGTAGCCGGTGACCGACACCAGCCGGGTGGGGCGGCCCAGCTGCTTGCCGCGGGCGGCGTTGATGAGCAGCGGGAAGTCGCCCATGGACCCGATGTCGATCTTCCCCGCGGTCATCTGGGCGGTGATCGGCGCGCCCGTGGCGTAGTCCTGCCACTCGACTTTGTAGGTGATGCCGTCGCGCTTGCCCTGGGCGGCGAGTTCACGTTCGAAGAAGCCGAGGGAGCGCAGCAGGGTGCCGGCGGTGACGGTGTTGATGGTCTTGGACTGGTAGCCGACGGTGACGGTGACGTGGGTGGCGTCGCCGGCGGACGCGTCGCCGCCGCAGCCGGTGACGAGGCTGCCGAGGAGGGCGGTCGCGAGCAGGGCGGCGGGCGTCGTGCGTTTCTTGCGGGCCGGGGATCTCATCGAGGTGCGCCTTTCACCGAAGCAGGTAGGGCATGTTGACCGTGACGGCCCCGGTGGGGCAGCGGGCGGCGCAGGGGCCGCAGTACCAGCACTCGTCGACGTGCATGTACGCCTTGCCGCTGTCGGGGTTGATCGCCAGGGAGTCCAGCGGACACATGTCGACACAGAGCGTGCAGCCGTCGATGCACTTCGACTCGTCGACGGTCACGGGCACGTCGGCCCGCTGGGGCACCAAGGGCATGGCTGTCTCCAGTGAGGTCCTGCTAGGGGGTGAGGTAAAGGGCGTGCGGGGCGGCGGACCGCGCCTCACACCGTGCGGCGCAGCAGTCCGCTCATCGCGATCCGGTCCCCGCGGAACCGGATGAACTCCAGGTCCACGGGCCTGCCGTCGCACAGGTGGGTGAGGCGTTCCAGCATCAGCACGGCGGCGCCGCGCGGCGCCTGGAGCACGGTGGCGGAGTGCGCGTCGGCGTTGACGGCCTCCAGGGTGATCTCGGCGTGCCCGAGCGGCTGCCCGGTGATCTGCTCCAGCAACCGGAAGACGTCGGTGTTCTCCAGGTCGGCGCCGAGCAGCTCGCCGCCGATGTCCAGGGGCAGATAGGTGAGGTCGAGGGAGAGCGGCAGCCCGTTCAGCCGGCGCAGCCGCTCGATGTAGAGCACGTCGGTACCGGTGGGCAGCCGCAGCCGCTCGGCCACGGGTGCGGGTGCGGCGACGGGGCCCATGGTGCGTACCTCGTTGGTGACCCGGCCGTGTTCCCGCAGGGTTTCCGCGAGTCCCATGAGCCGGTCGAGGCCGTGCGGGTACTTCTCGGCGACGACGACGGTGCCGACGCCGGGCAGCCGCTCGACGAGCTGTTCGGCGCGCAGCAGGTCCAGTGCGTGCCGGACGGTGTTGCGCGACACCTGGTAGTCGGCGGCGAGCACGTCCTCGTGGGGCAGTGCGCCGCCGGGAAATCCCCCGGTCAGGACCAGGTGCCGCAGCAGGTCCGCGAGCTGCCGCGCCCGGTCCGCACGCAGCCGTCGGCGACGGGCGGCGGCGAGCGGGGCGGTGTGCTCGCGGGTTCGTTCGGCTGGCATGCGGTGACCATACCGACGGTGCCCGCGCAGTGGTGTTGCTGAATCATTGCGCCACCTGAGTACCCCTCACCCGACCGCTGACCTGCGGCTTCTTCGGCGGTGGAGACACTTTCGCCACCGCCCGCGCAGCTTCAGGTACGGACGAGTTCCCGGCGCCGGCGTTCGAGGTACGCGCGCTCGGCCGGATTCCCGGAGAGTTCGACGGCTCGCTCGTACGCCCGTACCGCCTCGGTGGCGCGGCCCAGGCGGCGCAGCAGGTCCGCGCGGACGGCGTGGAGGACGTGATAGCCGTCGAGGTCCAGCGCGTCCAGGAGGTCGAGGGCGCGGGCCGGGCCGTCGGTCTCGGCGACGGCGACCGCCCGGTTCAGGGCCACGACCGGGCTCGGGGCGACGGCCATGAGCTGGTCGTAGAGCTGCCGGATCCGGCCCCAGTCCGTGGCGCGTCGGGTGGGGGCGTCGCTGTGCACGGCCTGGATCGCGGCCTGGATCTGGTACGTCCCCGGCCGGCCGAGCCGCAGGCACCGGCGGACCAGTGACTGTCCCTCGGCGATCAGGTCACGGTCCCACCGCGCGCGGTCCTGTTCCGGCAACGGGACGAGCGCTCCGTGCTCGTCCTGCCGGGCGGACCGGCGCGACTCGACGAGGAGCATCAGCGCGAGCAGCCCGGTGACCTCGGGCTCGTCCGGCATGAGGTCGGCGAGGAGCCGGCCGAGGCGTACGGCCTCGGCGCACAGGGCCGCCTCGCCCTCGTACCCCTGGTTGAAGATCAGGTAGACGACGGCCAGCACCGCCGGGAGCCGGTCCGGCAGGTCGGCGTCGCGCGGGACCCGGTAGGGGATGCCGGCATTGCGGATCTTCGCCTTGGCCCGCACCAGGCGCTGGGCCATCGTCGGCTCGGGCACCAGGAAGGCCCGCGCGATCTGCGCGGTGGTGAGCCCGCCGAGCAGACGCAGGGTCAGGGCGACCCGCGCCTGGACGGCGAGGGCGGGGTGGCAACAGGTGAAGACGAGCCGGAGCCGTTCGTCGTGCACGGGACCCTCCTCGCGCGGTGCGTCGGCGGCGTGCAACAGGGCCGCCTGGGCGTGGCGTTCGTCGCGGCCGGCCTCGCGGCGCAGCCGGTCGACGGCACGGTTGCGGGCGGTGGTGATGATCCAGCCGGCCGGGCTCGGCGGCACTCCGGTCTCCGGCCAGCGCCGCAGGGCCGTGGTGAACGCGTCCTGCACCGCTTCCTCGGCGAGGTCGATGTCGCCGAGGGAGCGCACGAGGACGGCGACCGCGCGGCCGTACTCCGCGCGGAAGACCGCCTCGACGTCCACGACCGTCATCAGGCGCCGGCTTCGGGGTCCCCGGCCTCGCCCATGAACGGCCGCACCTCGATCGGCAGGGTCGTCGCCAGGGCGAGCCTGCGGCCCCACTCCAGGGCCGCGTCCAGGTCCGGTGCCTTGATGAGGCTGATGCCGCCCAGCATCTCCTTGCCTTCGGCGTAGGGGCCGTCGGTGATCAGGACGTCGCCGTCGCGGGGCCGCAGCACGGTCGAGGACTCCGGGCCGTGCAGCCCGCCCGCGAACACCCAGGCGCCCGCCTCGCGCAGATCGCGGTTGAGGGCGTCCAGGTTCCTCCCGATCCCGGCGAGGACCTCGGGGGCGGGGCGCTCCCCCACCGGCTGCATCACATTGAGCAGGTAGTACTTCATGACGGCCTCCTCGGGCGTCGTCGCGTTCTCTCACCTCCTACACGAACGACACACCCCGGAATCGACACCCCGCACGACCGCGCCGGAAGAATTTCGTCCATGACCACGAAAGACCATCCTCTCGTCGCCCGCGCCCACCGTCTCGCGCGCGAGGTGCTCGCCCCGTCGGCCGAACGCGTCGACCAGGAGGGCGTGCCGGCCGCCCACATCGACGCGATCAGGCGCTCGGGGCTGCTCGGCGTGAGCGCTCCGGAGGCGTACGGCGGATGGGAGGCCCCCACCGCGGTGGCGCGGCGCACGGCGGAGATCCTGGCCGGGGCGTGCTGCTCGACCTGGTTCGTGCAGACGCAGCACCACACGCCGGTCGCGACGCTGACCGGGAGCGAGGGGGCGGTGCGGGAGCGGCTGCTGGGTCCGCTGGCCCGGGGCGAGCTGCTGTCGGGGGTGGCGTACGCGCATCTGCGCTCGTATCCGCGCACGCCGGTGCGGGCCGTACGGGAGGAGGGCGGGTGGCGGTTCGACGGGACGGTGCCCTGGTACACCGGCTGGGGGCTGAACGACGTGATGCTGCTGGCGGGTGTCACGGAGGGCGGCGAGGTGGTCTTCGCGTTCACCGAGGCACGGGAGCGGCCGGGCCTGCGTGCCTCGGAGCCGATGCGGCTCGCGGCACTCACCGCGTCCCGCACGGTGTCGCTGGAGCTGGCCGGGCTGTGGCTGCCGGACGATGCGGTGGCGCTGCGGAAGCCTTACGAGGAGTGGGCCGTCACGGACCGCGCGAAGACGGTCGAGGCGTCCCCCGCGGTGTTCGGGGTCACCGAGGCGGCGTTGGGCCTGCTGGACGAGGAGACCGCCGGGCCGCTGCGCACCCGTCTGGAGCACCTCCGCGGCAGCGCCTACGCGTTGGCCGACCGTTCCGGCGCGGGCGAGCACCTGGCGGAGCGTCTGACGCTGCGCATCGAGGCGGCAGAGCTGATGCGTACGGCCACCACCGCGGCGGTGGTGGCCGGTGGCGGCCGCTCGCTGTCCCTGGCCGGCACCGCGCAACGCCTGGCGCGGGAGGCCCTGTTCCTGCTGGTGCAGGGCCAGACGGCGCAGTCGCGCGCGGCCCATCTGGAGGCACTGAGGGCCCTGGCCCCCTAGGCCACCCGTGGACCGTGCGCCGGGCGGGCCCTCGATGCCGCCCGGCGCGCGAACGCCCGCTCAGTCCTCTTCGCGGGTCGGAACCACGACGAGGAAGGCGTCCGACTTCAGGTCCATGACGACGGTGGCCGGCTCACCATGGGCGCGGCACCGCGCCGCGTACTCCTCCGCCGGCCACGATCCGCGCGGAGCACCCGCAGGAAACCGCTCCAACACCTTCGCGCCCATACCGGCAGACACCTCCAGGATCGGACTTCGCCTCGTAGGCCGAGTAGTTGCCTCGTACACTCCGCCTGCCCGCCTTCGGCGTGAGCATGTTCACCCCTTCGTGTTTTCTCCGACGGACGTCGGCCACCACACGCGCGGTCCGATGTCCCGTACGAGCGCGGGCACCAGCAGGGACCGCACGACGAGGGTGTCGAGCAGGACGCCGAACGCCACGATGAACGCGATCTGCACGAGGAACGCCAGCGGGATGACACCGAGGGCGGCGAAGGTGGCGGCCAGCACCACGCCGGCCGAGGTGATGACCCCGCCGGTGCTGACCAGACCGCGCGCGATGCCCTGCCCGGGCCCGTGACGCAACGTCTCCTCCCGTACCCGGGACATGAGGAAGATGTTGTAGTCGACGCCGAGGGCGACGAGGAAGACGAAGCCGTACAGCGGCACCGACGGGTCGGTCCCCTCGAAGCCGAGGACATGGCGGAAGACCAGGGCCGAGACGCCCAGCGTGGTGAGGAAGTTGAGGGCCACCGTCACCACCAGCAGCACCGGCAGCAGGAGCGAGCGCAGCAGCGCGATCAGGATGACCAGGATGATCGCGAGGACCACGGGGACGATGAGGGTGCGGTCGTCCCTGGCGGTGCGCAGGGTGTCGTACTGCTGGGCCGTGTAGCCGCCGACGAGGGCGTCGGCGTCCGGCACGTCGTGCACGGCGGTGCGCAGGCGGGCGACCGTCTCCTTGGCGGCGTCGCTGTCGGGAGCCGAGGTCAGGGTGATGTCGACGCGTATCCGGCCGTCGACGACGAGGGGTTCGTCGCCGGGCCGCCCCGAGGCGCTCACCGCGGCGGCGGAGGCGACGCCCTCGGTGTCCTCGGCCGCGCGGACGACATCGGTCAGGCGGGCGGCGTCCGCCACGACCACGGCGGGGTTGCCGGAACCTGCCGGGAAGTGCCGGCTCAGGGTCTGCTGGGCCGCGACCGAGGGAGCGTCGTTGACGAAGGTCTCGTCGAGCGGGACGCCCTTGGAGTCGAGGGCGGGGGCGCAGGCCGCGCCGGCCAGCAGGACGACGAGGGTGACGGCCCAGACCTTGCGTGGCGCCCGGTCGACCAGGGCGGCGACCCGGTGCCAGACACCTTCCCGGCTCCCGTCCACGGGGCGGGGCTTGGCGGGCCAGTAGGCGGCGCGGCCGAGGAGGACCAGCGCGGCCGGCAGGAAGGTCAGCGAGGTCAGGACGGCGCAGGCGATGCCGATGGCGCCGACCGGCCCGAGGGCGCGGTTGTTGGTGAGGTCGCTGAGCAGCAGGGCGAGCAGTCCGAGCGCGACGGTGGCGGCGCTGGCGGTGATCGCGGCCCAGGACTGCCGCAGCGCGGCCGCCATGGCGCCGAACCGGTCGGCGCGCCGGGCGAGTTCCTCCCGATAGCGGGCCGTGAGCAGCAGGGCGTAGTCGGTGGCCGCGCCGATCACGAGGATGGAGAGGATGCCCTGCACCTGTCCGTCGACACGGACGACGTCGTGGTCGGCCAGGACGTACACCACCGCGCAGGCCACGCCGAGGGCGAGGACCGAGCCGACGATGATCACGAGGGGCAGCAGCAGGCTGCGGTAGACCAGCAGCAGGATGACCAGGACGACGGCCAGCGCGACCCCGAGGAGCAGCCCGTCGATACCGGCGAAGGCGTCGGACAGGTCGGCCTGGGTGGCGGCGGGACCCGCGAGCCGGACCGTGGTGCCCGGCACGCGCTCGGCGGCGGCCGCGACACGCTCCAGCGTGCCGGCGAGGTCGTCGCCGAGGTCGGGCCGCAGCGGGACCACGCCCTCCAGGGCCTGTCCGTCCTCGGAGGGGATCGCCGGTGACACCTCGCCGGCGACCCCCTGCGAGTCGGCGAGGGAGGTGAGGGCGCGGGTGGCGGCGGCCCGCCGTTCGGTGATGCCGCCGCCGTCGTCGCCCGTCCAGACGACGATCACCGGCAGGGTCTCGTTCTGCCGGAACGCACGCTGCTGCGCCATGACTTCCGTCGACTCGGCGCTGCGCGGCAGGAACGCGGCCTGGTCGTTGGTCGCGACCTCGCCGAGACGCCCTGCGTACGGGCCGAGGGCGCCTCCGGCGACGAGCCAGCCGACCAGCAGCAGAAGGGGGACGAGCACACGGGCGCGTCGGGTGGGGGAGGACATCGGGCTCCAAGGCTCGGTACGGCAGATACCTCGACAATGAACAATCTCAATGATTGAGATATATCTGCCGGTGATCGTAGACGACACCTGTTCTTCCGCGGCGGGCCGGGGGTCGGATGCACCCGCGGTCCGGCGGATTCAGTGACTACCCGGTCCGACGGTGCCCAGTTCGTCGTTCATCGCGGTGAGGAAGCGCAGCACCACGGCCAGCTCCGCCTCACTGAACCGCGAGCGTGCGGCTTCGGTCGCCTCGGCGAGCGGACGGAAGTACGACCGGGCCGCGGCCCGCGCGTCCGGGGCGTAGTGCAGATGGACGACCCTGCGGTCGGCGCTCTCCCGGACCCTCCGGATGTGCCCCGCCCGCTCCAGCCGGTCCACGCACGCCGTCACCGCCCCCGAGGTGAGTCCGAGGTGCTGCCGCAGCCGGCCGGGGGTCATCGGTTCCTCCGCGTCCATGATCGCCGCGAGGGCGTGGATGTCCGTGGGGTGCAGCCCCCGTCCGGCCGCGAAACCATGGACCAGACGGTTGATCTCGCCGTTCATGCGCCGCAGCCGCACCGCGAAGGCGTACAGATCGGTCGGCGTCCCGTCCGCGCCGGACTCCGGTCCCGCCGCACCCTGTTGCCCGTCGTTCGCTGTGCCCACGCGATCACCCTATCGACCCGCCGTCGCCTCCCCGGGACGGTGGCCTCGGCCGGGCCGCATCCGAAACGCGGGCGGGCGGGGAAGTGATCTCCGGGGGCTTCCGACACGTGAGGTCTCCGAGGGCTTCCGACACGTGAGGACCGAGGACAGATGGAGCAGGACGAGGTGCGTGAGGGACCGCGGTGCCTGGTGACCGGCGCCACGGGTTACATCGGCGGGCGCCTCGTGCCCGAACTGCTGGAGGCCGGGTACCGGGTGCGCTGTCTGGCCCGCTCCCCCGACAAGCTGCGCGATCATCCCTGGGCGAAGGAGGCCGAGGCGGTGCGCGGCGACGTCACCGACGCCGCGTCCGTGCGCCGGGCGCTGGAGGGCGTCGACGTGGCGTACTACCTCGTGCACGCCCTGGGCACCGGCAAGGACTTCGAGGAGACCGACCGCAGGGCCGCGCGGACCTTCGCCGACCAGGCCCGGGCCGCGGGCGTCCGCCGGATCGTCTACCTGGGCGGCCTGACGCCCGCGGGCGTGCCCGAGCGGGAGCTCTCACCGCATCTGCGCTCCCGCGCCGAGGTCGGCCGGATCCTGCTCGGCTCCGGGGTGCCGACGACCGTCCTGCGGGCGGCGGTCATCATCGGCTCGGGCTCCGCCTCGTTCGAGATGCTGCGCTATCTGACCGAACGCCTGCCCGTGATGGTCACCCCCGGCTGGGTGCACACCCGCATCCAGCCCGTGGCCGTCCGGGACGTGCTGCGCGCCCTCGTCGGCAGCGCCCGGATGCCCGAGGACGTCAACCGGACCTTCGACATCGGCGGGCCGGACGTGCTGACGTACCGGGAGATGATGCTCCGCTACGCGGCCGTCGCCGGGCTGCCCCGCCGCGTCATCCTCGCGGTGCCGGTCCTCACACCCGGCCTCTCCAGCCTCTGGGTCGGCCTGGTCACCCCGGTCCCCTCCTCGATCGCACGGCCGCTCACCGAGTCCCTGCGCCACGAGGTGGTGTGCGCCGAGCACGACATCGCCGGCTACGTCCCCGACCCGCCGGGGCATCCGATCGGCTTCGACGAGGCCGTGCGGCTGGCCCTGCGGCGGGTGCGGGACGCCCGGGTGACGACCCGCTGGTCGTCGGCCTCCGTGCCCGGCGCGCCGAGCGACCCGCTGCCGACCGACCCCGACTGGGCGGGCGGAAGCCTCTACAGCGACCACCGGGAACGGCAGGTCGACGCCTCGCCCGAGGCGCTGTGGCGGGTGATCGAGGGAATCGGCGGCGAGAACGGCTGGTACTCCTTCCCGCTCGCGTGGGCGGTGCGGGGCTGGCTCGACCGGCTGGTGGGCGGGGTGGGACTGCGCCGGGGCCGGCGCGACGCGTCCCGGCTGCGGGTCGGCGACTCGCTGGACTTCTGGCGGGTCGAGGCGATCGAGCCGGGCCGGCTGCTGCGGCTGCGCGCCGAGATGCGGCTGCCGGGGCTGGCCTGGCTGGAGATGTGCGTCCTGACCGACGGGGACGGCCGCACCCGGTACCGGCAGCGCGCTCTCTTCCACCCCCACGGGCTGCTCGGCCAGACGTACTGGTGGAGCGTCTCCCCCTTCCACGCCGTCGTGTTCGGCGGCATGGCCCGCAACATCGCCCGCGCCGCGGCGAGCGCACCCGCCCTCGAACCGGACGGCGCCCGCGTCCCCTGACCGCCCCGCCCGCGCCCCTCGACCGCATCGACCGCATCGACCGCATCGACCGCATCGACGGGAAGCGGATCACATCCCCGACTCCACGGAGCACACGACATGAGCATCTCGGTCGTCCTGTTCACCGCCGATCTGCGCCTGCACGACCATCCGCCGCTGCGCGCGGCCCTCGACGGCACCGACCGGACGGTCCCGCTGTTCGTGCGGGACCGGGCGGTGGACGGCGCCGGGTTCGCCGTACCCAACCGGCTGGCCTTCCTCGCCGACTGTCTGCGCGACCTCGACGCCGGCCTGCGGGAGCGGGGCGGCCGGCTGGTCGTGCGCGAGGGCGACCTCGTCGACCAGGTGTGCAAGGTGGTCGCCGAGGCGGACGCCGACGAGGTGCACATGGCCTCCGACGTCAGTGCCCACGCCCAGCGGCGCGAGGAACGGCTGCGGCGCGCCCTGGAAGGGGAGGGGGTGCGGCTGCACGTCCACGACACCGTGACCACCGCCGTCGCCCCGGGCGCCGTCACCCCGGCCGGCTCCGACCACTTCGCGGTCTTCACGCCGTACTTCCGCCGCTGGTCCGACGAGTTGCTGCGGGACGCGCTGGCCGCGCCGCGTACGGTACGGGTCCCGGAGGGCGTCGGCTCCGATCCGCTGCCCTCCCGCGACGACGTGCCGGATCTGTCGCAGGGGCTCGCCGCGGGAGGTGAGCAGGAGGGCCGCAAACGGCTCACCGCCTGGCTGCGCGGTCCGGTCTCCGCCTACGAGGAGCGCCACGACGACCTCGCCGGCGACGCCACCTCCCGGCTCTCCCCCCATCTGCACTTCGGCACCCTCTCCCCCGTCGAGCTGGTCCACCGCGCACGCCGGACCGGCGGACCGGGCGCCGAGGCGTTCGTACGTCAGCTCGCCTGGCGCGACTTCCACCGGCAGGTGCTCGCCGCGCGACCTGACGCGGGCACCGCCGACTACCGTGCCCGGCACGACCGTTGGCGCTCCGAGCGAGAGGCCCGGGACGACATCGCGGCGTGGAAGGATGGCCGCACCGGCTATCCGGTCGTCGACGCCGCGATGCGCCAACTGCGGCACGAGGGCTGGATGCACAACCGCGGACGCCTGCTGACGGCGAGTTTCCTCGCCAAGACCCTGTACGTCGACTGGCGGGTCGGCGCCCGGCACTTCCTGGACCTGCTGGTCGACGGCGATGTCTCCAACAACCAGCTGAACTGGCAGTGGGTCGCCGGAACCGGCACCGACACCCGGCCCAACCGCGTCCTCAACCCGGTCACCCAGGCCAGGCGCTACGACCCCGACGGCGGCTACGTCCGGCGCTGGGTACCGGAGTTGAAGGGCGTCGAGGGGCGCGGCGTGCACGAGCCGTGGCGCCTGCCGGACGACGAGCGCGCCGCGCTGGACTACCCGGACCCGATCATCGACCTGTCCGAGGGGCTGGCCCGCTTCAAGGAGGCTCGAGGGCGGTGAGGAAGACCGGCCGCCGCCCGAGCCGCCGCCGGGCCTGCGGGCGGGCGGGGAGGGCTGTCGACCGCGCGATCCGAACGAACGGCGAACCCGTGGGCGCGGGTCGGATCGCTCCGCCACCGCCCCGCCCCCACGGCGAACCACGGGCCCGATCGCTCCGCCACCGTCCCTTTCACGACGAACCCGCGGGCGCCCCGTGCGCGTACACCCCCGCGAGCACGTCCAGCGCCTCCATGAGCGTCGTGGGACGCAGCATTCCCGGCCCGGGGCGGCCGAGCCAGCCCGGGCCGCCCAGCATCACCACGGGTCGGCCGCGGGCGCCGCGCACGCCCCACTGAGCACCGGCGATGTGCTGCGCCAGCGGCAGACTCGCGGCCGAGCGGGTCTGGGCCCACAGCACCACGACGGCCGGGCCGATCCGAGCCACCGCGGCGGTGAGCGCCTCCACCGGGACGGCGCCGCCGAACATCCGCGTGGGCAGACCCCGTTCGCACAGCCCGGCGTTGAGCGCCTCCAGTGGCAGGCTGTGCTGTTCGCCGGGCACGCAGGCCAGCAGTACCGGTCCCAGAGCGGGCGCGGCGCCCCGTACCGCCAGGGGACGCGTGTACCGGCGGAGCGCGCTGGACACGTGCCAGGACAGCAGGTGCTCGACCTCGACGTAACGGTCCCCGGACGAGGCCCACTTGCGGCCCACGGCGTGCAGCGTCGGCACCATCACCTCCTGCCAGGCGACGACGAGGCCGTGGTCGTCCACCGCCGACGCCAACTGCTGCTCCACGGCGGGCGCGTCGAGCCGCACCGCGGCCCGGGCCAGCCCGCGGCACTCCTGACGCACGTCGCCGAGCGGCAGGGTGCCGCTCGCACGGGACCGGGTGGCGCCCTTCGGCGGGCCGGGCGGGACGACGACCTCGGGTACGGCACCGTCCGTTCCGCGGCGCGGGGCGAGGGCCGCCTCGGCGGGCGGGACCCCGGCGGACGTCAGCCGGCACAACGCCTCCAGCACGGCGACGTCCCCGGGCGTCCACCGCCGGTGTCGGCCCTCGCCGCGCACCGCCGGCCCGATGCCGTAGCGGCGGTCCCAGGAACGCAGCGTGGTGGGCGACACCCCGAGGCGACGGGCCAGCGCGCCGGTCGTGAGACCCGCCCCGGTGAGCCGGGCGGTGTCCTGCGACCGGAGCCCGTCCTCGATGTCCGCCGTGAGCGGCCTTTCGTCCATGGTTCCGACGATACGACGCACAACCGATGCATGTTGATCGCCTTCCGCCCGGGATCACACGATGGCGTCACCCATCGCGGCCGGACCGGCGCCGGCCCGGGGAACGGGTCCTCACGGACGATCCGGCCGGCCCGGGCCCTGCCTCAGGAGAGGAGCCACCGACATGACACCGCCACCGGGCACCGTGCCCTCGGCACGCTCGACCTCTTCGGCCTCCGACCCGGCAGCCCCCGCGCCGGCCGGCGAGGAAGAGCTGAAGCTCGGCCTGGTCACGGGTGACGAGGCGAGTCTGGCCGCCCTCTACCGCCGCTGGTCTCCGCTGGTGCACACGCTCGCCTGGCGCGCGCTCGGCGACCCGAAGGAGGCGGAGGACGTCACCCAGCAGGTCTTCCTCGGGGTCTGGCGGGGTCGGCAGGGCTACCGGCCCGAGCGCGGCACGATCGCCGGCTGGATCTCGGGCATCACCCGGCGCAAGATCGCCGACGCCCTGTCCGCGCGGACCCGGCGCAGTGACCTCGTCGCCTCGGCCGGCACCCGCCTCGCCCCCGACGAGACCGGAAGCGACCGGTTCGCCGAGGCCGCCCTGGACCGGATGCTCGTCCGCGACGCGCTCGCGGGGCTTCCGGACGCCCAGCAGCGCGTGCTGCGGCTGACCTTCTACGAGGACCTCACCCAGACCCAGATCGCCGAACGCACCGGCTGGCCGCTGGGGACGGTCAAGAGCCACGCGCGACGCGGCATGCACCGACTGCACCACCACCTGCGGGAGGACGTCCGGCTCTGAGCGGGGCGCCGCTGACGCGGCGCGGCCGACGCCACCAGCCACCACCCGCGGCGCATCCCCTCGCGCCGCACCCGGGGAGCAGGCCCCGCTCCCCCGCTCGCCCCCGGGGAGGATCGGCGCTCCTCGGGGGCGGGCCCTCCGTCGCCCGTCCGTCCACCACACCGCCGGCGGCCCTTCCTCTCGTGACCGGTCCGCCGGCACCCGGGACCCGGGCCGTGCCCCGGACACCGGCACGTACACGTCCCACTCCCGGAGGACCCGTCGTGAAAGAAGCCGTGTACATCGGCACCAACCCGTCGTCGGAGCCCGATCTGGCGGAACTGGTCAGTCAGGTGGCCCTGGGCGACGAGCAGGCCTTCGCCTCGCTCTACGACTCCATGGCGAGCCCCGTCCACGGGGTGGTCCGCAGTGTGCTGCGCGACCGGGCCCAGTCGGAGGAGGTGACCCAGGAGGTGCTGGTGGAGGTGTGGCGGACCGCTCCCCGGTACCGGCCCGACCGCGGCACCCCCGTGAACTGGATCCTCACGCTGGCACATCGGCGGGCCGTGGACCGGGTGCGGTCGGTGGAGGCGTCCGCCGCGCGGGAGCACAAGGCGGCGCTGCTCGACCGGTTGCCCGAGTACGACCAGGTGACCGAGCAGGTCGAGGCGCGCCTGGAGCGGGAGCAGGTGCGGCGCTGTCTGCGGACGCTCACCGACGTCCAGAAGCAGGCCGTCACGCTCGCGTACTACCGGGGGCTGACGTACCGCCAGGTCGCCGAGACGCTCGCGCTGCCCCTCGGCACCGTCAAGACCCGGCTGCGCGACGGCCTGGTCCGGCTGCGCGACTGCCTGGGGGTGACGGTGTGATCACCGCCGACCCGCACTCGCTGACCGGGGCCTACGCCCTGCACGCCCTCTCCCCTGCCGAGCGCGACGTCTTCGAACGGCATCTCGCGGACTGCGAGGCGTGTGCCCGGGAGGTCGCCGAGTTCAGCGCGACCGCGGCGCGACTCGGCCTCGCGACGGCCGGGCCGACACCGCCCGCGATGCGGGATCGGGTCCTGCGGCGCATAGCCGCCGAACGGCAGGAGAGCCCGCGAGCGGCGTTCCGCGTCCCCGCGGGCGGGCTCGGTCCGCGGGCGCGCCGGGTGTCGCGGTGGGCCCTGGCCGCCTGTCTCGCCGCGGCCGGGCTGGGCGGCGTCGCCGTATGGCAGCACGAGCGTGCCGAGGACGCGCGCGCCGAGGCCCGGCAGGCGCGGGCCGGCGCGGACGAGCTGGCAGCGGTGCTCACCGCTGCCGACGCGCGGGTCGGCACGGCCCGGCTCGGGGGCGGTGCCGACGGTGCGGTCGTGGTGTCCCGGAGCCTGGACCGGGCCGTGTTCGTGTCGTCCGGGATGGCGGAGCCGCCACGCGGCAAGGTCTACCAGCTGTGGTTCGACGACAGGGGCACCATGCGGCCCGCCGGTCTGATGGCCCCGCACCGCGCCGACCAGTCGGTACTGCTGCGGGGCGCCGTGGACGGGGCGACCGGCATGGGCATCACGGTGGAACCGGCGGGGGGCTCCGCGGAGCCCACGTCGGCTCCGGTCGCCGTGCTCGACTTCCCGGCCTGACCGTCCCGTCCTACGGGCCTCTCACTCCGGTCGCCGTGCCGGACCTCCCGGCCCGACCGTCCCGTCCTACGGGCCCCTCACTCCGGTCGCCGTGCTGGACCTCCCGTCCCGTCCTACGGGCCCGTCACACCTCGCGGCGTGGCGGCATCGGGAAGAAGCCGCTGGTGCGGGCGACGTACGCGTCGTATCCGGGACGTTCGCTCATGTGCCGTTCCAGGAGCGGCTTCCCGCTCCCGCCGACCAGGAGGTAGCTCATCACCAGCGGGGAGACGACGGACACGAGGGCCGCGCCGCCCGAGTCGCAGGCGATCAGGAACAGCCCCCACCACACACAGAAGTCCCCGAAGTAGTTGGGGTGGCGGGTGTACCGCCAGAGCCCCCGGTCCATGATCCGGCCGCGATGGGCGGGATCCGCCTTGAAACGGGCCAGTTGGGCGTCCCCGACGGCTTCGAAGAACAGCCCCACCGCCCACAGCGCGGTACCGGCCCAGGCGAAGGCGCTGAGGTCGGCCCGTACGTACTGCGCCGCCTGGACCGGGAGCGACACGAGCAGCACCAGTGCCCCCTGCAGCAGGTACACGACGCGCAGCGCGTACAGGTCGCGGTTCCCGGGCGCCTTGTCCAGCAGGGCGTCGTAGCGCGGGTCCTCGCCGTGGCCGCGCCCCCGCCGGGCGATGTGCGCGGCGAGCCGCAGCCCCCACACAGACGTCAGGACGGTGACCAGGATCCGGCGCCCGAGGTCACCCTCGCCGGCCGACGCCGCGAAGGTCACCACGGCGACCGCGCTGAAGGCGACGCCCCAGGCGATGTCGACGACGCGGTGGACACCCCGGCGCACGGCCACGGCGAAGGTGCCCAGCATGACGGCGAGGACGGCGATGGCGGCCCAGAGCAGGTTGAGGGCGAAGGCGCCCCAGTCGAGGCCGTTCACGACCGCTCCTGCCCCGGGTACCGGCACTCCGGCGACAGCGGCATGCCGCTGCTCCCGCGCGGGCCGGGCCGCACACTGAGGATCTGGTCGACTCCCATGCGCCCCTCCTCGAAGGCGAGCGCCCCGCCGGCGAGATACAGCCGCCACACGCGTGCCGTCTCCTCGCCGGTGAGGCGTACGACGTCGTCCCAGCGCTCCTCCAGGGTGCGCTGCCAGGCCGCGACCGTGCGCACGTAGTGCTCCCGCAGCGATTCCACGTGCCGCACCTCCAGACCGGCGCCCTCCAGCAGCCCGACGGTCTCGCCGAGCGGTCTCATGTGCATGTCGGGCGCGATGTACGCCTCGATGAAGGCGCCGCCGCCCGGCGCGGTCCCCGCACGCGACATCTGCTGCACCAGCACCCGCCCCTGAGGTCGGACGAGCCGGTGCAGGGCGGCCGTGAAGGCCGGGTACCCGGCGTCGCCGACGTGCTCGCCCATCTCGACGGAGGCGACCGCGTCGTAGCCGCCGCCGGTGATGTCCCGGTAGTCCTGGCACACCACCTCGACCCGGTGCTCCAGCCGGCGTTCACGCACTTGTTCCCGCACGTACGCGGCCTGCTCGGCGGCCAGGGTGACGGCGGTGACCTGCGCCTTGTGCCGTTCGGCGGCGTGCAGGGTGAGGGAGCCCCAGCCGCAGCCGATGTCGAGCAGGCGGGCGCCGGGCACGACGGCGAGCTTGCGGCAGATCAGTTCCAGTTTGGCCCGCTGGGCGTCGGCGGGGCCGAAGCCGGGGTCCTCGCTCGCCCAGTAGCCGCAGGAGTAGGCCATGGTGTCGTCGAGGAGGAGCCGGTAGAAGTCGTTGGACAGGTCGTAGTGGTGGCTGACGGCCTCCCTGTCGCGGGCCTTGCTGTGCAGGCGGCCGTGCAGGCGGGCCTGGGTCGGCGGTGCGGCCGGGCGGGGGCCCACGGCGCCGAGCCGTACGGCCGTGCCGACCGCCCTGGCCCGGCCGGCGAGGGTCAGCCGAGGGGTGTGCGCCCCGCGCTCCCGGGCCGCCGCCCACATCACGCGGAGCGCCTGCGCCAGGTCGCCCTCGACATCGAGGTCGCCGGTCACGTACGCCTGGGCGAGGCCCAGTTCACCGGGCGCCCACAGCAGTCGCCGCAGGGCGCGCCGGGACCGTACGACGGCCACGGGTCCGTCGGCCGGGCCGGTCTCGCTGCCGTCCCAGGCTCGCAGGCGTACCGGCAGCGGGCCGCCGAGCGCTTCCCCGGCCAGGGCGGCGAGGCGCTGCGCGACGCCCTGCGGGTCGACGCGCGGGACGGTCGGCTGCTCGGTTCGGGGGGTCCGCTCGTCTCGGTCGGTTCCGGCGGTGGTCATCGGGCGCGGTCCTCCTTCGTGCACAGGTACTGCTGGACGTCGAGGTAGCGGGAGCGGAAGCCGGCCTCGGAGTAGGCCAGGTAGAAGGTCCACGCGCGTCGGAAGGTCTCGTCGAAGCCGAGGGCGGCCACCTCGTCCGCGCGCTCGGTGAACCGTTCGCGCCACAGGCGCAGCGTCTCGGCGTAGTGCGCCCCGAAGCCGTCGCGGTGGGTGACGGTCAGCCGGGTGTGGTCCCGGACGGTCCGTTCGATCGCCCGCACCGAGGGCAGCAGGCCGCCGGGGAAGATGTACTTCTGGATCCAGGTGTGGGTGTTGCGGGTGGCCAGCATCCGCTCGTGCGGCATGGTGATGACCTGGATCGCGGCCCGTCCGCCGGGCGCGAGCCGCTCGTCCAGGGTGCGGAAGTAGACCGGCCAGAACTCCTCGCCGACCGCCTCCAGCATCTCGACACTCACCACGGCGTCGTAGGTGCCGCGTGCCTCCCGGTAGTCGCACAGCTCGATCGCGACCCGGTCGGCCAGGCCCGCGTCCCGGACCCGCCTGCGGGCCAGGTCGCGTTGTTCCCGGGACAGGGTCAGCGAGGTGACGTGCGCGCCGCGGGCGGCGGCCCGGATCGCCAGTTCGCCCCAGCCGGTGCCGATCTCGAGCAGACGGGTGCCGCCGCGGACCTCGGCGAGGTCGAGCAGCCGGTCGATCTTGCGGTGCTGGGCGGCGGCCAGCAGGTCCTGGTGGGCGGGGAAGCCGCGGAAGAGCGCCGCGGAGTAGGTGAGGGTGTCGTCGAGGAAGAGGGCGAACAGTTCGTTGGACAGGTCGTAGTGGTGGCTGATGTTGTCCCGGGCGTGATCCGGTGTGTTGTGGCGGCTCGGCGGCTGCCGCAGCGCCCACAGGCCGCGCAGCCGCTGCAGCGGGGCCGGGACCAGCTCGCCCGCGTGGGCGGCCAGCACGGTGAGGACACCGACCAGGTCGGGGGCGTCCCACTCCCCCGCCAGGTAGGACTCGCCGAAGCCGATCAGGCCCTGGGAGCCGATGCGGCGGTGGAAGGCCCGGGGGTCGCGCACGTCGAGCAGGGGTCCGCCCTGTCCGACGTCGACGAGCCTGCCGGCCTCCGCGAAGCGGGCCCGCAGGGGCAGTTGGCGCAGGGCGCGGCGCACGACGGCCCGGGTCACCGCGGTCCGTGGCCAGGCGGCCGCGGGCGGCGCGGGCACGTGCAGCCGGGGCGGGGCCGTGACGTCCGCGCTGCCGGGACCGGCGCGCCCGGCAGCATCCTGTCCGTCGCCGTCACGCCCGGCGTCGGCGGTTTCTCCGTCGGCGTGGGTGCGGGCGCCCCGCTCGTCCGTGGGGCGGGGCTCGGCGGCTCTCATTTCACACGCTCCGGAGTCCGGTGGCGGGGGCGGGGCTGGACGGGCAGTCCCCGCAGGTACAGGCGGACGCCGTGGATCCGGATGGCCGCCGACACCGCGGCCGTCGACCACGGGTGTCGCAGCGCCAGCCGGAGCAGCGTCCCGGGGGTGACTTCCCGGCGAAGGCCCCGAACGGTTGCGGTGAAGGGCCGGGCGCCGTCGCGCTCCAGGCGCACGGCGAGGTCGAGCCGGCGGCCCGGTGCCGGGACGCGCATGCGGTAGCGGCCGTCGACGGGGAAGAACGGCGAGACGTAGAACTCCTTGCCGGTGTGCGCGATGCCTTCCGCGTCCGGGCGCAGGAGATAGCAGTGCCGTTCGCCGTAGGTGTTGTGGACCTCGGCGACCACGCAGTGCGGCCGGCCGTCGGGGTCGTGACACCAGTAGACGGAGAGGGGGTTGAAGACGTACCCGAGGACGCGGGCGTGGGTCAGCATGACGACGCGGCCCCCGCGCAGGTCGACGCCCCGCTCGGCGAGGTACGCGTCGAGTCCGGCCCGGATGGAGGGCCGCGTGCCGTCGAAGTGGTCGCGCGGGTCGAAGCGGGCCAACGGGCGCAGGAAGGCGGGAAGTCGGGGTGGGCGGTCGGGGTCGATCAGCCACATGTACGTGCGGTGCCGCAGCCCGTACCGGGTGGGCGCCGTGCGCACATGGGTGATCGTGCAGGAGTACAGGGCCGGAGTCGCCGTCACCATCGCACCCCCAGGGCCGCGGCGGCCGTAGCTCCGGAGCGGCAGCCGTCCTCGTGGAACCCCCAGCCGTGGTAGGCGCCCGCGAACGCGGTGACCGCGGTGTTCAGTTCGGGCAGCCGCTGCTGCGCGGCGACCGACTCCGGCGTGTGGACGGGGTGTTCGTAGACCATGCGGGCCCGGATGCGGGCCGGGTCGACGCGGTCCTCGCCGCCGAGCGTGACGACGTACGTCTCGGGGGCGTCGAGGCCCTGCAGGCGGTTCATGTCGTAGCTGACGCGGACCCGGTCGGCGGCTGCCCGGCACGAGGGCATCAGGTAGTTCCACGACGCGCGGGCCGCTCGGGCGCGCGGCAGCACGGTCGTGTCGGCGTGCAGGAGGGTGGCGTTGCGCGAGTAGCGGAAGGACCCCAGCACCTCCTTCTCCGCCGGGGACGCGTCGGCGAGGAGGGCGAGGGCCTGGTCGGGGTGTACGGCGATCACGACGGCGTCGTAGGACCGCGTGGTGCCGTCCCGCGTCGTGACGTCGGCCCCGTCGGCGTGCCGTCGCACCGCCTGTACGGGGGTGCCGGTGCGTACCTCGTGGAGCCGCTCGGCGACCCGGTCGACGTAGGTCCGCGAGCCTCCGGTCACCGTGCGCCACTGCGGTGAGCCGCCGATCGAGAGCATGCCGTGGTGGTCGAGGAAGCGGAACAGGTGGGTGGCGGGGTAGCGCTCGGCCGTCACCGCGTCGCAGGACCAGACCGCCGCGACGAGCGGCGTCATGAAGTGGCTGCGGAAGTAGTTCGAGAAGCCCTCCCGGTCCAGGAACTCGCCGAGGGTGAAGCTGTCTTCGGCCGGGCGGGCGAGGAGCCGGCGGGCCGCGCGGTGGAAGGCGGGGACCTCGGTGAGCATCCGCAGATAGGCGCCGTGCAGGAGGTTGCGGGGCCTGGCGAGCAGTCCGGCGGGGCCGCGGGCGCCCGCGTACTCCAGACCGCAGCCCTCGCAGCGTACGGACATGCTCATCTCCGACTCCCGCGTGGCGACGTCGAGTTCGGCGAAGAGCCGCAGCAGATACGGGTAGGTGCGCCGGTTGTGCACGATGAAGCCGGAGTCGACCCGGTGGGCCGTGCCGTCGGGTGACGTCAGGTCATGGGTGTGGGCGTGTCCGCCGAGCCGGTCGTCGGCCTCGTACAGGGTGACGTGCCGGACGCGGGCCAGTACGTGGGCCGCCGTCAGGCCCGCGATCCCGCTGCCCACGACTGCCGTACGCCGTCGCGCACCGTATCCGCCCCCTTCCGTGTCCTGCGGCCGTGACGCTCGCGCCATCGTTGCTCCTCCCACCGGCTGCGATCGGCTCTGTCCCGCGTAATCCGAAGCTGCGGGCGGGCCGGATTGGCCGGTGGGGGAACTTCCTGCGATCAGGTGGGAGACCGATCGGCCGTGCGACCCCGGTACCACTCCCACCTCTACACATAAGGAAAAAATAAGCGCAGAATGGGCCAAGGCGGCGCTTACCGCACACCGCACCAGTAGCGGTCAGGCCTGCGAGTCAAAGGAGACGAGTCATGGCCAACGTCTCGCCCACCAGAGGTGACATATCCAGCCACCCCGATGTATCCGAAATGCGGGAACGCTACGACCGCATGCTCGGCGGTCGTGATGTGACGCTCTTGGACGGACCGGTGTTCCTGCTCGGTCTGTACTGCGCCGTGTCCCCGTGGATACTCCACTACACGACGAGCCAGCCCCCGCTCGTGACCCACAACCTGATCGTGGGGATAGCGATCGGCCTGCTGGCCCTGGGGTTCACCCGGGCGCCGGAACGCATGTACGGCCTGAGCTGGGCCTGCTGCGCGATCGGCGTGTGGATGATCATCGCGCCGTGGGTGGTCGGGGACAGCCCGGACGCCGGTGTCGTCGTGAACAACATCATCATCGGCGCGCTGGCCGTGCTTCTGGGGCTGATGTGCGCCTTCACGGCGGCGAAGAGCACTCCCAGGTCCTAGCGGAACACGGGAGAGGCAGACAGGAGGGCCGGTCCGCACCCGCGGACCGGCCTTCGCTCCTCCCGGTCCCGGCGCGAGGAGGCTCGCCCCGGCGCGGCCCGTTCAGTGGGCGGGCATCAGCCACGGCTCCTGGGGCAGCACGTGGCCGGTCTCCAGCAGCGACTTGAGGTTGGACAGCACGGCCGGCCAGCCGGAGGACACGTCCGCCCGCGCGCTCTCGTCCGCGAGGTCCTCGTGGGTCACGGTGAGCCGGACGATCTCGGCGTGCTGCCGGATGTCGAAGGTGACCCGGGAGTACTTGTCCTGCTGCCCCTCCTCGTCCGGCGCCGCCCAGGTGGTGACCAGCCGGGTCGGGCGTTCGCTCTCCACGACGGTGCCGACCACGTCGGCGACGCCCGAGCCGTCCGTGCGGACGTGTTCCCAGCGGGAACCGGGCCGCCAGTCCGAGACGTTGCTGTGGCCCCAGTAGGCGGCGGTCAGGTCGGCGTCGGTGAGGGCGTCCCAGACCTTCTCGGGTGTGCTCTCGATGTAGGTGACGTAGACGAATGTGGGCTTGTCGGTCATGGCTTCCTCGGCTCGTCGTTTCACGGCCCCGAGCACGCGCAGCCGCGGGCTCTCGAACTTGTCGATCCACCGCTCCTGGATCTCGTGGAGCGGGACCGGATTGAGGTAGTGCAGCTTCTCCCGCCCCCGCCACACCGTGCTGACCAGGTTGGCGGCCTCCAGCACGCCCAGGTGCTGGGTCACCGACTGACGTGTCATGTCGATGCGCGCGCACAGCTCTCCCAGCGTCTGCCCGTTGTCCTCGTGCAGCCGGTCCAGGAGCCGTCTGCGCGTGTCGTCGGCCAGCGCCTTGAAGACCTTGTCCATCGCGGGGTCGCTCTCTGATCGCACACTCAACGTTATGCAGGCAATCACCTGCATGTCAATCGAGACCCTCTGTCCGTTTTGCGTCAGATGCGTCGATCAGTTGTTACATGCCCGAGGGGAGCCCTTGATGGGCGGTCCGTAGCTTCGAGTGCGTCGGAACGAACCCCCCATCGAAAGGGACGACCCTGTGATGCGCCCTTCCCGCACCCTCCGCACCGCCTTCGTGGCCGCCGGGGCCACCACCGCCCTCGGCGTCTCCACCGCCGGAGCTCTCGCCGCCCCCGTGCACGCCGGCTCGAAGACCCCGTCCGTGGCCCGGCACGCCAAGGCGGAGCGCGTCCACGTGAAGACGGTCGAGCTCGCGGACAAGGTCAGCCGGGCGAAGGTCTACAAGACCGGCGAGGACCGCTACGAGGCGGAGCTCTGGGCCGAGGGAGCCAAGTACGGGACCCTCTACACCCAGGGCCTGGTCACACGGGCCCAGCACAACGGGCTGCACGTCGCGCTGAGCCCGGACGGCCGGGTCTCGTCCTGGGCCGACGGGGCCGAGCCCGCGCCCGCCGAGCGCGTCCTGATCGGCACGTCGACGCTGGCGGACCGGTCCACGACGGCCAGGATCTACCGGCTCGCCCCCGACCACTTCGAGGCCGACGTCCTCGCCGGGGGCAAGCGGCTCGACACGCTCGTCGCCGACGGCCACAACGCCTACGGCGAGAACAACGGGCTGCACGTCGCCCTCCACCCGGACGGGAAGCTGACGTCCTGGCTCGACGAGGACCAGTGAGCCACGCGCCGGGGCGACGACGCGACGCCGGCGGTCCGCCACGCACGCGTGCCCGGTGTCAGAGCAGCAACGCTCCCAGCTCGTAACGGTGTTCAGCGGTCCAGGCATAGGCGTCACGCACCTCGACCAGAGCGCCCCGCTCGCGCAGGCCCACCATGGCCGGCTCACCGCGCTCCGCCCCGGCCTCGATGCCCCGCCGGCAGCGGTCCTGCCACCACAGGATCGCGTCCACGAGCTCCTCGCCGCCGTCGCACGGCCCGTACGCCTCACGGACGAGGGCGATCCGCCGGGCCGCCTCGGCCACGTCGCTGACGCCCGGCCCGAGGTCCAGGTACTGCCAGCACAGGTGCGCGACGTCGTGCACCCGCTCGCCGGGCGCGGCGAGGTCCCAGTCGACGAAGGCGGTCGGCCACCAGGTCCCGTCCTCGACCGTGTAGACCGTGTTCCTCGGGGCGAGGTCGTTGTGGCACACGACGTCCCCCTCGCCGGCGAGCGCGGTTCCGTGGGTCATGTCGTGGACGGCGCGGACGAGTCGGGCCACCCGCACGAGCGCCACGTCCGTGCGCGCCGCGGCCCGCTCCGCGGCGGTGACGGCCGCCCGCCCCGCCAGGTACCCGAACACCTCCCGCCCGTGCTCGTCCGTTCCGATGTAGGGCGGGGCGCCCTCCCACGCCCGGGACTCGAACAGCGTGAGCAACTCCCGTACATAGCCCGACCGTTCGTGCGGCGCCCGCCGCACGGTGCTCCCGACCCGCACGACCTCGTTGACGGCTCCGCCACCGAGCACCTGCTCCACCATGCGCACCTCCACCGATCGGCGATCATCAGCCCACAAAATCATTCGCCGGGCAAGCCCGCACCCGGGCACGCTGCCGGTATGGATCACGCCGAGGTACTGCTGATCGGGGGACGGGCCGGGGTGGGCAAGACCACGGTCGGCTGGGAGGTGTCGGCCCAACTGCGGGCCGCGCGGGTCGGGCACGCGGTGATCGACGGAGACTTCATGGGGGCCGTCCATCCCGCGCCGCCGGGCGACGCGCACCGGGCCGGCATCACGGCGCGGAACCTCGCGGCGGTGTGGGCGAACTACGCCGAGCTCGGCTTCCGGCGTCTCGTCTACACGAACACCGCGAGCGTGCTGGACGCGGCCGCACCCATGTTCCGCCGGGCCATGGGAGACGGCGTTCGGCTCGTACGGGTTCTGCTCACCGCGACCGACGAGACGGCCGAACAGCGGCTGACCGGACGCGAGCTGGGCTCCGAGCTGGAGCACGAGGTGCGCGCCGGCCGGCGCAAGGCCCGGCTCCTGGACGGACACGCCCCCGCGGACGTGCTGCGCGTGGCGACCGACGGCCGCACGGTGATCGACATCGCGGCGGAGGTGGTGGCCGCGACCGGGTGGGGCATCTGCGCGGGGTGACGACCGGTCAGTTCCGGACAGTTCACCGCAGCGGGGCGGACTGCCCTTCTCTCCACGGGGAACTCGCATGACTGCGGGGACAGGAGGAAGAGGGGCGAAATGGAGATCTCGGGCATCATCAGTGCCATCGTGATCGGCATCATCATCGGTGTGCTCGGCCGGCTCGTCGTTCCCGGCCGTCAGCGGATCGGTGTCCTGTGGACGATCCTCGTCGGCATCGTGGCCGCGCTGCTCGGATCGGCACTCGCGGCCGGCCTCGACGTGGGCGACACCGACGGTGTGGACTGGATCGAGTGGCTCATCCAGATCGGCCTCGCGGCACTGGGCGTCGTCGCGCTGGACCGGTCGAAGGCACGCCGCTGACACCGCTCAGAAGAAGGCCGGCGGGCGCCGCGCGGGCGGCAGGGGCTGCATACCACCCGCCTCCGCGGCGCCCGACGCCTCTGCGCCCGAGTTCGCAGCCCACGATTTCGCGGCGCGTGTCTTCGCGGCGCACCATCTCGCGGCGCGTGTCTTCGCGGCGCACGATTTCGCGGCGCACGATTTCGCGACGCAGGCTTCTGCGGCACCCCGCATGAGGCCACCCACGTGGCGGCCCGCCTCAGACCGCCGCCCCGGCGCCCCGCATCGCGGCCAGGCCGTCGCGGACCGTGGGGTGGACCGGCGTCCAGCCGAGTTCGCGTTCGGCCTTCGCCGTGGACACCCGTAGGGTCGTCGACATCATCGTGTGGGCGTACGACATGGGCCGCATCAGCCACAGCGGTACGGTCATCGGCTTCGGCAGCCCGAACTCGTCGGCCACGCACCGGACATGGGCTCCGAATCCCGTCGGTGCCCGGTCGGCGATGTTGTACGCCTGGCCGGGGCGCCCCCGTTCGACGGCGGCGAGCACCGCCCGGGCGGCGTCGCCGAGCTCGATCCAGGGCAGCACCCGGCCGTGGTCGGCGGGGACGGGCAGCTGCCGCTTGCGCAGCTTGGGCAGGAGGGCGTCCGTGCCGCCCGGGCCGTAGAAGAGTCCGAAGCGCAGGGCGATGCCGTCCAACCCCGGCGTTGCGAGGGTGAGTTGTTCCTTCACCCGCATCGCCTCGATGTGCCGTTCCAGTTCGGGGGAACGGCCGGGCGGACCGAAGGGGTCGTCCTCGGTCACCACGTGGCCGCCGTGGTCGCCGTAGCCGTATCCGAAGACCATCGACTCCGCCACGAGACGCCGGGCGCCGGTGGCGACGGCCGCCTCGACGAGGTGGGCGGTCCCGTCGATGCGCAGGGCGTTCGTGGCGTGCATGTCGCGGTGCCGCATGGGCGGCTTGCTCAGCACGGTCGCCGCGTGGATCACCGTGTCGAAGTGACGGCCGTCGACGGCACGCAGCAGGGCGTCCCGGTCCGTCAGATCGGCCCGGATGTCGTTGCGCGTGCCTCGGCCGAGGCCGGTGACCTCGTGTCCCGCCTCGGTCAGTGCGCGGGTGATGTGCCGTCCGAGGACACCACCGGCGCCCGCCAGGAGGATCGTCCGGCCGGTGCTGTCGTCGTCACTGCGGTTCGTCGTCATGCCCTTGCGACGAACCGACCGGTGCCGGATGTGACATCCGGCCGTGAAGGGCCTCGTCGGCGCAGGGGGCGCCCGCGGTCGGTGACGGGGAGTGGTGGCTGATCCCCGCCTCAGCGGCAGGCGGCCCTACGGCGTGTACACGTACGGCGTCGTGGTCGTCAGCGGCTCGAAGCCCAGCCGCTCCAGGATGGGACGGCTGCTGCTCATGGCGTCGACCTGGAGATACCGGTAGCCACGGGCCGCCGCGGCGCGGGCGCGGTGGGCGACCAGCGCGCGGTAGATGCCCCTGCCCCGCCAGCCCTCGACGGTCCCGCCGCCCCACAGTCCGGCGAACCGCGTGCCCGGCACCAGCTCCATCCGGGCCGCGCTGACCGGTGTGTCACCGGCCAGGGCGACGACCGCGACCACGGTGTCCGCGTCGGAGGTGAGCTGGGCCAGCAACTGGTGCCGCAGCCGGGAGCCGTCGGTGCCGAAGGCGGCCTCGTGGACCCGGGCGACGAGGTCGACTCCGGCCCGGTCGGTCACCGGCAGGACGCGGATGCCCTCCGGCGGCTCGGCGTCCATGGTCAGGTCGGCGACCTCGCCGATCATCAGGGTCTCCTCCGGCTGGGAGACGAAGCCGGCCGCGCGAAGCCGCTGCCCGAGGTCCACCGGGAGGTCGTGGCCGTAGAGCTTCCACTCGAACTCGCGGCCGAGCCCGCTGAAGTGGGCGATCTGTGCGGCGATCGCCGCGTCGGCGCCCGCCGCGTCCAGGCCGGACCACACCACGCCGTTCCAGCCGTGCTCGGACGACACCTGGCGGACGACACGGCCCACCCGCTCGATCCTGGCGTCCGGGCCGTCCGGACGCGCGCCTTCGCGCATGTCCCGGTCGAACAGGGCGAGCACCCCGGCATGATCCATGGAGCCACTCCAGCACCGCGCCGCCGCCGCGGCAAGGGGTTTACGGCCCGCCCCGCCCCACGTTCCGGCCGGGCGTGGGCGACCATGGAGGCGCAGGGAGAAGCCGCGCCGCTTGGAGGGCCGAGAGCCATGGTCGTGAAGGACACCGAACTGCCGCATCTGCGCCGCTGCGTCGAGCTCGCGGCCGAGGCGCTGGAGGCCGGGGACGAGCCGTTCGGTTCGGTCCTGGTCGGGGCGGACGGAAAGGTGCTCGCGGAGGACCACAACCGGGTGGCCTCGGGCGACCGCACCCGGCACCCCGAGTTCGAACTGGCCCGCTGGTCGGCCGCCCACATGTCGCCCGAGGAGCGCGCGACCGCGACGGTGTACACCTCCGGCGAGCACTGTCCGATGTGCGCGGCCGCGCACGCGTGGGTGGGCCTGGGACGCATCGTGTACGTCGCCTCGTCCGAACAACTCGGCGCATGGCTGGCGGAGCTGGAGGTGCCCGCCCCGCCCGTCCGGACGCTGTCGGTGCACGAGGTCGCGCCGGGCGTGACCGTGGAGGGCCCGGTGCCCGAGCTGACGGAGGACATCCGCGCCCTGCACGTCCGGTTCCACCGGCACTCGGGCTGACGACAGGCGTCCCGGGCGCCGGCCCTCCGCCGAACTGGCCCCAAGGCCCGCCGGGCGACTCCCGGCACGGAGCCCTCGCCGTATGACCCGGGCGCCTGCGTCCCGGGGTACTCGCCCCGTGCGTCCTCTAGCCGAGTTCCAGCGTGGTCACACCGAAGACGTGCTCCCGGGCGAACGGTCGTACCGGACCCGTGTACATACGGGCCGTCTCGAAGGAGGGCGTGAGGCCGGCCTCCTCGGCGAGGGCGATCCCGGCCGCGTTGGTCTCCGGCACGTCGATGGCGACCTGGCCGCCGGCCGCGTCGGCGATCAGGGCGTCGAACACCGCGCGGGCGGCCTCGGGGGTGTCCGCGAAGAGCGGGCCGATCCGGGGACAGTCCTGGCCGGGGCGGATCACGCCGTAGCCGGTGACACGGTCGCCGGCGCGGCGCACGACGGCGTGGTGTCCGGGCCCGGTGAGCCAGTGCGCGAGGAAGCCGGGCCGGTCGGCGGGCATGCACGTGCCGTCGTACGCGGTGATGTCCTCGATGTCCTCGGGCCGCACCGCCCGTACGTCCGCCGGGGCCCGGCGGGAGGGTGCGGTGCCGGTGTACCGGAACGTGCGATGGGCGAGCTCGAAGCCGGAGCGGCGGTAGTTGTCCTGCTGGGCGACGACCCCGTCGAGGCCCACCGTGCGGTTCTCGGCGTGCGCCAGCGCCGTCTTCCAGGTGGTGAGGCCGAAGCCGTGGCCGCGGACGTCGGGGCGGACCAGGTACCAGCCGAGGAAGGCGTAGTCGGGGCCGTGGTTCACGACGGAGATCGCCGAGACGGGCTCGCCGTCGATCCGGCCGATGAAGAAGCCCTCGGGGTCCTGTGCGAAGAAGGCCGTACTGTCCGAGACTCCCGGGTTCCAGCCCTCGTCGACGGCCCAGCCGCGGACGACCGGCCAGTCCTCGGGGCCCGCCTGCGTGATGACGAGGTCTTCGGGGGCCGGAGAGGCCATGGATGCGCTCCGTTCCGTGGGGGGAGGTGCGCGTGGTGATCACCCGCGCACGGGCATCCTCGCGGATCGGCGGGCCGGGCGTCACGGCATGATCAAGCCGTTGAGACGCTCCCCGAGGGACCCGCCGGACACATGTTCGGGCAACTGTGCGAGGTAAACGGGCCCCGGCTCCCGCTTCCCCACGACAAAGGCCCCACCGCTCGTCTGCCCGGTGGGGCCTGCCGTACCGCGACCCGGTCCGGGTCAGCGCATCGCCCTCGGGCGGAAGCGGCGGTACAGGACGGCCCCGCCCAGGACGAGGGCCGCGGCACCCGCGACGGCGGGAGCGGTGTGGTCCGCCCCGGTGTGCGCGAGCACCGCCTCGGGCGCGTGCGGCACGTGCGCGGGCGGCACCGACCGGGGCGGATGGGCCCGGGGCGGCGTGGCCGGCTTCGGGGTGGGCCGGATGGTGCGCGGGGGGCCGGAGACGTTCTCCGACTCGTTGTCCACCGCCGCGTTGCCGACGCCGACCACGTTCACGCTGTTGCCGGTGACGTTCACGGGGACGTGGACGGGCAGCTCCACGACATTCCCGGACACCACCCCGGGTGAATCCTTTCCGCTTCCCTCGGCCGAGGCTCCGCCGCCCGACGGCGCCTTGGTCTTGTGCGCACCGTCCTCGTTGGTGCACTTGTTGCCTACGGCGGGATTGAGCAGCCCCACCACGTTCACGGTGTTCCCGCACACGTTCACCGGCACGTGCACCGGGACCTGGATGGTGTTGCCGGCGAGCAGCCCCGGCGAGTCGGCCGCGGCTCCGTCCGCCGCGGAGTCGGCGTATGCCGGCACCGTCACAGCCATCGCCCCGGACGCGGCGAAGGCGATCACACCGTTTCGGGTAACCCGTCTCATAGGTTCCCTGCCTTCCAGACTTGGTCACGGGCACTCGCCCGCATCGGATAAAACGCAGACGAACCATTGGAGTTATGGCTTATCGGCCTTTCACCCCATCGAGTGGCACGCTTGTCGAACTAGTGGCAAAAACGCCCGATAGGAACGCAAGGGACGCAGGGTACGGCCGCACGGACGCTCCCGCATCCCGGGAGGCGTGCCTTCCGGGGCCCGCTTATCGTGATCGAGGACGCCGTTTCCCGGTCCGCGACGGGCGTCCTGGAGGCATCCATGCTGGCCAAGCTGTCAACGCGGCCCATGCTGCGACGCTGCACGGTCACCGGCGCGGTCGGTCTCGCCCTGCTCGCCACGGGCCTGTCCGCGGGCACCGACGACTCCGACCCCGACCTGGCCCGCTTCTACGGGCAGAAGGTCACCTGGTCGAAGTGCCCGGGCGAAGGACTGCCCAAGGATCTTCAGTGCGGCAAGGTCACCGTCCCGCTCGACTACGCCCGCCCCCAGAAGGGCACGCTGGATCTGGCGCTCGCCCGCTATCGGGCCACCGGCGACAAGCGCGGCTCGGTCCTGCTGAACTTCGGCGGGCCGGGCGGTCCGGGAATCCCCGAGTTCATGGGCGGCGGCAAGGAGTTCATGGAGCTGACGGACAACTACGACGTCGTGACCTTCGATCCGCGGGGCGTCGGCAGGTCCTCCCCGGTCAGCTGCGGCGACGGCAAGGAGGAGATCGTGCTGCCGGAGGACGGCACCGATCTCAGCCGTGATCCGCAGGCCGTGCTGGGTCAGTTGACGAAGGCGGCCGCCACCTGCACACGGCACTCCGGGCCCGTCCTGCCGTACATAGGCACGGTCAACGCCTCGCGGGACATGGACGTGATGCGCGCGTCCCTCGGCGACGACAAGCTCAACTACCTGGGCTTCTCCTACGGAACGCGGCTGGGCGCGGTGTACGCGGCCCAGTTCCCCGACAAGGTCGGCCGGTTGGTGCTCGACGGTGTGGACACGCTGACCGAGCCGCTGACCGAGCAGGGCGTGGCGGGCGCGCAGGGTCAGCAGAAGGCACTGGACGAGTTCATCAACTGGTGCGTGAAGGACATCGCCTGTCCGTTCGGGCAGGACGCGCGCGAGGCCCGCAAGCAGGTTCCGCGCCTGGTCGAGTCGCTGGACGCGGATCCGGTGCCGTCGGCCTTCGGGGAGCCGTTCACCGGGCAGGACCTGGTCGGCGCCCTGGGGCAGGCTCTCTACAGCGAGGAGTTGTGGCCCTCTCTGGAGCGGGCGCTCGCCGCGCTGGTCGAGGACGGCGACACGCACGCCATCGAGTCCTTCGCGACCGGCGGGGCCGCCGTGCCCCCGAGGCGCGAGGAGACCGACGATCCCGACGGCGGTCTGGTGGACGAGGAGGACGTCCCGCTGGACAACATGCCCGCGGCGCTGATGGCGATCAACTGCGCGGACGACCCGGACCGGCCCACCGGACGGCAGATCGTCGACAACCTCGACCGGCTGCGCGCCGAGTACTACCGCGCGTCGCCCGTCTTCGGTCCGTACCGGCTCAGCGGGGTGCTGATGTGCTACGGGCGCCCGAAGGGCACGGACTTCATCCGAGACGACGTGAAGGACGTGGACACCCCGAAGATGCTCCTCGTGGGCACTCGCGGCGACCCGGCGACGCCGTACCGCTGGACGGTGGAGACGGCGCGGCGGCTGGGTCCGTCGGCCGTGGTCCTCGACAACAAGGGCGGCGGGCACACCGGTTACGCCTCCTCCAAGTGTGTGCACGCCAAGGTCGACTCCTTCCTGCTGTACGGCACGCTGCCGGCGGACGGCAGTTCCTGCGGGGTGGAGGAGGACCGGGACTAGAGTCCGGGCGGGGTGATCGGATTGCCCCTAATGCCCGATCGGTGAATCGGTCCTATCGTGCTGTTATGGAGCACGCACTCAGTCCCACAACCCTCACCGAGCTGCGGCGCCCGCGCCCGTATCCGGCCGTGTCCGTGCTGACGCCGACGCATCGCCGAGAGCCCTATCGGGCCCAGGACCAGGTCCGGCTGCGCAATGTCGTCGCCGAGGCCAAGAAGCAGCTGGAGGCCGATCCCTCGGTCACCCGCGAGCGGCGCACGGACGTCGAGCGCCAGCTCGACCAGGCGCTCGCGGAGGTCGATCTCACCTACGCCGAGGACGGCCTGGTCATCTTCGCCGCGCCGGGCGAACACCAGGTGTGGTCGCTCGCCCGCACGGTGCCCGAGCGCGTGGTGCTCTCGGACACCTTCCTGACCCGCAACCTGGTCTCCGCGCAGGCGGCCGAGCGTCCCTACTGGGTGCTGTCGGTCTCCGCGGACCGCGTCACCCTGTGGAACGGCAGCCTCGACCGCATCACCGAGGCCCGGTTCGGCGGCTTCCCGCTGACGCGGCACGTCGAGAACTTCGACGCCGAACGCCGGGAGCAGATCGGCGACACGCCGAGCACGTTCCGCGACGAGGACACCCGCCACTTCCTCAAGGAAGCCGACTCGGCCGTCGGCGCGATCCTGCGGCGTGATCCGCGGCCGCTGTACGTCACGGGCGAGCAGGCGGCACTGTCCCTGCTGTCCGAGATCGGCGGCAGCACGAAGATCGCGGTGCACATCCCGCACGGCGGGCTCGCGCACGGCACGCACGACGCGGTGTGGCAGGCGATCCGGCCACGGATCACCGCCGAGGCCCGCGAGAGTGCGGGCGCCGTCCTGCGCGAGCTCGAAACCGCGCAGGGCCGCAAGGCGTTCGCGGCCGGCGTCGACGAGGTCTGGCGCAGCGCCCGCGAGGGCCGGGTGCGCCTGCTGGCCGTCGAGGAGAACTACCGGGTGACGGTGCGCGGCGAGGGCGGCGACCACCTGATCCCGGCCGTGAGCGGCGAGCTCGACGCCCGGGAGGACGTCGTGGACGAGATCGTCGAGCAGTGCCTGGAGACCGGCGCCGAGGTCCGCTTCGTACCGGACGGCACCCTCAGCGAGGCCGCCGGGATCGCCGGGGTGCTGCGCTTCTGACGCGGACGCGCCGAGGAGGCCGGCAGCAGCTCACCGGCCTCCTCGCGGGGCACCTCACCGTTCGCCTCACACCTCGTCGAAGAGCGCGCTCAGACCGCGCTCCACGACCGCCTCCAGGTCCTCCTCGCCGGGCGCGACCACCGCGTAGGTCCGCAGCAGGAAGCGGTGCAGGGAACCGGTGTCGAACTGGAGCAGCGCCATGCCGTACGGCGAGTGCAGTTCGACGACCGTCCGCTCCTCGCCGCACGGCCAGATGTGCACGTCACCGTCCCCCGCGGGACCGCGCAGGCCCGCCTCCAGCAGACCGCGCGCGAAGGTCCAGGTGGCGCCCCGGCCGTCGAGGGAGACCCGGCCCGGGAAGTCGATGTACACCGCCAGCGGGTCCGTGGAGGCGTACCGCAGTGTGGCGGGCACAGGGACCTCGCGCTCCTCGCCCGTGATGAGGCGGGCGCTGGCGGGCTGCTCGAGGGCGATGTCCATGGGCGGTCTCCCCTACGGTCGGCGGTCGGACGGTTTTGCCGCTGTGCTTTTACGACTCCGCAGGGGTCCCTCGCAGTACACCCCAGGGTCCATCAATTTTGTGAGCTGCGTCACTCCCGAGGCAGGGAGCCGCCTGTCGCACGGGGAGCCTCACTCCACCCCTGGAACACACGACCGTCGAACATGCGACTGAGGGCCGTACGATCGTCCGGACAGGCCATCAAAACCCGTACGCCACCTACGACTTGGACCCTTCGCGACGTACGCCGATAGCACCACACCAGCCCTCCGAGAAGACTCTGGCATATGCCAGACGCACCACCGAATCGGGTGTTGCCAAATCCCTTACAGCCCGTCGCGGGCTGTGCCACAGTCGTAACGGTCCCTCCGTCAGCCTTGGTCGTACCGTCCCCGCATCGGAGTGCGTCATGCCACCCCATCTCTCTGCGGACCGCCCCGCCGCCCAGCCGCCAGGGCGCGGCTCGGTCGATGCGCTGATATCGCAGGCGCGGCGGCTCAAGGGTGACGTCGACGCCGTGCGGCGGGACACGCCGAGCGACGGATCGGACCCGCAGGACCGGTGGCAGCGGGCCCTGTACGACCTCGCCCTGCACCAACTCGAAGACCTCGACGAGCACTTGGGGCAACTGCGCGACGGACCGCCCGCCGCTCCCCAGGGCACGCCCGCCCCGCCCCGCGCCGACTCGCTGCTCAGCCGGGTCGGCAGCGCGGAGTGGAACCTGCTGACGGACGAGGCCAGTTGGTCGGGCGAGCTCTACCAGATCCTGGGCCGCGACCCCGAGAGCGCGCCGCTCACCCTCGACGAGCTGCCCTCCGTCGTCCTCGACGAGGACCGGCGCAGGCTCACGGCGATGGTCACCGACTGCCTGGTCGACGCCAAGCCCATCGACGGGGAGTTCCGGATCTTACGGCCGGACGGCGAGTCCCGGACCGTGCACATGATGGGCGAGCCCGTGCTCGACTCCGACGGCAGCACCTCCTCGATGTGGGCCGTGCTGCGGGACGTCAGTGAACTGCGCCGAAACCAACGCGCCGTGAGCGAGACCCGTGACTCACTGCGGCGCCACCGGGCGCACACCGAGCACCGGCTGGCGGTCGAGTTGCAGGAGGCCGTGCTGCCGCCGTGGCGTGGCTCCCTGCGGCTCCCGCACCAGGGCCCCGAGACCCTGGACCTCGCGGCCCGATGCCTGCGGTCCTCGACGAGCGCGATGATCGGCGGCAACTGGTACGACGCGCTCGAACTGACCGACGGCGAGACCCTGTTGAGCGTCGGCGACCTCACCGGCCACGGGGTGGCCGTGGCCTCCGGCATGGCGGCCCTCTTGGGCGCCGTACGCGGCATGGCGATGGCCGGCACCCAGCCGGGACAGCTGATGTCCTGGCTCAACCAACTGCTCGACGCCACCGTCCAACCCGCCCTCGGCAGCGCCGTCTGCTGCCGCTACCGCCCCGACACCCGCACCCTCACCTGGGCGCAGGCCGGACACCCCGCCCCGTTGCTGTTCCGCGACGGGACGGGGCGCAGGCTGAACGCGCCGGACGGTGTCCTGCTGGGCGCCACCTCCGGTGCCGTCTACGCGCAGGCCGAGGAGACGCTCCAGGTGGGCGACCTTCTGCTGCTGCACACCGACGGACTGGTGCCGGGGCACAGCGCGGCCGACTCCGTGAACCTCCTCCTCGACCTGGGCCCCCGCCTGGGTACGGCGGACACGGCACAGGACTGCGTACGGCTGGTCGTCGACGAGTTCGGTGAGAGTGAGCGCGAGGACGACGCCTGCGTGCTCGTGGCCAGGGTGACGTACTAGAAGGTGACGTACTGGAAGCTGACGTTCTGGTAGGTGGCGCTCCGCAGGGTGCTGTCCCGGAGCCTTGGCGTCGCGGTCGGCCGCACAGTCCCCCTATGACTGTGCGCTGTCATGCCCGTGCGCTGTCGCCGCCCGGCCTCTTCGCCTTGGGCAGCGCCGACCGGATCTCCTCCCGCAGTTCGTTGATCCTCGGGTAGCTGGAGTACTCGGCGGTGAGCCGGTACATCTGACGCAGCCGGTCCCAGGTGCGGCCGGACGAGTTCGATCCCATCGACATCAGGGCCAGCCGTGCGTAGCGGTCGGCCTGTTCGGGGTCGTCCGCGATGAAGCAGGCGGACGCCATGGACAGATGGTCGAAGATCTTCGAACGCTCCCGGCCGTCGACGCGCAGGGCCAGGGCCTTCTCCGCGAAGTGCTGGGCGTGTACGGCCGCGCCCGGCTCGTACTCGGCCAGCGTGCGGTAGGCCAGGGCCTGCATGCCGTACAGATCCTCGTCCTTGAAGGTCTGCATCCAGCTCGGCGGCGGCACGTCGCTCCGGTCGGAGACGAAGAGGTCCTCCGCCCGGCCGAGGGTGCGGCGCATGGCCTGGCCCTTGCCCATCGACGCCTGCGCCCAGGCCTCGATCGTGTGGAACATGGCCCGGGTGCGCGGCAACACCTCTTCACCGGAGCCGGACTGGGCGAGTTTCATGAGGTCGAGTGCGTCGTCGGGCCGGCCGAGGTGCACCATCTGGCGAGCCGCTCGCGAGAGCGCCTCCCCGGCGCGGGGCCGGTCGCCGCCCTCCCGGGCCGCATGGGCGGCGATGACGAAGTACTTCTGTGCCGTGGGCTCGAGGCCGACGTCGTGCGACATCCAGCCCGCGAGTACGGCGAGGTTGGCCGCGACGCCCCACAGGCGCCGCTGGAGATGTTCGGGGTGTCGGTAGGCGAGCATGCCGCCCACCTCGTTGAGCTGGCCCACGACTGCCTTGCGTTGCAGCCCGCCGCCGCGGGCCGCGTCCCAGGCCCGGAACACCTCCACCGAGCGCTCCAGTTCCTCGATCTCCTGCGACCCGATGGGGGCGGCCTCATAGCGGTCGAACCCGGCGGGGTCGGCGTGCAGGGGGTCGTCGAACTGGGGGGCGTCGGCCTTGAGGGCCGGGTCGGAGTGCAGCCAGTCGTGCATGGCGCTGCTGAGTGCGGATCCCGCGGCGAGCGCGGCACCCGCGCCCACCAAGCCGCGTCGGTTGAGCATGAGGTCCATTCCCGTGAATTCGGTGAGGACCGCGGCGGTCCGTTCGGGCGCCCACGGCACACCGTCGGGATGCTCCACATTCCCGGCGTCCTGCCGTTTCCCCGTACGCCCGTGCCGGACCAGACCGAGGTCCTCGATGGTCACGACACGGCCGAGACGCTCGGTGAACAGAGCTGCCAGCACCCGCGGCACCGGATCGCGCGGGATCTCTCCCATGTCGATCCACCGCCGCACCCGCGAGGTGTCGGTCGACAGCTGGGGGTGGCCCATGGCCGCCGCCTGCCGGTTGACCAGCCTCGCGAGTTCGCCCTTGGACCAGCCGGCCAGGCCGAACAGGTCCGCCAGGCGGGTGTTGGGTTCTCCGCTCACGTCAAGCCCCCAGGTTCTCGGCTGAGTTGACAGTAGCCCGGTGAGAGTTGCCTCGGGACTATTCGCCAGGGTTCGCCAGGGTGCGCCAGATGGTGTGCCACTGGGCAACGGGTGTCAGGTAGGAACGCGCCACCCCGACCCGGTCGCCTTTTGAACAACGGGCCGCACTCCCCAGGGTGCACCCGCGGGGCCGGGCCGGGTAGCGCAATGACGTCGCAGGCACACGAAGGGATCTGTTTCGCCCATGTACGCAGCATCGTCCTCCGTGTCCGCCCCGCCCCGGTCGCTGCGTGCCCGCCCGGCGGGTGGCGGCCCCTACCTCGCCCCGGCGCGGCCGGCGGCGGCCCCCGTGCTCGGCGCGGGCCGGCCACTGCGCGCCGCGGGGCTCGGCACACAACCGCTCAGCGGGAGACTCGACTTGTCCGGCCCCCAGGGCGCCCAGTTGCGTACGGCGATCGCGTCGGTGCACCGGATCTGCCCGGAGTTCGCGCCGGTCCAGGTGCTGCGCCGCAGCGGGCGGTCCGTACTCCTGGTCGGCACGACCGGGCGCAGCACGGCCGTCGCCAAGTGTTTACTGGACCACTCGCCGGCGTGGGCCGAGCGGATCCGGCACGAGATAGCGGCATACCGCTCGTTCGTCCGGCACCGCCCCCCGGTGCGTGTGCCGAGACTGATCGCGGCGGATCCGGACAACTGCACGCTCGTGATCGAGCGGATGCCGGGCCGGGTGGCGGCACTGCAACGGCACCCCGTGGAGGTGCCGCCGCGTGCGGACATCAGGACGGCACTCGGCGCGATCTGCCGGCTCAACGCCTGGCGGCCGCCGGCGGGCACGTTCGACGCCCCGCTGGACTACGCGGCCCGGATCTCCCGGTACCACGAGCTGGGCCTGCTCACCGACCGGGACATGGGTGATCTCCAGAAGCTGCTGCACGGCATCGCGGCCACCGCGGGCCGGCAGGGCATGGGCCAGTTCTGCCACGGCGACGCGTTGCTGTCGAACATCCTGCTCTCACCGGCCGGTCCAGTGCTGGTGGACTGGGAGCACGCGGGCTGGTATCTGCCGGGCTACGACCTGGCGACGCTGTGGGCGGTGCTCGGGGACGCACCGGTGGCCCGGCGGCAGATCAGCCAGATCGCGCAGTCGGCGGGTCCGGCTTCCCGGGACGCGTTCCTGGTGAACCTGATGCTCGTGCTGACCCGCGAGATCCGTACCTATGAGACGGCCGTGCAGCGTTCGATGCACGACACGACCCCGGCGGCATCGGGAGTGGCCCACCCGGGTGCTGCGCCGTCCGGCGAGGAACAGCGGCTGCTGCTGCGGCGGCTGCACGACGACTGCCAGCTGGCCCGGCGGGCCGTACGTGCGGCGGTCGGCACTCGCTGACGGGGACGGTGGTCCGCGGTGCGCTCTGGAGACAGGCGTACCGCGGACTTTCGTGTGTGCGGCCCATGGAGATCCGGGCGGCCCCTCGACACGCCTGTACACAGCCATTGGGGTACGCCACTGACGCCCCGCAGGCCAGGAGGCCGACGGCACGAAACTCCCGGGAATCCCGCTTGACAAGGGAATTCATGCAGCTCTTGGCATGATTGACGGATCGTCGGACAGCCGGTACCACAGACCCACGCCCGGCCCCGTACGGCCCGTCGCGCCCGACCGTCCCAGGAGGCTGCATTGCGTGCATCCGTCACCGCCCTGGCCGCTGCGACACTGCTGTTCCCCTTGATCGGCGCGGCCCCCTCCGACGACTCCCGCGGCTCGGAGCACGGCCTGCAGTCGGCCTTCACCTCCGCCGCCGCCCGGTATCACGTGCCGCAGAGCGTCCTGCTCGGCGTCTCCTATCTGCAGTCCCGCTGGGACGCGCACGCCGGGGCCCCCAGCGTGACCGGCGGATACGGCCCGATGCACCTCACCGACGCCCGCACCGCGCTCGCCGACTCTCCGTCGCACCACGGTGACGGGTCGGAGGACGCGCGCGGTGACAGCGCCCGCAAGGCCCTGCTCCCGAAGGCGAAGCTGCCGAAGAGCTCGGAGATCCCGGCCCGGCTCAGGACGCTGCCGAAGGCGGCCGAGCTGACCGGGCTGAGCAAGGAGCGGCTGCGTACGGACCCTGCCGCCAACGTGGCCGGGGGCGCCGCGCTGCTCGCGGCCGCGCAGAAGGAGCTCGGCGAACCGCTGAGCTCGGATCCGGCGGACTGGTACGCGGCGGTGGCGCGCTTCTCCGGTGCCGACGACACGGCGACGGCCGCGGCGTACGCGAACGACGTCTACGCGGTGCTGCGCACCGGTCAGGAGCGTGAGACGGACGCGGGCCAGCTGGTGGCGGTGGCCGCGCAGCCGGGCCTGTCCCCCGACACCGGGCAGCTGCGGCGGGCGGGACTGCGCACCCTCAAGGCCGAGGAGACCGAGTGCCCGCCCACGGTGTCCTGCGAGTGGGTCCCGGCGCCGTACGAGCAGTTCGGGGACGGTGACTACGGCAACCACGACGTGGGCGGTCGTCCGGCGGCCCAGGACATCGACTACATCGTCGTCCACGACACGGAGGGCGCCTGGGAGGGTGTCCTCACCATGGTGCAGGACCCCACCTATGTGTCGTGGCAATACACCCTGCGCTCCACGGACGGCCACATCGCCCAGCATGTGAAGGCAAAGGATGTGGCCTGGCACGCGGGCAACTGGTACGTCAACGCGAAGTCGATCGGGCTGGAGCACGAGGGATTCCTGGCCCGGCCGGACGCCTGGTACACGGAGGCGATGTACCGGTCCTCGGCCCGTCTGGTGGCGTACCTGGCGAAGCAGTACGACATCCCGCTGGACCGGCAGCACATCCTCGGCCACGACACCGTTCCGGGCCCGACCGCGGCGAACGTCAGGGGCATGCACACCGACCCGGGCCCGTACTGGGACTGGCGGCACTACTTCGAGCTGCTCGGCCGGCCCATCGAGCCCAGCGCCGGCCCGGACGGCGGACTGGTGACGATCCGCCCCGACTACGCGACCAACCGGCCCGAGTACACGGGCTGTGTGACCGCCGGTCAGCGCTGCGCGGACCACGGTTCGAGCGCGGTGCGGCTGTACTCCGGCCCCGGTGAGACGTATCCCCTGATCAAGGACATCGGGCTGGGCTCGGAGCCGACCAAGGGTGTCAACGACCTGGCCTCGCGGGTCTCGACCGGACAGCAGTACGCGGTCGCCGGCCAGGACGGCGACTGGACGGCGATCTGGTACCTGGGGCAGAAGGCGTGGTTCAGGAACACGAAGGAGAGCCCGGCCGCGGTGCACGCGTCGGGTGAGGTGGTGACACCGAAGGCGGGCCTGACGAGCGTCCCGGTGTACGGGCGCGCCTACCCCGAGTCCTCGGCGTATCCGGCGGACGTGCCCGCGCAGTCGGTGTCGCCACTGCCGTACACCTTGCCGGCCGGCCAGCGGTACGCGGTGGGCGGCAAGGTGCCGGGCGAGTACTTCTACGCGGTGGACTTCGACCAGTCGTCGCACCGGGTCGTGGTCGGCAAGGATCTGTACTACGAGATCCAGTACGGTCACCGGGTGGCGTTCGTGCGGGCGGCGGACGTGGACGTCGTGGCGTCGGGTTCCTAGCGGACCGGTCTCATGGAGGGGTCAGTCCTTCCGCTGCCAGGTGTACCGCTGTCCGGCCACCGCTTTGAAGGAGTGCTGTCCTGTCTCGAACAGGTCGCTGCGGACGGTGAGTTCGCGGGTTCGTGACGCGTCGAGGGTGATGCCGGTCGCCCGGCCGTCCGTCCACGCGATGTCGAGGGTGGCGCCGCCGCGGGCCCGCAGGCCGCGCACCGAGCCGGTCGGCCAGGTGACGGGCAGGGCGGGGAGCACGTCGATGATGTCGTGCTGGCTCTGGAGGAGCATCTCGACGACACCGGAAGTGGCACCGAAGTTGCCGTCGATCTGGAACGGCGGGTGGGTGTCCCAGAGGTTGGGCAGCGTCGAGGACTTCAGCTGTTCGGCGAGCATCGTGTGGGCGTGGTCGCCGTCGCGCAGCCGCGCCCAGAAGTTGATCTTCCAGGCCTTGGACCATCCGGTGCCGCCGTCCCCGCGCGCGGTCAGGGAGACCTCGGCGGCCCGCGCCCACCGGCTGCCGGGTTCGATCTGCCGTCCGGGATGCAGGGCGAACAGGTGCGAGACGTGCCGGTGGGTTTCGGCGGGGTCGTCCAAGTCCGTCTTCCACTCCTGGAGTTGACCCCAGGATCCGATCCGCAGGCCGGGGTCGAGCCGGTTCAGCGCGTCCTCGACACGGCGTCGGAAGCCGGGCGTGTCACCCAGGGTGCGGGCGGCTTCCAGGGTGCTGGTGAACAGGTCGTGGACGATCTGCTGCGACATGGCCGCGCCCGCAGTGAAGTCGCCGTGCTCGGGCGAGTAGCTGGGGGTGACGACGAGGGTTCCGTCGCGCGGGTCGGTGCGCAGGTTGTCGAGCCAGAACTCCGTCGCCTCCTTCATCACCGGGTAGGCGGTGGTGCGCAGGTAGTCGGTGGAGCCGCCGAACCTGTAGTGCTCGTACATCTGCTGGGTGAGCCAGGCCGCCGCCTCGGGGAACCAGAACGAGGTCGCCCAGTCGTGCACGCCGGTGAACCCGTACGGGTTGGTCTCGTTGTGCACGACCCAGCCGCGGGAGCCGAACATCTCCTGTGCGCTGCGGCGCCCGGGGGCGCGCAGGGCCTCGACGATGCGGTCGTAGGGCGCCGTCGTCTCGGCGAGGTTCGCGGCCTCGGCGGGCCAGTAGTTCATCTGGAGGTTGATGTTGACGTGGTAGTCGGCCGACCACGGGGGCGTGGTGCTGTTGTTCCAGACGCCCTGGAGGTTGGCGGGCAGGGAGCCGGGGCGTGAGGAGGCGATGAGCAGGTAGCGGCCGTACTGGAAGTAGAGGGCTTCCAGGGCGCGGTCCGTCGCGCTCGTGCCGCCGGTGTACGAGGACAGCAGCCGGTCCGTGGGGATGTCGGCGGGGAGCGACTGGCCGATGTCGAGGCCGACGCGGCCGAAGAGGGACCGGTGGTCACGGACGTGCCGGTCGAGCAGGCTCTCGTAGTCCCGGCCCGCGCTCCGGACGGCTCGGCTGACGGCGGCGTGCGGGTCCGGGCCACGGTAGTCGGGGTAGGTGTCGGCGTAGTCCGTGCCGGCGGCCAGGACGAACCAGGCACTGTCGGCGCCGGTCACGGTGAGGGTGGCGTCGGCCCCGGAGGTCACGGTGCCGCCCCGCGTCCGTACCCGGACCTGCGCCTCGAAGCGCAGCCCGTTGTCCGCGAGGGCTCCCCGCACGGTGAGGGTGCCGTCGGTGGCGGTGGCGGTGAAGTCGGCGCGGGGCGAGGTGTGGCGCAGGGTGAAGGTGACGGCCCCGGGGCGGTCGGCGCTGAGCCGTCCCACGATCACGCCGTCCGGGAAGGAGGCGAAGAACTCCCTTCGGTGATGCACGCCTTGGTGGGTGTAGGCGACCGAGGCGACCGCGTTGTCGAGGTCGAGGGCCCGGCGGTAGTCCGGCGGGAGTGTGCTCGGCGCGTCGGGCAGGTCGAGGTGGAGGTCGCCGAAGGTCTGGTGGGCGCCGTAGCCGAGCCGCGGCTGGCCGAGGCGGTCGGCGACGGACTCGGGGTCGAGGGTGGTCCCGGTGTCGAGGTCGTCCTGGACGGCGGTGATCGCGCCGGGCCGGGGCGCGCGCCAGTTGCCGTGGTCGTAGCCCTGGGCGGAGCCGGGGCCGCCGGTCCAGAGGGTCTTCTCGTTGAACTGGAGATGTTCGGAGGCGAGGGTGCCGAACACCATGGCACCGAGTGCTCCGTTGCCGATGGGTAACGCCTCGCGCTCCCAGTCGGAGGCCGGGGCGGCGTACCGGAGCACGGACGGCGCGTGCGACACATCGGAGGAATCGGTGGCAGCAGCCTCCCCGGCCCCTGCTCCCAGAGCGAGCCCTCCGGCTCCTCCGACCGCTGCCACTGCCTTCAGAGTCGTTCTTCGGGTGATCCCTTGCGGCTCATATGACATGACCCCTGACGCTAGAGATCCGATGACTCAGCGGCAAGGGTCATGACAAAGTCAAGCAGGCGCCGGTCCGGCCGGGGAGGGTGAGGAGACGATTCAGCCCTGCTGGAAGAGCTCCGCGGGCAGCGGCTTGAGCAGGGCGTACAGGTCGTCGGTGATGGGGCGGTCCCAGGCGGCGATGGTGACCAGGACGTTGTCGCTGCGGTCGAACTGCACGCAGGAGATCCGGCTCTCGGAGAGCTTCAGACGGCGCACGATCAGAAGGTTGTCGCCCTGCATCACCGGTACGTCTTCGCTGCCGACGACGGAGACCTCCTCGTCGTTCTCCAGCGCCAGCAGCAGCTGCGCGACCTCGAAGGGGATCTCGCCCTGCTCCACCTCGCGGGCCGGGGAGCCCTCGGGCAGATTGCCGATGATCATCGCCGGGCCGCGGCCGCCGAAGAGGTCGTAGCGCAGGAAGACGCCCTGGCAGCTGCCGTCGGGGGCGGGCAGCAGCCCGGCACCCAGGTTGCCGGGCCAGTCGCCCGGGTCCATGGCCAGTACGTCGAAGTCGGGCCCGGCGGGCGTGGCGCTGCGGCGGCGGAGGAACGACATGTCGCCATGGTACGTGGCCGAACCCGTTCCATGACGTGAGGGCAGCCGTTCGACGGGTGCTCTCCGGTCCCTCGACCAGGGGTCCCTGGTTCGCTCGGGAGTTGGCCCCCGCGCCTGTCCCTACGCCTCCATCTGCACGGGCGGCACCACCGCCACCGGGGCGGCGGCATGGAGCAGGACCGCCTGGGTCACCGAGCCCATCATGCGGGCGGGCGCCAGGAGGCGTCGCCGGTGCCGGCCCACCACCACGAGGGTCGCGTCCCTGGAGGCCGCGACGAGGGTTCCGGCCGCGTCACCCGGGGCCACGTAGGACTCGGCGCGGACGTCGGGGTGGCGTTCACGGTGGGGCGCGAGGAGACCGTCGGCCAGGACGCGGGTCTCGGCCTCGATGGCTTCCTGGTCGGCCAGTGGCGCCACGACCTGGGCGGTGGCCGCGGTCCACACGTGCAGCGGCCAGGCGTACGCGGCGACGGCCTGGAGCCGGGCTCCGCGTCGGGCGGCCTCGGCGAAGGCGAAGGACAGGGTGGCCTCGTCCGGGCTGTCGACCTGGAGTCCGACCACGACCCGGGGACCCGGTTCGATCGGCAGCGTGTCGTCGTCGACCTCGCGGCCCGGCTTCGGTACGACGACCACCGGGCACTCGGCGTCCCGCGCGGCGGCCACGCCGCTGGAGCCGAGCAGCAGGCTGGCGAAACCGCCGCGGCCCCGGCTGCCCAGGACCAGCAGCTGGGCGGTCGAACCCAGTTCGGGCAGGACCGTCCCGGCCGCTCCGGCCAGGGCCGAGTACTCCACGGCGGGCTGCTCGACGCGCCCTTCCAGATACCGGCGGACCGCGTCGAGCACCGGGTCGTTCGCGGACTCCGGCTGCCCGGGTGGCGTGATCTCCGGCCCCGCCCAGGCCGCGTACTGCTGCACGTGGACCACCCGCAGCGGCGCCTCGCGCAGCAGGGCGGTCTCGAAGGCCCAGTCCAGCGCGACCAGGCTGTCGTCCGAACCGTCGACCGCCGCGATGACCGGCAGGGTGCTCATGGGTTCCTCACCTCCGGGGTACGGCCTTCCCGACCCCGGGGCCAGCCTCGCTCAGGCGTGGGCCCCGGAAGGGCTCTCAAGGTCGCGTGTCCGGAAAAACGGCGGGAACACCCCCGGATCGGCCCGAGGGCGGCCGGCGCGCGGGGCCACCGCCCGCCGGCTCAGCTCGCGCGGTCCGCCCGCGAGGTTCGCGGGGTCCCCCATGAGGTCGTACTCGCCCTCGCGCCCGTCAGGTCAGGTCGAACTCGCCCTCGCGCGCGCCCGACACGAACGCGCCCCATTCGGCAGGGGTGAAGATCAGGGAAGGGCTTTCGGGGCGGTCGCTGTTGCGCATCGCGATGAACCCCTCGACGAAGGCGATCTGGACATCCCCCCGACCACGGCTGCTCGAGTGCCAGTCGGCGTTGCTGAGGTCCAGCTCCGGCTTGTCCCAGCCCGTGAGCGGCGGCTGCTGGATGGTGGTGCTCTCGGCCACGTCCGTGCTCCTCCCGATTCGCGTCGTCCGCGGGCCAGCCTAGCGATCGGTCCCGGGTGCCAACAGGCCACGTGAGGGGGACCTTTGCCAAGGTTTCTCCACCGACGTCCGGGACCCGGCTCACGCGTCCGGCGGCTCGGCGCCCACCAGCCACATCGCGAAGAACTGCGACCCGCCGCCGTAGGCGTGCCCGAGCGCCTTGCGAGCCCCTTCCACCTGGTGTTCCCCGGCCTGGCCCCGCACCTGCAGGGCCGCCTCCGCGAACCGGATCATGCCGGAGGCCCCGATCGGGTTGGTCGACAGGACGCCGCCCGACATGTTGACGGGCAGATCGCCGTCCAGCTCGGTCACCCCGGCCTCGGTGAGTTTCCAGCCCTCGCCCTCGGCGGCGAATCCGAGGTTCTCCAGCCACATCGGCTCGTACCAGGAGAACGGCACGTACATCTCGACGGCGTCGATGTCACGGCGCGGGTCGGCGATACCCGCCTGCCGGTACACGTCGGCCGCGCAGTCCTTGCCGGCCTGCGGCGACACGGCGTCCTTGCCGGCGAAGAGGGTGGGCTCGCTGCGCATGGCGCCGCCGAGCATCCAGGCGGGCGGGCGCGGCGCACGGGCCGCGCCGGCCCGGTCGGTGAGGACCATCGCGCAGGCCCCGTCCGAGGACGGGCAGGTCTCCGAGTAGCGGATGGGGTCCCACAGCATGGGCGAGGCCTGGACCTTCTCCAGGGTGATGTCGTGCTCGTGCAGATGGGCGTACGGGTTCTTCAGCGCGTTGCGCCGGTCCTTGTAGGCGACCAGCGAACCGATCGTGTCGGGCGCGCCGCTGCGCCGCATGTACGCGCGCACGTGCGGGGCGAAGAACCCGCCGGCGCCGGCCAGCAGGGGCTGCTGGAAGGGGATCGGCAGGGACAGTCCCCACATGGCGTTGGACTCGGACTGCTTCTCGAAGGCGAGCGTCAGCACGGTGCCGTGGACGCGGGCCGCGACCAGGTTGGCGGCGACGAGCGCGGTGGATCCGCCGACCGAGCCGGCGGTGTGCACCCGGAGCATGGGCTTGCCGACCGCGCCGAGCGCGTCGGCGAGATACAGCTCCGGCATCATGACGCCCTCGAAGAAGTCGGGCGCCTTGCCGATGACGACGGCGTCGATGTCCGCCCAGTCCAGCCCGGCGTCGTCGAGTGCGCTGCGGGCCGCCTCCCGGACGAGTCCCGCGATCGACACGTCCCGGCGTGCGGCGACGTGCTTGGTCTGTCCGATGCCGATGACGGCCACGGGCTCCTTGCTCATCGCGGATCCCCTTCGAGTACGGCGACCAGGTTCTGTTGCAGACAGGGGCCGGACGTGGCGTGCGCGAGCGCCCGGTCGGACTCGCCCCGGTGGATGCCGGCGGCGGCCTCGCCGATGCGGATGAGCCCGGCGGCCATGACGGGGTTGGCGGCGAGCGCCCCGCCGGACGGGTTGACACGCACGCCGTCGTCGAGCCTCAGCGCCTTGCGCAGGACGACCTCCTGCGCGGTGAAGGGCGCGTGCAACTCGGCGGTGTCCACGGGTCGTTCGAACGCTCCGGCCTTCTCGGCGGCCAGGCGGGTGGAGGGCGAGTCGGTGAGGTCGCGCACGCCCAGGCCGTGGGCCTCGATGCGGTGGTCCAGACCGCGGATCCAGGCGGGCCGTTCGCACAGGTCGCGGGCCCGCTCCCCCGCCGCGAGGATCACGGCGGCGGCTCCGTCGCCGATGGGCGGGCAGTCGCCGGTACGCAGCGGTCGTACGAGGTAGTCGCCGTGCGGCACCGAACCGCTCAGCTGCGCATGGGAGTTGGCGGTGGCGTCCGCCCGGCTGCGGGCGGCGACGGCGGCGAGTGCGGGCTCGTCGGTGTCACCGGCGTCGATGAGGGCCTGGGCCTGGAGGGCGGCGAGCGCGACGGAGTCGGGCCAGAGCGGGGCGACGTAGTACGGGTCGAGCTGGCGGGTGAGGACGTCGCGCAGCGGGCCCGGTGAGGACTTGCCGTAGGAGTAGACGAGCGCGGTGTCGGCGTCCCCGGTCAGGAGCTTGGTCCACGCCTCGTACAGCGCCCAGGCTCCGTCCATCTCGACGTGCGACTCGGAGATCGGCGGCCAGGCGCCCACGCCGTCGAGGGCGAGGGTGAAGGAGAACGCGCGGCCGGCGAGGTAGTCGCTGGAGCCGGAGCAGGTGAAGCCGATGTCGGCGGTCTTCAGGCCGGTCTGCGCCAGCACCTCGTGCAGGACGGGCATGAGCATCTCCACCTCGGAGAGCTCCTCGCTGGTGCGCCGGTGGTCGGTCTGCGCGAAGGCGACGACGGCGATCTCGCGGTTCACAGCAGCTCCCTGTAGGTGTCGTAGTCCGCGTCGGGCTCGCCCGTGGGCCGGTAGTGATCGGGGAAGCGGGAGTCCGCCGTCCACACGGGTTCGACCCGCAGGCCCATGCGTACCTGGTCGTAGGGGATGCCGCCGATCCGGGCGTGCAGGGCGAGACCGGCGCCGTCGAGGGCGATGTGGGCGTAGACGTACGGCACTTCGATGTCGAGGTTCTTCGCCTTGATGTTGACGATGCAGAACGTGGTGACCGTGCCGTGGGGACCTACTTCGACCTGTTCCGATGTGGCGAGGCCACATGTGGGGCACGCACCCCTCGGCGGCACGTACACCTTGCGGCAGGACGGGCAGCGTTCGCCGACGTTGCGGTGTTCGGCCAGGGCGCCGAGGTAGGCGGACTGGGCACGGCCGGGCGAGTAGGTGTAGTCGAGCCGGGCCCGAGCGACGATGCCGGTGATCGGGTCCGCGAACTCGCCGGTGTGGACGGCGGGTTCGGCCGCGCCCCGGACGTCCTCGGCGCTGTCGTCGTACGGCTCGAAGCAGGCGATGTCGGTGATGGCGCCGGTGCGTTCCGCGGCCCAGCGGACACGGACCCGCATACCGGTGTGGACCGCGTCGGGGCCGGAGGCGTCGAGGGCGTGCAGGAGCGCGGTGTCGGCGCCGTCGAGGCGGACCAGGACCCAGGCGAAGGGCGTGTCCAGGGGCTGGTCGCGGCGGGGGGCGTGGTTCCAGGCCCAGGTGGTGACGGTGCCCGTGGGGGCGACCTCGACGAGGTCGCGGAGCTCCTCGGCGGTGACGGGGTCGTACTCGACGGGTGGGACGAGCGTGCGTCCGTCGCCGGTGCGCACGCCGAGCACGACGCGTTCGCGCAGCCCGGTGAGGAAGGCGCTCTGGACGGGGCCGACGGAACGGGTGAACGGGAACTCGACGACGAGGGGGGCTTTGAGGACTTCGGGCATCGGGACTACCTCCTTGGGAGGCCGGCGGTGAAGGCGTGCCCCAAAGGGGCGCGGGGACCTGCGCGACCAGCCACGAACGGCCCGCAGCTGCTGAACCGGCCTCAGCCGGCGCGGCGCTACGCGCGCTTGTAGACGGGTGACCGCTTCTCCGCGAAGGCGCGGGCGCCTTCCTTGGCGTCGGCCGTGTCGAAGATCGGCCAGCCGCGCTTGAGTTCCGCGGCGAGGCCGTCGGTCTCGGTCATCTCGGCGGTGTCGTACACGGACGCCTTGACGGCTTCGACGGCGAGTGGGCCGCAGGCGTTGATCTGTTCGGCGATCTCCAGGGCCTTGTCCAGTGCCGTGCCGTCGGGGACGACATGCCCGATCAGACCGATGCCGGCGGCCTCGCGGGCGCTGTACGGGCGCCCCGTGAGCAACATCTCCAGGGCGTGGGTGCGCGGGATCTGCCGTTGCAGCCGGACCGTGGAACCGCCGATCGGGAACAGACCGCGCTTGACTTCGAAGAGCCCGAAGGTGGCCGACTCCCCCGCGACGCGGATGTCGGTGCCCTGGAGCATCTCGGTGCCGCCGGCGACGCAGTACCCCTCGACGGCGGCGATCACCGGCTTGCGGGGGCGGTGGTGGCGCAGCATCGCCTTCCAGTGCAGGTCCGGGTCGGCCTTGAGCCGGTCGCGGTGGCGCTCCCCTTCCATGCCCTGTCCGGCCAGGGCCTTGAGGTCCATGCCCGCGCAGAACGAGCCGCCCGCGCCCGTGAACACGACCGAGCGGATCGTGTCGTCGGCGTCGGCCTCCAGCCAGCCGTCGTACAGGCCGACGAGCATCGCCAACGAGAGTGCGTTCTTGGCCTCCGGCCGGTTGAGCGTGAGCACCAGTGTGGCGCCTTCGCGCCGCACGGTGAGGTGTTCCGTCCCACTCATCGCCCATCTCCCCTCTGAAAGAACGAGAACAGGTTGCAGGAGGTGCCGGGGCACTTCAAGGGTTTTCTGACAGGTAGTCAGATTTCTTGTGCGCGGACCCTTCACAGTTGTGCCGCCCTTTGCTCTGATGACCGGCAGCCGGTGGAGAGCGAGGGCAGGAGGAACGGTGGAGTACAACCTTGCCGACCTGTTCGAGTCGGTCGTCGACGTGGTCCCGGACCGCGAGGCGCTCGTGTACGTGGATCATCCGGGCACGGGTGCGGAGCGCCGTCTGACGTACGCCGAGCTGGACGCGGCGGCCAACCGGATCGGCCACCATCTGCTCGACAGCGGGATACGTCCGGGCGAGCATCTCGGCCTCCATCTCTACAACGGCGTCGAGTACCTCCAGACGGTGCTGGCCTGCCTGAAGGCGCGGATCGTCCCGGTCAACGTGAACTACCGCTATGTGGAAGAGGAGTTGGTGTACCTGTACCGGGACGCCGATCTGGTGGCCCTGGTCTTCGAGGCGGAGTTCACCGACCGGGTGGCGGCGGCTCTGCCACGGGTGGAAGGGCTGAGGCACCTGGTGCGGGTGGGGTCGGTGACGCCGGCTGCGGCCGAGGCACCGGTCGTGCCGGCCGTGAGCTTCGCGGACGCCGAGGCCGCCGGGTCGCCCGAGCGGGGGTTCCCGGCCAGGTCGGGCGACGACCAGTTCATCATCTACACCGGCGGCACGACCGGAATGCCCAAGGGCGTGATGTGGCGCCAGGAGGACCTGTTCTTCTCGGGGCTGGGCGGCGGCGCGCCGACCGGTGAGCCGGTGCGGAAGCCGGAGGAACTCGCCGAGCGGGTGGCGGCCGGCGGTGACGGCATCACGTTCTTCCCGACCGCTCCGCTGATGCACGGCACGTCCACGCTGACCGCCTTCATCGGCTTCAACTTCGGCCAGCGCATCGTGATCCACCGCAAGTTCGCGCCGGAGGAGGTGCTGCGGACGATCGAGAAGGAGAAGGTCACCAGCGTGTCGCTGGTCGGCGACGCGATGCTGCGGCCCCTCGTCGATGCCCTGAGCGGCCCCATGAAGGGCACGGACTGCTCGTCGATGTTCAGCGTGTCCTCGTCCGGGGCGATCATGTCGGACACCGTGCGCCGGCAGTTCCAGGAGCTGGTCCCGAACGTGATGCTCCTGAACAACTTCGGCTCCTCCGAATCCGGCTTCAACGGCACGGCCACCGAGGACTCGGGCCCCGAGCGCGGCTTCCGCATCCGCGTCAACTCCCGTACTCAGGTGGTCGATCCGGCCACCTACGAGCCCGTCGCCACGGGCGAGGTGGGCCGGGTCGCCCAGTGCGGCCATGTGCCGCTCGGCTACTACAACGACCCCCGGAAGACCGCCGAGACCTTCTTCCAGAAGGACGGCCGGCGGTGGGTGCTCCTCGGCGACATGGCCACGGTCGACGAGGACGGCGTCGTCACCGTGCTCGGACGCGGCTCGCAGTGCATCAACACCGGTGGCGAGAAGGTGTACCCGGAAGAGGTCGAGCAGGCGCTCAAGTCCCACCCCGACGTGTACGACGCGCTGGTGGCCGGAGTGCCGGACGCCAAGTGGGGGCACCATGTGGCCGCGGTGGTGCAGCTGCGCACGGGTGCGCGGCGGCCGTCCCTGGCGGACATCCAGACGCATTGCCGCTCCCACCTCGCGGGGTACAAGATCCCTCGCCAGCTGGTGATCGCGGACTCGATCCGGCGCTCGCCCAGCGGCAAGGCGGACTACCGCTGGGCCCGCGAGGTGGCGGTCTCCGCCGACGGGTGAATCCCGGGCAGCTCTGGTTGAACCCAAGGTGACGTGCGGACGTACTGATGGTGGCAGGCTCGGTCGTCGACCGTTGTTTGCCATGCCATCGCAAGACCGCACGGAAGGACCGCCGGGTGTCGCTCTTCACTCGCTCCCGTCAGCCGCTCAACACCGCTGAGGGCGGGTCGGATCCGGACGACGATCCGGGCGGGGCGGGGGTGGCCGGGGAGGCCGACACGGCTGGGACAGCCGGGACGGCTGAAACGGTCGGCACGGCTAAGACGGTCGGCACGGCTGAGACGGCCGGCACGACTGAGACGGCCGGCACGACTGAGACGGCCGGCACGACTGAGACGACTGAGACGGCTGAGACGGCTACGGATGAAGGTGCCGAATCGGACGACGATTCCGGAGATGTGGAACCGGCAAAGGCGACCGCGGAGGGCAAGGAGGTCGTTGACGCCGAGCGGGACGACGATGGCGAGCCGACGGAGAAGGCCGACGACGCCGAGGAAGCGGCCGGTCCGGCGGAGACGGCCGGAACGGCAGACCGTGCCGACTCCACTCCCCCGGGCTGGTTCGGCTGGCGGCGCCGCTACCCCCGTACGGCCCGCGGCGTCACCGTAGGCACGACCGTTCTGGCCGGCGCGCTCCTGCTGTTCGCGCTCCTCGTGCCGAACCGTCTCGAACGGCTCGGCCCCGAGGCGTTCTTCCGGCTGCCCGCCGAAGGGATCCTGCTCGCGGGCCTGCTGCTGGCGGTACCACCGCGGTCACGGCGGCTGATGTCCGTGTTCGCGGGCGCGCTGCTGGGCCTGCTGACCGTGCTGAAGTTCGTCGACATGGGCTTCTACTCGGTGCTGGCCCGTCCCTTCGACCTGGTCCTGGACTGGATCCTGCTGGACGACGCGGCGGAGTTCGTCCGGGAGTCCTTCGGCCGTACCGGGCAGGTGCTCGCGGTCGTCGGGGTGATCGTCCTGGTGGTCGCGGTGCTGGTGCTGATGACGCTCGCGATGGTGCGGGTGACGAACCTGATGGTCGGCCACCGTGCCGTCGCCACCCGCACGACGCTGATCCTGGGCACCGCGTGGATCACCTGCATGACCCTGGGCATCCAGATCGCCGGGGTCCCGCTGGCCACCAAGGGCAACGCCGACTTCGTCAACAACCGGATCGAACAGGTCCAGGCCGGCCTGAAGGACGGGCGGGTCTTCGAGAAGCAGGCCGCGGTCGACGCGTTCGCCAAGACACCGCCGGACCAGTTGCTCACGGGGCTGCGCGGCAAGGACGTGCTGTTCACGTTCATCGAGAGCTACGGCCGGGTCGCCGTCGACGATCCTGCGATGGCTCCGCAGATCGATTCGGTGCTGAAGGAAGGGACGAACTCGCTCAAGGCGGCCGGGTTCCAGTCGCGCAGCGCGTGGCTGAAGTCACCGGTGACGGGCGCGGGCAGCTGGCTGGCGCACTCGACGTTCCTGTCCGGCCTCTGGATCAAGAACCAGCAGCGGTACCGGAGCCTGACGACCAGCGACCGGGCGACGCTGGGCAGCTACTTCAGGAAGACCGGCGCGTGGCGGACGGTCGGTGTCGTGCCGGGTGTGCGGCGGGCCTGGCCGGAGGGCAAGTTCTTCGCGCTCGACCACATCTACGACTCCGAGCACCTGGGGTACAACGGCCCGTACTTCAGCTGGACCCCCGTGCCCGACCAGTTCAGCCTGGAGGCGTTCCAGCGCCTGGAGCACGGCAAGAAGAATCGCGACCCGATCATGGCGGAGATCATCCTGGCCTCCAGCCACAACCCCTGGTCCCCCATCGCCCGTATGACCGACTGGGACGAGCTCGGCGACGGCTCGGTCTTCCACCAGATCAAGAAGGAGGGCACCGACCCCAAGGAGGTCTGGAAGGACCCCGAGCGCGTCCGCACCGAGTACCGCCACGCCATCGAGTACTCCCTGCACAGCCTGACCGAATGGGTCGAGCGGTACGGCACCGACGACACCGTCCTCGTCTTCCTCGGCGACCACCAGCCGGTGCCCACCGTCACCGCCGGCAGCACCAGCAAGGACGTGCCCGTCACGATCGTCGCCCGCGACCCGAAGGTCCTGGACAGGATCGCCGACTGGAACTGGACGGACGGCCTCAAGCCCGCCGAGAACGCGCCCACCTGGGGCATGGACCGCTTCCGGGATCGCTTCATGACGGCGTACGGGCCCCGGGGGGACTGAGCGGCTGAAGGCCGGGCCGTTCGAGCTGGCCCCGAGGTTGGCTCGAACGGCCTAGCACCGCGCGCCGGTGCCCGGGTGGCGTACCTACGGTCGCATGGACGGTTGTCGATCGTCAGATGTCGAGACCGCAGGACCGAGAGGCAACGCCCGTGAAGCGACGCGCCCCCGCGATATGCACGACCGCGATCACCGTTCTCGTCGCCGTCGGCCCGGCGTCCCACCTGGCCCACGCCCAGGGTGACCTGGACTGCCGCGACTTCGTCTTCCAGGAGGACGCGCAGGCGGAGTTCAACCGCGACCGCAACGACCCCAATCGCCTCGACGAGGACCAGGGCACGGACGACGGCATCGCCTGCGAGGTCCTGCCACGCCGCAGCACCATCACGTCACCGTTTCCCACGGTCTCCCCGCCTCCCACGATCTCACCGCTCCCCACCTCCTCACCGCGCCCCACGAGCTCGCCGCGCCCCACGCAGGGCGTCCGGGGCGGGCTGGGCGGTGCCACCGGGCCCGCGGACTTCGAGCTGGCACTGGGCGCCGGCCTGGCCGTCGGCGCGCTGGCGCTGGCCGCCGGGTATGTGGTGGTCCGGCGTCGACGCCATCGCTGACCACCACTCGGGGTGACAGGCCGCTCATGGGGACGGGGCACGCACGCCGACCTGCGGCCGTGACCGGGAACCCGGGCGGACTCGCTCGGATTCCCGGTCCGCGCGGACGGGGCGCGCTCTCTCGCCCGCGCGGACGGGCGCGCTCTCTCGTCCGTCCGGGCCGGCCCGCTCAGGACCGGCCGAGCACGTCCCTGCCGTCGACCGCGTCGAACGCCGGGTCCGCAGCCGCGTCCGGCGCCAACTCGACCGGGACTTCGCCGCCCTCGGGGGCGGTCGGAACCGTCGCCGCGGACCTGCCCGCACGCCACCGCAGGACGCGCGTCGCCAGCGGCTCGGTGTAGCGGGCGGTGAGCGGGCCCACGATCACCAGGATGAGGACATAGGCGGTGGCCAGCGGGCCCAGCGACGGCTCGATACCGGCGGTGACGGCGAGTCCCGCGATGACGATGGAGAACTCGCCGCGCGCCACCAGGGTTCCGCCCGCCCGCCAGCGGCCCTTGGCCGAGACTCCGGCGCGCTTGGCGGCCCAGTAGCCGGTGGCGATCTTCGTGCACGCGGTGACTGCGGCCAGCGCGAGCGCGGGCAGCAGCACCGGCGGGATGCTCGCCGGATCCGTGTGCAGCCCGAAGAAGACGAAGAACACCGCGGCGAACAGATCCCGCAGCGGCGCCAGCAGGTTGTGCGCGCCCTCCGCCACTTCGCCGGACAGCGCGATACCGACGAGGAACGCGCCGACGGCCGCCGACACCTGGAGCTGCTGCGCGAGTCCGGCCACGACCAGGGTCAGTCCGAGCACGACCAGGAGCAGCTTCTCGGGATCGTCACTGGAGACGATACGCGAGATGTGACGGCCGTAGCGCACCGCGAGCAGGAGGACGAGCCCGGCGACGCCGAGGGCGATGGCGAGGGTGGCGCTGCCCGCCGCGAGACCGGCGCCGGCGAGCAGGGCGGTGACGATCGGCAGGTAGACGGCCATGGAGAGGTCCTCGAGGACGAGGATGCTCAGGATGACCGGTGTCTCCCGGTTGCCGAGCCGCCCGAGGTCGCCGAGGACCTTCGCGATGACCCCGGAGGACGAGATCCACGTGACGCCGGCCAGGACGACCGCGGCCACCGGGCCCCAGCCGAGCAGCAGCGCCATGACGGCGCCGGGCAGCGCGTTGAGTGCGGCGTCGACGAGTCCGGCCGGGTACTGGGTCTTGAGGTTGGAGACGAGGTCGCTGGCCGTGTACTCGAGGCCGAGCATCAGCAACAGCAGGATCACCCCGATCTCCGCGCCGATGGCGACGAACTCCTCGCTGGTGCCCAGCGGGAGCAGTCCGCCCTCGCCGAACGCGAGGCCGGCCAGCAGATAGAGGGGTATCGGCGAGAACTGGAACCGTCCGGCGAACCGGCCGAGCAGGCCCAGGCCGAGGATGATGGCACCGAATTCGATGAGGAAGACCGCGGAGGAGTGCATCGCGGCTCACTCCCGACCGAGTATCTCGGCGGCCGCATCCACGCCTTCGCGCGTGCCGATGACGATCAGGGTGTCTCCGCCGGCCAGCCGGAAGTCCGGCGTCGGCGAGGGAATGGCTTCGGCCCGGCGCAGCACGGCCACGATGGAGACGCCCGTCTCGGTGCGCATCCGGGTCTCGCCGAGCAGCCGTCCGTTCCAGTGCGAGGTCGCGGACAGTTCGACGCGTTCGGCGACGAGGCCCAGCTCCGTGGTGGACAGCAGGTTGGGGCTGTGGTGTGCGGGCATCAACGCGTCGATCAGCGTGGTCGCTTCGGCGGAGCTCAGCCGCACCGACAGCGCGCACGCGTCGGGATCGTCCTTTCTGTAGGCGCTCAGTGTCCGTGATCCGTCCCGGTGGGCGACGACGGACAAGCGGCGCTGTTCACGTGTAGTGAGGTCGTAGCGGACTCCGATGCCGGGCAATGGCGTACTGCTCAGGCGCGGAGCACCCATAGCGGTCCCCCCTCATTCAGGTATCTCTTTGAGCATTCTTTGACGAAACTTTAACGACCTTGACGTCCCCGGGCCGAACTCAGGCTGTTCTTGAGCCACTCCCGTCCAGAAAGGCGCCGACCCGACGCACGAACCAAGCCGCGTCGTCGAGCCATGGGTAGTGCCCGGCGTTCGGCTGCACGGCGACCTCGGCGTTCGGGAAGACCTCGGCGGCGCGGCGGACGAGTGCGGGGCAGGGGCCGCCGTCGAGTTCACCGGCGAGGACGAGGACGGGTGCGGTGAACCGCGAGAGGGCGGAGCGGGTGGCGACGGGGGCGTAGGCACCGTCGGAGTGGTAGATGTCCGCGGCCTGGTCGTTGGACTCCTGGTCGGCGCGCGCGTCGTGCCTGCGCGCCGCTTCGTCCCACCGTCCGTAGAAGAAGGGTGCGATCGCGGGATCGAAGTCGCCCGAGCCACCCACCCATGCCTCAAATGCCGGGAATGCACCTTCGAACCACGACTCACCCTCGCGCGCCCGGGCGGCAACCAGCCGCTCCTCCGCCGTGGCCGGCATACCCAGCGCCCACGGAATCGCGGTGACGAGCGCGAGCTTCGCCACCCGCGCCGGATACCGGGCGGCGTACAGCATCGCCAGGCTTCCGCCCGCCGAGTGCCCGAGCACATCCATGTGGGCCAGCCCCATGTGGTCGCGCAACACCTCCACGTCGTCCACCAGGCGGTCGCAGCGGTAGGTGGACGGGTCCGCCGGCGCCGCGGAGTCTCCGGTGCCGCGCAGGTCGAGCAGCACGAGCTGCCGGTGGGCGGCCAGTCCACCCAGGTCACCCAGATAGGCGGAGGCCCGCATGGGCCCACCGGGCAGGACGAGGAGAGGTTCACCCTCACCTCGCAGGTGGTAAGCGATCTCGGTTCCGTCGGAGGCAAGGAAGGTCGGCATACCGTCGATCTTGGTCGGGGGCGACCCGGCGGCGCAACGCCACCCGCCACCCCGACCGGCCGGGTTGGCGGGCACGGCTTCCGTAGAGCGTCAACTCGGCACCCCCCATGCTCAAGAAATGCCGAACGGTAGCAAATTGTCACAAAAGGGCCCATCGCCCCCTTCCATAGAAAGTGTGGCCCACCCCCTTGCCTGATCATTCCTCGCCTGAATTACTGAACCTGAGCAGGCAGACCGAATGATCGGTCGCCCGAATTGATGCGGTTGGCGAGGGAGAGCTCCTCATGGCGGACGTGACGGAACTGCTGGACTCGGGGGAACGACTCGACCCGGAGGCGCTGCGCGCGTTGCAGCTGGAGCGGTTGCAGAGGTCGCTACGGCACGCCTACGACAACGTGCCCTTCTACCGGGACTCCTTCGACAAGGCCGGCGTACGGCCCGAGGACTGCCGCTCGCTCGCCGATCTGTCCCGCTTTCCGTTCACGGTCAAGGCGGACCTGCGTGAGAACTACCCGTACGGGATGTTCGCCGTGCCGCAGGACCGCATCCGCCGCCTCCATGCCTCCAGCGGCACCACCGGACGCCCCACCGTCGTCGGCTACACCGATGGCGACCTTTCCCTGTGGGCCGACATGGTGGCGCGCTCCATCAGGGCGGCAGGCGGACGCCCCGGGGACAAGGTGCATGTGGCGTACGGCTATGGGCTGTTCACCGGTGGTCTCGGCGCACACTATGGGGCCGAACGGCTGGGCTGTACGGTCATCCCCGCGTCCGGCGGCATGACGGCCCGTCAGGTCCAGCTGATCCAGGACCTGCGGCCCGAGATCATCATGGTGACGCCCTCGTACATGCTGACGCTGCTCGACGAGTTCGAGCGGCAGGGAGTCGATCCGCGTGGTACCTCCCTGCGCGTGGGCATCTTCGGCGCCGAGCCGTGGACCGAGCAGATGCGCCGGGAGATCGAGGAGCGGTTCGCGATCGACGCCGTCGACATATACGGGCTGTCCGAGGTGATCGGCCCTGGTGTCGCGCAGGAGTGTGTGGAGACCAAGGACGGACTCCATGTGTGGGAGGACCACTTCTTCCCCGAGATCGTGGACCCGATCACCGGTGAGGTGCTGCCCGACGGCGAAGAGGGTGAGCTGGTGTTCACTTCGCTCACCAAGGAGGCCATGCCGATCATCCGGTACCGCACGCGCGACCTGACGCGGCTGCTGCCGGGGACCGCCCGGGTGTTCCGGCGGATGGAGAAGATCACCGGCCGCAGCGACGACATGGTCATCCTGCGCGGCGTCAATCTCTTCCCCACCCAGGTCGAGGAGATCGTGCTCCGCACGCCGGGCGTGGCACCCCACTTCCAGCTGCGGCTCACCCGGGAGGGGCGCCTCGACGCACTCACCGTGCGCGCGGAGGCCCGCCCCGACGCGTCACCGGAGACCCGGGACGCCGCCGCGCGCTCCATCGCGGCAGCCGTGAAGGACGGCATCGGGGTGTCGGTCTCCGTGGAGATCGTCGAACCGGAGTCGCTGGAGCGGTCGGTGGGCAAGATCCGCCGGATCGTGGATCTTCGTCCCCGTTAGGGGCCCGGGCGATGCCGGGCCCGTCGCACCATCAGCACCGTGCGGCGGGCAGTGGATTGCGTCCGCTGCCCGCTGCTCGGCTCCGCCGCCGGCACCTCGGTGGTCCGGCCCGGCCCTAGTCGCCGGCGAACCGGTCCCGCAGCTCGCGCTTGAGGATCTTGCCGCTCGCGTTGCGCGGGAGGTCGTCCACGAACACCACGCGCTTGGGCGCCTTGAAGTGGGCGAGCTTCTCGCGCGCGTGGTCGATCAGTGCGGCCTCGCTGACCTCCCCGCGCGGGACGACGACCGCCGTGACGGCCTCGATCCAGCGCTCGTCGGGCAGGCCGATCACAGCGACCTCGGCGACGCCCTCGTGCGTGTACAGCGCGTCCTCGACCTGTCGTGAAGCGACCAGGACGCCACCGGAGTTGATGACGTCCTTCACCCGGTCGACGATGGTGAAGTAGCCGTGGGCGTCCCGCACCGCGAGGTCGCCGGAGCGGAACCAGCCGTCGCGGAAGGCCTCCGCGGTCTCCTCGGGCTTGTCCCAGTAGCCCTCGCACAGCTGCGGGGAGCGGTAGACGATCTCGCCGGGCGTGCCGTCGGGGACGTCCTTGCCGTCCTCGTCGACCACGCGCGCGTCGACGAACAGCACGGACCGTCCGCAGGAGTCCATACGGCCCTTGTGCTCGTCCGGCGCGAGGACGGTGGCGAGGGGGCCGATCTCGCTCTGGCCGAAACAGTTGTAGAAGCCGAGCTTCGGGAGCCGTTCGCGCAGCCGTTCCAGGACGGGCACCGGCATGATCGACGCGCCGTAGTAGGCCTTGCGGAGGGCGCCGAGGTCGCGCTCGGCGAAGTCGGGGCGGCCCGCGAGCGCGATCCACACGGTGGGCGGGGCGAACAGGCTGTCCACGCGGCCGGCTTCGATGAGGTCGAGGAGCCGGTCGCCGTCGGGTGCGTCGAGGATGATGTTCGTGGCGCCGACCGCGAGATACGGCAGCAGGAACACATGCATCTGCGCCGAGTGGTAGAGCGGCAGGGAGTGCACGGGGCGGTCGCCCGCGCTGAGGTCGAGGGCGGTGATGGCGCTCAGATACTCGTGGACCAGCGCCCGGTGCGTCATCATCGCGCCCTTGGGGAGGGCCGTCGTACCGGACGTGTAGAGCAGCTGGACCAGGTCCTCGGCGCGCGGCTCGGGGCCGTCGTGGACCGGCGCCGTCCCGAGGCGCGCCAGGAGCGAGTCGTCGGCGTCGCGCAGGGCCACCGTACGGACGTCCTCGGGCAGGCGGCCGGCGAGGCCGGGGTCGGCGAGCACCAGCGTGCTGCCGGACTGGCCGACGATGTAGGCGAGGTCGTCGCCGGTCAGGTTCTGGTTGACCGGGACGTGGACGAGGCCCGCGCGGGCGCAGGCGAGGAACGCGATGAGGTAGGCGTCCGAGTTGTGGCCGTAGGCGCCGACCCGGTCGCCGGGAACGAGGCCCTGATCGAGCAGGAAGCCCGCCGCCCGGGAGACCGCCTCGTCGAGTTCCTCGTACGTCCATGTGCGGTCGGCGTACTCCACCGCGATCCGTGCCGGGGTGCGCCGCGCGCTGCGCCGGAGGACCCCGTCAACCGTGCTGCCCTGTCCCTGCGTCATGACTCATGATCCTCGGTCCGTGACCGGGCCGGGTCAAGCACCCTGGGGGCACATCGACAGACCAGTGGGTACGCTCAACCGCTCCTTCCCTCAATGACGTTGGGAGGCACAGATGCGCACCACCCGCGTGAGACGACTGGCCGCCGGGGCAGCCGCCCTGCTCATGGCCTCGGCCGCGTTGCCGGCCGCCGCGGCCGAACGGCACGGTCGTCAGGAACATCCCTCGCACGGCGGCATGTCCGCCGTGATCCGCTACACCGAGTACGGCATTCCGCACATCGTCGGAAGCACCTACGCGTCGCTCGGCTTCGGCACCGGCTGGGCGCAGGCCGCCGACCAGGTGTGCACGCTCGCGGACGGGTTCGTGACCGTGCGCGGCGAGCGCTCGCGCTTCTTCGGAGCGGACGCGCCGGCCGACTCGGCGCTGTCCTCGGCGACCAGCAACCTCTCCAGTGACCTGTACTTCCGCGGCGTACGCGAGGCCGGCACGGTGGAGAAGCTGCTCGCCGAACCGGCTCCGCGCGGGCCCAGCCGTCAGGTCAAGGACCTGATGCGGGGCTTCGCGGCCGGGTACAACACATGGCTGCGGCAGAAGCGGAACAACGACCCCGCGTGCCGGGGCGCCACATGGGTGCGACCGATCACCTCTCTGGACGTGGCCGCCCGGTTCTACGCCGTCGCCGTGCTCGGTGGTCAGGGCGGCGCGGTGGACGACATCACCTCCGCCCGGCCGCCCACCGGATCCGCCACCGGGAGCGGCGAGGCCCGCCCGGACGCCCGGGCCCTGATCCGGGCCGTGCGCGAGCGGACGGCGGGCAACGCGGACATGGGGTCCAACGCCGTCGCGTTCGGGGGTGGGACCACCGCGAACGGGCGGGGTCTGCTGCTGGGCAACCCGCACTACCCGTGGCACGGCGGGCGTCGCTTCTGGCAGGCGCAGCAGACGATTCCCGGCGAGCTCGACGTCGCCGGCGCGGCCCTGCTGGGCTCGCCGACCATCTCCATCGGCTACAACGCACATGTGGCGTGGAGCCACACCGTGTCGACGGGTGTGCCGTTCAGCCTGCACCAGCTGGCACTCGATCCGGCCGACCCGACCGTGTACCTCGTGGACGGCAGACGGGAGCGGATGCGGAAACGGACCGTCACCGTCGCGGTCAAGGGCGGGGCACCGGTGACGCGCACCCAGTGGTGGACCCGGTACGGCCCGATCGCCGCGTCCGAAGGGGGCGAGCTCCCGCTGCCCTGGACGACGACCACGGCGTACGCGTTCAACGACCCCAACGCGGCCAACATGCGGTTCGGCGACACCTCGCTGGGCTTCAGCAAGGCGCGCGGCACGGGCGACGTCCTGGCGTCGCTCGCCCGGCATCAGGGCCTGCCCTGGGTGAACACGATCGCCGCGGACTCCTCGGGGCACTCCCTGTACACGCAGTCGCAGGTGCTGCCCCGGATCACCGACGACCTGGCGGCGCGGTGTTCCACCGGTCTGGGCAAGGTCACCTACCCGGCGGCGGGCGTGGCCGTTCTCGACGGCTCCCGCGGCGACTGCGCGCTCGGCAGCGATCCGGACGCCGTGCAGCAGGGGACGTTCGGGCCGGCGCGCATGCCGACGCTGAAGGACGCGGCGTACGCCGAGAACTCCAACGACAGTGCGTGGCTGGCCAACGCCGATCGGCCGCTCGCCGGCTACGAGCGGATCTTCGGCACCATCGGCACCCAGCGTTCCCTGCGCACGCGCGGTGCGCTGGAGGACGTCGGGGCGATGGCGGAGCGGGGCGGTCTGACCGTCCGGGACCTGGAGCGTCAGGAGTTCAGGAACCGGGTGCCGGCGGCGGACCTGGCGGTCGCCGACACGGCGAAGGCGTGCGCGGCACTGCCGGGCGGTACCGCAACGGGCAGTGACGGCAAGGCCGTTGACGTCTCCGGTGCCTGTACCGTGCTCGCGGCCTGGGACCGCACCATGGACACCGGCAGCCGGGGCGCCCTGCTCTTCGACCGGTTCTGGCGGAAGCTGTCCGCGAATGTGCCGGCCGCCCAGCGGTGGAAGGTGCCGTTCTCGGCGGCGGATCCGGTGCGTACGCCGAACACCCTCAACACCGGTGCTCCCGGCTTCGCCACGGCCCTCGCGGACGCGGTCGCCGAACTCCGGGCGGCGGGCATCGCGCTCGACTCCCGCCTCGGCGAGCACCAGGTCGTCGTACGGAACGGTCAGCGCATCCCGGTGCCCGGCGGTACGGAGGGCCTGGGCGTGTGGAACAAGATCGAGCCGGTGTGGGACCAGGCGCGGGGCGGCTACACGGAGGTGACGACCGGCTCGAGCCACATCCAGGCGGTGGGCTGGGACGGCAGCCGCTGCCCGGTGGCCCGCACGCTGCTCACGTACGCGCAGTCCTCGAACCCCCACTCACCCCACTTCAGCGACCAGACCCGGTTGTTCTCCGGTGAGAAATGGGTGACGGCACGGTTCTGCGAGAAGGACGTGCTGGCGTCGCCCGCGCTGCGTGTGGTGTCGGTTCGGGAACACCGGTAACTGAGCTGTGGTCCCGTCCCTTCCTGCGGGCGGGACCACATTTCGGCCCTCGACGGCGAACCGGCCGCATTGTTTCTCTGCTCCCCTGTGCTCCTGTGCGCCCCCATGCAGAAAGGATTCACTAAAGCGACGGCTGGTTGAACTGGGCAGGAGATGACTCGAGCGCCAACTCGGTGGAACATTCACCGATTTCCACGTTGCATTTGATGCAAGGGGGTCTGCAATGAGTCGTGCCATGCCTGCATCCGGACACGCCTGGAGGGTTGGGGTTGCGCCAGGCATATTCCCTACCGTCTCTCACGGTATCGCATTGTTTCGGCGGCCGCTGGATTTTCTGAATTCCTTACCCGCTCAAGGAGATCTGGTCGAAGTGCGCCTGGGCCCGCTGCGCGCCTGGGTGGTGTGCCACCCGGAGCTGGTCCACCAGGTACTCATGGACGCCCGCACCTTCGACAAGGGGGGTCCGCTCTACGACAGGCTGCGGACGCTCCTGGGGGACGGCATCGGCACCTGCCCTCACCAGGCCCATCGGCGGCAACGCAGGCTTCTCCAACCGGGCTTCCGCAAGGCCCGCGTCGCTGACCAGACGGCACTGATGGGCGAGGAAGTGCAGGCGGTGTGCCGCGAGTGGCGGGCGGGGCAGGAGGTCGATGTCAGCGCGACCATGCTCACGCTGTCGGCGCGGGTGATCGGCCGCGTCCTGTTCTCCGACTCTCTGGACGCCGCGACGGCCGCCGAGGTGCACGGTTGCCTCGTCACCATCGTCCGCGGTCTGTTCCTGCGCACGGTGGTGCCGATCGAGGGTCCGTTCCGGGTTCCGACGCCCGCGAACCGGCGTTTCCGCCACGCCTCCGCCCGTCTGCGCGCGATCGTCGACACGGCCATCGCCGAGCGCCGACGAGACGCGAGCCGGAGTGACCGGGACGACCTGCTGGAGATCCTGCTGTCGGCCGCGCGGAGCGACGTCGAAGGCGCGGCGATCACCGAGCAGGAAGTCCGCAGCCAGGTGCTCACGCTGATCTTCGCCGGAGCCGAGACCACCGCCCTGTGCCTCGCCTCCGCCTTCGATCTGCTGTCCCGGCATCCCGAGGACGAACGCCGTCTGCACTCCGAGGTCGACGCCGTGCTCGCCGACGGACAACCGCCCGGCCACGAGGAGTTGATGCGGCTCGTCCACACGCAGCGCGTCGTCACCGAGACCCTTCGGCACCGCCCGCCGGGCTGGCTCTTCACCCGGGTCACGACCAGGGAGACGGATCTCGCCGGGCACCGTCTCCCGCGGGGTGCGACCGTCCTGTACAGCCCGTATCTCCTGCACCACGATCCCGCCTCGTTCCCCGACCCCGACCGCTTCCTCCCCGACCGCTGGCTTCCGGAACGGGCCGCCGAGGTACCGCCCGGAGCGATGATCCCGTTCGCCGCGGGCACCCGTAACTGCATCGGTGCGGCGTTCGCCATGGCGGAGACGACGGTGGCCGTCTCCTACATCGCCCGCCACTGGCGGCTGCACCCCCTGCCCGGACGCGTCGAACGGCTGCGTCCCGCGGCGTCCCTGGGGCCGAGGGATCTGGTGATGGTCTGCGAACCGCGAGCGCGAGGGCCGGTGGGCACGACGCCTCGGGCGTCCTCCCCGGTACCCCGGTCAACGGAGTCCCCCGACGTCCACGAACCCCGAACGGCAGGTGGCGACGGTGTCCACGATGCATGAGGAAATGACGGTCGCCGCGCGACGCGGAGTTCCCGCGCTCAATCTGCGGCAGCTGATCGACGCGAACCTCTACATGCCCTTCCCGTTCCGGAGCAATCCCCACGCTGCCGAAACGGCGGCGGGCGTCGGGAATTGGCTGAGTACCTGGGGGCTGACCGACGATCCGGCGGTCGCGACCATGATCTCCCGCACCCGGCCCGCCGAACTCGCGGCCTTCAACAGCCCGACCGCGGACCCCGGCCTCCTGCAGATCATGGCCAACCAGATCGCCTATCAGTTCATCTTCGACGACCAGGCGGAGGACACCGGCCTGCAGCGGCCCGGCCGGCTGCTGCCCATGCTGTCCGAGAGCGTCAGGATCCTGCGGGACGGCGGGCCGCCCGACACCCCGCTCGGGGCCGCCCTGGCCGATCTCCAACGGCAGGTCCAGGAGCGGTGCACGCCCGCTCAGGCCGCACGCTGGGCCTGGAACAGTCGTGAGTACGTGCACGGCCTGCTGTACGAAGCGGTGGCCCAGACCCACCCGGACGCGGTGGGGAGCGGGCTGTGCCGTTCCATACGTTCCCTGATCGCGGGTATCGAGCCGTTCCACCCGCTGTGCGAGGCCGAGCAGCCCCGCGAGCTGGCCCCGGAGGAACTCCGGCATCCCGTCGTCCGGCGGCTGGGACGCCTGTCCGTCGACGCGGCGGTGTGGATAGCCGACCTGTTCTCGGCCGTGAAGGAACAGCGGGCGGGCGGCGTGATCAACCTGGCCCTGGACTACCAGCGCGCCCACCAGTGCTCCCTGCCCGAGGCCGTCGCGCTCGCCATCCGGCGTATCAACGCCACGATCAGCGAGTTCGAAGAGCTCTACGCGGGGATCGAGCCGGAGTTGAGCCCGAGCGGCGTCGGTTATGTGGAGGGCATGGGCGGCTGGATCCCCGGATGCTACTTCTGGTCCCGTACCGTGCCTCGGTACGCGGAGACGGCAGCGGTGTCCGCCGTGCCCTGAACCGCTGCCTGACCGGTCGCCCGCAGTGGGGTGACCCGAGCGTGAGCGCGAAATTTTACCCAATGGGCTGAGACTTGAACGCCTGCTGCGTGAAAGTTCACTCTTCCCTGTCGACCTCCTGTTCCAACCTGTCCAAGGGGCATCGGTGAGGGCGTACGCTCGCCCCCGTCCGGCGTGAGCAACGACAGGGAACGGTGGACCACATGGCCCATGGGCTGCGGCAACCGACCACCGAGCACCGGCCTCTACTCGAACGCGACCGGGAACTCCGGGCGATCGACTCCGCCTTGTCGAGCCTGCGTGACGCCGTCGACGGTGTGCCCAGGGCGCCGCGCGGCGGACTGCTGGCCTTCACGGGCGCGGCCGGCATGGGCAAGACCACGCTGATCGCGGCGACGCGCGCCCGGGCCGCCGCACACGGAATCACGGTGGCCTCCGGCACGGGCGGGGAGAAGGAACAGGGCCTGGCGTTCCGCGTCGTCCGCCAGGTCATGCAGCCCGCCCTGGCCACGATGAGCGAAACGGAACGCCGGGAGTTCCTGGGCAGTTGGTACGGCATCGTGGGCGCGGCGCTCGGCCTCGAGGCGTCGGACGCCACCCAGATGCCGGACCCGATCGGGGTGCGCGACGGCCTCGACTGGGTGATGACACGCCTCACGGTGATGAACGCGCCCGTGGTGGTGCTCCTGGACGACCTGCACTGGGCCGATGCCGAATCCCTCGACTGGCTCGCCTCCTTCGCGCACCGGGTGGCGGACCTCCCGCTCCTGATGGTCGTCGCCTACCGTCCCGACGACCTCCCGCCCGACGCGACCTCCTTCCGCACGCTCGTCGAGCGCAACGAGGAGCGCCCCCACTCGCTGTCCGCGCTCGGCAAGGACGGTGTGGCGCGCATCGTCAGGAACGAAGTGGGCGAGGAAGCCGAGGACGCGTTCTGCGACGAGTGCTGGGAGGCCACCGGCGGCAGTCCGTTCGAGACCGTCGAACTGGCCATCAGGCTCCGCGAACGACGGGTCAAGGGAACCAAGGACGAACTGGCCGTGATCGGGGACCTCGCCGCGGCGGTCAAGGGCCCCGGTCTGGTCGAGCGTCTCCACCGGCTCGGATCGAGCACCGTTCGCTTCGCGTGGGCCGCAGCCGTACTGGGCGGGTCCTTCTCCGCCGAACTCGCCGCGGACATCGCGGTCGTCGGCAGCGAGGAAGCCGCCGAGGCGGCCGAGAAGCTGCGTGCCTCCCGGATCCTCGCGGACGGCGACGGGCCCGCGCGCAGCCTGCAGTTCGTCCACCCGTCGATCGCCACGACGATCTACCGCGACATCCCCCCGAGCCTGCGGGTCGGCATGCACAACGCCGCTGCCGACGCCGCCGGGGCCGCGGGGTTCGGCCCGACGGCCGCAGCCCGGCACCTGCTGGAGGTGCCCTGCGACGGCCGGCCCGAAGCGGTCTCCGTCCTGCGCGCCGCCGCCCGGGAGTATCTCCGCTCCGGGGCCCCGGAGGCCGCGCGTCGCGTGCTGACCCGAGCGCTGCGGGAACCGCCCCCGGCCGAGGACCGTGCGCCGATCCTTCACGAACTCGCCTGCTCGACCTTCCTGATCGAGCCCACAGCCACGGTCAGCCACCTCCAGGAGGCACTGGCGGAGCCCGGAACGGACCCCGAACTCCGCGCCTCCATCGTCTACCGGCTGGCCCAGGCGCTGGCCAACACCGACCGGCTGACCGAGGCCGCGGCCGTGGCCGCCGACGAGGCACGGCGGGCCTCCAACCCCCGGATCAAACTGCGCATGCAGGCCGATCACTTCGTGTGGAGCGCGTTCCGCGCCGACGAGCCCGACCCGGCCGCCCGCTCGCGCCGACTGGCCCGGCTGGCCGACAAGCTGACCGGCCGCGGCCTGGAGGAGCGCTACATCCTGGGCCTGCGGGCCTGGGACGCCCTGGTGCGCGGCGAACCACGGCGGACCGCCCTCGGGCACGCCGAGGAGGCGCTGCGCGGCGGCATGAGCTGGACCGATGAGAACCGCGGCTTCGAGGTGCCCGTCGCGGTGGCCCTGCTGTTCATGTACTGCGACCAGCCGTGGCGGGCGGAAGAACTGTTCGGCAAGGGCATGGCCGAGTGCGCGCACAAAGGCTGGAGCGGCGGCCACCTGGCGCAGGGCCAGACCCTCTCCGGCTACATCCGCTACCGGCGCGGCAGCCTCTCCGAGGCGGAGGAGCTCGTCCGGGCCGGACTGCACACCGCCGAGCGCGTCGAGGGCGCGGTGCCCGCCCAGTGGTTCGCCATCGGCATCCTCATCCAGATCCTGCTGGCCCGCGGGCGGACCGCCGACGCGCGTCGACTCGCCGACACGTATCACTACGGCGATGTGGTCCCGAACGCCGTGATCTTCCCCGATCCCCGCACGGTGTACGCCGAACTGCTCCTGGCCGAGGAGCGGTATCCGGAGGCGGCACGGCTGTTGTCCGCCGTCGGGGACTGGCTGGAGTCACGGAACTGGCGCAACCCGGCCTGGTGCCCCTGGCAGCTGGACCTGGCCTCCGCACTCGCCCGCACCGCACCCGACCGGGCGGTCCGCCTCGCCCAGGACGCCGTCAAGCGGGCGCGGGACTTCGGTGCGGCTTCCGCGATCGGCCAGGCGCTCCACGTCGAGGCCGAGGTGACCGGCGGCCCGGCCGCGCTCGACCTGCACGCCGAGGCCGTCGCACACCTGGAACGCTCACCCGCGTCGTACGAGTTCGCGCGTGCGCTCGTGGGGCACGGTGCCGCGCTGTCCCGCAACGGGCAGGTGCAGGAGGCCGCCCATCGGCTCTACCAAGGGCTGGAGGGCGCTGTTCACTGTGGTGCCGAGGCGCTCGCCGCCCGGGCCAGGCAGGAGCTCTCGGCGGCCGGGCTGCGACCGCTGCCGCTGCGCTACGCCCAGACGGACACCCTCACCGCTCAGGAACGGCAAACGGCCGAACTGACGGTCCAGGGCCATCCGGAAGCGGTGATCGCGAAGCAACTGCGCCTCACCGAGCAGGGCGTACGACAGCTGCTGTCCTGCGTCTATCGCAAGATCGGCACGGACGCGGCGGGCCTCGCCCAGGCCCTGGAGACCTTCCCGCGCCCTCGGACGTGAGGTGCGTACGCCACGCGGTCGCGGTCACACCACCCGTGTACGCCCCTCCCAGTACGGATCCCGCAACCGCCGCTTGTACAGCTTGCCGTTGGGGTCGCGGGGCATGTCGGTGATGAAGTCGACGCTCTTGGGCCGCTTGTAGCCGGCGAGTTGGCCGGCGCAGTGGTCGAGGATCGTGGCGGCCAGGTCGGGTCCCGGCTCGTGGCCCGGTGCCGGTTCGACGACGGCCTTGACCTCCTCGCCCCAGTCGTCGTGCGGGATGCCGAAGGCGGCGGCGTCGGCGACGGCAGGGTGGGACAGCAGGACCGACTCGATCTCGGCCGGGTAGATGTTGACCCCGCCGGAGATGATCATGTCGATCTTGCGGTCGCGGAGGAAGAGATAGCCGTCCTCGTCGAGGTAGCCGAGGTCGCCGACCGTGAAGAAGTCGCCGATGCGGTTCTTCCTCGTCTTGGTCTCGTCCTTGTGGTAGGCGAAGCCGCCGGTGTTCATCTTGAGGTAGACGGTGCCGAGTTCACCGGGGGCCAGCCGCTTGCCGTCGTCGTCGAAGACGGCGATCTCGCTGATCGGCCAGGCCTTGCCCACCGTGCCGGGCTTCTTCAGCCAGTCCTCGGCGGTCGCGAAGGCGCCGCCGCCCTCGCTGGCGGCGTAGTACTCCTCCACGCAGGGGCCCCACCAGTCGAGCATCGCCCGCTTCACATGGTCGGGGCAGGGTGCGGCGCCGTGGATGGCGTGCCGCATGGAGGTGACGTCGTAGCGGGCCCGTATGCCTTCGGGCAGCGCCAGGAGGCGGTGGAACTGGGTCGGGACCATATGGGTGTGGGTGCACTTGTGGGTGTCGATGACACGCAGCATCTCTTCGGGTGTCCACTTGTCCATCAGGACCAGCCGGTGCCCTATGTGGAGGGAAGCGCCCGCGAACTGCAGAACGGCGGTGTGGTACAGCGGCGAGCAGACGAGGTGCACGTTGTCGTCGAACGGCTTGATACCGAAGATGCCGAGGAAGCCGCCGAGGTACGCCTCCTCGGGCGGCTTTCCGGGCAGCGGGCGGCGGATGCCCCGGGGCCGGCCGGTGGTGCCGGAGGTGTAGTTCATGACCCAGCCGAGGGTGCGGTCCGCGGGCGCGGAGTCCGGCTGTCCGTCGAGGAGTTCGGCGTAGGGACGGAAGTCCTCGACGTCGCCGACCGCGTAGCGGTGGGTGGCCGGCAGGCCCGCCTCGTCGGCGGCCTGGCGGACCGGACCGGCGAAGCGCTCGTGGGTGATGAGCACCTTGGCACCGGAGTCGGCGACGATCCAGGCGATCTCGGGGCCGACGAAGTGGTGGTTGATCGGGACCAGGTAGAAGCCGGCCTGGGAGGCGGCCAGGTAGGCGGTGAAGAACTCGACCCCGTTGGGGAGGACGACCGCGAAGGCGTCGCCGCGCCGCAGGCCGGCCGCGCGCAGCCCGTGCACGAGTCGGTTGGTGGCGGCGTGCAGGCGCCCGGCGGTCCATCGCTCTCCGTCGGGGGCGACGAGGACCATGCGGTCGGGTTCGGCTGTGGCCTGGGCCCAGAAGCCGACGGGCGGTGTGCTGACGGTGTGTGCCGCGGGAGTGCTGGTCACTGGCCGCTCCTTCCGGCGATGCGGTTGATGCGGTCGACGGCCTGCTCGAAGCCGCGGGTGAGATCGTCGAAGACGGCACGGACGCTGCGTTCGCTGTTCATCCGGCCCACGATCTGTCCGACGGGCGTGCCGAGCAGGGGCTCGACCTCGTACTTCTGGATGCGGGAGACGGCCTCGGCGACGAGCAGTCCCTGGAGGGGCATGGGGAGGGTGCCGGGCCCGTTCGGGTCGTCCCAGGCGTCGGTCCACTCGGTGCGCAGCTGGCGTGCGGGCTTCCCCGTGAGGGCGCGGGAGCGGACGGTGTCGCCGGAACCTGCGGCGAGCAGCTTGGCGGTGAGCGCCGTGGAGTGCAGGTCCGCTTCTGTGGTGGTCAGCCATATGGAGCCGAGCCACACACCTTGCGCGCCGAGGCTGAGGGCGGCAGCCACTTGTTGTCCGCTGCCGATGCCGCCGGCGGCGAGCACGGGCAGGGGGTCGACCGCCTCCACCACCTCGGGCGTGAGCACCATGGAGGCGATCTCGCCGGTGTGGCCGCCCGCCTCGTAGCCCTGGGCGACGACGATGTCGATGCCCGCCTCCTGGTGCTTGCGGGCGTGCCGGGCACTGCCCGCGAGAGCGGCGACGAGCACGCCCCGGTCGTGGGCACGCTCGACGACGTCCACGGGCGGTGAGCCGAGGGCGTTGGCGAGCAGCTTGACCGGGTAGTCGAAGGCGACGTCGAGCTGGTTGCGGGCGACCTGCTCCATCCAGCCGGTGATGCGCCAGCCGGCGGCCTCGCCCTCGGCGAGTTCGGGCACACCGTACTTGGCGAGGGTGTCCCTGATGAACTGCCGGTGCCCTTGCGGGATCATCGCCTCGACGTCGGCCTCGGTGACGCCCTCGACCTTCTTCGCCGGCATGACGACGTCGAGGCCGTAGGGCCGGCCGGCGACATGGGCCTCGACCCAGTCGAGGTCGCGTCTGAGGTCGTCCGGGGCTGTGTAGCGGACCGCGCCGAGCACTCCGAAGCCGCCGGCCCGGCTGATGGCCGCGGCGACGGCGGGGAACGGCGTGAAGCCGAAAATGGCGTGCTCGACTCCCAGTTTCTTGCTCAGCTCCGTCTGCATGGGCGCAGGATGCCGCAGACCTCCGGACGACGGAAGGCCTTTTCTGATACACCGTCAGATCTCTTGCGGTGACCGCACCGTTGACACGGCCCTCGCCTGACACGAAAGTTTCACCACGCAAGGTGATCCAGGAAAGATACTTTCAGCCGGAGCGGCGGGAGGACCTCGATGACCGACGGCGGCAACAGACTGACCAGGCGTCAACTGGGCAGGGCGACGATGGCTCTGGGCGGCGCTCTGGCCCTCACCCCCTTCCCCGCCGGACCCGCGGCGGCCACCGCCTCGTCCATGTCCTCGGGTCACCGCACCACCTTGCGCCACGGCTCCCCCGAACGGGCCGGCCTCCTCCCCGAGCACCTGCGCCGGCTCGTCACCGACGCCGAGGCGTATCTGGGCCCCTCCCCCCAGCACCCCTGGTACGCGGGCGCCGTGCTGCTCGCCGGGCGTGGCGACACCGTGGCCCTGCACGAGCCCATCGGGATGGCGGTGCGCTACCAGGCGTACGACGAGAAGACCGACACCGGCGTCGAGTTCCCGGCCGACCGGCAACTGCCGATGACCGAGGACACCGTCTTCGATCTGGCCTCGGTCTCCAAGCTGTTCACCTCCATCCTCGCCGTGCAGCAGATCGAGCGGGGCGCCCTGGACCTGGAGGCCGCCGTCGCCTCCTACCTGCCCGACTTCGGGCGGGCCGGCAAGCAGGACATCACGATCCGTCAGCTCCTCACCCACACCTCGGGGTTCCGCGCCTGGATCCCGCTGTACAGCGCGCCGACGTACGAGGAGAAGCTCCAGCTCATCTGGAACGAGGCGCCGCTGAACCCGCCGGGCACCAGGTACCTCTACTCGGATCTGAACCTGATCTCCCTCCAGCTGGTCCTGGAGCGGATCACCGGCAGGGCGCTCGACGTCCTCCTCCGCGAGGAGATCACCGGTCCGCTCGGCATGCGCCGCACCCGCTACAACCCGCCCGTCTCGTGGAGGGCGGGGATCGCGGCCACCGAGGACGCCCGCGCCCCGTGGTCCGGCCTGGACCGTGGGCTCGTGTGGGGCGAGGTGCACGACGAGAACGCGTTCAGCCTCGGCGGGATCGCGGGCCACGCGGGCGTCTTCTCGAACGCGTGGGACCTCGCGGTCCTCGGCCGGACTCTGCTCAACGGCGGCGCCTACGGCCGCTCCCGCATCCTGCAGCCGGAGTCGGTGGAGCTGATGTTCACCGACTTCAACACCGCTTTCCCCGGCGACGAGCACGGTCTCGGCTTCGAGCTCTACCAGCACTGGTACATGGGCGCGATGGCCACCCCGCGCACGGCGGGGCACACCGGTTTCACCGGCACCTCACTGGTGCTCGACCCGACGACGGACTCCTTCCTCGTCGTGCTCGGCAACTCGGTCCATCCGGTGCGCAGTTGGCGTTCGGGGTCGGCTCCGCGGGTCGCGGCGGCGAACAACATGGCCCGCGCTGTGGCCGTCCACCCACGGCACGGCCGTACCGCATGGTTCTCGGGCATGGCCGCTGCCACGACCGCGACGCTCACACTGCCCGCGCTCGACACCGACTCCGGCGGCCGGCTGTGCTGCGCCCTGTGGTGGGACACCGAACCCCAGGCCGACGTCCTCACGCTGGAGGCGACGACGGACGGCGGAGCCACCTGGCAGCCGCTGCCCTTCAGCACGACCCGCCACGGCGAGCAGCCGCAGGATCGTCCGACCGGCACGGTCACCGGCTGGTCGGGCCGCGTCTGGCACCGCGTCACCGCAGAACTCCCCGCCCATCGGCAGCTGTCCGTCCGCTGGCGGTACACGACCGACCGGCTGTACGTCGGCCGGGGCGCGTATGTCGACGGCCTGCGCGTCGAGGCGGCGGACACGGTCCTGTTCGACGAGGCCCGGCCGGCCGACGCGGCACGGATCAGCGCGAACGGCTGGAGCGCGGCCGTGAACTGACGTTACGGCCGGGGACGTCGAGGCGCCGCGTGCCGAGGACGGACAGCAGCCGTAGCGCCTCCCCTGCCGCTGTCGGCCGGGCCCTGGAGCCGTACGGACGGCTGGACGTCGCCTTCAACAACGGTGCGACGATCCAGCCGCCCGGCCCGATGGACCAGCTGCCGGACGCCGAGTGCGACCGGGCCGCCGCGTGGCTCCTGAGTGACCGTGCCTCCTACGTCACCGGTGTGATCCTCCAGGTGGACGGCGGCACCCGCGCCTAGTCGCCGCTCTCCAGCACCGCCATGGCCGCGTTGTGCCCCGGCACGCCGCTCACCCCTCCCCCGCGTACGGCGCCCGCCCCGCACAGCAGCACGTTCGCGTGGCGGGTCTCCACGCCCCAGCGGCCGGTGCCCTCCTGGGCGTACGGCCAGGACAGGTCCCGGTGGAAGATGTTCCCGCCGGGCAGCCGCAGGTCGTGGTCCAGGTCCAGCGGGGTCTTCGCCTCGATGCACGGGCGCCCCTCCTCGTCCGTCGCCAGGCAGTCGGCGATCGGTTCGGCGAGGTGCGCGTCCAGTTGGGCCAGCGTCGACTTCAGCAGTTCCTCGCGCACGGCGTCGTTGTCGCGCGCGAAGAGCCGAGCGGGTGTGTGCAGGCCGAACAGGGTGAGGGTCTGGTAGCCCTGCCTGACGAGGTCGGCGCCGAGGATCGTCGGGTCCGTGAGCGAGTGGCAGTAGATCTCGGACGGCGGCGCGGCGGGGAGCCGCCCTGCGGCGGCCTGGGCGTGGGCGGTGGCCAGCTGGTCGTAGCCCTCGGCGATGTGGAAGGTGCCGGCGAACGCCTCGCGGGGGTCGACGGAGCTGTCGCGCAGCCGCGGCAGGCGCTTGAGCAGCATGTTCACCTTGAGCTGGGCGCCTTCGGCGGGGGTGGGGGGTGTGTCGCCGGTGAGGGCGGCCAGGGCCTGCGGGGAGGCGTTCACCAGGACGTGGCGGGCCGCGGCGACGCCCTCGCCGTCCGCCGTGCGGTAGGTGACCTCGGCGTCGCGTCCGTCCGTGTCGATCCGGACCGCCTCGTGCCCGGTGACGATGACCGCGCCCGCCTCGCGCGCCGCGCCGGCCAGGGCGTCGGTGAGGGCGCCCATGCCGCCGACGGGGACGTCCCAGTCGCCGGTGCCGCCGCCGATCACGTGGTAGAGGAAGCAGCGGTTCTGCTTCAGCGAGGTGTCGTGGGCGTCGGCGAAGGTGCCGATCAGGGCGTCCGTGAGGACGACGCCCCGCACCAGGTCGTCCGTGAAGCGTTCCTCGATCGCGACACCGACGGGCTCTTCGAAGACGATCCGCCAGGCCTCCTCGTCGGCCACCCGGCGACGCAGTTCCTCACGGCTCGGCAGGGGCTCGGTGAGCGTCGGGAACACCCGCCGGGCGACCTCGCCGGTCATGCCGTAGAACTGCCGCCAGGCGGCGTACTCGCGCTCGCCGCCGGTCAGCCGGGCGAACGCCTCCCGCGTGCGGTCCTCGCCGCCGCCCACCAGCAGTCCGGTCGGACGGCCGGCGCGTTCCACGGGGGTGTACGAGGAGACGTCGCGCTTGCTGACGCGGAAGGTCAGGCCGAGGTCCCGCACGATCTTGTCGGGCAGCAGGCTGACCAGGTACGAGTAGCGGGAGAGCCGTGCGTCGACCCCGGCGAACGGCCGTGTGGACACCGCGGCGCCGCCGGTGTGGTCCAGCCGCTCCAGCACCAGCACGGACCGTCCGGCGCGGGCCAGGTAGGCGGCGGCGACCAGGCCGTTGTGGCCTCCGCCGACGATGACGACGTCGTACGTACCGTGCGCTGTGGTTCCCTCGTGTGCAGGCATGGTTCTTCGTAACACGCGATGATCTAGGTCGGCCATAGGGGGGACGCGCGGGAGCCGGCCCGGGGCGCGTCCCGGCTCTCAGTGCTCCCCGGTCGCCCGCTGGCCGCGCAGTACGGCCACCCTCCGGTACAGCTCGACGGCCTCCGCGCCCCGCCCGAGCTGTTCGAGGCAGTGGGCCTCGTCGTTGCGGCTGGCGAGGGTGTCGGGGTGGTGGGCACCCAGGACGCGTTCACGGGCCGCGGCGACCCTGCGGTACTCGGTGAGCGCGTCCGGCCAGCGGCCCAGCCAGCCGAGGCTCACCGCGACCTCGCGGCGGCTGACCAGGGTGTCCGGGTGGTCGGGGCCCAGCACCCGCTCCCGGATCGCGCACACGTCCCGGGACTCGGCGAGGGCCTTCTCCCAGTGCCCGAGCCGGCCGAGGTTGACGCCGAGGCCGTGGCGGGCGCGCAGGGTCTCGGGGTGGGCGGCACCGTGCACGCGGGTGCGGTCGTCGACGAGGTCGCGGTAGAGCCGCAGCGCCTCCTCGCTGCGTCCGAGCCGGCCGAGGCTGATGCCGACCTCGTAGCGGGCGGCGAGGGTGTCCGGGTGGTCGGGGCCGAGAGCCCGGGCGCGGGCCTCGGCGACCTCGCGGTAGGTCTGGAGGGCCTCCGCCCAGCGCCCCAACTGGCCAAGGGCGTAGGCGACTTCGTAGCGGGTGACCAGGGTGTCGGGGTGGTGCGGGCCGAGCACGCGGGCGCGGGCGGCGGCGACCTCGTCGGCCATGCGGTACGAGTCCTCCAGCCGGCCGAGTCTGCTGAGGCTGAAGGCGAGGTTGTGGCGGCAGCGCAGGGTGTCCGGGTGATCGGCGCCCATGGTCCGCTCGCGGGCGGCCAGCACCGACGCGTAGACCTGGTGTGCGTCGAAGTGACGGCCCAACTGGCCCAGTACGTAAGCCATTTCCTGCCGGGCGGCGAGCGTCTCGGGGTGATCGGGGCCCAGCGCGAGGCTGCGGGCGCGGGCGACGTGCTTGTACTCGCGCAGGGCGTCGGCGGCCCGGCCGGTGCGGCTGAGGGTGAAGGCGACCTCGTAACGGCTGGCGAGGGTGTCGGGATGGTCGGGGCCGAGCAGGTGCTCACGCTCGGCGGCGACGGCCCGGTGCACCTCGCCCGCCTCGGTCCAGCGGCCCAGCCGGCCCAGGCTCAGCCCGGCGTTGTGCCGCCCGGCGAGCGCGACGAGGGTCTCCGCGGACGGGGCCACCCGCACCTGCGGCTCGACGGGCCTGCCGGTGGTGGGCCGCGGGATCCACTCGCCGGTGAGTCCGGCTCCGGCGTCCGGGGGCGTGGTGCGCAGTCCCGCGCCGGTGGCCTTGTGGCCGGTGGTCATGCCGCGGGTCCAGGACGGCAGCCGGGGCTCGCGGGTCACGGGCTCCGGGGGCCGGAGCGCGGGCTGCGGGGTCACCACGGTCGGCACGTACGCGGGCGTCGTACGGCCCAGGCCGATCCGCCGGCCCAACTCCCGGCCGTCGTGGGGGCGTTCCTCGGGCCGCTTGGCCAGCAGGTCGAGGATGACCTGCTCGAAGTACGCGGGCAGTTCGGCGCGGTGGCTGCGCGGCGGCCTCGGCGGGGTGTCGCGGTGGCCGACGAGGATCGCCCACGGGTCGTCGAGGTCGAACGGCGGCACCCCGGTGGCGATCTCGTACAGCACGCACCCCAGCGAGTACAGGTCGCTGCGCTGGTCCACCTCCTCGCCGCCGATCTGCTCGGGCGACATGTAGTGCGGGGTGCCCATCGCGATGCCGGTGCCGGTCAGCCGGGAGGTGAAGCCGATGTCGTGGGCCAGGCGCGCTATGCCGAAGTCGCAGATCTTCACCGTGCCGTCGGCGAGCCGCATGATGTTCGCCGGCTTCAGGTCGCGGTGCACGATGCCCTGCTGGTGGGTGTAGGCGAGGGCGGCGGCGACCTGGTCGGCGATCTCGACGACGTCCGCGACGGGCAGCGGATGGTGTCTGTTGTCCTCCAGGAGCTGGCTGAGGTTGCGGCCCTGCAGCAGCTCCATGACCAGGAACAGTATGCCGTCGGACTCACCGAAGTCGTGGACGACGGTGACACCGCGGTGCTGGAGTGCGGCGGCCACCCGGGCCTCGCGGCGAAACCGCTCCCGCAGCACCCGCGTGAAGGACTGGTCGTGCTGGGGGCCGAGCGGCTTGAGGCACTTCACGGCGACCTGCCGGCCCAGCGACTCGTCCCGCGCACGCCACACCTCGCCCATACCGCCGCGCCCGATCGGATCGAGCAGCCGGTACCGGCCCTGGATCAGCCTGCTGTCCCCCATCTCCCGCGCTCGCCCCCCGTGATGGTCAGCCCCGCCCTCCCCCGGCTCGTCCAGTATGGCGAGCTATCGTCCGAGTTTGTACGGTGCCGGGCGCGAGCCGGGACCGAGCCGTGCCATGGCCCGGACAATGTGTTTGGGCGGCAGTTGCCAGCGCAGACGTGCGGGAATACAGCGCAGCAGGGTGCCCGTGGCACGCAACTGACGGGTGACGGTGGCCGGTTCCGGGGCCGGTCTGCCGTACAGCTCGTGGGCGTACGGCGGCAGGGCGGCGTATGCCAGCTGCGCCACGCGCCGCCACAACACCTCGCGCGCCGGGACGAGCAGGGGGTGCGTCGGCGGGCGGAGCAGGAAGTCGTCCACCGCGCGTGCCTCGGGTCCGCACGCCAGCTCGGGGCGCACCTTCTCGAAGTACGCCGCCATCTCGGCCCGGTTCGCCGGTGCGGCGTCCGGATCGAGTCCCACCAGCCGGGCGCTGACCCGGTGTTCGGATATGTATCGGTCGGCCTCCGCGTCGGTGAGCCGGAAGCCGGAGCGGCGCCCGACCTGGAGGTAGGAGTCGATCTCGGCGCAGTGCACCCACAGCAGCAGTTCGGGTTCGTCGACGCCGTAGCGCTCCCCCGTGTCCGGGTCGGTGGCGCCCAGCATGCTGTGGATCTTCCGCACGCGGGCGCTGGCCTTCTCGGCGGCCTCGGTGGTGCCGTACGTCGTCGTGCCCACGAAGTCGGCGGTGCGCAGCAGCCGGCCCCAGGCGTCGTGCCGGAAGTCGGAGTTCTGCATGACGCCGCGTACCGCGCGCGGGTGCAGGGCCTGGAGATACAGCGCGCGGATTCCGGCGACCCACATCATGGGGTCGCCGTGCATCTGCCAGGTCACCGAGTTCGGGGTGAACAGCCCGGGATCGCCCATGCCCGCAGGCTAACGCCGGACCCGGGGCATCCCCAGACCGATCCACGAGATGATCTCCCGCTGGATCTCGTTGTTCCCGCCGCCGAAGGTGAAGATCACGGCCGAGCGGTAGCCCCGCTCCAGCTCGCCGTGGAGCACGGCGCCGGCCGAACCCTCCTTCAGCGCGCCCGGTGCGGCGACGATCTCCATCAGCCACGCGTAGGCGTCGCGGCGCGCCTCGGAGCCGTAGACCTTGACGGCGGAGGCGTCCTGGGGGGTGAGGGTGCCCTCCTGGACGGCGCTCACCATCTGCCAGTTGAGGAGCTTGAGCGCGTCGAGCCTGGTGTGGGTCTGGGCGAGGCGGCGGCGCACCCAGGGCAGGTCGATCACCCGGCGGCCGTCGGCGAGCTTGGTCTCCATCGCCCAGCGCTGCACGTCGTGCAGGGCGCGGATGGCCATGGTGCCGTGTGCGGCGAGGGTGACGCGCTCGTGGTTGAGCTGGTTGGTGATCAGGCGCCAGCCCTGGTTCTCGGCGCCGACGCGGCGGGAGACGGGGACGCGGATGTTCTCGTAGTAGCTGGCCGTGGTGTCGTGCGAGGCGAGGGTGTTGATGAGGGTGCAGGAGTAGCCGGGGTCGGTGGTGGGGACGAGCAGCATGGTGATGCCCTTGTGGGGCGGGGCGTCCGGGTCGGTGCGGACGGCGAGCCACACCCAGTCGGCCGTGTCGCCGTTGGTGGTCCAGATCTTCTGGCCGTTGACGACGTACTCGTCGCCGTCGCGCACCGCGCGGGTCTTCAGGGACGCCAGGTCGGTGCCCGCCTCGGGCTCGCTGTAGCCGATCGCGAAGTCGATCTCGCCGGAGAGGATCTTCGGCAGGAAGTACGACTTCTGCTCGTCCGTGCCGTACTGCATGATCGTCGGGCCGACGGTGTTGAGCGCCATCAGGGGCAGCGGTACGCCCGCCTGGGCGGCCTCGTCGAAGAAGATGAACTGCTCGATGGTGGTCAGGCCGCGGCCGCCGTACTCCTTGGGCCAGCCGACGCCGAGCCAGCCGTCGCCGCCGAGCCGGCGGATCGTGCGGCGGTAGTGGCGTTTTTGCGCTGCCGGGTCGGTGAAGCGGGTCTGTGCGAGGTCCGGCACCAGTTCGGCGAAGTAGTCGCGCAGTTCGCTGCGCAGCCGCTGCTGCTCGGGCGTGTATTCCAGATGCACGGCGCCTCCAGGCTCCCCAAGGGCGGTCCTGACGGCGCACACCGTAGAACGTGTTTCAGAAATTGGGAACGGTCAGGCGAGAGTCCCCATGAACTCGGTGCATGCCCGCGCGCACCTGCGGCACGCCTCGGCCGTCTCCTCGCCGCCGGGAAACGCGTCGAAGGCGTGCGCGCACTCGACGCACACCGACCGGCACCACTCCAGCTGGGCACGGATCGCGGCCTCGTCGAGGAGGTTCTGTTCGGACAGCACATGGCACGTCGCGTCGCACACCTCCGCGCACATGATGCCCTTGCGCCGCAGGAGTTCCTGCTCCCCGGTCCCGTCCGGGTCCACCAGGCTGGCCCGCAGGGCACAGGCCCGCGCGCAGTCGGTACAGGCCTGGGCACAGGTGAAGCGGTCCTCCAGGAACTGGACGAGCTGTTGCTGGGATGTCGTGGTCACACGGGTCGGGTAGCCGGAGCGCATGGGGCCAAACCCCGCGTTCCGCCGGGTTGCGGCAGGTCATGCCGGACGGACGCGGGCACGGGCCACGCGGTGGAGCGCACGCGCGTCTCATCCGCCTCCCGCGAACCTCCGCGCGAGGTCGCGATGGTGCTCCGCCGCCCGGCCCGCCTCCGCCCCGGTGACGACGGCACCCGGCATCGCGCCCAGCCGCTCGATCTGCTCGGCGAGGCGCAGGTGCTGGTCGTGGCCGTGCTCGCGGCAGGCCGGACAGGTGACGCTCTCCGGCCGTGCGGAGGTCATCGCGTACGGCACCCGTAGTCCGCAGCCGGTGGTGACCGTCTCGGGCAGATCACCTACCAGGCCGAACGTGCCGGCCAGCAGGTCGCGCACCCGGGCGTCGTACTGGGACACACGTCGGTCGACGTGAATGTGCGGATCGGCACCGTCCATACACCCATCCTGCCCGGCCGCGGGCCGTCGGCCCATGGCCGCCGTGATCAGCTGTCCGGGGTGCGCCACGCGCCCACGGTCAGTACGGTGCTGTTCGATGTTGTTCGGCTGTTCGAGCGTGGTGCGTGGTGCGGGAGGCGGCATGAGCGGCGACAAGGCGGAGAAGCTGCCCCGCAAGGTGTACGAGAAGGAACTGCTGCGCCTCCAGACGGAGTTGGTGAGGCTTCAGGAGTGGGTCCGCGCGACGGGCGCCCGACTGGTCGTGATCTTCGAGGGGCGGGACGCGGCGGGCAAGGGCGGCACCATCAAGCGCGTCACGGAACACCTCAACCCGCGCGTCGCCCGCATCACGGCCCTGCCCAAGCCGACCGAGCGCGAGCGCACGCAGTGGTACTTCCAGCGGTACGTCGAGCACCTGCCCGCCGCCGGGGAGATCGTGCTGCTGGACCGCAGCTGGTACAACCGGGCCGGCGTCGAGCACGTCATGGGGTTCTGCACCAGGGAGGAGTACCAGCTCTTCCTGCGGCAGTGCCCCATCTTCGAGCGGATGCTGGTGGAGGACGGGATCCTGCTGCGCAAGTACTGGTTCTCGGTGAGCGACGAGGAGCAGCAGGAGCGCTTCCGGCGCCGGCTGGAGGACCCCCTGCGCCGGTGGAAGCTGTCCCCGATGGACCTGCAGTCCATCACCCACTGGGAGGACTACTCGCGGGCCAAGGACGAGATGCTGATCCACACCGACGTCACCGAGGCGCCGTGGTACGTGGTCGAGAGCGACGACAAGCGCCGGGCACGGCTGAACATGATCGCCCATCTGCTGGGCTCCGTGCCGTACCAGGACGTGCCCCCGCCGGTCCTGGAGCTGCCCGAACGGCCGGAGTCGACCGGGTACCGCCGGCCGCCGCGCGAGCTGCAGAACTACGTCCCCGACCACACGGCGGGCCTCTGAGCCCGCCGCCTCACGTCTCCCCGGTGCGCACCACGGCGACCGGGCACTCCGCGTGATGCAGCACCGCCTGGCTGACCGAGCCCAGGAGCAGCCCCGCGAAGCCGCCCCGTCCGCGCGCCCCGACCACCACCAGCCCGGCGTCCGCGCTGGCCTCGATGAGGGAGTGCCGCACCCGTCCGCGCACCAGCCTGCGGACCACGGAGACGTCGGGATACCGGTCGCGCAGCCCGCCGAGCGCCTCGGCGAGCACCCGCTCCTCCTCGTCGCGCAGCCGGTCCTCGTCGTACGTCACGAAGGGCGGGTCGGCGGGGGCGCCGTAGGCGCGCTCGCTGCGGGAGCTCCAGGCGTGCAGCGCCTCCAGCCGCACGCCGTGCAGGGAGGCGTGGGTGAAGGCGAACTCGACGGCGCCGCGCGCGGCGGGCGAGCCGTCGACGGCCAGGAGAACGGGGCCGGCCGGGTTGGGCCTGCGGCGCACCACGAGCACCGGACAGGAGGCGTGGGCGGCCAGGTGCCCGGCGGTGGAGCCGAGCAGCAGCGCGCCGAACCGGCTCAGGCCCCGGCTGCCGACGACGGCCAGGGACGCGGTGTGCGACTCGATCTCCAGCACCGTGATCGGTTCCCCGACGACGACCTCGCGGGTGATCTCGACGCCGGGTCCGCTCTCGTGCGCACGCTGCTCCGCCTTCGTGAGCGTGCCGTCGATCAGCTCCCGCAGGCCGGCGGCGCTGCTTGGCTGCCAGGGCCGCCCTCCGGGTGGGATGTGCGCGGCGGGCCGGCCGAAGGCGTGCACCAGCCGCAGGCCGACGCCCCGCAGCCCGGCCTCGTGCGCCGCGACCTCCACGGCCGCCATGCTCGACGGCGAGCCGTCCACCCCTACGACAACCGGACCCATCATCGCGTTCCCCTTTCCGGACGGGATCCGCTTTCCGGACAGGATCCGCGAGCGCCGTACGGCCTGTTCTTGCCGGAGCCGGCGAGCGCCCCGGGCCCGCCGCGCGCCGGGATCCCGAGGGCGCCGTACGGCCGGCCCCGGGACGGCTCGCCGACCGCTGTCCTCCCAGCCTCCACCCACGGGCCGCATTCCGCACCGGCCCGCACCCATTGCGCCCGGTGCGGACCGACCGGCACCACCGTGTCCGGCCGGACCGGACCCGCCGCGCCGGCGCCACCCCCTCAGTCCGGCAGCACCAGCCGCCCCTTCTCCCCCGGCTGCAGGGACACCTCGCGGTCCGGGAGCCGTACGTCGATCGGTGACGCGTCGGAGGCGGGGACCTCGATCTCCAGCAGTCCCCGCTCCAGACGCAGCCGTACGCCCCAGTTGTTCTGGTAGCGCAGGGCGAAGCCGTAGGTGGACAGCTCGGGCAGGGGCACGGGGTCGAGCCACAGGGCGCCGCCCCGGGTCTCCAGGCCGGTCAGTCCGCGTTGCACGAGGTCCAGGGTGCCCGCCATGGCACCCAGGTGGATGCCCTCGCCGGTGGTGCCGCCCTGGACGTCGGCGATGTCGCCCTGCAGGGCCTCCTGGACGAACTGCCAGGCCTCGCTGCGCCGGCAACGGGCCAGCACCCAGCCGTGGACGAGGCCGCTGAGGGTGGAGCCGTGGCTCGTGCGGTGCATGTAGTACTCGACGGTGCGCCGCCACATGTCCTCGTCCAGCCGGTGACCCAACCGGCGGAACAGCCCGCCGAGTTCGGACGGCGCGAAGAGGTAGCCGAGCATCAGCACGTCGGCCTGCTTGGAGGCCTTGTAGCGGTTGACGGTGTCGTTCTCCGCCTCCAGGATCCGGTCCAGCCGCCGGATGTCGCCGTAGCGGCTGCGGTAGCCGTGCCAGTCGAGCTCGGACAGCTCGCCGTAGCCCTCGAACTGGCTGATGACGTCGTCGTGGAAGGGGACGTGCAGCGTGTGCGACACGTCCTCCCAGAGTTCGAGTTCGCCTGCGCTCAGACCGGTGCGTTCGGCGAGCTCGCGGCGGCGGGGCTCGGGCAGGGTGTCCAGCAGCTCCAGGGTGCGCGCCAGCACCCAGGTCGCGGTGACGTTGGTGTAGGCGTTGTCGTCCAGGCCGGGACCGCCGGCGTCCGGGTACGCCTCGTGGTACTCGTCGGGGCCGACTACGCCCTTGATGCGGTAGCGGCCCATGGCGTCGTCGTGGACGGCCTTGTCGCCCCAGAAGCGGGCGATCTGCAACAGCATCTCGGCACCTTTGGTGTGCCGGAACTCCATGTCGCCGCTCGCCTCGCAGTACTGCCACACGTTGTAGGCGATCGCCGAGCCCACATGGTGCTGGAGGTGGGAGTGGTCGGGCAGCCAGCGTCCCGAGCGCGGGTTGAGATGGAGCTTCTGGGTCTCCTCCCGCCCGTCGCTGCCGCTCTGCCAGGGGTACATCGCGCCCCGCCGTCCGGCCGAGGCGGCGGTGGTCCGGGCCTGTTCGAGGCGGCGGTGGCGGTAGCGGAGCAGTGCGCGGGACACCTCCGGGAAGTGCAGGTTGAGGTAGGGCAGCACGAACAGCTCGTCCCAGAAGACGTGGCCGCGGTAGGCCTCGCCGTGCAGCCCCCGGGCCGGCACGCCGACGTCGAGGTCGGCGGTGTGCGGGGAGAGGGTCTGCAGGACGTGGAAGAGGTGCAGGCGCAGGATGCGCCCCGACTCGCCGGGTACGTCGAGTTCGGCACGGCGCCAGAGCTGGTCCCAGGCCGCGCGATGCCACGCGGCGAGCGCGTCGAAGTCCGGCGACCGGCCCACCCGGTCGACGGCGGCGTGCAGCGGGTCGCTGATCGCCGGGTCGCGGGAGGTGTGCAGGGCGACGGTCTTGTCGACGGTGACGGTGCGGCCGGGCTCCAGCTCGATCGTGAACTGCTGGATGACGTACGGCAGTTCATGGCGGACCAGGAGCGGTCCGGCGGCGGTCTCGTCGACCGTGAGGCGGGCCGCGAGGCCGATGCGGACGTCGGAGGTGCGGGTGCGGCAGCGCAGCCAGACCGTGTCCGGGGCGGAGGTTCCGGTGTGGATGTGGGTCAGATGGCGCCCGTCGAGGTCCCGGTAGCGCGGCACGCCGGAGTTCGTGACCCCGCCGTCCAGGGCGGCCTCCACCTCCAGCCGTCCGGTGGACCCCTCGGCCGTGAACTCGGTACGGAGGGCGGCCATATGGGGGTCGGCCATATGCACCATCCGCTGCTGACGTACGGCCAACACACGGTCGCCGCCGAGGTCGTAGCGTGTGCGGCGCTCCAGCAGTCCCGCGGACAGGTCCAGAATCTGGCGGTGTTCGAGAACGGTGGCGGTGTCGGGGTCGATCCAGGGACCACCGAGGACACGAAAGCGCAGGGGAAGCCAGTTGGGGACGTTGACCATGTCCTCGTTCTCCACCTGGCGGCCGGAGACGTCCGAGATGAGCCGGTTGTAGATGCCGGCCACATAGGTCCCCGGGTAGTGGACGTCGTCGGCGGCGCACTCGGGGAGCGCGCCCCGGGTGGCGAAGTAGCCGTTGCCCAGCGTGCACAGCGACTCGCGGAGGCGTTCGTCGGCGGGTGTGTAGCCGGCGTACTCCCAGCTCCAGCCGTCCACTTCGGCTTCCGTGCCGAGGTCCACCGCCGGGGCCTCGCTGCCCGATTCCGTCACTTCGGCTCCCCTCCCGCGCAGAGCTCTCCGAGGTCGCGTACGACGAGGTCGGCCCCGTGCCGCAGCAGCCGCGCCCCGGTGTCGGTGCCGGCGGCCCGGTCCACGCCGACCACCAGGGCGAATCCGCCGCGCCGGCCGGCCTCCACGCCCGCCAGGGCGTCCTCGACCACGGCGGCCCGGTCGGCGGCCACGCCGAGCCGGCGCACCGCCTCCAGGAACAGGTCGGGCTGCGGCTTGCCCGCGAGACCCAGCCGGGCCGCCTCGCCGCCGTCGACGAGGGCGTCGAACAGATCGAGCACACCGGCCCGGCTGAGCAGTTCACCGGCGTGCCGGGAGGCGGAGGCGGCGGCGCGGGGCACTCCCACCGCGCGCAGTGCCTTCACCAGCCGTACGGTGCCGGGGTAGGCGTCGACGCCCTCGTCGCGCAGCCGCGCGGTGAAGAGGCGCTCCTTGGCCTCGGCGACGGTCCGCACCGTGTCGTCCGACGCGTCGATGCCTCGTGCGGCGAGGAAGGCGGCGGCACCGTCGAGGCGGGACCTGCCGTCCACATGCCGCAGATAGTCGTCCCGCACGTCGAAGGGGCGGCGCTGTTCGGGGTCCTCGGGCGGGTGGGCGCGCAGGTGGTCGTCGAAGGCGACCTTCCATGCGGCGGCGTGCACCTTCGCCGAGTCGGTGATCACCCCGTCGGTGTCGAAGACGACGGCGCGCACATCGCGCAGGGCGGGGGCGAGCAAGTTCTCGGAGCTGTCGGGGGTGACCCGGGCTCCGCCGGGGCCGGAGGGCCGCCGCACGGTCACGACCGGCGGGGCGGGACGGGGCGCGGCCGGCGCACGGGGCGCCGTCGCGCGGCTACGGCATCCGGGGGATGCCCGGCCGGTTCTGCACCGGGGAACGCGAGGCGCACGGCCTCCCCACCTCCACTCGACGGTTCACCCGCGCCCGGCGGGATCCGCTCATGGGTACCCGCCCTGTCCGTCTTGTCACCTTCGTGGCCCCTGAAGCAGCGAACGGGGGCCTGGCGCTGCCGCCGCGGTCATGGTGTGCTGGAGGTGACGGGAAGGACCCGGACAGGCGCGGAGAAGCGGTTCACGGCCGCGCACCGCGCAATCAGGATCCGCGAGAAGTGGATAGGGCCCTTCCCGCCCCCGTGCCGTCGTGTCAGTCACCCCGGTACAGGGCCGTCAGCAGCTCGATCGCCGCGTGCGCGGCGGGATGCGGGTCCTCGCGCCACCAGGCGAGGCGTACGGCGATGGGTTCGGCGTCCCGGACCGGCCGGTAGACGACGCCGGGGCGCGGGTACTGGTGGGCGGTCGCCTCGGCGGTCATGCCGATGCAACGGCCGGTGGTGATCACCGTGAGCCAGTCGTCGACGTCGTGCGTCTCCTCGACTGCCGGACGGGCCTCGGGCGGCCACAGGTCGGTGGTGGTGGTGCCGGTACGGCGGTCGACGACGAGGGTGCGTCCGCTGAGGTCGGCGAGCCGGACCGAGCGGCGTCCGGCCAGTGGGTCGTCGACGGCCACCGCGCAGAGCCGGCGCTCCAGTCCCACGATGGCGGAGTCGAACCGGCGGTCGTCCACGGGCCTGCGCACGACCGACAGGTCGCAGGCGCCTTCGGCGAGTCCCGCGGTGGCGGAGTTGGCGCGTACGAGCTGGAGGTCGGTTCCCGGGTGGGCCGCGGCCCAGCGGCGCTGGAAGGCAGGGGTGTGCCGGCCGAGCGCCGCCCAGGCGTAGCCCATACGCAGCCGGGCGTGCCCGGACGTCGCCTCCCTGACCAGGTCGTCCACCTCGCCGAGCACCCGGCGGGCGTGCGCCAGGACGCGCAGCCCGGTCCCGGTCGGGGTCACCTCGCGCGAGGTCCGCCGCAGGAGCCGGACGCCGAGCGCGCGTTCCAGGGCGGCCAGCGAGCGGGAGACGGCGGCCTGGGAGACGCCGAGCGCGATCGCGGCGTCGGTGAAGGTGCCCTCGTCGACGATCGCGACGAGACAGCGCAACTGCCGCAGTTCCACATCCATGACTCAAGCGTATAGATCGAGTAGCGAACGCATTTTGCGCAAGGTTCGAGCGGTCGCACGATCCGCGTATGCGCACCCGCCCCGCTCCGCCCGCGCCGACGCGCGCGACCCCGCCCGCCGCCTCCGAACCGGCCGGCGGTCGTCTGGCCGGCGTGGCCACGATGGTCGGCAGTGGTCTGTCCAACCAGACCGGCGCCGCGATCGGCTCCCTCGCCTTCCCCGTACTCGGCCCCGTCGGCGTCGTCGCCGTGCGCCAGTACGTCGCCGCCCTCGCCCTGATCGCCGTCGCCAGGCCGCGGCTGCGCTCGTTCACCTGGGCTCAGTGGTGGCCGGTGATGCTGCTGGCCCTGGTGTTCGGCACCATGAACCTGTCGCTGTACTCGGCGATCGACCGCGTCGGTCTGGGGCTGGCCGTGACTCTGGAGTTCCTCGGCCCGCTCACCATCGCGTTGGCGTCCTCGCGCCGCCGCGTGGACGTGGGCTGCGCGGTGATCGCCGCGGCCGGTGTCGTCACGCTGATGCGGCCGCGGCCCTCGACCGACTACCCGGGCCTGGCCCTGGGTCTGCTGGCGGCGGGGTGCTGGGCGTCGTACATCCTGCTCAACCGCACGGTCGGCCGCCGCGTGCCCGGAGCCCAGGGCGCGGCGGCCGCGGCCGGCATCTCGGCGGTGATGTTCCTGCCGGTCGGTGTCGCCGTCGCCGTCCGGCAGCCGCCCACGGCCGCCGCCGTGGCCTGCGCGGTCGCCGCCGGGATCCTGTCCTCGGCCGTGCCGTACCTCGCGGACCTGTTCACCCTGCGGCGCGTGCCCCCGCGGGCCTTCGGCCTTTTCATGAGCGTCAACCCGGTCCTCGCGGCCCTGGTCGGCTGGGTCGGCCTGGGGCAGGGGCTGGGCGGACCGGAGTGGGCGAGCATCGGGGCCATCGTGGCCGCCAACTCGCTGAGCATCGTGACGTCGCGGGGCTGAGAGCCGTCCGCGGCGGGGCCGTCCGCCTCGCGGAACGGATCGACGGCCCGCGACATGAAGCCGGGCCGCGCGGCGAGGCGCTTCCCGTACGCCGCGACCGGACGGCCGTGCACGTGACCTTCGTTGCCGTAAGGGCGATACTGCGGACAGCAGGGCTCCGGCGACGACAACCACCCAGACCACCGAAACCCGACGTCCCGCCGCCATGGCGGCCACCGATCCGGCATCCTCCCGCCGGAACCCTTCCCGACCGCTCGGGACAGCACGCCAGACAACCGGCTCCACCCGTTCCGGCCTCGGCAGACGCAGGTCAAAGGGGCAGGCCGTTCATATCACCAGGAGGCACCCATGAAGATGCTGATCAACGTCGCGGAGACCGTGGTCGCGGACGCGCTGCGCGGGATGGCCGCCGCTCATCCCGAGCTGGTCGTCGATGTGGACAACCGGGTGATCGTTCGGCGGGATGCCCCCGTGGAGGGAAAGGTCGCGCTGATCTCCGGCGGTGGGTCCGGGCACGAGCCGCTGCACGGTGGCTTCGTGGGTCCCGGGATGCTGTCGGCCGCGTGTCCGGGCGAGGTGTTCACGTCGCCGGTGCCCGACCAGATGGCGCGGGCCGCGGCCGCCGTGGACAGCGGGGCCGGAGTGCTGTTCATCGTCAAGAACTACACGGGCGACGTCCTCAATTTCGACATGGCCGCCGAGCTCGCCGAGGACGAGGGCATCCAGGTCGCGAAGGTGCTCGTCAATGACGACGTGGCCGTGACCGACAGCCTCTACACGGCCGGGCGGCGCGGCACCGGCGCGACGCTGTTCGTGGAGAAGATCGCCGGCGCGGCGGCGGACGAGGGACAGCCGCTGGAGCGGGTGGCGACGATCGGACGTCAGGTCAACGAGAACTCCCGCAGTTTCGGCGTGGCCCTCAGCGCGTGCACGACGCCCGCCAAGGGCAGCCCCACCTTCGATCTGCCGCCGGGTGAGCTGGAGTTGGGGATCGGCATCCACGGCGAGCCCGGCCGGGAGCGGCGCGCGATGATGACGTCGCACGAGATCGCCGACTTCGCGGTGGGCGCCGTCCTGGACGACATGACCCCGCGCAACCCCGTCCTCGTCCTCGTCAACGGCATGGGCGGGACACCGCTGTTGGAGCTGTACGGCTTCAACGCCGAGGTCCAGAGGGTACTCGCCGAGCGCGGAGTCGCCGTCGCCCGCACCCTGGTCGGCAACTACGTCACCTCGCTCGACATGGCCGGTGCCTCGGTCTCGCTGTGCCAGGTCGACGAGGAGATGCTGCGGCTGTGGGACGCGCCGGTGAAGACGCCGGGACTGCGGTGGGGAATGTGATCCGGAGCCGGACGATGCCAACGCACCTGCCACGCAAGGAGATCCAGTGCTCGACGCCGCATTCTTCCGCCGTTGGATGACGGCCACCGCCGTCTCCGTCGACCATGAGGCGGAACGGCTCACCGCTCTCGACTCGCCCATCGGGGACGCCGACCACGGCAGCAACCTCCAGCGCGGTTTCACCGCCGTCGCGGCCGCGCTGGAGAAGGAGGACCCGCAGACCCCGGGCGCGGTCCTGATCCTCGCCGGCCGGCAGCTCATCTCGACGGTCGGCGGGGCCTCCGGGCCGCTGTACGGGACGCTGCTGCGCCGGACCGGCAAGGCGCTCGGGGACGCCGGTGAGGTGAGCGAGGCCCAGTTCGCCGAGGCGCTGCGGGCGGGAGTGGACGCGGTCATGACGCTCGGCGGCGCCGCGCCGGGCGACAAGACCATGATCGACGCCCTGGTGCCGGCCGTGGACGCGCTCGGCGACGGTTTCCCCGCGGCGCGGGCCGCCGCCGGGGAGGGCGCGTCGGCGACGACGCCGTTGCAGGCCCGCAAGGGGCGGGCGAGTTATCTCGGCGAGCGCAGCATCGGGCACCAGGATCCCGGCGCCACGTCCTCGGCGCTGCTGATCGCCGCTCTCGCGGAGGCCGCCGGTGAGTGACGACAAGCAAGCGCAGTCGGTGGGGATCGTGCTGGTCTCGCACAGCGCGCAGGTGGCCGCCTCGGTGGCCGAGCTGGCGCGAGGGCTCGCGGGCGGCGGCATCACGGTGCCGGTGGCCCCGGCGGGCGGCACCGAGGGCGGCGAACTGGGCACGAGTGCCGAACTGATCGCCGCCGCGGCGGCCTCCGTGGACCGCGGCGCCGGGGTCGCGGTCCTCACCGACCTGGGCAGTGCCGTCCTCACGGTGAAGGCGCTGCTCGCCGAGGGCGACGAACTCCCGGACAACACCCGCCTGGTCGACGCCCCGTTCGTGGAGGGAGCGGTGGCCGCGGTCGTCACGGCGTCCACCGGCGCCGACCTGGCGGCGGTGGAGGCGGCGGCCGCGGAGGCGTACACGTACCGGAAGGTGTGAGGCAGACCGCGCACGAGGCGTGGGGCGGTCGCCGTACGGCGCCGCGGCAGGGCCCCTCGGCCGCGTCCCGAGTACCGGCTTCCGGGCTCGGGTCCGTTGGCCGGAGGGACCTGCACCGCCCTATGTCCTGCGCGACATCGGGTCGGTCGCTGGGCAGGGGAGTCCACGCCCCTGGCGCGGCCCCACATGTGCGCCGGCCACACCAGTCGGGCAACCGACCCCTCCCCTACACCACACCCTGAGCCGCAATCCTCAGCGCCGATCGCAGGGTTGCCGCGAGTTCGGCCTCCGCCCCGGCTCGGTCCGAAGCGGCATCGGCGATGTGCCACGCGTAGTGTTCGACGGCCGCGCGCAGGGCCGCGTTGAAGATCGCCGCCTGGATGGTCGGACGCAGGTCGTCGGCGGGCAGGCCGGCGCGTTCGGCGAGCGCGCGGGCGAAGGCCGGTTCGGCTTCGTCGTAGGTCTGGAGCCAGATCGCGCGCAGGCCGGGCTCGGTGCGGGTCAGCCGTACCAGCGCCCCGACGGTCGCGCGGTCCGGGCCGGCCAGCGCGTGCTGCTCGTCCGCGAGTTCCTGGTCGAGGAGCTCGTCCAGGGGCTGTCCGGGCCGCCAACGGCGCAGACGGTCGGCGATCATGTCGATGCCGGCCGAGAAGAGCGGGCTCACGCAGCTCTCCTTGCTGGGGAAGTAGCGCCACACAGTGCGCGCGGAGACGCCGACCGCCGCCCCGATCTGCTCGCCCGTCGTCGCCGCCACGCCCTGCGTCACGAACAGGTCCACGGCGGCCCGGGCGATCCCCAGCCGGATCTCGGCCTTGCGCTCCTCGGTCAGGGGCGGCCGTCCCGTGGGCCGCCCGGCGGGCCGGCCGGCCGAGGTGGTCGTCGATCTGGTCGTCGAGCGGCTCGTGTTGCCACGGGCTGCGGTCATGGTGTCCCTCCGGCCGGCGCGGATCGCTCTGCGGGAATTCTCCCCGACCGACAGGAAGACTTTATGTCACTGAGAGACATAAAGCCGTAGGGTGTGGTCCTGGGCGCGTTCGGCACCGCCCTTGTGACCCATGAAGGGGAGAACCTGATGAGCGGTGGACTGGACGGACGCAGCGTGATCGTCACCGGGGCGGGCTCGGGCATCGGGCGCGCGGCCGCGCTGGCCTTCGCCAAGGAGGGCGCCCGAGTGGTGGCGGCGGACCTGAACGCCGACGGCGCGCGGGAGGTCGTCAAGGAGATCGAGCAGGCCGGGGGCAGCGCGGTCGCGGTGGCCGGCGACCTGAGCGAGCAGGCGGTCGTCGACCAGGTCGTCGAGACCGCCGTCGAGCGCTTCGGCGGGGTGGACGTGCTGGTCAACAACGCCGGGATCATGGACCGCATGTCGGCGCTCGCGGACGTCACCGACGCCGAGTGGGAGCGGGTCATCCGGGTCAACCTCACCGCCCCGTTCCTGCTCACGCGCGCGGTGCTGCCGCACATGCTCCGGGCGGGCCGAGGTGCCGTCGTGAACACGGCGTCCGAGGCGGGACTGCGCGGCAGCGCGGCGGGAGCGGCCTACACGGCGTCGAAGCACGGCGTGGTGGGGCTGACGAAGTCCCTCGCGGTGATGTACCGCAAGCAGGGCATCCGCGCGAACGCGATAGCGCCCGGCGGCACTCGGACCGGCATCGTCGTGGAGGCGGCGCAGGACGCGCACGGGCCGGCCGCGCTCGGCCCGCACTTCGTCAACGTCGGCCGGCTGGCCCAGCCGGAGGAGCAGGCCGCCGCGATCGTGTTCCTCGCCTCGGACGCGGCCAGCAACATCAACGGTGCGATCCTGCCGGTCGACGACGGCTGGGCGGCGGTCTGACGCCGCCGCGGGAAGGCGCTGTCAGGAACGCGGGGGAACCCATGGACAGCGCCCGCGCGGCGACGCCGCCTCACTCACCGCCCACGAACTTCTTCGCCAGTCGCTCCCCGGCCGCCACGGCGGCCGCGGAGTCCTCGATGGGCGTCACCCGCGAGTTCTTGAAGACGATGTAGGTGACCCCGGAGGCGGTTCCGCCGCGTCGGGGGTCGGGCGGGATGCCCAAAGCCTTGGCGGTGGCGTACGAAGCCTCACCGATGATGTCGCGCGGACCGACGTCGCCGACGACCGCGTACTGCACCCGGCCGCCGTACACGACGGCCGCGACCGAACCGCCACGGATGCCGTGCGCGCGGTAGTCCCAGATGTCGCTGGGTGTGGGCACGACGATGTACGGCAGATGTTCGGCGCTCAGATAGCGGCCGTCGGACTGCTGGAAGGCAGTGGCGTCGGAGAAGTACGGATCGGTGGCGCTGTTGCAGTGGCCGGTGGACTGCCCGTCGCAGTCGATGTCCATGTCGGCCTTCCAGAACACGGCGTCGCCCGTCCCGCACACCGGGATCGTCGCGGACGCACCGCTGTCGCCGCGATAGCGCCCCTTGGAGACGGCGGCGCAGTCACGCACCTTCGCCAGCAGGTCAGCGGCGCTGACGGCGGCTTCTATGTGCGCTTCGGGCCCACCCTGAGGGTCGGGCGTATCGGTGGGCGGTGTGGTGGGGGCGAGCAGGGCGGCACCCGCCGCGGCCAGCGTCAACGACTGTAAACGCACGATTCGGGACCCTCTCGCCGGGGACACTGACACACACGTCGGACACGGCCGAACACTCCGTCCAATGTGATGCCGCCCGGATCATGCTGCCACCAGGGGGGTCCGTACGGCGCACACCCCGGCGACACGCCGCGCGGAAGGGGCTTGCCGTCAGAGGCCGGGGGCCCAGGCCCGCGATGGGCCCGGACTCCCCGGCCACCCGCGTCCGGCACCGGATCAGCGACGACAGCGGCCCGCGCCGGGAGGGCATGAACTCACCATCCCCCAGGGAGAGTTCAGCCGCGAGGAACTTCAGCATACGTAATCGTCCGGCCGGGTCACCATCGACCGGTGGGTCAGCCGCGATCGGCCAGGTCACCGGCGACGCCCTCTTGATGTGATCGCGTCAGCCGCGCCATATTGGTCCGGACCATTGCCGCGAGGCCGCCCCCGGGAGGCAGAGTCGTGCGACGCGTTCTCGTTCTCGTATCCGCCGTCTGCGCGGTGTTCACGCTGCTGTCCTCCTGCACCTGGGGTGAACCGGAGGGGGAGAGCGGTGGCCGGCTGCCCGGAGCGCCCACGGGCGTCACGGCCGCCGCCGGCAGCGCGACCAGCGTGCACGTCATGTGGAACGCCGTCACCGCGGAGCGCGCCATCAAGGTCTACGAGGTGTATCGGGGCACCACGAAGGTCAAGGAAGTGCCGGGTGCCGAGCACATGGTGGATGTCACCATGCTCAAGCCGTCCACCAGTTACGCCTTCACCGTGCGGGCCCGGGACACGGACGGGCGTCTGGGGCCGCCGAGCAAGACCGTCCGGGCCACGACGCCCAAGGCCGTGGCCGCCGACCGGTCGGCCCCGACCCGCCCGGGAAAGGCCGATGGACGTGTCGTGGGCAGTCGGGCGGTGCAGCTGTCGTGGTCACCGGCCACGGACGACCGGGACGTGGTGTCGTACGACATCTATCAGGGCGAGGCGAAGATCCACAGTGTGGGCGGCAACCAGACGGCGACCGTCGTCACCGGACTGCGGCCGGGCACCCGCTACGCCTTCACCGTCCGGGCCCGGGACGCCGCCGACAACCTCTCGCCGGCGACGACGACCGTTCGCCTCAGCACACCGGGCAGCGATGACGGGCGCGGCACCGCGCCGACCCGGTTCGAGGCCGCGACGACCCGTCGTTCGGACGGGGCGTACTACCTCGAACTGCGCTGGGTGCCGCCGCGCGCCGACGGCGTCATCACCGAGTACCAGATCCATCTCGACGGCCGCCCGGCGACCTCGCTGGTGTACGGCGGGAGCGCGCCGCGCGAGCGGGCCACGTACAGCTTCTACCTGGGCCCCGAGCGCGGTGTGAGCCATCGCGTGCGGATCCGGGGCAGGCTGCCGGACGGCACGTGGGGCGGCTTCTCGACGGAGTTGAAGGTGACGACCGGCGCCCGGGGCTGAGGCCGCCGCCGTCGCCGTGACGGGCCCGTGGCCGAGCCGGGCCGATGTCGCCCGGTTGCAGCAGCACATCACCTGTCCGGGGGATGCCCGCATGCGACGGGGCCCCGGGGCGCGTTGGCTACCCCTGAGGCAGCACGGGCGTTCCCGACCCTCGGCGGCGCAACGGACGTACCGCCGACCGTGCCGCCGGAGGGCATTCACATGCGCAACTCATCGCTCTTCCTCCGCTCGGGCCTTACCGTGGCAGCCGCCTCCGCACTTTCCTTCCTCGTGGCCGCCGGCCCGGCCGAGGCCCAATCGGGCATCTCCGTGAGCACCACGGGATCCACGGTCTCCGTCACCACCCGCGACTGCACGAACGTCAACGGCAGCTGGGGCACCGCCTCGCTGCTCAACAGCCGCCAGGCGAACTTCTCGCAGGGGCGTCAGGTCTCCCTGTCGGGAACGAGCGCGCTCCAGTCGGCGGCGTGGTCGAACGTGAGCGCCGGCACCTACACGGTGATCGTCATCTGCTCGGACGGCACGACGGCGGGCACCCAGTCCGTCATCGTCTCGCCCAGCGTCAGGCCCACGATCTCGGCCACGGCCACGGCCTCGCCGTCGCGCGGTGTGATGGGCGGCGTGGGCGGCGGCAGCCAGGACTACGGCACGCTCACGCTGGTGGGCGGCGGACTCCTGGTGGGCACGGGTGTCGCGGGCGCGGCCTGGTACCTGCGCCGCAAGTCGTCGAAGCCGTTCCGCCTCTGACCCGGCGTGCGGGCGCCCGGCCGGACCGCCGGGCGCCGCGGCTCACGCCGGCTCGTGCCCCGGCAGTTCGGCGAACTCGTCCAGGGCGTGCGTGAGCCACTGGATCCAGAAGGTCTCCAGATCGAGGCCCGCGCGCAGCACCAGGTGCCGCAAGCGGTCCTGCGAGCTGTCCCTGCCGGGCGGGAAGTCGCGCTTCTCGATCTCCTCGTACTCGGCCAACTGGCGCTGGTGCAGGGTGAGATGGCGACGCAGATCGGCTTCGAGGCCCGCGGCCCCGACGACGGCCGCGGCCCGCATCCGCAGCAGCAGCGTGTCGCGGTGCGGCCGTGGGTCCTGGGAGGCGGCGGTCCAGCGGGCCAGTTCGGCGCGGCCCGCGGGCAGGACCTCGTAGCTCTTCTTCTGCCCACGGGCCGGCTGCTGTGACGGCAGGGTCTGGATGAACCCCTCGCCCTCCAGTTTTCCCAGCTCGCGGTAGATCTGCTGGTGTGTCGCCGACCAGAAGTACCCGATCGACCTGTCGAACCGGCGGGTCAGCTCCAGCCCCGAGGACGGCTTTTCGAGCAGGGCGGTGAGGATCGCGTACGGGAGGGACATGGGGTCATCCTAGGGACGTGCGGCGGCCCGGCCGCGACCGCGCCCGTGCGCCCTACAGGCTCGCCGCCAGCTCGGTGCCCTGCTTGATGGCCCGCTTGGCGTCCAGTTCGGCGGCCACGTCGGCACCGCCGATGAGATGCGCGCTCCGCCCGGCGGCGACCAGCGCCTCGTACAGACCGCGGCGCGGCTCCTGACCGGTGCACAGCACGACGGTGTCGACCGGGAGGACGGTGCTCTCCTCGCCGGCGGTGACGTGCAGTCCGGCATCGTCGATGCGGTCGTAGCGCACGCCCGGGACCATGGTGACGCCGCGGTGCTTGAGCTCGGTGCGGTGGATCCAGCCGGTGGTCTTGCCGAGGCCCGCGCCGACCTTGGAGGTCTTGCGCTGGAGCAGGTAGACCGTGCGCGGCGGGGCCGGGCGCTCGGGGGCGGCGAGGCCGCCGGGTCCGGTGTAGTCCATGTCGACGCCCCAGTTCCGGAAGTACGTCGCCGGGTCCTCGCTGGCCTTGTCGCCGCCGTCCGTGAGGAACTCGGCGACGTCGAAGCCGATGCCGCCCGCGCCGAGGACGGCGACGCGCCGGCCGACGGGGGCGTCGTCACGCAGGACGTCGAGGTAACCCACCACGCTCGGGTGGTCGATGCCGGGGATCTCCGGGACGCGCGGGGTGACGCCGGTGGCGACGACCACCTCGTCGTAGGCGGCGAGGTCCTCGGCCGACACCCAGGTGTTCAGCCGTACGTCGACGCCCTGCCAGTCGAGCTGGTGGCGGAAGTAGCGCAGCGTCTCGTCGAACTCCTGCTTGCCGGGGACCTTGCGGGCGACGTTCAGCTGCCCGCCGATCTCGCCCGCGGCGTCGAACAGCGTGACGTCGTGGCCGCGTTCGGCGGCGCTGACGGCGCAGGCCATCCCGGCGGGTCCGGCGCCCACCACGGCCACGCGCTTGCGCAGCCGGGTCGGGGAGAGGATCAGCTCGGTCTCGTGGCAGGCGCGCGGGTTCACCAGGCAGGACGTGATCTTGCCGCTGAAGGTGTGGTCGAGACAGGCCTGGTTGCAGCCGATGCAGGTGTTGATGGCCTCGGGCCGGCCGGCCGCGGCCTTGGCGACGAAGTCGGCGTCGGCGAGCATCGGACGGGCCATCGACACCATGTCCGCGCAGCCGTCGGCCAGCAACTCCTCGGCCAGTTCGGGGGTGTTGATGCGGTTGGTCGTGACGAGCGGGACGGACACCTCGCCCATCAGCCGCTTGGTGACCCAGGTGTAGGCGCCGCGGGGGACAGAGGTGGCGATGGTCGGGATGCGCGCCTCGTGCCAGCCGATGCCGGTGTTGATGATGGTCGCGCCCGCGGCCTCCACGGCCTTGGCCAGCGTGATCACCTCGTCCAGCGTGGAGCCGCCCGGGACGAGGTCCAGCATGGACAGCCGGTAGACGATGATGAAGTCCTCGCCGACGGCCTCGCGGACCCGGCGCACGATCTCGACCGGGAACCGCATGCGGTTCTCGTACGCGCCGCCCCAGCGGTCGGTGCGCCGGTTGGTCTGGGTGGCGATGAACTCGTTGATGAGGTAGCCCTCGGAGCCCATGATCTCCACCCCGTCGTAGCCGGCCTGACGGGCGAGGCGGGCGGCGCGGGCGTAGTCGTCGATGGTCCGCTCGACGTCGGCGTCGGTGAGCTCGCGCGGCGGGAAGGGGCTGATCGGCGCCTGGAGCGGGCTCGGGGCGACGAGGTCCTGGTGGTAGGCGTACCGGCCGAAGTGCAGGATCTGCATCGCGATCCGGCCGCCCTCGCGGTGCACCGCCTCGGTGATGACCTTGTGCTGCTCGGCCTCCGCGTCGGTGGTGAGCTTGGCGCCGCCCTCGTAGGGCCGGCCCTCGTCGTTGGGGGCGATGCCGCCGGTGACGATCAGGCCCACTCCCCCGCGGGCGCGCTCCGCGTAGAAGGCGGCCATGCGCTCGAAGCCGCGCTCGGCCTCCTCCAGGCCGACGTGCATGGAGCCCATGAGGACGCGGTTGGGCAGCGTGGTGAAGCCCAGGTCCAGCGGGCTCAGCAGGTGCGGGTAACGGCTCATCGGGGCCCCTCCGTGCGCGGTGTCGTGCCTGACGTAGTTGTAGAGGACCGGGAAGCCTTTATGCAACTAGTTGCACAACCGGGGCGGGGTGACACGGGCCACTCACGCGGGCGCCGAGTGGAGGCTGCGGGTGCGTCGGGGCTGGTCGCGCAGTTCCCCGCGCCCCTTGAGGTAGGCCCGCTGCACGTCCTCAAGGGGCGCGGGGAACTGCGCGAGCAACCACCCGCGACCCCGCGGCCGCCACGCGTCCCGGCCCACCCCAACTCGCCGTCGGGCACAGTGACCCCATGACCGCACACGCCGACGTCATCGACCTCGCCCAGCGACTGATCCGCTGCCCCAGCCGTGCCGGGATCGACCCCTACGGCCCCGTCCTCGGCGTCCTGGAGGACTGGCTGGCCGCGCGTGAGCTGCCGTATCGCCGCCTGCACGGCCACGACGGCGGTGTCGTCGGCCTGCTGGTCGAGGTCGAGGGCGGCCTGCCCGGCCCCTGGTGGGCGCTGGACGCCTGTGTCGACACCGCGCCGTACGGGGACGAGAGCGCCTGGACGTTCCCACCCGACTGCGGTGACGTCGTCGACGGCTGGCTGCGCGGCAGGGGCGCCGCGGACTCCAAGCTCGCCGCGGCGATGTTCTGCGCCATCGCGGCCGAGTTGCACGACCGGGCCGCCGGCCTGCGAGGCGGGCTCGCGGTCCTGCTCGACGTGGACGAGCACACGGGCGGCTTCGGCGGTGCCCGCGCCTATCTCGCCGACTCCGAGGCGGTCCGTCCGGCCGGGGTGATGATCGGCTACCCCGGGCTCGACGAGGTGGTGGTCGGCGGCCGCGGCCTGTGGCGGGCCACGATCGCGGTGCACGCGGCCGCGGGCCACTCGGGGTCCCGCGGCACCGCGCCGGGCGCGGTCTCCCGCGCCGCCCGTCTCGTGCGGCTCCTGGAGGAGTCGGGGCTACCGGGCGCCGAGGGCGACTTCCCGCTGCCGCCGAAGCTGACGCTGACCTTCTGCCACGGCGGCCAGGGCTTCTCGGTGGTGCCCGACCTGTGCGAACTCGGGGTCGACATCCGCACGACTCCCGGCTTCGACGCCCACGACGCCGAACGGCTGGTCCGCGACGCGGTCGGCGAGCTCGACGCCAGGGTGCCCGCCCCGCGCCCGACCGTGATCACGCCGGTGGCGTCCTGGCCGCCGTACCGGCTGGCCGAGGAGGAGCAGCCCGCGGCGGCGCTCCTGGACGCCGGTGCGCGGGCAGGGCTGAACGTGCGGGCCAGGACCGCCGGCCCCTCGAACATCGGCAATCTGCTCGCGGGCGAGGGCATCCCGGCCACCGCCGGCTTCGGCGTGCGCTACGCGGGGCTGCACGGCGTGGACGAGCGGGCCTGCCTCGAGGACCTGCCCGCCGTCCACGCCGTCTACCGGCACGCCGTGCTCGGCCTGCTGGGCCCGTCCTGACCGAGCTCGCCCTTGCCGGACTCGGTCAGGAGGCGCCGGAGCGGCTCTCCAGCACCACGTGCAGCTCTCGCTCCTGGTCGCCCGAGGCGGAGGCCAGGTCATGCACCGTGAACAGGGAGTCCAGCGTCGTACGGAGCCGTTCGATGGCCCAGTAGCCGCCCTGCGCGTCGGCCTCGACGGACGACGAGAGCCGGGCGGGTGCCGGGCACTCCTGCGTGTCCGTCACCTCGAACGTGCCGAGCCACACCATCGGGCGCGTCTCGTGGAGCTGCTGCGGCACGTCCTCGGGGCCCCGGTCGGACTCGAAGCACGTGCACAGCGCGTCGAACACGATCCGGGCGTCTTCCTTGCTGCATCCGCTGATCTCGACGGAGACGGGCTCCTCGTGCAGTCGTTCACGTTCCATCGTGATCGCTCCTCTCGTGGCCGCTTCGCGGTGCCACGGGTAGCCCGCGGAACCGGACCCCAACCCAAGAAAAGCACCACCCGCGCCGGAGCACTACCGGCGGGCCCCGCCGGCCCGGACCGCCGGAGCCCGCCCGCGCGGGAGCCGCCGTCCCCCGTCCGCGCCCGCCTCAGCCGCGCGTGAACTTGTACGTCTTGCTGTCGGTCAGCACGCAGAAGCCGGGCGAGATGACGATCACGCGCAGGGTGCCGGTACGGCGGTCGTAGTCGATGCCCTCCGTCTCGAAGCTGCCCGAGCAGGAACTGCGCAGCGGAAGCTGGCGCAAGGCCGTGACATGGCCGGTGACGTCCGAGCTGCCCGGCTCGGCGGACAGGTCGATCCGCAGCAGCGGCTTGGTCATGCCGAACAGGGTCCCCGCCGGGTCGTCGGAGGAGCACAGCAGCGTCTTCGCGTCGAGGAAGTCGCAGCCCTGCACGTCGCGTACGGCGTGGTCCAGCCGGATGCTGGAGGTCCAGGGGAGGTTCGCCGAGGGCGAGGTGCTCGGGTTGACCCCCGGGGTGGGGTGGACGAGCAGGCGGGTCATGGTGCCCCACTCGCCGGAGACCATCCACTGGCCTGCGGGAGCGATGGCGACGAAGGAGTTGTTCAGCGCCTCCCCGGAGCCGAGCGTGTGGACGTATTCCGACCAGGCCCCGTTCGGCGCCTGCACCCGGAACATCTTGGCGGTGCCCGAGTCCGCCTGGTACGGCTCCACGTAGTAGCCGTCGTAGGAGGCGTCGGGGTCGCCCACGTGGTTCCAGCCGCGGGTGGAGACCGAGAAGGGGATGGTGCCGATGCCGGTGTAGCGGTTGGCGCTGTTCGCCGGGACCTCGACCGAGGTCAGCCCCTGGCTTTCGGTCAGCGGATCGGCACGGTCGGAGCCCACCTCCGTCCAGGTGTCGGCGGCCTGCGCGGGCGCCGCGGAGGACATCACGGCTGCGGAGGCGAGGGCGACGAGGCAGGTCAGAACCGCATGACAACGTTGCCGGGCACGCAGGGCCATGGGAGGGGCTCCTCGGGGGGTGGGGGCGTGTCGGCGACAGTCTGGCGGGGTGATGTAGTCATGTACAGACCAAGAAGGAGAACACCCGCTGTCTGATCGGCCACAGTCGCGTGCCCCGGTGCCGCCTTCGGGGGACGCCCGCCGCCGTGTTGAGGGATGGTGGAGGTGAGCGACCGAGGGGGCCCGGAGACGGTTGAACACGGTAGAACAAGGGGAGTCGGCACGGGGGAACGGCGTGCCGCGAGGATGGGCGAAGGCGGTGCGTGGGATGTCTGCAGCCGAATCTCCCGTCGCCGGGGGCGACGAGCCGGTGCGCGGGCCGGTGGGCCCGAGCGGGCTGCTCGATGTCCTCGGCATGGCCTCGGTCGTGCTGGACATCGAGGGGCGCATCGTGCTGTGGAGCCCCCAGGCCGAGGAGTTGTTCGGCTATTCCGCCCAGGAGGCACTGGGCGAGTACGCCGCCCGGATCATGGTCCACGAACAGCACCTGGACCTCGTCGTCAAGCTGTTCGCCGACGTCATGGAGACCGGTGAGGGCTGGGCCGGGGCGTTCCCGATCCGGCGCAAGGACGGCGGCACGCGCCTGGTGGAGTTCCGCAACATGCGCCTGCTGGACGACCAGGGGGACGTCTACGCGCTGGGCCTGTGCGCCGACCGAACGACGGTCCGCCGGCTGGAGCGGGACGTCGCCCTGTCCACGCGCACCATCGCGCAGGCCCCGATCGGCCTGGCCGTCCTCGACACCGAACTGCGCTACGTCTCGGTCAACGCGGCACTGGCCCGGCTCAACGGCATCCCGGCCGAGGACCACATCGGCCACACACCGCGCGAACTGCTGCCCGGGGTCGACGCCGACGGCGTCGAGGCGGCCCTGCGCAGGGTCCTGGGCACCGGCGAGCCGGTCGTCAACCAGCGCATCGTGGGCCGCACGCCCGCCGATCCGGACCGGGAGCACTTCTGGTCCGTCTCGCTGTACCGCCTGGAGGACACGGCGGGCACGGTGCTCGGCGTGGCCGGGATGGCCGTCGACATCACCGAACAGCACCAGGCCGCGCTCGAAGCCCAGACAGCGCGGCGCCGCCTGGATCTCATCGCCGACGCCTCCGCGCGCATCGGCACCACCCTGGAGCTGGACCGCACGGCCCGCGAGCTGGCCGAGGTCGCCGTGCCGGAGCTCGCCGACATCGCGGCCGTCGACCTCCTCGAAGCCGTGGTGGACGGCCGGCGCAGGAGCCTCGGCCCCGCCGAGGCGGCGGTGATCCGTGCCCTGGCCGTCCAGGCCGACCACCCCACGGAGGCTCTCGACGCCGCCGATCCGCCGGGCGAGGTCGCCCGCTACGGCCCGCACCGCCTCGTCACCGAGTGCGTGCGCACCGCGAGCCCGGTGCTGCTCGCCCGCGTCGAGGAGAAGGACCTGCCGCGCATCGCCCGCTCCCCCGAGGCCGCCGTGCAGCTCGGCCGCGCCGGCGTGCACTCCTATCTGGCGGTGCCGCTCATCGCACGGGGCGAGGTGCTCGGCGCCCTCGATCTCAAGCGCACCCGCAATCCGCTGCCGTTCAGCGACGACGACCTGCTGCTCGCCCGGGAACTGGCCGCGCGTGCGGCCGTGCAGATCGACAACGCCCGCTGGTACCAGAACGCCCGCGACACCGCCCTGACCCTCCAGCGCAGCCTGCTGCCCAGCCACCCCGCGGTGACGGGCGGCCTGGAGGTGGCCTCCCGCTACCAGCCGGCGGGCGCCACCGCCGAGGTCGGCGGGGACTGGTTCGACGTGATCCCGCTGGAGGGCGGCAAGACCGCGCTCGTCGTCGGCGATGTGATGGGCAGCGGCATCGACGCCGCCACGACCATGGGCCGGCTGCGCACCGCGACGAACACGCTGGCCTCCCTGGACCTCGAACCGACCCGCCTCCTGGAACACCTCGACAAGATCACCCAGGGCCTCGACCACTCCATCGCCACCTGCGTGTACGCCGTGCACGACCCGAAGCTGCGACAGGTGCGGATCGCCAACGCCGGCCATCTGCCGCCCGCGCGCGTGCGCCACGGCCATGACCCGGAACTCCTCGAACTGCCCACGGGAGCGCCGCTGGGTGTCGGCGGCGTCGCCTTCTCGACGACGACCGTGGACCTCGAACCCGGCGACCAGCTCGTCTTCTACACCGACGGTCTCGTCGAGACACGTCAGCATCTGCTCGACGAGCGCCTCGACGCCCTGCTGGAGCTCCTCGACGACCCCGACCGCCCGCTGGAGGAATGCTGCGACCTCCTCCTGCGGACCCTGCACCAGCCGGACAACTCCGACGACGTGGCCCTGCTCATCGCGCGCGTGCTGCCCACGAGCTGATCGGGCCGAACGATTCCTCAACCGGCCCGGAGGCGGCCCCGGAACGGACCCGCGCGCCCTGACGTGGACCCCGGACCGAACCCGAGCCTCGGCCCCGCCCCGGCCCCGGACGCGAACCCCGGACCGAACGATTCTTCAGACGGCCCCGGACGGGAACCTGCCACGGCCGCCGGACCGGACACCGGCCGCCTGACGCGGTCGGCTCCGGGGCCGTGCGCCGTTTCCGGTCGCGCGGCCCCGGGCCCGTATCCGTCAGTGCCGGTTCCCGCCGTCAGGCGGCCTCCTGCAGTCTGTGCAGTGAGGCGACGAGCTGGTCCACCTCCCCGTAGGTGTTGTAGAGCGCGAGCGAGGCACGTGCCGCCGACCGCAGTCCGTAGTGGGCGAGGGCCGGTTGGGCGCAGTGGTGGCCCGCGCGGACGGCGATCCCGTCACGGTCGAGCCAGTCCGCGACGGCGGCCGGGTCCTGCCCCGCGAGCGTGAAGGTGAGCACCGCGATCCGGTCCGGCGCCGAGCCGATCAGCTCCAGTCCGGGAACCGTGGCGAGGGCGTCGCGCGCGTACGCCATCAGGTCCCCCTCGTAGACCGCGACGGCCTCGCGGTCCAGGGACGTCAGCCAGTTCAGGGCGGCGAGCAGTCCGACGACTCCGCCGATGTGACCGGTGCCGGCCTCCATCCGGTGCGGCACCGGCGCGAAGGTGGTCTCCCCGAAAGCCACGGATTCGATCATGTTCCCGCCGCCCTGCCACGGCGCCATCCCCGCGAGGAGTTCCGGTCTGACGTAGAGGGCGCCGATACCGGTCGGCGCGAACAGCTTGTGGCCCGAGAACGCGTAGAAGTCCGCGTCGAGATCCTGTACGTCGACCGGGAAGTGGCCGACCGCCTGGGCGCCGTCGACCAGCACCTTGGCGTTGTAGCGGTGGGCGAGTGCCGTCATCTCCTTGACCGGCGGGACGGTGCCGAGGACGTTCGACGCGTGGCTGATCGCGACGAGTTGGGTCCGCGAGGACAGCAGATCGCGGTACGCGTCCTGGTCGATCCCGCCGTCCCGGGTGAGGGGGACCGGTACGAGCCGGGCGCCGGTCTGCCTGGCGATCATCTGCCAGGGCACGATGTCCGAGTGGTGCTCCAGGACCGGCACCAGGATGTCGTCGCCGGGCCCGAGGTGGGCCCTTCCCCAGCTCTGGGCGACGAGGTTGACGGCCTCCGTGGTGCCGCGCACGAAGACGATGCCGTCCGGGCCGGCAGCGCCGAGGAAGTCGGCGACGGCCGCCCTGCCCGCCTCGTACGCCTCGGTGGCTTCCCGCGCCATGGTGTGGGCGCCGCGGTGGATGTTGGAGTTGGCGGCGCCGTAGTACGCGGCGAGCGCCTCGATGACCTGGCGCGGCTTCTGTGTCGTGGCCGCGTTGTCGAGCCAGACGAGGGGACGGCCGTTGACGGTGCGGTGCAGGATCGGGAAGTCCTGGCGCACCGACTCGGCGCTGAAACGTCCGGGTCGACGCAACCCGGCGAACGGGTCGGCCGCCCGGGACGGCCGGGCCGTGACGTCAGGAGTAGTCATGGTACGTGGACACCTCGACGTTCTGGAGAACGGCGACGGCGTCGTCCACCAGCACCGCGGTGTTGAAGTAGGCCGTCATCAGGTACGACGTGATTCCCTTCCGGTCCATGCCCATGTTCCGCATGGACAGGCCGGGTTCGACCTCGTCCGGCACCGCCGCGGGGCGCAGCCCCACCACGCCCTGCTCCGCCTCGCCGGTCCGCATCAGCAGGATCTCGGTGGTCCCGGCGGCGTCTCCTGAGCCGTTCGGGCAGGGCACCTTGTCGGAGGGAAGCAGCGGCACACCCCGCCAGGTCAGCAGCGGGCTGCCGAAGCGGCTGTCCGTCACCGGCGGCACTCCCCGCCGGGTACATTCGCGCCCGAACGCGGCGATGGCCCGGGGGTGCGCCAGGAAGCAGGCGGGCTGCTTCCACACCCTCGCGAGCAGTTCGTCGAGGTCGTCGGGGGTGGGCGCACCGGTGCGCGCCTGCACGCGCTGGCCGGCCGGCACGTTGTTCAGGAGCCCGAACTCGGGGTGGTTGAGCATCAGGTTCTCCTGCCGCTCACGCAGGGCCTGGACGGTCAGGTTGGCCTGTGTGCGGGTCTGGTCCATCGGCCCGTTGTAGAGGTCGGCGACGCGGGAGTGCACCATCATCCGGGTCTGCGCGAGCGTCATGTGGTACTCGCGGGGCGCGTCCTCGTAGTCCACGTACGTGCTCGGCAGGTCGACCTCGCCCACGTGCCCGCCGCTCAGGTCGATCGGCGCCTCGGCACCGGGTGTGGGCATGCCGCCCGCGGTGTACGAGTCCACCGCACCGCGCAGCGCGTCGTCGCGGTCCATGAGCCCGGCGAGCGCCGAACGCTCGGCGCGCAGCGCGACGCCCGGCGTGACCGCCTTCACGGCGTACGGCAGCGGCTCGCCCCGGGTCCACGCGTCCAGGTCGAAGTACTGTCCGTCGCCGATGACCTGGATCAGCGCCTCGTCGCCGTACCGGCCGGTGGTCCGCTTCTCGGCGCGGCCCCGGACGATCACCCACAGATGCTCGGCGGGGTCCCCCTCCCGCACCAGCACCTGACCGGGCTCGAAGCTCATCTCCGTGAAGGCGTCGGCCAGTTGGCCGAGGGACGCGTCGTCGGACTCGCGGAGGTACGGAATCTCGCGTAAGTCCCCCGGCACCACGCGAGGACCTCCCTCGTCGGTGTGGGTGCTGATGCGGTCGTCGCCGAGCACGTACGTGCGGCGCCGGTTGACTCGGTAGACACCTGATTCCACATCGACCCAGGGCAGGGCGCGCAGCAGATAGCGCGGTGTGACGCCGCGCATCTGCGGTGTGGTCTTCGTCGTGGTCGCGAGCTGCCGGGCGGCATCGGGGCCGAGGCTGATGCGGTCGGTCGTCACAGGGGGCTCCTCTGGTCGATCGCTCCGGAGTGGACTTTCGTTCGAGCGACGCCGATCGTGCAGGCAGCAACTGCCCCTCACAAGGTGCGCACGGCACCGGGGGACGCGGTCCGGGCCGAAAACCCGCGCCCCCGAGCGAGGCGCGCGCGGCTCGCCCGTCCGCTCGGGCCGGGGGTGCCACCAGTGGCGGAGCCTCGGACCGTGTTCCGCGACGCGAGGAGGACCGCCGGCCCGAAGCCCGGTCAACTGCCCTACAGAGGACTCGATTTGGCCCCGTATGGCAGCTTTTGAATTCCCAAAGCAGTGCTTATACGGACCCATTTCGGGGCACGGTTAGGTGAATCGGAAAGTACGCGTGAATCACCCGGGACGGCCGGCCTCCCGCGCCCGCGGGGAAGCGAGCGTCCCTATTCACAGGAACCCTTTTCACAGGAACTCATTACCGGTTCCTTATGGTTCGCCTCCCACAATCACAGCAAGGCATGGCATGGGGATGCCGGGTGCCGTGACCGAGGGGAGCGAGCGGTGACACACGATCCGGATCACGAACACCACGTCGGCGGCGAACCGCCGGACACCGGCTTCGAGGTCCTGACGGGACCGGGCGGCCCGGAGCGGGCGCCACGCGCGGCGGCGCTGCGCGGCCTGTGGCAGCGGCGCTCGGGCCGCGCCAGGGCGGTGACCGCGGCGGCCACCGTCTCCGCCCTGGCCCTCGGCGGCACGGTCGCCTACGCCGCCACCTCCTCGGGCCCCGGGGAGGGGACGCCGCCCTCGGCCTCCGGGCCGGCGACGCCGTCACCGGGCACGCCCGGCGAACGGCACGGACCCGGCGCCCGGTTCGGCCTCGGCGGAGCCGGTGTGCACGGCGAGTCGACCGTGCGGGATCCCGAGAGCGACGAGTGGGTCGTACGGATCTGGCAGCGCGGGACCGTCGAGAAGGTCGACGGCGACCAGGTCACGGTCAGGAGCGAGGACGGCGCCGTCTGGACCTGGACCGTCGGCTCGGACACCACCGTGCGCCACGACGGGGACAAGGGCTCCGGCGCCGGCGACCTGGAGAAGGGCGACGACATCTTCCTCGTCGGCACCCGGGCCGACGACGACACCAGGACGGCCACCCGTGCCCTCGCGGGCGACTGGGAGGAGTGGAGGAAGGAGAAGGGCAATGACCGGAACACAGGGCCGGGTGACCGGCGCGGCGAGTTCCCCGGGTTCCGGCACTGGGACCGGCCCGGATCCGGCCCCTCGGACCGTCCCTCGCACAGCGACGCCACGACCTGACCCGGCCGGCCGGACCCCGCGCGGCCTTCAGCGGGCCGGGGCGCGCCCGATCACGACGTTCGCGTACAGCTCCTCGGAGACGACCAGACGCGCCGACAGCCCGGTGCCGGTGAAGGCTTCCAGGGCCGTCGGTGCCTGGCGTTCGCTCGTCTCGATCAGCAGGCAGCCGCCGGGCGCCAGCCAGTCGTGCGCCCCGGCCGCCACCCGGCGCAGCACGTCCAGGCCGTCCGGGCCGCCGTCGAGCGCGACAAGGGGTTCGTGGTCGCGGGCCTCGGCGGGCAGAAGACCGACCTCGTCGGTGGGTACGTACGGCACGTTCGCGGCGAGGATGCCGACACGGCCGCGGAGGCTGTCGGGGAGCGCCTCGAACAGGTCGCCCGTGTGCACCTGCCCCTCGTAGGGGGCCACATTGCGCCCGGCGCAGCGTACGGCCGCGGGGTCTATGTCGGCGGCGTGCAGTTCGACGGAGCCGGGTGAGCCCAGCGCGGCGGCCAGGGCCGCGCCGACCGCGCCCGAGCCGCAGCACAGGTCCACGACCACGGTCGCGTCGGGAGCTGCGGCGAGGGCCTGTTCGACCAGGAACTCGGTACGGCGGCGGGGCACGAAGACACCGGGTTCGACGGCTATGCGCAGCCCGCGGAACCGCGCCCAGCCGACGACGAGTTCGAGGGGCAGGCCCGTGACGCGCCGGTCCACCATGGCGGCCAGCTCGTGCGGGGTACGGGCCGCGGCCAGGATCAGCCGGGCCTCGTCCTCGGCGAAGACACAGCCGGCGGCTCGGAGCGCGGACACGACGGAGTCGTACGGGAGCGAGGCGGGGGATGCGGGCGAGGAGGGAGACAGAGGGGGCATGGAAGCCGAGAGCCTTTCGGAAACCGAAGGGTGCTCTCGCGGCCGCCTACTGGCGGTGGTCCGCGCCGTTCCGTGGTGAGAGCACCCGACCTGACACAGCGGTAATGGGTCTCACCTCCGGGGTCTCCGCAGGACCGGGGCCGTCCCGGTCGGACCGCCACATTACCCCAACGATCACGGCCGCGGGCCCTTCCCGGCCCTCGGTGGGACGCCCCCGCCGCAACGCGTACGGTTGTACGAGGAACGTACCGATCACGCTCGACCCGCGGGCCGTCGCCCACGACGGCCTGGAGGCACCCCGCATGAACGTCACCCGAGGCTTCACCGGACGCCCACGCGTCCGGAACGACGCGCTGCCGCCCGGCCAGTACGACGCGGGCGACGACTGGCCCGTCCTGTCCGCCGAGGTCACGCCCGACCTGACGCCGGCCGAGTGGTCGTTCCGCGTCGACGGGCTGGTCGCGGAACCGCGCGCCTGGAGCTGGGACGAGGCGCACGCGCTGCCGGCGTCGGCGTACGAGGGCGACATCCACTGTGTGACGAGCTGGTCGAAGTTCGGCGTGCGGTTCGGCGGGGTGTCACTGGACGCCTTCCTCCATGTGGTCCGGCCCCATGTGTCGGCCACACACGTCGTGGCCTACTCGCACACCGGCTACACCACCAGCCTTCCGCTGGCCGACCTGACCGGTGGACGGGCCTGGATCGCCTGGGAGTACGACGGGAAGCCGTTGACCCCGGAGCACGGTGGTCCGGCGCGGCTGCTGGTGCCGCACCTGTACTTCTGGAAGAGCGCGAAGTGGATCGCGGGACTGCGCGTCCTCGACCACGACGAGCCGGGGTTCTGGGAGCAGAACGGCTACCACGCCCGCGGCAACCCCTGGGAGGAACAGCGGTACTCCGGTGACTGAGGCACTCGACAGCTACACGCCGCCGACCCGGTTCGCCGTGCCCGGCCGGATCGCCGTCAGCGAGCAGGCCGCCGCGCTGTGGCAGACGGCCACGATCACCGAGATCCGCAGCGAGACCCCGCACGCCGCGACCTTCCGGCTCGCGGTGCCCGACTGGGCGGGCCATCTGCCCGGCCAGCACCTGATGCTGCGGCTGACCGCCGGGGACGGCTATGTGGCCCAGCGCCACTACTCGATCGCGTCGGCGCCCGACGACCGCGGACACATCGAGCTCACCCTGGACCATGTGGACGGCGGTGAGGTCTCCGGCTGGTTCCACACGGTGGCCGAGCCCGGTGACACGGTCGAGGTGCGCGGCCCGCTCAGCGGCTTCTTCGCCTGGCCCGGGGACCGGCCCGCGCTGCTGGTGGGCGCCGGGTCGGGCGTCGTCCCGCTGATGTCGATGGTGCGGCACCACCGGGCGCGGGCGATGGACGTGCCGCTGCGGCTGCTGGTGTCGGCGCGCAGCCCCGAGGAGCTCATCTACGCGCGGGAGTACGGCGCGGAGACGACGCCGGTGTTCACGCGGAGCGCGCCGGAGGGTGTGGCGGTGGGACGTATGGCCGCCGCACATGTGGCGTCGCTCCTGTCCGAGCGGCCTCCTGGTGGGTGGGAGGCATATGTGTGCGGCTCCAACGGGTTCGCGGAACATGCCTCACGGCTGCTCGTGGCGGCGGGCCAGCCCGTGGACCGCATCCGTATCGAACGCTTCGGCTGACCGGCGGCCCGTGCCGGGCCGGGTGTGCGATGTACGTCCGGATTCCGAAGGAACGATGTCCGCCGTGCGGGGTACCTGGACGGCATGCGAAGCCGGGTACACGGCTGGCGCCTGCGATCGAGTCCGTTGCGGCGCCGGTCAGATGTCGTCGAAGCGTGGACGCTGGTGACCGTGACTGTCCTGCTGCTGGTCGTCGCTCCTCTGGCAGGAGTGGTGGCGGCCTGGTGGGCCCACGGCGACGCCCGGGCCATGGCCCGGGACCGGGAGGCCGACCGGCGGCACGTCCGGGCCGAGGTCGTCGACAGAGCGTCGCGCGCCACTCCGCTCGTGCAGGGCGGGCGTCAGCCGACCGCCGAGGCGACGGTGCGCTGGACGGATCCGGAGCGGGGACGCCGTACGGCCACGGCACGGGTCCCGGCCGGGACGCGGACGGGTGAGACCGTCGACGTCTGGCTGGACGCCCGCGGCCGGACCGTGACCCCGCCCCCGGGCACCACGGCGGTCTGGCAGAACACGATCACGATCGGCGTCTGCGCGACGGGTGGTGCCGTCGCGGTGATCCTCTTCGCTCACACCGTCGTACGGCATGGCGCCATGCGCCGTCGCCTCGCCGAGTGGGACCAGGCATGGGCCCGCGCAGAGCCGGAGTGGACGGGCCGCCGCGCCTGAGCCAGCGGCCTCCACCGGGCGGCTTCCGGGACCCGGCCGGCCGGATCCGCCATGACCGTCTCCAGTGCACCCCGGCACATGCGCCCAGCCCCTTGCTCACGCACCGCCCGCCGCTCCACCCTCCTCACCTCACGCGCACGGCCCGCGCCATCGGCTCACCCCACGCCCTCCGTCCCTCCCCCGCCGTCCGCCCAGCTCACCCCACGCACCCTTCCCCCCCGCCGTCCACTCCTTGCATCCTGCGCGCCACCCGGCCATGCACCCGCAACGCGTCCGCCAGTCCCGGCAGCCGGGGTTCGCCGTGATCGACCAGGACGCGGCCGCCGACCACGGTCGTCCAGGCCCGGGCCGGCCCGCACCTCAGCCACGCCTCCACGGGATCGCTCAGCGCGCCGGCCAGGGCGACCTCGTGCAGGTCCCAGACGACCAGGTCGGCGCAGGCACCGGGCCGCAGATGGCCCAGTTCGTCGGCGCGGCCCAGACAGCGCGCGGAGCCCCGGGTGGCGATGTCGAGGGCGTCACGGGCGGTCATCGCGCCGGGGCCGCCGCGGTAGCGGCCCAGCAGCAGCGCGGCCCGGGTCTCCATCCAGAGGGAGGCATGGTCCGTCGAGGCCGAACCGTCGCAGCCGATGCCGACGGGCAGGCCCAGTTCGCGCATCTCCCCGACACGGGCGGTACCGCCGCCGATGAGCATGTTGGAGCTGGGGCAGTGCGCCACGCCGACCCCCGCTGCCGCGAGACGGCGCAGCTCCGCGTCGTTCGGGTGGATGCAGTGGGCGACCCAGCTGCGGTCGCTCATCCACCCGGTCTCCTCGAAGTACTCGACGGGACGACAGCCGTACGTCTCGAGGCAGTACGTGTCCTCGTCGGGGTCCTCCGCGAGATGCGTGTGCAGTCGTACGTCGTGCCGCTCGGCGAGTTCGGCGGTCGCGGTCATCAGCGTCTTGGTGACCGAGAAGGGCGAGCAGGGCGCGAGCGCGACGCGTACCAGCGCGCCCGGTCCGGGGTCGTGATACGCCCTGATCAGCCGCTCGCTGTCGGCCAGGACCTCGTCGTCCGTCTGCGTGACTCTCCTCGGCGGCAGTCCCCCGTCCTCGACGGAGCGGGTCATCGAACCGCGCGTGGCGTGGAAGCGGAAGCCGATGTCGCGAGCGGCACGGATCTCGGCGTCGACGAGGTGCGGCCGGGGATGGACGTAGAGGTGGTCGGCGGACGTGGTGCAGCCGCCCATGAGGAGTTCGGCCATGCCGACGTAGGCCGAAACGTACGCGGCCTCCTCGTCGAGACGGGCCCAGATCGGGTAGAGGGTGGTGAGCCAGTCGAACAGCGAGCCGTTCACGGCGGGCGCGTAGGAGCGGGTGAGGTTCTGGTAGAGGTGATGGTGCGTGTTGATCAGGCCCGGGGTGACGAGCCGTCCGGCCGCCGAGACGGTCGTGCGGGCCTCGGGTTCGCTCCCGGCGTGTCCGACACCGGTCACCCGACCATCGGTGACGGCCAGCCAGCCGCCGGGGATCTCCCGCCCTCCGTCCACGACGAGCAGTTCGGCATCCCTGACCAGCAGTTCCGCGACCTTGACCGGAGGATCGACGGCAGACGTCATGGCGCCATCGTAGGGGCACGGGCGGCCGAGATCTGGCGAGTCCTCCGATCATCGACGTACGGTGTGATCATCCGCAGTCACTCTTCGCAAAGGCGGTCCGTCATGGCCCTGTTCGACCTTCCGCTCGACGAACTGCGCGAGTACCGCAGCGAGTCCGTCGAGCCCGAGGACTTCGACTCGTTCTGGTCCAAGACGCTCCAGGAGGCGCGCGAGCACGATCTGGACGCACGCTTCGAGCCGGTCGACACGGGGCTGAGCACGGTGCGGGTGTACGACGTGACATTCGCCGGGTTCGGCGGTCACCCGGTGAAGGGCTGGCTGCGGCTGCCGGCCGGCGTGAGTGAGCCGTTGCCGCTGGTCGTGGAGTTCATCGGCTACGGCGGCGGACGCGGTCTGCCGCACGAGAACCTGCTGTGGGCCTCCACGGGCCGGGCGCACTTCTTGATGGACACGCGCGGTCAGGGCAGCGCGTGGGGCGCCGGCGGCGGGACACCTGACCCGGTGGGCGCCGCGCCCGCGTATCCCGGGTTCATGACACGGGGCATCGACGCGCCCGAGAACTACTACTACCGCCGGGTGCTGACGGACGCGGTCCGTGCCGTCGAGGCGGCCCGCTCCCACCCCCTGACCGACGCCGCCCGCACGGTCGCGCTGGGCGCGAGCCAGGGCGGCGGCATCACGATCGCGGTCGGCGGCCTGGTCCCTGACCTGGCGGCGGTCGCGCCGGACGTGCCGTTCCTGTGCGACTTCCCGCGCGCGGCCACCCTCACGGACCGTCACCCGTACCGCGAGATCGGCCTTTATCTGAAGACGCACCGGGGCCACTCTGAGGAGGCCCTGCGCACCCTGTCCTACTTCGACGGCGTCCACTTCGCGGCGCGTGGCCGGGCGCCCGCGTTCTTCTCGGCGGCCCTGGAGGACCAGACCTGCCCGCCCTCGACCGTCTTCGCGGCGTTCAACGCCTGGGCCCACGACGAGAAGGCCATCGAGGTGTACGACTTCAACGACCACGAGGGCGGCGGCCCGTTCCACGAGGCGGCCAAACTGGACTGGCTGCGTTCGCACGGCTGAGGGCGCCGTATGGAGACGCGTGAGGCCGCGGAGCGATTCGTGCGTGTCTGGCGGCGGGCCTGGGCCGAGCACGACGTGGACGCGCTGCTGGAGCTGTACGCCGAGGACTGCGTGCACCGCTCGATGCCGTTCCGTGCGCCGCATCGGGGACGCGCCGAGCTGGGCGCGTACCTGCGCTGGTCGTTCGCGGCCGAGCGGGTGACCGACGTGCGGTTCTCCGCCCCGGTCGTCGGCGGGGACGGTGTGGCCGTGGCCGAGTTCCGGGTCCTCTCCGAGGAGGACGGGGCGCCGGCCACGCTGGCCGGCTGTGTCTTCGCGCGTTTCGACGCCGCGGGACTGGCGGTCGAGACCCGCGACTACTGGCACTCGGCCGAGGGGCACCGGGAGCCGGAGGGCGCGCTGTTCTTCGGCTGACTTCGGCGGTGCGCGCACCTTCCGCCCAGTCCGACCAGTCGGTACGTTCGGGGAGCCCGGGTCACGGCGTCGTGGCCCGTGGTTCCCGCGGACGACAAGGGGTGGGCCGATGGCGGAGTACCAGGCACAGGTGCAGGGGCGGTGCGATCCGCGGTTCGCGGCGGTGCGGGAGGCGTTCGAGGCGAACTTCCGGGAGCGCGAGGAGCTGGGCGCCGCGGTCGCCGTCACCGTCGACGGCCGGACGGTGGTGGACCTGTGGGGCGGCTGGGCCGACGCGGAGCGCGGGCGCCCCTGGGAGCGCGACACGCTGGTCAACGTGTGGTCGACGACCAAGGGGCCGACCGCCCTGTGCGCCCACATCCTCGCCGACCGGGGCCTGCTCGACCTGGAGGCTCCGGTGGCCACGTACTGGCCGGAGTTCGCCGCCGCCGGCAAGGAGCAGATCCTGGTACGGCATCTGCTGTCGCATCGCGCCGGCCTGTCCGGGCTGCGGGAGCCGCACTCGTTCGAGCAGCTCTGCGACTGGGAGCTGACGACGCAGCGGCTCGCCGCGATGGAGCCGTGGTGGGCGCCGGGGACCCGGTCCGGGTATCACGCGTTCACGTACGGCTTCCTGGTCGGGGAGGTCGTGCGGCGGGTGTCGGGGCTGCTGCCGGGAGCTTTCCTGGAGCGGGAGGTGACCGGTCCGCTGGGTGTCGACTTCGCGATCGGACTGCCCGCCAAGGAATCCGGACGGGTGGCCGAGCTGGTGCAGCCACCGGTCGCCAGGTCCAGTGAACAGGCGGCGATCTTCAGCCAGTTGGCGCCCGCCGCCCTGGCCGCGCTGACCAATCCGGTCCTGGGTGCGGCCCAGGCCAACTCGCCCGAGTGGCGGGCCGCCGAGATCCCCGCCGCGAACGGGCACGGCACCGCACGTGCGGTCGCGGCCCTGTACGGGATCTTCGCGGGGCGCGGGACCTTCGACGGCCGTCACGTCCTGTCCCCCGGGTCGGCCGAGCGGGTGCGCGAGGGGCAGGGCGGCTGCCGGGATCTCGTCCTGGGCGCCGGGTTCGCGCACGAGACCGAGATCGGACTCGGCCTGTGGCTGAGCGGACCGAACGGTTCGTACGGCCCCAACCCGCGGGCTTTCGGACACGACGGCTTCGGCGGCTCGTGCGGGCTCGCGGACCCGGAGGCCGGGGTGTCGCTGGGGTACACGATGAACCGGATGGGGCCTCATATCGCGGACGACCCGCGGAAGATGGCGCTGATCGACGCCCTGTACGGCGCCCTGTGACGGCTGTTCGGCGCGGGCCGTTTCAGCCGAAGTGAGGGGCCGCCCTTCCCCGCTGGTTTAGACCACTGCTTAGATCTGGTGACGCAAGGAGCCCGCTCGGCTACGACACGTCACCAACAGGAGGCGCGGCATGGCCCGCACCACCCCGCACGACCGCCCGCTCACCGAAGCCCAGCCGCTGTACTGGCGGATCGCCACCGAGCTCCTCGGTGAGCTGCGCGAAGGGACGATCCCGCCGGGCGAACGGCTGCCGGGGGAACGGCATCTGGCGGAGCATTTCGGGGTCAGCAGGGAGACCGTCCGGCAGGCGCTGGAGGTACTGCGCCGCAGCGGTCTGGTGGCCACGGACCGGCGCGGCAGCCACGCCACGCTGCCGGGCCTGCCGGTCGAGACGGCCGCCTCGCTCACGTTCCCGGTCGGTGCCCGGACCACCGGCCCGGGTGCCGTCGACCGGACCACCGTCGCCTGGGAGGCGCCTTCACCGGAGCACGCCGAGGCCCTCGGGCTCGCCCCGCACCACCGGACCCTGGTGCACCGCTACGAGTCCGCGAGCGCCGACGGACTCGGGCAGCGTACGGCCGTGACGTCCTTCTCCGCGGTGGCGCTGGCCGAGGTGGCGGAACTGGCCCGCTACCGCGACCGCACCGACGCCTCCGGTTCGGCCCAACTGCGCCGCGCCTACGACTGGATGCGCAGGGCGGGCCTCTCGCTGCACCACCGGGACGCCATCACCCGGCTCCCGGGGGCGTCCACGATGCGCGTCACGCGGTGGGTCCACGACCAGTACGCCCGCCCCCTGGAGATCACCGACCTCGTCGTGGACGCCCAACAGGACGCCCTGGTCTACGAGTTCACCCTGCCCGCGGCCATGACCTCGTCAGTCTGACTCCGGCCGTCGTGCCAGGACCATCCGCACCCGCGGGCTGCCGTCCCTGCGCCGCCCGAACTCGGGAAGGACCTGCAGCTCCACCTCGAACCCGGCACGGGCCAGCTCACCGCGCACCTCCCCGAGCCGGAAGGCCCGGTAGTACATGACGAACGGCGGCCGCCACACGGCGTTGCGGACCCGCATCACCGCATCGAAGCCCAGCAGCATCCAGTAGGCGACCGACACGGGACGCGGTGGCGCCACGACCGGGAAGACGAAGCGGCCGCCCGGCCGCAGGACGGAGTGGACCTGAGCGAACAGCCCCGGAAGCTCGCGGGGCAGGAAGTGCCCGAAGGCCCCGAAGCTCACCACCAGGTCGAAGGCGGGGGCGAAGGGCAGGGCGCGGGCGTCCGCGCGGACCCAGCTGATCCGCGGCCGCGCGACCCGCGCCTCGCGCCGGGCCACTTCGAGCATGCCGGCGCTGAAATCGACGCCGGTGACGCTGCGCCGGCACACCTCGGCGAGTACTTCCACACCGGCGCCCGTCCCGCAGCACAGGTCGAGGCCGTCGTCGTACGGGCCGGTCCGCGCCAGCGCCGCCGCGACGGCGTCGAGTACCGAGTCCGGCGTGCGGAAGGGCGTGTGGTCGAACTTCGGGGCGAGCAGGTCGTAGCCGCGCTCGACGGACGACAGCGCCTGGACGGTGAGTTCGCGCAGGGAGGGGCCCTCGGGGCTGAACATCGGCGTCACCCCCGCGCCACGCGCTGCTTCAGGACGAGGAGGACCCGCTCGCACCAGCTCAGGATCTGCTCCTCGAAGGAGATCCCGGCCAGCAGCGTCAGATACGGCCCGACCCGGTCGGACTCACGCAGGTACTCCTCCTCGCTGCGGCCGTCGAGCATGCGCGCACGGACGCGCTCGTAGCGGCCGAGCTTGCCGCGTGCCCAGGTCATGCGCTCCTCGATCATGGCGCGGGAGGTCTCGGGGTCGTCCATCGCCTGGAGCTTGATCAGGAGCTCGTCGCGGACCGCGGTGGGCCGCCGGGGCGGCTCGGCCGCGAAGGTCCGCAGGTCTTCCCGTCCGGCCGCGGTGAGCGTGAACATCCGCTTGTTGGGCCGTCGTTCCTGCTGTACGAAACGAGCCTCGACCAGGCCGTCCTGCGCGAGGCGTTCCAGCTCCCGGTAGAGCTGCTGCGGGGTCGCGGGCCAGAAGTTGGCGAACGAGATGTCGAAGACCTTGGACAGCTCGTAGCCCGAGGCCTCGCCCTCCTGAAGGGCGGCGAGGACGGCGTACTTGAGGGACATGTGGACACCGTAACAGCAGGTGATTATTCTCATCTGCACCTACTCAACAAATTGACTATGAGGTGATCCGATGCGCGCGTTCCGCGAGGCCGTCGAGGCGGGTGACGCAGATGCCATGGAGGACCTGCTGGCCGAGGACGTCGTCTTCACCAGCCCGGTCGTGTTCAAGCCGTACGCCGGCAAGGCGATCACGGCGGCGATCCTGCGCGGTGTCGTGCGGGTCTTCGAGGACTTCCGCTACGTGCGGGAGATCAACGACCCGGGCGGCCGTGATCACGCGCTGGTCTTCACCGCGCGCGTCGGCGACCGGGAGATCACCGGCTGCGACTTCCTCCGGTTGAACGAGGAGGGGCTGATCGAGGACTTCATGGTCATGGTGCGTCCGCTGTCGGGCGCCCACGCGCTGGCGGAGGCCATGGGCGCGCAGTTCGACCGGATCGAGAAGGAGGCGCAGACCCGGTCCGCGTAGCGGCCGGCCCACGCGAGCGGGGACCGCCCGGACCGGCAACACCCGGGCGCCCCTGGCGGAATGTCTGCCACCGTGCCGGCCGGCCACGGTTGGATGTCCCCATGACCACCGACGAGCACGCGCGGATGATGTCGGCCAACCAGGCGAACTGGGACGCCCGTACACCCGTCCACGTCGCCAGCCGGTTCTACGGCCTGGACCAGAACCTCGATCCCGCCCGCTGGTTCGCCTCCTTCGAGTGGGACGACCTCGGCGAACTGTCCGGCCGTGACGTGCTGCATCTCCAGTGTCATCTGGGCACCGAGACGATCGCCTTCGCGCAGCGCGGGGCACGGGCCGTCGGTCTGGACTTCTCCGCGGCGTCGGTGGCCGCCGCGCGGGGCATCGCCCGGAAGGCGGGCCTGGACGTCACCTACGTCCAGGCGAACGTGTACGACGCCGTGGCGGCGCTGGACGGACGGCGGTTCGACGTCGTCTACACCGGCAAGGGCGCGCTGTGCTACCTGCCCGACCTGGACCGCTGGGCGGACGTGGTGGCCCGGCTCCTGCGTCCCGGTGGGCGGTTGTCCATCGTCGAGTTCCATCCACTGCTCAACTCCCTCGGCCCCAAGCCGGGTCCGGGCGAGGGACCGGAGCTGCTGCTGCGCCACGACTACCTCGGCGGCGCGGGGGCCGTGCACCGGGACGCCACGCACACGTACACGGACGGTCCCGCCGTGGCGGAGGCCACCGAGAGCTTCGAGTGGATGCACGGAATAGGAGAGGTCCTCGGTGCGTTGACGCAGGCAGGACTGACCATCCGGCGCCTCACCGAGAGCGACGAACTGCCCTGGCAGCGCTGGCCGCGGATGGAGCGCACACCCTCCGGCTGGTGGCGGCTCCCCGAGCCCCGCATCCCCCTGCTCTACGGACTTCTCGCCACGCGCTGAACCTCCGTGGTACCGTCGCGTCAGCACTTGTGTACGCCCGGTCCAGGGCGCCGGTGCTCGTTTCACCTCAGTACGCCGGCGAAGTACCGGCCTTCTCCTCACCATCTCGTGACCGGCCTCATGCCATGTCCGAGGTGCTGTTTCCCGCCGCCCGAAGGCGCTCCGTCCGCCTTCCCGAAGTCCGCGGCTCACCCCTTCCTTCCGCATGTCTCATGCCTTCCGTCCGTGAAAGGACCACCACCATGACCACCACCCTCGAAAATCCACCCGTACGACAGCAGTCCCCGGTCCGCGCCGTCACCGGCGTGCTCGACATCGACACGAACGGCAAGGGGCACCTGCGCGCCGAGGACCTGCTGCCCACCCCTGCCGACCTCCCGGTCTCCCCCGCGTTCATCCGCCGCCACGGCCTGCGCAAGGGCGACCTGGTCGACGGCGTACGCGGCGAGGGACGCACCCTCACCGACGTCGCCCGCGTCAACGGACGCACCCCCGAGAAGGACCGCCGCCGCTTCGGCGAGCTGACGCCGCTTCACCCGCGTGAGCGCATCCGCCTGGAGCACCCGGCGTCCGGTCTGACCGGCCGGGTCACCGACCTGATCGCCCCGGTGGGCAAGGGCCAGCGCGGCCTGATCGTGGCCCCGCCCAAGACCGGCAAGACGGTCCTCCTCCAGCAGATCGCGGCCGCCGTCGCCGGGAACCACCCCGAGTGCCGGCTGATGGTGGTGCTCCTCGACGAGCGCCCCGAGGAGGTCACCGACATGCGGCGCTCGGTGCGGGGCGAGGTGTACGCCTCCACCTTCGACCGGGCGCCCAAGCAGCACATCGCGCTGGCCGAACTCGTCATCGAGCGGGCCAAGCGGCTCGTCGAGGCGGGCGAGGACGTCGTCATCCTGCTGGACTCCCTGACCCGGCTGTGCCGGGCGCACAACAACGCGGCCGCCTCCGGTGGACGCACCCTGAGCGGAGGTGTCGACGCGGCCGCCCTGCACGGGCCGAAGCGGTTCTTCGGCGCCGCCCGTCTCGCCGAGGAGGGCGGCTCGCTCACCATCCTCGCCACGGCCCTGGTGGAGACCGGCTCGCGGGCCGACGACTTCTACTTCGAGGAGCTCAAGAGCACCGGCAACATGGAGCTGCGCCTGAACCGGGACCTGGCCCACCGGCGCGTCTTCCCGGCCGTCGACATCAACCCCTCCGGCACCCGCCGCGAGGAACTCCTCCTGCCTCCGGCGGAGTTGACCGTCGTACGCGGCCTGCGGCGGGCATTGCAGACCCGGGACGGGCAGACCAACCTGGAGACCCTCCTGGAGCGGCTGCGCGAGACACCCGACAACGCCACGTTCCTGCGGCGCGTCCAGCCCACCCTGCCGGGCGAGTGACACGCCGGAGCATCGCCCGTACGGGTGCCCGCCGCGCACCGACCGGCCCGGGCAGCGCGGTCCGGGGCCGCTCCGTTCCTACGTTGACAGTATGAAGATCGGATTTTCTACCCGGGCTCTCCTGTCCACCTGCGCGCTCTGCGCGGCCGGACTGCTGGCGCTCGCGCCCGCCTCCGCGGCCGCCCTCGACGGGCTCGACCCCGATCCGCCCGGTGGCGCCCGGGCCGCGGCGGTCCCACGCCCCGCGCTGCTGTACCGGTCCGGCACCCAGGTGCATCCGCTCTCCGGGGCGCCCCGGCTCCCCCGTGTCTCGGCGCTGTCGTGGCTGGTGGCGGACGCCGACTCCGGCGAGGTGCTCGCCGCGTACGACGCACACCGCAGGCTGCCGCCCGCGAGCACCCTGAAGACCCTGTTCGCCCTCACCCTGCTGCCGACCATGCCGGCCGGCGTGCCGCACACCGTGCGCCCGGAGGAGCTGGCCGGGATCGGGGCCGGGAGCAGTCTGGTGGGGATCGCCGAGGGACGTACGTACCGCATCGCCGATCTGTGGCGGGGGGTGTTCCTCAGCTCCGGCAACGACGCCGTGCGGGTGCTGGCCACGCTGAACGGCGGCTGGCGGGCGACGGCGACCCGGATGCAGGCCAAGGCGCGTTCGCTGGGCGCCCTCGACACACGGGTGGTGTCGCCCGACGGGTACGACACGCCCGGCCAGGTGTCCTCGGCGTACGACCTGGCGGTGTTCGGCCGCGCGGGGCTGCGCAACGCGGAGTTCGCGCGGTACTGCGGCACGGCCGAGGCCACGTTCCCGGGCCGGGGCGGCTGGGGCTACCCGATCCGCAACACCAACCGGCTGCTGACCGGCGCGGACGGCGTGGACCCGTACCCGGGTCTGATCGGCATCAAGAACGGCTACACCAGCGAGGCCGGCAACACGCTCGTCGCCGCCGCCCGCCGCGGTGGCCGCACCCTCGTCGTGACGGTGCTGAACCCCCGCTCGGGCGGCGGTCACGCCGTCTACGAGGAGGCGGGCGAGCTGCTCGACTGGGGGTTCGGGGCGGCCGGGCGGGTCGAGCCGGTGGGCTCGCTCGACGGATTGCGGGCCAGACCGAGGCCCGGGCCGAGCACGGTGCCCGTGGTGGCGGCGGTGACGCCCGAGGGCGAGCCGCCGGGCTGGGCGGAGGCCTGTGCGATCGCCGGGGCCGCCGGGATGGGCGCCGGTGCCGTCTCGCTCGTGACGCGCGGCAGGGTCGAGCGGTCGGAGTCCGGCTGACGGACCGGCAGCCAGAACAGCAGGCCCAGGGTGATCCAGGCGTAGATGTTGCTGCCGAGGAAGCCGTCGACGCCGGACGCGTCGTCGAACCACAGCCACACCACGCTGGTGCACAGCACCGCGTAGAGGGCGGCGGCCACCCGCCGGTGGCCGGCGCGGACGAGGACGGCGAAGGAGGGCAGCAGCCACACGAGGTGGTGGACCCAGGTGATCGGGCTGACCAGGCAGGCGGTCAGCCCGGTCAGCGCGAACGCCGCCGTCCAGTTCCCCGCCACGACCGCCCGGTGGGTGCGCACCACCCAGACCCCCAGGACGACCAGCACCACGACCGCCCAGACCTCCCGGCCCGGCACGTCGAGGCGGGCCAGGATCCCCTGCAGCGACTGGTTGGAGACGTAGTCGAGGCGGCCCACCCGGGTGGTGTCCCACATCGCGTGCGTCCAGTAGAAGCGGGACGGACCCGGTGCCACCCACACCGCCAGCGCCGTGGCGGCGGCCGCCACCGCCGTCGCCACGGCGGCGGCCCGCCAGCGGCGGGCGACCAGGAGCAGCCCGATGAAAGCGGCCGGCGTCAGCTTGATCGCAGCCGCCAGGCCGATGCCCACACCGGCCCAGCGCCCCCGGCCGGTCGACAGCAGCCGGCAGTCGAGCAGCACGAGGGCCAGCAGCAGGATGTTCACCTGCCCGAAGCTGAAAGTGTCCCGCAGCGGTTCGAACAGGGCCAGCCCGCACAGTGCCAGCGCGACGCCGTACCAGCCGTGGCGCCGCCAGGCCCGCCCGGCCAGCGCCCGCAGCACGAAGGCCAGCGCCACCAGGTTGAGCAGCAGTGCCACCGTGATGGCCGCGTGCAGGTCCAGCAGCGCCATCGGCGCCATGACGACCGCCGCGAACGGCGGGTAGGTGAAGCCGTACGTCGTGCCGGGCACCCGGTAGTCGTAGATACGGCCGTCGTGGTGCATCCAGCTGTCGACGGTGCCGTAGTAGACGCGCAGGTCGAACCAGCCACGCAGCAACGGCACGGTGGCGGTGAAGACGATGACGACGGCGGCGAGCACGAGCACGAGTGCCAGCCGGCCGCGGTCGGTGCGCGGAAGCCTCATGCCGTACGTCCCAACGCCGGGGCCTGTGCTGCCAGATGTGCCTGCCACAGCACGACCACCGCGAGCGCGCCGCCGGAGATCGCCAGCACGAGCTGGCCGGCGTCCGCGGGGCCGCCGCTGGGCAGTACCGCGAGCGCCAGCACACCGGTCAGGGCCGCGACCCGGTGCCGTACGGAAGTGCTGGGCGCGGCGGCCGCTATGAGGAACAGGCCCCACAGCGCGTACCAGGGGCGGATCGCCGGCCCGAACGCGGCGACGGCCGCGAGGCTCAGGCCGAGCGCGTACACCGGGCGCGGACGCCAGCGCCACCATATGAGCACCACGAGGACCCCGGTGAGTACGAGCCCGAAGGTGTGCCACACGGGTACGGCCAGCGGCGCCAGATCGCTGCCGGTCTGCTCCAGCAGAGAGGCGGTGGCCCGGCCGAGCAGGCTCGTCAGCGCCCAGTTCTGGGTGGAGACCGGGGTGTCGAGGGCGCCGATCCAGCCGTATCCCGTGCCCGCCACGGCCGTGGCGGCGACCGTGGTGGCGGCGGACGCGGCCCCTGTGCTGAGGACGGCCTTGACCGGGTGGTGCCCGGAGCGCATCTGCAGCAGGACGACGGCGACGAGACCCAGCGCCGCGGGCGCCTTGACGAGCGCGGCGAGGGTGACCAGGACGGCGCCCAGGATCGGCCAGCGCCCGAGGGCGGCGACCAGGCCGGCGCCGAGCAGGCCGAGCATGATGGCGTCGTTGTGGGCGCCGGCCACCAGGTGCAGCAGCACGAGCGGGTTGAGGGCACCCAGCCAGAGGGCGGCCGCCGGGTCGGCGCCGCTGTGCCTGGCGAGTCGCGGCAGGGCGGCGGCCATCAACGCCACGCCGAGCAGCGCTATCAGCCGCATCCCGAAGAGTCCGGCGGGGACTTCGCCGCTGGTCGCGCCGGACAGCAGGGAGGCGACGCCCATGAACACCGGGCCGTAGGGCGCCCCGGTGTGCCGCCACAGCGGGGCGACCTCGTCGGCGAGGGGGCCGCCGAGATGGGAGGGGCCGTACGCGTACACGTCGATGTGCGCGTCGACCATGGCGCCCTGGGCCAGGTAGCTGTACACGTCCCGGCTGAACAGCGGCGGCGCGATCAGCAGCGGGGTGGCCCAGGCGGCCAGTACCAGCAGCAGGGCGCGCGGGGTCGGCGGATCGGCGCTGCGCACGAGCCGGCCGAGCAGCAGCCATGCCGCTATCAGCAGGACGACGCCGAAGTACACGCCGACCAGGCCGAGGGCGGCGTGCGCCGAGCTGGGGGCCAGGAGTTCCCGGACCGGCAGCGCACCGGCCGTCTCACCGCCCAGGGCGAGGATGGCGGTGCCGGCCAGACCGAGTATCTGGCAGCGGCGGAGATCGATGGGGAAAGCCATGGCCAACACTCGGTCAGCGTGTCAACGCGGGGTGGCGTCGAGGCGACGCGAAGCCCTCCGGTGGGAAGCCGGAGCATGACCGGCCGGTGATCGAATGCGAGGGTCCTGTGAGGTGCTCCTCGTCTGCCGGGTGAGGTGGTGTGCCGGGTGCGGGAGGGCGGGGGCTGGTCACGCAGTTCCCCGCGCCCCCCTGGCCCGCATGACCGCGTCCGGCATCGAGCGCCTCCGTCAGAACACCGACAGACCTGTCAGTGTCGTGAATCTGTCCAGGGCCGCCACTCCCGCCACCGAATTGCCGCGTTCGTCCAGGCCGGGGCTCCAGACGCACAGGGTGCAGCGGCCCGGCACCACCGCGATGACGCCGCCGCCCACGCCGCTCTTGCCGGGCAGGCCGACGCGGTAGGCGAAGTCGCCCGCGGCGTCGTAGGTGCCGCAGGTCAGCATGACCGCGTTGATCTGCTTGGCCTGGCTGCGGGTGAGCAGGCGGGTGCCGTCGGCCCGGACGCCGTGGCGGGCCAGGAAGGACGTGGCCAGGGCGAGGTCGGCGCAGGAGGCCCGGACGGAGCACTGGCGGAAGTACTGGTCGAGCAGGGCCGGCACGGGGTTGTCGATGTTGCCGTAGGCCGCCATGAAGTGGGCGAGCGCGGCGTTCCGGTCGCCGTTGGCCGTCTCGGACGCGGCGACGTCCAGGTCGAAGTCCAAAGCGGTGTTGCCGCTCTCGGCACGGAGGAAGGCGAGGAGTTCACCGGCCGCGTCCCCGGTACGGGTCTGGAGGCGGTCGGTGACGACGAGGGCGCCCGCGTTGATGAACGGGTTGCGCGGGATGCCGTTCTCGTACTCCAGCTGGACCAGGGAGTTGAAGGGGTTGCCGGAGGGCTCGCGGCCCACGTGCTCCCAGAGTTCGTCGCCCTCCCGGGCCAGGTCGAGCGCGAGGGTGAACACCTTGGTGATGGACTGCGTGGAGAACGGCTCGCGCCAGTCCCCCACGCCGTACACCGTGCCGTCGAGTTCGGCGACGGCCATGCCGAAGCGGCGGGGGTCGCAGGCCGCGAGCGCCGGGATGTAGTCGGCGGGCCGGCCGCGGCCGGGGGTCCGCTCGATCTCCTCCGCGATGCGCTCCAGGATCGGCTGGAAGGTCAGTGACGACGTCGACGCTGCCATGATCACCATTGTGCCTCCCGGCCGGTCCCTTCGCGCCTTCGAGGTGACGATCGCCGCTGGTCAGGCCAGGGCTTGCCCGGTGCCCGCGACGACCTCGGGGCGCAGCAGGTCGGCCAGGGTCTCGGCGGGCAACAGGCCCTTCTCCAGGACGAGTTCGGCCACGCCGCGGCCGCTGACGAGAGCCTCCTTGGCGATGTCGGTCGCGGCCGTGTACCCGATGTGCGGGTTCAGGGCGGTGACCAGGCCGATGGAGTTCTCCACGGTCCGGCGCAGCACGTCGGTGTTGGCGGTGATGCCGGCCACGCAGCGCTCGGCGAGCGTCACGCACGCGTTGCGCAGGTGCGTGATGCTCTCGGACAGGGAGTGCAGGATGACCGGCTCGAAGGCGTTGAGCTGGAGCTGTCCGGCCTCGGCGGCCATGGTGATGGCGACGTCGTTGCCGATCACCTCGAAGGCGACCTGGTTGACGACCTCGGGGATCACCGGGTTGACCTTGCCGGGCATGATCGACGAACCGGCCTGCACGGGCGGCAGGTTGATCTCGCCGAGGCCCGCGCGGGGACCGGAGGACAGCAGGCGCAGGTCGTTGCAGCTCTTGGAGAGCTTGACGGCGATGCGCTTGAGGACGCCGGACATCTGGACGAACGCTCCGCAGTCCTGCGTGGCCTCGACCAGGTTGGCGGCGGTGACCAGCGGCAGTCCGGTGATCTCGGACAGGTGGCGGCGGGCCGCCTCCGCGTAGCCGGCGGGGGCGTTCAGCCCGGTGCCGATGGCCGTGGCGCCCAGGTTGATCTCGTGAATCAGCTCGACGGCCTCGGCGAGCCGGGAGCGGTCCTCGTCGAGCATGACGGCGTAGGCGGAGAACTCCTGCCCGAGCGTCATCGGCACCGCGTCCTGGAGCTGGGTGCGGCCCATCTTCAGCACGTCGCGGAACTCGACGGCCTTGCGGGCGAACGCGTCCTGGAGCACGGCCATCGCTTTGAGCAGCCCGCGCACCGCGAACACCGTCGCGACCTTGACGGCGGTCGGGTAGACGTCGTTGGTCGACTGACCGAGGTTGACGTCCTCGTTGGGGTGCAGGTACCGGTACTGGCCCTTCTCGTGGCCCAGCAGCTCCAACGCCCGGTTGGCGACGACCTCGTTGGCGTTCATGTTGGTCGAGGTGCCGGCGCCGCCCTGGATGACGTCGACGACGAACTGGTCGTGCAGCTCGCCGGCGCGGATCTCCCGGCAGGCGGCGACGATCGCGGCGGCCTTCTCCGGCTCCAGCAGCCCGAGCTCCTCGTTGGCGAGGGCGGCGGCCTCCTTGACGGCGGCCAGCGCGTCGATCAGGTGCGGGTAGGCCGAGATGGGCGTGCCGGTGATGGCGAAGTTCTCGGTGGCGCGCAGGGTGTGGACACCCCAGTAGGCGTCGGCCGGGACATCACGGTCGCCGAGCAGATCGTGCTCGCTGCGGGTGACGGCGTTCATGGGGAAACGGTTCTTCTTTCTCGGAGGGTGGGTTCAGCGCCCCGTGAGGGGCGCGGGGAACTGCGCGACAGGCCACGAACAACCCGCGGCCGCCGTTCGAGACGACCGGCGCATCCTCAGGCGCAGGCCGAGACCGCGACCGGCTCCAGCGAGCGAACGGGCCGCACACACCCGACCTCCCGCCCGCCGCCCAGGAGTGCCTCCCCCTGGAACTCCGTGAGCAGTTCGGGAGAGACTCCGGCAAAGGCGAGCGCCGCCGCGGCCACCGGCACCCGCGCCCGGTTCGCCCCGTCGGCGATCTTCACGGCGACGGCCCGCCCGTCCGCCAGCGCGGCGACCTGCACCCCCTCGAAGCCGTCCTTGGCCAACAGCCCCGGCACGGCCCGCATCAGCGCCGCCACGTCCCGCCCGGAGCCGGAGGCCATCTCGGCGTGCTCCCGCATCGCGTCGGCGACCCGGGCCTCGGGCGTGCCCGGCGCCGCCGTGGTGATCCGCGCGGCCGCGCGGGCGAGCCCGTGCAGCGAGACGGAGAACAGCGGCGCCCCGCACCCGTCGACGGTCACCCGCGCGATCCGCTGTCCCGTGAGGTCCTCCACGATCTCGGCGATCGCCTGCTGCAGCGGGTGCCCGGGGTCGAGGTAGTCCTCCAGGGACCAGCCGTTGAGCGCACAGGTGTACAGCATGGCCGCGTGCTTTCCGGAGCAGTTCTGGGCGAGCCGGGAGGGCGCGCGGCCCTGGCGCACCCAGGCGTCCCGGACGACCGGGTCGAACGGCATGTCCGGGACGTTGCGCAGATGGTCCTCGGTCAGCCCGGCGAGTTCGAGGATGCGCCGGGTTCCGGCGAGGTGACGGTCCTCGCCGGAGTGGCTCGCCGCGGCGAGCGAGAGCAGCTCACCGTCGAGCGGGAGCCCGGCCCGCACCATGGCGACGGCCTGGACCGGCTTGAGCGCCGAGCGCGGGTAGAAGGCGGCCTCGATGTCACCGAGCTGGAACCGGACGTCGCCGTCGGCGTCGAGGACGACGACGGAGCCGTAGTGGATGCCTTCGACCATTCCGCCGCGTATGAGGTGGGCGACGGGAGCGTGGAGAGGTTCGCGGACAAGGGGTGCGTCCGCTATGGAGCTGATGTACATCACTGCCTGCTGTCGTGGGTCGATGAGGAGTCGTCGACCGACACGGTGGTCACGCGTCGGCCTCGGTGGGAGTGCGCCCGGCCCGGCTGCGGATGGCGTACCAGCCCGCGACCAGCGCTGCGACGATCAGCGGCAGGCACAGCACGGTGGTGCGGCCGGCGCCTCCGTCGGCGTACATGAGGACCAGGACGGAGGCGAGGAACGCCAGCGTCACCAGTTCGGTCCAGGGGGATCCCGGCAGTCGGTAGCCGGGACGGGTCACCTCGCCCTGCTGCGTCTTCTGCCAGAAGAGCAGGTGACAGATCATGATCATGCCCCAGGTCGCGAGGATGCCGATCGCCGCGAAGTTGAGCACGATCTCGAACGCCTCGGCGGGGACGACGAAGTTGAGTCCGACGCCCAGGACACAGATACCGCTGGTCAGGAGGATGCCGCCGTACGGGACCTGGCTACGGCTCATCACCGCGGTGAACTTGGGGGCGGAGCCGGACATCGCCATGGAGCGCAGGATGCGGCCGGTGGAGTACAGGCCGGAGTTGAGCGAGGACATGGCCGCGGTGAGGACGACGAGGTTCATCACGCCGCCCGCCGCCGGGATGCCGATGTTGGACAGCACGGTCACGAAGGGGCTCTCGCCGGACGTGTACTTGTTCCAGGGCAGCAGCATCGACAGCAGCAGGACCGAGCCGACGTAGAAGAGGCCGACGCGCCACATGATCGAGTTGATCGCCTTGGGCATGATCTTCTCGGGGTTCTCGGTCTCGCCTGCGGCGACGCCGACCAGTTCGACGGAGGCGTAGGCGAAGACGACGCCCTGGATGATCAGCAGCATGGGCAGCAGGCCGTGGGGGAAGACGCCGCCGTTGCCGGTGATCAGGGCCGGGCCGGGGTCATGGCCGTCGATGGGGTGCCGGGTGGCCAGCAGGAAGATGCCGATCAGCATGAACGCCACGAGCGCGCCCACCTTGATGATGGCGAACCAGAACTCCAGTTCGCCGAACATCTTCACCGAGATGAGGTTGACGGTGAGGACGACCGCGAGCGCGACCAGGGCGATCACCCACTGCGGGATGTCGGAGAACATGCCCCAGTAGTGGGTGTACACGGCCACCGCGGTGATGTCGGCGATGCCGGTGGTGGCCCAGTTCAGGAAGTACATCCAGCCGGCGACATAGGCGCCCTTCTCACCCATGAACTCCCGGGCGTACGACACGAAGGCGCCCGAGGAGGGCCGGTACAGGACGAGTTCGCCGAGGGCGCGGACGACGAGGAAGGCGAACAGGCCGCAGACCGCGTAGGCGATGAACAGGGAGGGGCCGGCGTCGGCGAGCCGGCCGCCGGCCCCGAGGAACAGGCCGGTGCCGATGGCACCGCCGATCGCGATCATGTTGACGTGCCGGGCCTTCAGCGACTTGCTGTAGCCGTGGTCTCCGACGTCTATGTGACCGGACGAGGGGCGCGTCTCTTCTTCGAGGTGCTGTTCGCTCACGCCTCGGGTCCGCCTTCCGTGGTGCTGTCCGTGCGCGCGGGGCGCACGATGTCGGTGAGGGTGGTCTCGACGCGGTCCAGGTGGTGGGCCATGGCGTCGGTCGCGTCGAGTTCGGAACCGTCGATCAGCGCCTCGACGATCGCCCGGTGCTCCCGGTTGGACTGCTCGCGGCGACCGCCCAGCTCGTTGAGGAAGGCCGACTGACGCGCCAGTGCGTCCCGGATCTCCTCGATGACCCGGCGGAAGACCGGGTTCTGGGCGGCCTCGGCCACGGCCAGGTGGAAGAGGGTGTCCATCGCGACCCACGCGGTGGTGTCCGTCTCCCGCTCCATGCGGTCCAGCAGATGAGCCAGGTGGTCGAGGTTCTCCGGGGTGCGGCGCACCGCCGCGTACCCGGCCACCGGGATCTCGACGTGGCGGCGCACCTCCAGCAGGTCGCTCGCCGAGTAGTCGCCGAAGGTGGGGTCCTCGACGGTGCTGGCGACGACGAAGGTGCCCTTGCCGGTCTTGGAGACGGTCAGGCCCATGGTCTGCAGGGCCCGCAGGGCCTCGCGCAGGACGGGCCTGCTGATCTCCAGGGTGCGGCACAGCTCCGCCTCGGAGGGCAGCTTGTCGCCGACGGCGTAGTCGCCGCGCTCGATGGCGTCGCGCAGGTGCGCCAGCACCGCCTCCATGGCGCTCACACGGCGAGGAGGCTGACTGGCTGTCCGGCTGTCTGACAGGTTCACGAGAGAGATGTTCCGGGTGAGCGGAGGCTCGTGTCAAGGGACCTTTAAGGAGAGATTCACCAGGGGTGACGCCGGAGGTGTGCTTCCGGCGCCACGACCGGGCCGGTCAGCTGTGGACGACACCCGTGCCGAGCAGCCCGAACAGCAGCAGCCCGACCGCGATCCGGTAGATCACGAAGGCGTTGAAGGAGTGCTTGGCGACGAACTTCAGCAGCCACGCGATGGAGGCGTAGGCGACGACGAAGGAGACCAGGGTGCCCACCGCCAGGGGCAGCGCCCCCGTACCCGCGCCGAGGGCGTCCTGGAGCTCGTAGATGCCCGCGCCGGTCAGGGCCGGGATGCCGAGGAAGAAGGACAGACGGGTGGCGGCGACCCGGTCGAGGTCGAGCATCAGTGCCGTGGACATGGTGGCGCCGGAGCGCGAGAAGCCCGGGAAGAGCAGGGCGAGGATCTGGGAGCCGCCGACGAGCATGGCGTCCTTGAAGGAGGTGTCGTCCTCCCCACGCTTGTGCCGGCCCATCCGGTCGGCCGCCCACATCACACCGCTGCCCACGATCAGCGAGGCCGCGACCACCCACAGCGAGGCGAGCGGCCCCTTGATGAGGGGCTTCGCGGCCAGTCCCACGACGACGATGGGGATCGTCGCGCAGACCACCCACCAGGCGAACTGGTAGTCGTGGTGGTACCGCTCCTCCTTGTCCCGCAGTCCGCGCACCCACGCCGTGACGATCCGCACGATGTCCTTGAAGAAGTACACGAGCACGGCGGCGATCGCGCCGACCTGGATGACGGCCGAGAAGCCCACGACGGCGTCGTCGTCGACGGGAATCCCCATCAGCCCCTCGACGATCTTCAGATGGCCCGTCGAGGACACGGGCAGGAACTCGGTCACCCCCTCGACGGCTCCGAGGACGACGGCCTGACCGACGCTGATGGCGCTCATATGATCCAGTTCCGGGGTCGGCGGGACGGTTGGTGCGCACTGTCCTACCAGGTGCGGGTGTGGATCCGGCACCATCGACACCGCGCCGACGGCCTACGACCACACCGCCTCGGCCACCGACACGCCGAGGAAGGCCGCGCCGAGGCCCACGAGCACGCTCCCCACGACATTGCCGACGGCGTACAGCCCGGCGCCCGCCTCGGTCAGCCGCAGGGTCTCGTAGGAGAAGGTCGAGTAGGTGGTCAGGGCGCCGCACAGTCCGGTGCCGAGCAGGAGCTGGAGGTGGGAATGCGCGGCCCCCGAGGCCGCCGCGCCGGTGAGGAGGCCGAGGATCAGACAGCCGAAGGCGTTGACGAGAAAGGTGCCCCAGGGGAACACGGAGTCGTGCCGGGACTGCACCGCGCGGTCGGTGAGATAGCGCAGGGGTGCCCCGACGACCGCGCCCGCGACGACCAGAACCCAGTTCACGACTGCTTCTTACCTTCCCTGTCCGGTGCGCCCGGCGTGTCGTCGCGGCCGGTGTACCTGATGACCTCACAGCCGTCGAGGGTGACGAGCCCTTCGCGGACGAGTTCGTCGAGCTGCGGCAGGAAGGCGCGCACCCGCTCCTCGGTGTCCACGATCACGACGGCGACCGGAAGGTCCTCGCTCAGGGACAGCAGCCGTGAGGTGTGGATCAGGGAGGACGCGCCGAAGCCCTCGACGCCGCGGAAGACGCTGGCACCCGCCAGGCCGGCCGCGTGGGCGCGGTGCACGATCTCGGAGTAGAGCGGCTTGTGGTGCCAGGTGTCGTGCTCGCCGACGAAGACGGTCAGGCGCAGGGCCCTGCCGGTCAGCCTGGTCATGACTGCCTCCGCTTCAGGGCCCACCGCGCGGCCGCCGAGGCGAGCCCGACGGCCGAGAGCGCCGCGATCAGGGTGGCGGCGAGGTAGGCCAGCGCGGTGCGCGGGCGGCCGTCGTCCACCAGGCGCTGGATGTCGACGGCGTACGTCGAGAAGGTGGTGAAGCCGCCGAGGACGCCGGTGCCGAAGAAGGGGCGGACGAGTCGGTGGGCGGCCCACACCTCGGTGATGACGACCATGAACACGCCCATCACGGCGCAGCCGACGACATTCGTCCAGAACGTCGCCCAGGGGAAGCCGCCCGGCCGGCCCGGCAGCCACAGGGCGAGCGCATACCGGGCCGTCGCGCCGACGGCTCCGCCGACCGCGACCACCACCACGACCGGTGCCTGCGTCCGCCAGGCCGGCTGCCGCGCGGGTCCTGCGGGAGCGCGCAGGCTGTCGGTGTCCGGGGTTGTCATGGGCGTACGTCTCCTACTCGCCTGGGCGGCCCGGGCATGCGGGCCTCGCGGTTGCAAGTAGGGACCGTTGGCGGCAGCACTGCCGCGGTTCGGGTACGGCGGGCCCCACCGCCGCGCCGCGACCGGGGTCGCGGCCGGTCAACAGGGTAACTCCGGGCCCGGGGAGGGGGCGATTCGGGGACGGGCGGCCGGCGCTCGGCATGCTCGTCGGATGCGGCGCGGCTACTGTCGAAGAGCCCGCTGAGCGGCCGAGGAGAAGGAGCGTGGTCGGCGTGGCGCGCAATCGCCGTCTGATCCTGAGCTCGCCGTCGGAGGTCTGGAGCCTGTTGTCCGACGGCCGCCGCTACGGGGAGTGGGTCACCGGAACGCAGCAGGTCCTCGCCGTGGACCCCCACTGGCCGGACGTGGGCTCCCGGCTGCGTGTCCGGGTCGGTATGGGCCGGGTGACCCTCGACGACACCGTCGTGGTCCGCATCAGCGAACCGGGGCGGCGTCTGGAACTGGAGGCGAGGGCGGAGCCGTTCGGCGCGGCCCGCGTCGCCATGAGGCTGATCCCGTGGGGCGAGCACACCCTCTTCGTCATCGACTGGCACCCGCTGCGGGGGCCCGGGACCCGGATGCACGGCCTGCCCGTGGACTACGTCGTAGCGATCCGCAACGGCATGATGCTGACGAAGCTGGCGCGGATCGCGGTGCGTGAGCATGGCGAACCGCTGGGAGGACCGCGGTAGGCCGCCGTTCGGGTGCGGGTGTGCCGTGGCCGGTCGCGGCCACGCGACGCAGTCGCACATCGATATGGCGCGCGCCCCTCAAGGGCGCGCGGGCGCGCCCGCTACCACCCCTTGTCGAACATGCGGGCCACCTCCGCGATGCGTATCTCGTCCCGCCGGTAGTGCACGCGCTGCCGGATCCGCTTTCTGCGCAGCAGGCCGATGTCGACGAGGAGGCCGAGGTGGGTCTCGGCGACCTCGGGCGGTACTCCGAGCTTCGCGGCGACCGCGTCGGCGGTGACGCCGTCCTCGGCCGGGTCCCCGAGGCACCCGTCCGGGAAGTGTGCGGCCGGGTCCTTGAGCCACTCCAGGATCTCCAGGCGCCGCCGGCCGGCGGGAGTCCTCAGCATCTCGTCTCCCTCCGTCGGGCCGCGTCGTGGCACGTGCTCCCACTGTCCCGCAGCGGCCGTCGCCGTGTCCGGGACTCCGCGAGCCTTGTCCGGTACCGAACGGCCGTACGACATGGGGCGGTTCACGGCGGACGTGCGGGGGCCCGGCCGCGCGGGTGCGACCGGGCCCTTTCGTCACTCCCTCAACGGTGGCTGAACCACGTCGTCGAGGACAGAGCCCGGTCGTCGTAGCCGAACAGGGCCTGGTTCTCCCAGCCGTTGCCGGAGGTGGCGTCGGCCGGGTCCCAGCCGTTGCCGGTGACGGCGGTCCAGGTCGCCTCCCAGTAGAAGACGCCGAGACCGCGGCCGCCCGGAACCGCCTCCACGATGCTCGCCACGTCGTTCATCCACCTGGTCTGCCCCGCCACGGTGGCGGGGTAGCCGGCGACCAGTTCGGCGCCGGTGTCGATGATGTTCTCGTGCGCGTCCTCGCTGTCCAGGCGGAACGGGTAGGCCGTCTCCGCGACGAACACCGGCTTGCCGTAGCGGGCGGCCGCGTCGTCGAGGGTGGTCTGGAAGTCGTACAGCGTGCCGTGCCAGTAGCCGTAGTACGACAGGCCGATGGCGTCGAACTTCACGCCGTTCGCGACGGCGTTGTCGAACCACCAGCGGGTGCCGGACAGGTCGCCGCCCTTGGCGAGGTGCAGCGCGACCGTGGTGGACGAGCTGACCGCCTTGACCGCGTCGTAGCCGGAGTTGAGCAGGCCGGCGAGCTGCGGGAAGTTGTCGGTGGAGCCCTCGGACCACAGCATGCCGCCGTTGATCTCGTTGCCCACCTGGACCATGTCGGCGGTGGTGCCCTGCGCCTTCAGCGCGTTGAGCACGTCGTACGTGTGGTGGTACACGTCGGTCTTCAACTGGCTGTAGGAGTGCCCGGACCAGGCGGCCGGCTTGCTCTGGGCGCCCGGGTCGGCCCAGGTGTCCGAGTAGTGGAAGTCGACCAGCAGCTTCATGCCGGCGGCCTTGACGCGCTTTGCGGTGGCGAGGACGCGTGCCTTGTTGTTGTAGCCGTCGGCCGGGTCGACCCAGACCTTCAGGCGCGCGTAGTTCATGCCGGCGTTCTTCAGGATGGCGACCGGGTCGCCCGTGCTGCCGGAACCGGTCTTGTAGGTGCCGCCCTTGGCCTCGCTCTTGGCCAGGGAGGAGATGTCCGCTCCGTGGATCGACGTGCCGCCCGTGCCGGAGGCGAAGGTCAGGTCGTCGACGTTCAGCCAGTTGCCCGCGTTCGCGTCGCTGTTGACGCTGATCGTGCACTGGTTGGCGGTCACGCTGACCGGCACGACGATCCTGATCCAGCCGCTCGCGGAGACCGGCAGGTCGGTGCGCTGCTCGGCGCCGCCGCAGTTCTTCAGCGCCAGGTACGCGGAGTTCTGGCCACCGCCGGAGCGGACCCAGGCGGTGAGCCTGTAGTTCCCGTTGGTCAGCCCGGACAGGTACTGGTAGGTCTCCACCTTGTACGCCGACGAGGACCAGTGCGTCAGGCGGTAACTGCCGCCGTGGCCCCCGGACTCCGTGAAGGAGGCGGAGTTCTGTCCGGCCGCCGAGTAGGTGGACCAGCCCGCCGGGGTCGCGGTGCCGGTGCCGTCCGACTCGAATCCGCCGTTGGTGAGCGTGCTCGCCGCCGAGGCGGTCTGAGCGGGCAGGGCGGTCAGGGCGAGTCCGGCGGCCGGCGGTATCAGCAGGGCTCGGAGGATGCGTCTGGGATGGAACATCTTCGTCCGTCGTCCCTTCGACGTAGGGGTTGGGGGTTCCCCGTCGCCGCACCGGTGCGGTGCGGCGGCGAGGAGCCCCTCCGCCCGCGGCTCGCGGCACGCGCGGGCGGAGGGGAGTCGGCTCAGCCGTCGAGTCGTACGACCCGGACGGCTCCCGCGGGCACCTCCAGGCGGCCCGCGGCGCGTTCACCGGTCAGCAGCTCGGTGCCGGGCGCCTCCAGCGGCACCTTGGCGTCCGACGCGGTGTGGTTGACGGCGAACAGGTAGCTGCCCGACTCGCCCGCGCGAAGCACCACTTCGACGTCCCTGGGCACATCGGCACGCGGCGCGACCTGCGCGTCCTCGATCGCCCGGCCGAGCAGCGCGTCGAGGCCCTCGGCGCCCAGGCGGGTGGAGACGTACCAGGCGGTGCCCTCGCCGAGGCGGTGCCTGGTGACGGCGGGGTGGCCGGCGGTCAGGCCGTCGGCGTAGGTCCACACGGTCTCGGCGCCGCGCGGCACGACGAACTCGGTCCACACGTCGCCGCTGAGCTCGGAGCCGTCCGGGCCGGTGACGCGGACCGACTGGTCGCGGAGCAGGGGCGAGAACTCCTCGACGGTCAGGCCGAGGACGTCCCGCAGCGGTCCGGGGCAGGCGCCCTCGTGCACGGCGTCGTGCTCGTCGACGATGCCGGAGAAGTACGACACGACGAGGGTGCCGCCCCGCTCGACGTACTCCCTGAGGTTGTGTCCGGCCGCCTTGGTCATCAGGTAGAGCGCGGGCACGACGACAAGGGGATACCTCGACAAGTCGGCTTCCGGGTGGGCGAAGTCGAGGGTGAGGTGGCGGTCGTAGAGCGTCTCGTAGAAGGCGTCGGCGCGCTCGCGCGGGTCGTGGTCCTCGCTGGGACGCCAGTCGAGGTTCTGCGCCCACCAGGAGTGCCAGTCCCACAGCATCGCCACGTCGGCCTGTGTGCGGGTGCCGCGCACGGTGCTCAACGAGTCGACGGCGGCGCCGAGTTCGACGACCTCGCGCCATACGCGGGTGTCGGTGCCGCCGTGCGGCAGCATCGCCGAGTGGAACTTCTCGGCGCCGCGCCGGGACTGCCGCCACTGGAAGAACATCGCGCCCTCGGAGCCGCGCGCCACATGGGCGAGGGAGTTGCGGGCCATCTGGCCGGGGGCCTTGGCGGGGTTGCGCGGCTGCCAGTTGACGCCGGAGGTGGAGTGCTCCAGCAGGAGCCAGGGCGCTCCCTGGGCCACCGAGCGGGTCAGGTCGGCGGCCATGGCGAGGTTGACGTGGGTGCGGCGGCCGTCGGTGATCAGGTAGTGGTCGTTGGTGACGATGTCGACCTCGCGGCCCCACGCCCAGTAGTCGACGGAGTCGCACTGGCTGAGCGCCGTCATGAAGTTGGTGGTGACCGGGACGCCCGGCGCGAGGCGGTGCAGGATGTCCCGCTCCATGCGGAAGTTCTCGCGCATGGTGGCGTCGGCGAACCGCTTGTAGTCCAGCGCCTGGGCCGGGTTGACGGCCGTCGGCGTCGTGCGCGGCGGGTTGATCTGCTCGAAGTCGCCGTAGCGCTGGCCCCAGAAGGCGGTGCCCCAGGCCGCGTTGACCGCCTCGACCGTTCCGTACTCCGCCGCCAGCCAGCGGCGGAAGTGCGCGGCGCAGGAGTCGCAGTAGCAGGCCGAGACGGGGACGCCGTACTCGTTGTGCACGTGCCACATCGCCGTCGCCGGGTGGTCGCCGTAGCGTTCGGCGAGCGCGGTGGTGATGGCCGCGGCGGCGGTGCGGTAGTCGGCGTTGCTGTGGCAGACGGCGGCGCGCGAACCGAACTCCAGGCGTACGCCGTCCGGTGTGACGGGCAGGGCCTCGGGGTGGGCCCGGTAGAACCAGACCGGCGGGCAGACGGTGGGGGTGCCCAGGTCGACGCGGATGCCGTTCTCGTGCAGCAGGTCCAGTACGCGGTCCAGCCAGCCGAAGTCGTACTCCCCCGGTGCGGGTTCCAGCAGGGCCCAGGAGAAGATCCCGACGCTCACCATCGTGACGCCGGCCTCCCGCATCAGCCGGACGTCCTCCTGCCAGACGTCTTCCGGCCACTGCTCGGGGTTGTAGTCCCCACCGAAGGCGAGCCCGGTGAGGCCCCTGGGGTTGTTCTCCGGCATGGATCTCTCCCGATTAATCGATCATTTGGGAACGTGCACAGACGCGATCGGCGGTGCGAGCCCAACATAACCGCAAAGCAACAACCATTGACAAGTGTCCGGGATGTTTCTCTACTGTGAACGCTCACAGAAGCATGGCAGGTCTCCGCAGCAGGCGGAGGCCCCAGGTCAGGGGAGAGATCCATGCCCATCACGAAGCGCCGACGGCTCGTTCTCAGAAGTGCTGCCACCTGCGTCGCCGTCGCCCTCGGCGCCACCGCCCTCACCGCGTGCGGCTCGTCAAAGGACGACAGCGGGGCCGAGTCCGGGCCCGTCTCGCTGACGTACTGGACCTGGACGCCCGGCATGGACAAGGTCGTCGACCTGTGGAACGAGGGTCCGGGGAAGAAGGACCGGATCACGGTCACGGTCAAGAAGCAGGCGTCCGGCGACACGCTGGTCACCAAGATCCTCACCGCGCACAAGGCCGGCAAGGCCCCCGACCTGGTCCAGGCCGAGTACCAGGCGCTGCCCACGCTCGTCAGCAACGACGCCGTCGCGGACATAGCGGGCGATGTCGGCGACGCCAAGGGCAAGTTCGCCGACGGTGTCTGGCAGCAGACGACCCTGGGCACGGACGCGGTCTACGCGGTCCCGCAGGACATCGGGCCGATGATGTTCTACTACCGCGAGGACCTCTTCAAGAAGTACGGCCTGACGGTCCCGGCCACGTGGGAGCAGTTCGCCGAGACGGCCCGCGCGCTGAAGAAGAAGGCCCCGGACACGGACCTGACCACCTTCTCCGCCAACGACTCCGGCCTCTTCGCGGGCCTCGCCCAGCAGGCCGGCGCCCAGTGGTGGACGACCTCCGGTGACAAGTGGAACGTCGGCATCGACGACGCCGCCACCCGGAAGGTCGCCGAGTTCTGGGGCGGCCTCGTCAAGGAGGGCGCCATCGACAACCAGCCGATGTACACGCCGGCCTGGAACAAGGCCCTCAACACCGGCAAGCAGATCGCCTGGGTCTCCGCCGTGTGGGCGCCCGGCACCCTGACCACGGCCGCGCCCGACACCAAGGGCAAGTGGGCCATGGCCCCGCTCCCCCAGTGGTCGCAGTCGGACAAGGTCACCGGCAGCTGGGGCGGCTCCTCCACCGCCGTCACCACCGACTCCGACCACAAGGCGGCCGCCGCGAAGTTCGCCGCCTGGCTGAACACCGACGGCGACGCCCTGCAGGCACTGGCCAAGGAGAGCGGCATCTACCCGGCCGCCACGAACGCCCAGACCAGCGGCGCCTTCGCCACCCCGCCGGACTACTTCTCGAACCAGTCGGACTTCTACACCGAGGCCGCCGAGATCGCGAAGACCACCGCCCCGTCCGCCTGGGGCCCGAACGTGAACGTCGCCTACACGACCTTCAAGGACGCCTTCGGCAAGGCGGCCAAGGACAAGTCGGACTTCGGCGCCGCCCTGACGACCATGCAGGACGACACGGTCGCCGACCTGAAGAAGCAGGGCTTCGAGGTCTCCGAGTGACCAGCACGAACCGGAGGGCGTACGGGGTGAAGGGGGCCTCGTACGCCCTCCCGTCTCCCACCACCACCCTCAAACGAGCGCGCAGCGCCCCCTATCTTTTCCTCCTGCCCGCGACCGTCCTGTTCCTCCTGTTCTTCGCGCTGCCCATCGGCTACGCGGTCTGGCTCAGCTTCCGCAAGGTGCAGGTCTCCGGGCTGGGGCTCGGGGCCGGAGCCCGCAAGGAGGTCTGGGCCGGCCTGGAGAACTACACCGACGCCCTCACCGACGACGAACTGGTCGCCGGCGCCCTGCGCGTGCTCGGCTACGGCTGCATCGTGGTGCCGGTGATGCTGGGCCTCGCCCTGCTGTTCGCGCTGATGCTGGACTCCGAGAAGGTGCGGCTCGCGCCCGTCACGCGGCTCGCGATCTTCCTGCCGTACGCCATCCCCGGCGTCGTGGCGGCGCTGCTCTGGGGCTTCCTGTACCTGCCGGACGTCAGCCCGTTCTACTTCGTGCTGGAGAGACTGGGCCTGCCGCAGCCGGACCTGCTCGACGGCGGTCCGCTGTACCTCGCGCTGTCGAACATCGCGGTGTGGGGCGGCACCGGCTTCAACATGATCGTCATCTACACCTCGCTGCAGGCGATCCCGACCGAGGTGTACGAGGCGGCGCGGCTGGACGGCGCCACGCCGCTCCAGATCGCGCTGCGCATCAAGATCCCGATGGTGGCGCCGTCGCTGGTGCTGACCTTCTTCTTCTCGATCATCGCCACGCTCCAGGTGTTCAACGAGCCGACCACCCTGAAGCCGCTCACCAACTCCGTGTCCACGACCTGGAGTCCGCTGATGAAGGTGTACCAGGACGCCTTCGGCAAGGGCGACATCTACGCGGCGGCCGCGCAGGCCACGATCATCGCCCTGGCCACGCTGCTGCTGTCGTTCGGCTTCCTGCGGGCCGCGAACCGTCGCAACAAGCAGGAGGCAGCCCGATGAGCTCCCTAGCCGTCGGCCAGGCCGACACGGCCGCGGACGCCGCGCCCGGCACGGACCGGAGTCGGCCGCCGCTGCGCCGCCGGATCGCGCTGATCCCCACGGTCACGCTGCTGCTCGGCGCGCTGTACTGCCTGCTGCCCGTCGCCTGGGTGGTGATCGCGGCGACCAAGTCCGGCAGCGAGCTGTTCTCCACGTTCACCTTCCTGCCGGGCACGGGCTTCACGGACAACTTCGCGGACCTGAGCGCCTATCGCGACGGCGTGTACTGGCGGTGGATGGGCAACTCCGCCCTGTACGCCGGTCTCGGCGCCCTGCTGTCGACGGTCGTCTCGGCGGTGAGCGGCTACGCGCTCGCGATCTACCGCTTCCGGGGCCGCGAGGCGCTCTTCAATGTGCTGCTGGCCGGTGTGCTGATGCCACCGGTGATCCTCGCCGTCCCGCAGTACCTGCTGCTGGCGCAGGCCGACCTGACGGACTCGTATCTGTCGGTGCTGCTGCCGCAGATCCTCTCGCCGTACGGCGTCTACCTCGCGCGGATCTACGCGGCCGCCGCCGTGCCCTCCGACGTGGTGGAGGCGGGCCGGATGGACGGGGCGAGCGAGTGGCGGATCTTCACCCGCGTCGCGCTGCCCATGATGGTGCCCGGGATGGTGACGGTGTTCCTGTTCCAGTTCGTGGCGATCTGGAACAACTTCCTGCTGCCGTACATCATGCTCAGCGACGACGAGCGGTTCCCGATCACGCTGGGTCTGTACACGTTGCTCGAACAGGGCGCCAACACCCCCGCGCTGTACACGCTGGTGATCACCGGGGCGTTCCTCGCGGTGCTGCCGCTGGTGGCGCTCTTCCTGGTCATCCAGCGGTTCTGGAGTCTGGATCTGCTCTCCGGGGCCGTAAAGTCATGACCATGAGCAACACGGGGGGCCGACGCAGACCGCCGACGATCCACGACGTGGCGCGCGAGGCCGGAGTCTCACGGGGCACGGTCTCGCGGGTGCTCAACGGCGGGCACTACGTCAGCCCCGCCGCCCAGGAGGCGGTCAACGCGGCGATCCGCAGGACGGGTTACGTCGTCAACCGGCACGCCCGCTCGCTGATCACGGGACGCTCGGACTCGGTCGGCTTCCTGCTGACCGAGCCGCAGGAGCGGTTCTTCGAGGACCCCAACTTCAACGTCCTGCTGAGCGGCTGCACCCAGGCCCTCGCCGCGCACGACATTCCGCTGCTGCTGATGCTGGCGGGCACGAAGGACGAACGGCGGCGCATCACGCGGTACATCACCGCCGGTCATGTCGACGGGGTGCTGCTGGTCTCCAGCCACTCCGGTGACCGCGTCGCCGAGGAGCTGCGCGAGGCGGGTGTGCCTCTCGTCCAGTGCGGCAAGCCGATGGGGCTCGGCTCCAAGGTGAGCTATGTGGCGGCGGACGACCGCGACGGTGCCCGTGACATGGTGCGGCATCTGCTGTCCCTGGGCCGCCGCCGGATCGGCGTGGTCAGCGGTCCGCTGGACACCCCGGGCGGTGTCGACCGTCTCGCCGGCTACAAGGAGGTCCTGACGGAGGCGGGCGTCGAGATCGACGAGCGGCTCATCACCTCCGGCGACTACAGCCGGGCCAGCGGCGAGGCGGGCGCCGAACGGCTGCTGGCGCAGGCACCGGACGTGGACGCCCTGTTCGTGGCGTCCGACCTGATGGCACAGGGCGCTCTGGCCGCGCTGGGCCGGGCGGGCCGGCGGGTCCCCGAGGACGTGGCGGTGGGCGGCTTCGACGACTCCGCCGCGGCGACGGAGGCCACTCCCGCCCTGACGACGATCCTCCAGCCCTACGACCGGATCAGCGCCGAGATGGTGCGGCTGCTGCTGGCGCAGATCGGCGGTGAGGACCCGGCGGCGGTGATACTGCCGACCGAGCTGGTGAAGCGCCAGTCGACGTGACGGTCCGGGCGGGCCGCCGGGCGGGCCGCGGTGCTCGGACCGGCGGCGCGCGCTCGGACCGCCCACGGCGCTCGGCGAACGGTCAGGATTCGAGAAGTCATGACCCGCTCCCCCGTCCTAGCGTGAGAGCACCGGCGAGACGCGCCGGCCCCGCTTCACCCCAGGAGGACGTCATGACCGCCGGAGTCAACACGATCATCTATCCCGTCAAGGACCTCGCCCGGGCGAAGGCCCTGTTCAGCGCGCTGCTGGGCACGGAGCCGTATGCGGACGAGCCGTACTACGTCGGCTTCAAGGACGCCGGGCAGGACGTCGGCCTGGACCCCAACGGGCACTCCAAGGGCATGACCGGCCCGGTCCCCTACTGGCACGTGGCCGACATCAGGGCGTCCCACGCGGCCCTGCTGGAGGCGGGCGCCGAGTCGCTCCAGGACGTGCACGACGTCGGCGGCGGCAGGCTGATCGCCTCCGTGAAGGACGCGGACGGCAACCTCGTCGGGCTGCTCCAGGACCCGACCGGCTGAGCCGCACCGCAGCCGGCGCTGCCGTTGCGCGCGCACTAGTTGCACGGTCAACAAATGGCCGGATCGGTGTTACCGTGCGGGTATGGCAGTGAAGACGGCCGACGCGGGGCTCGAGGAACGGTGGCGGGACATCCTGTCCGTGCACGCGCGCACGATGTGCGAGATCGACCGTGTGCTGCATCCGCACGGACTGGGTGCGAGCGACTTCGAGGTCCTCGACATCCTCGCGACGGCGACGCCCGCGCAGGGCGAGCAGTGCCGGGTGCAGAACCTCGTCGGACGGGTCCACCTCAGCCAGAGCGCCCTGTCCCGGCTCATCGGCCGGCTGGAGAAGGACGGTCTGCTGGAGCGTTCCGTCTGCATGGAGGACCGGCGCGGCGTGTACGTCACCCTGACCCGAAAGGGCCGTGACCTGCACGCCGAGGTCCTGCCGTTGCAGCGGGGCGCGCTGGCGCGCACGCTGACCGGCTGACGGCGGCGACGACGTTCGGCCGCGACGCCGTCGTGGCTGGTCGCGCGGTTCCCCGCGCCCCTCGGGGCGATGCCGTGAGCGGCGTCTAGAGGGCGAACTCCACCCCGTCCGGCAGGACTTCCACCCCCGCCTCCGATATCTGGGCGCGGGCCGCCGACGCCGGGTCGAGCAGGGGGTTGGAGTCGGCGAGGTGGGTGTAGACGCGGCGGGCGTGCGGGTGGCGCGTCAGGGCGGTCAGGCTGCCCGCCGGTCCGGAGACGGGCAGGTGGCGCCCCGTGTCGCCCGTCTCGTCGGCCGCGAAGTGGGTGCCGTCCAGGACGACGCCGTCCGCGTCCGCGACCAGGTCGTCCAGGAGCGTGGACCACGCGCTCACGCGGGGCGCGTAGACCAGGACGCGCCCGGTGGCCAGGTCCTCGATGCGGTACACCGTCACCCAGCGGCGGTCCGAGGAGCGGCCCGGCACGTACGCCGGTGGCCTCCCGGGGACCGGATGTGCCGTGACGACCAGCCCGCCGGCCAGCACGAACCCGCCCTCGGTGAGGCTGTCCGCCCACTCCCACGGGGCGTGGCGGTCCAGGCCCGCCCGTGCCGGGGCGAGGGCGGCCAGTACCGGCGGGGCGGCGTAGGTCTTGAACCGCGCGGCGTCGCGCAGTACGGCCAGGCCCGCTACGTGATCGAGCTCCGCGTCGGTCAGCAGCACGCCCCGCACGGGGGTGTGCCGGGGGCCGGGCCACAGGGCGGAGGCGGCGCCGAGCTGGGCACGGATGTCGGGCGAGGCGTTGAGGAGCCACCAGTCGCGCGAGTTGCCGGTGACCGCGGCGCACTCCGGACCGCGCGCGGGCAGCTTGCCGTCGCGGGCGGCGTCGCACCGCACGCAGGCGCAGTTCCAGCGCGGGAACCCGCCCGAGGCGGCGGTGCCGAGCAGGACGACCCTCAAGACGACCCCCCACCCCTTCGCGTCGGCCCGTCCGGTGGGATCTTCCCGCTCCGTACGGCCGAACCACCCTGTGGCAGGGAGCAGTTCCGGCCGACCTTTCCCATTGTCCGCGAGGCGGCCGGTGACCGCAGCGGCCTGCCGAGCCAGGGCCGCCCGGGGGAAATCCGGCCAGGAGGCAGGGGTCACGCACGAAGGGGCCGGGCGGCGCAGCTACGGCCGTCCAGCCCCTTGGCGGGTTCCTCCCTCGCGCGGCTAGGGTCGCGCCAGCAGGGTCCGTACGCCCTCCGACGTCAGGGTCAGCGGGTGCGCGGAGCCGGCGTCGATGCTCAGGGCCAGGTCCTCGGAGGGCCACTGGGAGGCCAGCGCGCCCAGCGGCACCAGGCGGTAGCGCGAGATGTAGGGCAGCAGCTCGGCCATCGCGGGCTCGGAGGTGAAGACGGGGACGATCGGTTCCCCGCCCGGCCGCTCGATGACCGGAAGCGCCACGGCCGCGGGGTCGGTGGCGTCCTCCTCGCCCACGTCGTCGGGCACGGGGACGAGCACGTCGCTGCTCGCGAGTGTGTCCAGCGCCGCCCTGTCCTCGGTGTTGTCGGCCAGGGCGTCCAGTGCCCGCCGGGCCGGTGTGGCGTTGTGGTTGTTCGCGGGTGTGTCCATGGCAGATCCCCTGTCAGCGACGGTAGTGCGGTCCGCCCGGGGCATGATCGCGGGGTGCTGGACCCCGGCGCGGCCCTGCTCACGTACCCGATCCGGACTGGAGCATTCCTATGGATGTCCAGAGGTCAGGGCATCCGATGTCCGCAGGTCAGGGGATCATTGCGCGGGGGCCGGACAGAAGTGCCGAGACGATCGCGGTTGACCGGCGGGTGGGCGGCTCGGCGATGCCGGGGCCACGTGGGGCCCGTACGTCGCCGCGCCCCGGACAGGGCGCCGCGTCGCTCGCCGTCGCGGGCGCAACGGGATCCGGCCGTGCGGAAGAGGGTGCTCTGTCGGACGTCCCAGGTCATGCCGTCCGTGCTGGAACCCGGAGGCCGCCCCGGGGGGCCGGCCGGACATCGCCGGTGCCGAAGCCTCCCGCGATCAGTCGTAGCCTGAAGGGAAGGACAGCTCCCGTCCTCGTGGGCACGGGAGGCGCGTATGCGTTACGACGACCGCAGTGCGGCCGGGCGGCTGCTGGCCGAGGAGCTTCAGGAGCTGCGCGGCCGGGACGTGGTGGTGCTGGGCCTGCCGCGCGGCGGTGTGCCCGTGGCGGCGGAGGTGGCCCGGCGGCTGGACGCCCCGCTGGACGTCCTGGTGGTGCGGAAGCTGGGGGTGCCCGGGCAGCCGGAGTGGGGGTTCGGGGCGGTCGGCGAACACGGGGTCCGGGTCCTCAACCGCGATGTGATCAGCCAGGCCGGGCTGGTCCCGGCGCAGCTGGAGGCCGTGGAGGCGGCCGAGCGGGCCGAGCTGGAGCGGCGGGTGCGCGGCTACCGGCGGGGACGGGAGCCGTTGCCGGTGAACGGGCGTGCCGCGCTCGTGGTGGACGACGGGCTCGCCACCGGAGCCACGGCCGAGGCCGCCTGCCGGGTCGTCCGCGGTCAGGGGGCGGACCGGGTCGTGCTCGCGGTACCGGTGGGGCCGGCGCACGGTGTGGCCCGGCTGCGGCAGGTGGCGGACGAGGTCGTCTGCCCCCAGACGCACCGGATCCTCGGCTCGGTGGGTGCCTGGTACCGGCACTTCGGCCAGGTCCCGGACGCCGAGGTCACGTCCTTGCTCGCGCAGGCCGGCCGGCCCGGGTCCCCCTCCCCCGCCGCGAGCTCGCCGCCGTCGGACCGCGAGGTGCTGATCCCGGCGGCCGGCTCCCGGGTGGGCGCCCGGCTGGTCGTGCCGGACGGGGCCGCGGCGGCGGTCGCCTTCGCGCACGGCAGCGGCAGCAGCCGGCACAGTCCGCGCAACCAGTACGTCGCCTCCGCCCTCAACCGGGCGGGGCTGGCCACGCTGCTGCTGGACCTGCTCACCGACGGCGAGGCGCACGACCGGCACAACGTCTTCGACATCCTGCTGCTCGCCCGGCGACTGCACGCCGCGTCGGTGTGGCTGCGGGAGGAGACCGGCCTGCCCGTGGCCTACTTCGGAGCCAGTACCGGGGCCGCCGCGGCGCTGGAGGCGGCCGCGCTGTCCGGTTCCGACGTGCGTTCCGTCGTCTCCCGCGGTGGCCGTCCCGATCTGGCCACACCGGCGGCGCTGGCCCGGCTGCGGGCGCCGACGCTGCTCATCGTCGGCAGCAGGGACACACAGGTGCTCAGCCTCAACCGGCTGGCCGCCGACCGGATGCACTGCGAGCACCGCATGGCGGTCGTACCCGGCGCCACCCATCTCTTCGAGGAGCCCGGCACCCTCACCACCGTCGCCGAACTGGCCCGCGACTGGTTCACCGCCCACCTCGGCCGGCCCACCACGGGCACGCCACCACGCCGTTCGGCCTGAACCGAAGGCGGGCGGCCGCAACGGGTTTCGGCCAGCCCGGAAGCGCTGGTTCCGTCATCCTCCGGGGTCATGGAGATTGAGTGTTGAACTTATGCCTAAACTCTGGATCCTGCACGGAGAGGGTCCCTTACGTGAGCGAACCGAACGATCCCGTCTGCCCGGAGTGCGGCACGCCCCGGGCGTCCGACGGCACCCCCGACTGCGCCTGCGCGCGGCGCGCCTCCGACGCCCGTCGGGACGCGCGCGCGGCGGAGCGGGCGGCCGCGGAGGACTTCGATCCGGTACGGATACGCCCGTTCGTGGAACTCGACGACGCCGTCGCAGCGGACCACGCCGAAGGCGAAGTTCCCCTGGCGTCAAGGGACTTGGCGGATCCGGACGCGGTGCCCGCCCGCACTCCCGGCGCGCAGGAGACCCACGACGAGGCGGCGCTCTCCGACCCGCCCGCCGCCACCGGAACCCGGCGCGGGAAACGCGCCCTCGTCGCCACCGGAGCCGGCGCCACCTTGGCCGTCCTGCTGACGGGCGCTTTCCTGGGCGGGCTGTTCACCTACGAGAGCCCCTCGCGCGACGATGCCGTGTCCGACGACGTCCGCGCTCCCGTCCCGGACGCGACCACCGAGGACGGCACCTCCCCGGAGGGCGAGTCCTCGGCCGTACCCTCCGCGTCGCCGTCCGGCAGCGCGACCCCGTCCGCCGGCACGACCGCGAGCTCCGACTCCCCCACCCCGAGCGCCACTTCCGCCACCCCCACCACGGCCCCGTCCAGCACCGGTGCCACCGCCACCGCGGCACCCGAGCCGAGCGACGCGGAGGCCCGGCCCCCGGTCCTGCGCCGCGGCGACCAGGGACCGGAGGTCGTCGAACTCCAGCTGCGCCTGCGCCAGATCGGCCTCTACTCGGCGGACGCGGACGGCGACTTCGACCGCCAGGTCGAGAGCGCCGTCCGCACCTACCAGCTCACCCGCGTCATCCTCGACGACGAGTCGGGCGTCTACGGCATCCCGACCCGCACGTCGCTGGAGGCGCAGACGTCGGAGCCGTGACGAGTCAGCGGCGCCGGCCGGCGTCGCCCCTGCCACGGGGCAGGACCCGCCACGGCAGCGCCCGTTCGTCCGCTCCCCCGGCCCCGTCGCCGACCACGCGATACACGGACGCACCGGGCACCCGCGCCACGGTCTCCGTCAGCCGGCCGTCCGTGAAGAGCGCACCGGTGCCGTCATCGAGGGCCCAGCCGGCGGGCAATGCTCCCGTCGCCACGGCCGACCGGTAGGAATGGCGGCGCCCGGGTTCACTGTCGTAATGCGGGCACACCGACCCCGGCAGCAGACCCAGGCCGTCCGGCAGATGGGTGAGCGGGCCGAAGGAGTCCGTGTGCGAGCCCCGCGCCCAGCAGTTGGCGCCCGCGCTGATGCCGCACAGCAGCGTCCCGCGGTCGTGGGCCTCGCGCAGCAGCCGGTCCAGGCCGTGCACACGCCACACCGCGAGGAGGTTGGCGGTGTTGCCGCCACCCACATAGACGACGTCCTGGGCGAGGACGAAGGCGCGCAGGGCGACGTCGTCGAGCTTCCTGTCGAACAGGTGCAGAACGGACGGCTCGCAGTCCGGGCGGTCACGGAAGGCGCCGAGGAACTTCTCGGCGTACCCGGGGGCGTCACCGCTGGCGGTGGGCAGGAAGCAGACCTTGGGGCGGGACGTGCGCGCGTGTCCCAGGAGCCAGTCGTCCAGCAGCCCGTCCTCGTCGGTGGAGAAGCCACCTCCGAGGAGAGCCACCAGGTGTCGGGGGCTCATGTCGTGCTCACCGGGACGGCTCTTTGTCCAGGGCCGGGCTGGGTGGGCCCGTTTCCTGGGTGCGTACGGGGGCTCGGCGGAGGGGCAGGGTGCCGAGGAAGCCGAGTGCGAGGGCCGCGAGGACGCCCAGGTTGGCGTAGGCCCAGGCGCCGGTTCTGCCGCCGAGGCCCAGGGGATCCAGGAGATAGCCCTGCCACTGAAGCCAGTGCGCCGTGGAGTTGGTCACGAGGCCCCAGCAGAGGGCGGTGGCCGTGAGCGTGAGCAGGAGCGGGGTGAGCGGGACGTCGCCGTAGCGGCCGGCCGGGCGGTAGAGATCGGGTTCGTCGTAGTCGCGGCGGCGCAGGGCCAGGTCGGCGAGCATGATGCCGCACCAGGCGGCGACGGGGACGCCGGGCGGGTCCGGTGAGGTGATCACCCCGGCATCGTCGCACCGCGCACCCCGCCGGGGAAGGCGGAGCCGGCCGGGACGCGGCGGGTGCGCCGAGCAGGCCGGTCAGCAGTGCGTCCGCGGCAGGTCCGAGCAGCCGCTCGCCGTCGGGTGCGGCCTCCAGGCCGGCGACCAGGGCGAGGCAGACGTCGGCGGCCACGTCGGGCCCGAGTGTGCCGGACGTCCCGGACTCGGCGAACTCGGCGCGCAGCAGCCGCCGCAGATCGCCGTGGAACGTGCCGCAGAGGTCGCCGCACAACCGGGCCTTGTCGGGGCAGTCGTACGCCGCGTCGAGGACCTCGTCGAGCCGGTCGGCGGCCATGGTTCAGCCCAGCTTCTTCAGCAGTTCGACGGCGAGCGGGGCGGAGGAGGCGGGGTTCTGGCCGGTGACGAGGTTGCGGTCGACGACCACGTTCGGCGCCCACGGTTCACCGACCTGGACATCCACGCCTGCCTCGGTGAGCCGGTCCTGGAGGAGCCACTCGGCCTTGTCGGCGAGGCCGCCCAGGGTCTCCTCGGTGTTGGTGAACGCGGCCACCCGGTAGCCGGCGAACGCGTTGGCGCCGTCGTCGCCGGTGGCGGCGAGCAGTGCGGCCGGGCCGTGGCAGACCACGCCGAGCGGCTTGCCGGAGTTGAGGGCCAGGGTCAGCAGCCGGCCGGAGTCGGCGTCGACCGCGAGGTCCTCCATCGGGCCGTGTCCGCCGGGGTAGAACAGGGCGGCGTAGTCGTCGACGCGCACGTCCTCCAGCCGGACCGGCTCCCGCAGCTCGGTCATGGTGTCGAGCAGAGCGGCGATGCGGTCGGCGTTCTCCTGACCGCCGTTGGCCTCGGCCGCGAGGCTGCCCTTGTCCACGGGCGGTACGACACCGCCGGGCGTGGCCACGACGACGTCGTGACCGGCGGCCCTGAACGCCTCGTAGGGTGCGGCGGCCTCCTCGGCCCAGAAGCCGGTGGGGTGCTTGGTGCCGTCGGCCAGCGTCCACTGGTCGGCGCCGGTCATCACGAACAGGATCTTCGACATGAGGGGCTCTTTCGCGAGGGGGTTCCTGGAGGTCCTGACGCTGTACGCGCAGATCGTCAGGACGTCGACGGCTCGACGGTACGCACCCCCACCCATCGGATTCCAATAGGCTTCTCCATATGAGACATAGGGATTCCAATGGCGAGGAGGAAGGGGGCCGGCAGCCGGGCGGAGCGGCGTCGGTGGACCTGAACCTGCTGCGTACGTTCCTCGCCGTCTACCGCACCGGCTCCTTCACCGCCGGCGCCCGGCTGCTGGGCCTGTCCCAGCCCACGGTCACCACGCAGATCCGCACGCTGGAGCGGCAGCTGGACCGGGAGCTGTTCGAGCGGCTGGCGCGCGGCGTGGCCCCCGTCCCCTACGCCGACCAGCTCGCCGCCCGGATCGTGGAGCCGCTGGACGCACTCGCCACGGTCACGGGCCCGGGCGGCTCCCCCGACGTGCACCCCGCGGAACCCGTGCACCTCGCCGGCCCGGCCGAGCTGCTGACCCGTCGCGTCCTGCCGGCCCTGGCCCCGCTGGTCGACCGGGGCGTTCGCCTGCGCATCACACCGGGCCTGACCGAACCCCTCCTGGAGGACCTGCGGGCGGGCCGCCACGACCTGGTGCTGGCGACCTACCGGCCGCGCGGTCGCGCCCTGGCGTCAGTACCGCTCGCCGACGAGGAGTTCGTGCTGGTCACGGCTCCGGTCTGGGCGCGGCGCATCGGCGGTCCGGCGCGGCTCGCGGCGGACGGGCCGGCCGCGCTGAACGGCGTGCCGCTGGTCGCCTACGCCGAGGACGTGCCCATCGTGCGCCGCTACTGGCGGCACGTCTTCGGCAGGCGTCTGGTGCGCCATCCGGCGGTCACCATGCCGGACCTGAACGCGGTGACCGCAGCGGTGGCCGGCGGTACGGGGTTCAGCGTGCTGCCCCGTTACCTGTGCTCGGCCGAACTGGCCTCGGGCGCGCTGACCCTGCTGCACGACCCGGACGATCCGCCCATCAACACCGCCTTCCTCGTCCAGCGCCCGGGCTCTTCCGCCAACCCTCATGTCGCCCTGGTCCGGGACCATCTGCTGGAGATCGCGCGCGACTGGTGAGGCACGCGGCTCATCCGGTGTCGGCCCGCAGGGCGTGCGTGCGCAGCGCCAGCAGGGCCTCGAACCGGAAGCGCGGGTCGCCGAGCCGGTCGCCGAACAGCGCCTCCAGCTGCCGCAGGCGTTTGCGGGCGGTCTGCGGATGGATGCCCAGCGCCTGGGCGACCTCCGGAGCGGTGCGGCCCCACGACATCAGCAGGGCGTCCAGAGTCTCGGCGAGCCGGGCGGCCCGCCCGCGGGGCAGGTCGGCGAAGACACCCAGCACCCGGCGGCCGAGCAACTGCCCGATGGGGGCGCCCCGCAGGAGGTACAGCTCGGCCAGCTCGTCGTCGACGCGCAGGAAGGCACCGGCGCCGCCCGGCCCGGCCGGCAGGTGCGCACGGCGGTCGACGGCGAGGCGGGCGCACTGCAGGGACAGCCAGGTCTCGTGCGGGGGCACGGCCGGGCCGACGACGGCGACGCGCTCCCGGGCGGCGTCCCGTACCCGGTCGATCAGGCCGCTCGTCTCCGGTTCGGGCACGATCAGCACGAGGTCGCTGCCCCGGCTGAGGGAGAGCACCGCACCGTCCGCGCCGGGCACCGGCAAGCGCCCCGCCGATCGCACGATCACGGTCGCGACGGCGCGCGGGAGCACCCAGCGGGCCCGCTCCGCCAGCGGCCCCAGCGCCTCGCGCTCCTGCCCCCTGGGGGGCTCCAGCAGCCGTTCGGCCAGCGCCCCGCGGGCCCGTTTCACCTCGCCCTCCGAGCGCAGCTGCGCGGCGAGGAAACCTTTCACCGACTCGTTGGACAGCGCGTTGATGTGCACCAGCACGGCCTCGTGCAGGGTCAGGACGGTGGCGGGCGGCAGCGTCGCCTCCTGCACGAACTCGGCGTAGCGCCGGCTTCCGACCCGCGCGCCGACCCGGAAGGCGGCCTGAAGGGAGTCCGTGGTCCGGCCGTTGAGGAACTCGACGCGCCCGAGGTGCCGGAAGTGGTCGAGGTGGTGGTCCTGTTCGCTGTCGGGGTGCTCGATCAGCTCCGCGAACTGCAGCACGGCCCGGCGGATCGATGCGGTCAGATCGCGGCCGACGGCGGAGTCGAGCGGCCGGCGGTAGGCGGGGACCTCGTCGCGGATCGCCCGGGTCATGTCGGCGACGATGTTCTCGGTGCGGGAGCGGATGAGCGCGGCGAGCACCGGCGGCAGCTCGTGCCAGGGCTGGCGCGTGAACGTCTCGGCCCGTGCCGTCATCGCGGTGGCTCCGTCCCCGGCGGATGAGGAATCGCGCGGGAACGGCGCGCTCTGCATCGGTGGCCGGCGGCGCGCGCAGAAGCTGCGCCTGATGAGGCACGGCCCGGGAAAGGTGTCACGCCCATGACATCTTCCTCGTCTCCCTCGGCGGCTCTCCTGGTCGACTCCCGCGGGCGACGCGAGTGTTGATCCGACGTTACGCGCCAGTAGCTTCCGTGTCCCCCTCTTGTGACAAGGCTTCATCTCGTCCCGGCCGATCCCCTCGCGGCCGGGCCGCACGGATGCACCGGCGCTCCCCACGAACAGTCAGAGGAGCCCCGCATGCGCATCCGCGGACTGCGACACACCCGACGCCGGCGCCCGGTGACCACCGCCCTGGCCGGGCTCACGGCGGCCGCCTGCTGTGTCGGCATGGCCGGCGCCGACCCGTCCGGGGCGACGCCGGACATGAGCGACGCGGTGCCGGTCGCGGCGTCCGAGCCGGTCGGCCCGCCCCAGGACGACTTCGCGTCGGCGTTCGCGTACTCCCTCGCGCACCCGACAGCCGTGCCCTCCGGTGCCAACGACTTCGCCTGCCGCCCCGACGCCGCGCATCCACGTCCCGTCGTCCTCGTGCACGGCACCCTGGAGAACCGCTACGACAACTGGGCGGCACTGGCCCCGCGGCTGAAGGAGGCCGGGTACTGCGTCTTCGCCCTCAACCACGGCGGCAGTTCCGGACCGCTGCTCGGTACCGAGGACATGACCACCTCGTCCCGGCAGCTCGCGGACTTCGTCGACCGGGTCCTGGCCGCCACCGGCGCGGCCGAGGTCGACCTGGTCGGGCACTCGCAGGGCGGCATGATGCCGCGCCATTACATCAAGAACCTCGGGGGCGCGGCGAAGGTCGACAAGCTCGTCGCCCTGACCCCGTCCAACCACGGCACCACGTTCTCGGGCCTCGGACTGCTCGCCCTGGTGATCCCGGGCGGCAACGCGGTCCTCGGCGCGGGCTGCAAGGCGTGCAGCCAGCAGCTCGTCGGCTCCGGCTTCCTCAGGGAGCTGAACGCCGGCGCCGAGACCGACCCGGGCGTCACCTACACGGTGATCACCACGCGGTACGACGAGGTCGTCACCCCGTACACCTCGGCCTACCTGGACGCGGCCCCCAACGTCACCAACGTCACGCTCCAGGACCTGTGCCCCGGCGACTTCACCGACCACATCGGCATCACCTACGACGACCTGGCCACCGGGCTGGTGTTCAACGCCCTGGATCCGGCGCACGCACAGCGCCCCGCCTGCTGACGCCATGCCCCGTGGCCGTGCGGCCACGGGGCATGCTCAGTACTTTTTCGCGCCCGCCACGATCGCCTCCCGGATGCGGTGGTACGTCCCGCAGCGGCAGACGTTGCGGATCTCGTCGAGGTCGGCCTCGCTGATCTCGCGACCCTCCTCACGGGCCTGGCGGACCTTGGCGACGGCGGTCATGATCTGGCCGGGCTGGCAGTAGCCGCACTGGGCGACGTCGTACTCCAGCCAGGCCTCCTGCATCGGGTGCAGTGCGCTGCCGACCGTGGCGGGCAGGCCCTCGATGGTGGTGACCTCGTCGGTGGGGCGCAGGTCCTTCACCGGGACCGAACAGGGGTTGAACGCCTTGCCGTTGATATGGCTCGTGCAGGCCTGGCAGACGCCGAGCCCGCAGCCGTACTTCGGTCCGGTGACGCCGAGGACGTCGCGCAGCACCCACAGCAGCCGGACGTCGTCCTCGATGTCCACGGTCACGGGCTCGCCGTTGAGGATGAAGGTGTGTTCGGGCACGGGAGCTCCTAGAAGGCGCGGCTCAGGCCGTCGGTGGGGGACGCGGGGATCGGCGGGGTGGTGGGCAGCGGTTCGAAGCCGAGCGGTTCGTCGTGGTTGAGCGGGAACGTCGTCGGCATGGTGCCGGTCGCACGTCCGTAGGCACAGGCCACGGCCGCCATCGCGCCCGCGACGGCCAACTCCCCGGCGCCGCCGGGGGTGTCGGTGGCCGGCGGCATCACGATGATCTCCAGCTCCGGCGGGGTGTTCCACTGGCGGGTGTAGAAGTAGTTGTCCCAACTGCCCTCCAGGAAGCGCCCGTCGGCGAGGTGCAGTCCGGAGCTGAGCGTGATCGCGATGCCGTCCATGATGCCGCCCATCATCTGGGCCTGAAGGCCGCGCGGGTTCACCGCGAGACCGACGTCCACCGCGCACACGACCTTCGTCACGCGCGGGCCGGTGTAGGCGTCCGGGATCTCCCGTCCGGTGGTCTCCGGGCGGCAGTCGATCTCGGCGAGGACGGCGACGTACGCGTGATACTCGGGGTGCAGCGCGATGCCCTGCGCCGTCCCGGCCGGCATGGCGCGGCCCCACTCCCCCGCCTCGGCCACCCTGTCGAGGACGGCGCGTGCCCGCTCGTCCTTGAGGAAGGAGCGGCGGAACCGGTAGGGATCCTTGCCCATGCGCCTGGCCAGCTCGTCCACCACCAGTTCCTGGGCGCAGCGCACGTTGGGTGAGTAGATGTTGCGCATGGAGCCGGTGTTGAAGCCCTTGTCGGTCTCGCTGAGGAGCTGGGTGACGACACCGAAGTGGTAGGGGGTCTGCTGGGTGAGGGTGAAGATCGTCTCGGAGAAGGTGAGGTCGCCCACGGGCAGGCGGCTGGCCTCGGCGGTGATGATCTCGCCGACGCCGTGGCCGAAGTCCGTGGCCACGGAGGTGTGGCGCTGGTCGTAGGTGAGCACCTGCCCGAGCGCGTAGGTGGCGCGGACGCGCGAGGTGGACATGGGGTGGGTGCGGCCCTGCCGGAAGTCGTCGGTGCGGTGCCACATCAGCCTGACCGGCTTGCCCATGGCCCGCGAGATCTCGGCGGCCTCACCGGCGCCGTCGTGGAACAGCTTGCGCCCGAAGGAACCGCCGCCCTCCGTCACATGGACCTTGACGGCGCTCACCGGGAGTCCGAGCTTGAGCGCGATCTCCTCCTGGGCGACGATCGGCGCCTTCAGGCTCGCCCAGATCTCGGCCGAGTCCTCGCGCACGTCGGCGACGGCGCAGTTGGTCTCCAGGGCGCTGTTGCTGGCGAAGTGGAAGGTGAACCGGGCGTCGACGGACTTGGTCAGCAAGTCGAGTCCGGGCAGCGGGAGTTCGGCCCTGCGCAGCTCGGCGCGGATGCTGTCGTCGGAGGCGTTCTCGGCGGTTCCGGGTCCCCAGTCGACCTGGAGCGCGCGTACCGCGTCGATGCACTGGCCGAAGGTGCGGCCGCGCACGGCGACGCCGGTCGGGACACGGACGACGTCGGTGATGCCGGGCATGGCCCGCACGGCGTCCAGGTTCCGCACCGAGCGGACGGTGCCGTTGATCGTCGGGGGGCGGCACACCATCGCCGGCAGCGCGTCCGGCACCCGCACGTCCATGGCGAACTTCTTGCGGCCGGTGACCGCCTCCAGCGCGTCGACGCGTCGCCGCGCGGTGCCGATCACCTTGAAGTCGGCGGGCTCCTTCAGGGTGACGGCCACCTCGCCGGTGGCCACCGAGGCGGCCTTCGTGGCGAGTTCGCCGTAGCCGAGGCTCCTGCCGGTCACGGTGGAGGTGATGACCCCGGCCTTCGCCCTCAGCGTGCCGACCACCTCTCCGAGTTCGAGCGCGGCGGCCCTCAGCAGGCGGTCACGGGCGACGGCCGCGGCGACCCGGATCGGGGTGTAGGTGGAGATGGTGGTGTTCGAGCCGCCGGTGAGCTGGTTGAACAGCAGCTCGGGCCGGGCGTCGGCGAGGGTGACGCGGATCCGCTCCAGCGGCAGGTCCAGTTCCTCGGCGACGAGCATCGCGCTGGAGGTGGTGATGCCCTGGCCGACCTCGGCCCGCGGCAGGGCGAAGGAGGCCGTGCCGTCGCTGTCGAGCCGGATGGTGATCAGGTTCGCCGTGGGCAGCGCGGCGTGGGTGAGCATGTCGTTGAGGTCGTAGATCTCCGCCGGGCCGGGCAGTGAGGGGACCGCCGCGGCCGCCTCGGTGGGCGCGAGGGCCGCCTCCCCGAGGGGTGCGGCGACGGTCAGGGTCGAGGCGGCGACCACGTAGCCGAGGAAGCGGCGTCGGCTGAAGCCGTCGGGGTCGGTGCCGGACGCGGTGTCCGGCCGCTCGGAGCGGTCGTGGGTTCCCATCGGCGGGCCTCCCGGCGAGGTGACGTGCGGCCGTGCTCGGCGGCTCCTGACTGTGCACGGCCCGCACGCGTTGCGGAAGATCCTGGCGGCGCTTCGACACGCAACGCCCACAACTCGCCTCACCTGTGACGCTCCGGGACCGGCGATCCCTGTCCGACCTGGCCCCGCCCGTCGCGGGACGTCCCGGCCCGTGCCCCTCCACGCGGGCCCGGGCCGGGACGTCCGCCGGATGTACGACCGGAGATCAGCGTGCGGAGCGCGCGCATGCTCCTGCGGCGCACTCCGTCAGCCACCGGTCGAAGTCGGCGTCGTAGCGGGTGCCGATGTCGGTGGCGTAGACGGCGTGGCCGCCGGCGTAGTCGCCGACGCGGAAGCGGGCGAGCATGCGGTGGACGTCGTCCGGGTGCCGCTCGAACATGTAGCGCACCGCGAGGTAGCCCCACGGGTAGGTGCGGGTGGTGTCGCTGTTGCTGTACGTGTTCTGGAACAGGGTGCTCAGCCGGTAGGTGTGCCGGCCCGCCTCGGTCACCGCCTGGCCGTAGGTGAGGTCGCGGTAGCCGTAGGAGACGTACTCGGCGAATCCCTCGATCCACCACACGTCCGGCACGGACGTCTGCTCGGCGAAGTCGCCCTTCATGTTGTGGCGGGCGTCGAGGTAGTGCGTGTACTCGTGGTTGAGGTTCCAGATCCGGGCCGCGTGACCGGTGTCCTCGCTCTTCTGGTACATGACGGCGAACGGCCGGTTCGCGGGGTCGGCGGGGTCGCCGATCAGCGTCATGCCGCCGTTGTCCGTGCTGATGCCGAAGATCGCCCCGGCGTACGTCCGGTAGTCCTCACGACCGGCGAAGACGAACAGGTCGAGGGTCGACAGGTACTGCCCCGGGATGGGCCCGTCGTCCCGGACGAGGTCGTGCACGTAGGCGTCCTGGCGCAGCACGCTCGCGCACGCCGCGTCGAGGTCGGCCGCGGTGAGCGACTGGGCCCGGACGGCGCGGTCGGCGTCGCAGCCGTGGGTGAGGGGCAGGGCCGCGCGCATCAGCCGGCCGGTCAGGTCGCAGACGCCGTAGTAGGCGCAGTTGGCGCGGTCGTAGGAGTCCACCTGGGTGGCCACCGCCACCCACAGTCCGGCCGTGGGACCGGTGATGCGGGTCGTGTCCAGCAGGTGCTTGGCGCGCGGGCGCACGGTGCTTCGCAGGGCCGGGTGCTCGACGTAACGGGCCACGTTCATACCGGCGTTGGAGGTGAGGTACGCGCGGTCGGTGCCCAGCAGGCCGAGGTGACCGAGGGCGAAGGAGTGGAGGGTGCGCACGACGGACGGGTCGGTGGTGACCGCCCTGACGTACTCCGGGTTCCAGTTGCCGCGCCAGAGCGGGGTGTACACGGAGTTGACGGCCGCGAGCATGCTGTGGACGGCGTCGTAGGAGCTGTCGTAGCCCTTGAGGATCCGCTGGTAGACCCGCAGGTAGCGGGCCTGCTGGTCGGCGCTGTCGGTGAGGACGACGACCTCGCCCAGCACGTCGCCGTTCGCGTCGGTGACGTCCGCGGAGTGCGGGCGGGCGAAGAAGGCGTCCAGGCCGCGGGTGGTGTTGCGGGTGAGGACCGGGCCGTAGGGGCCGACGTCGTCCGGGTGGTTGAACTGCACGTAGTAGCCGGCCCGCAGGAACAGGACGAGTTGCCACACACCCTGGGAGTTGTCGCCGTCGTAGGTCCGTGCCGCGCGGGTGAAGGCCTCGGCGACGGTGACCATGTGAGCCTCGTGGAACACGGCGCGCGCGTCGGTTCCGGCGACCGCGAACAGGGTGTTGACGCAGTCCGTGGTCGACGCCTTCACGAACGCGACGAGGGCGGCGCCGTTCCTGCCGCCGAAGTCGCCGGGAGCGCACGGGGCCGCCCGAAGTCCCGGCTCCGGGCTCGGCCGGGCGGGAACGTGCGACGGTGTCAGGGGCGGAAGGTGGGTGCGGCTGAGCGGCCGGTCCTGTACGGCGGGGCGGGCGGTGGCGCCGAGGGCCGGTCCGGTCGGTGGCGGCTGTGCCGTGTTCCGGGATGTGACCGGGGCGGTGTCGGGGCGGGGCGCGGGTGTCGCGAGGGCCGGCGTCGACAGTAAGCCGCCGAGGGTGACGCAGACGGCGAGTGCCGTGACCATGCGTCTGGGCAGCACGAAGCGGTAGCGCATCGGGACTCCTCCACGGACGGATACGCCTCGGAGTGGGGTGCTGAGGCGCGTGTGGCACTGTCTCAACGCCACGTCGCCCCAACAATGGTGTGTGACATAGCACATGACACGGCCGGGCCATAACGCCCGTACGGCCACGCGGAGTTGGAGCTATGCCCCGGGCGCGCTCCACATGCGCGCGGCCCACGTCCTCAACTGTGGTGAGTGCGCCACGAGTTGGCGGTGTGCCTCGGCCGCGGACCGGAACAGGGCGTCGGCGAGGTCGTCGGCGACCGCCGCGCGCCGCCAGGCCAGCACGTACCGGCACCACAGCGGCGTCCCGGCGAGCGGCTTGACGACCACGTGCGGCATCGGCCGCATGGTCGGCTGCACCACGGCCACGCCGAGTCCGTCGGCGATCATGCCCTGCAGCTGCTGCTGGTCGCCGAGGAACTCGTGCACGGTCGCGGGCGTGAACCCGGCCGCCGTGCAGGCCGCATAGAAGACGCCCGGCCATCCGGCCCCGTCGTCGGGCGTCAGGAACCAGGCCTCGTCGGCGAGGTCGGCGAGCTCGACCTGGGAGCGCTGGGCGAGCGGATGCCGGGACGGCAGGGCCACGAACGTCGGCTCGGTGACGATGCCGCGATGGGCCACCGCGTCGGAGTGCTCCAGCTCCCGGCCGGGGTAGTCGGCGGCGATGGCCGCGTCCACCACGCCGTCCTCCAGCAGCTCGACGATCCGCGACGAGGCGTAGACGCTGCTCACCGCGAGGGAGACGTCCGGCAGCCGGGAACGCAGGCCCGACATCATGCCGGCCAGCATCGGCGAATTGGTCGCGGCCACTCGCAGGGAACGGCGCTCGGACGCGGCACCGGCGGACGGACGGCGCCCGATCGCGTCGGCGCGGGCGAGGACGTCACGCGCCTGGGCGACGACCTCGAAGCCGTACGGGGTCAGCCGCACGCCCGTCGAGCCGCGCTCGAAGATCGACTCCCCGAAGTACCGTTCGATGCGCCGGAGTTGGGTGCTCATCGCGGGCTGCGAGTAGCCGAGCTCGGCCGCGGCCCGGCCGACACTTCCCGCGTCCGCGATGGCACACAGCACCCGCAGATGCCGTAGCTCCAGCTCCACTCGTTCACTCCTCCTCCGCGCCCACAGGACTCCCCCCTCACAAAAGGGGCAATTTCTAGCAATAGCACACACTCTCGTTGCGCACGGACCCCCCTTTGAACACTCGCCGAAACCTGCGGTTAGCATATGAGCGCCACCTAGCTCGAAAGATAGGCCCGTGACTGTCAACGACGACTCGTTCACCAACTGGAAGAACCGCGAGGAAATCGCGGAATCGATGATCCCGATCATTGGGAAGCTGCACCGGGAGCGGGACGTGACCGTCCTCCTCCACAGCCGCTCCTTGGTGAACAAGTCGGTGGTCAGCATCCTGAAGACCCACCGGTTCGCCCGGCAGATCGCGGGTGAGGAGCTCTCGGTCACCGAGACGCTGCCCTTCCTCAAGGCCCTCACCGAGCTGGACCTCGGCCCGTCGCAGATCGACATCGGCATGCTGGCCGCCACGTACAAGGCCGACGACCGCGGCCTGACGGTGGAGGCGTTCACCGCCGAGGCCGTCGCGGGTGCCACCGGCGCCAACAAGATCGAGCGCGGCGAGGGACGCGACGTCGTCCTGTACGGCTTCGGCCGCATCGGCCGCCTCGTGGCCCGCCTGCTGATCGAGAAGTCGGGCTCGGGCAACGGTCTGCGGCTGCGGGCCATCGTCGTGCGCGGCGGCGGCGAGCAGGACATCGTCAAGCGTGCCTCGCTGCTGCGCCGTGACTCCATCCACGGCCAGTTCCAGGGCACGATCACGGTCGACGAGGCCAACAGCACGATCAACGCCAACGGCAACGCGATCAAGGTGATCTACGCCAACGACCCCAGTGAGGTCGACTACACGGCGTACGGCATCAAGAACGCCATCCTGATCGACAACACCGGCAAGTGGCGCGACCGCGAGGGGCTGTCGGGCCACCTGCGCCCCGGCATCGACAAGGTCGTGCTGACCGCGCCGGGCAAGGGCGACGTCCCGAACATCGTGCACGGCGTCAACCACGACACCCTGAAGCCGGACGAGCAGATCCTGTCCTGCGCCTCCTGCACCACGAACGCCATAGTCCCGCCGCTGAAGGCGATGGATGACGAGTTCGGTGTGGAGCGCGGTCACGTGGAGACGGTCCACTCCTTCACCAACGACCAGAACCTGCTGGACAACTACCACAAGTCCGAGCGCCGTGGCCGCAGCGCGCCGCTGAACATGGTCATCACCGAGACCGGCGCCGCCTCGGCCGTCGCCAAGGCGCTGCCCGACCTCAAGGCCCGGATCACCGGCAGCTCGATCCGCGTCCCGGTCCCGGACGTCTCGATCGCGATCCTCAACCTGCAACTGAAGCGCGAGACGAACCGCGAGGAGGTCCTGGACTACCTGCGTGACGTGTCGCTGACCTCGCCGCTGCGCCGCCAGATCGACTTCATCACGGCGCCCGACGCGGTCTCCAGCGACTTCATCGGCTCCCGCCACGCCTCGATCGTGGACGCGGGCGCGCTGAAGGTCGAGGGCGACAACGCGATCCTCTACCTCTGGTACGACAACGAGTTCGGCTACTCCTGCCAGGTCATCCGGGTCGTCCAGCACGTCTCGGGGGTCGAGTACCCGACCTACCCGGCACCGGCGGTCTGATCCGGTCCGGCTGCCCGGCGCCGCGCGAGCGCCACCGGGCAGCCGGCTCGACAGCGCCCCGAAAGGGGCGCGGGGAACTGCGCGATCAGCCACGACGGCGCCGCAGACCAAGTACGACCTCACTCGGCGTTCCCCGCGTGGCGCTCAATGGCCCCGGAACGCCTCCTCCAGCCACCACGCCCCCTGATCGGCCACCACCTTGGCGTCGATCAGCAGCGGAGCGCTCCGCGGCCCGGCGACCCAGTCCGCCACGGCCTTGAGGTCGGTCCGCGTCCGCACGGTCACCGCCTCGAAGCCGTAGCCCCGCCCCACGGCCGCGATGTCCGTCGGCGGGAAGCGCACGGTGTCCAGCGGGTGCCCGTCGGGCCCGAAGTGGTGCACCTCGGCGCCGTAGGCCTCGTCGTCGTACACCACGACCACCATGGGCAGCCCGAGCCGGCGGACGGTGTCCAGTTCGACGGCGCTCATCAGCGCGCCGCCGTCGCCGAGCGCGGCCACGGGCAGCCGGTCCGGCCGGGCGAGCGCGGCCCCGATGGTGGTCGCAAGGCCCAGCCCGATCGACTGGAAGGCCTGGGTGAAGCAGAAGCCCTGCTCGTCCGGCACCGACAGGTACATCGTCGGATAGCCCATGAAGTTGCCCGAGTCGACGCCCACCACCCGCTCGGCGGGCAGGATCTCGTCGAGCGCGATGCCCAGCGTCCTCGGGTCGATCCGCTCGCGGGTGCCGGTGTCCTCGTACGGCACGTCGTGCCAGCGCAGTCGTGCCGCGAGGGCGGCGGCGGTCTCCGGGGTCCGGTAACCCTCCCGCCGGGCGCCGCCCGCTGCGGACACCCGGCGCGCGGTGAGGCGGACGTCTCCGGTGACACCGAGGTGGACCGGCCGGTGGGCGCCGAGCGCCGACGGGTCGTCGTCGACCTGGACGACGGTGGTGCCGGCGCCGATGAGACGGCCGTGCCGCATGGTCCACATGTTCAGCGCGCAGCCCCAGCCGACGATGAGGTCGGCGCCCTGGATCAGTTCGACGGCGAGCGGCGAGGCGAAGCCGCCGGAGACGTCCAGCGACCACGGGTCGCCGTGGAAGAGGCCGCGGGCCACGGCCGAGGTCGCGAGCAGGGCGCCGTACCGCTCGGCGAGCGCCGCGAGTGCCTCCCGGCCGCCGGGTTCCCGCGCTCCGCGCCCGGCGACGAAGACCGGGCGCCGGGACCGTCCGAGCGACTCGGCGAGAGCCGTGACGTCGGCCGCGTCCGGCTCCACTGCGGGCCGCTTCGCGGGCGGGGCCGCCCGTGCCAGAGCGCCCTCGGGAACCTCCGACGCCTGTACCGGCAGGGGGAGGTTGAGCAGCACGGTACGCCGCTCCCGCACCGCCAGCGCGACCGCCGCGCACGTCTGCTCGACGGCCTCCTGCGCCGAGGTCACCCGGACCGCGACGGCACCCACCGCACGGGCCAACGCCTCCTGGTCGACATGGAAGTTGGACCGGGGTTCGGTCACCTCGGCCGCCAGCACGATCAGCGGTGTACGGCTCTTCGCCGCCTCCGCGATGCCGGTCATCGCGTTCGTCAGACCGGGGCCCTGGTGGACGCTCACCACCGTGACCTCGCCGCTGGTCCGGGCGTACGCGTCCGCCATCGTCGCCGCGCCGCCCTCGTGGCGCGCGGCGACGAACCGCGCGCCCGCGGCGATCATCGCGTTGGTGACGTGGAAGTTGCCCGAACCGACGACCCCGAAGACCTGGCCGACCCCGGCCGCGCTCAGCGCCCGGCCGACCGCTTCCGCGACCTTCATCGCTCGACCAGGGCGAGCACCCGCGCGGGCGCGCCGGAGCCGGTGACGATGGGCAGCGGGCCCGCGACGACGACGGCACCGGTCGGCGGCAGCGCGGCGAGGTTCCGCAACTGCGTCAGGCCGTACTTGTCGCTGCCCATGAGGTAGGAGTGGCAGGGAAAGGCGGGATCGAAGGAGTGCGCGGCGCCGGCGTCCGTGCCCACCGTCTCGACGCCCAGGCCGAGGACCGGTGACTCCTCGGCGACCCAGCGGGCGCACTCCGGCGACAGGCCCGGGGTGTGCGGGCCGTTCTCGTCGGCGTTGAGGAAAGCCTCCTGGGAGTGCGAGCGGCTGTCCCAGCCGGTGCGCAGCAGCAGCCAACCGCCGTCCGGCAAGGGGCCGTTGTCGGCTGCCCAGGCCTTCACGTGGTCGATCTCGACCAGGAAGTCGGGGTTCGCGGCGGCCTCGGCGGTGAAGTCCAGCACGGCCGCGGGGGCGATCAGGTCGCGCGCCGGGACCGACGCCACGTCGGCGAGGTCCTTGCCGGTCACCCAGTGGTTCGGGGCGTCGAAGTGGGTGCCGGTGTGCTCGCCGCTGCGGAAGTTGTTCCAGTACCAGGCGGGGCCGCGGTCGTCGTACCGGCTGATCTCCTCCAGCTCGAAAACGGCGGTCTGGCCGAACTGGGGCGGCAGTTGGATCACCGGGGTCGACGACGACAGGGGTGACGTCAGGTCGACGACCTCGATCGATCCACCGCGCAGTCCGGACACCAGCGCGGCAAGGACGGACGGCTCGGGCATGGCGCCTCCTCGAACGGACGGTGTTCGCACCGACAGCATCTCAGTACTGCTCCCTCCCGCCCCCGAACCGCCGCCAAACCTCTTGACGCGTCAATGACAACGATGGCTTCATGAGGTCATGGGAGCGCTCCCACATGCGACCTCACCCACCCCTCCGACACCTTCCCCTGGAGCCGCCATGAGATCCCGCACCCCGGCCGTCCCACGGCTCGCCCCCGTCGCCGTCGCCCTCCTCGGACTGCTGCTCCCGCTGCTCGCCTTCGTCTCCCCCGCCCATGCGGCGCCGCCGGGCTTCCGCATCGACGACGGGCGGTTACTGGAGTCGAACGGGAACGACTTCGTCATGCGGGGCGTCAACCACGCCCACACCTGGTATCCGGACCGCATCGGCTCCCTCGCCGACATCAAGGCGGGCGGCGCCAACACGGTGCGGGTGGTCCTCTCCAGCGGTGACCGCTGGACCCGCAACGACACCGCCGACGTGGCCGACGTCGTCGCCCAGTGCAAACGCAACCGGCTGATCTGTGTCCTGGAGGTCCACGACACCACCGGATACGGCGAGCAGAGCGGCGCAGTGACGCTCTCCCGGGCCGCCGACTACTGGATCGGCGTGCAGAGCGCGCTGACCGGCCAGGAGGACTACGTCATCGTCAACATCGGCAACGAGCCGTACGGGAACACGAATTACTCGGCGTGGACGGCCGACACCAAGGCCGCCGTCCAGAAGCTGCGGTCGGCCGGTTTCCGGCACACCATCATGGTCGACGCGCCCAACTGGGGTCAGGACTGGGCGTTCACGATGCGCGACAACGCCGCCTCGGTCTTCGCGGCCGACCCGGACGCCAACACGGTCTTCTCCATCCACATGTACGGCGTCTTCGACACCGCCGCCGAGATCAGCGACTATCTGAACCGCTTCGTCACGGCGAAACTCCCCATCGTCGTGGGCGAGTTCGGGCACAACCACTCGGACGGCGACCCCGACGAGGACACCATCCTGGCCGTCACCCGGCAGTTGGGGCTCGGCTACCTCGGCTGGTCGTGGAGCGGCAACGGCGGCGGGGTCGAGTACCTGGACATGGTCACGGACTTCGACCCGGACCAGCTCACCTCGTGGGGGCAGCGGATCCTCAACGGTGCGAACGGCATCGCCGCCACCTCCGAGGAGGCCGCCGTCTACTCCTCCTCCGGCGGGGACACCACTCCCCCGACCGCCCCCGGCACCCCGGCCGCCTCCGCCGTGACGTCCTCGTCGGTCACCCTGCACTGGGCCGCCGCCACCGACGCGGGCGGGGTCACCGGCTATGACGTCGTCCGGGTCAGCGGCACCACGGAGACCTCCGCCACCACGACGGCCGGCACCTCCGTCACGGTCACCGGACTCGCCCCCGCCACCGCCTACGCGTTCGCCGTCTACGCGCGCGACGCCGCCGGCAACCGCTCCCAGCGCTCCGGCACGGTGGCGGTCACCACGGCGTCCGGAGGGCCGGCGGCGGCGTGCGGTGTCTCCTACCGGGTCACCAACGAGTGGCCCGGCGGCTTCCAGGGCGAGATCGTCGTCCGCAACACCGGCACCTCCACGATCGACGGCTGGACGCTGCGCTGGACCTTCCCGGACGGCCAGCGCGTCAGCAACCTGTGGGGCGGCACACCGACACAGAGCGGCGCCGAGGTGAGCGTCGCCGCCGCGCCGTACACGGCGACGATCGCCCCGGCGGGCTCGGTGACGCTGGGCTTCACGGCCACGAAGGGCGCGACGAACCCCGGTCCCACGGCATTCACGCTCAACGACTCGGCCTGTTCGGTGGCCTGAGCGCCACGCGCGGCGCGTCCTCGGCGTCGGATCCACCGGACGCCGAGGACGCGCACACCGGGACCAGTTGGCCGTGACAGGAACCACACAGACTCCCGTGTAGGGCCCATCGAAGATCCGGATAAGGTGAGGCTGGCCTAACGGCCGTCCCCATGTGCACCAAAAGGGAGTCCTGTCATGCCTCACCGTCGTCGCGGCCCGGCCGCCATCGCTCTCGCCGTTGCCGCGGCCCTGTCCCTCGCGGCCTGCGGCAGCTCCGACGACGGCTCGGACAACGCGGGTTCCGCGGCCGCCGGCGACAAGAAGGACGTGGCCAAGGGCGGCAAGGACTTCGCGTCGGCCGCGCAGAAGACCGCCGAGATGGGCACCGACGCCCAGCCCGGCCAGTGGCCGCGCACCATCGAGCACGCCATGGGCGAGACGGTCATCAAGTCCCAGCCCAAGCGGGTCGTGGTCCTCGACGTCGGCGAGCTCGACAACGTCGTCTCGCTCGGCATCGAGCCGGTCGGTCTCGCGCCGACGGAGGGCTCCCCCGAGCTGCCGTCCTACCTGAAGAAGGACGCCGGGAACCCGGCGAACGTCGGCACGATCAACAACCTCAACCTCGAGGCGATCGCCGGACTCGAGCCGGACCTGATCCTCGGCAGCCAGCTGCGCGCCGCGGACAAGTACGACGAGCTGTCGAAGATCGCGCCCACCGTCTTCTCCATCCGCCCCGGCTTCACGTGGAAGGAGAACTACCTCCTCAACGCCGCGGCCCTGGACAGGACGGCCGAGGCGAAGGCGAAGCTGACCGCGTACGACGCGAAGGTCGAGGCGCTCGACACGAAGCTCGGCGCGAAGAAGCCGACCGTGTCGATGGTGCGTTACCTGCCCGACGGGGTGATCCGGCTGTACGCCAACGCCTCTTTCATCGGCACCATCCTCAAGGACGCCGGCATCCCGCGCCCGAAGAACCAGGACATCGAGGACCTGGCCGCCGAGGTCAGCGCCGAGAACATCGACCAGGCCGACGCCGACTACATCTTCACCGGCGTGTACGGCGACGCGAAGGCGACCGACAAGTCCCGGGCCCAGGGCAACCCGCTGTGGAAGAACCTCCGGGCCGTGAAGGCCGGGCACGCCTACGACGTCCCGGACGAGACCTGGTACCTGGGCCTGGGCGTCACCGCGGCCGACGAGGTCCTCGCGGACCTGGAGACGCACCTCACCAAGTAGCCGCAGCCGTTCGCCCGAGCGCGCCGGTTCGCCGTGCCACCTGAGAACCAGCAAGAGGAACCGCATGTCCCGTGCCACCCGGCGCCGTATCGCCTGGACGGTCGCGGGCATGCTCCTGCTGCTTCTCGCCGTGCTGCTGAGCCTCGCACTCGGCAGCCGGCAGATCGCGCCGGCGGAGGTGTTCGACGCCCTGCTGCGCGGCGGCACCGGCGACGACGCGCAGGTCGTGCGCGCGCTGCGGGTGCCCCGCACGGTCATCGGCGTGATGGTCGGCCTCGCTCTCGCGGTGGCCGGGGTCGTCATGCAGGGCATCACCCGCAATCCGATCGCCGAGCCCGGCGTCCTCGGGGTGAGTCAGGGCGCCGCGCTCGGCGTCGTCTGTGCCATCGCGTTCCTCGGGGTGCACACGCCCGCCGGATACGTCTGGTTCGCGTTCGCCGGCGCGGGGCTCGCGGCGGTGGCCGCGTACGCGGTGGCGGGCAGCGGGCGCGGCGGGGCCTCGCCGGTCAAGCTGGCGCTGGCCGGGGCCGCGATGAACGCGTTCCTCGCTTCCGTCGTCTCCGCCATCGTCACGACCGACGCGCGCGCCCTCGACGAGTTCCGCTTCTGGGACGTGGGCTCGATCGGCGGCCGGGACGGCGAAGTCGTCGCGCGGACCTGGCCGTTCCTGCTCGTGGGGCTGGTGCTGGTGGTCCTCGTGGCACGGGGACTGGACGCCCTGGCCCTCGGCGACGACGCGGCCCGGGGGCTGGGTCACCGGGTCGCGCTGGTACGGGCCGTCGGCGCGCTCGCCGCCACCGTGCTGACCGGCGTGGCGGTCGCCACGGCCGGTCCGATCGCGTTCGTCGGGCTGGCCGTGCCGCACATCGCGCGGGCGCTGGTGGGCGCCGACCACCGATGGGTGCTGGCCCTGTCGGCGCTGCTCGGCCCGACGGTGATCCTGGTGTCGGACGTGCTCGGCCGGGTCCTCTTCGCCCCCTCGGAGGTGCCGGTCGCGGTGATGACCGCGCTGCTCGGCGTGCCGTTCCTGGTCGCGCTGGTACGGAGGAAGGCGACGGTGGCGGCATGACCGAGTCCCTGGAGCGAACCCCGCCCGCCGTCCGGCGGCTGCGCCCGGCCGGATACACCGTCGTCCGCTTCAGTGCCGGCAGCTTCCTGCTGCACCGCCGTGCGTGTGCCGTCGCGGCCCTGCTGGCGGCCGTCCTCGCGGTGACGGTCGTCGTGTCGCTGTGTGTCGGCGAGACGTTCGTGTCCCCGGCCGAGGTCGTCCATGTGCTGCTCGGGCAGCCGAGCCCGGACGAGCTGGTCGTCGGCACGCTGCGGCTGCCCCGGCTGGTGACGGGGCTGCTGGTCGGTGCCGCGTTCGGTGTCTCGGGCGCGCTCGTGCAGACCGTCGCGCGCAACTCCCTCGCCAGTCCCGACGTCATCGGTGTCACGCACGGCGCGGGGGCGGCGACGGTGACCGCGATGACGTTCGGGCTCACCTCGTACACCGTCCTGCCGTACGTCTCGGTGGCGGGCGGGCTCGCGGCGGCGGGGCTCGTCTACGCCTTCGCCTGGCGGGGCGGTCTGCACGCCACGCGCTTCGTGCTGGTCGGCATCGGGGTGTCGATCGCGCTCGGATCACTGACCCGGCTGTTCCTCACCAAGGGCGACTATCTGGTCGCCCAGCAGGCCAAGGTCTGGCTGACGGGGTCGCTCAACGGCCGGGGCTACGACCAGGCCGCGCCGCTCGCCCTGGTGCTCGCGGTGCTGGTGCCGCTGCTGGTGTGGGCGGCGTACGCCCAGCGGATGGTGTCCATGGACGACAGCACGGCGACCGCGCTGGGCGTGCGACTCGGTCCGGTACGGCTGGGGCTGACCGCGCTCGGCGTCGTGCTGGCCTCGGTGGCGACCGGTGCCGCCGGCCCGGTCGACTTCGTGGCGCTGCTGGCCCCGCAGATCGCCCGGCGGCTGACCCGGAGCGCCCAGATCCCGCTGCTGTCGTCCGCCCTCGCCGGCGCCACGATCGTGGTCCTCGCGGACCTGCTGGCCCGCCGGCTGTTCGCTCCGGTCGAACTGCCCGTGGGCGTGCTGACGGCGGCGGTCGGGGCGCCGTATCTGATGTGGCTCATCGCTCGCACTCGGCGGGCCCGGCAGGGAACCTGAAGGGGTGGAATCGCGTTCTTGTCTGGTAACGGGGTGGCAGGTCGGCCTGCCGACAGGAACGAAGGTGACACGATGAGTGACAAGGCCCGCAAGCTGTTCGAGGCGCTCGACCTCGACCACAACGGGACCCTGACGCGCATGGAGGTGATCATCGCCCTGCGGACGAAGGGCCCGTCGCTGGCCGCCTCGGGTGATCTGCCGATCTGGGGCCTGGGAGACGAGGACGCCTCCTCCGCCCTGTTCGACGCCGCCGACCAGAACGGTGACGAGGTGCTGACCCTCGAGGAGTTCGCGGCGGTGGTGGACCGCCGTTTCGGCTGGAGCTGAGTCGGCGGCCGTGCGGCGGCATCACCGGCCCGCCGCTTCGCCGACGCGTTCGGCGACCCAGGCCAGGAAGGTCCGCACGTCCGTGGCCGGCAGTTCGGTCGCGGCGCTGCGGGGGCGTTCGTAGCTGCGCAGCGCGGCGGCGATGAGCGGCCGGAAGCGTTCCTCGGACGCGGCGACCGCCCGCGCGGCCCGGCGCTTGGCCTGCCAGTGGCCCGTGCGGCAGAACAGGACCGAGCGGCAGCCGTTGAGCACCCGGTTGTCCCCGAGGTGTCCCTCGGCAAGGCCGTGCTCGCGGACCGAGGCGCGGAGGGCGGTGAGCAGGTCCGCGCGTCCGGGTTCGGCGATCACGTCGCGCGGTGGACGGCCGTACAGCGGCAGCCCGCAGCGATGCGCCACGGAACGGTCGATGACGTACCAGAACGCCGGGGACTCGGCCGGGTCGAAGCTGACCTTGCCCGGCAGCAGCGGCCCGGTGTTGAGGTCGAGCAGATAGCCGGCCTCGCCGGACGGGCGGGCGGCGAAGCCCGCGTCGTAGACCACGAGTTCCAGCCCCGTCGCCGGGCACGGCAGCCCGGGGTGCGTGAGGACGGCGGCCAGGTCGGACAGGGTCCGCCCGGGGAGGGGCTGGTCCACCACGACCGTCACGTCGGTGTCGCTGCGTCCGTGCCGGTAGTCGCCGAGCGCGACGGAGCCGACGGCGGCGACGCTCACCAGGTGAGTTCCGCAGACGGCCCGCGCGCGGTGGACGACCTCCCGGAGGTAGGGGCCGAGTTCTGCGGGGACGGAGTGCGGTTCCGCGGGGGTTCTGGTCATACGGTCAGTGTCCGTGCCGGTGGCGGCCTCGGGTCGGCGCATGCCCGACGAATCCCGCGACCGGGGCCGAGCCCAAGTCACGCAGCACCCGCGGGGCCGCGGAGCCGCGCTCTCGTCCTCCGGGTGGCCGTGCATCGAGTGCTGCGCGCCCGCACCCAGCCCCGCGGGGCGCGCCCGCATCCGGCCCTGTGGGGCGTGGCCGGACACGCCCCGCCCCGCGCGGGTGCCTCCTCGCGCGGGGCGGGACCGTGCTCGGCTCAGGCGAGTTCGACCAGGAGGTCGCCGCCCTCGACCTGCTGGATGCGGTTGATGGCGAGCCTGGCCACCGTGCCGGCCTTGGCGGCGGTGATCGAGGCCTCCATCTTCATCGCCTCGATGGTGGCCACCGTGGCACCGGCCGCCACCTCGTCGCCCTCGGCGACCGTCAGGGTCACCACGCCGGCGAACGGCGCCGCGACATGGGCGGGGTTGCCCCGGTCCGCCTTCTCGGTCACCGGGACGTCCGAGGCCGCGGCCCGGTCCCGTACCTGGATCGGCCGCAGCTGCCCGTTCAGGGTGGACATCACGGTGCGCATGCCACGCTCGTCCGCGTCGCCGACGGCCTGCAGCTCGATCAGCAGCCGCACCCCGCGCTCCAGGTCGACGGCGTACTCCTTGCCCGGCCGCAGCCCGTAGAAGAAGGCCTTGCTGTCCAGCACGCTGGTGTCGCCGAAGTTGTCCCGGTGCGTCTCGAACTCACGCGTCGGGCCCGGGAACAGCAGCCGGTTGAGGGTGCCGCGCCGGTCCTTGGCCAGGCCCTCCCGGTCGTCGGCGCTCAGTTCCTGCACCGGCTTGGCCTCGGCCCGGCCCTGCAACGCCTTGGTGCGGAACGGCTCGGGCCAGCCGCCGGGCGGCGTGCCGAGCTCCCCGCGCAGGAAGCCGATGACCGAGTCGGGGATGTCGAACCGGTCCGGCTCCCCTTCGAAGTCCTGCGGGGACACTCCGGCGCCCACCAGGTGCAGCGCCAGGTCACCGACCACCTTCGACGAGGGCGTGACCTTCACCAGCCGGCCCAGCATCCGGTCGGCGGCGGCGTACATCGCCTCGATGTCCTCGAACCGGTCGCCCAGGCCCAGCGCCACCGCCTGGGTGCGCAGGTTGGAGAGCTGCCCGCCGGGGATCTCGTGGTGGTAGACCCGGCCGGTCGGCGAGGCCAGGCCCGCCTCGAAGGGGGCGTAGACCTTGCGGACGCTCTCCCAGTACGGCTCCAGGTCGCCCACGGCCTGCAGGTCCAGGCCCGTGGGGCGCTCGGAGTGGTCGGTCGCGGCCACGATCGCCGACAGCGACGGCTGCGAAGTGGTGCCCGCCATGGACGCCACCGCCCCGTCCACCGCGTCCGCGCCCGCCTGGATCGCGGCGAGGTAGGTGGCGAGCTGACCGCCCGCGGTGTCGTGGGTGTGCACATGCACCGGCAGGTCGAACTCCCGGCGCAGCGCCGACACCAGCTTCGCCGCGGCCGGGGCGCGCAGAAGGCCCGCCATGTCCTTGACGGCGATGACATGGGCGCCGGCGTCCACGATCTGCTCGGCCAGACGCAGGTAGTAGTCCAGGGTGTACAGGCGCTCCGCCGGGTCGGACAGGTCGGAGGTGTAGCACAGGGCCACCTCCGCGACGGCGGTGCCGGTCTCCCGTACCGCCTCGATCGCGGGCCGCATCTGGGAGACGTCGTTCAGGGCGTCGAAGATGCGGAAGATGTCGATGCCGGTGGCCGCCGCCTCCTGCACGAACGCGTCGGTCACCTCGGTGGGGTACGGCGTGTACCCGACGGTGTTGCGGCCGCGCAGCAGCATCTGCAGGCAGATGTTCGGCGCGGCCTCCCGCAGGGCCGCGAGACGCTCCCACGGGTCCTCGGCGAGGAAGCGCAGGGCGACGTCGTAGGTCGCGCCGCCCCAGCACTCCAGGGACAACAGCTGGGGCAGGGTGCGCGCGACGACGGGGGCGACGGCCAGCATGTCCTTGGTGCGCACCCGGGTGGCGAGCAGCGACTGGTGGGCGTCGCGGAACGTGGTGTCGGTGACGCCGATGGTCGGTGAGGCGCGCAGCCAGCTCGCGAAGCCCTCCGGGCCGAGTTCGGCGAGCTTCTGCCGGGACCCGGCGGGCGGCTCACCGGCGGGCAGCGCGGGCACCTTGGTCAACGGGTCGAGCAGCTCGGGCCGTTCGCCGTGCGGCTTGTTGACGGTCACGTCGGCCAGGTACGTGAGCAGCTTGGTGCCGCGGTCGGCGGAGTGACGCGCGGTGAGCAGGTGCGGGCGCTGCTCGATGAACGAGGTGGTGACGCGGCCGGCCCGGAAGTCGGCGTCGTCGAGGACCGCCTGCAGGAACGGGATGTTGGTGGCCACGCCGCGGATGCGGAACTCGGCGACGGCGCGCCGGGCGCGGCCCACCGCGGCATCGAAGTCCCGGCCCCGGCAGGTCAGTTTGACCAGCATGGAGTCGAAGTGGGCACTGATCTCCGTGCCGGCGTGGGTGGTTCCGCCGTCGAGCCGGATGCCCGAGCCGCCCGGCGAGCGGTAGGCGCTGATCCGGCCGGTGTCCGGGCGGAAGCCGTTGGCCGGGTCCTCGGTGGTGATGCGGCACTGGAGCGCGGCGCCGCGCAGTGTGACGGTCTCCTGGGCGAGGCCGAGGTCGGCCAGGGTCTCGCCGGCGGCGATGCGCAGCTGCGACTGCACCAGGTCGACGTCGGTGACCTCCTCGGTCACCGTGTGCTCGACCTGGATGCGCGGGTTCATCTCGATGAAGACGTGGTTGCCTTCGCGGTCGAGCAGGAACTCCACGGTGCCGGCGTTGCGGTAGCCGATCTGCCGGGCGAAGCGCACGGCGTCGGCGCAGATCCGGTCGCGCAGTTCCGGGTCGAGGTTCGGCGCGGGCGCCAGCTCGATCACCTTCTGGTGGCGGCGCTGGACCGAGCAGTCGCGCTCGAAGAGGTGGATGACGTCGCCCTGCGCGTCGGCGAGGATCTGCACCTCGATGTGGCGGGGCTCGACGACGGCCTTCTCCAGGAAGACGGTCGGGTCGCCGAAGGCGGACGCGGCCTCGCGGGACGCCGCCTCGATGGACTCGCGCAGCTGCGCGGGTTCCTCGACGCGGCGCATACCGCGGCCGCCGCCGCCCGCGACGGCCTTGACGAACACGGGGAAGCCGATGCCCTCGGCGGCGGCGACGAGCTCGTCCACGTCGTTGGACGGCGCCGACGAACCCAGCACGGGCACGCCGGCGTCCCGCGCGGCGGCCACCGCGCGGGCCTTGTTGCCGGTCAGCTCCAGGATGTCCGCGCTCGGTCCGACGAAGGTGATGCCCGCCTCTTCGCAGGCCCGCGCCAGATCCGGGTTCTCGGACAGGAATCCGTACCCCGGATAGACGGCGTCCGCTCCCGCCCGGCGTGCCGCGCGGACGATCTCCTCCACCGAGAGGTAGGCCCGCACCGGATGCCCCGGCTCGCCGATCTCGTACGCCTCGTCGGCCTTCAGCCGGTGCAGGGAGTTGCGGTCCTCGTGCGGGAAGACGGCGACGGTGCGCGCGCCCAGCTCGTAGCCTGCACGGAAAGCGCGAATCGCGATCTCACCGCGGTTGGCGACCAGCACCTTGCGGAACATTCTTGATCCCTTCAGCCTGCCGGAGACGGACACCCATGGTGTCGGCGGCTCACCCCATAACGCCATGTGAGCCGGGCCACTCGCCAGTCGGCGGACACCCGGTCACCATCGTCACGGGTACCCAGGTGACCGGACGGGCCTACGCTGTCTGTGAGCCTTCTGTGTGGTCGAGGGTGGTGTGAGCGAGGTGCCCTCATGGTCGGCGCGATACACCGCGGTGCCACTGCCCGTGCGCACGACGCGATCGACGAGTGGCCGGCGCGGCTGACGGCCGCGGCGGGGCACGCGAGCGTGTTCGAGGACCTGCTCCCGCTCGCCCTGTGGGTGGCCGACGGCGACGGGCGTCTGGTGCAGTGGTCGCTGGCCGCGCAGGACCTGCTCGGCCACACGCCGGAGCAGATGGTGGGGCAGGACGCCAAGCGCGTGCTGGTGCCGGAGGAGAACCACGAGCTGGCGGACCGGCTGGCCCGTTCGGTGCGCACGGGCGCGGCGGTGGTCGCACGCCTTCCGGTCCGGCATCGCGACGGGACCCTCGTCGACATGGAGATGTGGCACTGCCCGATCGCCGATGTGCGGGGGCGTACGGGTGTGCTGGCCATCGCGGCGGAGACGTCGGCGGTGGAGCGGATGCGGGACGCGCTGGCGGCGCTGGAGGGACTGTTCAGCCAGTCCCCGATCGGTCTGGCCATGCTCGGCCCCGACCTGCGGTTCCTGCGGGTGAACGAGGCGCTGGCCCGGATGGACGGCGTCCCGGTGGCCGAGCACATCGGCAGACGGGTGACCGAGATCGCCGCGGGCACCGAGAAGCTGGAGTCGGTGATGCGGCAGGTCCTGGAGCGGGGTGAGGCGGTGGTGGACTTCCGCCACACCGGCGGGTCGGCCGCCCCGGAACGGCAGCGGACCTGGTCCTGCTCCTACGCCCCGTTGCTCGGGGGTGCCGGGCAGCGGGTCGGGGTGATCGCCTCGCTGATCGACGTCACGCAGGAGCAGCGGGCCCATCTGGAGGCGGAGCGGGCGCGGCGGCACCTCGCGCTGCTGGCGGAGGCGGGCACGCAGATGGGTTCCACGCTGGATCTGACGCAGACGGCGCAGGAGGTGGTGCGCGTCCTGGTGCCGCGGCTCGCGGACTCCGCCGACGTCCAGCTGCTGGAGGAGGCGGTGGCTCCGGACGAGACCGCCGCGTCGGCGCACGGTGTGGTGCGGCGGGCCGCGGCGGCCTTCACGGATCCGGCGGCGCCGTCCGATCACCTCGCGGTCGGAAAGACCCTCCAGGTCCCGCCCGGCTCGGTGTACGAGCGGGTGATCGCCGAGGGGCGGCCGATGAACCTGTACCTGTCGGACATCGGCCCGCTGATCACCTCGCCCGGCGCCGACCGGCTGCGCGAGTACCTGCGCGCCCGGGTGGGCGCGGCCCGCCTGGTTCCCATGGTTGCCCGGGGCACCGTGCTCGGCGCGGTGGTGGTGACCCGGACCCGGGACCGCGAACCCTTCGACGACCAGGACACCCTGCTGATCGACGAGCTGGTCGCCCGGGCGGCGCTGAACATCGACAACGCGCGCATGTACAGCCGGGAGCGGGACGCGGCGCTGACCCTCCAGCGCAGCCTGATGAACCCGTCCCTGCCTGCCGTCGGCGGTCTGGAGCTGGCCGCCCGCTATCTGCCGGCCGGCGACCACGAGGTGGGCGGCGACTGGTTCGACGCGATCGCCCTGCCGGACGGACGCACCGCGCTGGTGATCGGCGACGTGATGGGGCACGGCATCCACGCGGCGGCGGTCATGGGCCAGCTGCGCACCGCCGTACGGACCCTGGCGCGCCGGGGCACGGCGCCCGACCAGGTGCTGCGCTCCCTCGACGCCACCGTGGCGGACCTCGGTGACAACGAGATGGCCACGTGTCTGTACGCCGTGCACGATCCGGCCGACGGCAGCTGTGTGATCGCCCGGGCGGGCCACCCGCCGCCCGTGGTCGCCGACGCGCGCGGGACGGTCGCCTTCCTGGACGGCCCCGCGGGCCCGCCCCTGGGCGTGGGCGGACAGGGCGGCGAGGTGCAGGAGGTGGTCCTCGCCCCGCGCAGCCTCCTGGTGATCTACACCGACGGTCTGATAGAGGCCCGCGGCACGGACCTCGACCAGGGAATGCGCCGCCTGGCGCGGGAGCTGCGGCACCCGGGGCACCCGCTGGACCGGCTCTGCGACGACCTGCTGGCCCACCTGATGCCCGAGGTGGCGGACGACGACGTGGCCGTGTTGCTGGCCCGGGCACTACCCCGATGACCTGCGGCGCAGCCGGTCGGTGGGCGACCTTCGCGGGGGCGCGCGGGCCGCGGCGACGAAGCGCGTGCCGCCCCTTCGGCCGATACTGGGGGTGAGCCGCTACGAATCCGAGCATGCGCAACCGCAGGACCGGCCGGGGCGCCACGCCGCGGGTCCCGAGAACGGCGCGAGATGGGTGGGCGATGCACGACACATCCCCGACGTCGCTCAGTGAGAGCCCGGAGGATCCTTTCTCGGTCCACCGATCCGCGTCGGCCGCGGTGGACGGCCGCGGGCGCATCGTCGCGTGGAGCGATCAGGCCACCGCGCTCCTCGGGCACGAGGCCGAGGAGGTACTGGGCCGGCCCGCGCACGAGGTCCTGGTCGCCGACGGCGACGAGGACACGGTCGCCGAGGCGGCCGAGTCGTGCCGGCGCGAGCACGGCTGGTTCGGGCTGCTGCCGGTACGCCACCGGGAGGGCCATCGGGTGTTCGTGGGGTTCCGGGCCCGGCGGGTGCGCCGGCTGGACTCCGCCGACGAGTGGCTCCTCGTCGGCGCGCTCGCCGAGGACGTCGCCCAGTGGGAGATCGACCGGGCGGTGCTGGACGGGCTGTTCCGCCGGTCGCCGGTGGGTGTCGTGGTGCTCGGCCCGGACCTGCGGGTGCTGCGGGTGAACCAGGCGATCGCGCGGTTCGGGGGGCTGCCGCCGAGGGCCTACCGCGGGCGGCGCGCCGCCGAGTTCCTGTTCGGCCCCGACGCGGACCTGGCGGAGGCCAAGCTCCGGTCGGTCCTGGAGACGGGCCGGCCCGTGATCTTCGCCGAGCAGCACGCCCGGCTGCTGCACGACCCGCATCGCGAGCTGGTGATCTCCATCTCCGCGTTCCGGATGCAGGACCCGTCCGGGCGGGTGCTGGGCGTCACCGAGATCGTCGAGGACGTCACCGAGCGGCACCGGGCCCGGCGGCGGCTCGCGCTGCTCAACGAGGCCGGCACCCGGATCGGCAGGACGCTGGACGTCGCCACGACCGCGCGTGAGCTGGCCGAAGCGGCGGTTCCCCAGCTCGCCGACGCCGTCTCGGTGGATCTGCTGGAACCCGTGCCCCGGGGGGAGGAACCGGCACCGGACGCGATGGGCCCGCTGCGCAGGATGGCGGCACGGGGTATCCGGCCCGAGGCGACGACGGTGATGTACCCGGAGGGCCACCTGTTCTTCTTCCCCGAGCGGACCGCGCCGACGCAGTGCCTGGCCGAGCGGCGTCCGGTGCTGCTGCCCGTGCTGGACAACGGGTCCGGATGGTTCGACGCCGAGCCGGAACGGGCCGCGCGGGCGCTCGCGATGGGGGTCCACTCCCTGATGGTGGTGCCGCTGGCCGCGCGTGGCGTGATCCTCGGGGTGGTCTGCCTGTGGCGTTCGCGGCAGCCGGAGCCGTTCGAGGAGGACGATCTGACCCTGGCGGAGGAGTTCGCGGCCCGGGCCGCCGTCTGCATCGACAACGCCCGCCGCTACACCCAGCAGCACAACGCCGCCGAGGCCCTCCAGCGCAGCCTGCTGCCGGGCGAGGTGCCCGCGCATCCGGCGCTGGAGACGGCCCACCGCTATCTGCCCGCGCAGGCGTCCACCGGAGTCGGCGGCGACTGGTTCGACGTCATCCCGCTGTCCGGGCTGCGGGTCGCGCTGGTGATCGGTGACGTGGTGGGACACGGCATGCACGCCTCGGCGACCATGGGCCGGCTGCGGGCGGCCGTACGCACCCTCGCGCACCTCGACCTGGCCCCGGACGAGGTCCTCGCCCGGCTCGACGACCTGGTCGACCAGTTGGCCACCGAACAGCGGCAGACCGGTGACAGCACCCCGCAGATCATCGGCGCGACCTGCCTGTACGCGATCTACGACCCGGTGTCCCGGCACTGCGCGATGGCCCGCGCCGGCCACCCGCCGCCGACGGTGCTCGGGCCGGACGGCGACATGCGTCCGTTCGACGTGCCCGCGGGACCGCCGCTCGGGCTCGGCGGACTGCCGTTCGAGACGGCCGAGCTGGAACTGGACGAGGGGAGCCTGATCGCCCTGTACAGCGACGGTCTCCTGCTGGCCGACGGCCGCGACATCGACGAGGGTCTGACGCTGCTGCGCGCCTCGGTGGCCGGTCCGGCGCGGTCGCTGGAGCACACGTGCAAGGCGGTGGAGGACGCGATGCTGCCCGACCGTCCCGCCGACGACGTCACGCTGCTGCTGGGCCGCACCCGGGTGCTGGCGGCGGACGACGTGGCCACGTGGGAACTGCCGGCCGAGGCCACGGCGGCCGGCCGGGCCCGGACGCTGGTGACGGAGAAGCTGACGGAGTGGGGACTGCAGGAGATGGCCTTCACCACCGAGCTCATCGTCAGCGAACTGGTCACGAACGCCTACCGGTACGCGGGCGGCCCGGTGCTGCTGCGGCTGATCCGCGACGGCCAGCTGATCTGCGAGGTGTCCGACTCCAGCAGCACCTCCCCGCATCTGCGCCAGGCCCGCAGCACCGACGAGGGCGGGCGCGGCCTGTTCCTGGTGGCGCAGCTCTCGGAGCGCTGGGGCACCCGTTACGGCCGTAACAGCAAGACCATCTGGACCGAGCAGCCCCTGTCGACGGAGCCGGCCGATCCGGAGGTCTGACGCGTCATGCGCCGTTCGGGCGGGCGCGGTGGTGGTGCAGACGGCCGGCGAGGCGGTGGTACGCGGCACCGAGCACCGCCGCCTGGAGCAGGGCGCCCACGACGACTCCGGCCCACGGCAGCACCCCGGGCAGCATCAGGAACAGCCAGGACGTCGGCCCGGTGACGAAGAAGACCCAGATCCCGGCGAGGCTCGCGTCCTGCTGCTCGACGAGCAGGGCGTCCACGCCCGTCCACACCGCAACGGCGACGACCAGCGCCAGATAGCCGAGCGCCGCCGGATTGAGCAGGTGGTGGCGTGTCACCTTGGCGATGGAGCGCTGAGAACCGGCCATGTCGAACTCCCTGATGAGGTCGTGAACGGTTCCCCACGATGTCCCGGTCCGTCCCCGGTGGCCTGAGTATCCGTACTCACCTCGGCCGCGCACGCGTACCCGGTCCGCCCGGCGTCACTCCGCCGGTACGGCGGCCGGCAGGCCGAGCGCTGCGGCCACATGGCGCCAGATGGAGGCGAGCGCCGAGTCGAGCGTGACCGTCGGGTCGCGCAGCATCAGCCGGATGCCGTAACCGTCGCTCAGGGACAGCACCAGGGTGCTGAGGTCGTCGACGTCGGCAGGTGTGAACTCGCCGGAGTCGATGCCGCGCCGGATCGCGTCGGACACCCAGCCGTGCAACTGGGCGTACAGGTCGACGGCGAAGAGCCGGGTGGTCTCGTCGCGCAGGGCCCGCACCCACAGCTCCTGCCACAGCCGCCAGTCCTGGTGGAGTTCGGGGTCGGTGGGCAGCAGGTTGCGCACGATGCGGGCCAGGATGACCGCCGCCGGCGCCGTCCCCGCGTCGCGGTCGACGTCGAGGGCGGTGCTGGCGAAGGAGTGCGTCATCGCCTCGGTGAACAGCTTCTCGCGGGTGTCGAAGTGGTAGTGCAGCAACGCCGTCGACACACCGGCCCGCTCGGCGACCATGCGCATGCGGATCTTCTCGAAGCCGATGTCGGCGATCACCTCGCACGCCGCGGTCAGGATGCGCTCACGCGTGTCTGCCGTGCGCACCTTGGTGGCCACCGTGCGGCTCCCCTCGTTCGGTCGTCGTTCGCCATGACCATCTTCCCTCACGGGCGCCCGGCCGGTACCGGTGCCGCACACTCCGGTGGCCCGTCGTACACATGGAAGCCCCGCCCGGACTTCCGCCCCAGCAGGCCGGCCTCCACCATCCGCGACAGCAGCGGGGGCGGCGAGTACTGGGGCTCACGGAACTCGGCGTACAGGGACTCGGCGATGGCCCGGGTGGTGTCGAGGCCGATGAGGTCGGTCAGGGCCAGCGGGCCGAGCGGGTGCGCGCAGCCCAGGACCATGCCGCGGTCGACGTCCTCGACGGTCGCGCTGCCCGACTCCACCATGCGGACGGCGGCCAGGAGATAGGGCACGAGCAGCGCGTTGACGACGAACCCGGCCCTGTCCCTGGTGCGGACGACCTCCTTGCCGAGCGTGCCCGTCACGAACTCCTCGGCGCGCTGAGCGGTGACGGGCGAGGTGAGCAGCGACGGCACGAGTTCGACGAGCCGCAGGACCGGCACGGGGTTGAAGAAGTGCACGCCGACGACGCGGTCGGGGCGCGTGGTCGTGGCGGCGAGCCGGATGACCGGGATGGACGAGGTGTTGGTGGCGAGGATGGTGCGCTCGCCGGTGACGACGGCGTCGAGGCGGGTGAACACGTCGGCCTTGAGGCGTTCGTCCTCGGCGACCGCCTCGATCACCAGATCGTGTTCGTGCAGGGCCTCGATCTCGTCGACGACGGTGACCAGGGCCGCGGCCCTGTCGCGTCGGCCGGCGTCGATCCTGCCGCTCGCGGCGGCCCGGTCGAGCGAGCGCAGGACGCGGAGACGGCCCGCCCGGGCGGCCTCCGCGTCCCGCTCCACGACCGTGACCGGCACGCCGGACCGTGCGCACACCTCGGCGATGCCCGCGCCCATCAGGCCGCAGCCCACCACCCCCACGCGCCGGATGTCGGTCATTGGTCTCCTTCTCTCGTCCGTCGCGGTCCGCGTCATGCGACCGGCAGGTCCAGGACTCCCGGGCCGCGCTTGATGAGTTCGCCCGCGATGATGAGCCGCTGGATCTCGGAGGTGCCCTCCCAGATCCGGTCCACGCGCAGCTCGCGATAGAGCCGTTCGACGGCGTACGCGCGGTCGTAGCCCCGGCCGCCGTGGATCTGGAGGCACCGGTCGACCACCCGGCCGGACGCCTCGCTCGCCGAGAGCTTGGCGATGGCGGCCTTGGCGTGCAGCGTCTTGCGGTCCTCGGCCGGGGAGTTGTCGATCTCCCAGGCGACCTGGTGGGTGTAGGCACGGTTGACGGCGATGTCCACGGCGCAGTCCGCGAGCATGCCCTGGATCAGCTGGTACGAGGAGATCGGCGCCCCGAACTGCTCGCGCTCCACGGCCCAGTCCCGGGACAGTTCCAGCGCGCGCTCGGCGGCGCCGATGGTGCGGGCTGCGATCATCAGGCGCTCCTCGGTGAACCAGGAGCGGGTGATGTCGTAGCCCTCGCCGATGGCACCGAGCACGGCGTCCTCGCCCACCTGCACATCGGTGAAGGTGAACTCGGGGTGCTCGTAGACGAAGGTGTGCATCCAGCGCGGGACGCGCGTCATCTCGATGCCGGGGGTGTCCTTGTCGACGAGGAAGAGGGTGGGGGCGCGCTCCGGTCCCGCCGCGGCGAGCACGATCATGAAGTCGGCGTGGTCGCCGACGGTGACGAACCACTTCTCGCCGTTGAGAACCCAGCCCCGGTCGTTCCGGGTGGCGGTGGTGGCCAGGTTCTGCGGGTCGGAGCCGGCACCGGGCTCGGTGACGGCGTAGCAGTCGCGCCGCTCGCCCTTGATCACCGGCACGAGGAAGCGCTCGCGCTGCTCCGGGGTGCAGAACCGCAGCGCGTTCGCGGGGCGCCACACCATGTCCCACAGGGCGCCGGTGAGCCGCCCCAACTCCTCCTGCACGGTGACCTGTTCGGCGATGGTGAGGCCGGCGCCGCCCCATTCGGCGGGCATGTTGACGGCCTGGAGTCCGGCGTCCAGCACGGCGTCACGGACCTTGGCGTGCGCGTCGGCGGGCAGGCCGTTGTTCTCCTCGCACTGGTTCTCGTAGCCGGCGATGAAGTCGGTGAGGGTGCGGGCGGCGGCCTTGAGCTCGGCCTGGCGCGGGGTGAGACGGAAGTCCATGGGAGTCCTCGCTGTCCGGTGTCGGGGTGACGGGTTCAGTGGGTGGGCAGGGCCAGGGCGCGGGTGCCGCGCTTGATGAGCTCGTTGGCGATGATCAGCCGCTGGATCTCGGAGGTGCCCTCCCAGATCCGGTCGACGCGCAGCTCGCGGTACATGCGCTCGACGGGGTAGGTGCGGTCGTAGCCGCGGCCGCCGAAGATCTGCAGACAGCGGTCGGCGACCCGCCCTGCGGCCTCGCTGGCCGCGAGCTTGGCGGTGGAGGCCTTGGCGTGCAGGGTCTTGCGGTCGGTGCCGGGCTGGTCGGCCTCCCAGGCGACCTGGTGGGTGTAGGCCCGGTTGACGGCGATGTCCACGGCGCAGTCCGCGAGCATCCCCTGGATCAGCTGGTACGAGGCGATCGGCGCCCCGAACTGCTCCCGCTCGACGGCCCAGTCCCGGGCGAGCTGAAGGGCTCGCTCGGCGGCGCCGACGGTGCGGGCGGCGATCATCAGGCGTTCGTCGGTGAACCACTCCTTGGTCAGCTCGTAGCCGTTGCCGACGCCGCCGAGCACGTCCTCGTCGGCGACGAGGACGTCGGTGAAGGTGAACTCGGGGTGCCCGTTGACGGCGGAGTGCATGAAGTGGGGAACGCGGGTCATCTCGACGCCGGGCGCGGCCTTGTCGACGAAGAACAGGGTGGGCAGCTTCTCGGGACCGGCGTCCGCCTGCACCAGCAGGAAGTCGGCGATGTCGCCGCAGGTGACGAACCACTTCTCGCCGTTGAGCAACCAGCCGCCGTCGGTGCGGGTGGCGGTGGAGGTGCCGGAGGACGGGTCGGAGCCGGCGCCCGGCTCGGTGACGGCGAACGCGTCGAACCTCTCGGCGCGGATCACCGGCAGCAGGTACTTCTCGCGCTGCCGCTCGTCGCCGTACGCGAGGACGTTGGCGGGCCGCCAGGGGATGTCCCACAGGCAGTTGGTGACCTTGCCGAACTCCTCCTCGACGATGACCTGGTCGAGCAGGCTCAGGCCCGCCCCGCCCCACTCGGCGGGCATGTTGATGGCGTAGACCCCGGCGTCCATCGCGGCGCGGGTCAGTTCGGTGACGAGCTCCTGCGGCAGGGGTCCGCCGGCCTGTTCGGACTGGTCCTCGTACCGCATCAGCAGGCGGGCGTACTCGGCGGCTCGACGCTTCAGGTCGGCCTGCTCGGGGGTGTAGCGCATGTCCATGGGGACCTCTTCCGGGGTCGGTCGGGCGGGTGCGGCTCGGTCAGGCGAGTACGACGCGGTCAGGCGAGTACGGCGCGGGAGTCGAGGGCGAGGACTCCGTCGGGGCGTACGAGAAGGGGGTTGACCTCGATCTCGGCGATCTCGGGGTGGGCGGCGGCGAACGCGGTGATGGTCTCGACGGCCCGCGCGGCCGCCTCGATGTCGACGGCCGGCCGGCCGCGGACCCCGTCGAGGAGGGCGGCGGTGCGCAGGCCGCGCAGCAGGTGCAGGGCGCGGTCGGCGGGGACGGGGGCGAGGGTGAAGGCGATGTCGTGCAGTGCCTCGGCGAGCACTCCGCCGAGGCCCACCATGGCGACGGGGCCGAAGCGCGGGTCGCGGTTGACGCCGACGATCAGCTCGATGCCGTCGGTGAGGTCGGCCATGGCCTCCACGGAGTAGGAGGGGGCGCCGAGCCGTGCGTGCATCTCCCGGAAGGCGGCGAGCAGTTCGCCGGGGCCGGCGAGGCCGAGGGCCACTCCCCCGGCGTCGGACTTGTGGAGCAGATGCAGCGCCTTGAGGACGTACGGGCCACTGAACTCCCGCGCTGCGGCCGGCAGTTCGGTCTCGTCGTGGATCTCGCGGGCCGCGGGGAAGGCGAGTCCGGCCGCTTCGAGGGCTCGGCGGGTCTCCAGGTAGCCGGTCTCCCGCAGCGGTGTCGCGGGGCGGGGCAGGGGGGTCACGCCGGTGTGCGGTGCGCGGGGTGCGGTGGCGGCGAGTGCGCGGGCGGCGTCCTCGGTGGCGCCGAAGACCGGCACACCGGCGGCGGCGAGGGTGCGGCAGCTGGGCGAGTCGGGGTACATCGACTGCACGACGAGGGGTTTGGCGATGGCACGGTGCCGGGCGGCGATGAGGCGGGCGGCGGCCCGTTCCCCCTCCGCGAGCGCCCTGCCGCCTCCGCCGAGCCCGCCCTCGGCGGCCGCGTAGCCGCCGAAGTAGCCGGTCATCAGTACGGCGTCGGTCTCCTCGGCCGCCAGCAGCGCGGCGACGGTCTCCGCGTACGAGCCGGGGTCCTGCTCGCCCATTCCGGCGAGGTCCACCGGGTTGGCGACGGCGGACTGCTCCCACAGCGCCTCGCGCAGCCGCTGCCGCGTCGGCTCCCGCAGCTCGGGCACGGTCAGCCCGGCGGCCTCGACGGCGTCGGCGGCGATGACACCGTGCCCGCCGCCGTCCGTGAGCACGGCGACCCGGCGGCCGGTGGCCCGGCGTCCGCCGTGCGACGCGGCCAGCACGACGGTGAGTTCGCGCGGGGTGGCGACCAGTTCCACTCCGGCGTCCCGGCACGCGGCGGCCACCACGTCGGCCGAGGTGGTCAGGGCCCCGGTGTGCGACTGGGCGCTGCGCGCGGAGGCGTCCCCGCGTCCGGCGGTGAGCAGTACGACGGGCTTGCCGGCGTCGGCCGCCGCCTCGGCGAAGGCGCGTCCGTCGCCGAAGTCCTCGGCGTACACCGCGATGGCGCGGGTGCCCTCGTGCCGGGCGCAGTCGGCGAGCAGGTCGACGAGGGTGACGTCGGCCTGGTTGCCGAGCGAGACGAACCGGGAGAAGCCGAGGCCGTGCGGACGGAAGCGGAGCTGGAGTTCGAGGGCGAGGTTGCCGCTCTGGCTCAGCAGCGCGACACCGCCGGGTGCGAAGGTGTCGGAGGCCAGGAACAGGTCGGTGGTGTTGTCGGCCAGGCCCAGGCAGTTGGGCCCGACCATCACGGCTCCGGCGGCGCGCACCCGTTCGGCGACGGCCTCCTGTCTGGCACGTCCGGCGAGGCCGGTCTCGGCGAAGCCGGCGGTGATCGCGACGATCGCCCGGGCGCCGCACCGCAGTGCCTCGTCGACGGCGTCCTCGAACCCGGCGGCGGGCACGGAGACCACCGCCAGGTCGACGGGTTCGCCGACCGCGCTCAGGCTGGGCGCGGCAGTGCGGCCGAGGACGGTGCCGCCGCGCCGGTTGACCAGGTGCACGGGCCGGCGGCCGCCCCCCCGGACGGCCTGGGCTGCTATGGCGTGGCCGTACTTGGCCGGGTCGTCGCTGGCTCCGACGACGGCGACGGATACGGGGTCGAAGAGCGCGGAGAGATCACGTCCCATGTCACTTCACCAGCCGCAGCGCGGAGTTGGGGCAGGCGGCGACGGCGGCCTCGGCGGCGTCCTGGTCGCCGGGGGGCACTTCGGTGACGCGCAACTGTGCGTAGCCCCATTCGTCGAGGTCGATCAGCTCGGGTGCGGGTTCCTGGCAGAGGCCGTAGCCCTGGCAGCGGGTGGAGTCCAGCAGCAGTTTCATGGTGCGGTCCTTTCGGCGCGGCTCGGCGCGGGAGGGCTGAGGGTGGGAGGCGCCCGGAGGGAAGCGGATGCGGCTCAGGGCACCGGCACGGTGAAGCGGCGCCCGTCCTCGGGTGCCGTGCCCGCGCAGCCGGGGCAGGCGGAGCGGGCGTGGTCGTCGACCACGTCGGTGAAGTGGGCGAGGAGGGTGGCGACGACGCGGGCGGCGGCGTCCAGCAGTCCGCAGGCCCCGCGGCCGGGCAGTTGCCGTGACCAGCGGTGGAGTTGGGCGACCGTGTCGTGGTGCGCCTCCCCGCCGGCGACGGCCCGGAGGGCCTTGGCCATCGCCCCGGTGCCGGAAAGGCACACCCCGCACTGCCGGGCACTCTGCGCCCCTAGGTAGGCGGCGGCCTCGACGGCCACGGCCACCGGGCAGTCCTCGGGGTGCAGGAAGTGCAGCGCACCGCAGCCGAGGGCGCCGCCGGCCGCTTTCAGGCCGTCGTGGTCGAGCGGGAGGTCGCCCCAGCCCGCGCCGTGCAGCCCGCCGAACATTCCGCCCGTCAGGACCGCCTCGGCCCGTCCGTGCCCGCACACATCGGCCAGGACCTTGAGATGGGTGCCGGCGGGCACCTCCACGAGCGCGGCACCGCCGGCACCGCCGGAGAGGGTCACGAGATGGCTCGCCGCGACGGCGTCCGCCTCGTCGGGGTGCGAGTACATCAGGGCGACGCGGGCCAGCGTCTCCACGTTGGCGACCAGGGTGGGTGCGCCGCCGACTCCGCTCTCGAACGGGCGCGGGGGTTTGGCCGTCGGCAGCGCCGGGCCGCCGTCGATGCGCCGTACGACGGCGCTCTCCTCCCCGGCGACGTAGGCGTGCTCCGTCCGTAGGACGTCGATGCGCAGCTCGGGGGAGCTCTCGGCGAGCGCTCCGCGCACGGCCCGCTCGGCGGCGGTGTCCGAGAGGTACACGTAGCCGCGCTCGGCACCGGTGACGGCCGCGGCCAGCCGCAGTCCGTCGAGGACGACGTGCGGACGGTGCCGCAGCAGCCAGCGGTCCTTCACGGACCCCGGCTCGCCCTCCTCGCCGTTGGCGACAACGACGCGCGGGCCCGGTGTGTCGCGGACGGCGCGGAGTTTGACGGCGGCGGGGAAACCGGCACCGCCCCGGCCGCGCAACCCGGTGGCCGCGATCCGGTCGAGGAGCCGGCCGGGCGCGACCGGAGGGGCGTAACCGCCCCCGGCGAGGTAGCCGTCGATGCCCTCGCCGCCGGCGTGGGGCGGCAGGAGGAGGCCGGCCCGTCCTTCGGGCAGGAGGGAGAACACGCCGGTCATATGGTGCTCCAGGACTCGCAGGGGCCGACGCGTGCGGGTTCGGGGCGCGCCCTCAGCCGGGCCAGCGCCCGTTCCAGGTCGTGCCGCTGGCGGGCGGTGCGGTCGTAGCCGGCTCCGGGCAGGCCGATCAGCATGCGGTGGTGGTCGAGGACGACCTCGCCGGCGAGCAGCGCCGCCCGCGGGTCGGTGGCCCGCGTCCCCGCCGCCCGGACGACCAGTTCCGTGACCTCGCCGAGATAGCGCAGCCAGCCGCGTTGTGTGCCGCGCAGCACCAGCCGTTCGACGCGCTGCCGCTCGGCGGCGACGAGGGCCGACGGCGGCCGGCCGGCCGCCGGGGACCGCAGGGCGGCCACCGCTGCGGGCAGCTCCTGTTCGGGCTCCGGCGTGAGGCCGAGCCAGACGAGACTGCGGCGAGCGCTCATGCGTGCCTCCGGGTTCGCCGCGCCCCGGGTGATCCGGGGACGGGGGCGGCGCGGCCATGACGTGGGACGGAGATGCTCCGCCGCCGTGACGCGCGGGGCGGGAGCTGTGGTGGGTGTCCGGATCCGGACATCCGACGTGGCGCGGACCGTGGCCCGCGGGCTCGTGGAGGGCACCTGGGCATCCGTCCTGCGGACCGGGCCATCCATCTGCCACGAGACTAACTAACTAATTAGTCAGCTCACAAGTCTTGACTTGACTCCACTCCGGTCCCACTCTGACTAACCAATCAGTCAGCCGGATCGCGGCAGGTCCGGAAGCCGTCCCTGCCGCCTGCCCCGGCCCACCCTCACCGCCCATCGCCGCCTCTGCGGCGCGGAGGAGGACCCCATGAACACCTCGACGACGCGGGCGGCGGAGACCGTCTCCCCCGCCTCGCCGCAACCGCCCCCCGAGCACCCCGGGCAGGCCCTGCCGGCCCGCTTCTACACGGATCCGGCCATCGCGGAGGCCGAGACCGACCGCATCTTCGCCAGGTCCTGGCAGCTCGTCTGCCACGAGTCCGACCTCCCCGGCCCGGGCGCACGGCTGGCCGCCACCGCCGCCGGCCGCGAAGTGCTGGTGGTCCGGACCGAGGACGGCACTCTCGCGGCCCACCTGAACACGTGCCGGCACCGCGGGACCCGTCTGGTCACCGACCCCGAGCCGTCGGGCAAGGCGATCCGCTGCCCGTACCACGGCTGGACCTACAAGCTGGACGGACGCCTGGTCGGAGCCCCCGAGGCCCGCCGCATCCCCTGCCTGGACAAGCCGAAGCTCGGGCTGCACCCGGTCAACGTGGAGTCCTTCCTGGGCTTCGTCTTCGTCAACCTCGACATGGAGGCGACTCCGCTCGCCGAGAGCTGCGCCGGGCTCGTCGAGGCCGTCGGACGCTACGCCGGGCCCGGTCTCGTGCCGGTCGGCAGGCACCGGATCCACGACCTGAAGGGCGGCGAGGAGCAGAACGCCAACTGGAAGGTGATCGTCGACAACTATCTGGAGGGCTACCACGTCCCGGTCGCCCACCCCGCGCTCATGCGACTGCTCGACTACGCCGCGTACACGGTGGACGTGCAGGAGAACTACGTCCTGTTCGAGTCACCGCTGCGCGACAAGCCCTCCTCGAACTGGACCGAGCGGCTCTACCAGCGGCTCGCGACGCCGATGCCGGGGCTGGTCGAGGCGGACCGGCGGGTATGGCGGTACGCCGTGATCTACCCGAACACTCTCATCGACTTCTACCCTGACCACGTGCTCGCGTGGACCGCCCTGCCCACCGCCCAGGACCGGGCGGCGATCCCCGGCGCCTTCTACACCAAGGCCGGCGAGGGCCTGCGTACCCGGCTCGCCCGGCGGCTCAACATCCACATCGGCTGGGAGACCAACGACGAGGACGCCGAGCTGGTGGAGCGCGTGCAGGCCGGGATGCGGACCCCCGGGTTCGAGCCCGGTCCGCTGTCCCAGCGCGAGGCCGCCGTCGGCTGGTTCGCCCGCCGGGTCCGGGAGGACCTGGAGAAGGACGCGCGGTGACACCGCCGCGCACCCCGCGGACGCGCCGCGCCGCACACCTCCCCCCGGCCTCGGCCTTATCGCGCTCCCTCTGAGCCGCGCACGCACCTCCCCAGACCGGTCATCACTGCGGAATCAGGGCCCGAAGTGAGCCGACCAGCCGGTCCCGCCCTGGAGTTGTGCCGTTCCTCGACGGAGAGGACGTTCCTCCATGTCCCCCGAGGTACCACCGCCGACCCGACGCGCCTTGCTGCGGGCGGGCGCCGGCGGCCTGCTGGCCGCAGCGGCCGGCGGCTGCGGGTTCATGCCCGCCCAGAAGCCCGACGCCGACCGGCTCGCCCCGGTCGATGCGCGCGTCGACGGCGATCTCGTCTACTTCAACTGGGCCGACTTCGTCGACCCGTCCGTGTTCAAGGGCTTCGAGAAGGAGTACGGCGTCAAGGTCATCCAGTCGAACTTCGACTCGATGGAAGGCATGGTCGCCAAGCTCAACGCGGGCAATCGCTACGACATCGTCTTCCCCACCGCCAAGTGGGCCCAGCGGCTGGTCAGGGGCGGTCGGCTGCGCCGTATCGACCACTCCCGGCTCGCCCACTCCCGGGCCATATTCGGGACGTACGACTACTTCGCGGACCCCTGGTACGACCCCGGTTCCGCGCACACCATCCCCTTCACCGCGTACAAGACCGGCATCGGCTGGCGGCGCGACCGGATCGGTGAGCTCACCGACTCCTGGCGGGACCTGTGGAACGACCGGGCCAAGGGCAAGGTGTTCCTGCTGGACGACCGCGACGAGGTGCTCGGCATGGGCGCCCTCGCGCTCGGCCTCGACGTCAGCACCGGCGACACCGGCGACCTCGACCGCATCACCTCCCTGCTGGGCACCCTGCGGCCGCGGCTGCGCGGCTTCTCCAGCGACAGCTACAACAACCTCCTCAATGGCAACGCGCTGATCCAGCAGGCGTGGAGCGGCGACATGGCCGCCATGCTCAACCAGGCCGACGACCCTGACGTGTTCGGGTTCCAGGCCCCGAAGGAGGGCACGCCGATCAACTCCGACTGCTACGCCATCCCCTGGAACGCCCCGCACCCCGGCACGGCGATGCTGTTCATCGACTACATGCTGCGGCCGGAGAACGTGAAGAAGAACATCGAGTACATCGGCTACCCGATGCCGGTCGCGGGCTCCGAAAAGACCTACGCCGATCTTGTCGAGCCCTTCCCGGAGTGCATGGTCACCCAGGACGACCTGAAGGCCGGCCTGTTCTTCCGCAACGGCGGCAGCGCGGCGGAGGACGCCCGCGACACCGCCTGGACCCATGTGAAGGCGGGCTGAGACATGGCACTGCTCCGCCCGTCCCGCCCCCGGCGGCGGGACACCTCCGGCAACCGGATGTGGCTCTGGTTCATGTTGCCGGGCACCCTGTGGATGACCGGCTTCCTGATCGCCTCGCTGGCCCTCGTGGCCGTCCTCGCGGTCGGCACCACCGACGAGCTCGGCAACCCGCGCTTCGGCTTCGACCTGGCCGGCGTGCGCGCCCTCGCCGACCCCGCCTACACCGAGGTCCTGGCACGGTCCCTCGGCTACGCCCTGCTGACCTGCGTGATCTGTCTGCTGATCGCCTACCCGGTGGCGTACACGATCGCCCTGTACGGCGGCCGGTACAAGCACGCGCTGATCGCCGCGATCGTGGTGCCGTTCTTCGCCAACTACCTGGTGCGGATGTACGGCTGGTCGGTGGTCCTCTCCGACGACGGGCCGGTGCTGCGGGCCCTGCGCGCGGTCGGTCTGGCCGACTCGGGCACGAAGATCCTCAACAGTGGTTTCGGCGTGGTCGCGGGACTGGTCTACGGCTTCGTCGTCTTCATGATCATCCCGCTGTACGCGGCGCTGGAACGTCTCGACGTCTCCCTCATCGAGGCCGGCCGCGATCTGTACGGCGGCCCGGTCCGCACCTTCTTCTTCGTCACCCTGCCCGCCACCCGGCAGGGCGCCGCGGCCGGACTCGTCCTGGTCTTCCTGCCCGCGATGGGCGACTTCGTCAGCGCACAGCTCATGGGAGGCCCGGACCAGATCATGATCGGCAACCTCATCCAGGACAAGTTCTTCCAGGGCCAGAACTGGCCGCTCGGCTCGGCACTCACCATGCTGCTGATGCTGGTCCTGCTCATCGGGATGCTCGGCTACCTCCGGCGCACCCGCAAGGACGAGGCGGAGGCACTGCGATGACTCTGGTCAACACCCCCTCCGCCACCGCCCCGGCCGCCGCGTCCGCTCCGGTGCGAAAGCGCCGGCGCTCCCGTCGCAGGCCCCGTGTCCTCATCGCGGTCACCGGAGTGTTCTTCGCGCTGCTCTACCTGCCCATCGCGGTCGTGGCGCTGTTCTCCTTCAACTCCCAGAAGTCCCTCACCGTGTTCGACGGGTTCAGCCTTCGCTGGTACCGCGCCTTCGTCCATGACGACGTGCTCATCGCCTCCCTCGGCACCAGCCTGCGCATCTCCCTGGTGGCGATGGCCGGTTCGGTGCTCCTCGGGGTCGCGCTCGCCGTCGGCCTGGTCCGCTGCCGCACCCGGCTCGGCTCACTGGCCGGACTGATCATGCTGGTGCCGCTGATCACGCCGGAGATCGTCACGGGCGTGGCGTCGATGCTGCTGTTCAAGGGCCTCGGCGTCCCCCTGTCCACCGGCACGGTGATGCTCGCCGAGATCACCTTCTCCATCTCCTACGTCACCGTCATCCTGCGCTCCCGGGTGGCCGCGCTGAACCCGGAGGTGGAGGAGGCCGCGATGGATCTCGGCGCCACGCGGTGGCAGGCGGTGCGGCTGGTGACCCTGCCGGCGCTGCTGCCCGCCGTGCTGGCGAGCGCCGTACTGATCTTCGCGCTGGTCTTCGACGACTTCGTGCTGGCCTACTTCACCACCGGCGTCGACCCGCAGCCCCTGTCGGTGCGGATCTACTCGGCGATCCGCTTCGGGGTGCAGCCCACCATCAACGCCGTCGGCACGCTCATGCTCGCGGGATCCATCGCCCTGATCGCCCTGGCCCTGTTCATTCCGCGCCTCTTCGGCCGCCGCGGCGGCCTCGACCTCCTCTCCGGAGAGTGATCCCCATGGACGCGACCCCCGCCGTCCGGCTCGACGGTGTCTCCAAGCAGTACGCCGACTCCTACGCCGTGCACCGCCTGGACCTCGACATCGAGGCCGGCCACTTCTTCTCCCTGCTGGGCCCTTCCGGGTGCGGCAAGACCACGACCCTGCGCATGATCGGCGGCTTCAGCGACCCCAGTGAGGGTGCGGTGCTGCTGGCCGGCGAGGACGTCACCGACCTGCCCCCGAACAAGCGCAACGTCAACACCGTCTTCCAGAGCTACGCCCTGTTCGACCATCTGAGCGTCGCCGACAACGTCGGCTTCGGCCTCAAGCGCAGCGGCGCCGCCAAGGCCGAGATACGGCAGCGGGTCGGCGAGATGCTGGAGCTGGTCCAGCTCGCCGGCCTCGCCGACCGCAAGCCCCGCACCCTGTCCGGGGGGCAGCGTCAGCGCGTCGCCCTCGCCCGCGCGCTGGTCAACCGGCCCGCCGTCCTGCTCCTCGACGAGCCGCTCGCCGCACTCGATCTGAAGCTGCGCCGGCAGATGCAGGTGGAGCTGAAGCAGATCCAGCGCGAGGTCGGCATCACCTTCGTGTTCGTCACGCACGACCAGGACGAGGCGCTGACGATGTCCGACCGGATCGCGGTGATGAACAAGGGGCGCATCGAGCAGTGCGGAACCCCGGAGGACATCTACGAGCACCCCGGAACCAGCTTCGTGGCCTCCTTCATGGGCACCTCCAACCTGATGACCGGCACCTACCGGGACGGAGAGGTGGCTCTGGAGAAGGGTCCCGCCCTGCCCGTCGGCGCCCGTTCGGGCATCGCGGACGGCACCGCCGTGAGTGTGTCGGTGCGCCCCGAGAAGATCTGGCTGTCGGACTTCGAACCGGGCATGTCGAAGCTGAGCGGTGTGCTCCGCGAGACCGTCTACAGCGGCCCGACCACGACCTATCTCATCGAGCTCGCCCCTGGCGTCACGCTGTCGGTGCTGGAGCAGAACACCGACCGTGCCCGCATGGAGGACCGCTGGAGCGGGGGCGAGACGGTGGAGTTCGGATGGCGGCCCGAGCACTGCCTGGTCCTGGCCTGAGCGCCCCTGACACGAGGAAGCGAAACCCATGCATCACGACGTGATCGTGCTCGGCGCAGGTCTCGCGGGGCTCGCCGCCGCCCGGGACCTGGCCGCCGCCGGCACCGACGTGCTCGTCCTGGAGGCCCGGGACCGGGTCGGCGGCCGGGTCGAGCAGACCCGCACACCCGACGGCCGTACCGTCCAGCTGGGCGGTGAGGTCGTCGGCCACGGGCACACCGCCTATCTCCGGCTGGCCGAGGAACTGGGCCTGGGGCTGGTTCCCAGCTATGTCCAGGAGCCGGGCCGCATGACCCGCGCGACCCCGGAAGGACGCTCGGCCGGTGAGCCGCCGCACTGGTTCGGCGCCGGTGACGCGGCCCTGCACACGCGCCTGAGCAAGGAGTTCTCCGCCCTGGCCGCCACGGTCGACCCGGACGACCCCTGGTCGCATCCGGACGCGGCCGCCCTGGACCGGCTGTCCGTGGCGGACTGGCTGCGCTCCCGGGAGGCCGGAGCTGCCGTGGTCCGGCTGTGGGACATCGGCCAACTCGCCCTGGCGGGCGGCTCGTACGAGCGGATCTCCCTGCTGGCCGCACTGCGCAAGAGCGCGGCGGTCCCCGGTGCGGGCACGGGCGACTACGACTACGACGACTGGGAGGGACTGCGGCTGGCGGAGGGCTCGGCGACGCTCGCCGAGGTCCTGGGCCGCGTGCTGGGCCCGCGCGTCCGGCTCGGGTCACCCGTCGCCGCGCTGGACGTCCGCGCCGGGCGGTGCGCGGTGCGCCTGGTCTCCGGCGAGGTCCTCACCGCCGGTGCCGTGGTGAGCGCGCTGCCCGTCGGCCCACTGCGGGACGTCGCCGTCAGCGGTGTGAGCGAGGAGCGGCTCGCCTCCCTGCACCGTCAACGCCATGCCACGGCCGCCAAGTTCGCCGCCGTCTACGACCGTCCTTTCTGGCGGGACGCCGGTCTGAACGGCCTGTCCGAGGCGGAGGGGGTGCTGGGCAGCACCTGGCCGCAGCACGAGGGCGTCCTGTCGGCGCTGATCCCGCCCGAGCGGTACGGCGTCCTGCTCGGCACCCCGCCGCACCTGCGCACCCCCGAGCTGCTCGCCGAGATGGCCGGGATGTTCGGGGACGAGGCGCTGCGCCCGGCCTCCTGCCATCTGCGGCTGTGGGGCACCGACAGGTGGACGCAGGGCTATGTCACCCAGTGGCCGCCGGGCGAGGTCATGGCCGTCGGTCCGCTGCACGGCACCCATGAACCGCCGTTCTACGTCTGCGGCTCCGACCAGTGGGTCGCCGGATACATGGAGGGCGCCGTCCGCACCGGCCGCGGCGCCGCCGAGGAGGCGCTGCGCCGTGGCTGACACCGACCGTCTCAACCACATCGGCGGCAAGGAGGTGCCGGCCGCGTCCGGCGCCACCCTGGCGCTGACCGAACCGGCCACCGGGCTCTGCCACGGGACGGCCCCGCTGTCCGGTCCCGAGGACGTGGACGCGGCCTGCCGGGCGGCCGAGGACGCCTTTCAGTGCTGGTCCCTGACGACTCCGGGGCAGCGGCAGGCGGCACTTCTGCGGATCGCCGACGCCCTGGAGCGGGAGGCCGCCGCGGTCGCGGACGCCGAGGTGGCCGACACGGGCAAGCCGCGGGCCCTGTTCCTGGGCGACGAACTCCCCGCGATCGTCGACGTGTTGCGCTACTTCGCCGGAGCCGCACGCAACCTGCCGGGCGCGGCGGCCGCCGAGTACACGCCGGGCCGTACCTCCGTGCTGCGGCGTGAGCCGGTCGGGATCTGTGCCCAGATCACGCCGTGGAACTACCCGCTGATGATGGCCGTGTGGAAGATCGCGCCCGCGCTCGCGGCCGGCAACACCGTCGTCCTGAAGCCGTCCGACACCACGCCGTCGTCGGCCGTGCTGCTGGCGCGGCTGGCCGCCGAGCACCTGCCGCCCGGCGTGCTCAACGTGGTGTGCGGTGACCGCGCCACCGGCCGGGCTCTCGTGGTTCACCCGCAGGTCCGGCTGGTGGCCGTCACCGGGAGCATCCGCGCGGGGCAGGAGATCGCGGCCGCGGCCGCCGCCGACCTGAAGCGGCTGCATCTCGAACTCGGCGGCAACGCGCCGGTGCTGGTCCACGCGGACGCCGATCTCGACGACGCGGTGGAGCAGTTGTCCTCGCTCGCCTTCTACAACGCGGGGCAGGACTGCACGGCCGCGACCAGGATCCTGGTGGACCGCCGGGTCCACGACACCTTCCTGGACCTCTTCGCCGACCGTGCCTCCCGGCGGCTGCCCGGCGCCCCGGACGAGGCGCACGCCGACTTCGGCCCGCTCGCGAACGCCGCCCAACTGGCCACGGTGCAGGGCCTGTTGGAGCGGCTCCCGGATCACGCCGAGGTCGTCACCGGCGGCACCGCGCCCGACCGGCCGGGCTACTACCACCGGGCCACCGTGGTGGCCGGGGTACGGCAGGAGGACGAGATCGTGCGGGGCGAGGTGTTCGGGCCGGTCGTCACGGTCCAGTCCTTCGCCGACGAGGCCGAGGCCGTCCGGATGGCCAACGACGTCCCCCAGGGGCTGGCCGCGAGCGTGTGGACCCGCGACCACGATCGGGCCATGCGCGCGACCCGCGCGCTGCGGACCGGCATCGTCTGGGTCAACACCCACGGCACGACGGTGTCGGAGATGCCGCACGGCGGAGTGCGCCACTCCGGCTACGGCAGCGATCTCTCCCTGACCGGCCTGCTCGACTACACCCAGGTCAAGCACGTCATGCTGTGACGGGTGCCCGGCGGCAGGAAGACGGGCACCCGGCCGGCCGCCCTACAGCTTGGCGCCGAAGTTCTGCGTCCACCACGGGCCGCCGGGGCCTTCGTGGATGCCGACGCCGATGTCCTTGAACGAGCAGTTGAGGATGTTGGCCCGGTGGCCGGGGCTGTTCATCCAGGAGTCCATCACCGCCGCCGGGGTCTGCTGGCCCATCGCGATGTTCTCGCCGTAGGTGGACCAGCGGTAGCCGGCCGCGGTGATGCGCTGCCCGGGGTCGGCGCCGTCCGGGTTGGTGTGGTCGAAGAAGTCGCGGGCGGCCATGTCCTCGGAGTGGCCCTGCGCGGCCTTGTTCAGCAGGGAGTCCTCCTCCAGCGGACCGCAGCCGGCGTTCGACCGCTCCTTGTTCACCAGCGCGACGACCTGCCCGATGGTGTCCGTCGGGGCCGACTGCGCCTGGGGCGTGCTGGACGCGGTCCGCGTCGGCTTCGGGGTCGGCCGGGGAGTGGCCGTGGCCTTCCTGGTCGGTTCGGGCGTTCTGGAGGGACTTGCCTTCTTCGAGGGTGAGGCGGACGGCGACGGGGACTTGGACGGCGGCGCCGAGGTCTCCAGGGGGCCCGACTCCGAGAGGTCCGGGACCGGGGCGCCGGCGTCGGCCGCCGCCGTCACCTCCTCCGCCCCGGTGCCGGGATCCGAGTCGAAGTACCAGAACCCGCCGCCCGCCACGCAGGCCGCGACGACGGCACCCCCGACGGCGCGGCGCCGGTTGCGCCGGCGGCGGCGGGCTTCCCCGCGGGAGACCGTCCGGCCGCGCGCGGCGCGGCGCCCGGCCCCGGCGTGTCCCCCCGACGCGCTCACCGCGGAGGCCGAGCCGGCCGGGGCCATGCCGCCGGACGCGCCCAGCACCCGGTCCAGCAGCGCGGGCGTCGCGGCGACCAACCCGAGGCCGGCCAGGAGCCCTTCGGCGGGCATCAATCCGCTCCACAGACCGGAACAACGCACACAACCCCGGGCATGCCGGGCTATTCGCTTGCGCCACAGCGCCGAGGGCCGTCCGTCCCAGGACACGAGCAGACCGTGCAGTTCCTCGCATCGCGGGCGCGCGTCCAGGGCCCGCACGACCACCCGGGCCGCCTCCAGCTGCGCCTTCATCCGCTGCACACGTACGGCCGTGTGCTGCGGCGACAGCTCGAGGGCCGCCGCCACCTCGGTCCGGGTCAGCTCACCGGCGCACTCCAGCCACCACAGCGACAGCAGTCCCCGGTCGTCGGGCTCCAGCCAGCGGGTGGCGCGCGCCGTCTCCTGGCGCTGGCCGGACAACTGGAGTCGCACCATGGTCAGATCCACGAAGTCGGCGCCCGGGTCCGCCAGCTCCTCGGCCTCCTCCACACCGCCCGGGGCCGCCTGCCGGTCGTGCCAGTGCGCGCGGACCTGGTTCATGGCGATCGCCACCAGCCAGGAGCGGAAGCTCTCGGGCGTACGCAGGCCGCCCAGCGCGTCGAGGGCGCGCAGCATGGTCTCCTGCACCACGTCGTCGACGTCGACGGAGCCGTTCAGAGCTCTCCCCACGACGTTGTAGACCAGCGGGAGGTACGCACTGACCAGGGCGTCCTGAGCCTCCGGGTCGCCACTGCGGGCGGCCGTCACCAGTGCCGCGAGATCCCTCGTGGGCTCTGTACTCATCAAAAAATTCCCTGTCCTCGACGCCGAACGATGCTGTCCGATACCTGGGAGATCGCTCGGTGAACCGCGGATAACAGTTCTTCGCACGGTTCTTCGGACGCCTGTTCCCCGTGAGCCTCACGAGGCTGATGCGACGGCGCAATGGAGAACGTCACATCCACGGGTACTTGGCATCGCGGAACGTAGGGATATGAGCCGAATGCCCTGTCCGCCCCCCGAACTACTCCGCCCAGTCCGAGTTCTTGATGACTTCCACGAAGTCCCCGGGTACGAAGTCCGGCACGAAATGGGCCAGTACGTCCGCCTTGACGTTGCCGAAGGTGGTTTCGGGGCGTTCCTGGATGCCCTCGGTGAACGCGGCGAGGATCCGGTTCTTGAAGTCGGGGCGGGGGTGCGCCGCGACGACGGCGGCGCGCTGGTCGTCGGACACGGCGTGGTAGCCGATGCCGAGGACGTCCAGTTCGACGCCGCGGGTGACCAGCGCGACCTCGGGGGCCATGTGGAGGGGGATCTCCGGGGTGGTGTGCAGGGCCACGGCGGTCCAGACCCGGTCGGCCGGTTCGCCGGTGACGCCGTGGGCGTGCAGGAACCGGCGGGCCTCGTCGGCACCGTCGATCTCGAACCGCTGGTCGGTGCGCCGGTAGCGCTCGGTCAGGCCGAGGTCGTGGAACATCGCGCCCACGTAGAGGAGTTCGGGGTCGAACCGCAGGCCCGCCTCCAGGCCGCGCAGCGACCCGAACAGGAAGACCCGCCGGGAGTGGTCGTACAGCAGCGGCGGGGCGACGTCCCGTACGAGCTCGGTGGCCTCCCGTGCCAGTGCGCTGTCCGGGATGCGTACGCCCGCGATCGTCTCACTCATGATGACGGCCTTCCTCTTCTCGCCCGACCGGTCCGCCCGGCCGGTGACCTCCTTCAATCTCGTCCGGTGGCCTATCCTGGCGCCATGTCCTTTCTGCCACACGACCCACGGATTGGGACATGACCCATCGCGTGGCCCTTCTGGTGTTCGACGGGGTGACCCTGCTCGACGCCAGTGGCCCCCTGGAGGTTCTGCACCAGGCGGGGCGGCTCGGCCACCCGTACGCGCCGGTGCTCGCCTCCCCGTACGGCGGCGACGTCACGACCGCCTCGGGCGTGGCGCTGGCCCGGACCGTGCCCGCGGCCGAGGTGGGGCCGGTCGACACGCTCATGGTCGCCGGGGCCGACGCCCTCGCCGAGCGCCCCCCGGACGAGGACCTGCTGGCGGCGGCCGACCTGCTCGCGGGGCGTGCCGAGCGGGTCGCGTCCGTGTGCAGCGGCGCCTTCGTCCTGGCCGAACTGGGCCTGCTCGACGGCCGCAGGGCCACCACGCACTGGCGGCACGCCAAGACGCTCGCGCGCCGGCATCCCCGGGTGCGGGTGGAGCCGGACGCGCTGCACGTCCGGGACGGCCGGTATCTCACGTCGGCGGGCATCAGTGCGGGCATCGATCTGACCCTGGCGCTGGTCGAGGACGACCACGGAGCGGAGGTGGCCCGGGAGGCCGCCCGCGAGCTGGTCGTCTTCATGCAACGCCCGGGCGGGCAGTCGCAGTTCTCCACGGCCCTGGCCACCCCGCCGGCCCGCAGCGACCTGCTGGGCTCGCTCACCGCGTCCGTGCTCGCCGATCCGGGCGCCGACCACAGCCTGTCCGCGATGGCCGCGGCCGCCGCCGTCAGCACCCGGCATCTGACCCGCCTGTTCCGGAGCGAGCTGAGCACCACGCCCGCCCGCTGGGTCGAGCGCGTCCGGCTCGACCGCGCGCAGCAACTCCTGCTCGACGGGCACAGTGTGACGTCGGCGGCACGGCACAGCGGGCTCGGCAGCGACGAGACCCTGCGCCGCGCGTTCGCCCGCCACCTGGGCACCACTCCGACCGAGTACCGCAGGCGTTTCGCCACGACGCGTCCGCGCGGGGCGTCCGCCGCTACGGCGCCGGCTTGACGGTCTTCATCGTGAAGTGCGAGGTGATGTTCTTGATCCGGGGGATCGTCATGACCCGCCCGCTGAGGAACGCCTCGTACGCGGGCAGGTCGGCGACCGCCACCCGCACGAAGTAGTCGGGGCTGCCGAACATCCGCCGCAGCTCCAGCACTTCCTCGGCCTCGGCCAGGGTCCGCTCGAAGTGCTCGACCGTCTCCGCGTCCTGCGATTCGAGGCCGAGGTCGATCAGCACCTCGAAGGAGCGGCCCACCGACGCCGGGTCGATCACGGCGCGATAGCCGCGGATGACGCCGTCGGCCTCCAGTCGCTGCACCCGGCGCAGACACGGCCCGGTGGTCAGCCCGACCCGCTGCGCCAGCTCCACGTTGGTCAGCCGCCCGTCCCGCTCCAGCTCGGCAATGATTGCTTCGTCGATCGCGTCCACGCAAATATTATTGCTCGCATAGCTCTGATCCGGGCAATCTTCGCAACCACATGTCGCGGCTGTTGCGGGACGATGGAGTGGTGGAACGAACGGAACAGACAGCGCGGGGCATACGCGACTCCTTCTCGGCGGGCCTCGGCATCTTCCCCCTCGGCATCGCCCTCGGCCTGCTGGTCGTCCAGGCCGGACTGCCCTGGTGGCTCACCCCCGCCCTCTCCCTCGCCGCGTTCGCCGGCTCGCTGGAGTTGCTGCTCGTGGGCATGGTGGCCACCGTGACCCCGCTCGCCGCAGTCGCGGCGACCGTGCTGGTGGTCAACTTCCGGCACGTGTTCTACGCGTTCTCCTTCCCCCTGCACCTGGTCAGGCATCCGGTGGCGAAGGCGTACGCCGTCTACGCGATGATCGACGAGGTGTACGCGGTCAACGCCGCCCTGCCCGAGCGCGAGCGCTCGGCGCCCCGGCTGCTGGCCATGCAGATCGCGTGCGAGGGGTACTGGGTGGGCGGCGGTCTCGTCGGGGTGGCGCTCGGCTCGGTCCTGCCCGCCCCCGTGAAGGGCCTGGAGTTCGCACTGTGCGCGCTGTTCACGGTGCTCACCCTGGACGCGTTCCGCTCCCGCGCGCAGCTGCCGTCCCTGCTGCTCGCGGGGGCGAGCGCCGCCGTCGCCCTCGTCGTCACCCCGGGCATGGCCCTGTTCACGGCGCTGCTGCTGTTCGTCGGCCTGCTGGTGGCCCGTCACCTCCTCACCGCCCGCGACATGACACAGGAGAGGGCGCATGCCTAGCACCTCGTACCTCCTGGCGGTCCTGGCGATCGTCTTCGGCATCACGCTGGCCCTGCGCGCCGTGCCCTTCGCCGTACTGGGTCGGCTGCGCGAGTCGGCCGTCGTGCGACGGCTGGCGATGTGGATGCCGGTCGGTATCCTCGCCGTCCTCGCCGTGACCGCGCTGCACGGCACGATCACGACCGATCCGCACGGGGCGGGGTACGCGCTGCTCGCCGTCGCGGTGACCGTCGGCGCCCATCTGGCCTTCGGCCGCCGCACCATCCTGAGCGTCGGCGCGGGCACGGCCGTCTATGTCGTCCTGCTCAACGCCCTGTGAACCGACCCGCCGAACACCTTTGGGAGAAGCATCCGTTGACCCCCGACAGCTACTTCGAAGCCATCGACGACCACCGTTACAAGCCGACACCGCACGCCGGCGGCGCCTGGCACCGGGACGAACAGCACTTCAGCCCGCTGGGCGGGCTCGTCGTCCACGCGCTGGACCGCCATCGCGCCGCCGCCCCGGACGACGGGCTCGTGCTCGGCCGGATCAGCTACGACATCCTCGGCCGCCTCGCGCTCGACGAGTGCGCGATCGAGGTGGAGACCGTACGCCCCGGGCGCACCATCCAGCTCCTGGAGGCGGTCGTACGGATCGCGGACCGTCCGGTGGTGCGGGCGCGTGCCTGGTACCTGGCCCGGCTCGACACGGCCGAGGTCGCGGGCGGAGCCGAGGACCGCCTCGCCCCGCCCGGGGCACTCGCCCCGTGGCCCCTGTCCGAGCTCTGGCCCGGTGGCTACATCGCCTCCCTCGACGTCCGCCCGGTGGCCCCGCCCCGCCCGGGCCGTACGACCGCCTGGATCTCCACGCCCCTGGAGCTGGTGGCCGGCGTCCCCGCGAGCCCGCTCGCGTCGTACCTCGCACTCGTCGACACCGCCAACGGCATCGCCGTACGGCAGCCGCCCGGCGCGTGGATGTTCCCCAACGTCGACCTGAGCGTCCACCTGCACCGCCCGCCGCACGGCCCCTGGACCGGACTGGACACCACGGTCACCTTCGGCCCCACCGGGCAGGGCCTGACCAGCACGGTCCTGCACGATGCCGACGGTCCGGTCGGCCGGGCACAGCAGATCCTCACGGTCCGCCCGCAGCCGGGGACTTGACGCACCCGGCCGGGTCCGGGCGGGCGCGCGACGGCTGTCCCCGACCTGTCGATGTTGTGCACTTTCTTGACGGCAGTCATAAGTGCGCCTACTTTCGCGGTGTCCTTCCCCCGGTCAAGGGAGACCGCGATGCCCTCGTCCCCCGTCGCATCACCGCCCCCGTCCACGGACCCCGAGCGGACCCGGCAGCTGCGCAGAGTCGCACTGTCCGGGCTGCTCGGCACGGCCGTGGAGTTCTACGACTTCCTCGTCTACGGCACCGTCGCCGCGCTGGTCTTCGGCGAACTGTTCTTCCCGGGCGCCGATCCCGCCGTCGGCACCATCGCCGCGTTCGGCACCTTCGCCGCCGGCTACGTCGCCCGTCCGCTCGGCGGCATCGTCTTCGGGCACTTCGGCGACCGGCTCGGCCGCAAGTCGATGCTGTTGCTCACCATGGGCCTGATGGGCGGCGCGAGCTTCCTCATCGGCCTGCTGCCGACCTACGACACGGTCGGCGTCTGGGCGCCGGTCCTGCTGATCGCCCTGAGGGTCCTCCAGGGCATCGCCATCGGCGGTGAGTGGGGCGGTGCCACGCTGATGGTCGTCGAGCACGCCGGAGAGCGGCGGCGCGGACTGTGGTCCAGCTTCACGCAGATGGGAGCACCGCTCGGCTCCCTGCTGTCCTCGCTCGTGGTCACCCTCGTGGTCGCCATGCCCAGGGACCAGTTCACGGCCTGGGGCTGGCGCGTGCCGTTCCTGCTCAGCGTGGTGCTGCTCGGCGTCGGGCTCTTCGTCCGGCTGAAGGTGGTCGAGAGCCCGCTGTTCGCCGAGGTGAAGAAGGACCGTGCCGAGGCGCGGCTGCCGATCCTCGACGTCCTGCGGCGTCCCCGGCCGCTGCTGCTGGCCTGCTGCGTCGGCATCGGCGCCTTCACCGCCCAGTCCCTGCTGACCAGTTACCTCATCGCGTACGCCACCGGTATCGGCTACGCCCGCCCTCAGGTCCTCACCGCGCTCACGGTCTCCGCCGCCGTCGCCCTGGTCGTGCTGCCCTGCGCCTCCGCGCTCTCCGACCGCGTGGGCCGCCGCCCGGTCGTCCTGACCGGCGCCGCCCTCTCGGCCGCCACCGCCTTCCCGGTCCTCGCGCTGATCGACTCCAAGTCGCCGGGCGCGCTGATCCTCGCCGTCGTCATCGGCCACGGCATCGCCCAGTCCGCGATGTACGGCCCGCTGGGCGCCCTGCTCACCGAGATGTTCGGCACGCGGGTGCGCTACACCGGCGCCTCCCTCGGCTACCAGGGCGCCACCCTGATCGGCGCCGGCTTCTCCCCCATGATCGCCGGCGGCCTGGTCGCCGGCAGCGGCAACGGCACCCCCGTGGCGCTGCTGCTGTGCGGCGGTTCCCTCATCACGGCGGTGACCGTCCGGTTCGTGCGCGAGACCAGCCGGACGTCCCTGTCCGGCGCCGCCGCCGAACTCCCCACCACCGCGCGTCCGGAGGAGATCACCGCATGACGACCGGCACCCGCACGGCTCTGGCGGCGGCCCTCCTGCTCGCCGCGACCGCCCTGCCCACCACCGCGGTGGCCGCCACCGGGGAGACGGCCCATGTGGACGGCCGGCTCCCCTCCGGCGCCACGTACATGATGGACGTGCCCGCCCGATGGAACGGCACCGTCCTGCTGTTCAGCCACGGCTACACCTCCGGCCCGGCCAACCCCGCCCAGGACGCTCCGGACGACGCGACGAAAACCCTGCTCCTGCAGCGGGGTTACGCCCTCGCCGGCTCCTCGTACGCCACCACCGGCTGGGCCGTGACGGACGCGGTGCCGGACCAGCTCGCCACGCTCACGGCCTTCACCGACCGCTTCGGCGCGGCGTCCCGCACCATCGCCTGGGGACGGTCGTACGGCGGGCTGGTCACGACGGCCATCGCCGAGCGGCACCCCGAGCGCATCGACGGCTCGGTCTCCCTGTGCGGTCTGGTCCACGGCGGGGTCGCCAACTGGAACAACACCCTCGACCCCGTCTTCGCTCTCAGGACGCTGCTCGCGCCGGACTCCGACGTGCCGCTGGTGAACATCGGCAGCCAGTCGGCCGCCGACGCCGCGGCGGACGCCCTGACGGACGTGGTCGACTCGGCGCAGACGACGGCGGAGGGTCGGGCCCGTATCGCGCTGGCCGCCGCCCTGCACAACATCCCCGTGTGGAACCAGCCGACGCAGACCCGGCCCGCCGCGACCGACTGGGACGCCCAGCAGGCCAACCAGTACGAGGCCGTCAAGGGCCTGCTGAAGATCGCCGCCTTCAACCGGCGGCAGGAGTCCGAGGCCCGGGCGGGCGGCAACATGTCCTGGAACACCGGCGTCGACTACGCGCAACTCCTCGGCGCGTCCTCCGTCCGCAAGGAGGTCGCCGAGCTGTACGCGAAGGCCGGTCTGTCCCTCGGGGCCGACCTCGCCACGCTCGACCGCGCCCCACGGGTCGACGCCGATCCGCGGGCCGTCGCCTGGATGGCCGGCACCAGCTCCTTCACGGGCGAGCTGACCAAGCCGCAGCTGTCCGTCCACACCGTCGGCGACGCCCTCGTCCCCGTCCAGACGGAGAGCGCCCTGAAGCGGGCCGTGACGGCCGCCGGCTCGGCGTCGGTGCTGCGGCAGGCGTACACCGACAACGCCGGTCACTGCACGTTCAGCCCGGCCGAGCAGCTCGCCGCCCTGCACACCCTGGAGGACCGTCTGAGCAGGGGCAGGTGGGAGGGCACCGACGCGGCCTCCCTCAACTCCCGTGCCGCGAAGGCCGATCCGGCCACGCCCGCCCGCTATGTGCCGTACCGGCCCACCCCGTACCTGCGCCCGTACGACCTCGCCCACCCTGCCGACGGCCGATGAAGCCCCACGGCCGCCCGTCGTACCGCCGGCGGGCGGCCGTACCCTTGCCAGCGTGGAGGACGACGACATCCTGGACGGTCAGGACACCTCGGAGGGCCCGCAGCCGCGCCCGCAGTCGCTCATGCTCGCCTTCTTCGGCAACCACGTCCTGGAGGAGGGCGACGTGGGCGTCTACTCCGGCAGCATCATCGACGTGCTCGGCCGGGTCGGCGTCGGCGAGCAGGCCGTGCGCTCCACCCTGACCCGGATGGTCAACCGGGGTCTGCTGCGGCGCCAGCGCGAGGGCCGCAGGATGTTCTTCGGACTGACCCCGCAGGCGACGCGCGTCCTGGAGGACGGCCGTACCCGCATCTGGCGGCAGGGCGCGGTCAACGACGACTGGGACGGCTCCTGGACGCTGCTCGGCTTCTCCCTGCCGGACTCCTGGAAGCGCCAGCGCCACGACCTGCGCTCCCGGCTCACCTGGTCCGGGTTCGGCGCGCTGTACAGCGGGCTGTGGATCGCGCCCGGGAACACCGACGTCTCCGGCGTCGTCGAGGAGCTGGGCCTCGCCGCCCACGTCAAGATCTTCCACGCGCAGGCGGACGGGGCCACCGACATCGGGCTGATGATCCGCGACACCTGGGACCTGGAGAGCATCGCCGCGCGCTACGACCTCTTCGACAAGCGCTGGACCGCCCAGCTGGACGCCGGGGCGGGCGACGACCCGATCGGCACCCGGCTGCGGCTGGTCAGCGAGTGGCTCTGGACGATCCGCACGGATCCCCGGCTGCCGGCCCGACACCTTCCCCCGGAGTGGCCGGCCCGCCCCGCGCAGGAGACGTTCCGGCGCGTCGCCGACCACACCGCCGGGCCCGCGCGGGAGCGGGCACGCGAGCTGCTGGAGACCACCCGGCTGCGGTGAGCGGTCGGCGGCGCCCCGGGTTCATCGGCCCCGGCCGGCGTCCCCCTTCCTCGGTGACGCCGGCGGGCAGGTCGTCCAGCGACCAGAACGGCAGGTGCTCGATGAGGTCGGGGCTGCCGATCGTCAGCCGGAACCGGTCCAGGCCCGCGCCGTGTTCGGGGTCGACCAGCAGCCGGACGGCCCGCTCCCGCTCGGCGGGCGTGAGCTTTCACAGGTTGGACACGCTCGTCTCGTCCAGGGAGAAGCCGACGCCCGACGTGAAGAAAGCCAGAAGAGCAGAGCGCCGCGGACCCGGCCGCGGTCGTCGCCCCCATGGGCGTACCGCCGCGGCCGGGTCCCGGCCCTCACGCACGGCTGCGTCACGCCAGGGCGAGTACCGGCCCCTCGGCGCCCAGGAGGCGCCGCAGCGACGGAATTTGACGCCACGTCAGCCCGAGGGTGCGGGCGGCGTATCTGAGGGTGACGTGCGGGGCGCCTTGCGCGGCGGCACGGATCGCGTCCGTCGCGGCCTCGGCGCTTTCGGGCAGGACTCCCCCGGCACACGGCCCCCGCACCGGCCCGCGCTCCCGGTCGAGCTCGTGGATCCGCGTGAGTCCGGCCGAGAGATCGGCGGCGGCCTCCAGGGTCGGCGGCAGCGCGGCCAGCAGGTGCGCGGCGACCGTGTTGTGGGCGAGGGCGTCGTCCAGGCCCGTGGAGTGGATCCGGGCGGAGGCGTCCGTGAGCGGGACGAGGTGACCCACCGTGCGGACGGGGCCGCGTACGCCCTCGACGGCGGCCGCGAACAGGGCGGACGCCTCGGACGGGTGCCAGGACAGCGCCGTGCGGACGGCGGCCAGGTCCTGCGCGAGCGGGGTGAGGGGGGCGCCGTCCAGCCGGCCGAGGACGTCGTCCTGGGGGATCTCCCCGTCGGTTCCCGGACCGGCGACATGCACGGTGGCGGGCACCCCGGCGAGCCGGCAGGCGGCCAGGACCAGGGCGTCCACCAGAGGGCTGCACAGGGTGTCCTCGTCGCCGTGCGCGAGGATGTCGCCGCCGACGTCGACGATCCGGACGTGGTCGTGTCCACGGTCCACGAGGCGCCGGATCTGTTCTGCCAGTCCCGTCAGCCCCTGCCAGGGGTCGAGCAGGGCGAGTCGCGCGGGGAGGTCCGCCGCGAGGCCGGGCAGGGTGGAGCCCGCCGGGGCGATCGGCCGGGTGGCGGGCTCGAAGTGCGGTACGCCCGCGCGCCGCGCGAGACCGGTGAAGTGGGCGACGCCGAGCGGGCCCGGGGTGGGGTCGACCTCGAGGCGTTCCCAGGCGTAGGTGGCGATGGTGGCCCCGGCGAGGCACGTGCCCGTGAGGAGGCGGCCCACGGTCGCCGCCGTGATCGCGGTACCGACGGGGTCCCCGCCGCCGCCCGCGGCGACGAACAACTCGCTCACGCGCTCTCCCGCGCGGTGCCGATCCCGGTGATGCGCACCGGCGTGCCCATGTTCCTGCGTGCGCGGGTGTTGGCCTCGTGCAGGCCCTCGTAGTACTCGCGGTCGAGATGCTTGACCTGGTCGGAGTAGAACATCCAGGACAGCACGTCCCGGTACTTGAAGCCCTTGGGGGTGAGCTGGACGCGGCGCGGGCCGACGCGGTGGATGAGTCCGTTGGCCCGGGCGGCGTCGAGGATCTCGTCGACCTCGGCGGCGATCGTGTCCAGGCCGAAGCGGTCGAGCTCGGACAGGTCGAGGTCGAAGCTGTCCAGCACCAGCCTCTTGCGGACGATCTCCTCGGGGGTGAGGGCGAACCCCGTGGTGGGGCGCAGCCGGTGGGCCCTGGCGTCGCGGATGTAGTCGGCGACCTCGGTCATCGACGGTTTGACGCTGCCGGTCATGTAGTCGAGGACGGACGTGTAGGAGCGGGCGCCGACGCCGAGGCCCAGCAGGGGCACGCCGTGGAAGGTGAGGACCTTCTGCACATAGCCGCCGCGGCCGGGCTTCTTGTAGCGGACGGAGCCCTCCTGGACGTAGCCGTGGGAGGTGAACACCTCGCGGGCGTAGTCGTAGCGTTCGTACAGTTCGGGCTTCCACATGTACTGGTAGGCGCCGGTCCTGGAGAACCACGCGTCGGGCCGCACGGTGAGGAAGTAGGTGGAGATCGTCGTCGGCGCGAGCTTCGCGAGTTCGTCGACCGAGTGCCGCCAGGTCTCGGGGGTCTGCCCGGCGAAGCCCATGATCAGGTCCGTCGACAGGTCGGGCAGTCCGCGCGCGTGGACGATCTCGACGGCCTCGCGGATGACGTCCTCGCCCGCCTGTCCGCGGCCCGCCTCCCGGATCTCCTGCGGGACCAGCGACTGGATGCCGATGTTGGCGCGTGTCAGGCCCAGGTCGAGCAGACGCCCGAAGCCGTCGGGGTCGGCGACGATCGAGTCGGGCGTCGCCTCCAGGGCGACTTCCTCCACGGTGGAACGCCAGTTGGGGTAGACCTCGCCCAGGGTGGCGAAGATCTGCTCGAAGTGGCGGGTGGACAGCAGCGCGGGGGTGCCGCCGCCGATGTAGACCGTCCGCAGCCGGCGCGCCTGGATGATCTCCGCGTGGTCGCGGAGCTGGGTACAGAGCGCGTCGGTGTAGGCGTCGTACAGGTCCTCGTCGGTGGAGATGACGGTGTACAGGTTGCAGAACCCGCATTTGTAGCGGCAGAACGGGACGTGCAGATACAGATTGAGTTCGGGCACCTGGTAGGCGGCCAGATCCTTCGCCCACACGTCGTGGACGTCCCAGGCGCCCTCGTCGAGCGTCCGGTAGGTGGAGCGCGGCGGATAAGAGTACTGGTACGGGGGGATGACGCCCTGTCGGATGTACTCGGCGAGCTGGTCGTGCGGGCTGTTCACGATGGATGACTCCTTCGCACCATGCCGTTCGATTGACCGTGCCCCCCGATCCGAACACGCAACATTTTGTTGAAGCTATCGGTGGTGTGCACCAACTCCCGCGCCCCTGAGGGGTGTCATCGTTGTGGCTTCGGCCAACTCGGCGCCGCTCTTGTCGCATCGGCCAACTCCACGCGGTGAAAGGCGAGTTGTTTTCGGAGAACGCCCCGATGGACGCCGTGTCGCGGCGACCGGTGCACTGGGCGCGTGGACAGCAGCGACGAGCCGGACATGACCGGCGTGATGGTGATCGAGCCCATGGGCAACGCGGGTCCTTACCTCGTGAGGGCCGCGGCGAGCCTGGGCATACGGCTGTACGCCGCCACCGACGAACGGGTGCACGCGGGCTACGACCCCTGGCTGACGGACGCCCTCGCCGGGGTGTGCCTGACCGAACTGGCCGACTCCGAGCGCGCGTTGGACGACATGGAGGCGTTCTGCCGGACGCGTCGCATCACGGGTGTCGCGGTCTGCTGGGAGCTGCTGACGCCGCTGGCGGCCCTGCTCGCGGCGCGGCTCGGCCTGCCGGGCAACGACCCCGCGCTCGCCGGGGCGGCGCGCAACAAGATCGCCATGGCTGGGGCGTTCCGCGCGGCGGGCGTACGGGCTCCCGCCGACGCGGTGGTCACCAGCGTCGAAGAGGCCCATCAGGTCGCCGCCTCCGGCCGGCTGGGGTGGCCGATCGTCGTCAAGCCGGCCGAGCAGGGCGGCTCCTGGGGCGTGAGCGTGGTGGCCGGTCCGGACGGACTCGACGCCGCGGTGGCCGCCGCCGGGCGGTTCACGCGCGCCGAGCCGCACGGCCTGCCGCTGGACGCGCGGGTGCTGCTGCAGAGCTACGTGCCGGGCGAGGAGTTCTCCGCCGACACGGTCGTACGCGAGGGCGTGCCCCACCCGCTGCCCGTGGTCCGCAAGGACACCACGGCGGGCCGGTACCGGGTGGAGACCGGGCACTCCTGCCCCGCCGGGCTGGACCCGGCCACGGTCCGCGCGATCCAGGACACCGCGGCACGCGCCGCGCTCGCCGTCGGCGTCCGTAACGGCGTCGCCCACACGGAGGTGAAACTCCCCCCGGACGGGCGGCCGGTCGTCATCGAGACGGGGGCCCGGCTGCCCGGGGACGACATCTGCGGGCTCGTCGAGGCCGCGACCGGCGTCAGTGAGGCGGCCGCCTACCTGCAGGCGGTGACCGGGCGGGTGCCGCGAACCGAGCCGACCCGTGACGCGGGCGCCGCGCTGCGTTTCGTCCTGCCCGAACGGGCGGGGGTGCTGCGGTACGTCGTCATCCCCGAGGCGCCCGGCACCGACAGCCGCATCCACATCCGGCCCGGCGAGCGGGTGCCCGAACCCGCCGACAGTTCCGGGCGCGTCGGGCACGTCCTGGCCCGCGCCGCGTCCGTGGACGAGGCCCGCGCGCTGGCCGCCCGGGTCGTCAGCGACACCCGAGTGAAAGTGAGCTGATCCGTGCCCGGTCCCGTACGCAAGCCCGTACAGAAGATCGCGTTCCTGCGGTCGGTGGAGATCCGCAGGGCCGACCCCTACATCCAGCGCTGCGTCCGCGAGCTGGATCGGCTCGGTGTCGAGAGCTGCCTGTTCCACACGCACGGCACGGCGGACGAGGGAGACTTCCCCGGCGCGCGCCGCCGTCTCGACCCGGCCGTCTCCCCCGCCGAACTCGCCCGGGTGGTCGCCGAGTGGGGCGCGGACGCCGCCGTGTCGATCTCCCTGCCGTGCGAGAACGCCCTGCGGGACGCGACGGTGAAGGCACTCCTGGAGGCCCGGGGCATCCCCACGGTGATGACGCCGCTGCCGTCGACGCTGGCGCTGTGCGACAAGTGGGAGACCAAGCAGCTCCTGGTCCGTGCCGGCCTGGACACCCCGCGCGGTGTCCGGGCCGACTCCGATCTGCTGGCCGGGCGCGGCGTCCCGGTGCCGGCGTACGCGGACGCCCTGCGCGCGTCGGCGGCCGCCATCGGCTTCCCGCTGCTGTCGAAGCCGCTGTGGGACTCCACCAGCATGGGGATCCGGGCCCTGCCGGACGCCGCGGCCCTGGACGCCTACCTCGCCGCCCCGCCGCAGGTGTCGGCGGTGATCGAGGAGTGCGTCTCCGGCGCGCTCTGTTCGGTCGACATCGTCGGCGAGCCCGGCGCCTACCGGGTGCTGCCGGTGTGCTGGACCGGTACGGCGGGTGCCGAGCCGGTGTTCACCTTCGCCGATCTGCGCTGGTGCGGTCCCCGGCCCGAGGCCGACGCCGATTTCGCGCCCGTCGCGGCCGGGCTGACGGCCCTCTGCGAGGAACTCGGGGTCCAGGGCTCCGTCAACGTCGACATGATCTACACCGGTTCACGCTATGTGGTCCTGGAGATCAACCCGAGGATCGGCGGTGCGACGACCCTGTCCTGCGCCGCCTCGGACACGAACACCTTCGACGCCCTGGCCGGCATGGCACGGGGCCGGTACGACGCGGGGCCGGTGCGCCGTACGGGCTGGGCCGTCGAGTTCCTCTCCCCGGAACTCCTGCCGCCGTCGGTGCGCACCGACCTGATGGCTCGTCTGAAGGTGGTCACCGCACACGAGTTGGTCATCGACGGCACCAGCCACGGAGAGATCGTGGTGTTCACCCTCGCCGAGGGCGACGAGCGGCAGACCGTCAAGCACCTGGAGGAACTGCACCGGACCACGGGCTGGCCCCGCCTGGAGATCCTGGACAAGACACGGGCCCTGCTGACCCCATGACGACGCCGACCGCCCCACCCCGGCCCGCCCGGCTGCGACACGTGCTGGGTCTGCCCGCCACCCGCGGTCACGGCCGGTTCGTCACCGGCAACCTCCTCGACTCCCTCGGCAACGGCATGCTCCTGCCGCTCGGCCTGCTGTACTTCACGGCCCTGCGCGATCTGCCTCTGGCGGCGGTCGGAGCGGCCGTCACCCTCGGCCAACTGGCGGCGCTGCCGGTCGTCCTGGTCGCCGGCCGGTATCTGGACCGGCACGGACCCCGGCGTCTGACGGTGGCCGCGAACGTCGTCAGCGCCGGCGGCTTCCTCTCCTTCCTCCTCGCCGACCGGCCCTGGCAGATCGCCTGTGCCTACCTCCTGGTGCAGTCCGGCGTCAACGCGTACTACACGGCCCAGCGCACGCTCATCCTGCACGCCACCCCGGCCACGGAGACCCGCGGCTGGTTCGCCTTCACCGGCAGCCTGCGCAACATCGGCATCGGCGCCGGGGCGTTGCTGGCGGCCGGCGCGCTCGCCCTGTTCGGCACGAGGGCCCTGACGTGGCTCGTCGTCGCGGCCGTACCCCTGTATCTGCTGGCCGCCCACTGCTTCGCCCGGGTGCCCACGACGGCACCGGCCGAGCAGCCGGTGAGGGAGGACGACAGGACGCGCACGCGGTCCGATGCCACGGACCTGCGCCGGTATCTGCTCCTCGTGGCGTGCAACATCCCCTTCGTGCTGGCGCAGGCCATGCTGTCGGTGCTCGTCGCGGTGTACGCCACCGGGCCGCTCGGGCTGCCGGCCTGGTCCGCGAGCATGCTGCTGGTCCTGAACACGGCGATGGTCGCCACCCTCACCAGCCCGCTGACGGCGCACGTCGCCCCCGAGGACCCCCGGCGCACCCTCGCCGTGGGCCATGCGCTGCTGGTGTGCGCCATGGTCGCGTTCGCGGCGCCCGCGCTGCCCGGTGCGGGCGTCCCGGCGTGGCCGGCGCTGGTCACGGCGATCGTCCTGTTCAGCCTGGCCGAGATCCTCTACTCACCGGCCGTGGGCGAGCTGTCCGTCACGCTCACACCCAGCGCCGCGCGCGGCAGCAGACAGAGCCTGTACCAACTTTCCTGGGCCTCGGGCAACATCGCCGCGCCCGCCCTGTTCACCGGTCTCCTGGACACCCACGCCCTGCTGCCCTGGGCGGTGCAGGGCGCGGCGTGCCTGGTGGCCCTCGCCGCGGTGCCGGCGCTCAGGTCCCGTGTGGCGCGCGGCGGAAAAAGGGAAGCATGAGGACCGAGACCGTCGGCAGTGTGCACGCCGTACCCGTGGCGGACTGGGACCGGCTCGCCCGGCACGCGTCCGTCTACCTGTCGCACCCCTGGCTGGCCGGGGAGGAGCACGACCCCACCGCGACGCCGTCGTACGTCCTGGTCCGGGACGACGACGGAACGCTGCTCGCGGCCACGCCCCTGTACGTCGTGCACGAGGAACCCAACCCGTACTACGACCCCGCGGCACTCCTGCCTGGCGGAGCACGCCGGCCGCGTGTGCTCGCCGGGGCCCGGCGCGGCTACCACAACACGCCCCTGACCGACCCGCACCTGCCCGAAGGCCGCGCCGCACAGTGCCTGATCCTGCTCCGCGAGGCCGCCCGCGACCACGCCGAGCGGCACGCGACCACGCACTGGTGGCCGTACCTGACGGAGTCCGCGACGCGCAGGCTCGCACCGCTGTACGGCACGTCTCCGCACCGGTTGGAGGACGACGCAACGATTCCGTTGCCCGGCTGCGGTTTCGCCGACTACCTGGCCTCCCTGCCGTCCAGGCGCCGCGTGGCGATACGTCATGAACGCGCCGCCTTCGAGGCGGCCGGCCTCGAGGTCCGTCGGCAGTCCCTGCTCGACTGCCACCGGGACGCCGGCCGGCTCCTCGCCGCGCTGCAGAGGTCCCATGGCCACGACGGCGACACCGACGCGATGACGGGCCTGCTGCAGCGTCAGGCCGATGCCATGGGCGACCGTGCCCGGGTGGTCGCCGCGTACGCGGGGTCGCGCATGACCGGCTTCTGCCTCTACTACCACCACGGCGGGACCACCTGGCTGCGCGCGGTCGGCCTCGACCCCGGACACCCGGCGCCCTTCGCCTACTTCGTCCTCACCTACTACGCGCCCATCGAGGACGCGTACCGCCATGGCAGTACCGCGCTGCACGCGGGGATGAAGGCCATCGAGGCGAAGCGGTTGCGGGGTGCGCGGGTGAGTGGGCTGTCCGCGCTGTACGACGTGCGGCAGGCTCCGGTACCGGGCTGAGCCGTGTGCCCGGCCGGGCGAATCCGGCCGGGCACACGGAGGGGACGCCGGGCCTCAGTCTCCCGACGCGGCCCGGAAGCGGCCCACCCAGTACGCGGTGCGGTCCAGGTACGCCGTCTGTGCCGCTTCTCCCGTCTGCCCGTAGGCGCCGTCGTAGGTCCGGTAGCCGTGGCCGGCGGGTGGTGTGGAGTCGGCGGGTTCGATGGAGCTTCCTTCGTGCCACTCGTTGAACGAGGTGACCGACACCCAGGTCGGGGAGCCGCCGATCGCCGGGTCCAGGGCGTTGGACCACTGCCGGTCGTAGGCCGCGCCGTTCGCGCGTTCCACCGTGGGTGTGGAGTTGCCCGGCACGGCCCGGTCGTCGAGGTAGCCCGGCGCGACGGACGGGGCCCAGATCAGGCCGTTGGCCCGGGCGTGGTCGCCGGCCTGTTTCCAGCCCGGTGCGGTGGCGCCCGCGATCCCGTCGTAGGTGTACATGCCGGAGAAGTGCGCGATCCTCGTGGTGTCGGTGGTCTGGGCGAGCACGATGCTGGTGTCGGTGACCTGGTCGAGCGCCGACCAGTCGGCGATGTCCAGGCTCTGGAACACGTAGAAGGCGCTCTTGCCGCCGTGCTCCGCCGAGCGGTGGAAAGCGGGGTGGCTGCCGTAGGTGCTGTTGATGTACTCGATGTCGGCGGCCGTCGAGGCGCCGGTCCGGCCCGCGTACGGCTCCAGGTGCCAGGCCACCTCGATGCCCCGCTCCCGCGCCGCGTCGAGCACGTCCCGCACGAGCCGGTCCTCGTAGCTGCCCCGGCCCCACCAGCTGTAGACGATCACACCCGCGCCGGACCGGGCGACCCACTCCATGTGCCGGGCGACGGCACTCTCGTCGCCCGAGTCGTACGGGCCGAGGGCCGGGTACAGGTCGGCGCCGATGTCGTCGGGTGGCGTGCGGCCGCCCTGCTGCCAGTGCCGCCAGCCGCCGTTGACCGCGGGGCTGCCGTACCAGGGGTAGTAGAACAGGTGCACGTCGTCGGAGAGGGCGTCGGCCGTGGGCGCGGTGGCGAGGCTGAAGGTGTCGACGTCGAACAGGGCTCCCGCGCCGCCGGTGAATCTCAGGAACAGCGGCCCGGACGCGGATCCGGTGAGGGTCGTGGTGACGGTCGTGAAGGTCTCCCAGCCGCCGGTCACCGGGACCGTCACGGTGCCCAGCAGGGTGCCGGTGGCCGAGCCCGAGCGGATCTCGATGGTGCCGCCCGCGCCCGCCGAGGACACCTTCGCCGTGAACGTCCTGGCGCCCGCGGTGGAGACGGAGGCGTAGCCCGCCCAGTCTCCGTTCTCGATGTAGCCGAGCGTCTGTCCGCCGCTGGCCGGGGCGTGCCCGGCGACCTGCACGCCGGAGCCTGAGGTGTAGGACTCGGCCTCGACCTGGCCGGTGCCCGCCGGAGCCGTACAGTCGGCCGTCGCCTGCCCGGCCGCGTAGCGCAGGCCGCCCAGCAGCAGGGAGCGGAAGGCGGGGTCGGCGTAGGACTCGGCGGTGTGGCCCAGCCCGGTGTAGAAGGAGCGGCCCTGTCCCTGGCCGTGGCACCAGGTGATGGGGTGGTCGGCGCCCATCGAGCCGCCGCTGTAAGTGCTTTCGTCCAGGGTCTGCAGGACGTGCACTCGGGGGCGCGGGTTGGCGCGGTAGTTGTACCACTCGTCGGTGCGGGTCCAGGTCGCGCCGAGGTGCGAGGTGGCCGGGTGGGTGCGGTCCTCGGTGCGGATCGTGGCCTGCTGGATCGCGGGATGGCTCTGGAACCACGCGCCGACCAGTTGCCCGTAGTAGGGCCAGTCGTACTCGGTGTCGGCGGCCGCGTGCACGCCCAGGTAGCCGCCGCCGGAGTCGACGTAGGACTGCAGGGCGTTCTGCTGGGAGGCGTTGAGGACGTCGCCCGTGGTGTTGAGGAACACCACCGCCTCGTAGCCGGACAGGCCCGCCGTCGTGAAGGCTCCAGCGTCCTCGGTGGCGGTGACGGAGAAGTCGTTCTGTGCGCCGAGCGTGCGCAGGGCGTCGATGCCGGCCGGGATCGCGTCGTGCCGGAACCCGGCCGTCTTCGAGAAGACGAGGACCTCGAAGGAGGCCGCGTGCGCCGTTCCGGCCGGGGTGAGCAGGGCGCCCAGCACGGCCAGGGCCAGAGCCGTCGTGCCGCGGCGCAGTCGCCGCGTCAGGGTGGTCATGGTCATCGCCCCTTTCGTGCCGAGGAGGCGAGGGTGAAGGTGTCGACGTCGAAGAGGCTGCCGGTGCCTCCGGTGAAGGTGAGGTACAGCGGGCCCGTTCCGGCCCCGTTGAGCGTGGTGGTGACGGTGGTGAAGGTGTCCCAGCCGCCGGTCACCGGCACCGTGACCGAGCCGAGCAGCGGACCGGTCTGCGAGCCGGAGCGGAACTGCAGGGTGCCGCCGGCTCCGGCGGAGGAGACCCGGGCGGAGGCGGAGGTCGCGCCCGCGGTGGAGACGGAGGCGTAGCCCGCCCAGTCGCCGTTGTCGATGTAGCCCAGTGTCAGGCCGCCGCTCGCCGAGCCGTGTGCCGCGGACTGGACGCCCGAGGCGGAGCTGTACGACTCCGCCTCCCACGGTGTGGTCGTGGGGGAGCCGGAGCCGAGGGTGAAGGCGTCGACGTCGAAGAGGTTGCCCTGCCCGGTCGGGCCGCGGAACACCAGGAACAGCTCGGTGGTGCCGGCGGGTGCGCCGGAGAGGTTGGCGGTGACGTCGGTGAAGGTGTCCCAGCCGCCGGTCACCGGCACGGTCGCGGAACCGAGCAGCGTGCCGGTGGCGGAACCGGCGCGGACCTGGAGCGTGCCGCCCGCTCCGCCGGAGGCCACCCGGGCGGTGAGCTTCGTGGCGCCCGCGAGGACGTACGGCTTGAACGAGATCCAGTCGCCGTCGTCGGTGAAGCCGACCGTCCTGCCGCCCTCGGCGGTGGCGTGGTTCGCGATCTCGATGCCGGACTGGGCGCCGAAGTGCTCGCCCTGCCGGTGACGGGGTTGCAGGGTGCGCACGGAGTGCGTGGTCAGGCCGCCGGCGTCGGTGTACTCGGCGTCGAAGACCCCGTAGAGGTTGGCGGCGCTGTCGTGTTCGCCGTCGGCGGGCACCGTCAGGTTGCCCTGGCAGCCGTTGGTGGAGGTGATGGCGTGGGTGTGGCTGTCATGGCCGAGGAGGTAGGTGACCTTGACCTTGGAGCAGTCGACGGTGCCGTCCTCGGGGTCGCTGACCTGCACCCTGAACGGCACGGTGTCGCCGAACGCGAACGGCTGCCCGTCGGGGGGCTGTTGCAGGGTCACCGTCGGCGCGGTGTTGCCCGCGGTGACCACCAGGCTCGCGGTGCCGGTCAGTCCCTGCGGGTCGCGGACCGTGAGGGTGGGCCGGTAGGTGCCGGCGGTGGTGTACGTGTGGCTGGGGTCGGCCTGGGTCGAGGTGGTGCCGTCGCCGAAGTTCCAGGAGTAGGCCAGTGCCCCGCCCTCGGGGTCGGAACTGCCCTGTGCGGAGAACCGCACGGTGAGCGGCAGGGCGCCGGAGGTGCGGTCGGCGGACGCCCGGGCGACGGGGTTGCGGTTGCTGCCCGCGATGTACTCGATGCGGTACAGGGCCTGGTTGTTGCTCCCCGATCCGTAGTCGAGGACGTACAGCGCGCCGTCCGGGCCGAAGTCGGTGTCCATCACCTGGGTGCCGGTCCAGGGGACGTTCTCGATGGTGCCGTAGGAGCCGTCGCTCTTGACCTCGACGGCCTTGATCCACCGGCGTCCGTACTCGGCGGCGAAGTAGCGGCCGTCGAGGGACTGCGGGAACTTCACCGTGGAGGCCGAGTTCGGGTCGTAGCGGTAGACCTCTCCGCCCATCGGCGACTCGGAGCCGCCGCCGAACTCGGGCGGTGAGCCGTCCAGGCCGTACTTGATCCAGCTCGGCTTGGCGGGCGGCAGCTTGGCCTGCCCGGTGTTGCGGAAGGAGTTGTTGGCGGGGCCGCCGGCGCAGTCGTACTTCGCTCCGGAGGGGCCGCTGGGGAAGGTGTACTCGTTGTACGTCTCGCCGGTGGTGTTGGTGCCGGTGCAGTACGGCCAGCCGTAGTTGCCGGGGGCGGTGATGCGGTCGAACTCGACCTGGCCGCCCGGTCCGCGGTTGGGGTCGGTGCCGCCGGCGTCGGGGCCGTAGTCACCGAGGTAGACCGTTCCGGTGGGGCGGTCGACGGACATCCGGAAGGGGTTGCGGAAGCCCATCGCGTAGATCTCGGGCCGGGTGCCCGCGGTGCCGGGTGCGAAGAGGTTGCCGGTGGGGATCGTGTAGCCGCCGGCGGCGGTCGGTTTGATCCGCAGCACCTTGCCGCGCAGGTCGTTGGTGTTGCCGGAGCTGCGCTGGGCGTCGAACTGCGGGTTGCGGTCGGTGCGTTCGTCGATCGGCGCGTAGCCGGAGGAGTCGAACGGGTTGGTGTCGTCGCCGGTGGTCAGATACAGGTTGCCGGCCGCGTCGAAGTCCATGTCGCCGCCGACGTGGCAGCACTGGCCGCGGTCGTTGGGCACCTCCAGGACGACCTTCTCGCTCGCCGGGTCCAGGGTGCCGTCGCCGCGCAGTGTGAACCGCGACAGGTTGAGGTGTCCCTTCCAGCGCTCGAAGTCGGCGGTGGTGCCGGTGACGGGCGCGTCGCCGGCCGGCGTGTCCAGCTTCGGCGAGTAGTAGACGTAGACGTACCGGTTGGCGGTGAAGGAGGGGTCGACGGCGATGCCCTGGAGGCCCTCCTCGTCGTGCGTGTACACGTCGAGCTTGCCGGCCTGCTTGGTGTTGCCGGCGGCGTCGGTGAGGCGGATCGTGCCGTCGCGGGCGGTGTGCAGGACGGAGCGGTCGGGCAGGACGGCCAGGGACATCGGCTCGCCCAGCTCGGCCGCGCCGGTGGCGAGTTGGACCTGCTGGTAGTCGCCGGGCGGAAGGTCCGCCGGGGCGGCGGAGGCCGGGCCGGCCGTGGGGTCCGCCGTGATGGCGGCGGCCAGGACGAGCGCGAGCGCGGTGAGCGTTCTCAGCCCCGCGCGAGGGCGCCGAAACATGGGGGGTTGTCCTTCCTGACGATGCGGGTGTCAGGCAAGGCGCGCGCCGGCCGCGCTTGCCGGGGTGTGTCCGTGCGGGGCGCGGCGGAGGAACCGCCGAACCCTGTGACGTTCGATGCGCCGTGCGGATAAATTACGCCTTGAACAAAGGGAATTGCAGGCTTCCGCAGATGTCTTGCATGCTGCGACCCCCCGACACATTTGTCAAGGGCCTGTCAAAATGGAGTCGCGCCCGGCACGGCGGATCCCCGAACAAAACAAGTGGACGCCGCCCCACCCTGGCGTGCAGGCTTGGGCGAGCCCAGTTCCCGCACTTTGTGCCCACTCACCATGGAAAAGGTGCCTATGACCCGGCCCGCGCCGAGCGCGCCTCGCCGTACCGCGTAAGCCGTCCCTGACCGTTTTCAGGGTCTCCCGAGGCCGCTCGGCCTGCTCTTGCTGTTCTCGCACACTTCTCGGCAAGGAGCACCCGGGTGTCCAGCGACCATCTCGCTCACCGGCACAACCCTCTCAACACCGTCCTCGGCAACGACAGTTTCACCTGCGTGTGGTGCGGGCTGACCGTGTCGGCCCTGGCCCCTGACGGCAGCCGCCGCAACCACTGTCCGTCATGCCTGCATTCGCGGCACGTCGTCGACCAGGTCGACGGCGGGCGGTGCGCGTGCGAAGCGCGCATGAACCCCATCGCCATCGCGGTGCTGCGCACCGGCGACTGGATGGTCGTCCACCGCTGCGTCCGCTGCGGCGAGCTCACCTCGAACCCGGTGTGCGCGGACGACAACCAGCTCATCCTGATGCGCATGGCCGTGCGCCCGCTGGCACAGCCTCCGTTCCCGCTCGAAGCGTTCGGCTCCCTCTGAACGCCCGGCACGGAAAGGAGAACCAGCCATGCCACGCCGCACCCGGGCGGGCCGCGGACAGCGGCACCGACCCCAGCGCACCAAGGACGTACTGCACGCCAACGGCGGTCACCGGGGCCATGACTTCCGGTGCGTGGGCTGCCGGCTCGACGTGTCCCTCGTCGCACCCGGCACCGCACACCGCAACCATTGCCCGAGCTGCCTGGTCAGCCTGCACGTCGACCGACGCGTCCCCGGCGACCGGGCCGCGGACTGCCACGGCCGGATGGACGCGCTGAGCCTGACCGTACGGCCGGACGGCGAGTGGATGCTGATCCACCAGTGCCGGTCCTGCGCCGGACTCAGCGCCAACCGCATCGCGGGCGACGACAACGCCCTGGCCCTGATGCGCCTGGCACTCCGGCCGCTGCGGGGCGCACGGGCCGCCGGCAGCGCGCTGCTGACGGTCCTGTGAGAGCGGGCGTGCCGCCCCTCACCCGTCGACGACGGGAGCGAGGGGCGGCACGCCGGCCGGCGCGCGGGCCGCCCCGCCGGAGACGCGGCCCCGCTTCCTGAGTGACGACCCCGCGATCCCGCGTACATTCGCGTGCAACGTATACAACGGAGGTACGTCCATGACGGTCCAGTACACGCCGCCCGCGGATCTGCGCCTGACCGCCGAGGTCTACGCGGCCGTCCAGGCCAGGGACCCCGCTCAGTCCGAGTTCCATCAGGCCGCGCGCGAGGTGCTGGAGTCCCTGGAGCCGGTGCTCGCCCGCCACCCCGGGTACGCCGGACACCACATCCTGGAGCGGCTGTGCGAGCCGGAACGGCAGCTGCTGTTCCGCGTGCCCTGGGTCGACGACGCCGGCAAGGTCAGGGTCAACCGGGGCTTTCGCGTCGAGTTCAACTCCGCGCTCGGGCCGTACAAGGGCGGGCTGCGTTTCCATCCGTCCGTGAACCTCGGCATCGTGAAGTTCCTCGGCTTCGAGCAGATCTTCAAGAACGCCCTGACCGGACTGCCCATCGGCGGCGGCAAGGGGGGCGCCGACTTCGACCCCAAGGGCCGCTCGGACGGCGAGATCATGCGGTTCTGCCAGTCCTTCATGACCGAGCTCCACCGCCATCTCGGCGAACACACGGACGTCCCGGCGGGCGACATCGGCGTCGGCACCCGCGAGATCGGCTATCTCTTCGGCCAGTACAAGCGCATCACCAACCGCTACGAGTCCGGGGTGCTCACCGGCAAGGGCCTCGGCTGGGGCGGCTCCCACGTCCGGACCGAGGCCACCGGCTACGGCACCGTCTACTTCGTCTCCGAGATGCTCGCCGAACGCGGCCAGGACCTCGACGGCCGCCGGGTCGTCATATCCGGCTCCGGGAACGTCGCCATGTACGCCGCCCAGAAGGCGCGGCAGCTGGGCGCGAAGGTCGTCGCCATGTCGGACTCGGGCGGCTATGTGGTCGACGAGGAGGGCATCGACGTCGAACTGGTCAAGCAGATCAAGGAGGTCCGGCGCGGCCGGATCAAGGAGTACGCCCAGACGATCACCCGGGCCCGGTACGTCGAGGGTGGTTCCGTCTGGGACGTGCCGTGTTCGGTCGCGCTGCCCTGCGCCACCCAGAACGAACTCGACGAGAGCGCGGCACGGGCCCTGCTCGCCGCGGGGGTGGTCGCCGTCGCCGAGGGCGCCAACATGCCGACCACACCGCAGGCCGTACGGCTGTTCCAGGACGCGGGCGTCGCCTTCGGCCCCGGCAAGGCGGCCAACGCCGGCGGTGTCGCCACCTCGGCGCTGGAGATGCGGCAGAACGCCGGCCGTGACGCGTGGAGCTTCGAGGAGACCGACCGGCGGCTCGCCGCCATCATGGCCGGCATCCACACCACGTGCCGCACGACCGCCGAGGAGTACGGGGCGCCGGGCAACTACGTCATCGGCGCCAACATCGCGGGCTTCGTCAGGGTGGCCGACACGATGCTCGACCTCGGCGTGATCTGAGCCGCCGAGCCGGCCCGGCCGTGCCGTCGGGGCCCGCGCACGCGGGCCCTGACGGCGACCGCCCTCCGGAACACCCGAAGGCATTCCCTACGCGGCCCCTCCCCGCCGCCGCCTCAGCCACAACGCGCCTCCGCCGAGCAGGACCACGGCCGCGGCGATGCCCACGGGCACGGCGACGGGCATACCGTCGTCGTCCTTCGCGTCGTCCGCCGCCGGCTTCCCGGAGGAGCCCTGGGCGGCCGGCTCGTCCGAGGCGGTGGCGGAGGACGGGGCGGCGGTCGTCGGCTCCTGCGTCGGGGTGGGGCTCACCGGCACGGCACCGGGCGCGGCGGCCTTCAGCGCCAGCCGGGGCGCGGGGTGACCGTGGCCGTGGCTGTCCCCCTCGGACTCCTCCTCCAGCTCGATCCAGCGGTCGACCTCGCCGTCGCTGTAGGTCTGGAGGGTCTTGAAGACCACCTCCTTCGCGTCCGGCAACTGCCGTACGGTCACGACGTACCCGGCGTCCTCACCGACGGCCAGCTTCGGCCCGGACACCGTGTAGCCCCGGGCGGTGGGCGCGAACTTCCAGCTCTTGGGGCCCTCTTCGTAGGTGATGTCCTGCGGGACGATCCCCTCGGGCAGGATCACCTCCAGCTTGCTGATACCGGCCGAGTCCGACTCCGACTCGGCGGCGAAGGTCAGCTCGACGTTCTGGTCGAGGGCCCGCGCGCCCGCGGCCTCCACCTCCGCGTGGGCCGCCGCCGGCCCCGCGGTGGCGACGGCCAGCGCGAGGGCGACCGAGGTGAGCACGCCGGTGCGGCGCAGACTGCGGATCGGAGTGGAGCGGGACACGTACGACTCCCTTGTGCCGACGACGTGACGACTGCGGACGAGCGCGGGCAGAGCCGGCTCTCCTCAGAGGTCGGCCGCGGACCCCGGTGAGTTCCCGGCGGCGGCGCGGAAATTCCGGTGCGGACCGCGCTCTTGGGGCGTGCGTGAGTCGTGGAGGTTGCAACTCATGCGAAACAAAGGCTTGTAGCGCGATTTTACGAGGGTTATTTTAACCGTCACTCGAAGCCGGGCCCGGGCTGCCGAGAGCTGATCCCTGCGCGTTCGCGCACTTCAACGAGGGGTAGTGTCATGCCAGTTGACAGGCTTCAGGTGTCCCGCCGCGGTTTCCTCGGTCTCGGTGTCGCGGCCGGTGTCGTGACCCTCACCGCATGCGGTTCGTCCAGCAGCGGTTCCGCCGCCGGTCCGCTCGTGATGACGGTGTGGGGCGGTGACGCCGACCGCAAGGCGTACCAGGCCCGCATCGACCTGCTGGTGAAGAAGTACCCGGAGCTCAAGGTCAAGCTCCAGCTGATCCCGAGCGACTCGTACCCGCAGAAGGTCCAGACGATGATCGCCGGCGGCAACGGGCCGGACATCATGCAGGTCGCCGAGAGCGTCAACACGTACTCGAGCAAGAACCAGCTGCTGCCCCTGGACGACCTCGCCGAGAAGGCCGGCCTGGACGCCGGGCAGCGGTTCGGCTCGGTAGGCTCCATCTACACGTACGAGGACCGGCTCTACGCGATCCCGGACCGCTCCGGCGCGATGATCGTCTACTACAACGAGGAGCTGTTCGAGAAGAAGGGCATCAAGGCGCCCGACGCCGGGTGGACCTGGGACGACGCGCTCGACGCGTTCAAGGAGCTCACCGTCCCGGGCAGGCAGTGGGGGTACGGCGGTGCCGGCTGGTGGCCGCAGTGGTGGAGCTTCGTGTACCAGAACGGCGGCGCCATCATCGACGCGAACGGCAGACCGGCGGTGGACAGCGACGAGGCCGTCGAGGCCCTCCAGTGGGCCGGCGACCTGGTCTTCAAGCACAAGGTCGTGCCCACCGCCGAGGACTACGCCGACATGGGCGCCGACATCGGCGGCGACCAGGCGTTCGCCAACCAGAAGGTCGCCGTCAACGCCACCGGGTTCTGGGCGATCGCCGGCCTGACGCAGACGCGCTTCGCCTGGGACATCGCACCGCTGTGGCGGGGCAGGAAGCAGGCGGTGTCGGCGTTCGGCAGCGGCCTGGCCGTCTCCCGCAGTTCCAAGCAGGCCGACAACGCCTTCAAGGCCATCGACTTCCTCACCTCCCCCGAGGCCCAGCAGGTGATCATCTCCTCCGGCGAGGACGTGCCCGCCAACCTGGAGGTGCAGAAGAGCGACGCGTTCCTCAAGCCCTCGTGGATGAAGACCCAGGTGGACATGGGGGTGTTCGCCGAGTCGAGCGAGTTCGTCTTCCGCGCGCCGTTCATCCCCGAGTGGAACGAGATGCAGGCGGCCATCGAGAGCGGACTCGCCGACTTCTGGCTCGGCAAGGAGCGCAGCGCCAAGAAGGTGCTCACCGCCCTCCAGAAGAACCTCGACTCCCTCATCAAGTCCGCGGGATGACGGGCGATGACGACGACGACGGCCCCGACCCCGCCGTCCGCACCGGCGGCCGCGGAGAAGGCCCTGGCCACGAAGAAGCCGAAGCTCTCCAGGAGACGGCGCCGTGAGGCGCTCTCCTTCTACCTGTTCGTCTCGCCGTGGGTGATCGGCTTCCTGGTCTTCCTGCTCGGCCCGATGATCGCCTCGATCTACTACTCGCTCACCGACTGGGACTCCTTCACCCCACCCGAATGGGTCGGCCTCCAGAACTACGTCACGCTCCTCACCGACGATCCGGCGTTCTGGAAGGCACTGTCGAACACCTTCTACTACGCCGCGATCTCGGTCCCGCTGGGTCTGGTGCTCGGCCTGTGGCTGGCGAACCTGCTCAACAAGCAGGTGCGGGCACGCAAGTTGTTCCGCACGCTGATCTATCTGCCGACCCTGATCCCCCTGGTCGCCACGGCGATGATCTTCAAGATGGTGCTCGCCCCGTCCGGCCCGGTCAACGACTTCCTCGGCCTCTTCGGCGTCTCCGGCCCGGCCTGGCTGATCGACGGCCCGTGGGTGAAACCCGCCCTGATCCTGATGTCGGCGTGGGGCGCGGGCAGCGCGACCGTGCTGTTGCTCGCCGCGATGAAGGGCATCCCGCGCGAGCTGTACGAGGCCGCCGAGGTCGACGGCGCCGGCTCGGTACGGCAGTTCTGGAGCATCACGCTCCCGCATCTCACCCCGATCATCTTCTTCAACCTGATCATGGGGCTGATCAACGCGTTCCAGGTGTTCGCGCAGGTGTACATCCTGACGCCGAAGAGCAACCGCGGGGCGTACGACTCGGCCCAGACGATGGTGCCGCTCCTGTTCGACCAGGCCTTCGGCTTCTACCACATGGGGTACGCCTCGGCGATCTCCTGGCTGCTGTTCGCCGTGATCCTGGCGTTCACCGTGATCGCCTTCCGCACCACCCGGCGCTGGGTGTTCTACGAAACCGAGGTGAAGTGATGGCCGCTGTGGTGACCTCAGTACGCCAGGACAGCCGACGGGCCACTGCGGTACGGGCGTTCCGCGCGACCCCGTTCACCTACGGCACGCTGATCGTCGTCGCGGCGATCCTGTCGACGCCGCTGGTGTTCGTCGGATCGATCGCGCTGTCCAGCGACGCCACCGTGAACGCCAACACGTTCACGATCGTCCCGCGCGAGTTCCACTGGGAGAACTTCTCGCGGGTGTTCGGCACCGAGCTGCCGATGGGCACGTTCCTGATCAACTCGGTGATCATCTCGCTGTTCTCGGTCGTCGGGCAGGTGCTCTCCAGCGGCCTCGTCGGCTACGCGTTCGCGCGGCTGCGGGCCCCGGGCAAGAGCACGATGTTCCTCGTCGTGCTGGCGACGATGATGATCCCGACGCAGATCACGATGATCCCGCAGTTCATCCTGTTCCGGGACCTGGGCTGGGTGAACACCTTCCTGCCGCTGATCGTGCCGAACTTCTTCTCCAACGCCTTCAACATCTTCCTGGTCCGCCAGTTCGTCTCCCGGCTGCCCAGCCAGCTCGACGAGGCCGCGATGGTGGACGGCCTGGGCTTCTTCGGCATCTACCGGCGGATCATGTTCCCGATGCTCAGACCGGTGCTGATCGCCATCGGCATCTTCACCCTGACCCACACCTGGGGCGACTTCATGGGCCCCCTGATCTATCTCAACGACGAGTCGAAGATGCCGCTGGCCCTGGGCGTGCAGTACATCACCAGCACCTCGCAGGCCATGCAGGCACCGCCCTGGAACCTGGTCATGGTCGGTTCGATCCTGCTCGCGGTGCCGATGATCGTCGTCTACTACCTCGGCCAGAAGTACCTCTACGAAATGGACATCAGCGGCGGAAGCGCGGGAGTGAAGTGAACCGTACGGAGACCATCGAAGCCGTCCGCCTCGACGGCCGGGGCGTGTGGATCGACGGCCGACCGCGCACCCTGCTGTGTGCCTCGCTGTTCTACTTCCGGCTGCCCCGGGAGCAGTGGCGCGAACGGCTGGAACAGGTGCGGGCGTCGGGGTACACCTGTGTCGACGTCTATCTGCCGTGGAACTTCCACGAGTTGGCGCCCGGCCGCTGGTCCTTCGAGGGCCGGCGGGACGTGGCGGCCTTCCTGGACCTCGCGCACGAGACGGGCCTGTACGTCGTCGCGCGGCCCGGCCCCTACATCTGCTCGGAGTGGGACGGCGGGGCGCTGCCCGCCTGGCTGGGCCTCGACCCGGAGTTGCGGGTCCGGCAGAACGAGCCCCGGTATCTGGAGCGGGTCACGGCGTGGTTCGACCAGGTGCTGCCGTTGCTGGCCGAGCGGCAGTACCCGCGTCACGGCCCGGTCGTCATGGTGCAGTTGGAGAACGAGCTGGACTTCTTCGACTGCGCGGACCGCGCGGGCTACGTGGGCGCCCTGCGGGAGGCCGCGCTCGGGCACGGCATCACCGTTCCGCTGGTCGCCTGCGCCGGCCAGGGCGACCTGACCGGCGCCACGGGGGACGTGGACGGTGTCGTGCCGGCCTGCAACTTCTACCCGGACGACGACTCCCCCGACATCGAGGCCGAGGTGCGCCGCTATGCCGCTCTGGTGGCGCGGCGCGGGGTGCCGCTGCTGGTCACCGAGACGAACCGGCGCCACCGCACCCTGCGGCGGCTCCTGGCGAGCGGCGCCAAGCTGATCGCACCGTATCTCCAGTCGTCCGGCTGGAACTTCGGGTACACCCCGTCCAGCGGCAACTGGGGGCGACCGGGCAACTTCATGAGCCACGGCTACGACTTCGGCGGCTATGTCACGTCGACCGGTGCGGAGCGGCCGGAGTACGCCGAGGCGCGGGTTTTCGCCCGGGTCGTGGACACCTGGGGGGACCAACTGGCCGCGGCGGCACCGGGATCGTCCGACACCCCACCCGTCTGCGACTTCCCGACCAGCTCGGTGGCCGCCGCGCTGGACCTTCCCGAGGGCGGCCGGCTGATGGCCGTCCCCCATCTCGGGGCGGACCCGGGGACGGCGGTCGTCCAGGGCGTGCCCGTCGCCGTCGCCCCGGGGTCGTGCCCGTTGATGGCGGTGGAGGTGCCGCTGCGGCGCTGGGGAATCGACGCGACCCTGACGCTCGCGTCGGCGGACCTCGTCGCCGCGCCGCACGGGGTGCTGGTGTTCTCCTCGGACGTCCCGGTCACCGTCGTACTGGACGGGACGCGGGCCGAGATCCCGGTGTCCGGGCGGGCGACCGTGGCGGGAGCGACGCTCGTCGTCCTGCCGTCCGCGCAGGCCGCACGGCTCCGGTCGGTCGACGCCGACGGCACGGTGCGCCTGTCCGACGCCCCGCACCGGGCCGCCGGAGCCGCGCCGACCGCGGTGCGTGACGTGCGGCGGCGGTGCGACGCCGCCCCGGAGAAGCCGGCCGGGCCGCACACCATGCCGCCGACGCTGGAGTCGCTCGGGGTGTACCGAGGCCGCGGCGCGTACCGCACCACCACGGATCTGACCGGCGTACGGGAGCTGCTGCTCACCGGCGCGGCGGACATCGTCGACCTGTCCGTCGCCGGCCGGACGCACCCGTCGATCGCCGGGTTCGGCGCGACGCGGCGCGTCGACGTCGGCGACGTGACGGGCAGCGCCGCGATCGAGGCCGTGGTGGAGATCTGGGGCCACGCCAACTTCGACGACGCCCGGCTGCCCGCGCTGCGCGTGGGAGCGCTGCGCGGCCTCGGCACCCTGTGGAAGGTGCGGGCGTCGACGGACGTGTCGGCGCTGTGGAGCGTGCACGGGCACTGGGCGGGGAGCCCCGCGCCCACCCGGGTGCTCGGCGGCTGGAGCAGCACACGCGTCGCGGAGCCGGTCACCTACGGCCGTACGCTCCACTCCCCCACCCCGTCGGCGCTGCATCTGCGCGGTGTCGTCGCACCGTTGCGGGTGAGCGTGGACGGCGGCGAGGCGGAGACCGTGCACACCGAGAACCCCTGGGTACTGCTGCCGCCGGGTGCCCACCAGGTCTCGGTGACCCTGCCGCACCACCCCAGCGGCCCCGGTCTGCGCGCGGAACTGCTCGCGCTGGAAGCCGTACGGGACTGGTCGTGCGCGGCACAGGACGACGAGCTGCTGACGGCGTTCGCCGCCCGGTCCGGGCCCACGGAGGCGGTGCGGCTCCCGCTGGCGCTGGAGCCCGGTGAGGAGGCGTGGCTCGACGTCGGCCTGCCGCCGTCGCCGGACGGTTGTCTCGTCCGGCTGGAGGCCGCGCAGGTGCGGGTGACCGGATGGGCCGGCGGGGAGTGCGTGGGCCGCGTCTGGGCCGGTGACCGGCCCGCGTTCTCGGGCGGGGACCCGGACGCGCTCTGGGTGCCGCCGGGCTGGCCGGGACTGACCCTGTTGATCCGGGGAATGGCGGGACCGGACGCTCCGGAGATCCGTGCGCTGTGGCTGGAGGGCGGCGCGACCGCCTGACGGGCGGCTACCGCGGGACTCCCCTCGTCGTCATGGGCTGGACGGATGAAAGCGGCCTGCTCCATATGAGGTGCCGCGAGCGGCTGTTGAGCAGCGCCTGGATGCGCTCCTCGATCATCTTCGGGTCGGCGCTCGGCCGGCTACGAGACGAGGAGTGGCCCGATGTCGCATCGGATGGATTCCCGGAGCCGGTCGAACCGGCGGCGCGCCAGATGGGCCGCGGTCTGTGCGGGCCTCGTCCTGTCGCTCACCGTCGGCGCCCAGGGCGAGGCGGCGCCGTCCGACACCCCGGCGCCTCCCGGCCCGCTGGGCCGGATCCCCGACGTCACCGCGGCCGTGGCCGGGGGCCTCCTCCATCCCGAGGCGCCCCCTGCCGGGGCGAACGACTGGAGTTGCCGTCCGTCGCGCGAACACCCGCGCCCGGTCGTGCTGCTGCACGGGTCCGCGGCGAACGCCTTCAACAACTGGAGCATGATGTCGCCCTGGCTGAAGCAGCAGGGCTACTGCGTCTTCGCCCCCAACTACGGCGGGCCGCCCGGCAGTCCGTTCCAGGCCACCGGCCCGATCCGGGAGTCGGCCCGGCAGGTCGCGCGCTATGTCGACCGTGTCCTGAAGGCCACCGGTGCCCGGCAGGTCGACATCGTCGGGCACTCCCAGGGCGGCGGTCCGACACCCCGCTGGTATCTGCGGTTCGAGGGCGGCACGCACCCCGAGCACCCGAAGCGCAACAAGGTGCGCCGCCTCGTCGCCCTGGCCCCGTCCAACCACGGCGGAAACGTCTCCGGCATCGGCACGCTCACCACCCGGCTCGGTCTCAACTCGGCCGTGTCCGCGGTCCTCGGCCAGGCATGGTCGGACCAGATGGTCGGCTCCGAGATGAACCGGAAGCTCGACAAGGGCGGGGACACCCGGCCCGGCGTCCACTACACCGTCATCGCCACCAGGTACGACGCGTTCGCCACCCCCGTCCACCACAGCTTCCTGACCGCGGGGCCCGGCGCGAAGGTGCGGAACATCCTGATCCAGCGGATCTGCAAGGAGGACTTCTCCGACCATCTGTCGCTCGCGTACGACAGCAACGCCGCCCAACTCGTGAGCAACGCCCTCGATCCCGCTCACGCCAAGCCGGTGCGCTGCGGGTTGGCGCTGCCCCTGCTCGGCGGCTGACTCGACACACACACGCTCTTCCCGCGGTCCGGTCCCGGCCGCCCACGGACCCGGCTCCTCAGTCCTGGTCGGCCAGCCGCAGCAGGGCCGTGGCCAGGACGTCGACGCCGTGGGCGCACGCCTGCGGGGTGGAGTACTCGCGGGGGTATCTCGGCGCAGAGCGTGGTGCAGCCCTCGACGATCCAGCCCGGGATCCGCTCGTAGCCCGGCAGTCCGGTGTCCTGGATCAGCACGGTGCGCGGTGCCCGGGCGGCCTCGGCCGCGCGGTGTACCGCCTCGTCGTAGGGGCCGGGGACCTCGGTGACGTGCGCCTGTTCGGCGGCGATGGCCGCGACCGCCCGTGGGTGCACGTCCCGCGGGACGAAGATGTGGGCGCGCTCCCCGAGCAGGCGTGCCGTGCGGGCCACGGCCCGGCCGTGATTGCCGCCGGTGGCGGCGATCAGGGTGAGCGGGCGCGACGTGGTCCGTGGGAGGGGCGGGGCGTGCCGGTCAGGGGCGGGCACGCCCCCGCGTGAGGTCGTCCGTCACAGGCCGGGGTAGAGCGGGTGCTTGTCGGTGAGTGCCTTGACCCGGGCCTTGAGCGCGTCGGCGTCGTAGACCGGCTTCAGGGTTTCGGCGATGACGTCGGCGACCTCGGTGAAGTCCTCCGCGGTGAAGCCGCGGGTGGCCAGGGCCGGGGTGCCGATGCGCAGGCCGGAGGTGACCATCGGCGGGCGCGGGTCGTCGGGCACGGCGTTGCGGTTGACGGTGATGCCGACCTCGTGGAGGCGGTCCTCGGCCTGCTGCCCGTCGAGCTCGGAGGCGCGCAGGTCGACCAGGATCAGGTGCACGTCGGTGCCGCCGGTGAGCACGTTCACCCCCGCCTCGCGGGCGTCCGGCGCGGTCAGCCGCTCCGCCAGGATGCGGGCGCCGTCGATGGTGCGCTGCTGGCGCTCCTTGAACTCCTCGGAGGCGGCGACCTTGAAGGAGACCGCCTTCGCGGCGATCACGTGCTCCAGCGGGCCGCCCTGGAAGCCGGGGAAGACCGAGGAGTTCAGCTTCTTGGCGAACTCCTTGCTGCGGGCCAGGATGATGCCGCCGCGCGGGCCGCCGAGGGTCTTGTGGGTGGTGGAGGTGACCACGTCGGCGTGCGGGACCGGGTTGGGGTGCAGGCCCGCCGCGACCAGGCCGGCGAAGTGCGCCATGTCGACCCACAGGTAGGCGCCGACCTCGTCGGCGATCCGCCGGAACGCGGCGAAGTCCAGCTGCCGCGGATACGCCGACCAGCCGGCGATGATCACCTTGGGGCGGTGCTCCTTGGCCAGGCGCTCGACCTCGGCCATGTCGACCAGGCCGGTGTCGCTCTCGACGTGGTAGGCGACCACGTTGAACTGCTTGCCGGAGAAGTTCAGTCGCATGCCGTGGGTGAGGTGCCCGCCGTGCGCGAGGTCCAGGCCCAGGATGGTGTCGCCGGGCTGGGCGATCGCGAACAGCGCCGCCTGGTTGGCGGAGGCACCCGAGTGCGGCTGCACGTTGGCGTACTCGGCGCCGAACAGCTCCTTGACCCGGTCGATCGCGATCTGCTCGGCGACATCGACGTGCTCACAGCCGCCGTAGTAGCGCCGGCCCGGGTAGCCCTCGGCGTACTTGTTCGTGGCGACCGAGCCCTGCGCCTCCATGACCGCGACCGGAGCGAAGTTCTCCGACGCGATCATCTCCAGCGTCGACTGCTGACGCTCCAGCTCGGCGTCCAGCGCCGCGGCGATCGCCGGGTCCAGCTCATGCAGCGGTTGGTCGAACAGGGTCATCGGCGCTCTCCTTGGGTGTGGGCGCAGTGAGCGGCGTTCAGGGGGCGGCGCGGGCTGCGTCGGGGCCGCCGGCCGGGCCCGCGCCCGGCGTTCACGAAGAGGAAGCGCAATCACGCTCTGTCTCGGATGGCACAACGGAACTCGCTATGTGCAACATGCTGTTGGCCGAGTCGAGGCGTTGTCAAGGGATGTGCCGCGCGAGTGCGCCGGGCGATGCCCCTTTGCCGGAGACGCCGGGGCGCGAAGGGAACCGCACAGGCGTCTTCCCCGGGCGTCGCGGGCCGTGCGAGCATGCGAGCAGCCGGATCCGGCCGTGACCGATGGCCTCGTCGTCACGTTCCGAGGTTCCCCGGGATCCGCGGAAGCGGCCGCGTATAGTTGCGCCATGAGAAACTACGCGGCAGAGGACGCAACAACGGCTCCTGCGGCGAACGGCGTGCAGTCCGTCGACCGTGCCGTCAGCGTCCTGGAGATCCTCGCCCGGCGGGGCGAGGCGGGTGTCAGTGAGGTGGCCGCCGAGATCGACGTCCACAAGTCGACCGCGTTCCGTCTGCTCGGGGCGCTCGAGGCACGTGGGCTGGTCGAGCAGTCGGCCGAGCGCGGCAAGTACCGGCTGGGCTTCGGCATCGTGCGTCTGGCGGGGGCGGTGACCGGCCGTCTCGACGTCACCCAGCAGGGCCGGCCGGTGTGCGAGCGGCTCAGTGAGGAGATCGGCGAGACCGTCAACATCGCCGTCCTCCAGGAACATTACGCCGTCAACCTGTATCAGGTACGCGGGCCGGGAGCGGTCGGCACCCACAACTGGGTCGGCCAGCTCACGCCGGTTCACGCCACGTCCAGCGGCAAGATCCTGCTGGCCCATCTGACGCCGGAGGGGCGCGCCGAGGTGCTCGCGGCGTCGGGGCTGCGGAAGCTCACCCCGCGCACCCTGACCGCGAGGACGAGACTGGAGAAGGACCTCGCCGAGGCGCGGGAGCGCGGGTACGCGGTGACCCTGGAGGAACTGGAGATCGGGTTGCACGCCGTGGCGGCGCCGATCCGGGCGCGCGACGGTGAGGTCGTCGCCGCCCTCAGCGCCTCGGGCCCCGCGTACCGCCTCACCGAGGAACGCCTTCACACGCTCGCGCCGGTGCTGGTCAAGGGCGCGGAGGAGATCAGCCACCGCATGGGCCACCTCGGCTGAGCCCCCTCCCGCCCCGCCCCGGCGGGGCATCACGTGACCCGGCGTCCCCGTACCTGGGGCTCCCGTCCGCTTCGCTCAGGCGTACTCCGTCGCCGCGTCGAGGAGCCATTCCGCCAGATAGCCCGCGAACGACGAACGGACCAGCACCCAGAAACCGGCCCGGGGTTCGTCGCGGGCGACCAGGACGACCTGTGTGCGGCCCAGGGTCGTCTGGGCGCAGCGTCCCGTGCCGAACGCTCGCGGATGCAGGTCCAGTGGACAGCCGTGGGCCAGCAGGTCATGGGCCCGGGGTCCGCTCACGAGCAGGGTGGTGCGCTGCGCGGAGACGTCGGTGACCGAGACGGGCTCGTCACCCGCCGCCTCCCGGATCCGGCTCTCCAGATCCCGCTCCCGGCCCGGCGGCCCGACGAGCAGCCATTCGTCCGGGCCGAGCCACAGCGCGGTCAGCTCGCCCGCGCGCACCACACTGTTCGGCTGCAGGGGAAGGGCCAGGTCCAGCGCCAGTCCGACCGCCTCGGCCGCCGCTCCCTTGGCGTCGAGACGGAGGTTGACCTGGGTGAGGAAGGGGAGTTCGGCCAGTCGGAGCGCACCCCCGCAGGTGCGGGTCGCCGCGGCCAGGCGGTCCGCGAACTGCGACAGGGGGCTGCGGAGCGGGACGGTCAGGGCGTGGTCAGCCATCGCGGCGGGCTCCCTCGGGGTCGTAGAGGACGGGACTTGCGACGGTCACGGGCACCAGGCGGTCGCCCACGGGGGCCATGAGGCGCTCGCCGATGCGGTCGCGGCCGCCCTTGATCAGGGCGAGCGCGAAGGTCCGGCCGAGCGCCGCGCTGCGGTAGCTGGAGGTGACGTGGCCGAGCATGGGGACCGGCGGGGTAGGCAGGACACCGTCGGCGATCAGGTGGGTGCCCTCCGGGAGGAAGGTGCCCGGGTCCTCGGGCAGGAGGCCGACCAGGTGCTTGCGATCGGGGCGGGAGGTGTCGGCGCGGGCGTGGGAGCGCTTGCCGACGAAGTCGGGCTTCTTCTTCGACACCACCCAGCTCATGCCGAGGTCCTGGGGCGTGACGGTGCCGTCGGTGTCCTGACCGATGATCGGATAGCCCTTCTCGGCACGCAGGACGTGCATGGTCTCCGTGCCGTAAGGGGTGATGCCGTACGGGGCGCCGGCCTCGTACACGGCCTCCCACAGGGCGAGGGCCTGCCACGGTGACACGTTGATCTCGTAGGCGAGTTCGCCGGAGAAGCTGATCCGGCAGACCCGGGCGGCGATGCCGGCGACCGTCGTCCCGCGCCAGGCCATGAACGGGAAGTCGTCGTTGGCGACGGCCAGTTCGGGCGCCAGCGCGCCGAGCACCTCGCGGGACTTCGGACCGACCAGGGCGACCGTGGCCCACTGCTCGGTGACGGAGGTGCAGTGGACCTTCAGGTCGGGCCACTCGGTCTGGTGCCACTCCTCCATCCAGTCCAGCACGGCGGCCGCGTTGCCCGTCGTCGTGGTGACGAGGAAGCGGTCCTGTGCGACGCGGATGACGGTGCCGTCGTCGAAGACCATGCCGTCGGGGCGGCACATGACGCCGTAGCGGATCATGCCGACCTTCAGGGTGCTCATCATGTTGGTGTAGAGCCGGTCGAGGAGGACGGCCGCGTCCGGGCCCTGCACGTCGATCTTGCCGAGGGTGGAGGCGTCCATGAAGCCGACGCTCTCGCGGGTCGCCCGGCACTCGCGCAGCATGGCGGTCTCCATGGACTCGCCGTCCCGGGGGTAGTACCAGGGGCGCTTCCACTGGCCGACGTTCTCGAACAGGGCGCCGTGCGCGACGTGCCACGCGTGGAGGGCGGTCGTGCGGACCGGGTCGCTGAGGGCGCCGCGGTCGCGGCCGGCGAGGGCGGCGAACGAGACCGGGACGTAGGGCGGCCGGAACGTGGTCGTGCCGAGGCCGGAGATGTCCACGCCGAGCAGTTCGGCGACGACGCCGCCGGCCAGGACACCGGAGGTCTTGCCCTGGTCGTTGGCGGTGCCGGCCGTGGTGTAGCGCTTGGTGTGCTCGACGGAGCGCAGGCCGGCGCCGGTCGCGCGGGCCAGGTCGTCGACGGTGACGTCGCGTTGGAGGTCGACGAAACGGGGGGCGTCCGTGTCACCCGGCACGACGTACACGTGCTGGGGAGGCGTGCGTCGCGGCTGCGCGACCGGCGCCGGCAGACGGGGCGCGGCGGGCGTGTACCCCTCGGCCTCGACGGCGCGGGCGCCGGCCGCCGCGCCCTGCGCCAGGACCGCGGCCAGGTCCGTCGTGCCGCTCGCCGCGCCCGCGACCTCGACCGCCTGCCGGCCGCTGTCGGGCACGAAGAAGCCGAGCGCCTCGTCGTACCGGAGCTTGCCGCCGGAGTGGCTGAACAGATGCACCACCGGGTTCCAGCCGCCGGAGACCAGCAGCAGGTCGGCGGCGAACTCCCGCTGTCCCACGGACTCTCCGAACGGGGCGACGGTCACTGCGCTGAGGCGTGCCTCACCCGCGGTGCCGGTGACGGCGTGACCGGCTAGCACCTCGATGCCGGCGGCCCTCGCGCGCTCGGCCCACTCCCCCGGTTCGGGACGGGTGTCGACGACGGCCGTGACGGAGAGGCCCGCCGCGGCGAGGTCCAGGGCCGCCGCGTAGGCGGTGTCGTTGGTCGTGAAGACGACCGCGTGCCGGCCGGGCAGGACGCCGTACCGGTTGAGATAGGTACGGGCTGAGGCGGCCAGCATCACTCCGGGGCGGTCGTTGTCGGCGAACGCGAGCGAGCGCTCGTGGGCGCCGGTGGCCAGGACGACCCGGCGGGCCCGGATACGCCAGAGGCGTTCGCGGGCGACGTGCTCGGGGGCATCGGCGCCGAGATGGTTGGTACGGCGTTCGACGGCGAGGAGGTGGTTGTCGTCGTAGTGGCCGAAGACGGTGGTGCGGGACAGAACGCGGACCTCGGGGGCGGCGGCGAGCCGGCCGGTGACCTCCTCCACCCAGTCGAGGTGTTCGCCGGTGCCCAGCAGGCTGCCGCCGGGCTCCGGTTGGTCGTCGGCGAGGATGACGCGGGCGCCGCTGCGGGCTGCGGCGGCCGCCGCCGCGAGGCCGGCCGGGCCCGCGCCCACGATCAGCAGGTCGCAGTGGGCGTGCACGGCGTCGTAGCGGGCCGGGTCCGGGTCGGTGGCGAGGCGGCCCTGGCCGGGGACGCTGCTCGCGACCAGGCCGTCGTACAGCTCAACGGTCGTCGCGGGGAGCATGGGCTCCGGGAAGGGTTCCTCGATCTGGACGACCGCGTTGGGTTCCTCGACGCCGGCGGAGAAGATGCCCCGGGGGCGGCCGAGTTTGATGCTGGTGCCTGCCTGGATCACGCCGCCGGCGAGGAGGGCGGAGGCGAGGGTGTCGCCTCGGAAGCCTTGGTGTTCGGTGCCGTCGAAGGTGAAGGTGAGGGGTTCGTCGCGGTGGATTCGGCCGCGGGTGGGGTGCCGGAAGGGGGAGTCGCCCCCGCCGCCCCTACCCGTCCCGTCCTGAAGGGGCTCCGCCCCTTCCACCCCGCCAGGGGCTGCGCCCCCGGACCCCGCTTCGGCCTGAACGGCCTCGTCCTCAAACGCCGGACGGGCTGACAGAGGTGGCCTCGGCTCGACTGTCGCCGGACGGGCTGAATGGGCAGCGCATGGTTCAGGGGTGACCGGGCGTTCCTCTCCCGTCCTGTACACCGTCAGGATCTCGTTCGTCGACGTGTCCCGTACCGCGTTGAACCAGCGGCGGCAGCCCGACGCGTGGCTCCAGCGTTCGGCGAAGGGGCCCTTGGTGTTGTCGCGGAAGAAGAGGTACCGGGCCCACTCCTCGTCGGTGAGGGTCGCGGGGTCCTGCGGGTACGGCACATGGGCCTGGCCGCCGTAGTGGAACTCGGCCTCGTCGCGGGGCCCGCACCACGGGCAGGGGATGAGCAGCATGGATCGGCTCCCTGGTTTTCCAGTGGTCCTAGTGGGCCACCGCGGCCGCGCCGTGCTCGTCGACGAGCGCGCCGGTGGTGAAACGGTCGAGCGAGAAGGGGGCGTTCAGCGCGTGCGGGCTGTCGTGGGCGATGGTGTGGGCGTAGACCCAGCCGACGCCCGGAGTGGCCTTGAAACCGCCCGTCCCCCAGCCGCAGTTGAGATAGAGGTTGTCGACGGGGGTGAGGCCGATGATCGGTGAGGCGTCGGGGCTGACGTCGACGATGCCGCCCCAGGTGCGCAGGACGTGGGCGCGGGCGAAGGCCGGGAAGAGCTCCAGGGCCGCCGACATCTGCTCCTCGATGATGTGGAAGGCGCCGCGCTGGGTGTAGGAGTTGTACGCGTCGATGCCGGCGCCCATCACCAGTTCGCCCTTGTGGGCCTGGCTCACGTACACGTGGACCGCGTTGGACATCACCACCGTGGGGTGGATCGGCTCCAGGAGCTCCGAGACCAGGGCCTGCAACGGGTGGCTCTGGAGCGGGAGTTCGATGCCGGCCATCGCGGCGAGGACGGAGGTGTGGCCCGCCGAGCACAGCGCCACCTTGCCGGCCGCGATGGGGCCCAGGTTCGTCCGCACGCCGACGACCCGGCCGCCGACCACGTCCAGGCCGGTGACCTCGCAGTTCTGGATGATGTCGATGCCCGCCGCGTCGGCCGAGCGGGCCAGGCCCCAGGCGACGTGGTCGTGCTTGGCGATGCCCGCGCGGGGCTGGTAGGTGGCGCCGAGGACCGGATAGCGCACGTCCGGGGAGATGTTGACGATCGGGCAGACTTCCTTGACGCCGTCGGCGTCCAGCCACTCCGCGTCCACGCCGTTGAGCCGGTTGGCCTCGACGCGGCGCACGCTGTCGCGGACGTCCTGGAGGCTGTGCGCCAGGTTGAGCACACCGCGCTGCGAGAAGAGGATCGGGTAGTCGAGTTCCTCCGCCAGTCCCTCCCACAGCTTGAGGGCGTGCTCGTAGATGCCGGCGCTCTCGTCCCACAGGTAGTTGGAGCGGATGATCGTGGTGTTGCGGGCCATGTTGCCGCCCGCGAGCCAGCCCTTCTCCAGCACGGCGACCTTGGTTATGCCGTGGTTTCTGGCGAGGTAGTGGGCGGTGGCCAGGCCGTGTCCGCCGCCGCCCACCACGACGACGTCGTAGGACCGCCTGGGCTCGGGGTTGCGCCACAGGAAGTCGGGGTGCTCGGGGAGGTCGGCGCCGGGGGTGCGGGGGCTCATCGGAGGGCTCCGTCCGCGGGAAGGGACAGGTTCATACGGGGTTCGCGTTCCTCTCGGCGGCCTCGACGACGTTGGTGAGCAGCATCGCCCGGGTCATGGGTCCGACGCCGCCGGGCATCGGTGCGACCCACCCGGCGACCTGGTGCGCGCCCGGATGGATGTCGCCGACCAGGCCGCTGTCGGTGCGGGTGATGCCGACGTCCAGGACGGCCGCGCCCGGGCGGAGCATGTCGGCGGTGATCAGTCCGGGCGAGCCGGCGGCGGCGACGACGATGTCCGCCTCACGTACATGCCAGGCGAGGCCCTTGGTGCCCGTGTGGCACAGGGTGACCGTGGCGTTCTCGGAGCGGCGGGTCAGCAGCAGTCCGAGGGGTCGGCCGACGGTGATGCCCCGGCCGATCACGCACACCCGCGCTCCGGCGATCGGCACCTCGTGGCGGCGCAGGAGTTCGACGATGCCGCGCGGGGTGCACGGCAGCGGCGCCTCCTCGCCCAGGACGAGGCGGCCGAGGTTGACGGGGTGCAGGCCGTCGGCGTCCTTGGCCGGGTCCATGCGTTCCAGTACGGCGCCCGCGTCCAGATGGGCGGGGAGCGGCAGTTGGACGATGTAGCCGGTGCAGTCCGGATAGGCGTTGAGTTCGTCGATCGTGTCCTCGACCTGCCGCTGCGAGGCGCCGGCGGGCAGGTCGCGGCGGATGGAGGCGATGCCGACCTGTGCGCAGTCGCGGTGCTTGCCGCCGACGTAGGCGTGGCTGCCGGGGTCGTCCCCGACGAGGACGGTGCCGAGTCCGGGCGGTCGTCCGCCGGTGGCGGTCGACTTGGCCACGCGTTCGGCGAGTTCACCACGGATGGCGGCGGCGGTGGCCTTGCCGTCAAGGAGATGTGCGGTCACCGGGTAGCACCTTCCGACGAGGCTGCGGTGGAACGCCCTCAAGGGGCGCGGGGCTGTATCGATATGCGGCTCCGCCGCGGGGCGCGATCAACCACGACGAGACCGCGGACGAACGGCGACCCGTCGCGGCAACTCGCTCGCGGCGCTCAGCCACGAAGGCGGGACATCGTCGGATCGAACAACGGCTCCTCCGCGACGACCGCCTCCACGCGCCGGTCGAAATAGCCGATCTGGACGCCCGTTCCGGGAACGGCGAGTTCCGTCGGCAGCCACGCGTAGGCGATCCCCTTGCCGATGGTGTAGCCGTACGCGGCGCTCGTGACGTACCCGACCGCCCGTTCGCCGTCGTAGACCGGTTCCTTGCCCATCACGACCGACCACGGGTCGTCGATGGTGAGGCAGGTCAGCCTGCGCCGCACGTCGGCCTTGCGGCGTTCCAGCGCCGCCTTGCCGATGAAGTCGCCCTTGTCGAGCTTGACGGCGAAGCCGACGCCGGCCTCGAAGGGGTCGTGCTCGTAGGTCATGTCGGTGCCGAAGGAGCGGTAGCCCTTCTCCAGGCGGAGGCTGTTGAAGGCGCCGCGGCCGGCGATGACGCCGCCGAGGGGCTCCGCGGCCCGCCAGAGGGTGTCCCACAGCTTCAGGCCCTGGTCGGCGGTGGTGTAGAGCTCCCAGCCGAGTTCACCGACGTAGCTCAGGCGCATCGCCGTCACCGGGACGCTGCCGATGTGGGCCCGCTTGGCGCGGAAGTACTTCAGGCCGTCGTTGGTGAAGTCCTCGTCCGTCAGGGGCTGGAGGACCTTGCGGGCCAGCGGCCCCCACAGGCCGACGCAGCAGGTGCCCGGCGTGATGTCACGGGCCTGGACCGTGCCGTCGGCGGGGAGGTGGCGGGTGAACCAGTCGAGGTCGAGGTTGCCGTTGGCGCCGACCTGGAAGAGGTCGCGGCCCAGGCGGGCGACGGTGACGTCGCTGCGGATGCCGCCGTCGTGGTCCAGCAGGAGTGTGTACGTGACCGAGCCGACGGACTTGGCGACCTTGCCGGTGCACAGCCGCTCCAGGAACTCGGCGGAGCCGGGACCGCTCACCTCCAGGCGCTTGAGGGCGGTCATGTCGTAGAGGGCGACGGTCTCACGGGTGGCCTGGGCCTCGGCGCCGACGATGGGCGACCAGAACCGGGCGGCCCAGTCGTTGGGGGTCGGGATGCTGCGGCCCTCGACCAGCCCGGCGTTGGCCTCGTACCAGTGCGGGCGCTCCCAGCCGTTCGCCTCCAGGAAGAAGGCTCCGTGCTCCTGCTGCCGGGGGTGGAAGGGGCTGGTGCGGATCGGGCGCGGGTCGCCGGTGGGCTGCAGGGGGTGGAGGATGTCGTAGACCTCGACGAAGTTCCGGCAGTCGCGGGCCAGGACGTACTCCGGGGACAGCTGGTGCGGCTCGAAGCGGTTGACGTCGCACTCGTGCAGGTCGAAGGACGAGCAGTGGCCGTCGACCAGCCACTCGGCCATCGCCCGGCCGACGCCCGCGGAGTGGGTGACCCAGACGGCCTCGGCGACCCAGAAGCCCTTGACGTCCGGGGACTCCCCGAGGAGCGGGAAGTTGTCGGTGGTGAAGGAGAACAGGCCGTTGATGCCCTCCTCGACCTTCGCCTCGCGGGTCGCTGGGAGGAGGGACTGGGTCTCGGCCCAAGCGGGCTCGAAGTCCTCCTCGGTGAACTTCAGGACGGACGGCATCGCGTCAGCCTCGTCCACGGAGAGGATCTCGTCGGCCGTGATGGGCATCGGACGGTGGCCGTAGGAGCCGATGCCGATGCCGTCGAAGCGGTCGCGGTAGTAGAGGTCGGCGTCCTGGTGGCGCAGGATCGGGCGGACGGCCTCCTCCGTCTGGCCGGCGAGGGCCGGGACGGGGCCGGTCCAGGCGAGCTGGTGGGCGAGCGGCGTCAGCGGGAGGTTCATGCCGGCCATGCGGGCGATCCTGGGGCCCCAGATTCCGGCGCAGCACACGACGATGTCGGCTTCCAGGTCGCCCTGGTCGGTGCGGACGCCCGTCACCTCGCCGTCGGCCCGGAGGACGTCGAGCACCTCGTGGCGGGCGAGGAACGTCACGCCGCGCTCGGTGGCCCGGCGGATCTGCGCCTCGACGGCGAGGACCGCCTTGGCGAGGCCGTCGGTCGGGACGAGGAGGCCGCCGAGGACCTTGTCGCGGTCGACGAGGGGGTGCTGCTCGACGCACTCGTCGGGGGTCAGGAGCCGGGACTCGATGCCCCAGGCGGTGATCCAGCCGTGGCGGCGGTGCAGTTCCGTCAGGCGCTCGGGGGTGGTGGCCACTTCGAGGCCGCCGACCTGGAGGAAGCAGGGCTTGCCGTCGACGTCGAGGGAGCAGAACTTCTCGACGGTGTAGCGGGCCAGTTCGGTCATGGTCTTGGAGGAGTTCGTCTGGAAGACCAGGCCCGGGGCGTGCGAGCTGGAGCCCCCCGTGGCGGGCAGCGGACCCTGGTCGACCACGGTCACCTCGGTCCAGCCTCGCGCGGAGATCTCGTCCGCGAGCGCCGCACCGACGACTCCCGCTCCGATGATGACCACTCGGGGTCCCGCCATCGCCGCACCTCCGGTTGAGTTGCTTTCTGCGCAACGTGACTCAGGTTGCGCAACTCAATGTGCCTGCCGTGCAGGTGGGTGTCAAGAGGTCCGCTGACGTCGTGGAACGGCCCGGAAAACGGCAATGCCCGGTGGGTGGCGCGCGTCCGCGCGCACCACCCACCGGGCATTGCGAAGGGGCTACTTGATCCAGGCCTCCACCTTGTCCCGGTTGGCCTCGACCCACTTCTTCGCCGCCGCCTCGGGAGTCATCTTGTCCACGGCGATGTACTTGGCCACGACGTTCTGGTCCTCGTTGGTCCAGCTGAAGTTCTTCACCAGGTCATAGGCGGGGCTGCCGGACTTGGCGAACCTGGCGCTGACGATCTTGTCCAGTTCGTACACGGGGTAGTCGCAGTCGACCTTCTCCGCGTCGGCGTCGCAACCGTCCTTGTACTCGGGCAGCTTGACCTTGACGAGCGGCACCTCGGACATGAACCACTGCGGCTCGTAGAAGTAGCCGATCACCCATTCCTTGTTCTTCTCCGCCTTGCGGAAAGCCTGGATGAGGGCGGTCTCACTGCCCGCGTAGACCACCTTGAAGTCCAGTTTCAGATTCTTCACCAGCGCCTCGTCGTTGGTGACGAACGACGGGTCGCCGTCGAGCAGCTGGCCCTTGCCGCCCGACTCGGAGGTCTTGAACTCGGCCGCGTACTTGTCGAGGTTGTTCCAGTCGGTGATGTCGGGGTGCTCCTTGGCCAGCCACGGCGGCACGTACCAGCCGATGAGCCCCTTGTTGCCGGTCGGGCCGGCCTCCAGGGCCGTCTTCTGGTCGGTGATGTACTTCTTCTTCAGGTCGTCGTGGCCCCAGTTCTCGATGACGGCGTCGACCTCGCCCGTCCCGAAGCCCTGCCAGGCGATCTCCTCCTTCAGGTCCTTGGAGGTGACCTTGCAGCCGAGGTCGTGTTCCGCGACGTACGCCACGACCGCCGCGTTGGCCTCGTAGCCCACCCACGGGTTGACCGCGAGGTTGAAGGTGCCGCACTTGCCGGAGTCGCCCGAGCCGCCGGACCCCGCGGAGTCGTCGCCGACCTTCGCACCGCCGCAGGCGGTGAGAGTGAGGCCGAGGACGGCCAGTCCGGCCGCGCCGGCTCGCCAGTGTCTTGCCATGGTGTGGTGCTCCTTATGCGCTGGTGCGGCGAGCCGCTGCCTGAGTGATCCGGTCGAACATGACGCCGAGAAGGACGATGGCGAGCCCCGCGGCGAGCCCCTTCCCGTACAGCTGGCCCTGCGAGAAGCCGGCCACGACGTCGTAGCCGAGGGCGCCCGCGCCCACCAGGCCGCCCACCACGACCATGGACAGGACGTAGATCAGCCCCTGGTTGGTCGCGAGCGTCAGGGCGCTGCGCGCCATCGGCAGCTGGACCTTGGTGATGATCTGCCAGGTGTTGCACCCGGCGGAGGTGGCCGCCTCCACGGTGGTGGCGGGCACGTTGCGGACACCGTCGGCGATGATCTTCATGGCGACGGGTGCCGCGTAGACGACGGCGGCGACGATCGCCGTGAAGCGGGTCGCGCCGAACAGCGCCAGGAACGGCACGAGATAGACGAACGGCGGCATGACCTGTGCCGCGTCCAGGCTCGGCCGCAGCAGCCGGTCGACGAGGGCGCTGCGGCCCATCCACACGCCGAAGCCGATGCCGAGCAGCATCACCAGCACCGTGGCGACGACCGTCGACGCGAGCGTCGTCATGCTGTCGGACCACACCCCGGTGCCGACGAGCAGACCCACGCACACGGCCGTCGTGATGCCGGCGCGCCATCCCCCGAGGACGACGGCGAGCGCGATCAGCGCCGCCCCGACGAGCCACCACGGGGAGTCGGTGAGCAGCGTCTGGAACGGGTTGAGCAGGCCGTTGGTGAGGGCGTCGCGGAAGGCGTTGGTCAGACCGGACAGGTTGTCCTGCGCCCAGGTGGTCACGCTGTCCGCGCCGCTGGAGATGGCGCTGCCCATGTCGCCCTCGCCGGGGAACTCCGCCGCCCACACATAGGTGTGCGAGAGGTAGACGAGGACCGCGGCGACGACGGCGCCCGCGCCGAGCAGCGGGCGCCGCCAGGCCAGGAAACGGTTCTTCGAACGCCGTGCCGCCTCCTCGCGGCCGCTCGCCGCGGTCGTGACGCGGTCGAGGACGATGGCCATGACGACGATCGCGAGACCGGCGTTGAAGGCGGTGCCGACGTCGAGCGACTGCAGTGCCTGGACGACGGTCTTGCCGAGGCCGGGCGCGTCGATGAGGGCGGCGATGGTCACCATGGCGAGGGCGGCCATGATGGTCTGGTTGACGCCCATGACCACGGTCCGCTTGGACATCGGCAGCAGCACCTTGGTCAGCGCCTGCCGACGGGTGGCGCCCAGCGAGTCGGCCGCCTCGACCGTGGTCGTCGGCACGGAACGGATGGCGTGCGCGGTGATCCGGATCGCGGGCGGCGCCGCGTAGATGAGCGTGGCGATGGTGGCGGAGGCCGGGCCGATGAGGAAGAACAAGGTCAGCGGGGCCAGGTAGACGAAGGTCGGCATCGTCTGCATGAAGTCCAGGAACGGCGTCATGATCCGGTTGAACCGGTCGGACAGTCCTGCCCAGATGCCCAGCGGGATCGCGAACAGCAGCGCCACGAGGACGGCGGAGACGGTCAGCGCGAGGGTGTCCATGCTCTCCTGCCACAGGCCCTGCAGCCCGAGGAAGGTGAAACCGGCCACCGCCAGCAGCGCGACCCGCCAGTTGCCCACGGCCCAGGAGACGTAGCCGGCGATGCCGACGACACCGAGCCAGCCGATCTGCGGGACGGGGCGCCCGGCGCCCGGCTGCGAGATCAGCTCCTGCACGAAGGTGACCAGGGAGTCGATGACGAGGCGGATCTCGTTGAAGAAGTACAGGAAGAGCGGGTTGGAGTTGCGGTTCGCGCCGATCGAGTCGTTGACGTCGTTGAACCACCGGTGCAGATCGGTGAGGTCGGCCGCCGCGAGGGTCAGGGTGTGCTTTCCGCGCAGGACGGCGAAGAGCACCAGCCAGACGAGGAGGATCGCGCCGACCACCATGGACCGGCTGACCCTGCGTCCGGTCCGGGCGGAGGCGGGGGGCTCCTCGGCGGGAGCTGTCGTCGCCGGTTTCTCCATCGCGACGGTCATCACGCGGCGCCTTCCGTGCCGGCGACGACCGCGAGGATCTCCTCGTCGCCCACGATGCCGAGCAGCTTGCCGTTCTCGACGACCTTGACCGGCTTGTCGGCGGCGAGCACCGCCCGGGTGGCCTCCTTCACCACGACGTCCGGGCCCAGCTCGGGGCCGTCCAGGGCGTCACCGTCCGCCGGCGGTCGCATGATCCAGCGCAGGGTCAGCACGTCGCCGCGCGGGACGTCCTTGACGAACTCGCGGACGTAGTCGTCCGCCGGGGCGCCGACGAGTTCGTCGCCGGTGCCGCACTGGACCATCTTGCCGTCACGCATGATGAGGATGCGGTCGCCCAGCTTGAGGGCCTCGGAGAGGTCGTGGGTGATGAACACCATGGTCTTGCCGACCTCGTGGTGCAGCCGGATGACCTCGTTCTGCATGTCACGGCGGATCAGTGGGTCGAGTGCCGAGAACGGTTCGTCGAAGAAGAGGACATCGGGGTCGCCGGCCAACGCCCGGGCCAGGCCGACGCGTTGCTGCATGCCGCCGGAGAGCTGGTCGGGGTAGGAGTTCTCGTAGCCCGCGAGGCCGACCAGTTCGACGACCTCCTGGGCGCGCCGGGTGCGCTCGGCCTTGCTCATGCCGCGGATCTCCAGACCGAACGCCACGTTCTCGACGACGCGGCGGTGGGGCAGCAGACCGAAGTGCTGGAAGACCATGGAGAACTTGCGGCGCCGCAGGTCGCGCAGACGTGCGGCGTCGGCCTGGCGGATGTCCTCGCCCTCGAAGACGACCTCGCCCGCGGTGGGTTCGATCAGCCGGGTGAGACAGCGCACCAGGGTGGACTTGCCGGAGCCCGACAGACCCATGACGACGAAGACCTCGCCGGGCGAGACGTCGAAGTGGACGTCCCGTACGGCGGCGGTGCATCCGGTGCGGTCCATGAGTTCGCGGCGGGTGAGACCGCACAACTCCTCGGAGTCCGGCACCTGGTCGGCCTTCGGCCCGAACACCTTCCACAGCCTGCGCACGGAGATGACCGGGGTGGAGCCCGAGTCCTGGGGCGTGCCGCGCCGCTGCGGCACCTCGGTCTGAGTGGTCACGTTCGACCTCATTTCGGCGTTCAGCCGCGGAACCAGTGCTGCGGCCGGGGTTGGATGTTCTGCCAGATGTGCTTGGGCTCTCGGTACTCGTTCAGGCCGGTCGGGCCCAGCTCCCGGCCCACGCCCGAGTGCCCGAAGCCACCCCATTCCGCCTGCGGCACGTAGGGGTGGTAGTCGTTGATCCACACCGTGCCGTGGCGCAGCCGCCGGGCGACCCGCTGGGCCCGGCCGGCGTCCTGGGTCCAGACGGCTCCGGCGAGTCCGTACTCGGTGTCGTTGGCGATGCGTACGGCGTCGTCCTCGTCGGTGAAGCGCTCCACGGTGAGCACGGGTCCGAAGGACTCCTCGTGCACCACCCGCATGTCCTGCCGGCACTCGTCGAGCACGGTGGGCAGGTAGTAGTGGCCGTCGGCCAGCGCGGGGTCGTCGGGACGCGCGCCGCCGCAGCGCAGCACGGCGCCCTCGGCGAGCCCCGCGGCGACGTACGCCTCGACCTTCTCGCGGTGCTGCGCGGAGATCAGCGGCCCGGTCTCGGCGTCGGGGTCGAAGGGGCCGCCGAGGCGGATCTGCCGGGCCCGGCGCACGACTTCGTCCACGAAGCGGTCGTGCAGGGAGTCCTCGACGATCAGCCGGGCGCCGGCCGAGCAGACCTGTCCCGAGTGCAGGAAGACGGCGGTGAGGGCGAAGTCGACGGCGGTGTCGAAGTCGGCGTCGGCGAAGACCACGTTGGGGTTCTTGCCGCCGAGTTCCAGCGCGACCTTCTTCACGGTCGCCGCGGCGGTGGCCATGATGCGACGGCCGGTGTCGAGGCCGCCGGTGAAGGAGACCATGTCGACTCTGGGGTCCTCGGACAGGGGTGCGCCGGCCTCGGGTCCCGCGCCGAGGACGAGATTGGCGACGCCGGCCGGGATCCCGGCCTCCTCCAGTGCCCTCATCAGCAGGACGGACGTGGAGGGGGTGAGCTCGCTGGGCTTGAGGACGATGGTGTTGCCGGCCAGCAGCGCCGGGGCGACCTTCCAACTGGCTTGCAGCAGAGGGTAGTTCCAGGGTGTGATCAGCCCGCACACACCGACGGGCTCGTGGACGACGCGGCTCACGGCGTCGTCCCGGCCGGTGTCGATCACCCGCCCGGCGTCGGTGCCGCCGAGGCCGCCGTAGTGGCGCAGACAGGAGACGACGTCGGCGATGTCGTACTCGCTCTCCACCAGCCGCTTGCCGGTGTCCAGGGACTCGGCGCGGGCGAAGTCCTTGGCGTCGCGTTCGAGGATGTCGGCGGTGCGCAGCAGCAGGGCGCCGCGCTCCCGTTCGGGGGTGTTCGGCCAGTGCCCCGCGTCGAAGGCGCGGCGGGCGGCGGCGATCGCGGCCTCGGTGTCGGGGCGGGTGGCTTCGGAGACGGTCGCCGCGAGCGTGCCGTCAGCGGGGCATCGGATCTCCCGGTGTCCACCGGCGACCGGTTCCCGCCATGCGCCATCCACGTACAGGTCTGCCACGCGCCGAGCCTTTCGACAGAAATTCGTTGCGCATCATGCACCCGATTGCTTGTGGTGGAACACCCTGGCGAATGTCCAGACGGTCGTCAAGGGGTTCGCCGATGACGATTTGGCCATGCGATCACTTGCCCTCACCACCCTTGACCGGGAGGGGTCACGAGCCGACCATGTTGCGTATCGCTCACCATGTTGTGCAATGCGCACCGACGGAGGCCGCACATGTCCCCTCGACCGCAACCTGGCCGTGAGTACGTCCTCACTCTCTCCTGCCCCGACAGCGCCGGACTGGTCCACGCCGTGAGCGGCTTTCTCGTCAGGAACTCCGGAAACATCCTGGAAAGCCAGCAGTTCGACGACCGACTTCAGAACCGCTTCTTCATGAGGGTCCATTTCGACGTCTCGGATCCGAACGCCGGCCTGGAGAACCTTCGTTACCGGTTCGGTCCCGTCGCGCAGGCCCACGGCATCACCTGGACCCTGACCGACGCCGCCACCCCGACCCGGACCCTGATCATGGTGTCCAGGTTCGGCCACTGCCTCAACGACCTCCTCTTCCGCCGGCGCACCGGCGCCCTCAACATCGAGATCCCGGCCATCGTCTCCAACCACCGCGACTTCGAGGGGCTCGCCGAGACGTACGGCATCCCCTTCCACCACGTCCCGGTCACCAGGGACACCAAGCCCGAGGCCGAGGCCCGGCTGCTGGAGCTGGTGCGCGAACTGGACGTCGACCTGGTGGTGCTGGCCCGCTACATGCAGATCCTCTCCGACGACCTGTGCAAGCAACTGGAGGGCCGCGCCATCAACATCCACCACTCCTTCCTCCCCAGCTTCAAGGGCGCCCGCCCCTACGAGCAGGCGTACACACGCGGGGTGAAGCTGGTCGGCGCGACGGCGCACTATGTGACCCCGGATCTGGACGAGGGCCAGATCATCGAGCAGGACGTGGTGCGTGTGGACCACTCGCTCGACCCCGGCGAGCTGGTCACGGTCGGGCGGGACGTGGAGGCACAGGTGCTCGCGCACGCGGTGAAGTGGCACAGCGAGAGCCGGGTGATGGTGGACGGCAACCGCACGGTGGTCTTCCGCTGAGCGACATCGGCAGCGGCCGCGAGGCGGGACCGGGATCTTTGGTCCCGCCTTCGTCGTATACGGCCCCCGCGTTCACCGCTGCCGCTGGAGGAAGGCGAGCAGGGCGGCCGTGAGCTGCGCGGGGGCGTCCTCCTGGACCAGGTGTCCCGCGCCGGCGATCGGTTCGAGGACCGCGCCCGGAACGGCGGCGGCGAGCTCGTGTCCCTTCGCGACCGGGATCCACGTGTCGTCCTCGCCCCAGCAGACCAGCGTGGGAATGCCGATCGCCCCGTAGCGGCCCTGGATCTCGTCGGTGTGGCGCTGGTCCGCCTGGGCGATCTGCCGGTAGAAGGCGGCCTGGCCGGTGTCGTCCAGCCAGGGTGCGACGAGCCGGTCGAGGACGTCCGGGCGCAGACCGGGGCTGCTGGCGGAGGCGACGTACTCGCGCACCAGGGCGCCGTGCAGCGCGGCCGGCAGCCGCTCGAAGACGTCGGCGTGCTCACGGACGAGCCGGAAGAACGGGGAGCCCCAGGGGGCCAGGGCGACCGGATCGACGAGGGCGAGGGCCCGGTAGCGGGCGGCGTGCAGCAGATGGGCCCGCAGGGCGACGGCGCCGCCGAAGTCGTGGGCGACCACCAGCGGCTCCGCGAGCTCCCAGTGGGCCAGCAGTTCGCCGAAGACGCGGCCCTGGGCGGCCAGGGACACGTCCTGGCCCTCGGCCTTCTCGGAGCTTCCGTAGCCGGGCATGTCCCAGACGTGGACCTCGTACGCGCGGGCGAGCGACCGGGCGACGGCCCGCCAGACGTACGAGGAGAAGGGGGTGCCGTGCAGCAGGACGACCGGGGGCCCGCCGGACGGGCCCAGCCGGTCCCAGCGGACGTCACCGGAGGTGCTGGTGAAGGTGCGGGTCAGATGCCAGTCGGTGTCGGCCGCCATGCCTCTCCTGGTTCAGTCGCCGAGGCGGTCCAGCAGGGCGCGGCGCCATCGCTCGGTCTCGGCGATCTGGTTGAAGGTGAACAGGTGCAGGCCCGCCACTCGCGCCGAGGGAGCGGTCAGTGCTCCCCCGGCGCGGGTCAGGAGCCTCTCCGGTGCATACCCACCCGGCGTCGCGAACCGCAGGAACCAGGAGGGGTGCCTGGTCAGGAAGCGTGTCGACTCCCCCACCCCGATCTTCGTGGCCATCGCCAGCAGCTTCGCCCGCTGCACCGGCCCGGCCACCCCCACGTGCAGCGGCAGGGCGATGCCCCGGTGCCGTATGCGGCCGATCCACTCGCCCAGCACCCGCGGATCGAAGCAGAGGTTGCTCACGAGGTACGTGGCGTGCTCGCGCTTGTCCCACATGGCCTGGACGGTGACGTCGTCGTGGATGAGGGGATGGCTCTCCGGGTAGCCGGTGACGCCGACGCGGGTGAAGGGCCCGCCGAGCTCGGTCAGTCTGCGCAGCACCGGCAGGGCGCCCCCGTAGGACCCGGCGGGCGGGTCGGCGTCCCCCGCGGGCACGAAGACGTCGTCGACGCCGACCTCCCGCAGCCGCCCCGCGACCTCCTTCAGGTGCAGGTCGTCCCGCAGCAGCCGCGCCGGGACGTGCGGGACCACCCGGTAACCGTGCGTGGCGAGGCGTCCGGCGAGGTCGAGGGTGGGTTCCAGGCCCTTGACCGGCGACGCCGTCACGGTGACGACGACGTCGCGCGGCACATGGGCGAGGATCTTGTCCTCGGTCGCCCTCGCGGGCAGCACTTCGTAGCGGACGCTCTTCAGCAGCGCCCGGAGTCCCGCGGCGGCCAACTAGCGCTCCGTCTGCTTCTGGGCGTCGCGGTGGCGGTAGTACGCGGCCTTCGACGGCGCGAGCGGCTCCTTGCCGAGGATCAGGTCGGCAGCCTTCTCGGCGACCATCATCACCGGGGCGTAGATGTTGCCGTTGGTGACGTACGGCATGACGGAGGCGTCCACGACACGCAGTCCGTCCAGGCCGTGCACGCGCATGCTGCCGGGGTCGACGACGGCCATCCCGTCGGTGCCCATCTTGCAGGTGCAGGACGGGTGCAGGGCGGTCTCGCCCTCCTTCGCCACCCAGGCGAGGATCTCCTCGTCGCTCTCCACCTGCTTGCCGGGCGAGACCTCGCCGCCGTTGTAGGGGGCGAGCGCGGGCTGGTCGAGGAGCCTGCGGGCCACCCGGATGGCCTCGACCCATTCGCGGCGGTCCTGCTCGGTGGAGAGGTAGTTGAACCGCAGCGCCGGGTGCTCACGCGGGTCCTTGCTCCTGATCTTCACCGAGCCGAGGGCGTCGGAGTACATGGGTCCGACGTGCACCTGGTATCCGTGGCCTCCCGCGGGCGAGGAGCCGTCGTAGCGGACCGCGACGGGCAGGAAGTGGAACATCAGGTTGGGGTAGTCCACGTCCTCGTTGCTGCGGGCGAAGCCTCCGGCCTCGAAGTGGTTGGTGGCGGCCGGGCCCTTCCTGAACAGCCACTGCAGGCCGATGAAGGGGGCGCGCCACTTCGCCATGTACGGCTGCATGGACACGGGCTGTGTGCAGGCGTACTGGACGTAGACCTCCAGATGGTCCTGCATGTTCTCGCCGACGCCCGGCAGGTCGTGGACGACGTCGATGCCGAGGGCGCGCAGTTCGGCGGCGTTGCCGACGCCGGAGAGCTGGAGCAGCTGCGGGGAGTTGATGGCGCCGCCGCACAGGATGACCTCCTTGGCGCGCACCTGCTGGGGCGCGCCCCGGCCGCGGGTGTACTCCACGCCGACGGCCCGCTTGCCCTCGAACAGGACGCGGGTGACGAGGGCGCGGGTCCTGACGGTGAGGTTCGGCCGCTTCATGGCCGGCTTGAGGTACGCCTTCGAGGCCGACAGCCGGCGTCCGCGGTGGACGTTGCGGTCGAACTTGGCGAAGCCCTCCTGCCGGTAGCCGTTGACGTCGTCCGTGGGGGCGTAGCCCGCTTCCTCGGTGGCCTTGAGGAAGGCGCCGAAGAGGGGGTTGGTCGCGGGGCCGCGTTCGAGCACGAGGGGGCCGTCGTGGCCGCGGAACTCGTCGTCGGGGTCGGCGGCCAGACAGTTCTCCATCCGCCGGAAGTACGGCAGGCAGTGCGCGTAGTCCCAGCTCTCCATGCCCGGGTCGGCCGCCCAGCGCTCGTAGTCCATGGGATTGCCGCGCTGGAAGATCATGCCGTTGATGCTGCTGGAGCCGCCCAGCACCTTGCCGCGGGCGTGGTAGACGCGCCGGCCGCCCATGTGCGGCTCGGGCTCGGACTCGTACTTCCAGTCGTAGAACCGGCTGCCGATCGGGTAGGTCAGCGCCGCGGGCATATGGATGAAGACGTCCCACGGGTAGTCCGACCGGCCCGCCTCCAGCACCAGCACGCGGTTCGCGGGGTCCGCCGAGAGCCGGTTCGCCAGTGCGCTGCCGGCCGAACCGCCACCGACGATGACGAAGTCGTATTGCAGGGAAGCCATGGTGCCTCGTCTCGCTCGCGTCTTCGATACGCGAGGCATGCTAGTCCCGGTACCGCGATGCGCACCAGGTTGCGAACAGCGCAACTTCAGCGGTCCTTGTTACGACGTGGTTACTTGCGGCCATGTTGTTTACTACGCGTATAGTTTCACTGTGAGCAACTACAGCCATGACACGGAAACGACGAGTTCGCAGGCCGGCGGCGTCCAGTCGGTGGACCGGGCGATCAGCGTGCTGGAGATCCTCGCCCAGCGTGGCGAGGCGGGCGTGAGCGAGGTCGCGGCCGAGATCGACGTGCACAAGTCCACCGCGTTTCGTCTGCTCGGCGCCCTGGAGTCGCGCGGTCTCGTGGAGCAGGCCGGCGAGCGCGGCAAGTACCGCCTCGGATTCGGCATCGTCCGACTGGCCGGCGCGGTCACCGGCCGTATCGACATCACCCAGCAGGGCCGCCCGGTCTGCGAGCGTCTGGCCGAGGAGCTCGGCGAGACGGTCAACATCGCCGTGATGCAGGAGCAGTACGCGATCAACCTGTACCAGGTGCGCGGCCCGGGAGCCATCACCGCCCACAACTGGGTCGGCCAGCTCACTCCCCTGCACGCCACGTCGAGCGGCAAGATCCTGCTGGCGTACCTGCCGACGAAGGCGCGCACGGCGCTGCTGTCGGAGACCGGCCTGAAGAAGGTCACGCCGCGCACCATCACCGCGAAGACGAAGCTGGAGAAGAACCTCGCCGAGGCGCGCGAGCGCAACTACTCCATCACCCTGGAGGAGTTGGAGATCGGCCTGCACGCGATGGCCGCGCCGGTGCGCAACCGGGACGGCGACGTCATCGCCGCCCTCAGCGCCTCCGGCCCCGCCTACCGGCTCACCGAGGAACGCATGCACGAACTCTCCCCGGTGCTGGTCAAGGGCGCCCAGGAGATCAGCCACCGGATGGGGTACCTGGGCTGACCGGCCCGGCTACGGCAGGGGAGCGCCGAGGCGCTCGTTCACCCAGTCGTGGAACGCACCGATGTGGTGCTCACTGGGCACCAGCACGCCACCCTTGGCGTACATGCGCGACCCCATACCGGGCTGGGTCCGTTCGCATGCCTCGAAGTCCTGGCGGTTGACCCGGTCGAAGAGTTCCACGGACCGGCTGACGTCCTTGCCGCTCGCGACGACGTGCGGAAGGTAGAGCCAGTCGCACTCCACGATCGTGCGGTCCACGGACACCGGGTACATCCGGTGGAAGATCACATGGTCGGGGACCAGGTTGATGAACACCTGCGGCCTGACGGTGATCGCGTAGTAGCGGCGGTCCTGCTCGTCACCGACCCCGGGAATGCGGTCCAGGCCCTCGGAGCCGTCGACGGTGAAGCCCTGGACGTCCTCGCCGAACTCCGCGCCGTGCCCCACGTAGTACTGGGCGGCGTAGCCGTCCGCGAACTCCGGCAGGACCTCGGTGAGTTCGGGGTGGATCGTGGCGCAGTGGTAGCACTCCATGAAGTTCTCGATGATGAGCTTCCAGTTCGCCCTGACGTCGTACACGATCCGTCTGCCGACGGAGAGACTGTCGATGTCGTAGTGCTCGATGGACTCGACGTCGCCGAGGCGGGCGACGATCTCGCCGATGACGTCCTCCTCGAAGGAGGGCGGGTTCTCCGCGAGGCACACCCAGACATAGCCGAGCCACTCCCGCACCGCCACGCTCACCAGCCCGTACTCGGTGCGCCCGACGTCGGGCATCTTGGTGAGGTTGGGTGCCGCGACGAGCTTGCCGTTCAGGTCGTAGGTCCAGGCGTGGTACGGGCACTGGAAGGCCCGCTTGACCTCGCCGGTCTCCTCCGTGCACAGCCTTGCTCCGCGGTGCCGGCACACGTTGAAGTACGCCCGGATGCCGTTGTCCCGCGCCCGGGTGACGAGGATGCTCTCGCGGCCCACGTCGACGGTGCGGAAGGCGCCGGGCCTCGCCAGCTCCGAGGCGCGGGCGACGCAGAACCACATGGTCTCGAATATGCGCTCCTGCTCCTGGGCGAAGATCCCCGGGTCCGTGTAGGAGGTGCCGGGAAGAGTGGCGATCAGACTGTCCGGCAGGCTGGTCGAGGTCACGGTGCACTCCTCGGTCGAACGTCGTGGAGGGGTCATTCACGCGCCGGTGGGTGCGACTCCGGACGGCGTTGTGTATGGAGCAACACTGCGTGTCATGTGAAACCGCAGCATGGGATGGAGCCGGGGCGGTGTCAAGGCGCGAGGGCGGTGATCTGCTTGCGCCAGCGCGTGAACAGCCGCGGCTGGTTCATTCCGAGCACGGCGACCGGAATGCCGGACCGCCGGTAGACGGCCAGGACGTTGCGCTCGTCCGCGGTGCCGTCCTCGACGGTGACGCTGTCGGCACCGGCCGCGTGACCGGCGAACTGGATCTTCACGCCGTACTGGTCGGACCAGAAGTACGGCGGCCGGGGCACACCCGGTTCCACGGCGCCGCCGGCCAGCAGTGCGGCGATCGCCGCGTCGGGACGCTCACGCGCTCCGGTCCAGTGCTCGACGCGGCGATGCAGGCCCGCGCGGGGGTCGTACCAGTTGGCGCAGTCGCCGACCGCGACGACGCCGGCGAGACTGGTGCGCCCGTCCGCGCCGCACTTGACGCCGTTGTCGAGGTCGACGCCTGAGCCTTCCAGCCACTCGACGTTCGGACGGGCGCCGACCCCGACCACGACGATGTCGGCGGGGAGGGTGCGGCCGTCCTCCAGGAGCACGGCGTCCACCCGCTTCTCCCCGCTCAGCCCCTTGACGCCCACGCCGCACAACAGCCCTACGCCGTGGTCCGTGTGGAGGGCGGAGACGACGGCACCCATGGTCGCGCCGAGCGGTCCGGCGAGCGGTGCCTGCGCCGCCTCCACGACGGTGACCCGCAGTCCGAGCGCGCGGGCGGTGGAGGCGACCTCGGCTCCGATGAAGCCGCCGCCGATCACCACCAGCCGTCCGCCCAGGGCCAGTTCGTCGCGCAGCGCGCGGGCGTCGTCCAGGGTGCGCAGGGTGTGCACTCCGGCCAGCCCCGCGGAACCGGGGAGGGTGCGGGCCGCGGCACCGGTCGCGATGACGACGCCGTCGGCGCGCACCTCGCGTCCGTCGGCGAGCCGGACCGTGCGGTCGGGCCCGTCGAGCGCGACCGCCCGGGTGCCGAGCAGCCACTCGGCCTCCAGGTCCTCGCCGTCCGTCTCCAGGGCGAGTTCGGGTTCGCCGAGGGTGCCGGCGAGGAACTCCTTCGACAGCGGGGGCCGGTCGTAGGGGCGGTGGAGCTCGTCCCCGATGACGACCAGCCGGCCGTCGTGGCCCTGCTTGCGCAGCGAGCGCGCCGCCGACAGGCCGGCGAGGGAGGCGCCGACCACGGCGACGGTCCTCACGCGATGCCTCCGGCGAGCCGCGCGGCGATGCAGGGCGGCAGGTTGGGCGCCTCCGTGGAGAGCCGCACGTGGATCATGCCGTCCTCGTCGACGACGACCTCGTGCGTCCGGACCGGAAGCTTCGCCGGCGGGGCGTCGACCGCACCGGTCCTCAGGTCGAACTTCGAAGCATGCAGCGGGCATTCCACCTCGCAGCCCTCCAGCCAGCCGTCGGCGAGCGAGGCGTCCTGGTGGGTGCAGGTGTCGTCGATGGCGAAGAGCTCACCATCGTCGGTGTGGAACACCGAGACCGGCGGATCGATGTCGAGCCGGTGGGCCTCGCCTCGCGGGAGATCCGCGAGACGGCACGCGGGAATCATCATGACACCTCGGGTGCGTATAGCGAAACGGATTGCGGTAAGCGCAACGCCAGTCTGGGGGCCGCTCAGAAGCGTTGTCAAGGCGTCAAAACACCTCGTTCGCATCGGCCCGCCGCCCTGTCTCCGGGCAGCGCGAAGCGCCCGGACCACCTGCGGAAACAAGCGGAACGGGCGCCCCACGGAGCCCCTTTCGAAGGACTCAGAAGCCGCGGTCGACCCACTCCTGGAGATGCGGGGCCTCGGCGGCGACGGTGGTCGTCGCGCCGTGTCCGGTGTGCACGACGGTCTCCCCGGGCAGCGTCAGCAGCCGGTCCCGGATCGACGCCACGATGGTCGGGAAGTGGCTGTACGACCGTCCGGTCGCGCCCGGCCCGCCGCTGAACAGCGTGTCCCCGCTGAAGACCGCACCCAGCCCCGGCGCGTACAGACAGACGGCACCGGGGGCGTGCCCGGGTGTGTGCAGCACGGCGAGGTCGACACCGGCCACCGTGAGGAGCTGCCCGTCGGTCAGTTCGGCGTCCGGTGCCCTGTCGGGGTGGGTCTGCTTCCACAGCGGCAGGTCGTCCGGATGGAGGAGGACGGGTGCGCCCGTGCGGGCGGCGAGTTCGGGTGCCGCGTCGATGTGGTCGTTGTGCGCGTGCGTGCACACGATGGCCCGCAGGGCACGGTCGCCGACGACCCGGGCGATCGCGTCGGCGTCGTGCGCGGCGTCGACGACGATCACCTCGCGGTCGTCGCCGACGACCCACACGTTGTTGTCGACGTCCCACGTGCCGCCGTCCAAGGAGAACGTCCCCGAGGTGACGAGGTGTTCGATGCGGGCGCCGGCCATCACAGGAGCACCACCGAGCGCAGCACGTCGCCGTGGTGCATCCGCTCGAACGCCTTCTCCACCTCGTCCAGCGCGATGGTCTCCGTGACGAACGCGTCCAGGTCCAGCCGGCCCTGGAGGTAGAGGTCGATGAGCATCGGGAAGTCCCTGCTCGGCAGGCAGTCGCCGTACCAGGAGGACTTCAGCGCGCCACCGCGCCCGAAGACGTCCAGCAGCGGCAGTTCCAGCTTCATCTCCGGCGTCGGTACGCCGACCAGGACGACGGTGCCGGCGAGGTCGCGGGCGTAGAAGGCCTGCTGGTACGTCTCCGGGCGGCCGACCGCCTCGATGACGACATCGGCGCCGAACCCGCCGGTCAGCTCGCGGATCGCCTCGACGGCGTCGGCGTCCCTGGAGTTGACGGTGTGGGTCGCGCCCAGCTTCCTGGCCGTGTCCAGTTTGCGGTCGTCGATGTCGACGGCGATGACCTTCGCGGCGCCCGCCAGGTTCGACCCGGCGATCGCGGCGGCGCCCACACCACCGCAGCCGATGACGGCGACCGAATCGCCCCGGCCGACGTTGCCGGTGTTGATCGCCGCGCCGATGCCCGCCATCACGCCGCAGCCCAGGAGTCCGGCGGCCGCCGCCGACGCGGTCCGGTCGACCTTCGTGCACTGTCCGGCGGCGACCAGCGTCTTCTCGGCGAAGGCCCCGATGCCGAGTGCCGGCGACAGCTCGGTGCCGTCGGTCAGGGTCATCTTCTGCCGGGCGTTGTGGGTGTTGAAGCAGTACCAGGGGCGTCCGCGCAGACATGCCCGGCACTGCCCGCACACCGCACGCCAGTTGAGGATCACGAAGTCCCCGGGGGCGACGTCGGTGACGCCCTCCCCCACCGACTCCACGGTGCCCGCTGCCTCATGGCCGAGCAGGAAGGGGAAGTCGTCGTTGATGCCGCCCTCGCGATAGTGCAGATCGGTGTGGCAGACCCCGCAGGCCTCGACCCTGACCAGCGCCTCACCCGGACCCGGGTCGGGAACGACGATCGTCTCCAGGCTGACGGGGGCGCCCTTGCCCCGCGCGACGACAGCACGGACCTGGTGCGTCATGGCCACTCCTCGGCTGTTCGGGACTGCGAATCAGATGTTGCTCATTACGGCACACATCTCATGTGTCGCAACACAGCATCGTGGAGGGCCGAGCGGCGGTCAAGGAGGGGGACGGGGAGTTCCCGCGGCCGGGCGAGCTCGTCTCGGGGTACACGAGAAGTCCGGCCGGCGCGCGGCCGAACGGGCGGGTGGGTACCGGCACATGCCGGGGACCGGCGAGGACGCGGAGTCCCGCGCCGCACGGTGGTCACATGGAGGGGAAGAGGTGTTCGCGCGCCCAGCGGGGATCGGGGTTGGTGTGCGGCCGCCCCGCCACGACGACCGTCGGCACGGTCTCGTTGCCGTCGTTCACGGCCCGCACCGCGGCCGCGCGGGCCGGGTCACGCCAGATGTCGACCCAGTACGCCCGACGGGCGGCACGGCCCAGGCGGGCACGCAGCCGCATGCAGTACGGGCAGCCGGGGCGCCAGTAGACGACCGGCCGGCCGTCGGCCGCGCTGCGGCGCTGCGCCTCCAGCGCACCGATCGACCTCGGGAAGACCAGCGGCGAATTGACACCGGCGAGCAGCACGAACACCAGCAGGAATGCCGCGGCCGGGCCAGGGCTGCCGCTCAGGATCAGCCCGGCCGCCACGGCCGAGCCGCCGAGGGCCAGCAGCAGGGGCAGGAGCCAGGCACGCGTCATGGTGACGCAGGCTATCGGTGCGCGAAGCGGGCGCGCTCGCCGATTTCGCGCCGGATGCGGGTGCGCACCCTCGACTTGATAGGCAAGTGACGGCTTGCCTATGCTGGAGTCGTGGCCGACGACCTCTTCAAAGCCCTGGCCGACCCCACCCGCCGGATCATCCTCGACGAGCTCACGGAGAAATCCGGACAGACACTGTTCGAGATCTGCTCGCGCCTGGCCATGAAGCACCAGCTGGCCATCTCCCGCCAGGGAGTCTCGCAGCACCTCGCCGTGCTGGAGGCCGCGGGGCTCGTCGGGACCAGACGGGAGGGCCGCTACAAGTTCCACGACCTGAACACGGCCCCGCTGCGGCAGATCACCGAGCGATGGCACGTGCCCGACCCATCCGGACCGGAGAAGAGCACCTCATGAAGATCCATCTGACCAGCGTCTTCGTCGACGACCAGGCCAAGGCCCTGCACTTCTACACGGAGATCCTCGGCTTCCTGAAGAAGCACGACGTCCCCGTGGGCGAGAAGGACCGGTGGCTCACCGTCGTCTCCCCCGAGGAGCCCGGCGGCACCGAGCTCCTCCTGGAGCCGGTCGGCCACCCGATCGCCCGGACCTACCGCGACACCCTCGTCGAGGACGGCATTCCGCTGGCCCAGTTCGCCGTCGAGGACGTCGGCGCCGAGTACGAGCGGCTGCGCGCCCTCGGCGTCCGCTTCACCCAGGAGCCCTTGGAGATGGGCCCGGTCACCACGGCCGTCTTCGACGACACCTGCGGCAACCTGATCCAGATCGCGACCCAGCCGGCGTAGCGGGCCGGGGCGGACCGCCCGCGCCGACGTGCCGAGGGAGGGGCGACGACCCGCCGCCCCTCCCTCGGCTCACGCCGGTGGAACGGTGCCCGTCAGGTGCCGGGCTTCGGGTAGAGCTGGTTCAGTACGGCGAAGTCGTCCGACGACGGATGCTGCGGGAACTCCGGTACGGACAGACAGCTGTTGGTGGAGCCGTTGTGGTCGAGCCCGAGGGCGTGGCCCATCTCGTGACAGGCGACGCTGCGCCGGGCCGCGTACGTGTTGGGCGTGACCTGGTCGTTGAGCTTGACCGTGACGGTGCCGTCGACGAAGTAGCCGCCCGAGGTGGACGCCTCGGTCAGGCCGTACCAGGCGGTGCCGTAGCTGCCGCTGTAGACGTGCACGCAGTGCCGGCCGCCGCCGGGGCATCCGGCGGTGTGCCAGCGGTAGTAGGCGTCGATGCCGGGCGCCTGGTACCAGTCGACCCTGGCGTCGGTGACCGGCCACGAGTCGCCGCTGTGGTCGAGGAAGTACACCTGCGGGTCGTTGAAGGGCCCGTAGGCCCACTTGTGTCCGCACCAGGCCGAGGCGGTGCCGACGACGGGCGAGCAACCGGCGATGCCGATGCCCTGGGCGCTGTTCTCGTCCTGCACGCCGCGGACGCCCTGCCGGCGCAGGCCGGCGCGCAGCTCGTCGGCCGTGACGCCCGGGGCGGGCTCGTAGATGGCGGTGTAGGTGGTGCCGTCGGAGCGCGGCTGGACCACGTAGACGGCGTCGTCCGCCCCGGCGCGGACGGACGTCGGCCCCGTCGGGGCAGCCGTGTCCGCCTGCACCGCCGGGGCCGAGAGCGCGACGACCAGCGCGGTCACCGCCAGTCCGATCGCGGTTCTCGTTCTTCGCAACATGTCGTTCCCCCTGTGGCCCGCGGCCGCCTCCCGCGCCTCCTGGCGGCGGGATCCAAGAGCGGCCGTGGACAGACGTGCGCAAGAGTGGCATGTCCTCGACAATCAGGGAACGACGTCTATCGGCCACATTCAGCGACTTTGACGCGACTCTTCGGCAGCACGTCGAAGGGCGCGGGCGTCGACGCGGGCGCCGCGGCGCGATGGGGTGTATCCAGAACGTATGGTTCCGAGACGCCTCAAAGATCTTCAGTGGTCACAGGAGCCACCGCAGGCGCTGCTGGCGGTGCCGATCATGATGATCGTCATCGTCACGGTGGTCGACATCCTGGCTCCGGCCAGCGTCCACCTCGGACCGTTCCTGGTAGCCGCACCCGCCGTCACGGCGTCGTTCGCCGGCCCCCGTACGACCGCGTACGTCGGCGCGCTCGCCGTGTCGGCCCAGGCCGTGGTCGCGGCGGTACGCACCACCCTCGTCGATCTCAACCACTCCTTTCAGCTGATCACCCTGATCCTGATGTCGGCATTCGCGACCTCGTTCGCCGCCCGGCGGGAGCGCCACGAGAAGGAGCTGACGCAACTGCGGTCGGTCGCGACGGCGGCACAGGAGGTCGTGCTGAAGCCGCTTCCGAAGCGGGTCGGCTCGCTGCGCATCGCCTCGGTGTACCTGGCCGCCGAGTCCGAGGCGCAGATCGGCGGTGATCTGTACGCCGCCGCCCGTACGGAGCACGGAATCCGGATCGTCATCGGCGATGTCCGGGGAAAGGGCCTCGAAGCGGTCGGGGACGCCGCCCTCCTGCTCGGCGCCTTCCGGGGCGCGGCCCACAGACAGGCCGACCTCGCGGCGCTCATGAGCTTCCTCGAGGGCACCGTCTCCTCCGACCTCGACGACCCCTCGGCGCGCGACGCCTCGGCCGAGGACCGCGGCGAGGCGTTCATCACCGCCGCGGCGCTGGACGTCCCGGATCACGAGCCGGTTCTCCACCTGATCAACTGCGGGCACCCTCCGCCGCTGCTGCTGCGCGGCGACCAGGTCCGGCCCCTCGCCGTGCGGCACCCGGCACCACCCCTGGGCCTGACCGAGTTCGTGGAGACCGAGCTCTCCGAGGAGACGTTCGCCTTCGACCACGGCGACATCGTCCTTCTCTACACGGACGGTGTGATCGAGGCCCGGAACGCCGACGGCACGTTCTATCCGCTGACGGACCGGGTGGCGGGCAAGGCCGCGGAGCACGGTCCCGACGCTCTGCTGGCCCACCTGTGCAAGGACCTGATGCGGCACGTCGGCGGACATCTGGGGGACGACGCCGCCATGGTCGCGATCGAGCGCATGCCGCGCACGTCCTGAAGTCGCGGATCCCCCCTTGCCGCATGCCCCGCGCCGGCCGCTCGGCTCCGGCGCTCCGCCAAAAGGGCACGACCGGACATCCTGCCGCCCGACCCGTCGTTGAGCCCGGCATGAAGATCATCACTGCCGCGGTACTCGCCGGCGCGGCTCTCCTCATGGCCGCCGCCCCCGCCTCCGCCGACGACGGGCCCATCGACTTCGGCATCTTCCAGGGCGTCAACGACACCAAGGGCTCCAACAGCACGGACGCCGGCACGACCTGGGGGCAGAACGGCGGCGGGACGGGCGGAACCGTCCCGAAGTCGGCCCTCACCATGCTGGTGGAAGACCTCGCGTGGCCCGGCGGGCAGTGACATGACCGGGCCCCGGAGCACGGTGCGGGCGGGTTGCCTCCCCTCACCGTGCTCCGGGACAGCGGTCGGATCGGTCAGGTCAGCGCGACGGGATCGCGGCTTCGGCCGCCGCCTTGATCCGAGCACCGAAGCCGGGGGCGTCCTTGCGGGCGGCGGACAGCGCCAGGCCGACGAGGAGCTTGCCGAGACCGTGGCCTTCCAGAACATTGAAGATACGGACCTTGGTCCTGCCGTCGCCCAGCGGCTCCAGGTCGTAGCCGCCCTCGCCGGCCGTGACGATGTTCTTCGACACCTCGGCCCAACGGATCCTCGCCGGCGACTGGAGGTCGGTGATGCGGAACTCCCTGGCCGTCTTCATCCCGGCGTCCTTGACCGTGCTGCGGAAGACCGTCCCCACGGTGGTCGGGGCGTCGGGAACCCGCTCGATCTTGAGCACACGGGGGCTGAACTGCGGATCGTTGCGTCCGTCCGCGAGGTAGTCGAACACCGCATCGACAGGTCGATCGACCTCGAACGTCGCCTCAAACCGTCCTGCCATGAGCACTCCTCGATCGCTTGAGCCCGCAGCGTGCCCGCGACTCTCCCGCAGGCCGTCCGCCGGGCTCCGGGGCCGGGGCCGGGGCCGGGGCGACCGGACCGAAGGCACCCGGGGGCACCGCTCGTGGGCGTACGAGAAGCCGCGCCGCCCGTCCTGTCGTGGCGGCACCGCGACTCTATGGGGCCACTGGGCATCGCGCGAGACGAACGGCCCGAACACGCGCCCGAGATGGCCGGGCGGGGCCCCTGCGCGCACGGCCCGCACAGCGCGCCGCTCGTACGGCTGGCGTGTGCGGGCCGCAGGTGCGGGCCGGTGCGCGCAGGGGGTTCGCTGCCCTTCCTACGGCCGGTTCCGCCTTGCCCGCGGAGAGAGGCTGACGGTGAGGGGCGCCGCGGTGAAGACGGAGGAGTAGGTGCCGACCGCCAGGCCGATGAGCAGGGCCAGGGCGAAGTCGGTGAGGGTGTCGTCGGCGAGGACGGCCAGGGCGGTGAGGATGAGGGCGGCACCCACTCCGGTGTTGACGGTCCTCGGCAGGGTCTGGAGGATCGCCTGGTTCGTCAGGCGGGCCAGTGGTGTCCTGCCGTCCCGGGCGAGGAGTTCTCGGATACGGTCGAAGAGAACCACCGAGTCGTTGACCGAGTAGCCGATGACGGTCAGCAGGGCGGCCAGGAAGACGCCGTCGATGGGCTTGCCCAGCCAGGCGAAGACGCCGACGAGGATCACCACGTCGTGGACCAGCGCACCGACGGCCGCGGTCGCGAACCGCCAACGGAACCGGACCGCCAGGTAGAGCAACTGGGCACCCAGCGCGAGAGCGAGGGCGATGACCGCGTTACGGCGCAGTTCGTCGCCCAGGCTGGGACCGATCAGCTCGTCACGGACCTTGTTCGTCTCCCCGCCGAGGCCGCTGATGGTGTCGGTGACCGTGGCCGCCTCGGTGTCGGTCAGGGTCCCGGTGCGCACCGTCAGGGCGGTGTCGCCGGAGGACTGCACGACCGCGCGCGGGAATCCGGCGCCGGTGAGTGCCTCACGGGCCCGGTCCGGGTCGACGGCGGTGGTCGTGGAGTACTCGATCAGCCGGCCTCCGGTGAAGTCGATGCCGAAGTCGAGGCCGCGGGCCAGGATGCCCGAGGCGGCCACGACGAGGAGGGCGGCGGAGGTCGCCAGCCAGCGGCGCGGACGGCGCATCAGGAACGGGTCGCGGCGCAGCAGTCCGTCGCGGACCCGTCCGGTGTCCGCGATGCCGGTGAGGCGGGGGCGCCGGTGCACGGCACGCCGTCCTGCCGCGTACTCGGCCAGGACGCGGGTGACGACGAGGGCGCTGATCATGGAGGCGAGGACGCCGATGCCGAGGGTGACGCCGAAGCCGCGGACCGGGCCGGAGGCGTGCACGAACAGCAGGGCGGCGGCGACGAGCGTGGTGATGTTGGAGTCGGCGATCGCGCTGAACGCGCCGCGGAATCCGGCCGTCAGGGCCGATCGCGGGGTGGCGCGGTTACGGGCGGCGTACTCCTCGCGGGCCCGTTCGAAGACCAGGACGTTGGCGTCCACGGCCATGCCGATCGCCAGGACGAACCCGGCGAGACCGGGCAGGGTCAGGGTGGCGCCGAGCGCGGCGAGCGCGGCATAGGAGATCAGTCCGTAGCAGAGCAGGGCCGCGGTCGCGAGCAGGCCCATGAGCCGGTAGACGGCGATGACGAACAGCGCGGTCAGGGTGGTTCCGATGACGGCGGCCCGGGCCGCGGCCTCGATGGCCGCATCGCCGAGGGTGGCGCCGACGGTGCGCTGTTCGACGGTCTCGACCGGTACGGGCAGGGCGCCGCCGGAGATGAGCAGCGCGAGTTCGCGGGCCTCGGCGTCGTCGAAGGAGCCGGTGATCTGGGTCGTGCCGCCCGGGATGCCCGTACCGCAGGTGACGGACGGGTCGACCTGCGGCGAGGAGATGATCTTGTTGTCGAGCACGATGGCGACCCGGCGCTGCGGGTCCCCTGCCGGGTGGCAGGCGGCCTGTGCGGTCACGTCCCTCCAGGCGTCGCTGCCGGTGGCGGTGAAGTCGACGGAGACGTGCCAGCCGGTGCCGCTCTGCTGGTCGAAGCGGGCCGCGGCGCCTTTGACGTCCTGTCCGGTGAGGGCGGCCGCCTTGAGCCGCAGGGGTTGTCCCGACTCGTCCGGCAGGGTTTGCGTCCTGGCCGGCTCGGTCGTGTCGGCCGGATCGGTGGGCGGTTCGGTGGGCGGTTCGGTGGCGTCGGGCGCGTCGGGTGCGTCCGGCGCGTCGGGTGCGTCCGGCGCGTCGGCCGGATCGGTCGACGGTGGGGTGGGGGTGCCGTCGGGGGTTCCGGACGGATCGGTCGGTGTTGATGTGGCGGCGCCGTCGTGGGTAGCGGACGGGTCGAGGACCGTGTGGATGGTGAGCTGTGCCGTGCGGCCCAGGACGTCGGCTGCCTTCTCCGGGTCCTGTACGCCCGGCAGTTCGACGAGGATCCGGTTGTCGCCGGAGCGGACGAGGGTGGGTTCGGCGACGCCGAGCGCGTCGATACGGCCCCGCAGCACCTCCAGGGTGCGGTCGGTGGCCTCGCGGTCGGCCTCGACGGTGTCGGTGGAGCGGGTCTCCAGCGTGATCTGGGTGCCGCCTCGTAGATCGAGACCGAGGCGGACCGGTGTGGTGAGCGCGATGGCCAGCGATACGGCGATCACGGCGAGGGCGAGCAGCGCACGCGCGCGCAGGGAGTTCTTCCGGCGTTTCAACACAAGCCTCCGGCAGGCATGTCGCGGCAGCGCCGGCGGGCAGCAGAGAGCGGCAGCGGACAGGCGTCAGCTGCGCGGGGCCCGCGGGGCCGCGACGAGGTAAGGGGTGATGGGGTGCTTCAGGTGCCGGAGAGCGCCGGAGGAGCCCGGCCGCGATCGTGGGCCGAACGGTAGAGGGAGAGGGGTGCGGGCGCGGGTGCCGCCGCGGTGCGGGCGCCGACGGCGGGGCGGCCATCGGCGACATCACCGGCATCGGTGGCGTGGCGATCCGGTGGGTCGAGGCGCTCGCCGAGGGGGTCGTGCCGGGGCCTGGCCTGCGTCGCGCAGCCGGCGGCGCACGGGTCGTCCGCTCGGGTGCCGTTGTCCGCGAGTTGCGTACTCGTGGCCACCGTGACCGCCGTGACCGCAGTGGCCGGGTCGGGCCCTTGGCCGGGAGCGGCGGGGATGGGGTGGGCGGGCACCATCGCCAGCAGGACAGCGAGGAGGAGGGTGAGGGTGGCGGCGAGCCGGTGAACGGCGGTCGGTGGCCGGTCAACGGTGGTCGGAGGCCGGTCAACGGTGGCCGGTGGCTGGTGGCCTGGGACCGCGCCCCGGCCCCGTCGGCCGGCGGTCGATGGCCTGTCAACAGTGGTCGGAGGCCGGTGGCCTGGGGCCGCGCCCCGGCCCCGTCGGCCGGCGGTCGGGGCGGTGCGGAACGCCGGGCGCATGCACCGTCCCTCTCTCGTTGTTCGGATCTGGTCGGTCGGCGCCGGGAGCGCGGACGTCAGGGCTCGATGAGACCGGAACGGATGGCGTACCGCGTGAGTTCCAGCCGGTCGCGCAGGCCGAGTTTGTGCAGCAGGTTGGCGCGATGGCGATGCACGGTCTTGACGCTGATGAAGAGCATCTCGGCGATCTCCTTGGAGGAGTGGCCCTCGGCGACGAGTTTGAGGACCTCCTCCTCGCGCGGCGTGAGAAGGCGATCGGCGTCCTCCTCGCCGTGCCGTACGCGATCCAGGTAATTGCGGATCAGGGCGGTCACCGCGCCGGGGTACAGGAACGGCTCGTTGCGCATCGCGGACCGGCAGGCCGCGACCAGGTCACGGTCGGCCACCGACTTCAGCACGTACCCGCAGGCCCCGGCCTTCAGCGCCTGGAACAGGTACTGCTCGTTGTCGTGCATGGTCAGCATCAGGATGCGCAGGTCCGGCTTGAGCGCGCTCAGTTCACGGGTGGCCTGGAGGCCGGTCATGCGGGGCATGGCGATGTCGAGGATGGCGAGGTCGATCTCCCGCTTCCGGGCCTCCTCGACGGCCTCGGCGCCGTCACCCGCCTCGGCGACGACCTGAAGGTCGGGTTCCCGGTCGAGGATGAGGCGTACCCCGCGGCGCACGAGCGCGTGGTCGTCGGCGAGGAGGATGCGGATCGGCGTCGGGGCGGCGGACGCCGAGGTGGCCGAGGTCGGGGCCGGAGCTGCGGTGGGTTCGGGCGGCATCGGATCGCGCATGGTCAGGGCTGCTTCCTGGGGACTGGTGCGGTGAGCCGGACGCGGGTTCCGGTGCCGGGTGTGGAGGCGATGTCCAGGGTCGCGCCGGCGAGCAGCGCCCGCTCGCGCATGCCACGGATGCCGGCACCCTCGCAGACGGCCTCCATGCCGCGGCCGTCGTCGGCGATCTCCAGCACCACCGCGTCGTCGGTGCCGTGCAGGCCCACCTCCACCCGCTGGGCGTCGGCGTGCCGGGCCGCGTTGGTCAGGCTTTCCTGCGCCACCCGGTACAGGACGAGTTCGCTCTCGTGGTCGATGACCGGCAGGTCGCCGTCCAGGCGGCGCACGACACGCAGCCCGGTGTGGGTGGCGAAGTCCTGTGCGAGCGAGGTCAGTGCGCTGACCAGGCCCAGGTCGTCCAGGACGCCGGGGCGCAGGCGGCGCACCAGGCGCCGCACCTCGTCGAGGCTCTCCCGGGTGATCTCCTGGGCCTGCTGGAGGTCCTCGCGCAGCGGCTCGGGGGCGTCGTCCGCGGCACGCTTGAGCACCAGCAGGATCGCGGTCATGCTCTGCCCGACCTCGTCGTGCAGTTCCTGGGCGATACGGCGGCGTTCCGCCTCCTGGGCCAGCAGCGCGCGGGCGCTGGACGTGGCGCGCTCGTGCTCCAGCCGGTCGAGCATGGCGTTGAAGGTGCGGATCAGCTCGGCAACCTCGCTGCCCGCGGCGCCGGGCACGGGCAGCCGCTGGCCGGGGCGGAGCAGGTCGACGGTGGTCATGAGGCGGGTCAGCCGGTCCAGCGGGGCCAGGCCCCAGCGCAGCAGGGCGCCGTTGGCGACCAGCATGACGGCCAGGCCGCCGACCAGGATCATCGCCTCGGTCAGCAGCACCGGCACGGAGACGGTCACCGGCGCCCACAGCAGCAGCGCCGTGGCGATGCCCAGCACCAGGGCGTTCAGCCCGAAGATCCGCCAGAACAACGACACGGGGTGATTCCTCCTTCTATGACCCGACCCTAACCAGCCCGGCTGCCGGCCATCACACCCACCCCTGGCCGGGCGTCGCGTCATCGGGCCCGATCGATCTCACCCAGCCTGCCTCGCCCTCGCGCGCGCGGTCGATGGGGTCGGGTCCCCATTTCCCAGGTCATGCGATACCCATCCGCCGTCCGGGCCGCCGGAGTGCCCGCCGCCCTCCAGAGGCCGGTCACAGCATGGTCATCGCGGTCCCGGGCGGTCATCGTGACCCCGGGTGGTCGTCGCGTGGTCATCGCGGTCCCGGGCGGTCGCCGTGACCTCGTGTGGTCATCGCGGTCCCCGGCGAATGGGGCCTGCGCCCGATGGGTTTCCGACGCCCCGCGGAGCAGAGTCGATGGTGTCAGGGCCGTCCGGTTCGGCCGGACCGCGGTCTCCACGGAAGCCCGCGGGACGGCGGACCGGGCGGCCGTGGCCGCGCCCGTCCCCTGCTGAGAAAGGACCCCGTCGTGCCGCTCGACACCTCCCAGACTCCCCAGGCGCCCAGCACTTCCCGGATCTCCCCGGCACCCAGCACTTCTCAGATCTCCCCGGCACCCAGTCCTTCTCAGACGCCCCGGACGGACCGCCGCCCCGGTCAGCCGACCGCTCATGAGGCCCGTCAGCGTCTGGAGCATGCCCGCAACAGCCGGTTGGCCCAGCTGGAGGCCCTCGGCGAGACGGGCCAGAGCGCGGACGACCACCTGCTGTCGGCCCAGGCCGAGGCGATCCGGCGGGTGCTCAAGGAGATCGACGAAGCGTTCACCCGGATCGACGAAGGCACCTACGGCTCCTGCCTGGGCTGCTCCAAGCCCGTACCCGCCGAACGCCTGGAGATCCTCCCGTACACCCGGTACTGCGTTCCCTGCCAGCGCCGGGCCGCCGCCTGATCGAGGGTCCCTGCGACCCACCCACTCTGAGCGACTCAGATCGATCCTCTGTGGCTCCGACCGGGTCCGCTGCGACTCGGACGGACCAACCCTGACCCGACTTCCTCTCCTGCCCTGCTCAAAGGGGTGAAGTGGTGAACCACCAGACCGTCGGCGACCGTGCCACAGGCGACCGTGCCGCGCACCTGTCGCCCGAGGACCTTGCCGCGCTCCGGGAAAACCTGCACGAACAGCGTCTGTTCCGTCAGGACCAACTGCGCCAGATCGCCGCTGCACCGCGCGCCGAGGACCTCCTCGGCCGGCGCTCCGCGGCGCAGGCCGAGGTGCACGTCAAACTCGCCGCGTCCGCGCGCATGGTGCTCGCCGACGTGGAGGCCGCGCTGCGCCGCATGGCCGACGGCAGCTACGGGACGTGCCATCTGTGCCGGCGGGCCATCGACCGCGAACGGCTGACGATCGTTCCGCAGGCCCGCTACTGCGGCCGGTGCCAGCAGGTGCGCGAGGCCGGACGATGACCCTCCTCCCCCGCCCACAGACCGGCCCTTCCGCCGGCCACCCGCCCCGGCCCCGGCCCTGGCCCCGGCCGCTGTGCCGGCAGTGCTGCGGTCTCGCGCTCGAGCCCCTGCGTCCCGACCTCACCTACCGGCTCACGGGCAGCCTGCACGCGCCCCTGAGGCCCGTGCCCGCACCGCACACGGCGGCGATCCGCGGCGCCGCCAGGATCCTGCAGTCCGCACAGGCCCATCCCTCGGCAGGGTTGACCACTCACCCGCCGGGCCCGGACTCCGGCTGACCCCGCCCCGTCCCCCACCTGCCACGGCCGGTGCCGCTCCACCGGCCGTGGCACCCCCGATCGTCCACAACTCCCCTCGACGGAGGGCGACTTCGACGTACGACGGCCCGGAGGACAGCCGTCACCCGCCCCCTCCTCGCCCCTCCCCGGCCCCGGAAGGAGAAGCCCCGTGTCCGGCGCGATCCCACCCGCGCAGCCGCCTCCCGACCCACCGCACCCCTGGGTGCATCCCCTGTCCCTCTGGCAATGGCGCCACAATCCGCTACGGCGGAGCACCGACCGTCTCCAGGGCTGGATCGCCCTGGCCCTCCTGCTCCTTGTGCCGTTCCTCGGCATGGTCGCCATGTTCACCATCGGTGACGCCGCCTACCGGCACTACGTCACGACGGCCGCCAACCAACGGCAGACCCGGCACCTGACGACCGGCGTGCTCACGCACGACGCCCCGCGCCACCCCGAACCCGGTTCGGCGGAGGCGAGGAAGACGCGCTACCCGGCCACGGTCCGCTTCACCGACCAGCAGGGCCGGACCCGTACCGCACGGACCGACGTGCTGCCCGGACTGAGCGTGAACAGCGAGGTCGACGTATGGGTCGACGCGGACGGCAGCCTCACCGAACCGCCCCTGGCCGCCGAACAGATCCGCAGCCGCACCATGGGCTGGGCGATCCTCGCCTTCCTCGCCGTCGCGATGGCGGGTGGCGCCGTCTACGGCACCGCCGCCCACGTCCTGCACCGCCGCAACATGACCGAGTGGGAGTCCCAGTGGGCGGAGACCGAGCCGCGTTGGACCACGTCGCCCTGAGCAACCGCCGGGCCGCGCCCGCCTACACGGGGTTCAGGTCGGCTTGCACCAGGTCGTGGTCCGAGTACCGGGACGGATGTACATGCTGCTCGAGTGCCGCGAAACCGCGGAGAAAGACGTAGTCGAACTTGAGCTGCCAGTCGGTGGTCGTCTCGCAGACGCCGGTGGCTGAGGGGCGGCACTGCGGATCCGCGTCCTCGGCCAACGTCCACATCTTCGCGAGTTCGGGGGAATCCGGTACGGCGTTGAAATCACCGAGGACGATCGCCCGGTCGTACCGCCTGACCTCGGGAGCGAGTACGCCGATCTGCTCCGCCCGGAACTCCTCCTGACGTCGGTGCGCGAGGTGCGTGTTGAAGACGCGGACCGACTGACCGCCGACCTCGGTGGTGACCGCCATGTACCCGCGGTCCTCGGATCCACCGTCGGGGTACTCCACGTTGACGTGGTCCTTCATCGGTGCCACCGAGAGAATCGCCTGGCCGTAGCCCCCGGGTTTCCACGGCAGTCCCCCGCAGCGGCCCCAACTCCGCAGAACCGTCCCGTACTCGACGTGGTAGACCAGCCCGTAAAGGCCCTCCAGATAGTCGCGGATCTTCTCGACGTCACGCACGCACGCCTCCTGCAGGCCGATGACCTGGGGGGCGTAGGTGGCGATGTCCGCCGCCCGGTCGGCGTTGCTCACCTCGCAGGGATTGCAGATGTTCCACGTCATGACCCGGTTCGGTACGACGTCCCTGACGGCCTCGGCGGGCAGCGACCTGCCGAAGAGACCACCGCTGGGCGTGCTGGGGCCGACGAGCACGATGAAAGCCACGACCACGGCCCCCGCGAGCAACCGCGAGCCCCTTCCGAACACCGACGCCTCCTCAAGTGCCTACCCATGGCATCGCACATCTCCTGAAACGAGGTTAAGAGACGAACCTGTCAGAGCCACACGCAGCTCGGAGCCCGTGCAGCAGGTGCGGCACTCAGCACATCTCGCCGATCTGCATCGCTCGCGCCCGCTCTCCGGGGTTCTCCGAGCGAATAGAGAACCACTCCCGTCCTCCAGCCCAGCAGGCCACGCCTGTTAGCGCTCCTGCGCGCGTACGCCCCCGTTCTTCGCCGACCGGATCGCCTGCCGCAAAGCTGTTCCGTGGATGGTGGTGTCAGGTGTACCGCCCTTCCGGTGCATAGGCCTACTGATCTTCGCGGACGTTCCTGGAACCGTCGGTGGTATCGATTCCGACGGAGGAGCAGCGGTGATACAGAGGAAGAAGAGCGGCTCGAAAATGCGCACAAGGCTGCTGGTGATGATCACGGCCGTGGGCTTGGTCGGCACCGGGGTGGCCAACGTCGCGGTGGCGGATCCGTCCACCCGGTCGCCACTTCAGAAGAGCATCGACTCGCTGGTGAGCCAGGAGAAGTTCCCCGCGGTGACGGCCTGGGTCGACAAGGGCGGTCGTACGGAGTCCGTCGTGGCCGGGACGGCGCGGCTGGGCCGTCAGGTGCCGGTGCCGCGTGACGGTTACGTGCGCGCCGGCAGCAATACGAAGACGTTCACCGCGGTCGCGGTCCTGCAACTGGTCGCTGAGGGGAAGGTCGTCCTGGACGAGCCGATCGAGACCTACCTCCCCGGCCTGGTGCGCGGGGAGGGCATCGACGGTCGCGACATCACCGTCCGGCAGCTCCTGCAACACACCAGTGGCCTGCCCAACTACACGGAGCACATCGGGCTGGAGAACTTCGCGAAGATCCAGCACACGTTCTTCCACCCACATGACCTGGTCAAGGCCGCTCTGGCCCACCCGGCGAAGTTCCCACCCGGCACCAAGTGGGAGTACAGCAACACCAACTACGCGTTGGCCGGACTCCTCATCGAGCAGGTCACCAAGCGCCCCGTACAGGAACAGATCACCGAACGCGTGATCAAGAAGGCGGGCCTGCGCCACACCTACTGGCCGCAGCCGGGCGACCAGAGCATCCGCGAGCCCCACGCGCACGGTTACGCCCTGAGCGACGCGCAGTCGGGCAAGGTCATCGACGCGACCGAGATGGATCCGTCCTGGGGCGGAGCCGCCGGCCAGATGATCTCGACGCCGAGCGACCTCGCCAGGTTCGCCCGCGCCCTGCTCGACGGCACACTCCTGCCCACGGAGGAGCTTGCCGAGATGCGCAGGACGGTCGACGCCCCGCTGCTCCCGGGATGGCGGTACGGACTCGGCGTGTTCAGCGTCCCGCTGAGCTGCGGAGGCGTCTACTGGGGCCACGGCGGCGACATCGACGGGTACGAGACCCGCGGCGGCGCCACGGACGACGGCCGCTCCGTCGGGCTCGCGGTGACCGCGTTGCCGGGAACCTTCGGCGATGCCGAGAAGGGGGCTCTGGCCGTGATGAAGTCCGTGGACACCGCGTTCTGCAAGTGACCGCGATCGCGGGGCCTGCTGACCGGGACCGAATGGACCGAACGGGCCCACCGGATCAACCGGACCCACCGGACGGACGCGTCGTCGGCAGTCGGGCGGCCGGGCCCCGTACCGCCGCCAGTGCACCGACCGCGTCCCGCACCCGGTCGGCCACCTCGTCCACGGAGAGCCCGGAGCAGTCGATGCGCTGCCCCGTGAGATCGGGGTGGGTCCGTGTCAGCCAGTCCAGGACGGACTCGTAGCGCTGCCGTGCCGCCGTGAGGAAGGCGGCGGTCTCGTGCAGTTCGCTGTCGCGCAGCCGTTCCCCGGTCCGTCGCAGGGCTTGCTGGACGGGCAGGTCGAGCAGGAGGACGCCGTGGGGTGGTGTGACGCCGAAGCGGTGCGTGAGCCGGTCGAGCATCTCCTCGGGCGGCCGGGTGCCCAGGCGCAGCAGTTCCTCGCCCAGTGTCCAGGGGTCCGTGTGCCCGGTGCGGGCCTCCAGCCAGGCGCGGACCGCCCGCGCCGCGTCCGGCTCCTGCTCGTGCCACCAGGCCGCGACGTCGCTTCCGGGCTCGTCGTTCCGCGCCAGGTGCCCGAACAGGGGCAGGTAGACCAGCGGGTCGACGAGGGGGTGCCGGTCGGCGAGCACGATCGCGGACCGGTGGGCCGCGTGCCGTTCGCCGGGGCCGTACAGGCACAGCTGGAGGAAGAGCACGGCGACCTTCAGCTGGATCCGGCCCACGGCGTCCGCCGCGGCCGAGGCGCCGGCCAGCGCCCTGGACAGGCCGGCGAACGGACTGTTCGGATCGTCGTGGCCGCGGACGGCGTGCACGACCGCGAAGCCGTCCCGCTCGGCGGCCCGGCGCAGCACGGTGGTCTTGCCGCTGCCGTCTATGCCCACCACGGCCACCCGCATCTCACTCACCGTCCCGGGTGCGGGCCAGGTCCCACAGACGGAACGCGGTGTGCACCACGCGCGGCAGGAACGCGAACTCGCGGTGGGTGTGGCCCGTGGCGTAGAGCGCCAGACGGCTCATCAGGAACGTGCGCAGCGCGACGCGATAGCCCCGGTGCCGCTCTGCGGCACCGAAGGTTCGGGCTGCCTCCGGCGCTGTCGTCGTCAGCGCGTCGGCGTGCACGGCGAGCAGGTCGTCGACGTCTTCCGCCGTCGCCTCTGGCCCGAGGGTGAACGCCAGCAGTTCCACGACGTCGCGCTGCGGCACGTCGACGGTGGCGAGTTCCCAGTCGTAGACCACCACGCGTCCGTCATGGCGCGCGATGTTGCGCGGGTTGAAGTCGTTGTGGACCAGGGTGCGGGGCAGGGCGTGCAGTTCCTGCGTCCAGTAGCCGGCGTCCTCGGCGATGCCGAGCAGGATGTCGAGGCGGGCCCGGTCGATCAGATCGGGGTGGTCGGCGGCGGCCTGACGGGCCAGGGCCTCCCACAGGTCCCGCGCCTTGGCGAGGAAGGCGGGCTCCGGCGGCCCGTGCAGCCAGCCCTCGGCCAGGAGTTCCTGGTCGCGGCCGAGCCAGTGGCCGTGCACGGGGGCGATGGCACGCAGCGCGTCGGCGATCCGGTCGCGGGTCCACGGGGCGCCGTCGTCGCGCAGGCGTTCCATCAGGATGACGTAGGCCTCGCGCTCGTCGTCCTCCAGCAGGCCGTAGCAGCGCGGCAGCAGCCCGGTCAGGGCGGCCTCCGGGCGCCGGTAGACCGACAGTTCGCGGCGGTGGGCGGCGGTGAACTCGGTGTCGGCTCCCCAGCGGTCCCAGGCCGTGGCCACCTCCGGTCCGCACAGCGAGAGCAGCTTGGCCACGCCGGAGACGATCTCGTCGCCGCGTGGCTTGACCTTCGCGACGAGCTCCAGGGTGGTGGGGCCGCCCCGGCCAGGGGTGAGTGTGACCGTCAGCGGATGCAGGCCGGTCAGTTTGCGGCGCTCGGCGAGCGCTCCGAGTTCGCTGGAGATCCCGTCTCCGTGGAGTTGCGCGGCCTGCCGGACCCGGGTGACGTGCAGCCGCGGGTCGTCGAGGCGCTGGGCCATCGCGGGTTGCAGCAGCGTCGCGTCCAGATCGCCGGGCTGGAGGAAGTCGACGCGGCGGGCCCGGCCGAGCCGCTGGTGTGCCTCGGCGAACTGTCCGCTGACGACCGCGGCCATGGTCGACAGGTCCAGGGCGAGGGCGAACCCCGCGACGATCTCCGCGAACCGGCGGACGCCGCCGGCGCCCGCGCAGCCGAGGGCGGTCAACACATCGCGCTGGGGCGGCAGTGCGGTGCCGCCTCCGATCGTGCCCACCACCAGGTTGGGCAGCAGGATCGTGGCGACGAGGTCGTCGCCGTCCTGCTCCATGGAGAAGATCGACACCCCGGACTCGTGCACGCAGGCCACGTCCTGGCCGGTCGCCACGAACAGTGCGGCGACGATGTTCGCCGCGTTGACGCCGTACCCGGTCATCCCCGCCTGCTGGGCGCCGAGGACCGTCGTGACATGGCTCTTGACCATGGCCTCGGGCGTCGTCTTGAGCACCGCGGCCACGACGTGCCGGGGCAGGCTGCACTCCGCGGTCACCCGCGTTCCCCGGCCCGCCAGCAGCGATACGGCGGCCGTCTTCTTGTCGCCGCTGAGGTTGCCCTCCAGGAGCGTGCCGCGCGGGCGCAGGCTCTCGTCCGCGCCGAGCTCTTCGCTGATCCATCGGCAGATCTGCCAGGTCGCCGCCGTCGTCATGTTCTGCCCGGCGGCGTCCGCGGTCTCGAAGACGAACCGGACATGCAGGTGCCGGCCGATCTGGTAGGGGTCGACGTCGATCAGCCGGGTGTGCCGGGAGACCAGACGTACCTGCTGCTCCAGCCGTTCGCGGTGCGCGTGCAGCCAGTGGGTGAACCGCTGCGCCGCGGGGATGTCGGCGAACTCGAACGCGGGGGCCCTGGTCATCCGCTGCGACAGCACGCGGGTGGTGACCCCGCCCGACTCGGTGACGGCCCGTGCGCCGCGGGAGGCCGACGCCACGAGCGCGCCCTCGGTGGTGGCGAGCGGGGCGACGATGCTCCCGCGCACGGAGTCGCCGGCGAACAGCAGGGGGCCGGCCAGGCCCATCGGCACTTCGACGGAGCCCACGAAGTTCTCCACGTTGCCGACCAGGTGCTGAGCGCTCAGACCCGTTCGCCCGAGTGACGGCAGCTCCGCGCCGCTGCGTCTGCGCAGCCACTCCAGCCGCTGTCTGCGGGCGTCCTCGGTGTACTGGCCCCTGCCGGGGATCACGTCGGTCATGCGGCCTCGCCTTCTCTCACGCGGCCCGCCCGCGACGACGGGGTCGTGCGGCCGGGCGGAAATCGTCGTCCTGCCGGCGGCCGGTCAGCCGCGTTCGCGCACCTGACCGCGCCGCCGCGGCATCACGCGGCCGCCCGCGAGGCGGACGCGACGAGCCGTTCCCACGCCTGCTCGTCGGGCAGGAAGACCCGGTCCTTGACCCGGGGCGGACGCTGCCCGGCCCGCACGGCCCGCTCCCACTCCCGCAGGAAGCCGTCCGGGTGGACGGGGATCACCTCGAGCGGGCCGATCCGGCCCGAACGCCGGCCGTTCCGGTAGCCGGGGCACTGCTCGGCCAGCCGGGTGTCCAGGGCGCCGGCCAGGTCCGGTGCGCCGGCAGGCCCGCGAAAGCCACGGCGACCTGGTGGTGACCGCCTCCCCCGTCGGTCGCCACGTGGAAGGTCGCGTTGCGGATCTCGGCGCCGGTGTCGTGGCAGGCGGTACGCAGCGCGCGGACGGCGACAGCCTCGGTCAGCCGCTCGCCGGCCACGGAGCGGACGACGTCACGTCCGGCGTACTCGATGCGTGGTGTACGTCCCGTGGTTCCGACGACGCGGACCACGTCACCGACCGCGCACCGGTACAGGCCGCCGACGTGGGTGAGGACGAGGTGGTAGTCGTGGTCCGCCTCCAGTTCGGTGGCGGCGAGCGTCTCGCTGTCGGCGGTGACGGGTCCGTCCGCCGGCACGAACTCGTAGACGCAGCCGGGCAGATAGAGCGGCGCGCCGGGCCGGAGGTCCACCGGTACGGCGGCCGGCCCCTCGCAGGAGGCGACGGGCGCGCCGAACAGCCGCACGCCCGGTCCGTACGTCTCGCGCACCCGTGGCAGATAGAGCGAGGCGAGCGCGCTGTTCCAGACGAGGATGGCGCTCAGGCGGGGCCAGAGGTGGTACGGCAGGAGCGTGCCGAATCTCCGTGCGTAGCGTTCGATGTCGTCGGCGCGCCCGGGGTCGGGCCGGGTGTGCGGCCGGCCGTCGAGTGTGCCGGCCCTGATGTCCGCGACGAGCCGGGGCCAGAGCGTGCGCAGCATGTACGGCAGCCCCGCCACCATGGCCGGGTTGACGCCGATGACGATACGGATGTCCTGCTCGGCGGCGAGGCGGAGCTTGTAGTAGCTGCGGTCCCAGGGGCCGGCCGTGGCCAGTTGCTCGGGTATGCGGCTCCACTCGGCGTCGTTGCCGGGTCCGACGGCGGAGTCCTCGCCGAACTCGCGGTAGTCGAGCTGGCTGGCGCCGATGTGCGGCTGACCGTGGCCGGTCCGGGCGATCGGCGCGGTCGGGTCCTGCCACAGGTTGAGCACCGCGCCGGGCGCGGCGAGGGCTTGGGGCAGCGTCTGCAGGAGCGGGGCGAAGGCGGCGTGGTAGAAGGGGAGGAAGGTCCACCGCAGGTAGCTGCGGGTGACGGGGATGTGTTTCTCCCGGCCGGTGCTGCCGCTGGAGGAGAAGTAGACGACGGGCTCGTCCGCCGTCAGCACTGCCTGCTCACCGCCCATGGCCCGCTCGACCCACGGCATGAGCGCCTCGTGCGTGCGGATCGGCACGGCCCGGCGCAGGTCGTCGAGGCCGCGCACGGAGGCCAGCCCGTGTTCCCGGCCGAAGGCGGTGTCCGCGTTGCGCCGCAGGATCCGGTCGAGGAGGTCGCGTTGCACGTCCTCGGGGTGGTCCAGGGCGGCGAGGAGGCGGCGGTGTTCCGCCAGAACGCGTTCGGCGCGCATGTCAGTGGTCTCCTTCGCGGCGGTCCGATGTCAGTACGCCGTACAGGCGCAGCCGGGCGGGATCGGTGTGGCTGGGGGCGATCCGCGTCTGGACCGATCCGGCGCGGGACGGGTCGAGCGCGTCAGGGAAGTCGTCGGGGTGCAGGTCCGGACGGTGGGCGAGGCGGAGCGTGTCGCCGGGGCGGACGAGTCCTCGCAGGGCCGCCTCGGCGATCAGGTGGTGGGCGTGGACGAGGTAGGCCGCGGTGCTGACCCCGCCGGTCGCGAGGACCGCGTCCACGGTGCGCCCCGAGGGCGGTCCGTGGACGGTGAGCGCGGTCGGTCCGTCCGGTACGTCGATCGGGGCGGGCGCCTCGAAGGTGCGTAACAGGCGGGACAGCGAGTGGAGTTCACCGCGTCGGGCCGGTCCGTACCAGGCGAGGCCGGCGGTGGGCGTGGCGTGCCGGTACGGGTGCCGGGCGGCGAGGGTGGCGGGGCGCCCGGCGAGGAACACGGTTCTGCTGAACGTGCGGTACCAGCCGTCGGCCGTGGCGGAGGGGAGGTCGAGGGCGAAACGGGCGGCTCCGGCGAGGAACGCCGGCACGTCGAGGTCGGCCACCACGACGGCCGCGCTCAGCCCGTGCCTGACCCGTGCGTCGCCCAGACCGTGCCGGGCGGCCGCGACACGGGCCCATGCGGCGGTGGCCAGCGGGCCGGTTCCGGTCGGTCCTGGGGCGGACGAGCGGGCTGCGGAGAGGCCCCGGGCGGGCGGCGGGGCATGGTGTGCGGTCACGTGTAGATCGCCCGCAGGTGCGGGGTCGGCGCGAGGGGCCGGCGGCCCAGGAGGGAGGCGGTGAGCCGGTAGGGGTCGACGTATCCCGGCCGGGTCCGCAGCCGGGCGAGTACCGCGTCCAGGTGACGGCCGCCGCGGTGGTCGCCGTCGGATGGTGCCCCGTCTAGCAGGCGGGCGGCTCGCCCCACGCACCGGCGCAGCAGGGGCAGGTGGAAGGGCTGGGGCGAGTGCCGCTGGAGGCAGGCGGCGAAGTACAGCCGCATGCCGAGCCGGTAGGCCGCCCGGTCCGCGGTGCCGGGGGTCGCGGACAGGTCGCCGAGGGTCGCGCCGCGCCAACCGCCGTGTCTGCTGGAGCGGGTGGAGCCGGCCAGGGGGACCCGGCCGAGGGACAGTCGGGCGGCGCGTGCGCCGAACTCGGCGAGGACGCGTGCGAGGAGCACGTAGTCGGCGGTGAGGTCGTCGTCGTGGACGAGAAGGAACATCCGGTCGGGGCGGATCATCGGGATCAGGTCGCGCAGGATCGGCAGCAGGTAGTTGGGGTGGCCGTCGGCGCCCACGAGGCGGCGCAGGGGCAGTCCCCAGCGGGCCCCGTCCAGGTGGACGGGGCCACCGAGGCTCCGGTGGTCGACGAGCAGTCCGCGGCCGGCCAGCAGGTCGAGCGCGGCGGGTGCGGAGAGGGACAGCGGGCGGTCGAGGCCCAGGCCGGGGTCGGCCACGCCGAGCAGGTCCAGGTCGGCGCGCCACAGGTCGAGCATGCGGCGGCCGGCGGGGTGGATCCAGCCGGTGTCGTCGGCGCGGGCCAGGTACGCGTCGAGGGCGTGCGGCCGGCTCCGGGGGCGGCCGGCGTGGTAGCGGACGTAGCGCTCGCCTATGCCGGTGGCTGTCTCGGTGCTCCAGTCGGTGTCCGGTTCGGTGAGGTCGAGGTGGCGCCAGAAGGCGGTGGACTGGGCGGTCACGGTGGCCGTGCGGTCGTTCCACACCAGGCGGACCGGGGTGAGCCGGGCGCTGGCCTTGACCAGGACATCGGTCCAGAGCAGTCCCTTGATGTGGGTCGGCGTGAGCGGTTTGGTCGGCGTGATCGTCACCGGCGCCACGACGAGTTCGGTGACCGCCCGCCGGTCGACGCGGGCGGTCCTTGGTGGCACTTCGGCCGGCACGAGGTACTCCTCTCTGGTCCGGGTGCGGTCCGTGTCAGGCGCTGAGGTGGGCGCGCAGGATCTCGGCGGTGAGGAAGGCCAGTTCGAGGGACTGGGCGGCGTTCAGGCGGGGGTCGCAGGCGGTCTCGTAGCGGGTGCCGAGGCGTTCGTCGACGATCTCGTCGAGCTCGCCGCCCAGGCACTCGGTGACGTCGTCGCCGGTGAGTTCGAGGTGGACGCCCCCGGGGTGGGTGCCCACCTCGGCGTGCGCGGCGAAGAAGTCGCCGATCTCGGCCGTGATGTCGGTGAGGCGGCGCGTCTTGTATCCGCCGGCCGACACGAAGGTGTTGCCGTGCATAGGGTCGCAGGCCCACACCGGCAGATGGCCGGCCTCCCGGACGGCCCGCAGCAGCGGAGGCAGCAGATCGCCGGAGCGCGTGGCTCCCATCCGGGTGATCAGCACCAGCCGCCCGGGGGTGCGGTGCGGATCGAGGCGTGCGCACAGCGCGCGCAGTTCCTCCGGTGTGGTGGACGGCCCCACCTTGATCCCGACCGGGTTGGCGACGCCGGAGAGCAACTCCACGTGGGCGCCGTCGAGCTGCCGGGTGCGGTCGCCGATCCACAGCAGGTGGGCGCTGGTGCCGAACCAGGCGCGGCGCTGCTCGTCGTACCGGGTCAGCGCCTGTTCGTAGGCCGGCAGCAGGGCTTCGTGCGACGTGTACAGCCTGGTCTGGTGCAGGACCGGCTGGGCGCCGGTGTCGATGCCGCAGGCGTTCATGAACCGCAGTGCCCAGGTGATGTCGTCGGCCGCTTTCTCGTAGCGGCGTCCCGCGGCGCTGCGCCGGACCGACTCCTGATTCCAGGCGTGCACCTGATCGAGGTCGGCGAAGCCGCCCAGGGTCAGGGCGCGCAGGACGTTCAGCGCCGCGGAGGAGTGGTGGTACGCGCGCAGCAGACGGTCGGCGTCGGGGCGGCGGGCCTCGGCGGTGAACTCGGGGCCGTTGACGATGTCGCCGCGGAAGGCGGGCAGTTCGACGCCGTCGACGGTCTCGGTGGGGCGGCTGCGCGGCTTGCCGAACTGGCCCGCGATCCGGCCGACCTTCACCACGGGCAGCCCCGAGCCGAACGTCAGGACGATGGCCGACTGGAGGATCACCCGCAGCTTGCCGCGCACACCGTCCTCGGTGCAGGAGGCGAACCGCTCGGCACAGTCGCCCGCCTGCAGCAGGAAGCCTTCGCCGGCCGCGACGCCGGCGAGTTCGCGCCGCAGGTCGAGGATCTCCCCCGGCAGCACGAGCGGGGGCTGGAGCGCGAGGGTCTCGGTCACCCGCCGCAGCGCCCGCGGGTCCGGCCAGTCGGGCTGCTGGGCGGCCGGGTGGTCGCTCCAGGAGGCGGGGGTCCAGCCGGGCGGGCCCGGGTGGGCGGGCCGGGTGCCGGCGTCCCGGTCGGTCGGGGGCGGCGGGGAGGAGGGAGCGGGGAGAAGCGTCATGTCATCAGTTCCTTGATCGTGGCGCCCGGGTCGCCGGACCGCATCAGCAGCTCTCCGACCAGCACCGCGTCCACACCGGCCCCGGCCAGTGCGCGGGCGTCCTCGGCACCGCGGACGCCGCTCTCGGCGACGAGGACGCGGCCGGCGCCGACCCGGGGGCGCAGTCGGGCGGACAGGGTCCGGTCGAGGGTGAAGTCCCGCAGGTCGCGATGGTTGACGCCGATCACGGTGGCGCCGGCCTCGAGTGCCGTGTCCACTTCCTCGGCGTCGTGCGTCTCGACCAGCGCCTCCATGTGCAACTCCCGCGTGCGGGCCAGGAGTTCGGTGAGCCGCTGGGCGGAGAGGGCGGCCACGATGAGCAGGACGGCGTCGGCACCGAGGGCGCGGGCTTCCAGGAGCTGGTACTCGTCGGTGATGAAGTCCTTGCGCAGGACGGGCAGTCCGCTCGCGGCGCGGGCGACGGACAGGTGCTCGGGGCGGCCGCCGAACCCGTCCTCGTGGGTGAGCACCGACAGCGCGTGAGCGCCGCCGTCGCGGTAGGCGCGGGCCCGCTCCGCCGGCCGGTAGTCGTCGGTCAGTGCTCCCTTGGAGGGGCTGCGCGGTTTCATCTCGGCGATGACGGCGAGGCCCGGTTCCCTGAGGGCTGCGGCGAAGTCCCGTGGCGCGGGCGCCGCCGCGGCCGCCCGCGCCACGTCGGAGTCGGGGCGGACCCCTCGGCGGTGTGCGGTCTGCCGTTCGGCCTGGGTGACCAGGGTGGTGAGGAGGTCGGTCATGCCGGGACCTCCAGCGCGACGGCGGGGCTGTGGGAGGTGCGGGCCCAGTCGGTCAGCAGGGCGGCGGCCGCGCCGGTGTCGACGGCCTCGGCGGCCCGGCGCAGGCCGTCGTCCCAGGTCTCGGCGGCACCGGCCACGCGCAGCGCGGCGGCCGCGTTGAGCAGCACGACGTCGCGCGCCGGTCCCGGTTCGCCGGCCAGCACCCGGCGGATGATCGCCGCGTTGACGGCGCGGTCGCCGCCGGCCAGTTCCGCGGGGCGGGCGGGCCGCAGACCCAGCTCGGCGGGGTCGAAGCGGTGCCGGGTGCGGTGGCCGTCGCGCAGCTCGACCAGGTGGGCCGGGCTTCCGGTGCTCAGCTCGTCCATGCCGTCCTCGCTGTGGAACACCAGCGCGCGGGTGACGCCGAGCCGGTGCAGCACCTCCGTCATCGGCTCGACCAGGACGGGGTCGGGTACGCCCAGGATGCGCAGCCGGGCGGCGGAGGGGTTGAGCAGCGGCCCGAGGAGGTTGAAGACGGTGCGGGTGCCCAGCTCGCGGCGGGGGCCGGCGGTGTGCCGGAAGGCCGGGTGGAAGACGGGTGCGAACAGGAAGGTGATGCCGGTGGTGGCCAGGCAGGCGGCGGCCTCGTCGGCGCCGAGGTCGATCCGGACGCCGAGCTCTTCCAGTACGTCCGCGCTGCCGCAGGCGGAGGAGGCGCTGCGGTTGCCGTGCTTGGCGACCCGTACGCCGCAGGCACCGGCCACGACGGCGGCCGCGGTGGAGATGTTGAAGGTGTTCAGGCCATCGCCGCCGGTGCCGCAGGTGTCCAGCACATCGCCGTCGACGGGCAGAGGTGTGCTGAACTCCAGGGCGGCGCGGGCCATTCCGGTCAGGTCGTCCACGGACTCCCCGCGCACGGTGACGGCCAGGGCGAAGCCGGCGATCTGGGCCGGCGTGGCCTCGCCGCGCATGATCACGCGCATCGCGGCGGCGGCTTCGTCCTCGGTGAGACGGCGGCGCGTGAGGTGGCGCAGTACGTCAATCATCGCTGAGCTCCAGGAAGTTCGCGATCAGCTGTTTGCCCTCGGGGCTGAGTACCGATTCGGGATGGAACTGGACGCCGTGCGTGGGGTGGTGCCGGTGGCGCAGCCCCATGAGGGTGCCGTCCGGGGTGGTGGCCACCGCGAGGAGTTCGTCCGGCAGGTCCCCCGGCGCGACGACGAGCGAGTGGTAGCGCGTGGCGGTGAAGGGGTCGGGCAGTCCGGCGAACACCCCGCTGCCGTCGTGGTGCACGGGCGAGGTCTTGCCGTGCATGGGGGTGCCGCGCACCACGCTGCCGCCGAACGCGGCCGCGATGCTCTGGTGGCCGAGGCACACGCCGAGAATGGGGAGCCGGCCGCTCAGGGAGCGGACGGCCTCGACGGAGACGCCCGCTTCGGCGGGGGTGCCGGGGCCGGGTGAGATCAGCAGCAGGTCGTGGGCCGCGAGTTCGGCGACCGTGGTGGCGTCGTTGCGGAACACCACGGGTTCGCCGCCGAGTTCGGCCACGTAGTGCACAAGGTTGTAGGTGAAGGAGTCGTAGTTGTCGATCACCGCGACCCGGGGTCGGGCGGGTGGCGCCGTGGGTGCGCCGGTGGCCGTCACAGCTGTGCCTCCGCTTCCGCCCGGCGTACGGCCGTGATCATGGCGCGGGACTTGTGCAGGGTCTCGCGGTACTCGGCGGCGGCGTCGGAGTCGGCGACGATGCCGGCGCCGGCCTGGACGTGGACCTGTCCGCCGGCGACGACGACGGTGCGCAGGGCGATCGCGAAGTCGGCCAGGCCGTCATGGCCGGCGAACCCGACCGCGCCGCCGTAGACACCGCGCTGCTGCGGTTCGAGCTCCGCGATGATCTCCATGGCCCGGATCTTCGGGGCGCCGGACAGGGTCCCGGCGGGGAAGGCGGCGCGCAGGGCGTCCAGCGAGGTGCGGCCCGGGGCGAGCCGGCCGGAGACGGTCGAGGACAGGTGCATCACGTGCGAGAAGCGCTCGATCCTCATGAGCTGCTCCACCCGGACGGTGCCCGGTTCGGTGACCCGGCCGAGGTCGTTGCGTCCGAGGTCGACGAGCATCACGTGCTCGGCGCGTTCCTTCTCGTCGGCGAGCAGTTCGTGCTCCAGCTCCAGATCCGTCCCGGGGTCGGGATGGCGCGGGCGGGTGCCGGCGAGCGGACGGGTCTGCACCTGCTCGCCGTCCGCCTTGACCAGCAGCTCCGGCGAGGCGCCGATGATGTGCCGCCCCTCCCCCAGGCTCAGGTGGTACATGTACGGCGACGGGTTGGTCGCCCGCAGATGGCGATAGAGGTCGAGGGGCGGGGCGGCGAGGGGCCGGCTGAGCCGCCGGGAGAGGACGATCTGGAAGGCGTCCCCGGCCGTGATGTGAGCGCGGGCCCGCTCGACCCGCTCGGCGAACTCACGCTCCGTCAGGTTCGCCGTCCAGCCGGACAGGTCCGCGTCCGCCGCGGGATCCGTGCGCGGCAGGGGGCGACCGGTGAAGCCGGGCAACGGGCCCGCCGCACGCAGTCGTTCGCCCAGGCGCACGATCCGGGCGACCGCGTCGTCGTAGGACTCGTGGGCGGGCCGGTGCAGCGTGATCAGCAGGACCCGGCGCGTGGCGTGGTCGAAGACGACGAGGTCGTCCACGGACAGGAACGCGGACTCCGGCAGTCCGGGCGGCGCGCCCCCGGCGACGGGCAGCGCCTCGAAGTGACGTGCCGACTCGTAGCCCAGGTAGCCGACGACGCCACCGTGGAACGGCGGCAGCCCCTCGGTGGGGGCCTCGCTGCGGGCGAGCCGGGCCTGGATCAGGGTCAGCGGGTCGCCGTCCGGCAGGGGGATCGGGGCGGGCCGGTGGCCGACGTAGGAATAGCGTGCCACGCCGCCCGAGACGGGCACGCTCTCCAGCAGGAACCCGGGTTCGTCGGGCCCGCACAGCTGGGCGAACGCGGTGACGGGGCTGATTCCGTCGGCCAGGAACTGCTGGTACAGCGGGACGACGTCGTAGGTGCGCCCCAGTTCGGCCGCCGTTGCCCGGTCCGGCTGGGTGGCCCGCGCCGCCTCGGCCGTGACCGCCGCGGATTCTTCGGTGAGTTGGGTCGTCATTTCGCCTTCCTCGGCAGGGCCGGCGCGGTATTTCTCCAGGCTGTTCGCCGCAGACTGTGGAGGTGGCCCGTCATTCCCTCTCGACGGACACGACGAAGGCGCCTTGTACCTTCGCCGTACCTGCGGCATCGGTGCCGCGTCCGTTCTTTGACTCGAATTCAAGAGCAATGCCGGCGTGCGGAAAGCGCAGGACGGCCTGACTTACGGCACGAACTCGGCCGGCACCGCGGGGGATTCACCCCCGGCATCGCGACGCGCCGGGTGTCGTGCCGGAACACGGGCGTTTTCGGCCAATCGACTTGAGCCGTCGGGAGGAATTCGTTCAGTGGCCGGCGGCCCTGCGTCCCACTCCGATGATCGCGCGCCGTGGGACGGTGAGGTGCCAGTGGCCCGTGGCGTCCTCGCGGCGCAGTTCGGTCTCCGTCACGGAACCGTCCTTCCCGGTGTACCGGAAGACGGACTTCGCCCGTTCGGCCACCCAGCGGTACGCCTCCTGCTCGGCCCGCCCGTCGAACACCTTGACCAGGCCGTACATGTGCAGCAGATAGCGGCCGATCGCCAACTCCGCTTCCTCCGGGGTGGCCCCCACGACGGTGTACGGGTCGTCGATCTCCAGGACCTCGCGGTGCTCGAATCCGGACTTCTCCAGGTACCCGTCGATCTCGTCCCGGGTGAAGTGCAGGAATTTGTGGCCGGTCGTCGAGTAGACGTCGGTCACCTCCTCGAACCAGACGTCCATGGGGGAGCCGACGGCGAAGTCGTGCAGCACGAACGCGCCGCCGGGCCGGAGCATGCGGTAGGCCTCGCTCGCCACCGTCTGCCGGTCGGAGGGGGGCACGTGGTGCGAGCCGTAGGCCAGGAGTACGGCGTCGACGGACCCGTCACGCAGCAGCGGCTGCTCGGCGCGCTGCAGCAGGGCCGGCATGCCGGCCGCCCAGGCCGCCGCGACCATGTGGGGGGACGCGTCACAGGTGAGGATGCCGAAGTCGTCGAGGCCGAGTTCGTCGCACACCTTGCGCACGAGTCCGTCGCCGCCCAGCAGGTCGACCAGCACCGGCTGCCGGCCGTCGGGGGCCGGGCCGTGGGGTGCGGCCAGCCCGAGCAGGGTCCGGATCCCGGTGGCCCGGGCCCGGGTGTTCAGCGCCTGGGCCTTGAGGTAGACCACGCCGCGGCCGCCGTCGGCGTCGTCCCCGAAGTCGTCGTGCTGCTCGAGGGTTCTGCCGAGCGTGGCCCGCCACGCGGCGATCCGCTGCGGGTCGATGCATGCGTACAACTCCGGGTGGAGCTGCCGGAGCGCCGTCAGCTGCCCCGGAAGGTCGTCCCCCGTCACGACGGACCCGCTCGTCTGTACCTGCATGAGGCTCCTCTGCGTGGGGTGAAGGGAGGCCTGCCGGGATGCCGAAGGCGGTGTACCGGCCGGCGAGCGAGCACAGGGATACCGGTGGCGTGCTGCGGGACCCGACGCTAGGAGCCGGTAGTTTCCCTTCGATATTGATCCGTTTTCGTCGCCGTCCCGTAAGGGGCCGGGACGGTGACGAACTCGCCCTCCACGCCGAGCCGTTGTGCCGGGTTCGTCCTCGTTGCTGTCGTCCGGCGCGCGACCGGCGCACCTGACGAAAGTCAGGCCAAGAGACGTCCTTCGTGCCTGGTGGCGGGGATCCCGCGCGTCCTAACGTCGATCGCGAACCCCCGGCATCGCCTCGCGCGGCGCCGGAGACGACGGATGCGGAGGAATCCACCGATGGAAAAGCGGCTGGACGAGCCCGGCGTGACTGCCGAGGCCGTCGCATCGGGGGCTGACGCCCCGCCACCGCACACCGCGGGCGACGGCCGGAGCGTTGGTCTCAGCACGGCCGAGGTCGCCGAGCGCGTCGCCGCCGGCCGGGTCAACGACGTACCGGTCCGGTCGAGCCGCAGCATCGGCGAGATCGTCCGGAGCAACCTCTTCACCCGCATCAACGCCATCATCGGCGTGCTGTTCGTGATCATCATGGTGGTCGGGCCCGTCCAGGACGCGCTGTTCGGCGGTGTCATCCTCGCCAACACGCTGATCGGCATCATCCAGGAGATCCGAGCCAAGCGGACCCTGGACCAGCTCGCGATCGTGGGCGAGAGCCGGCCTCGGGTGTGGCGCGACGGGCAGCGTGTCTCGCTGCGCGCGTCGGACATCGTCATCGACGATCTCATCGATCTCGGGCAGGGCGACAAGATCGTGGTGGACGGCACGGTCACCACGGCCGACAACCTCGAGGTCGACGAGTCCCTCCTCACCGGCGAGGCGGACCCGGTCCTCAAGCATCCCGGTGACGCGGTGATGTCCGGCAGCTTCGTGGTGGCCGGGGCCGGTGCGTTCACGGCCACCCGGGTCGGCCGGGAGGCCTACGCCGCTCAACTCGCCGAGGAGGCACGGCGGTTCACCCTGGTCAACTCCGAGCTGCGCAACGGCATCGACCGGATCCTGAAGTTCGTCACCTACGCGATCATCCCGGCGGGGATCGCGCTGATCATCACCCAGCTGATGGTCAACGACGACGACCTGCCCGAGGCGGTCCGACGCATGGTGGGCGGTCTGGTGCCGATGGTGCCGGAGGGTCTGGTCCTGCTGACGTCGCTGGCCTTCGCGGTCGGCGTGGTCCGGCTCGGCCGTAAGCAGTGTCTGGTGCAGGAACTTCCCGCGATCGAGGGTCTGGCCCGCGTGGACACCGTGTGCCTGGACAAGACGGGCACCCTGACCGAGGCGTCGATGGACGTCGACGAGGTGCTGCCGCTGGTGTCGGATCTGTCCGTTGAGGACGTGCTGGGTGCTCTCGGCGCCGCCGACGAGCGTCCCAACGCCAGCCTCCAGGCCATCATCGACGCGTTCCCCGCCCCGCACGGCTGGGAGCGGCACGCGGTCGCGCCCTTCTCCTCGGCCCGCCGGTGGAGCGGGGCGGAGTTCGCCGAGCCGTCCGGTGAGCGCTCGGCCTGGCTGCTCGGGGCACCGGACACCATGCTCGCGCCCGGGCACTCGGTGCTCGCCGCGGCCGACTCCTACGGCTCCCGGGGCATGCGGGTGCTGCTGCTCGCCCGCGCCACACGACCGCTCGACGACCTGCTCGACGCCCCGGCGACGGTGCCCGACGCGGTGGTTCCGTGCGGGCTGGTCGTCCTCAAGCAGCGCATCCGTCCCGAGGCGCCGGCGACCCTGCGGTACTTCGCCGACCAGGGTGTCTCGGCCAAGGTGATCTCGGGTGACAACGCGGTGTCCGTGGGCGCCGTCGCCGCCGGTCTCTCGCTGCCCGGCGCCGACAGCCCCGTGGACGCGCGGTTCCTGCCCGAGGACCCGAAGGCACTGGCCGACGAGGTCGAGAAGCACACCATCTTCGGGCGCGTCGGGCCCCAGCAGAAGCGGGACATGGTGGGCGCCCTGCAGTCGCGCGGCCACAACGTCGCGATGACCGGGGACGGTGTCAACGACGTGCTCGCGCTGAAGGACGCCGACATCGGTGTGGGCATGGGCTCGGGCAGCCCGGCCACCCGGGCGGTCTCCCAGATCGTGCTGCTCGACAACAACTTCGCGTCGCTGCCCTCGGTGGTGGCGGAGGGCCGGCGGGTCATCGGCAACATCGAGCGGGTGGCCAACCTGTTCCTCACCAAGACGATGTACTCGGTGCTGATGGCCCTGGTCGTGGTGCTGACGCAGGTGCCGTATCCGTTCCTGCCCCGCCACATCACGCTGATCGGCTCGCTCACCATCGGCATCCCGGCGTTCTTCCTCGCCCTGGCACCCAACAAGGAACGCGCCCGGCCCAACTTCGTCGGGCGAGTGCTCCGGTTCGCCGTGCCCGCCGGCGCGCTGGCGGCGGCGGCCACCTCGGTCTCCTACTTCTTCGCCCGGTCCGTGTACGACGACAACCTGGACGCGGAGACCTCGGCGGCGACGCTGGCGCTGTTCCTGACCGCGCTGTGGGCCCTGGCCATCATCGCCCGCCCGTACACCTGGTGGCGCATCCTGCTGGTGCTGACGATGGGCCTGTCCTTCGCGCTGGTACTGGTCGTGCCCTATCTGCAGGAGTTCTTCCAGCTGCAGTTGGTCGGCCTGGCGGCACCGTGGGCGGCGGTGGCCTGCGCCGCGGTGGCCGGGCTGGCTCTGGAGATCGTGTGGGCCCGCGACCGGCGTCGGGCCACAGCCGACTGAGACCACCGGGGCGGTAATCCCCCGGCTGCCCCGGTAGAGGAAGGGCCGCCCGGCACGGTGCCGGGCGGCCCTTCCGGTGCTCCCGGGAGGCCACCTCGCCCCGGTGTCCGGTCCCCGCCCGCGTCACCAGGCATTCTGTACGGGCTTTACGCAAACACAGACATTACAAACCACTTATCGGGCGACCGGGTGAACGGTTTGAGACACATACCTCCTACGAAAGGCAAGTCCACACCTATCGAAAGTCGAGTGTTGGAAGCTGTGTGGTTACGTATCATTCGAGAGAGGCAAGGGGGACTCATGATGACCCGTTGACACGACGTCCGGCATTTACGCGAGCCCGATATCACCCATACGCCGCGCTTGCCGGATCAACGGATTCGGAGCCCAGCCCTCCACTTCCCGATCCGCGATGGGAGAGCCCTACTTGGATCCAGCCAACTACGGAAAATGGAACTGCATCAGTGCCATAACTTTACAGACGGGGGTCTCAAGCAGCCATGGAATTCCGCTCAAGAAACACATATCGAGGGGCAGAAAGAGAGCAGCGGGATGCATCGGACGGAAATCGAGGAACCAATCCAGGAATAACTGAATTAACTACGGAAGAAAGCAACACGAACCATCTGGAGTTCCGAATACTCGGGCCGCTGGAGGTTCGCATGAAGGGCCGCACGCTCACCGTGGGCGGACCCCGGCAGCGCGCCGTCCTCTCGGCCCTGCTCCTCTCGGCGAATCAGGTCGTGTCCTTCGACGCGCTCATCGAGAAGGTCTGGAACGGGCAGCCACCGAGCACCGCCCGCACCCAGGTGGCCATCTGCATCGCCGCCCTCCGCAAGATCTTCCGCTCCGCCGGCTGGGACCGGGAGACCATCGTCACCGCCACGCCCGGCTACATGCTCGCCCTCGTCGGCCACTCGCTCGACTCCGCGCGCTTCGAGCAACTGGTCGCCGGCAGCGTCCGGCTGACCGCCGAGAAGCGCACCGCCGAAGCCGCGCACGCGCTGCGCGACGCGCTCGCGCTGTGGCGCGGACCGGCGCTGGGCGGCGTCTACGCGCCCTTCGCCGAGACGGAGGCGGCCCGCCTCGACGAGCAGCGGATGCTGGCGATCGAGCAGTTGGCGGCGCTCCGGCTCCAGCTCGGTGAGCACCAGGCCATCCTCGGAGAGCTGCAGGCCCTGGTGAGCGCCTGCCCGCTGCGCGACCGGCTGCGCTACTACCTGATGCTCGCCCAGTACCGTTCGGGGCGACGCGCCGAGGCACTGACCACCTTCCGCGACGGAATGCGCCACTCCGTCGAGGAGATAGGGCTGGAACTCGGCGCGGAACTCCAGGAGCTGCACAACGCGATTCTCCGCGACGACGTCCCCCAGCCGTCAGCGCCCGCAGCCGCTGCCGCGCACACCGAGAAGAAGACTGTCGCCCCGGCTCAACTCCCCCAATGTGACGCCTACTTCGTCGGCCGCAGCCGGGAACAGTGGTTGATGGACGACGCACTCCTCACCCAGACCACGCAGAATTCCTCGTCCATCGCGCACCTCACCGGAAGTCCCGGGATCGGGAAGACCAGCCTCGCCGTCCACTGGGCTCGTCGGTCGGCACACCATTTCCCCGACGCGCAGCTCTTCGCGAACCTGCGGCAGAACCAGCCGCTGGACGTGCTCCACCAGTTCCTGCGCCACCTGGGTGTCGAGGGTCCACTGCCCACGGATCTGGCGGAGGCCGCCAAGCGGTACCGCTCGGCCGTGGAGGGCAGGCAGGTGCTGGTGGTCCTCGACGACGCCTCGTCCTACACCCAGGTGCGGCCGCTGCTGCCGGACAACGGCAGGTGCCGGGTCCTGATCACCGGCCGCACCGCCTTCGACGAACTCCTGCAGAACCCGGGCCTGCTGCGCATACGCATCGGTCCGCTGTCCGACGACGAGTCGCACGAGATGCTGACCGGCGTCCTGCGTGACGCGCGGGCCGAGGAGTTCCCCGAGACCACGCAGCGCCTCGTGCGGCTGTGCGGCAACACACCGCTGGCGCTGCGCGCCGCCGCGGCGAGGCTGCTGACCAAACAGCACTGGCGGGTGCACGACCTCGTACGGCGTCTGGAACGGTCGGCCCACCGGTTGGCCGAGTTGAGCATCGGCGAGGACTCACTGCGCGCCCGACTGGACCGCAGCGTGCAGGAGCTGGACGCCGCGGCGGCCTACGCCTACGCGGGGCTGAGCCGGCTGGACCACCCCGACTTCTGCGTCGCGAACGCGGCCGACGCCCTGGAGATGGACCAGTTGGACGCCGAGGACCTCATCGAGACGCTGGTGGACGCGCAACTGCTGGAAGTGGTGGGCCGCGGCCGCCGGGGCGAGATGCGCTACCGCTGGCAGGAACTCGTGCGGCTGCACGCCCAGGCCACCCTGTCCGAGCGGACGTTCGGCGCGCACATCGGCGTCTGAGCACGACGCACAGCGAACCGCCCCGCCGGACTCGGTCCGGCGGGGCGGTTCGTCACTCGGGCGGCAGCGTCGTCTCGGCGGACACCGAGCCGCTGCGGCGCGGGTCAGGCCTCGGCGTTCATGGCCTCGACGAGGCTCTTGGGGCGCATGTCGGTCCAGTTCTTCTCCACGTACTCCAGGCAGGATTCGCGGTCCGACTCGCCGAAGGCGACCGTCCACCCGGCCGGCACCTCCACGAAAGACGGCCACAGAGAGTGCTGGCCCTCGTCATTGACCAACACGAGGTAGCGGCCGTCTGCGTCTTCGAACGGATTGGTCACGTCGCATTCCTTCCGGGAACGTCGGGCTGAACTGCGTGGGACGCTGGAACCTGGATCCCATCCCGGTCAACGTACGAGGCCCGCGTTTCCCTCCGATATCGGTTCGCTTTCGGCGGGCCCGCAGGCCGCGGCTTTCGCCCGTCACGGGTCGTGCCGGCGGATCCGTGGGTCGTACCGGGCGAGCTCGTCCGGCCCGGATGCCGCGACGCCGCTCAGCCGCTCGTCGAGGTAGGCGGCGAGCAGTCGGCGGGTGAGGGCGAGGGCGTCCTCGGCGTGTTTCGGGGGCGCCGGTGCAGCGGCCCGGCCGAGCCGCTCGGCCAGCAGGCCGTAGTCGGTGAAGGATGCGTGGTCCGCACCGGCCACCGAGTACCAGCGTCGCCAGCCGGACAGCCGCCGCCACGCCCGCTCCCAGCTGGGATCGGCGCCCGGCCGGCCGTGCTCGTCGGCGCCCAGCAGCAGAAAGGGCCGCCACACCCGGGTGGTTCCGCCGCTGTGGATGGTGCCGTCGAGATCGGCGCCCACCGCGAACCCCGGGTCGACGCGCACCGCCTCGAACGCGGCGGCGCCGCCCACGGAGTGCCCCACCGCCGCGACCCGGGCGGGATCGAGGCGCGGCATCCGGCGGCGGTCGGGCCCGGACAGCGCGAGCAACTGCCGGCGTACGTACGACAGATCGGCGGCCCGGGTCTCGGCGACCCGCCGCCCGTCCGGGGAGCCGTGGCACGCCCGGCAGCCGGTGACTTCGCCACCGGGACGGCTGACCGCGACGGCCTCATGGGCATGGTCGACGGCGGCGACCGCGTACCCCTTGCTGGCCAGGTCCTCGGCGAGCGCGGTCAGCGAGGTACGGGGCAACGAGAACCCCGGGGACAGGACGACCAGGGGCAGTCCGGGGCCGTGCACCGGGGCCGGCGGGGCGTCGCGTGCCGCGTGCACGCGCACCCGGCTGAGCAGGTCGGCCGGCACCCCGTCGATCCGGTGCGCCCGCAGGATCAGCTCCGACTCCCGCCGGGTGACGTAGCGTGCGGCGGGCGCCGCCGAGTGCCGGGCCGGAAACCAGAGCGATACCGTCAGTTCGCGCATCCGGCTCGGGGTCCAGGGGTCGCGGCGGGAGGTGTCGCGCAGTTCCAGGACGCGCAGCCCGACCGGGCGGGGCCCGGTCGGCTCGGGCAAAACGGGTGCGGCGGAGGCGGCCGCGCCGGGCCCGCTCGCCGCCGTGCGCGGCGCGCCCGCGGGGTCGTGTCCGCAGGCGGAGACGAGGGCGAGCAGCGCGGCCGCCCCGAGGGCGGCGAACCGACGCAAGGCGAGCCCGGTTCCGGTCACCTTCATGATCGGCGCTCATTTCGTCGGGAACACCGGACGCCGATCACGCTAGGCGCGAGGAGCGGCTGCCGGGTGCGCCGACGGCGCATTCATCACCTTCGTCGACGGGATCGGTGCCGCACTGCGTTCCGGGCCGGCGATCCGCTCCCGCTTTCGTCGTGCCGCCGGCCCGTTCCGCCCCGTCTTCCGTCGGGCTCGCGGTCAGATCGAGGTGGCACCGAGACCGACGTCGACCACGCCGGTGATGTCCTGTGGTCCACCCGGCCGCGTGACCTCGTCGAAGTCGAAGTCGTAGCGGTCCGAGATGCCGAAGTGACCGCACACGGTCGGGCCGACCCACGACTCCTGCCCGGAGGCCGTCCGCCAGGTGATGAACCAGCTCGCGCAGTAACCGTCCGGCGCGCCCCAGCCGCTGCCGGGCAGCAGGTCCTCGACCCAGCCGGTCACGCGCGCCTCGCCGTCGCCGACGCACACGGATATCTCCCCGCGGCCGAAGCTCTGGGAGTCGCTCCCGGTGGCGCAGGAAGCCGCCGTGGGCGGAGCCGCGGCGCCGGCCTGCGGTGCCGCGGCGAGATGGGCCACGGCGAGGGCTCCGGCGGCGAACGTCGTGGCGAGCAGGCGCCGGTGGGCGGGTGAGCGGGTCATGTGGGTGTCCTCTCCGACGGGTGTACGGACGCGTGTCCGGTGCGCTGGGCGTCCCACGGTTCGGGAATGCGTGCGCGCCCTGCCGCACCGAATCGCAGGGTCTCGCGCAGCCGTTCGGGGCGGACGGTGTCGCCGGCACCGGCGATCTCCCGCAACTCGCCGGCCAAGAGGCCGGCCTGGAGGGCCCAGCCGTCCAACTGGTCGGCGACGGGACCGGCGTTGGCCGTGAGGATCTCCGTCCACAGGTCCAGGTTGCCGTCCGCGGTCCGGGTGACGTCCCGCAGGTCCTGCCCGGCCAGCCGTACGGCGGACTCGTGGCCGTCGAGCAGGCGGGCCGCGGCGAGGCTGGCGATCACATGCGGGGCGTGCGAGACGAGGGCCACCGCCCGGTCGTGGGCCTCCGGGTCGAGCAGCACCGAGACGGCGCCGCACAACGCGACGAGTTCCAGAGCGCAGTTGAGGGCGGGCGTGTCGGTGGCATCGGTCGGCGTGAGCGCCCAGGGACGCCCCTCGAAGAGATCCTCGCGGGCTTCGAGGGGCCCCGAACCGCCCGCCCCGACGACGGGATGGCCGGCCACCAGTGCGGTCAGGTCGCAGCCCTGCGCACGCGCCTCCTGATACAGCCGGACCTTCACGCCGGAGACCTCGGTGTAGACGCGGGCCGTGCCCCGTCTCTGATGCTGGGCCAGCACCTGCGCGACCTGCCCGGGCGGCACCGCGACCACGGCGATGTCGGCCGGCTGCGGGGGTGCCTCGGCGACTCCCGCACCGCGCACCTCGGCCCTCCGGGCGGCCTCCTGGTCGGTGTCGATCAGATAGGTGACCACGCCGTGCCGGCGCAGCGCGAGCCCGACGGAGCAGCCGATGGGCCCGGCCCCCACGATGGCAGCGGTGCGCATGCCGTCGTCCTTTCTCGGCCTCCGGGATCAGCCCGGTGCCGGTCCGCGGGAGGGCTCAGCCGAAGATCTTCACGGCCTGGTAGTAGGTCCAGGCGGTGCCGTCGCAGTTCGTCTTCTTCTCACCGGTGTAGGCCGCGCACACCCGCTTCATGTCCTCGTAGAAGGCGTTGTCCACACGGCTCTTGTTGGCGTCGAAGGTGCCGGCCGCCTTGTAGTTGCGGTAGCCGAAGTCATGGCGTGCACAGGACAGTTCGAAGGGGAAGCCGAACGGGTTGTTGGGCGCCTGGGTGCAGTGGTCGGTGGACCAGTCGAACGCGTAGGCGGCCCAGGCGGCCTGGTTCTGGCGGGCGGCGTTCCAGGCGTTGTAGCTCGCGGCATCGGTCTGCGTGAAGGAGGAGAGCACCTGCGGCTTGTCGGCGGGGGCGGCCTGGGCCGGTGAGGCGGCCACACCGACGGCGAGCGCGCAGCCGGCGAGGGTCACGGAGAGAGTCGTACGACGACGCATGGGGGAACCTCCGAAGGAACGGACGGGTTGCCATCCCAATGTCGCCACAGCCGATATGGGGCCCGTATCGCGCGGTTATCCCCGCTGCCGAAGGCGTGCCGCGGGTCGGCGGGAAGGGGGACCGCCGACCCGCGGCGCGGTCAGGCGTCGCGCCGGCGCAGCACCACGTAGCCGCCCACGATCGCCGCGAGCGCCCACAGGAGCAGCACCACGAGCGCGGTACCGGCGCTGTACGGGTCGGTGTCCTGCGTCATCAGCACGGTGCCCGCCTCGCTGGGCATGTACTCGCTCGCCGTCTTCAGCCACTCGGCACCGACGACGCCCATGAGCTGGGGCAGCGCCAGCAGCATCATGATGAGGGTGGTGATGGTGCCGGCCGCGCTGCGCAGCACCGTGCCCACACCGATGGACATGGTCGCGAGCAGCGCGAGGTAGGCGGCCGCGCCGAAGGCGGTGCCGAACAGCTCACCGCTGGTGTACTCGCCGTACTCCCCCATGAAGGAGGCGGCGGCCAGGCTGGCCAGCACGCTGAACACGAATCCGAGCACGGCGATGACGGAGATGACGACGAGCGTCTTGGACATCAGCATCCGGCTGCGCGCGGGCACGCTCTGCAGCGTGGTGCGGATCGAGCCGCTGGAGTACTCGCTGGTCAGCGCGAGCGTGGCGAGCACCACCACGGTCAGCTGGGAGAGCAGGAAGGCCTGGGAGGCGTGGTGCGGGGCGGGCATCGTGACGTCCACGCCCTTCTTGGCGCTGGCGTCGGCGGACATGCCGACGATCACCGCGAACCCGACGGTGAGCACCAGCCCGACGAGGAGGTTCCACCATGTGGCGCGCACGCTCCACAACTTCGTCCACTCGAAGGCGATGGCGCCTCGGAATCCACCGCCGGAGACGGGTCCGACAAGCTTGGGGGCCGTTGTCGCTGTCATCTGCTTACGCTTCCTGGTGATCCGGTGCTTGGGTTGCATGCGCTTCGGGCACGTGGGCGAGCGAGGGCGAGCCGTACTCCACGCTCGCGGCGGTGAGTTCCATGTACGCCTGTTCCAGACTGGCCTTGCGCAGGCTCAGTTCGTGGACCGGGACGCGGTGCTGGAAGGCCAGGTCGCCGATCTCCTCCAGGGTGCCGCCGACGACCATCAGTTCCTCGGGCGCGCTGCCGGCACCGCGTTCCACGCTCATGCCGAGCCGGAGGAGTTCGCGGCGCAGCACGTCCGGCTGCGGGGTGCGGACACGGACGGCGTTCAGGGAGCTGCTCGCGATGACCTCCTCGATCGGGGCGTCCGCGATGACCTTGCCGCGGCCGATGACCACCAGGTGGTCGGCGGTCTCCTGCATCTCGCTCATCAGGTGGCTGGAGACGAAGACCGTGCGGCCCTCCGCGGCGAGCTCCCGCATCAGTTCACGCACCCAGCGCACCCCGTCGGGGTCGAGGCCGTTGACGGGTTCGTCGAACAGCAGCACCTTGGGATCGCCGAGCAGCGCCGCGGCGATGCCGAGCCGCTGGCCCATGCCGAGCGAGAAGGAGCCGATCCGCTTCTTGGCGACCTCGGTGAGGCCGACGGTGTCCAGCACCTCCCCCACCCGCGAGGCGGGGATGCCGTTGCTGCGCGCCATCCCCAGCAGGTGGTGGTAGGCCGAGCGGCCGGGGTGCCCCGCCCGGGCGTCGAGCAGGGCGCCCACCTCGCGCAGCGGGTGCTTGAGCTGCGCGTAGCGCTTTCCGTCGACGAGTGCGCGGCCCGCCGTCGGCTCGTCGAGACCGACGATCATGCGCATGGTCGTCGACTTGCCCGCGCCGTTCGGTCCCAGGAAACCCGTCACCATTCCCGGGTTGATCTGGAACGAGAGATCGGACACGGCCGTCTTGTCCCCATACCTCTTGGTCAGTCGGTCCACAGTGATCATTGCCTGTCGGCTCCTTCCGAAGTCACGAGTCAAAACTAGGAAGGACCGGCTCCGGGAACATCTGGCGTTCGGCAACGATGTGACTCGACTTTCGGCAGGTTCGTGGCCTGCCCCGGCTCTTGTAGCGTGCAGGAATGCAGCTGTTACAGGTCATCAGGCGACGAGTGGAGTTCGGGCTCGACAGCCTGGGTTCGGAACGGCCGTTCACCCGGCGCGGCGATCTGCTGCTCCTGGCGTTGCTGCTCGCGCCCTCGGCGCTCAGCGTCCACAGCCTGGCAGCCTCGCCGGGCAGTTGGCTGGCCGTGACACTGCTGATCACGGCCGGGGTCGCCGTGCGCCGGACGCTGCCCCTGCTGTCCCTGGTGCTGGCCGGGCTGATCGTGCTGTTCTACGTCACGCTCGGGTCGATCGTGTGGACGGCGGCGGCGACGGTCGTACTGAGCTTCGCGGCCGGCCGCCGGGTCGCCCGGCTGTGGCAGGCGCACGCGGTGTTCCTCGGTGTGGCGGCGGCCGGACTGCTGCTGGTCAATCTGTTCGCCGAACCCAAGGACTGGCTGAGTCTGCTCATCACGGAGTTCTGCACCTGCGCGCTGCCGTGGTGGGCGGGCAACTGGTGGCGGCAGCGTTCCGATCTGTCCCGGGCGGGCTGGCAGCGCGCGGAGCAGCTGGAGTGGAAGAGCCGCTTCATCGCGGAGCAGGCCCGGCTCAAGGAGCGGGCCAGGATCGCCCAGGACATCCATGACTCGCTGGGACATGAGCTGAGTGTGATGGCCCTGCTGGCGGGAGGGCTGGAGCTGGCCCGGGGTCTGTCGGACGAGCAGCGCCAGACCATGGCGCAGCTGCGTGAGCGCTGCACCATGGCGACCGAGCGGCTGCACCAGGTCATCGGACTGCTGCGGGAGGACTCGACTCCCTTGCTGCGGCCGGCGCACGAGTCGATCGGCGATCTGGTGCGGCGCTTCGACCGGTCCGGGATGCCGGTGCGGTTCCGTGAGGAGGGCGCGGACACCCGTCAGCCGCCGCTGCTCACCGAGCTCGCCGCGTACCGGGTGGTGCAGGAGGCGCTGACGAACGCGACCAAGCATGCCCCGGGCGCGGCCATCACCGTACGGGTGAGTCATCGCGTGGACCGGACGGTGGTGTCGGTGTTCAACGAGCTGCCGTCCGACGAGGACGGTCCCGCGGCGACCGGCAGCGGACTGGGGCTGATCGGCCTCGACGAACGCGTCCGGCTCGCGGGCGGCACGCTGCGGGCCGGCCGTCGCGCGAGCGGCTTCGAGGTGCGTGCCGAGCTGCCGCACGAGCAGTCCCTTCCGGCGCTGTTCGGGGACGAGGCGGACGACGCGGCCGCGCCCGAGGCCGGTGCGGATGCGGCAGGGCGGCTCGACCCGGACGTGCAGGCCGTGCGGTCGGACGCGGACTCCGGTGCCCCGCTGGAGTCTTCCGGCTCCGCCTCCCGGACCGCGCTGGCGCGGGCCACGGCACGGCTGCGCCGGGACGCCCGGCGGGCCGCGCTGCTGCCGGTGGTGCTCGGTGCGGCGCTGGTGCTGTCGCTGGTCGGCCTGTACGTCTTCACCTCGGCGATGACCTCGTTGTCCCCCGAGGACTACGCACGGATGCGTCTCGGCGAGTCGCGCGCGGAACTGGCCTCCGTGCTCCCCGAGCGGCGCATCCGCAAGCCCCCGCCGGTCGTCACCGAACCCCCCGTTCCCGCGGCGGCGGCGTGCGAGTACTACCGGGCCGGCGACAGCGTCCTGACGTTCTCGGACACGATGTTCCGGCTGTGTTTCAGGGATGATGTCCTGGTGGCCAAGGACAAGCTGTGACAACGGAGTTGCCCGGTGCTGCCGCAGTGCGGGCCCGTCGGCCGGAACCCGGCCATCAGTCGGAAACCATGGTGAAGGAACGGATGATTCGCGTACTGCTCGCCGACGACGAGACCATCATCAGGGCTGGAGTCCGCTCCATCCTGACCACCGAGGAGGACATCGAGGTCGTTGCGGAGGCCACGGACGGTCGTCAGGCGGTGGAGCTGGCCCGCCGGCACCGGCCCGACGTGGTGCTGCTCGACATCCGCATGCCGGAGATGGACGGCCTGGCCGCCGCCGGGGAACTCAGGGCCACCAATCCGGACAGCGCCGTGATCATCCTGACCACCTTCGGCGAGGACAAGTACATCGAGCGGGCGCTCGACCAGGGTGTGGCCGGCTTTCTGCTGAAGGCCTCGGACCCGCGCGATCTGATCTCCGGGGTGCGCGCCGTGGCGTCCGGCGGTGCCTGTCTGTCCCCGTTGGTGGCGCGCCGGCTGATGACGGAACTGCGCCGGGCGCCCGCGCCGCGGGCCGAGGCGTCCGGGGATCGCACCGCGCTGCTGACCAAGCGGGAGCAGGAGGTGCTGGGGATGCTCGGCGCCGGGATGTCGAACGCGCAGATCGCCGAGCGGCTGCATCTGGTCGAAGGCACGATCAAGACATACGTCAGCGCGATCCTGAACCAGCTCGGTGTCCGCAACCGGGTGCAGGCGGCGATCATCGCCTACGAGGCGGGCCTGGTGAACAAGGACGATCTGGAGTAGCCCGCGCGGGGCGGGGCAGCGTGCCGTACCGGTCCCCGGAGGTCCGGTACGGGCGCGCTGCCCCGCCCCTGGTTCAGGCCCGGCCGTCCTCCTTCGCCCGGTCCTTGACGAAGCGCGCGAGGCGTACGGCGCCGTCGACGGCCTGGTCGACGGTGACGCCGCTGCACGAGAGGCGGATCCGGTGGTCGCCCGCGCCGTCCAGGTGGAAGTAGCGCATCGGCGTCCAGATCACGCCGTACGTCTGCGCCGACCGGCGCAGCGCCGCCTCGTCCGCGGGGAACGGGACGTCGAGGGTGAGGAAGAAGCCGCCGTCGGGGTCGTTCCATCTCACCCCGGCCGACTCGGTTTCACCGGGCGGCAGTTCACGGGCCAGGGTGTCGCGCAGGGCCCGCATGGTGGCCTGGTAGTGCCGGGCCACCGGCTCGTTGGCCGCTCTGAGTCCCCCGCCGGCGCGCAGCAGCAGTCCGGCGACGGCGGCCTGGCTGAGGCTGGAGGTGTTGACCGTGACCATGCTCTTGACCTTGGCCAGTTCATCGGCGAGCAGCCCGGGCGCCCCGCTGTCGGCGCTCTCCACCGGCTGGTCGGCGACGACGAACCCGACGCGCGCGCCCGGGAAGGCGGTCTTCGCGAAGGATCCGAGGTAGATGACGCTCCGTCCGGTGTCCAGCGCCTTCAGGGTGGGCCGCCGCACCGTGCTGAAGACGCCGTACGGGTTGTCCTCCAGGAGCAGCAGTCCGAGCCGACGGGCTCTGGCCAGCAGGGCGGTGCGGTCCTCCACGGACATGCTGACGCCGGTGGGGTTGGAGCAGTCGGGTACCACGTACAGGGCCTTGGCCCGGCGGCCCTGCTCCGTCAGTTCCCGCACGACGCGGTCGAGACCGTCGAGGCTCGGTCCGTGCGCGGTGCCGGGCACGGGGACGACGTCGATGCCCAGCAGGCCGGCGGCTCCGGTGACGCCGACGTAGCAGGGGCTGTCGACCAGCAGGACGTCGTCGGGGCCGGTGAACAGGGCGCGCAGGGTGAGCAGGACGGCTTCCTGGCAGCCGACGGTCACGACCACGGAACCGGGGTCGACGGCCATGTCCTCGTCCACCCGCAGCATGTCCGCGACGAGGTCCCGGATCTGGCCCGCCGTCTCGCCGTACTGGTAGAGGGCGGTGCGCACGCGCTCCTCGGACAGGCCGCGCTCGCGCAGGTGGTCGAGGTAGGTCTCGATGAGTGCGGGGACGTCCGCGACGTCGAAGCCGGCCTCGTAGGGGCGGCCGGGGGCGAAGGAGATGGCCTGCGGATAGCGCAGGGTCACCTCGTTGAGGAAGTTCATGGTGTCGAGCAGCGGCTGGGACAGGCTGGGGTGCAGGGCGGCCCGCGGCAGTACGGGCGCGCGATCGGCGGTGTCGGCGGTGATCGTCATCGGCGGCTCCTGTCCGTATGCGGCCGGCCCGGCGGCAGGACGGTGTCCGGGCCGATGGTCCGCGTCGTCGCGTGACCGGTGAACACCATGGTCTCGGCGAGCTCCTCGGTCAGCAGGGAGAGCATCCGGTGCACCCCGTCGGTGCCGTCGACGGCCAGGGCGTACAGCGCGGGCCGGCCCACGAGGACGGCCCGGGCGCCGAGGGCCAGCGCGACCAGGACGTCCGCCCCGGTGCGGATCCCGCCGTCCAGCAGGACGGGGCAGCGGTCGCGTACGGCGGCCACCACCTCGGGCAGTGCCTCCAGGGTGGCCGGGGCGCCGTCGAGTTGGCGGCCGCCGTGGTTGGAGACGACGATCCCGGCGACGCCCGCGGCCACGGCCGCCTCGGCGTCCCGGGCGGTGAGCACTCCCTTGGCGAGCACGGGCAGTCCGCTCTCGGCGCGCAGCCGGGCGACGACGGACCAGTCCAGCGAGCGGTCGAAGGCGAGGCGGCTGTGGGCCCCCGGTGCCGCCGCTCCGGATGCGGCCGTCGCGGTCAGGTTGGCCGGGCCGATGTGGTCGGGGATCCGGAAGCCGTTGCGCAGATCGCGCAGCCTGCGGCCGGTGAAGGGGGTGTCGACGGTGAGCACCAGGGCCTGGTAGCCGCTCGCGCCGGCCCGGCGGGCCAGGTCGAGCGTGGTGTCGGTGTCGCGGAAGCAGTACAGCTGGAGCCACAGTGGAGCGGCGCCGGCCGCGGCCACCTGCTCCAGGCTCGTGCTGGAGAAGGTGCTGACGACCAGGGGCAGGCCGAGGCGGCCGGCGGCCCGCGCGGTCGCGGACTCGCCTTCGGGGTGGGCGAGTTCGTGGTAGGCGACCGGGGCGATGCCGACGGGGGCGGCCCAGCGCGAGCCCAGTACCTCGACCGAGGTGTCGGGTTCCTCGATGCCGGGCAGGGCCCGCGGGCGCAGCCGCGTCGCCTCGAAGACCGCCTCGTTGGCGGCCAGGGTCCGCTCCCGGCCGGCCCCGCCGGCGATGAAGTCCCATACGTCGAGGGGAAGTCGGTCCCGGGCGAGGTCCGCGAAGTCGGCCAGGGCGTGGGGCTCGGGCGCCGGACGGGCCGCGCTGTGCGGAGCGCCCGGGCGCCGCAGCGCGGGCGTCGTCATCGGCCGGCCACTTCCCGCTCCCGCTCGACGGCCTCGTACAGCGCCTTGATGTTCGAACTGCCGAAGCCCCGGGCGCCGTTGCGCTGGATGTACTCGTAGAAGAGCGTGCCGCGGGGGTAGGGCGAGCGGGTGAAGATCTGCAGCAGGTATCCCCACTCGTCGCGGTCCACCAGGACGTTGGTCTCGCGCAGGTCGGCGATGCGGTCGGCCATGCCGCTGACGCGGTCGGTCAGCAGGTCGTAGTAGGCGCCGGGGGTGCGCAGGAAGGCGACGCCGCGGTCGCCGAGTCCGCGCACGGTGTCCACGATGTCGTCGACGAGGAAGGCCAGGTGCTGGACACCGGCGCCGTTGTGGGACTCCAGGAAGCGGTTGATCTGGCCCGGCAGCCGGCTGTCGTCGGGCTCGATGAGGGTGAAGGTGATGCCGCCGTCGGCGTTGCGCACGACGATGGAGTCCATGGCCTGGCCGCCGACCTCGATGTACTCGGAGGAGTAGAAGGGCGTGTCGAAGGCCGCCTCGTAGAACTCGGCGGTCCTGCGCAGGGTGCCGGCCTCCAGGCAGACGGCGACATGGTCGAGGGCGGGGCGCGGTGCGCCCGTGCCGGCGGAGGCGGGCAGCAGCGCCCAGTCGCGGTCGGGCGGCAGCGGGACGCCGGTGCCGGTCGGCACCAGGGTGTGCCGGATGTCACCGAAGCCGGACACGGCCGCGTACCAGGAGTCCCCGCCGGCCAGCGCCGGGGTCGGTGCCTGGCGCACGGCGGCACCGGCCAGGACCGCCCGGTCGAAGGCGGAACGGACGTCGGTGCAGCTGAAGGCGAGGTCGGCGATGGAGTCGCCGTGCCGCTCGACGTACCGCGCCACGACGGTTCCCTCGCCCAGCGCCTGGGTGACCACCAGGGTCACCTCGCCGCTGCGCAGCACGGTGGAGCGACGGTCCGGCGTGCCCGTGGCGGGTCCCGCCACGGCCACCGGCACGAAGCCGAGGCTGTCGGTGAAAAATCCCGCGGCCTCCCGGTCGTCGGCTACGTACAGCTCGGCATAGGCGATGGCAAGGGGCGGCATGGAGACTCTCCAATACAGGAACGGGAGAAACGGGGAGCGCTGCCGGAATACAATTTCGGAGCTCGTTCTGGGAATGCCGACGGACCACTGAGACCAACAGCCGAGAGCACTCTACAAATACCCCGTATAACCTCGCTATCGGCTCGATATCAGGTCTGTGAGCTGCGGTTATTGATCCGGATAACCATGTTGACCGAATCATTGAAACCTTGCTAGCGTCCCCCTTCGCCTTTATTTGACGACGTCTCACCAACGCCTCGATCGATTTTCGCGTGGCGCGGCACTGAAAAGGCCGGGTTCTCCGGCGGATGATTGTGAGGAGACAGGTGTCCGAGCTCTCGACCATTCGGCACGGGCTGACCGCCGCCCAGCGAGAGGTGTGGCTGGGCCAGCAGCTGGACCCCCGGGGCACCAGCTACAAGACCGGATCCTGCCTGGAGATCGACGGCCCACTCGACCACGCCGTGCTGACCGAGGCGCTGCGGCACACGCTGGCCGAGACGGAGACGCTGTGCTCCCGCTTCCTCACCGACGAGCAGGGGGAGCCGTACCGGGCCCCCTGCCCGCCCGCGCCGAAGGGCTCGACCGCCACGCACGGCCCGGACGGCTCGCCGTACACGCCGGTACGGCTGCCGCACTTCGACCTGACCGGGCATCCGGACCCCGAGGCCGAGGCGATCGAGTGGATGGAGCGTGACCGGGCCACGCCGGTCGCGCTGGACCGGCCGGGGATCAGCAGCCACGCCCTGTTCACCCTGGCGCCCGGCCGGCACATGTACTACCTGGGCGTCCATCACATCGTGCTGGACGGCACCAGCATGACCCTGTTCTACGAGCGGCTCGCCGAGGTCTACCGGGCACTGACGCACGGTCAGGAGATCCCCGGCCGCTCGTTCGGCAGCATGGACCGGATCGTCGCCGACGAGGAGTCCTACCGGGGCTCGGCACGGCACGAGCGTGACCGGGCGTACTGGACCGGGCTGTTCACCGAGCGGCCCGAGCCGGTGTCGCTCGCCGGCCGGGTCGGCGAGCACGCCCTGGCCGGAATCCTGGCGAGCGTGCGGCTGGGGCCCGAGCGCACCCGGGCGCTGGAGGACGTGGCGCAGGCGGCCGGCTCGTCCTGGGCACGCGTGGTGATCGCCTCGGTGGCCGCGTTCCTGCACCGGATGACGGATGCCCGGGACATCGTGGTGTCGGTCCCGGTCACCGGCCGGTACGGCGCCAACGCCCGCACCACGCCGAGCATGGTCTCCAATCAGCTGCCGCTGCGTCTGCGCGTCGACCCCGAGGCGGACTTCGCCGCTCTGATCGAGGAGGTCTCCGCCGGGCTGCGCGGCCTCATGGCGCACAGCCGCTACCGGGGCGAGGAGCTCAACCGCGAGCTCGGTGTCTCGGGCGGCGCCGGAGTGCTCGGTCCGACGGTGAACGTGCTGCCGTACACCCGGCCCGTCGACTTCGGCGGACCGCTGGGCATGATGCGCAGCCTGGGCTCCGGTCCCACCACCGACCTGAACTTCGTGCTGACCGGCACGCCCGAGTCGGGTCTGCGGGTCGACTTCGAGGGCAATCCGCAGGTGTACGGCGCCGATGAACTGGCCGGCCTGCAGGAACGCTTCGTCCGGCTGATGGAGGACCTCGCCGCCCACCCCGGCACGCCCGTCGGCCGGTCGGCGCTGCTCACCGCCGAGGAGCGCCACCGCATCCTGGACGAGTGGAACGACACCGCGCGGGAGGTGCCGGACGACACCCTCACGGAGCTGCTGGAGCGGCAGGCCGCGCGCACCCCGCAGCGGGAGGCCCTCGCGTTCGAGGGGACCTCCCTGACCTACGCGGAACTGCACGCCCGTGCCGACCGGCTCGCCGGGCTGCTGGCCGAACGGGGAGCAGGCCCCGAGAAGTTCGTGGCCGTCGCCCTGCCGCGCTCGGTGGACCTGGTCGTCGCCCTGCTCGCGGTACTGAAGTCGGGTGCCGCCTACGTGCCCGTCGACCCCGGATATCCGGCGGATCGCATCGGTCACATCCTGCGCGACGCGGGCGCGCTGCTGGTGCTGACCTCCCGCGACACCGAGGACGCGCTGCCCGCGGACGGCACCCCGAGGCTCCTGGTGGACGGCACCGGCACCTCCGTGGCGGCGGCGCCCGCCGTGGGCCTCGACCCGAGCCACCCCGCGTACGTCATCTTCACCTCGGGATCCACCGGCCGCCCCAAGGGCGTGGTCGTCTCGCACCGGGCGATCGTGAACCGGCTGGCCTGGATGCAGGACACCTACCGGCTCGGTCCCGGCGACCGGGTGCTGCAGAAGACCCCGTCCGGGTTCGACGTGTCGGTGTGGGAGTTCTTCTGGCCGCTGTTGCAGGGCGCCACGCTGGTGGTGGCGCGGCCCGACGGCCATCTCGATCCGGCCTACCTGGCCGACACGATCCGGCGCGAGCGCATCACCACCGCGCACTTCGTGCCGTCGATGCTCGATGTGTTCCTGCGTGAGCCGTCCGCGGACGCGCTGTCCGGGATGCGCCGTGTGTTCTGCAGCGGTGAGGCCCTGTCCGCGGAACTGCGGGCACGCTTCCGGGCGCTGACCGATGTGCCGCTGCACAACCTGTACGGGCCGACGGAGGCCGCCGTCGACGTCACCTACTGGCCCTGCGCGCAGGACACCGGCGCGCGGCCGGTGCCCATCGGCCGGCCGGTGTGGAACACCCGGATGTACGTGCTGGACTCCGCGCTGCGCCCGGTGCCCGCCGGGGTGCCCGGCGAGCTGTACATCGCCGGCGTCCAGCTCGCCCGCGGCTACCTGGGCCGCCCCGGACTCAGCTCCGAACGCTTCACCGCCGACCCGCACGGCACGCCGGGCAGCCGCATGTACCGCACCGGTGACCTCGCGCGCTGGAACCGCGACGGCAGCCTCGACTACCTCGGACGCGCCGACCACCAGGTCAAACTGCGGGGTTTCCGGATCGAACTCGGCGAGATCGAGGCGGCCCTGACGGGGCAGCCCGAGATCGCGCAGGCCGCCGTGGTGCTGCGCGAGGACCGGCCCGGCGACCAGCGTCTGGTCGCCTACACCGTGCCGGCCGGCGCCTCCGCCCCCGACGCGGACACGCTGGCCGAACGGCTGCGCGCACTGCTGCCCGACTACATGGTGCCCGCCGCCTTCGTCACGCTCGCGGACCTGCCGGTGACTCCCAACGGCAAGCTGGACCGCAAGGCCCTCCCCGTGCCCCACGCCCCCGAGCGCGGCGGCGGCCGGGCCCCGCGCACCCCGCGCGAGGAACTGCTGTGCACGCTCTTCGCCGAGGTCCTCGGCGCCGAGGCGGTCGGCATCGACGACGGCTTCTTCGAACTGGGCGGTCACTCGCTGCTCGCCACCCGGCTGATCAGCCGCATCCGCACCGCCCTGGGCGTCGAGGTACCGATCCAGCGGGTCTTCGAGTGCCCGACCGTGGCGGCACTGGCCCGGGCGCTGGACGGCGAGGGCCGGGCGCGTACGGCGGTGACGGCCCTGGCCCGGCCCGATCGGCTGCCGCTGTCCTTCGCCCAGCAACGGCTGTGGTTCCTGCACCAGTTCGAGGGACCCTCGCCGCTGTACAACATCCCCGCCGCGCTGCGGCTGACCGGCCCGGTGGCCGCCGCGGCGCTGGAGGCGGCGATCGGTGACGTGGTCGCCCGGCACGAGAGCCTGCGGACGCTCTACGCCGAGGACGGACAGGGCCCCTATCAGCTGGTCCTGCCGGCGGCCGACGCGCCGGCCCGGCTGGAGATCACCGACACCGACGCCGCGCACCTGGACGAGGAGATCGCCCGGGTGGCCCGCGCCCCGTTCGACCTCACCCGCGACCTGCCGCTGCGCACCGCCCTGCTGCGGATGGCACCGGACGAACACGTCCTGATGCTGGTGCTGCACCACATCGCCGGCGACGGCTGGTCCCTCGCCCCGCTCGCCCGCGATCTGGGCACCGCGTACGGCGCACGGCTTGCGGGGGCGGCCCCCGACTGGGCGCCGCTGCCCGTGCAGTACGCCGACCACGCCCTGTGGCAGCACGCGTTCCTGGGCGCCGACGGGGATCCGCGGAGCGAGGGCGGCCGCCAGCTCGCGCACTGGCAGCGGGTCCTGGAGGGCCTGCCCGAGCGGCTGGACCTTCCCACCGACCGGCCGCGCCCCGGCCGCCGCGACAACACCGGCGACCGGCTCGACCTGAGGGTGCCCGCCGAACTGCACCGCGCGCTGGCCGACCTGGCCACGGAGAGCCGCACGAGCGTGTTCATGGTGCTCCAGGCCGCGCTCGCCGCGCTGCTCACCCGGCTCGGCGCCGGCGAGGACGTACCGATCGGCTCCACCATCGCCGGGCGCACCGACGCGGCGGTGGAGAACCTGGTCGGCTTCTTCGTCAACACGCTGGTGCTGCGCACCGACACCGGCGGCGACCCCACCTTCCGCGCGCTGCTCGGCCGGGTCCGCGACACCGACCTGGCCGCCTACGCCCACCAGGACCTGCCGTTCGAGCGGCTGGTGGAGGCCGTCAACCCCGACCGCGGCGCCGGGCACCATCCGCTGTTCCAGGTCATGCTGACCTTCGACACCACCCAGCAGGACGCCCTGGGCGAACTGGGCCGGCTGCCCGGCCTGCGCACCGAACTGGTGCCCGTGCACACCGGACTGTCCAAGTTCGACCTGGCCTTCGCGTTCGACGAACGCCGGGACACCGACGGCGCCGCCGCGGGGATCGATCTCGCCGTCGAGTTCAGCACGGCGCTCTTCGACGAGGCGACCGTGCGCACCCTGGCCGAACGGCTGCTGCGGCTGCTCGCGCAGGCCGTCGCGGACCCCGGCGCGCGGCTGGCCGAGCTGGACGTGCTGGTGCCGGGCGAGCAGCGGGCCCTGCTGGTGGACGCCAACGCGTCCTCCGCCGAGGTGCCGGCTCGGGGGGCGACGCTGCCGGAGCTCTTCGAGCGGCAGGCCGCCCTGCACCCGCACCGCCCGGCGCTCACCTTCGGGACCGCCACCGAGACGTACGGCCGGCTCAACGCGCGCGCCAACCGGCTCGCCCGGCTGCTCGTCGACCGCGGAGTGGGCCCCGACCACCTCGTCGCGCTCGCCCTGCCCCGTTCGCCGGAGCTGGTCGTCGCGCTGCTGGCGGTCGTCAAGGCCGGTGCCGCGTATGTGCCGCTCGACCCCGGCTACCCGGCGGACCGGCTGGCGCACACGCTGTCCGACGCGGCTCCCGCGATGCTGCTGACCACCGAGGAGGCGTCGGCCGGGCTCCCCGCCCACGACGTGCCGACCGTCGTCATGGGCACCGGCGAAGCGGACGGGTACGCCCCGGACGACCTCTCGCGCGAGGAACGGATCCGGCCGCTCGACGAGCAGGACACCGCATACGTCATCTACACCTCGGGCTCCACCGGCCGCCCCAAGGGCGTGGCCGTGCCGCACCGCAACGTCGTGCGGTTGTTCTCTGCCACCGACCACTGGTTCGGCTTCGACGAGCGGGACGTGTGGACCCTCTTCCACTCGTACGCGTTCGACTTCTCCGTCTGGGAGCTGTGGGGCGCGCTGCTGCACGGCGGCAGGCTGGTCGTCGTGCCGCACGGCGTGAGCCGCGACCCGGCCGCCTTCCTCTCGCTGCTGGAGCGGGAGCGGGTCACCGTGCTCAACCAGACCCCGTCCGCGTTCCACCAGCTGGCCGCCGCCGATCGTGAGCGGACGCATGAACTCGCCCTGCGCTACGTGGTGTTCGGCGGTGAGGCGCTGGACCTGTCGCGCCTCGCGGACTGGTACGAACGGCACGCCGACGACGCCCCGGCGCTGGTCAACATGTACGGCATCACCGAGACCACGGTCCATGTCTCCCACTTCCCGCTGGACCGGGCCACGGCCGCAGCCGCGTCGGCGAGCACCGTCGGCGTCAACATCCCGGACCTGCGGGTGTACGTCCTGGACGCCGCGCTGCGCCCCACGCCGCCCGGCGTCACCGGCGAGATGTACGTCGCCGGTGCCGGTCTCGCCCGCGGCTATCTGGGCCGTCCGGGACTGACCGCCGACCGCTTCCCCGCCGACCCGTACGCCGCCCTGTTCGACGAGTCGGGCGCCCGGATGTACCGCACGGGCGACCTGGCCCGGCGTCGCGCCGACGGCGGCCTCGACTACCTGGGCCGCGCCGACCACCAGGTCAAGATCCGCGGGTTCCGCATCGAACTCGGCGAGATCGAGGCCGTGCTCGCCGCCCATCCCGGCGTCCGGGACGTCGCCGTACGGCTGCGCGAGGACACCCCCGGCGACCACCGGCTCGTCGCCTACGTGGTCACCGACACGCGGGTGCCCGACCGGCAGCTGCTCGACCACGCCGCCGCACAACTGCCGGAGCACATGCTGCCGTCGGCGTTCGTCGCCCTGGACACGCTGCCGCTGACTCCCAACGGCAAGCTGGACACCCGGGCGCTGCCCGCCCCCTCCTACACGGCGGCGGCAGCCGGCCGCGCTCCCCGGGGGCCGCGCGAGGAGATCCTGTGCGCCCTGTTCGCCGAGATCCTCGCGGTGCCGCGCGTCACCATCGACGACGGCTTCTTCGACCTGGGCGGCCACTCCCTGCTCGCCACCCGGCTCGCCGCGCGCATCCGCACCGCGCTCGGCGTGGAGCTGTCGGTGCGGCAGCTGTTCGACACACCCACGGTGGCCGGTCTGTCCGCCGCCCTGGACGGCGCCGAGCACGCCCGGGAACCGCTCACGGCCGGGCCGCGCCCGGAGCGGCTGCCGCTGTCGTACGCCCAGCAGCGGCTGTGGTTCCTGCACCAGCTCGACGGCCCCTCACCGACGTACAACATCACCGGTGCGCTCCGGCTGACCGGCACGCTCGACACCGACGCGCTGCGCGCGGCCTTCGTCGACGTCGTCACCCGGCACGAGAGCCTGCGGACGGTCTTCGCGCAGGACGACGAGGGTGCCCGGCAGATCGTGCTGGACGCGGCGGACGTCCGCTTCCCGCTGCCGGTCGTCGACAGCACGGCGGAGGAGGTGACGGACCGGCTGGAGCGGGCCGCCCGGCACTGCTTCGACCTCGAACGTGAACTGCCCGTGCGCGCCGAGCTGTTCCGGACGGCCGGGACCGAGCACGTACTGCTGCTGATGATCCATCACATCGCGGGTGACGGCTGGTCCCTCGGCCCGCTCATGCGTGACCTCGCGGCCGCCTACACGGCCCGGTCGCGGGGCGCGGCACCCGCCTGGGCGCCGCTGCCGGCGCAGTACGCCGACTTCGCGCTGTGGCAGCACGCCTCCCTCGGCGACGCGCAGGACGCAACGAGTCTCGCCGGGCGGCAGCTCGCGCACTGGCGGCAGGCCCTGGCCGGGCTGCCCGAGCGGCTGGACCTGCCCGCCGACCGGCCCCGCCCGGCCGTCGCCACGCACCGCGGCGGCCGCGTGCCCCTGGACGTGCCCGCGTCCGTCCACCGCGCCGCCGTCGCCCTCGCCGGGGAGTCGAGGACCAGCCTGTTCATGGTCCTGCAGGCGGCCCTGGCAGCGCTGCTCTCCCGGATGGGCGCGGGCGACGACATCCCGCTGGGCACACCCGTGGCGGGCCGCACCGACGACGCCGTCGACCAGCTCGTCGGCTTCTTCGTCAACACCCTGGTGCTGCGCACCGACACGGGCGGCAACCCCACGTTCCGCGAGCTCCTGGACCGCGTGCGGGAGAGCGACCTCACCGCCTACGCCCACCAGGATCTGCCCTTCGAGCACCTCGTGGAGGTGCTCGCACCGGCCCGGTCGCTGTCCCACAACCCGCTCTTCCAGGTGCTGCTGAGCCTGGACACGACCCAGCAGGACGCCCTGGGCGCGCTGTCCGCGACCGGTCTCGGGGCGACCCCGCTGACGGTGGAGACCGGCGTCGCCAAGCTCGACCTGGCGGTGGAGCTCGTCGAACGGCGCGACGCCGACGGCACGCCGGCGGGGTGCGCGGGCGCCGTCGAGTACAGCGCCGACCTGTTCGACGAGGAGACCGTGCGGGCGCTGGCCGACCGGTTCATCCGTCTGCTGACGGGACTCGTCGCCGACCCGGACGGGCTCGTCGGGGACGTCGAGGTCCTCAGCGAGGCGGAGCGCCACCGGGTGCTGACCGAGTGGAACGACACCGCCCGCCCCGCCGAAGCCCTCACCTTCGCCGCCCACGTGGAGCGGCACGCCGCCGAGGCACCCGAGCGGCCGGCCGTCGAGTTCGCCGGGCAGGTGCTGTCCTACGGGGAACTCAACGCCCGCGCCAACCGGTTGGCGCGGCGTCTGCTCCGGCTGGGCGCCGGTCCGGAGAGGTTCGTCGCCACGGCTCTGCCCCGCAGCGCCGACCTGGTGGTCGCCGCCCTCGCCGCGTTCAAGGCGGGCGCCGCCTATCTGCCGGTGGACCCCGCCTACCCCGCCGAACGGGTCGCCCACGTCCTCCGCGACGCCGCACCGGTCGTGGTGGTGACCTCCACCGACGGCGCCTGCGGCCTGCCCGACACCGCGGTGCCACGGCTGCTGCTGGACGGCGCCGGCACGGCCGAGGCCCTGGACCGGACGCCCGCGCACGACGTCACCGACGCCGAGCGCCCCGCCCCGCTGCGGCCCGAGCACCCGGCGTACATGATCTACACCTCGGGCACGACGGGCCGCCCCAAGGGCGTGGTCGTCACCCACACCGGTCTTCCTGGCCTGCTGGACATCTTCGTCCGCGACTGTGCCGCCGGGCCGGGCAGCAGGATCCTGCAGCACCTCTCCCCCGGTTTCGACGCCGCCTTCTGGGAGCTGGCGATGGGCCTGCTCACCGGCGCCACCCTGGTGGTCGCCCCGCAGGAGACCACGCCGGGTCCGGAGCTGGCCGGGCTGGCGGTCCGGCACTCCGTGACCCATCTGAGCCTGACGCCCGGGGTTCTGGGCCTGATGGCCGAGGGGTCACTGCCCGCCGGGACGACGCTCGTCGTGGGCGCCGAGACCAGCCCGCCCGAACTCGTGGAGCGCTGGTCCGCGGGCCGCACCATGCTCAACTCCTACGGCCCCACCGAGACCACGGTCTGCTCGACGATGAGCCGTCCGCTGTCCGGACCCGTCACGCCGCCCATCGGCTCTCCCGTCGCGCACACGGCCGTCTACGTACTGGACGGGGCGCTGCGCCCGGTGGCCCCCGGTGTGCCCGGCGAGCTCTACACCGCCGGCCCGCACCTGGCCCGCGGCTACCACCGCCGGCCGGAGCTCACCGCCGAGCGGTTCGTCGCCGACCCGTTCGGTGCGCCGGGCTCCCGGCTGTACCGCACCGGCGACCTGGTGCGGTGGCTGCCGCACGGCGAGCTGGAGTACCTCGGCCGGGCCGACGACCAGGTCAAGATCCGTGGCCTGCGCATCGAACCGACCGAGGTCGAGGCCGTCATCACCGAACGCGCGGAGCTGTCCCGTGCCGCCGTCGTCGTCCGCGAGGACCGCCCCGGCGACCGACGGCTCGTGGCCTACGTCGTCCCGGAGCCGGGCCGGGCCCTGGATCCCGCCCGGCTGCGCGCCGAACTGCGCGAGACGCTGCCCGACCACATGATCCCGACGGCTTTCGTCGCCATGGACGCACTGCCGCTGACCATCAACGGCAAACTGGACCGCAAGGCGCTGCCCGCGCCGGACTACTCCACGCAGCGCTCGGGCCGCCGGCCGGCCACCGCGCGCGAGCGGCTGCTGTGCGACCTGTTCGCCCGGACCCTCGGCGTCGCGTCCGTGGGCGCGGACGACGGCTTCTTCGACCTGGGCGGCGACAGCATCCTGTCCATCCAGCTGATCGGCCGGGCCCGGGCAGCCGGACTCTCCCTGTCGGTCCGGGACGTCTTCGAGCACCAGACCCCGGCCCTGCTCGCCGAGTCCGCCACCGAGGCAGCCGCGGACGGCGACCGCCCGGCGGCCGGCTCCGGCACCCCCTGGGGCACGGCCCCCACGACCCCGATGATGCGCTGGTTCGCCGAACTCGGCTCCGCCGCCGCCCCGTTCAACCAGTCGATCGTCCTCACGACACCGGCCGGCCTGGACCCGGACGCGCTGCGGGCCGCTCTCGGCACCCTCCTCGACCATCACGACGCACTGCGTCTGCGGGTCACCGAGGACTGGACGGTCACCGTCCCCGAGCCCGGCTCGGTCGACGGCGGCGACTGCCTGGTCCGTGCCGACGCCTCCGGCCTGGACGAGCAGGCGCTCGCCACGGCCGTCACGGAGCACGCCCGGGCCGCCCGGGCCCGGCTCGCCCCGGCCGACGGCCGTATGCTCCAGGCCGTCTGGCTCGACCGCGGCGCCGGCCGCGAGGGACGGCTCGTCCTGGTCGCCAACCATCTGGTCGTCGACGGCGTCACCTGGCGCATCCTCGTTCCCGATCTGGTCGCGGCCTACGAAGGCCGGACACTCGCCCCGACCGGCACCCCGTGGCGGAGTTGGGCGCGCACGCTGGCGGAGCTCGCCGAACACCCCTCGACCGAGGCCGAACTGGACCACTGGCGCACGGTCCTCACCGGAGGCACCACCGCGCCGCGCCTGGACCGTACCCGCGACCTGCACGCCACGGCCGAGGAGGTCACGACCGAGCTCGACGCGGACACCACCCGTGAACTCCTCACGCGCGTACCCGGTGTCTGCCGTGCCACGGTCAACGACGTGCTGCTGACCGCTTTCGCGGTGGCCGTCGCCGAGTGGCGACGCGGTCGCGGTGCCGACCCCGACGCCCCCGTCGTGGTCGATCTGGAGAGCCACGGACGCCACGAGGACGCCCTGCCGGGCAGCGATCTGAGCCGCACCGCGGGCTGGTTCACCGCCCTGTACCCCGTACGGCTGGCCGCGCGCCGCACCGACGGCACGAACACGCCCATGATCCGCGCGCTGAAGGCCGTCAAGGAGCAACTGCGCACCGTTCCCGCCGACGGCCTCGGCTACGGCCTGCTGCGCCATCTCAACCCGCGCACCGGGCCGGTGCTGGCCGCGCTGCCCGAGCCGCAGTTCGGCTTCAACTACCTCGGCAGGCTCGGCCAGGACGACGAGAGCGCCGGCTCGTTCAGGATCGCCGGGGGTGACGTCGCCGGCATCGACGGCGACATGCCGCTGGCCCACAGCATGGACCTCAACGCCGTGGCCCTGGACACCGGTTCGGGCACCCGGCTGCGGGCGACCTGGACGTACGCGCCCTCGGCGCTGAGCGAGCAGGACGCCCGGCACCTGGCCGACGCCTGGTTCCAGGCCCTGCGCGATCTCGTCGCGGAGGCCGCCGGGCCGGGTGCGGCCGGGCTGACCCCGTCCGACCTCGCCCACCCCGGCCTCCACCAGGACGACGTCGACTTCCTGGAGCGCGCCGTCCCCGACCTCCGGGACGTCCTCCCGCTGGCTCCGCTCCAGGAGGGCTTCCTCTTTCTCAACCTCTACGACCAGGACGCCCGCGACGTCTACGTCGGCCAGATCTCGTTCGATCTCGAAGGTGCCTTCGACGCGGCCCGTATGCGTTCGGCCGTGCACGCGCTGCTCCTGCGCCACCCCAACCTGCGGGCCGGCTTCCGGCAGACCCCCTCGGGCGAGTGGGTGCAGTGTGTTCCCGGCGACGTGGAACCCGACTGGCGCGAGGCCGACCTGAGCGGGCTGCCCGCCGACAAGCGCGCAGCCGAGGCAGACCGGCTCGCCACCGAGGACCGGGAACGGCGCTTCGACCTCACGCGCCCTCCGCTGCTGCGCTTCACCGCGGTCAGGCTGACCGCCGCTCACGCCCGTCTGGTCATGACGAACCATCACATCCTGCTCGATGGCTGGTCGTTGCCGCTGCTGTGGCAGGAGCTGACCAAGCTGTACGCCACCGCCGGCGACCCCTCCTCACTGCCGCGGGTGCGTCCCTACAGCGACTACCTGGCCTGGCTGGGCACCCGTGACCGGGACGCCGCCCGGGACGCCTGGCAGCACTCCCTGGCCGGTCTCGACGAGGGCTGCCTGCTCGCGCCCGGCGCGGGCTCCGCCGACACGGCCCCGCTCAGCGTGACGTTCGGCCTGGACGCGACCGCCACCGAGTCGCTGGTGTCCTGGGCGCGGTCGCACGGCGTGACCATGAACACCGTCGTGCAGGGCGCGTGGGCCCTCGCCCTGGCCCAGGCCACCGGACGCGACGACGTCGTCTTCGGCGCCACCGTCTCCGGCCGCCCACCCGAGCTCACCGGCGTCGAGCACATGGTCGGCCTCTTCATCAACACCCTCCCCGTCCGCACCCGCCTCGACCACACCGAGACCGTCAGCACCCTCTTCCGCCGCCTCCAGAACGAACAGACCACACTCCTGGACCACCAGTGGCCCGGCCTCACCGACATCCAGACCTGGACCGGACACCCACAACTCTTCGACACCGCCATGGTGTTCCAGAACTATCCCGTCAGCGCCGAGGCGACGAGCCCCGACCTGAACGGTCTGCGTGTCGCCGGGTTCCATGCCGTCGAGCACACGGACTTCGTCGCCAACCTCGTAGCCCACACCAGGGACTCGGCGCTGAGCCTGCGGCTCGACCACCGGGCCGACGTGTGCCCGGAGGGTCTGGCGCGATCGTTGGCCGACCGGATGCTGCGGGTGCTCCAGACGCTGGTCGAGGGAGGTGACTCGCCGGTCGGCAGGCTGGACACGCTCGAACCGGACGTGCGGGAGCGGGTGTTGGTGGAGTGGAACGGACGCAGCACGGAGCTGCCCGACGTTCCGCTGCACGAGCTGGTCGCCCGGCAGGCGGCTCGGACGCCGGACGCGGTGGCCCTGGTCTGCGACGGGCAGTCGCTGACCTACGGCGAACTCAACGCCCGTGGGAACCAGTTGGCCCGGCACCTGATCGCGCAGGGTGTGGGGGCTGAGCAGTTCGTCGCGGTCGCGCTGCCCAAGTCGGTCGACGCCGTCGTTTCTCTGCTGGCGGTGGTCAAGGCAGGGGCGGCGTATCTGCCGATCGACCCCGACTACCCCACCGAGCGCGTCAGTTACATGCTCGACGACGCGGCACCGGTGATCGCGCTCACGGCGCCGATCCGGTACTCCGAGTGGGCTGACTACCCGACGACCGAGATAACCGACGGTGAGCGGCGTGTGCCGTGGTCTTCCCGGCACGCCGCGTACATGATCTACACGTCCGGTTCGACGGGCCGGCCCAAGGGCGTCGTCATCGACCATCACGCCCTGGCCACCTACCTCCACCGCGCCCGCACCGCCTACCCGGCGACGGCGGGCTCGACGGTGCTGCACTCACCGCTCGCCTTCGACCTCACCATCACCGCCCTGTGGACGCCGCTCACCAACGGCGGCACCGTCCACCTCGCATCGCTGGAAAACAGCACCAGCCGCCCCACCCTGGTCAAAGCCACCCCCAGCCACCTGCCCATCCTCAGCAGCCTGCCCGAGACCGCCTCACCCTCACAGACACTGATCCTCGGCGGCGAAGCCCTAAACGCCGACCAGCTGACCACCTGGCGCGCACAGCACCCCGACGTCCAGGTCATCAACGCCTACGGACCCACCGAATCCACCGTCAACATCACCGAATACCCGCTCGACAGCAACGCGACCGGACCGGTCCCGATCGGGCGGCCCTTCGCCAACACAGCCGTCTACGTCCTCGACTCCGCGCTGCGCCCCGTACCCCCCGGCGTCACCGGCGAGCTCTACCTCGCCGGCCACCAACTCGCCCGCGGCTACCACCACCGCCCCGCCCTCACCTCCGAACGCTTCACCGCCAACCCCTTCGGCACACCTGGCAGCCGCATCTACCGCACCGGCGACCTCGCCCGCTGGAACGACGCCGGCGACCTCGTCTTCGTCGGCCGCGCCGACCACCAGGTCAAACTCCGCGGCCATCGAATCGAGACAGGAGAGATCGAGTCCGCGATCGCCGCCCGCCCAGGCGTCGCACAAGCCGCCGTACTACTGCGTGAGGACACCCCCGGCGACCAACGCCTCGTCGCCTACGTCGTCACCGACGCCGACCAGTGGAACGAAGCCGCCGCCCGGTCAGACCTCGCCCAGCGCCTGCCCGACTACATGATCCCCTCGGCCCTCATCACCCTCGACACCCTGCCACTGACGCCCAACGGCAAACTCGACCGCAAGGCACTCCCCGCCCCCACCTACACGGCAGCGGCAGCAGGCCGAGCCCCCCGCACCCCCCGCGAAGAAATCCTCTGCACGCTCTACGCCGACGTCCTCGGCGTAGAACGCGTCACCATCGACGACAACTTCTTCGACCTCGGCGGACACTCCCTCCTCGCCACCCGACTCGTGAGCCGCATCCGCGCCGTGCTCGGCACCGAACTCAGCATCCGGCAACTCTTCGAAACGCCCACGATCGCCGTGCTGGCCACCGCGATGAACGGCGCGGAGGGCGCCCGGCCGCAACTGGCCCCGGCGACCCGGCCAGAGCGCATCCCGTTGTCGTACGCCCAGCAACGCCTGCTGTTCCTGCACCAGTTGGAAGGACCGAGCCCGACGTACAACACGGTCACGGCCATCCGGCTCAGCGGGATCCTCGACGCCACGGCGATGAGGGCAGCCGTCGGGGACGTCGTGGCCCGGCACGAGAGCCTGCGCACGGTCTTCGCCGAGGACGAGCACGGCGCGCACCAGATCGTGCTGTCGGCGGACGTCGCCGAAGCGCCGTTCACGGTCGTCGACGTCGCCGAGGAACACGTCGCTGAGCGACTGTCCGAGGTGGCCGGTCACTGCTTCGACATCGAAGCCGAACTGCCGGTCGCCACATGGTTGTTGAGGGTCTCGCAGGAGGAGCACGTCCTCGTGCTCCTGGTGCACCACATCGCCTGCGACGCCTGGTCGCGGGGCCCGCTCGCCCAGGACCTCACCGCCGCCTACACCGCACGCCTCTCGGGTGGGGCGCCGGACTGGGAGCCGCTCGCGGTGCAGTACGCGGACTACGCGCTGTGGCAGCAGGACCTCCTCGGCGACGACACCGACCCCGACAGCACCGCCGGCCGTCAACTCGCCCACTGGAAGCAGACACTCGCCGGACTCCCCGAACAGCTCGACCTGCCCACCGACCGACCCCGCCCCGCCATCGCCGACTACAGCGGCGACCGGGTCACCTTCGAGATCCCGGCCGAGTTGCACGGACGGCTCACCGCGCTGGCGCGGGCTTCTCACACCAGCGCGTTCATGGTGGTGCAGACGGCGCTCTCGGCCCTCCTCACCCGGCTCGGTGCCGGACACGACATCCCCCTCGGCACTCCCATCGCCGGACGCACCGACGACGCCACCGACCGCCTCATCGGGTTCTTCATCAACACCCTGGTCCTGCGCACCGACACCAGCGGTAACCCGACCTTCCGTGAGCTGCTCGACCGGGTCCGCACCACCGACCTCACCGCCTACACGCACCAGGACCTCCCCTTCGAACGCCTCGTCGAGGTCCTGAACCCGGCGCGCACGCTGTCCCATCACCCGCTGTTCCAGGTGCTGCTGACGTTCAACAACACCGACCACGAGGGCGCGCTGCACGAGGTCGCCGAGCTTCCCGGCCTGCGGGTGTCGCCGCAGAACGTGCGGCGTACCGCGTCGAAGTTCGATCTGTCCTTCGCCTTCGCCGAGTCGTTCGACGACGACCGTCGGCCCAAGGGCGTCGACGGCGCGCTGGACTTCAGCACCCAGTTGTTCGAGCGCACCTCGGCGGAGCGCATCGCGGAGCGGTTCGTCCGTGTGCTGGACGCCATGACCGCCTCACCCGACCTGCGCATCGGCGATGTCGAGATCATCGGACGCGAGGAACGTGAGCGGGTGTTGGTGGAGTGGAACGGACGCAGCACGGAGCTGCCCGACGTTCCGCTGCACGAGCTGGTCGCCCGGCAGGCGGCTCGGACGCCGGACGCGGTCGCCCTGGTCTGCGACGGCCAGTCGCTCACCTACGGCGAACTCGACGCGCAGGCGAATCAGTTGGCCCGGCACCTGATCGCGCAGGGTGTGGGGGCTGAGCAGTTCGTCGCGGTCGCCCTGCCCAAGTCGGTCGACGCCGTCGTTTCTCTGCTGGCGGTGGTCAAGGCAGGGGCGGCGTATCTGCCGATCGACCCCGACTACCCGGTCGAGCGCGTCAGTTACATGCTCGACGACGCGACACCCGTCCTCACCCTGCGGGAGGCGATACCCGAAAGCGAGTACGCCGGCTTCACCACCACCGACATCGCCGACAGTGAGCGGCGGGTGCCATGGTCTTCCCGGCACGCCGCGTACATGATCTACACGTCCGGCTCGACGGGCCGACCCAAGGGCGTCGTCATCGACCATCACGCCCTGGCCACCTACCTCCACCGCGCCCGCACCGCCTACCCGGCCACAGCAGGCTCGACAGTGCTGCACTCACCGCTCGCCTTCGACCTCACCATCACGGCCCTGTGGACGCCGCTCACCAACGGCGGCACCGTCCACCTCACCTCACTGGAAGACAGCACCAGCCGCCCCACCCTGGTCAAGGCCA